>NZ_NHSH01000066.1 GCF_016653315.1 Halochromatium roseum | reverse complement strand
AGCTGGGGCTTCTGGTCGTGGCTGGAGACGCGGGCGTAGAGCACGGCACGTGTGCCGCCCGCCGGAGCCTCGTCAGTCACCTCGACCAGGATGGTGCCGGTCTCGGTTTGGTGCGCCGGGGCCGGCAATTTCCCCGCCTTGTACCAGTTCCACGCGGTGCGGTACGCAATCCCTTGCTGCTTGGCCCAGGCACTGAGTTTGATGCGCTTCATGCAGAACAGAATAGCGCAAAAGGCTATGTCCGTCTATTTATTTGTTCAACGGATAGAACCCTCCACATTGCCGATCCGCTGCAGCAGCGCCTCTAAGGTTGCGCAAGACCTTGATGGACTAGGCAAACTGCTCTTGATCGACGAGCGTATCGGAAGGGCCGCTATCAATGCTATCATGCTGAACACCAAGTGAGCCTAGGTGGATGATGTGATGGCCGATCTATTAGTACGCAATGTCGATGCTGATATCAGCCAGGCGCTTAAGGAGCGTGCGAGTGCTCATGGCGTGAGCGCCGAAGCGGAGCACCGGCGCATTCTGGAGGAAGCCCTGCGGCGTCCGAAGCGTCGCAGCTTTCTGCAAGTGCTCGCAGACATGCCGGATGTTGGCCACGACGAAGACTTTGCGCGCAGGCAAGACGAGACTGCGCCGCCGGTCTTCGACTGAACAACACCCGGATGTATTTGTTCGACACCAATGTTGTTAGCGAGCTGCGCAAGGGTCAGCGGGCCAATGCCGGTGTCCTGGAGTTAGTCCGCGCTTTGGATGCCGATCATGCCCGCGTCTACCTCAGCGTTGTCACCCTTGGTGAGCTCAGGCGCGGGGTTGATCTGTTGCGGTATCGGGGAGATAGATCGCAGGCACAGCGGCTTGAACGCTGGCTCAATTCGCTGATGGATGACTACGCGAACCGAATTCTGGATTTTGGCCGCGCGGAGGCGTTGCTGTGGGGGCGACTGCGCGTCCCGCATCCCGAGAACGTACTCGACAAGCAGATCGCTGCGACGGCGCTGATAAATGACCTGACCTTGGTCACCCGCAACATCGATGATTTCACTTTCACCGGCGTCAAGCTCCTGAATCCGTTCTACTCCTGAGCGTTCGGCCGGATGGATGCTCATCATCCTTCTTCTCGACAGCGACGCGCTACCGCCCTAGATGCAGCCCCTCGATAGGGCAGGCTCTCAGCACCCATGCCCAAGCTCTCCCTCGCCAAGCTCGAACGCCACCTGCTCTCCGCTGCCGACCGGCTGCGCCAAGAAGGACTGGATGCCGCCACCTACAAGGACTACATCTTCGGCCTGCTGTTCCTGAAGCGCTGCTCGGACCAGTACGACGCCGAGCGCGAGCGCATCGTCAACCGCAAGGTGGCGCAAGGGTTGATGCAAGATATCGCCGAGCAGCGCTATGGCGAGAACCCGGACTTCTACGACAGCTTCTTCGTGCCAGAACGGGCGCGCTGGACCTACCTGCAATCCAAGCTCAGCGACGCCAGCAAGCCCTTCGGCAGTCGGCTCGACGAGGCGCTCGCGGCGCTCACCGAGAGCAACGACTCCCTGACCCATGTGCTCGACCACATCCAGTTCCAGCGCATGCAGGGCAACAAGCGCGTGGTCAGCGACGATGCCTGCGCCGACCTGGTGCGCCACTTCAGCAAGCACCGGCTGCGCAACGAGGACTTCCAGTTCTCGGACCTGCTCGGCAGCGCCTACGAATACCTGATCAACATGTTCGCCGAATCCGCCGGCAAGAAGGGCGGCGACTTCTACACCCCGCGCGATCTGATCCGGCTCATGGTGCGCATCCTCAAGCCCGCCGCCGGCATGCGCGTCTATGATCCCACCTGCGGTTCCGGCGGCATGTTGATCATCAGCCGCGAGTATGTCGAGCAATCCGGCGGCGACCCGCGTGATCTGGTGCTCGCGGGCCAGGTCAACGATGCCTCCGCCTGGTCGATCTGCAAGCTGAACATGTTGCTGCATGGCGTCGAGGGCGCCGACATTCAGCTTGAGGACACACTGCTGCACCCCCAGCACCGGGAGGCCGGGGAGTTAGAGCGCTTCGATCGCGTCATCGCCAATCCGCCCTTCAGTCAGAACTACAGCCGCACCAACATGGAGTACCCCGAGCGCTTTCGCTGGGGTTGGTGCCCCACCACTGGCAAGAAGGCCGATCTGATGTTCGCCCAGCACATGCTCGCGGTCTGTCGGCCCCATGGCATGGTCGCCACGGTGATGCCGCACGGGGTGCTGTTCCGCGCCGGCGCCGAGCGCGAGATCCGCCAGAAGCTACTGCAACAGGACCTGATCGAGGCCGTCATCGGCCTGCCGCCGAATCTCTTCTACGGCGCCGCAATCCCGGCCTGCATCCTGGTGATGCGCCCGAACCTGAGCGGCCAGCCAGAGAACCCCAACAAGCCCGAGGGCCGTCGTGGCCGGGTGCTGTTCATCAACGCCGATGCCGAGTATCACGCCGGTCGCGCGCAGAACGCGCTCAGGCCGGAGGACATCGAGAAGATCGTCACTGCCTACAAGCGCTTCGAGGATCTGCCCGCCTACGCCCGCGTCGTGCCGATCGCCGAGATCGGCGACCCGAGCAACGACTGGAACCTGAACATCCGCCGCTATGTCGACAACGCCCCGCCGCCCGAGCCGCAGGACGTGCGCGCGCATCTGCATGGCGGCGTGCCCGCGGCGGAGATCGACGCCCAGCGCGCGCTGTTCGAGGCCATCGGGCTGGACCCGAGCAAGCTCTTCGTCTCCCGCGATGAGCGGCGCCCCGCTGGCAACCCAGCCGACAGCGACCAGCTCCCGCCAGCCAGCGACACCACCGGGCGCGTCACGGCGACCCGACAACTGGAGCTTCGGCTCGCCCAGAGCGCCTATCGGGACTTTGCCCCAGCCCTGACCGAACGCGCGGCCATCCGAGCGCTGATCGAGCAAGACCCCGGCGTCCAGGCCCGCCTCCAGAGCGTCCAGGAACAGCTCGCCAGTTGGTGGCGCGCGCATGCCCCCAAGCTCACCGCGCTGAGCGAGCGCCGCAACCTCAATGCCGTCCGCGCCGAGATGCTGGCCAGCTTCGCCGAGGCCCTCGCCCCGCTCGCGGTGTTGGACTATTTCAAGCTCGCCGGTGTGGTCGCGGCTTGGTGGACTGACAGCCTCGCCGATCTCAAGACCCTGATGGAGCGCGGCTTCGCCGGCGTCATCGACGGCTGGATCGACGCCATCGCCGATGCCCTGGACGACGAAGACAACACCGGCCCGGCGTTCGATCCCTTCAGCCACAAGCTGGTGCTGGCCACCATGGGCGATTACCTGGAGCGGATCGCCGAGACCCGCGCCGAGGTCGCGCGCCTGAAGGCCGACAAGGCCGCCTTCGAGGCCGACAACGCGCCCGAGGATCTGGACGAGGATGAGCTGAGCAACTGGAATCAGGCCAAGGATCTGGAGCGCCAGGCCAAGGAGCTGCGCGCCGAACATCGCGAGCCGTTGAAGGCGATTGGCAAGCTCGCGACCCAGATCGGACGGCTGAAGGCGCAGCTTGAGCTGCCTGTCGCCGACAATGCCCGTGCCCGCGCGGCGGCACGCAAGCGCGAAGAACAGCTTCGCGACGCTGAGGCGCGGCACCGGACGCTCGAGAGGCAACTGGCTCCGGTCCATGCCGAGCTGAACCGGATCAGTGAGGCACTAACGCCTTACCAGACAATCCTCGACGACCTCGCCAAGGCCCGCAAACGCTACCGCGCCCTGCTCGCCGCTTTCTTGGAGGAGCTGAAGTCACGTTGCGGGGTGATGAGCGAGGACGAAAAAGAGGAGTTGGTGTTGATGCTGTTCGCGCAAGACCTGCAAGCAGGGTTGGATGCGGCTTTGGCGGAGCAGCGAGCTGCAGCAGTCGGTTTCGCAGAGAAGACTTGGAACAAGTATCGCATCACACTGACAAATTTGCGCCAAGACCGCGCCCGCATAGAGGGGCGGATCAATTCCGTACTAGAGCAATTGGACTACACGTAATGGAAGACGGGTCAAGCCTCGCAATACTTGGAGCCTCGCAAGCCCTGACCGAAGCAGCGGCCTTAGGCAGCGCTCATGGAGTCGACTGCCCAATTACTGATATTTGTTCAGTGAATCCGGAATCCTTAGGCTCTGGCTCTGAACAACCAGCGCAGTTTCGCTACTTGGATATCTCCTCGATCAATCAGGGTGTGATCGACTGGTCCGTTACCAGGGTCTGCTCCAGGGTTGATGCACCAAGTCGAGCCCAACGCGTGGTTCGACCTGGCGACGTTCTCCTTTCGACCGTCCGACCCGGACTAAAAGCACATGGCATCATTCGCACCCCCGTCGACCTTCCATTAGTCGCGTCGACCGGCTTTGCTGTGCTGCGTCCACATCAAGAGTCAGACAGCGCATATCTGTTCCACCAGTTGTTTGGTAACGCTGTTGCAAGCCAGCTTCGCGCAAGGGAGGTTGGCTCGAACTATCCGGCGGTGAACGAGCAAGATGTGGAAGCGCTTCGCCTTTACGCACCTCCAGCAATCCAAAGAGAACATATCGGCGCTTTCCTGGATCACATGGACGAGGCAATACAGCAGTCGAATGCGGTGATTGTCAAGCTCAAGCAAATCAGAATTGGACTGCTCCATGACTTGCTGACTCGCGGCATCGACGAGAACGGCGATGTGCGTGATCCCGGAACCAAACCTGAGCATTTCGACCATACACCACTCGGTCGACTTCCCAAGCAATGGACTGTGCTTTTGGTTGAAGAGGCGGGCCAAGTTCGGCTGGGTCGGCAGCGATCACCGGCTCATGAAGCGGGATCGCACATAAGACCCTACCTGCGCGTCGCCAATGTATTCGACGGTTACATCGATTACACTGATGTTCTATCCATGAATTTCGATCCTGCGGAGCAAAAAATTTACGGCCTTGAGCCTGATGATATCCTCTTAAACGAAGGGCAAAGCCTGGAGTTGGTCGGCCGCAGCGCCGTTTACAGGGGCGATCCTGGTGCCTTCTGTTTTCAGAATACGCTCATTCGGTTTCGCTGCAACAGCAGATCCGTGCCCGACTATTGTCAAGCTGTTTTTCATCATTGGTTGCATACGGGGCGCTTTACCAGGGTAGCAAAGCAGACAACATCTGTGGCACATCTTGGCGCGGATCGCTTCGCCAAAATGCCCTTTCCGTTGCCACCGATTCAAGAGCAGGAGCGCATCGTTCAAGGCATCCGTGCCTGCGACGATACGATAAGGGCCGAGGAGGATGGAGCAAAAAAGCTTCGCAATCTGAGGGCTGGACTGTCGAAGGATTTGCTCAGCGGCCGAGTCACCCTCCCTCTGGACATGACAATGCCCTGATGCCCGGTCAACCGCCGAATCCGACGTGGGTGTATCGCCTGATCCACTTGGGCAGCCTGCCCACGCTGCTAACACGCGGGGCACTACATGCCCCGAATCACACGCCCCAGGACGGGCTACCCTACCAGGCGATCCACAACGTCGATGTCCAAGCGAGCCGTCGCGTCAGGACGGTTCGCTGCGGCCCTGGTGGCAACGTTCACGATTATGTGCCCTTTTATTTCGGTCCGCTGTCTCCGATGCTGTTGAATCTGAAGACCGGCCGCGTAGACGGGGCTACGCTGAGGGTCAGGAGTTGTTGGTCTATCTGGTCACCTCGGTTCAGGCTGTCCAGCGGTCCGGCGCCCGGTTCGTCTTCACAGACGGCCATGGCCTTGCGACTTTCACCATCTGGTATGACGATGTCCGCGAGCTGCATCAGGTTGACTGGGGCCTGGTCGGCGCGCGGTACTGGACGGACACATCGGAGGACAACGACCGGCGACGCCGCAAGCAAGCGGAGTTTCTGGTGTGGCAGTCGCTGGATTGGTCGCTCATCCGCGGCATCGGCGTCTTCGATGGGACCGTCAAGGCCCGAGTAGCGACGACGCTTGGCCGTTTTCCGGATCGCCAACAACCGAAGGTCGCCGTCAAGCGCGACTGGTACTACTACTGAGGAGGTGTCCGATGATCGAGATCGCCAAGGGCAACTTGCTCACCGTTGACGCGGACGCGCTGGTGAACACCGTGAACTGCGTCGGCTTCATGGGCAAGGGCATCGCGCTTCAGTTCAAGCAGGCATTCCCAGCCAACTTCAAGACCTACAAGCGTGCCTGCAAGGACGGGGAGATGGTGCCGGGCCGGATGTTGGTGCACGATAACGGGGGGCTCGTCAATCCGCGCTGGATCATCAACTTCCCGACCAAGCGCCACTGGCGCGGCCAGTCGCGTATTGAGGACATCGAGTCCGGATTGATGGCGCTCGTAGCCGAGGTGCAGCGGCTGGGAATCGGTTCCATCGCCGTGCCGCCGCTTGGTTGCGGCCTTGGCGGACTCGACTGGGGCGTTGTGCGGCCGATGATTGAGGCGGCGTTCTCGCGCTTGCCCGACGTTCGGGTGTTGTTGTTCGAGCCCAGCGGGACTCCGCAAGCAAAGTCCATGCCCGTCGGCACCAAGCGGCCGACGATGACCCAGGCTAGGGCCTTGTTCATCCGACTGATGGACGCCTATGCCGCGCTCGACTACAGCCGCACGCTGCTGGAGGTGCAAAAACTGGCCTACTTCCTTCAGGCCGCCGGTGAGCCACTGCGATTGCGTTACGAGGCCGGGCACTACGGCCCCTATGCGGCGAACCTGAATAAGGTGCTTGAGGTGATGGAGGGCCACTTCATCCGTGGCTATGGCGATGACCAGAAGCCCGATACCGAGATCGAGCTGCTGCCAGGCGCTGTGGAGGCGGCAACAACCTTCCTTGCGGATAAGCCAGAATCTCGGCAGCGCCTGGAGCAGGTCGTGGATCTGATCGAAGGCTTCGAGACGCCCTATGGCATGGAATTGCTCGCGACCGTGCACTGGGTCGCGCACCATCCGAGCGGAGGCGCGGGGATGCCCGCGGCGAGCATCGAGGAGGCCGGTGAGCGGGTACGGACCTGGAACAACCGCAAGGCTCGTCTGTTCAAGCCTGAGCACGTCACAGCCGCTTGGCGGCAGTTAGAAAACGCTGGGTGGCTATCTACCCCATCGGGAAGTGAGTAACGGGAGCCAGGAGGCCATTGAATCTGAATGCAAAGCGGCTCCCCGGTTCGACAGCCTGGTTGGCCACCGGGTCGCTTGGCTGCGGCAAGCGCTGTCGGGAGCCGGATTTAGCACAAGCGTTAACACAAGTAAAAACCTGGACGAAAACGGCGTCTCGACGTAAAAACAAGATCTTACCAGAGCCATGCGGCCGATTTAGCACAAGTGCGACCGAGTGGTTAAGGTACTTTTTCAGGCCATGAAGCCAGGCTTACCCTGAAACAGCAGCCTTCATCCGTCGGGGCGGCCGAGTCCATGGGTGTCAGACTGACCCAATCCGAAACAAGGAATGCCGACTGATGAGCAAGATCGAATGGGAACGGGATTTGGTGGAGCGTCCCTTCTGCCAGCAGCTCCAAGCCATGGGCTGGGACTGGATCGAGGCGGACCCCGACCTGCCCGAGTCCAGCGAGCGGACTAGCTCGCGGGAGGTCTTGCTCAAGGGCCGCCTGACCACGGCCCTGCGCGCGATCAATCTGCGCGATGGCCAGCCCTGGCTCGATGATGCGCGCATCGAGAAAATGATCCGCGACCTGGAGCAGGCGTCGGGGCATCGGGCGATGGAGGTCAACCAAGCAACCACCGAACTGCTGCTGAAGGGCACGGTGGTCGATGGACTGCCAGACTGGGATCAGGGCCGACCGCAGCCGGTGCGCTACATCGATTTCGAGCACTGGGACCGGAACGACTTTCTGGTGATCAATCAGTTCAAGGTCGAGCTGACCAGCGGACAGGGCCATGTGCTGCCGGATGCGGTGCTATTCGTCAACGGCCTGCCGCTGGTGGTGGCCGAGTTCAAGAGCCCGGCCATCGAAAGTCCCATCGCCGCGGCCATCAACCAACTGCTGCGCTATTCCAATCAGCGCCGCGAGGTCTGGCCAAGCCTCTATCAGGAGCACGAGGGCGTCGAACGCCTGTTCCGTACCAATCAGCTGTTGATCGCGAGCGATTTCTTCGAGGCCCGGGTCGGCACCCTTGGCGCGCCGCCCGATGCCTATCTGGAATGGAGCGAGACCAGCCCGGTCGCGCCCGCGCGGGTGCTGGCCGAGGTCCAGCAGGCGCGGGGGGATGCCGAGAACGGCGAGGTCAACAAGGAACTCGCATCCACCGATGCATCAGACGCGACGCTCGCCCCGGTTGCCGCCGAGCAGCTCGCGGCGCTCGGCCCCGAGCAAGCCGGACGCGCTGGCACGCCGTTGTTCTTCCGCGGCGAGGATCAGCGACCGGCGGCGGCGCGCGATGCCGCGGCCGCGCTATCGAGCCAGCAACTGTTGGTGGCGGGCATGCTGCGCCCCGCGCACCTGCTCGACCTGATGCGCAATTTCACTGTTTTCGAGCAGATCGATGGCCGCACGCGCAAGATCGTCGCCCGCTATCAACAGTTTCGCGCGGTGCACAAGATCATTCGCCGCTTGTTGGACGATGGCGCGGCGGGCTGGAACGACCAGTCCATCCGCGGCGGCATCGTGTGGCACACCCAAGGCTCCGGCAAGAGCCTGACCATGGTGTTCCTGGTGCGCAAGCTGCGCATGACGCCGGGCTTGCAGCACTACAAGGTGGTCGTGGTCACCGACCGCACCGACCTCGAAGGCCAGCTCAAGGCAACGGCGCGGCTGTCCGGCGAGACGGTGCGTCCCAATCAACAGGACCTGGCCCGTCGGCTGACGCCAACGGCGCTGACGCAAGCCATCCTGCGCGAGTCAACGCCGGATATCGTCTTTGCCATGCTGCAGAAGTATCAGGAGCGTGGCGAGGAGGCGGCGGATCGGATCGCCATGACCATCCGGCGCAAGGAGAAGCGCCCGGGACGCGAGCAGCCGGTGGTCGAGAAGGAGATCCGGCTCACGCAAGACGTGCGCGAAGAGCGCTTTCCACTGCTGAACGAATCCCGCGACATTTTGGTGTTGGTCGATGAGGCACATCGCGGCCACTCCCTGACCCTGCATCGGAATCTGCGCCAGGCGCTGCCGAACGCGGCCATGATCGGCTTCACCGGCACGCCGATCCTGGCCAAGCACAAGAAGCGCACGGCGGAGATCTTCGGCGACTTCATCGACTGCTATGTGCTCAAGGATGCCGAGCTGGACGGTGCGACAGTGCCGATTCGCTACGAGGGCCGCACCGCCGACGGATTCATCAAGGATGCGGCGACCCTCGATGACCTCTTCCTGGATATGTTCCGCGACTACGAGCCCGAGGAGCTGGCTGTCATCAAGGCCCGCTACGGCACCGACAGCGACGTGCTGGAGGCGCCGCTGCTGATCGCCCAGAAGGCCCGGGACATGATCCAGCACTTTGCCAAGGTCATCCTGCCCGAGGGCTACAAGGCCCAAGTCGTCGCCGCCAGCCGGCTCGCCGCGGTACGCTACCAGCAGGCGCTGAACGAGGCGCGTGACGCGCTGGTGGCGGAGTTGGAACAGCTACCCGCGGCCTTGCTCGATCTGTCCGAGGACGCGATCGAGGCCTTGGAGGAGCCACAGCGCGAGCTGGTGCGACTGCATCCACAGTTGCCAAGACTGCGGGCGCTGGAGGTCGCCGCGATCATCTCACCGGATCACAACGATCCAGAATCCTGGAAGAACTGGTCGGACAAAGGCAACCAGGCAGCGCTGATCCAGCGCTTCAAGCGCCGCTTCGATGCGCGGCAAAGCGACAAGACCGATCCGCTCGGGATGCTGGTGGTCTTCAACATGCTGCTGACCGGCTTCGATGCGCCGGTCGAGCAGGTGCTGTATCTGGATCGCAAGCTGGTCGCGCACGACCTGCTGCAAGCGATCGCGCGGGTCAATCGCACCGCAGGCGCCAAGCCTTGTGGCTATGTGGTCGACTACATCGGCGTCGCCCGGCATCTGAACAAGGCGCTTGAGGAGTACGACGACGCCGACGTCGCCGGCTCGATGTTGGACATCGCCGTCGAGCTGCCTAAGCTCTTGGATCGTCGCAACCGCGCCGTCGAGGTGTTCCGATCGCGCGGCATCACGGATCTGTTCGCGCAGGTTCAGCAGTGCGTTCAGCTCCTCGCGGATCTGCGCATCCGGGCCGAATTCATCAACGCGCTCCGCCAGTTTTACGAGACGCTGAATCTCTTGGAGCATCGCCCGGAGGTGCCGCCGGATGTGTTTCGCGATGCCAAACTGTTGGGCTTCATCAACAAGGTCGCGGCCAACCTTTATCGTGATCCCCTCTTGAACCTGCTCGGTATCGCCGAGAAGGTCAAGGCGCTGATCGACAAGCACGTCTCGGCGCGGGGTGTCGATCCCAAGATCCCGCCCACCACCATCACCGATGCCGCCTTCGAGCAGGTGCTGGCCAACGAGCCGAATAGCCGCGCGCGGGCCGCGCAGATGCAGCATGCGGCGCGCTTTCACATCACCGGTTTCGCCAATCAAAACCCCAGCTATGCGCGCCAGATGAGCGAGAAGCTCGCGGCCATCCTGCAACGCTTCAAGGACGACTGGGATGCGCTGGAGCGCGAGCTGAGCCGTTTCATTGATGAGCTGAAACGCGGTGACACCGCTGACTTCCCGGGCTTGGAGTCGAAGACCCAGGTTCCCTTCGTGCGCCTGATGCTCGAGTTCTGTTTTCCGAACGCCGATGCCGACGACCGCCAACGACAGGCCCTCATTGCAGCAACGCTCGACCTAGTCGAGCGCATCCGGCGCGAGATCCGCCTGGTCGGCTTCTGGCGCAACGCCGATGCCCGCGAGCGGCTAACCAAAGGGCTGGTGCGCGCCATCGATGAAACGGGGCTCTGCCCCCTCGGTCAGGAGCGGGATCTGGCCCAACGCTTGGTGGCCCTTGCCAAGGAGAATCACGAGGCGCTGATTTGCATGGGAGAGCAACCAAGCACATGAGCGAAACCCTGGAACTGGATGGTCTCACCTTCAAGGTGCGACGCAGCGCAAGGCGGCGAACGCTCGGTTTGACCGTTGATCGCGGCGGTCAATTGGTGCTGCACGCGCCCGAGGCGACTGAGCAGGGCGCACTCGCTCAGTGGGCCGCGCAGCGGCTGCTATGGGTGCATCGAACCCTGGCGCGCAAGGATCAGAACCGCCCGCGGCAGAGCGAGCCAGAGTATGTCGCAGGGGAGACCTTTCGTTACTTGGGCAAGCCCTATCCGTTGATCCTGGTCGCCGAGCAAGACAAGCCCCTGCTGTTCGACGGTTGCCGCTTTCTGCTCCATCGACCTCGACGCGCCATGGCCGAGCAAGCCTTTCGGCGCTGGTACATCGATGCCGGCAAGGCCTGGGTGCCCGAGCGGATCGAGCGTCTGCTGCCCCGGGTGGGGCGAGCCCCCAGCAAGATCGTCGTCCGCGATCTGGGCTTCCGCTGGGGATCATGCGGACCAACCGGCACCATCAATCTCAACTGGCGGGCGCTTCAGCTACCCACCCAGCTGATCGACTACCTGCTGATCCATGAGCTGTGTCATCTCATCGAGGCCAAGCACAATCCGGCCTTTTGGCAGGCCGTTGAGCGCGCCCTGCCCGCTTGGCGCGACAGGATGCAGGAACTCGACACTCAGGCCACCTCGGTGTTTTGGTGCCAGATCAAGACAGGCAACACTTCTTGTACTTCTGACCACTGCCGCAGGGACAAGGATCATTGCGTCCGACCTTGACGCTCGTCGCCGGCGATGACGGTCTGGCCGGCTGGGGCGGCGCCTGATCCCTCAGCGACGCTTGCTCCTGCCGCGCCTTGTGCCGGTCTGGGAATCGCTCAGCCTCGCGCTCCGCGGCATCGAGCTCAAAGCAAAGCCACTGTTCCATCTCCGCCACTATGTCATGGATCAGTCCAGGCTCGCGCTGCCGGGTCTCCTCCAGAGCCGCCTCCTTGCCTCTGGCCAGGTGCTGTTTAAAGTCGTGCAGGCCGATGAACCAGGTATCAATCAGCTCATCCGCATAGGCCTGCTCGATATCCTCCATCAGCTCCTCTGGGTAGAGCTCATAAGCCACCAGGACCAGGCTGGTCCAGAACGGATCGTACTCACGCTCGAGTTTGCCGCGAAACAGGGTCGCCAGATAGGCAACCGCCTCGTCACGCGCGAGTTGGCCTTCGCAAACCAGAATCGGTAGCGTCCTCAAAGCGGCCCCGCGCACATACTCGTTGACCGTCGGCGTCTCGATCAGCCCTTTGATCGGCTCAAGATCACCAGCGCAGACCGAGGCGAGGATGCCGCAGAGATCGTCGGTCACCAGATCGCCGGTGATCTCCAGGCTGATCTCGCCCGGGGTCGAAAACAGCTTGATCAGCAGCGGATAGGCGGCCGGCTCGCGAAACTGCGCCAAGAGATACATGGCATAGAGGTGCGTCATCCGCGTCGGCTCATCGACCAGGGCCTGCGGGTCATCGGCGCACTGCGCCAGTTGCTCCAATAGCCAGGGCGTGATGGCCTCGCGCTGCGCGATCGCGGCGTGCACGGCGTCGCGCGGAAATCGTGGTGTCACAAATTCAAGTTGCTGTTTGATGTCGTCGATATCCAATGCACTCTCCGAGTCCTGTGCTTAGTGGCTGCCCATTTTCTATTTCCCGATAATCGCCCTCCTTGAGCCCTCAAATCGGGAAACAGTTGATGGACCGTTTCTTAGTAGCTGTGCATCTACTTGACGCCATAGCGATCGGCGATCGGCGATCGGCCCTCATCCACCACGCAACGGCTTGCAAAGGCAGACCGGCTTCAAGGCTAGACTCATCAGGTCAGTTTGCTGATGCGCGCTCGGCTTGCCCATAATCAGCCTCATGAGCAAACGAAGCTTCATGCGCGGACGGCGGCCGAGCCTAGAGCGGCTGCGACTGCAGCTGGCGCGGCCGGATGCATTATTCTCACATGCGCTGCTTGGACTCGTCACCGGCCTCGCCACGGGGATTGTCATCGTCGCCTTTCGTCTCGCCGTGGAGGGGATGCAGGCGCTCATGCTGCCCGATCATGGCGAGAACTACGAGGCCATCGCGCCGCTGTGGCGCTTCCTGCTGCCGGTGCTGGGCGCGGTGCTGATCGGACTGCTGTTCCTGCGCTTCGCCAAGGGCCTCTATGTGCTTGGCGTCGCCCGCGTGCTGGAGCGCATGGAATACCATCAGGGTCACATGACTCCGCGTGGTTTCATGCTGCAGTTCCTGGGCGCGGCCATCGCCATCATCAGTGGCCACTCGGTCGGGCGCGAGGGGCCGCATGTCTATCTCGGCGCGGCCAGTGGCAGCCTGCTCGGTCAATGGCTGAGCCTGCCGAATAACAGCATCCGCACCATGGTCGCCTGCGGCACCGCGGCAGGGATCTCAGCCTCGTTCAATACGCCACTCGCGGGCGTCATCTTTGCCCTGGAGGTGCTGGCGCTCGAGTACAGCATCACTGGTTTCATCCCCATC
Organism: Halochromatium roseum; assembly: GCF_016653315.1. Lineage (GTDB taxonomy): Bacteria > Pseudomonadota > Gammaproteobacteria > Chromatiales > Chromatiaceae > Lamprobacter > Lamprobacter roseus. Next base: position 100,689 of record NZ_NHSH01000066.1, on the reverse strand, counting down.
ATCCTCGCCGCTGTCAGCGCCAATGCACTCTCGGTGTCGCTCTTCGGCAGTGCCCCGACCTTCGTCATCCCGCCGTTCTTGCTCACCTCGCTGTCGGACCTGCTGCCGGTGTTGCTGCTCGGTCTCTTCGCCGGCGCCATCTCCGCCGCCTATATCCAGCTTTTGCAGTCGATCGCCGGTGTCAGCAAGCCGCTCAGTTTCTTCACACGCGTCTGCCTGGCGGGTCTGGCCGCGGGTGCCTTTGGTGTCCTGGTCCCCGAGGTCATGGGGCTCGGCTATGACTCGCTGGGCGACCTGCTGACGCAAACCCTGCCCTGGACCTTTCTGCTCGGGCTGCTGATCGCCAAGCTGTTAGCAACCTCAACCAGCGTTGGCCTCGGCATCCCGGGCGGCACCATCGGGCCGGCGCTCTTCATGGGTGCCACCGTCGGCCATCTGACCGGCGTGATGGCTGCCAGCTTAACCGGCGCTGATGCGTCGTACGTCAGCTTCTATGCCCTGCTGGGCATGGGCGCCATGATGGGCGCTAGCCTACAAGCACCGCTGGCGGCGTTGACGGCGGTGGTCGAGCTGACCCATAGCCCCGGTGTCATCATGCCGGGCATGCTGACCATCATCCTGGCCGCGGTCACCAGTAAGCAGCTATTCAGAAAAGACTCGTTGTTCGTGACCATGCTCAGGGCCAACGGCTTGGATTATCGCTCCAATCCAGTGGTCGCGATGCTGCGCCGCAGCGGCGTGACCAGCGCCATGAACACCCGCTTCTCGCGCCAAGAGACTCGGCTCAGCCGCGAGCAGGCGCAGCGCTTGATGAGCGAGAACCTGGATTGGATCATCGTCGACCGCGACCGCAAGCCGGCCTTTGCCATGCCTGGCATCGCCATTGCCAGCCATCTCTCACAAGCTGGGCAGGCCGAAGAGATTGACCTGCTGGAGATCCCGGCCGACCGTCTCGAGCTCACCCCGGTGCATCTACAGGCGACACTACAAGAGGCCCTGGACATCCTCAATCGCGAGGGCACGGAGGCGCTCTATGTGACCCGCCCCATCGCGCCTGGCATCAACCACGTCTATGGCGTGCTAACACGGGGCCGTATCGAGTCGGCGTATCGGTATTGAGGAGGCATCAACCTGAAGTTGGCAACAGGCCAATCGTAGGGCCTGTGATGGTCGAACGATAGCCCTCAGCTGCCGTTGCAAGAATCAAACGCTCAACGGCGCTGCGTCCGCCAGCGCTCGCTCAGCCAGCCGATAGCCAGTCTCGATGAGTTCGCGCGCACGATGAAACTCGTGCGCTTCGCAAACATCGCGTGGCACGTTGATCAGCACATCTGGCGCATAAGCGGCGAGCTTCATTGCCGAAATCGCGTTCTGCATGGTCTCGAACGAACGACTCATCAGCTCGAACATCCCCAGCTCGCGGGCTTCCACGTCGTCAGATTTCAGGCTTTCGCCGATGCCATCCAAGAACTCGAGGATGCGTCCGCGGAGATCATCGTCCCGCTTTTGGTTAGACGACCTGTTGGACGCAGATGCGGGACCGGGAGCGAGCGTTGCGGTTGACACGGGGGCCTCCTCGGGATCGCCGTTGAGGTTCACGGCGATGGTCAGATCGGTGAAATCGCGGAAGGTAGGCGCGATCGGAACCGGATTCAGCAAGCCACCATCGACCAAGGTGAGGCCGAGATAGCGATGCGGGGTGAACAGCGTCGGCACCGCGATCGAGGCGCGGATCGCATCGAAGAGCGGCCCCTTGGTGATCCAGACCTCACGCTGGCGCTCGATATCGGTCGCGACCGCGGTATAGGCGATCGGTAGTTGCTCGATGTCGTGCTCGCCCACCATCTCCCGCAGACGGTCCATGATCCGATCGCCTTTGATCAGACCTGACGAATGGAAGGCGAGGTCCAGAAAGCGCAACACATCAGTACGCCGCAGCGCGCAGACCCAGTTGCGATAACTGTCGAGCTTGCCGGCAGCATGGATGCCGCCGACGAGTGCCCCCATCGAGCAGCCGGCGATGGACTCGATCCGATAGCCCTGCGCTTCTAGCCATTGGATGATGCCGATGTGCGTCAGCCCACGGGCGCCACCACTACCGAGGACCAGAGAGACGCGTGGACCAGGCCGATCATTCATTCGGTTTGACTCCGGCCGGCCGGATACACTCGAGCGCTGAAGCAGCCTGAACGATCTGCTGATCGATGGTGGTGATCAAAACGGGGGCGAGCAAACAAAAAGGCCATGGTGCTCAAAACGAAAAACGGGTTAGCTGATTTCTCGGCTAACCCGTTATTCTAATTGGCGTCCCCACGGGGATTCGAACCCCGGTTGCCGCCGTGAAAGGGCGGTGTCCTAGGCCTCTAGACGATGGGGACATTGGTGGAGCCAGGCGGGATCGAACCGCCGACCTCAACACTGCCAGTGTTGCGCTCTCCCAGCTGAGCTATGGCCCCGTCACTGAGCCGGTTATATTAGTCACCTCTGGCCGCGTTGTCTAGCGAAAAGTGATGCAGCCATCAGCCCAGCGAACAGGCCGCATGCGCATGGCCTCTGCAGGCCGAATCTTTCCGCCGAGCGAAACCTTGTCAACTCCCTACAAAACCTGCATGTTTAGTCCGTTTTTTTCATGCAACCGACTGCTCGGCATTGGTTCTGATGACTCTTCTCAGCAATCGCCGGCTTTCCGCTGCAACACGCACATCGCGCATCGCCACCCTAGGCGGCGATGAAAGGCTTGATTCACACACCATAACGTCTTTATCAACTCGACGAGATCTAAACACCATGATGCGCATCCTTCTGTTCTTGGGCACCAACATCGCGGTGCTCGTGGTCATCAGTATCGTCTTCAACCTGCTGGGAATCGGCGGGCTGCTGGCGGCAAACAACGTTGATCTGAACCTGGGAGCCTTACTCGTTTTCGCGGCAGTGATCGGCTTCTCCGGCTCGCTGATCTCGCTGTTCCTCTCCAAGTGGATGGCTAAACGTTCGATGGGGGTGCAGATCATCGAGCAGCCCTCGACCCCGTTCGAGCATTGGCTGATCGATCTGGTCCGTCGCCAGTCCGAGCAGGCCGGCATCCGCATGCCCGAGGTCGGCATCTTCGATCAGCCCGATCCGAACGCCTTCGCCACCGGCTGGAACAAGAACGACGCGCTGGTCGCGGTGAGCACCGGCCTGTTGCAGCACATGAGCCAAGATGAGGTCGAGGCCGTGGTTGGCCACGAGATCAGCCACGTCGCCAATGGCGACATGGTCACACTGGCGCTGATCCAGGGCGTGGTCAACACCTTCGTGGTGTTCTTGGCGCGGGTAATCGGCCATACGGTCGACCGGGTGGTGTTCAAGAATGAGGAGGGCCATGGCATCGGCTATTTCGTCGTCAGCATCCTCGCCGAGATCCTGCTCTCTGTGCTCGCCTCGATGATCGTGATGTGGTTCTCGCGCTATCGCGAATTTCACGCCGATGCCGGTGGCGCCCATCTGGCTGGACGTCAAAAGATGATTGCCGCGCTGCGCGCCCTGCAGCGCGTGCACGAGCCACACGACCTGCCTGCCGGTGAGTTTGCGGCCTTTGGTATCTCGGGCAAGATTGCGCAGGGCTTTATGGCGCTGTTCGCCAGCCATCCACCGTTAGAGCAGCGCATCGCCGCGCTGGAAGCGGCAGGCTAAGTCAGGACGCACAAGCCAAGAAAGCGCCGGCCAGGGACATGGTCCGGCGCTTCGCGGAGGCGAGGCGCTCGCGAAACTGATAATGGATATTGGGAATTGGAACGACGGCAACAGGATGCTCTGCGCTAAACTCAGGAGTCTCATCCAGGGCCCTGGCAGACATCTGGCCAGCGCCCAAGACCCATTCCGACTGCCGTCGATAACGTCATGAGCGCGCTTCTCGAGCTATTCCGAAACTCGTCCGCCTACTACGGCGGCAACGCAGCCTTCATCGAGGACCTCTACGAGCGTTTCCTGAAGGACCCGGAGAGTGTCGATCTCGCCTGGCGCCAGCGCTTCGAGCTGATCCATCAAGAGGCCGCCAATGAAGTCCCACATGGACCGGTGCGGGAGAACTTTCAGCGCCTCGCCAACGAGAGTCGCAACCGTGCTCAAACGCGCTCACTGAGTCGCCTAGAGCCTGCCGCCGCTGAGAAGCAAACCGCGGTTGTACGGTTGATCAACAGCTTCCGCTACCGCGGTCATCAGATCGCAAACCTGGACCCACTGAAACTGCGACCAGCGCCGAAGGTTGCGGATCTGCTGCCAAGCTACCACGGTCTCGAAGACGCCGACCTCGACCAGGTCTTCCACACCGGCTCGCTCTACGCCCCGGATCGGATGCCACTGCGGGGCATCATCGACCTGCTGCAGCGTATCTATTGTGGTCCGGTCGGGTCTGAGTACATGCACATGACCTCGACCAGCGAGAAGCGCTGGCTGCAAAAGCGCATCGAGGGCTACCAAGCGCGTCCGGAGCTGAAGGCCGCCGATCGGCGTTGGCTGCTGACCTTGCTGACCGCCGCCGAGGGTCTAGAGAAATACCTACACACCCGCTATGTCGGCCAGAAGCGGTTTTCGCTCGAGGGCGGTGAGGCGCTGATCCCGTTACTCGACGAGCTGATCCAGCGCGCCGGACGCAAAGGCGTGCGCGAACTCGTGATCGGCATGGCGCATCGCGGCCGGCTCAATGTGCTGGTGAATATCCTCGGCAAACCGCCGCAGGAGATCTTTGCCGAGTTCGAGGGCCAAGTGCGCCTGAGTCCGCGCCAGCTCGCCGGCGATGTCAAATATCATCTCGGCTTCTCGACCGACATCGACACACCAGGCGGCATCACCCATGTCGCACTCGGCTTCAATCCCTCGCATCTGGAGATCATCAACCCAGTCATCGAAGGCTCGGTGCGCGCGCGCCAGCGCCGCCGCGGGGATCGCAGCGGTGATCAAGTCATGCCGGTGCTGATCCACGGCGATGCCGCCTTCGCTGGCCAGGGCGTGGTCACCGAGACCTTGCAGCTCTCGCAGACCCGCAGCTACGGTACCGGCGGCACCGTGCACATCGTGATCAATAATCAAATCGGCTTTACCACCAGCAACCCGCTCGATACCCGCTCGACCTTCTATTGCACCGACGTCGCCAAGATGGTGCAAGCACCGGTCTTCCATGTGAACGGCGATGATCCGGAGGCAGTGATCTTCGTCACCCGACTGGCCTTGGACTACCGTAACCAGTTCAAGAAGGACGTCGTCATCGACCTGATCTGCTACCGTCGCCTCGGCCACAACGAGGCCGATGAGCCGGCAGTCACCCAGCCGATGATGTATAAGCGCATCCGCCAGCATCCGACGGCTCGTGCCATCTACGCTGATCGGCTGATCGATCGTGGTCAGCTCAGCCGCGATGATGCAGTGGCGCTGATCGAGGACTACCGCTCGAATATCGAGCACGGGATCGTGGTTGCCCGTCCTGTCCTCTGCGGCCTCGAGCATAGCTACCGGGTCGATTGGAAGTCGCGCTTTGGCAACGACTGGCACCTGCCAGCAGACACCGGCTTTCCGCGTAAGCGGCTGCGCGAGCTGGCCGAGCGCCAGCTGCAGCTCCCGGATGGCTTCGAGCTGCATGCCCGCGTCGCCAAGGTCTGGACCGAGCGGCGCAAGATGGCACAAGGCGATCAGCTCGCGAACTGGGGCTTCGCCGAGAACCTGGCCTATGCGACGCTGCTCGACGCTGGGTATCCGGTCCGGCTCTCGGGTCAGGATGCGAGTCGCGGCACCTTCGTGCATCGCCACGCCAAGGTCCATTGTCAGCGCACCGGCAACGACTACACCCCGTTGCAACACCTCGCCGCGCCTCCCGGTCTAACGCTCGATCAGCCCGAGCAACAGGCTCCGTTCATCGCCATCGACTCGATCCTGTCGGAAGAAGCCGTATTGGGATTCGAGTATGGCTTCGCCACTGCCGAACCGAATGCCCTGACGCTCTGGGAGGCCCAGTTTGGGGATTTTGCCAATGGCGCCCAGGTCGTCATCGACCAGTTCATCAGTTCGGCGGGCAGCAAGTGGGGGCTCGACTGTGGACTGGTGATGTTGCTGCCGCATGGCCTCGAAGGACAAGGCGCCGAACACTCCTCGGCGAGGCTGGAGCGCTTCCTGCAGCTCTGCGCCGAACACAACATCCAGGTCTGCGTGCCGACCACCCCGGCGCAGATGTTCCATCTCTTGCGCCGGCAGCTGTTGCGCGATTATCGACGGCCCTTGGTGGTGATGACGCCGAAGAGCCTACTCCGGCATCGGCTCGCGGTCTCATCCCTAGACGAACTCGCGCATGGCGCCTTCCTGCCGGTTATTCCAGAGCCTGACCCGCTCGACCCGGCAGCGGTCGAGCGCCTGATCTTCTGTTCCGGTAAGGTCTACTATGACCTATTAGAGGCGCGTCATGCTCGGGGCCTGACCGATGTCGCCATCATCCGTATCGAGCAGCTCTATCCGTTTCCGAAACAGGCCTTCGCTGCGGTGCTGGCCGATTATCCGGATACCCAGGAGATCATTTGGTGCCAAGAGGAGCCCCAAAACCAAGGCGCTTGGGATCAGATCAAGCACCGCTTCCATGGGCTCATCCTGAGCGGCAAGCAGGCGTTTTACGTCGGCCGGCCCGCGGCCGCCACCCCCGCCGTTGGTCACCGCGCCGTACATGTCGAACAACAAGAGCGTTTGATCGACGAAGCCCTGACCGGGCGTATCAATCCGAACATGAATCGTCGCATCCCGATCCCGCTCGACACCGGGCTTGGATCGGATGACGATCAACCCTAACAGCCGTCCGCGCAACCCATTACTCGATCAACCGAAGCCCCATGCCCACTGAAGTTCGTGTCCCTGCCCTACCCGAATCGGTTGCTGATGCAACGGTACTGACCTGGCATTACAAGCCCGGTGATCAGGTCCGCCAAGACGAGAACCTAGTCGATCTGGAGACCGACAAGGTCGTGCTCGAAGTGCCATCACCGGCCGATGGCATCCTGCTCGACATCACTGCCGACGAGGGCGCTCTGGTCACGAACGACAGTGTTCTTGGCAGCATTGAGCCACAGGTCTCTGGGCCGGCAGACAACAAGAGCCCGACGGCCACAGAGCCGGATGCCACGGCGCATGAGACGCGCACGCCTCACGACATGAGTCCGGCGACTCGCGTCGACCGCGGCGTCGGCTCCAGTGCCGAAGCCGATGCCGGCGAAGCCGCAGGCACTGAGAACAAGGCGACTGATCCGCGCTCGGCGCGCCCTGGCGACCCGGTTCTCGCGCCCGCTGCAAGACGCCTGGTCAAGGAGATGAACCTCGACGCCAGCCGTATCCCTGGCAGCGGCAAAGGCGGACGCATCACCAAGGCTGACGTGATCGCCTGGCTCGATGTACAGGAAGCGGCCGAGCCGGCGATCGACCCCGACGCCGCAGCCCTGGCCAAGAAGCGGGCCATTGCCCATGAGCTCGAGTCCGAACCGCTCGGCAAACCCCAGTCACCAAGACTCACCGGCGAGGCAGGGCGACCCGAGCAACGGGTGCCCATGACTAGACTGCGGGCACGGATCGCAGAGCGCTTGGTCGAGGCGCAACAGACGGCCGCGATGCTGACCACCTTCAATGAGGTCGACATGGCAGCGGTACTGGCACTGCGCCATCAGTACAAAGAACGCTTCGAACAGACGCACGGCGTGCGCCTCGGGCTGATGTCGTTCTTCGTTAAAGCGGCGGTCGAGGCGCTGCAGCGTTTCCCGATCATCAACGCCTCAGTGGATGAAAACGACATTATCTACCATGGCTACTACGATATTGGCATCGCGGTCAGCTCAGAGCGCGGGCTCGTCGTGCCGATCCTGCGCAACTGCGACCAGCTCAGCATGGCTGATGTCGAGCGTGGCATCGTCGACTTCGCCAACAAGGCCAAGGACGGCTCCCTGAGCTTTGAGGAGCTCACCGGCGGCACCTTTTCGATCACCAACGGCGGGGTCTTCGGGTCAATGCTCTCGACCCCCATCCTGAACCTGCCGCAAAGCGCCATTCTCGGCATGCACAAGGTTCAGGAGCGTCCAATCGCGGTCGACGGAGCCGTCGTCATCCGCCCGATGATGTATCTCGCACTCTCCTATGATCACCGCATCGTCGACGGGCGCGAGGCCGTGCGGTTCCTTCAGACCATTAAGGACACCCTGGAAGATCCCGCACGGCTCCTACTGCGGATCTAAGCGGGGCCAGAGGAAACGAAAAGCGCCGGAAGCCTAGGCTTCCGGCGCTTGCTGTTTTCGGCCTCGCAGCCAAGCCTTAAGCCTGACCGATTCGCCGGCAGCTCATCGAATCGCGTCAGCTCGCCGGGATGACCTCGATGCGAACGGTCACTGCGACATCAGAATGCAGATGCAATTCGACATCGTAGTCACCGACGGCCCGGAACGGACCATCCGGCAGGCGAACCTCACTCTTCAGCAACTCCATGCCGAGACCGCCTTCAGTGATGGCGGCAGCGATATCGGCGGTGCCGACCGAGCCGAACAAACGCCCTTCATCGCCCGCCTTACGCGGGATCGTGACAATCACACCCTCGAGCTTCGCCTTGCGTGCTTCAGCAGCCGCGAGTGCCTCCGCGGCCTCGCGCTCAAGCTCGGCGCGACGCTCTTCAAAGGCCTTCAGGTTGTCGGCGGTGGCAGGCTTAGCAAAGCCCGACGGGATCAGGAAATTGCGGCCGTAGCCAGCGCGCACCGAGACCTTGTCTCCGAGTTCGCCCAAGCCACGTACCTTCTTCATTAGGATCAGGTCCACTGGGTATCTCCTTCGTGAATGCGTTTAGGGATTCAGCTCAGGCTCAGTGGCCGTCGGTGTACGGCAACAGCGCGACGAAACGTGCGCGCTTGATCGCCGTCGCGAGCTGGCGCTGATAGCGCGCCGAGGTGCCGGTAATACGGCTCGGAACGATCTTGCCTGACTCACTGACGAAGGCCTTGAGCAGGTTGAGATCCTTGTAATCGATCTCGGTGATACCTTCAGCGGTAAACCGGCAGTAGCGTTTGCGGCGGAAGTAGCGTGACATGGGATGCCTCGACAGAATGTAGACTGGGGATTAAGGATGCGGCTAGCGGAACGGATTGCTCATACGGAACGGCTAGGCTTTAGCCCGAAACAGGTGCTTCATCATCTGAGCTGGTGATGCACACTGTGAGTTTCCGAAAAACAAGCGCTCCAGCGTCCGAGGTGGCGATGCGTTCTATGGGTTAGTCGCGATCCGCATCGCGGTCTGAATCACGCGACCGCTCGCCACCGCGCCCCTCGCTACCCTCCTCGTAGCGTCTCGGACGCCGCTCGCCTCGGTCTCCGCCGTCCTCATCGCCTGCACTCTCACGCTCATCGCCACTCTTCAGTAGCGGCGACGGCTCGGTGACCGCCGCATCACGCTTGATGATCATGTTGCGTAGCACCGCATCGTTGAAGCGGAAGGCACTTTCGAGTTCGGCCAAGGCCTCCGCATCGCACTCAACGTTCATCAGCACGTAATGCGCTTTGTGGATCTTGTTGATCGGATAGGCTAGCTGGCGTCGCCCCCAGTCCTCCAGCCGATGGATCTGGCCGCCGCGCGACTCGATGCTGGTCCGGTAGCGATCCAGCATGGCTGGCACCTGCTCGCTCTGGCTCGGATGAACCAGAAAGACGATCTCGTAATGACGCATAATGCTCCTCACGGATAATAGAGCCCCTAGCGACGCATCCTGTGCCGTGCGTGCTATGGAGCAAGGAGTAACGCCCTTTTCGGACGTAGCCGGCTATTATGCGGGGTCGCGATCGAGTTGGTCAAACCAATTCAGCCGCCCCCTAGCAAAGAACAGGACGAACGCCACCTCAAACCGACACCAGCAGCTTTGGAGACTTTTATGCAACGCGTGACCATCGTCGGCGCCGGATTCGGCGCGCTGACGTCCCTGAAAACCCTCCGCGACGAGGGCTTCAAGGGCCAGATCACGGTCGTCAGCCCCCGCCCTGAGTTCGTCTACTATCCGGGCCTGATCTGGGTGCCAAGCGGACTGCGCAGCGGCGAAGATCTGCGGCTCGATCTCAAGCATTTCTTCAGCAAGATGGATGCCGAGCATCTGGCCGCCTCGGCAACCGGTTTGAGTGACGGCGGCCGCCTGTTACAAACCGATGCTGGCCCGATCGAGAACGACGGCCTGATCATTGCCAGCGGCGGGCGCTTCATCAAGAAGCTGCCCGGCATCGAGCATGCGATCACACCCTGTGAGGGCATTGCCGCGGCCGAGGCCATCCGCGACCGCCTGCGGGCGATGGACGGTGGCACCGTCGCCATGGGTTTCGCGGGGAATCCGAACGAGCCCTCGTCGATGCGCGGCGGACCGATCTTCGAGTTCCTGTTCGGCCTCGATCGGCAGCTACGCAAGGAGGGTCGCCGCGAGCGCTTCCGCATTGTCTTCTTCACCCCGGCCGAACGGCCCGGCAATCGGCTCGGCCCCAAGGCGGTCGACAAGCTGCTCGGCGAGATGCGGCGGGTCGGTATCGAGACGCATCTCGGACATAAGCCGAAGCAGTTCACCGCCGAGAAGATCATCACCGAAGGCGGCGAATTCCCCGCCGACCTGATCATCTTCATGCCCGGTATGACCGGCAATGCCTGGTTCGACGACACCGACCTGCCGCGCTCACCCGGCGGACTCCTGCAAGCCAATGCGCAGTGCCGGGTGCCAGGCTTCGAGCGCACCTATGTCGCCGGTGATTCAGGCAGCTTCCCGGGGCCGGACTGGATGCCCAAGCAGGCGCACATGGCGGATTTGCAAGCGCGCGCCGCCGCCAAAAACCTAATCGCCGAGCTGGCGGGCAAGACGCCGAGCGAGACTTTCAAGGTCGAACTGCTTTGCATCGTCGACGCCAACGATCGCGGCATGTTGGTCGCCCGCACACCGAAACACAACTTGGTGCTACCCAGCTCGCCAGCCTTCCACTGGCTCAAGCGACTGTTTGAATGGTGGTATCTGCGCCGTTTCCGCTAATGTCCGTCACTCGCTACCAGAGCCGGCCACACGCCTCGTGATGCGCTAAAAGCCGGCGGCGGCCGCTTCCGCAAGCTGAATCGCTGAGCTCAGAATCGCTAATACGTCAATACACGGGCTTGGCGCCAAAGCGGCGCTTCAAGTCCCTACCGAGGGGTTTGACAATGTCGTCGAGGGCGTCACGGTTACCCGACGCCTTGCCTCGGTAGCGCTTGCTGAAACCATCGCCAATGTGATTCTTGCGGTAAGCGCGTACCTGCAACAACAAGTGCTCGAACCCCCCACGACTCGGCACTGCCTCGACCACGACCGGCTCGATCAGGACCTCGACCTCCGTGCTCTGATGCGGCGAATCCAGCGGATACAGGCCGGCGAAGGCAGCCATTGGGTCAAGCCCGGCGATCAGACGACGCTGCACGACGGCTCCCCGCGCCCCAGGCGGGCGCACAATGCCAGCGGCCGCCTGGCCATCGTAGACCTCTTGTCCGGCCACCCGCGGCCCTGAGGCGCAGGCACCAAGCATGGCGGTCAGAGCAAGAGCGAGCAAAAGCCTGAGAAATCGATTCATGACAGATGCATCTTCGACGCTTGGGAGTATCGAACCATCGACACAGGGTTCGGGGGCTGAGATTTCAACATAACCCAAAGGTCGAAGCGATCTTTTGCAAGCCGTCCGCTTTCACCGCCGATGTCGATGCCGAGCCTGTCACATCGTTGAAGGCGGCAGTGCCGAGTGCCGCACAACCGCGTTTCGTGCAAGCCAGCAGCGCCTATGCTCAATCAGTATGACCGAGCAGCGGAGCGAGTACCGACCAAACCGTCTCGAGGATCATCGGCTGGGCTTCAGCGGTCGGATGCAGACCATCGGCTTGCATCAGCGCGAAATCCTCGGCGACACCAGCAAGCAGGCGAGGAACCAGGGCGACCCCTGTCCGCTCCGCAGCGGTTGCGAACAGTTGTTGAAAGCGCTCGGTGTAGGCCGGACCATAGTTAGGCGGGAGACGTAGGCCAATCAGTACCACTTGCGCATTGGCGGCTTGCGCTTGCTCAACCAGAGTCACCAGATCGTCTTCGATCTTTGACGGCGGAAAGCCGCGCAGCCCGTCATTGGCACCAAGCTCGATCAGCACGATCTCCGGCTGGTGCTCGACGAGCAAGGCGGGCAGCCGGCTCAAGCCACCGGCAACCGTATCACCCGAGATCGCGGCATCGACCACCCGATGAGGAAGACCGCGCTCATTGATGCGCGCCTGCAACAGATTCACCCAGCCCTGGTCCAAGGGCAAGCCATAAGCGGCGCTCAGGCTATCGCCGAGCACCAGCAGCACCGGCTCCTCGGTGAGCCCCGCGGCCGAGACCGACTCTGCAGCCTCGGCTCGCTCTGCGGCCTTAGCTGGTGCTTTGGCCTCGGAGACCTCCGTGGCGTCGGCGATTGGCGCCTCGGCAACGCGATCGATCTGCCCCTGATCGAAGGCACGGGCCGCCACAGGCTCGCTCGGCGATGCCTCGGTCATGGCCGCGAGGGTCAGTGACAACAGTAATGAGAGGAGAAGACGCAGCATGTTGGATCAGGCTCCCAATAACGACGGTTTCAAGGCCAATGCGAGCAAGGGTACCGACCCAGCGCCAGCCAAGCCAGGCATTGCCGCCGCGGCCGGACCGATCTGTCGCGTGCGCGGCCTGTCCAAGCAGGTCATCGGCCCGACCGGCGCGCTGGAGATCCTCAACGCGGTCGATCTTGAGGTCGCGCCGGGCGAGGCGGTGGCGATCATCGGCGCCTCCGGCAGCGGCAAGTCGACCCTGCTTGGGCTGCTCGCTGGGCTGGATCGCGCCAGCAGCGGATCGGTTGAACTCTGCGGCAGCTCGCTCGAGCCACTTGACGAAGATGCTCGCGCCGCCTTGCGTGCTGGTCGGGTCGGCTTCGTGTTCCAGAGCTTCCAGCTGATCCCGACCTTGACCGCGCTCGAGAATGTGTTGTTGCCATTGGAACTCGCCAGCGGCCTCAACGCCGGCTCAGCCAAGCGCACCGCCGAGGCCGCACTCGAGCGTGTGGGGCTGAGCGAGCGACGTGGCCATTATCCGCGCCAACTCTCCGGTGGTGAACAACAGCGAGTGGCGATTGCCCGTGCCTTTGCGCCCGGCCCCGAGGTACTGTTCGCCGATGAGCCCACCGGCAACCTGGACGAGGCCACCGGCACGCGTATCATCGATCTGCTGTTCGGACTGCGTGAAGATGCAGGCGCGGCGCTGGTGCTGGTCACCCATGACCCCGCGTTGGCCCGCCGTTGCGACCGCCGGCTCAGCATGAGCGGAGGACGCCTCGAGGTGGCGGCATGATTAGCGAGCCTCAAGACGGTAACCTCATGAGCAATCGTGCGATGTTCAATCGGGAAGCTCAAATGGTGGGGGCCGCGCCGGGCTCAATTGCCGCCTGGCGGCTTGCGCTGCGCCTGCTACGTCGCGACTGGCGCAGTGGAGAGCTGTATCTACTCGCCGCCGCGCTGATCTTGACCGTCGCGGCGATCACCGCCGTCGGCTTCTTCACCGATCGCATCGAGACGGCGATGCAACGTCAAGGTGGCGAGCTGCTCGCGGCTGATCTAGCCATCGACGCGACTAGACCTATCTCGGCCTCGCTTGCCGATGAGGCTGAGAAACGGGGGCTGAAGCTGGCGCGCACCCTGACCTTCCGCAGCGTGGTCTTCGCCGGTGACACCAGCCAGCTGGTGCAGGTCAAGGCCGTCGATCCCGGCTATCCGCTGCGCGGCGAACTGCGGCTCAAACAGCGTTCGAGCGGCCTTGACACAACTAATCGCGTCGAAAACGATGGTTCGACTGATCCCGCAACCTCAGCCCCGGCCGCACACGCAGCCGAGATCCCAGTTGCGACCGGCCCTGCGTCCGGCGAGGTCTGGGTCGAGCCGCGCCTCCTGCATGTACTGGATAAGCAGGCCGGAAGCCCGCTGACCCTGGGAGCGCGCGAGCTGCCGATCAGTGCCGTCATCGCCTACGAGCCTGACCGTGGGGGTAATTTCTTCCAGATCGCGCCGCGCGTGATGATGGCGCTGACCGATGTGGAGGCGACCGGGTTGGTCAACGAGGCGAGCCGTGTCAGCCATCGGCTGCTGATCGCCGGTGAATCAGATGCCGTGGCCGCCTATCGCGATTGGGTGGCGACGCGACTGCCACCGGATGCGGAGCTGATCGACGCGCGTAACGCCCGCCCGGAGTTTGAATCGGCGGTTGATCGGGCCAGCCGCTTCTTGCATCTAGCCGCGCTGACGACGCTGCTGGTCGCCGGCGCGGCGATGGCGTTGGCCAGCCGACGGCTAGTCGAGCGCCAGACCGATGCCGTTGCGGTGATGCGCTGCCTGGGCGCACCGCGGCATCTGCTGACGCGGGTATTCGCACTACGCTTGCTCTTCTTCGGCCTGGTCGCAGGCATGATGGGTGTTGCGCTCGGCTGGCTGGCGCAATTTGGGCTGGCAGCGTTGCTCGCGGACTGGTTCCCCGGTGCTTTACCCGCTGCCGGCAGCACGCCGGCCTGGGTTGGACTCGGCACCGGCCTGGTGGCGCTGGCCGGCTTTGGGCTACCGCCACTGCTACAGCTTGCCGATGTACCGCCGCTGCGGGTGCTGCGGCGCGATCTGGGTCCGCCGCGGGCCTCGGTCGCGGTCAGTGCCGCCGCCGCGCTAGGGGCACTGGCGTTGTTGATCCTGTGGCAGGCCGGCGATCCGGCGCTCGCCGGCAAGCTGCTCGGCGGTGTCGCAGCGGCCGTGCTGGTGCTCGGCCTGGTCGCGAGCCTACTGGTCTGGCTCGCTGGTCGCGCCACCAATCATGCCCGCGGGATCTGGCGACTCGGGCTCGCCGGGCTGTCGCGACGGCCGACGGCAGCCGTGTTGAGCATCGTCGGTCTGGGGCTCGGCATCTTGGCGCTACTGCTACTGGCCGTGGTGCGCCTCGACCTGCTGCGCAGCTGGCAAGAGACCCTCCCTGAGGGCGCACCAAACCGCTTTTTGATCAACATTCAGCCGGGCGAGGTCGATGCCCTCGCTGCCTTTCTGCGCCAGCAGGGCCTGAAATCCTCCGGCATCTATCCGATGGTGCGCGGCCGTCTGCAGGCCATCGACGGTGAGGCCGTGAATCCAGAAGAGGACTTCGAGGACCCGCGCGCGCGGCGGCTCGCAGAGCGCGAGTTCAATCTCAGCTTCGCGGTGCAGATGCAGGGCGATAACGAGATCGTCGCCGGACGTTGGTGGGCCGATGCCGAGGCGCCAAGTCAGTTCTCGGTCGAGGAAGGCATCGCCGAGACGCTCGGCATCGAACTCGGCGAGACGCTGCGTTTCTGGGTCGCTGGACGCGAGCTGGAGGCACCCGTCACCAGCCTGCGCCAGGTGCAATGGGACAGCTTCAACGTCAACTTCTTCGTCATTGCCTCGCCCTCGCTGCTTGCCGCCGAACCGGCAACCTATGTCACCAGCTTCTATCTGGCCGATGGCGAGGAGGCGCTGGTCAGCGAGCTGGTGCAAGCCTTCCCCAGCGTCACCCTGATCGATGTCGGCACCCTGCTCGAACAGGTCCAAGGCATCATTCGACAAGGGATTCAGGCGGTTGAATTCGTCTTCCTGTTCACCCTAGTTGCCGGCCTGCTGGTGATGTATGCCGGCATTCAGGCCAGCCTGGCGGTGCGGCGCGCCGAGCATGGCGTGCTGCGTGCACTCGGGGCACAGCGCCGCCAGCTGCTGTTGGCGCTCGCCGTCGAGCTAACCACAGCGGGGCTGCTGGCCGGGCTCATTGCCTCGCTGTTCGCCGAGCTGACCGGCTGGGTGCTGGCGCGCGAGCTGTTCGGGCTACCGTTTGCCTTCAACCCCTGGCTGTGGATCGGCGGCGTGCTCGGCAGCGGGCTGCTGGTCGGCGCCGCTGGCACCCTGGGCACCTATGGGCTGTTGGTGCGTCCACCCTTGGCCGCGCTGCGCCAATCGGGCTGAACGCCATGAACCGCTATCAGGATGAGCCACAGGGCAACCGAATATTCCATGAGTTCAGAACGATGACTTGCGATGCCGATAAGTGATGTCTCCGAGCCAGCTTTAGATTGACGATGGTTGTGATTACTGCAGCCATGGTCCATGCTGAGGCACGACGAAGTGTTGATGCTCACGATAGACGACTAGGCTTTGTTTACCTCCAGCCTTGCCAGTTAAGAGAACAACTGTGAACGACCTACTCAACGCCTTTTCGGAATACTTCAACGTCATCCCGGCGAACTCGCCTGACCTGTTGGAGGAGGCCTACCGGCTGCGCTTCCAGGTCTACAGTCAGGAGATCAAGCTCCCTGGCTTTGAGTCGTGGCGGTTCAGCGACCAGATGGAACGCGACGAGTATGACGGTCACGCCGTCCACTGTCTGATTCAGCATCGACCGAGCGAGCAGTTGGCGGGAGTCGTGCGACTGGTGCTGGCGAAGCCGGGCGAAGAACCTCCTCGCTTTCCGATTGAGGCCTTTGCCGAGGATTCACTCGATGCCTCGGTGCTCGTCAACATGCCCCGGGAAACGACAGCCGAGATCTCGCGCTTGATCCTGAGCAGCGCGTTCCGTCGGCGCAAGGGTGAAGCGGCGACTGAATTCGGCAGCGAGCAAGGGATTCGACCACCTGGAGACCAGTGCCGACTCCATTTTCCACATCCTGTTTTGGCTCTGATGGTAGCCACAATGCGACTATCCGTCGAGCATGAGGTCACGCATTGGCTGGCTGGCATGGAGCCTAGACTCAATCGTTTATTGGGGCGTTTTGGACTCGATCTGATGGGCCTTGATCATCGGTTCGTCCACCTGCTGCCTCAGTTCTACTGGAAGCGGCGCAAGGCACTGATTTTTTGAGCATAAAGCCGAAAAAATTGAGTAAGCCACGGGGTTATGGGCGAAGCGATGATCAAGGCCATCTGATGCCGATCGGGCCTGAGATTGAGTACCATGGCATCAGACGATCCTATTTCGGCTCGGTGTACGACCTCATGTCCCGGATTTATCACAATAACAAACCTGTGTGGGAGCTCCTGACCGATGGCGGACACCTTTTTCCGCCACCGCTACCGACGCCAACGGCGGCTTGAATGCATGCGCATCGAAAGAGGCCATTTTCCTTTTCTTAGACTCGCTCTTGGCGCGCGTCGGATAGGTCAAGTCGTTCTCTTTCTCACAAGCGTTGTTACTCATGCGGCCGCGCTTGAGATCACCGCCAATCAGGATGTTGGAGTTAGGGAGCTTGACCTCACGACCGCCCGTTTGATTTTCGGTATGCGCCTCCTGAAATGGCCGGATGGTACGCCGGTACGGGTCTTCGTCCTGGAGGGGGATTCCGATATCCACCAGCGGTTCGCCAAGGAAAAACTACAGGTCTTTGCCTATCAGCTCCAACAAGCCTGGGACCGCCTTGTTTTTTCAGGAACCGGCCAGGCTCCAAACCAGGTCGCTACAGTCGAGGAGATGCGAAAGCGTGTCACGATGACGCCGGGCGCAATCGGCTATCTTCCGGATGATTACTTGCGGGACGACGTCAGTATCATTGAGATCAAGGCACAATGAAACATGGAATACTGTTACTGGGTCTAGGGCTGATGACAAGCGTCAGTCTTGCCACCGAGATCCCAAAAAGCGTTCAGGTGCATGGCTTCGCCGCGCTCAATCCGTTGGTTACGACTGGCAACAATCTATTCGGCCAGAGCAAGGATGAATTATCGCTCGATTTCTGGGAGCTGGGGGTCAATGGCTCGTGGCGCCCGCAACAAGATTTTCTCATTTCCGCCCAGCTCACGTCTCGTAAAGCGGGCGAGAATGACGACGGCAAAGTGCGATTGGACTATGGCTTGATCGATTATTCCCCTATCTCCACGCCTACACTGAAAGTTGGCGTGCGCGGAGGGCGCGTGCTGAATCCCTTGGGTTTCTTCAACGAGACCCGCGACGTTGCCTTCACCCGCTCCAGCATCCTGCTGCCGCAATCGATTTACTTCGATCGCACGCGCGATTTTTCCTTGGCCTCCGATGCGATCCAGTTCTACAGTGACATTCGATCAGACATCGGCGATTTCTATTTTCAGGCGAATATTGGCTATCCCAGGACAGGGGCCGTGGGTGTCGAGCAAGCTTTATTGGGCCGGGATTTTCCTGGAAGGCTCGACAGCAATCTTTCGTTTCTCGGGCGTTTGCTGTACGAGCGTGACGGGGGGCGCTGGAGGCTGGGGATGTCGGGTGGCCACGTCGGTGTGAGCTATGATCCAGACGGTCTTAGCGATCCGCTTCCGTCGGGTGAAATTCTGTTCAAGCCCCTTATCTTCTCCATACAATATAATGCCGAGCACTTCAGCCTAACCAGCGAATTCGGTCCCCGCGCATTCAATACCAAGGGATTCGGCCGAGCGAGGTCGCAAACTGTTGGCGAAAGCATGTATGTGGAAGGGCTATACCGTTTCACGCCTCGCTGGGAGGGATTCCTTCGTTACGACGTCTTGTTCAGTGACCGAGATGACAGAGACGGCAAGCAATACCAGGCTACCACTGGATTGCCGAGCTATTTCAGATACGCCAAGGATCTGACAGCCGGCGTGACTTGGCGTTTCAAACAATGGGGTTTGGCTCGTCTCGAGTATCATTACGTGAACGGTATCGCTTGGCTACCTTTGGAGGACAATCCAAACCCTAGCGATATTTCTAGATACTGGTCCATATTCGGCCTTCAATTCGCCGTGCGGTTTTGAGCGCGCCCGATTTGTAATGACCGTGCACTCGCGTACCGCAGCGCACACCCTTAATCGTTGTCCTTCAGGGTAAGGGAATATCATGATGTGTTGCTTGCAACGGTGTCCGGCTCCAAGACCAAAGAGTTTAGGTTTTCTACACTTCGCCAACCGGGGCGCGCCAGCATCCAGCGCTTCACACACCTTGCAGCTCGGGCGCACCGAAACGCGCGCTACCTGGATGGAACCCTACCGCACTGAGCGACGACCTCGACTTCCTTCATGTCGCACTGGGATGAGGACCGCTGCACCTTGCGCACCGGACACGGACCAGAAACATCATGCGGCGGCACCGATTAATCGTCGGGCTGATCAAGACTCAAGAGCAACGACTCGGTCTCGACGACAATCGCAGCACTCGCGCACAACCTCCACCGCATCTTCGATGATCTCGCCATGACCCGCAACTCCATGCCTCAGGCTCATCACGCCACTGGCCTGCAGGCGAGAACGGATTTGCCGGAGAATGAGCGAGCGGCGGGCCGCTTAGCGTTCCTGCTATCATCTCAGCTTATTTTGACTGCCGGGAAACCCCATGCGCCGACTCAGGTTCTGCCGCCCCCATGCCATCGGTCTGCTTGGCGGCTGCGTCGCGGTCTTGACAACGACCGCCTGGGCGCAGCCATCGCTGAGTGAGCTCGATCTGCGTGTCACCGAGGCCGATATCGCGCCTCAGGTGCGCGTTCGTGATTATCAGAACCGCACCGTCGAGGAGTTCAGCGTCAATAATAACGTCTACATGGTGCGGATCACCCCCACGGCCGGCGCCCCCTACTATCTGGTGGATACCGACGGCTCCGGCAATATGGAATGGAACCGCGGACGACCGGGCTTCCACATGCAAGTGCCGCAATGGGCCTTGCTGTCCTGGTGAGCACTGACTAAGACCCCCGTTGCTCGCCCGCCCGGGCGCGATCAACGGAGAGCGCAGTGCCGAGAAACCTCCGTCAGCCCTTTGTTTAGGTTTTTAGGAACAGGATTCGATCAATGCAACTCACGACCTACAGGCTCCTCGGGCTTTTGCTCGTTCTGCTCCTCGCCCCGCTCGCAGCGGCCGCTGACCAACTGGATGACGTCCGCGAGCGCGGGCTGCTGCGCTGTGGCGTCAATGGCGAGATCCCCGGCCTCTCCTATCGGGATGACGACGGCGACTGGAGCGGCATCGATGTCGACCTCTGCCGCGCCGTTGCCGCCGCTGCCCTTGGCTCAGCCGACAAGGTCGAACTGATCCCACTGACCACAGCCGAGCGTTTCGATGCGCTGCGTGACGGCAAGATCGACCTACTCGCGCGTAATACCACTTGGAATCAGGCGCGCGACCTGACCCAAGGCGTCAGCTTCGCCGCCATCCTCTACTACGACGGCCAAGGCTTCATGGTGCCGCGCTCGACCAACACCCTGAGTGCACTCGAGCTCGGCGGCGCCCGGATCTGCGCCATCGCCGACACCACCAGTATCGATAGCGCCAAGCGCTACTTTCAACGCCATCAGATGCCGATGGAGCTGACGCAGTACCCGGATCTCAAGGCCGCCACCAAGGCCTACCTTGACGGCGAGTGCACGACCCTGACCAGCGACCGCTCGCAGCTCTACGCGCTACGCGCTCGGCTCGAGCAGCCCGAGAGCCAGCGCATCCTGCCGGAGGTGATCTCGCGTGATCCGCTCTCGCCCGCGGTCGTCAAGGGCGAGACGCGGATGCTGGATCTGGTGCGTTGGACGCTCTACACGCTGATCAACGCCGAGGAGATGGGCATCAGCTCGGATAATGTCGTCACCGCCAAGGCGCGTGCGCAAACGGATGCGGTGCGCACCCTGCTCGATCTCGACGGCGAGAGCGCCAAGGTGCTCGGCATCGAGCCAGAATGGAGCTATCGGGTGATCCTTGCGGTTGGCAACTATGCCGAGCTGTTCGAGCGCAACCTGGGCAAGGCCTCTGGGCTCAACATCAAACGCGGCCTGAACGCGCTCTGGACCCAGGGTGGCCTCCTCTACGCGCCGCCACCGCGCTGAGGCCGCCTCCGCCCTAAGAAACTATCCATCAACTTCTTCCCGATTTGTGGGCCATCGTTGAGCGATTATCGGGAAGTAGAAAATGGACAGCCACTAAAGCGATCGTCCCAATAAGCCAGACTGGATTGCCAATGAGCCTGATTGCACCCTTTGCCGGTCTCCGGCCGCGTGCCGAGCTCGCCGCCGAGGTGGCCGCGCCGCCCTACGATGTGATGAGCACCGCTGAGGCACGCGCGATGGTGCAGGGGCGGCCGTTGAGCTTCCTGCACATCTCGCGCGCCGAGGTCGATCTACCGGAGGGCACCGACCCCTATTCCGAAGCGGTTTACGCCAAGGCGCGCGAGAACCTAGAGCGGCTGCGCGCAGACGGCACCCTGCAACAAGATCCAACACCGCGCTACTACGCCTATCGCCTGAGCCTTGGCGAGCACCAGCAGACCGGGTTGGTCGCCGCCGCCTCGGTGGCAGCCTATCTCAACGGCCAGATCCGCCGGCATGAACTGACCCGCCCGGCAAAGGAGCAGGACCGCGTGCGCCAGATCAGCGCGCTCAACGCCCAAACCGGTCCGGTGTTCCTCGCCTATCGTGCGGCCTCGGCCATCGACAAGCGGCTGCAAGCCATCTGCCAAGGTCCGTCGGCCATCGACATCCGCGCCGCCGACGGCGTGCGTCATCAGCTCTGGTCAATCGATGCCGACGATGAGATCGCCGCCTTCGATCAGGCGTTCGCCGCAGTCGATCGACTCTACATCGCCGATGGTCATCACCGCGCCGCAGCCGCCGCGCGCGTCGCCGAAGCACGACAGCAGAGTGCGACCGCCAAGGCAACGCCAAACGCAAACGCGAACCCAACCACACATACAACCGCAACGACACAGGCAACAGCAACGGCAACGACAGACGCGACCACCACCGACAAGACAACGGCAGCCGCAACGACAGACGGCGAGGCGAAGCCGCAGCCGAGCGATCACTTTCTGGCCGTGCTCTTCGCTCATGATCAGCTCCGCATCCTGCCCTACAACCGCGTGGTGCGGGATTTGAACGGCCTCAAGCCTGATCGATTCCTCGACCGTATCGCGGCATCCTATCGCATCGAGCCAAGCGCGCAGCCGGTGGCGCCGACCGAGCGTGGAGAGGTCGGTCTCTATCTAGCGGGACTTTGGTATCGGCTCACCCTGTCGCCTGAACGTATCCCAGCCACCGATCCGATCGGTCGACTCGATGTGAGTCTGCTGCACGATCAGCTGATCGAGCCGGTGCTCGGTATCACCGATCCACGCCGCGATGAGCGGATCGACTTCGTCGGCGGCATCCGCGGACTCGAGGGGCTCAGCGCGCGCGTCGACAGTGGCGAGATGGCGGTGGCCTTCTCGCTGCCCGCAACGCGGATGGAGGACCTGCTGGCGGTGGCCGATGCCGACGCGCTGATGCCGCCCAAGTCCACCTGGTTCGAGCCCAAGCTCGCCGATGGCCTGGTCAGCCATCTACTCGAGTAAGGCGCCGATCGGCTCCATGGTCACACCGCGAACAGCCCTCCCCACGGCCGAGATCGACGACGACACCGCCGCCGCGCTCTGGCTCGAGCAGATCCCAACGCACTACGGTGAGCAGGGCCGCGCCCGCATCGCCGATGCCATCAGGCTGATGCAACGCTGCGTGGGAGACGAGCTGCTCGAGACCGGCGAGAGCGCCGCGCGCCATCGGCTTGGCACCGCCGACATCCTGATGGGGCTGCGGCTGGATACCGAGACCCTTTGCGCCGCCCTGCTTGGCGGCTGTATCGGCCGCGCCGAGATCGATGCGGCAACGCTCAATGCACACTGCGGTCCCGGCGTTTCCCGCATGGTTCAGGATCTGGGGCGCATCGCCCAGCTCGCCGAGCTGGAGCCGAAGGCGAGCAGTGGGCCGCGTGATAAACCGCGCGACAAGCCCCGTGAGCACGCGCGCCGCGAAGAGAACCTCAGACGCATGTTGCTGGCGATCGCCGAAGACGTGCGTGCCATCCTGATCGTGCTCGCCGAGCGCCTCTATCTCATGCGCGCGGCCAAGCATCTGTCAGCCGAACGGCTGCGCGAGCTGGCCAAAGACACCACGCGACTCTATGCCCCGCTCGCCAACCGGCTTGGGGTTTGGCAGCTCAAGTGGGAGCTCGAAGACCTGTCCTTGCGCTATTCGCAGCCCGGCGAGTATCAACGCATCGCGCGTCTGCTGCACGAGCGTCGTGAGGAGCGTCAGCAGTTTATCGCCGAGGTCGTCGACAGCCTACAGCGCGAGTTCAGCCGCATCGGATTGCAGGCAAGCATCACCGGCCGGCCGAAACACATCTACAGCATCTGGCGCAAGATGCAGCGCAAGCGCGTCGATATCGACGGCATCTTCGACCTGCGCGCGGTGCGCATCATGGTCGACAGCGAGGATGACTGCTATACGGCGCTGAGCGTGGTCCATAGCCTCTGGCCGTATATCCCGGAGGAGTTCGACGACTATATCTCTAAGCCCAAGGGCAACCTCTATCGCTCGCTGCATACCGCGGTCACCGGACCCGATGGCAAGGTGCTCGAGGTGCAGATTCGCACCCCAGAGATGCACCAGCATGCCGAATACGGTATCGCCGCACATTGGGCCTACAAAGAGGCCGCTGGGCATGATGCAGCCTTTCAGCGCCGCATCGTGCTGATGCGCAACTGGTTGGAGCGCACCCTGGAGGCCGAGCCGAACGGCGACGCAAGCGCTGGTGGTGAAACGAGCGCGGATGCGAGTGCCGGCTCAGGTACTGGAGAAGGCGCACAGGCCGATATTGGTGCTAGCGGTGATCCAGCACCAACCCGAGCGCGCGCGGCAGCGACGCACCAGGAGGTCGCCGCGAGCATCTATGTGCTGACCCCGCAAGCCAAGGTGGTGGAGCTACCGCCGGGGGCGACGCCGCTCGACTTTGCCTACGCGATCCATTCCGAGGTCGGTCATCACTGCCGGGGCGCGCGGGTCGATGGGCGCATCGTGCCGCTGACGCATAAGCTCGCCAATGGCGAGACAGTCGAAATCATCACGCAGAAGAACGCCTCGCCGAGCCGCGACTGGCTGAGCATTCATCACGGTTATCTGACCACCTCGCGGGCGCGCAACCGGGTGCGGCAATGGTTCAAGCAGCAGGACTTTGAGCGCCATCTGACCGAGGGCCGCAATCTGCTCGACAAGGAACTCACGCGCCTCGGCATCGATGCCAAGCCACCGCTAGATCAGCTGGCGGAGCGCTTCAACCTGCAGCGCGGCGATGACGTGCTGGCCGCGATCGGCCGTGGCGATCTGTCAGTCGGCACCGCCGCTCGTCAGGTCGGTGAGCCGCGTCACGAGCGCCGCGACGCGCTGACGGAGTCCGAGCAGGGCGCGCAGCTTGCTCAGAGCCGACGCAAGCGCCAGCACCAGGGACAGCCAGAGGTCGTGGTCGCCGGCGTGCCGGACCTGATGACCCAGATCGCGAGCTGCTGCCATCCAGTCCCCGATGACCCGATCATCGGCTTCATCACCCGTGGCCGCGGGGTCGCTGTGCACCGCGCCAATTGCAGCAACATCACCAATCTGACCGACGAGGAGCAGGAGCGACTGATCGACGTAGAATGGGCCGAACAGCCCAACCATGCCACCTACCCCGTTGACATCGTCATTACGGCGGCTGACCGCAAGGGACTCCTGCGCGATGTCTCCTCAGTGCTCGCCGACGAGGACGCCAACGTCATCGCCACCGAGACCCAAACCGATGCCACTAATGACCGCGCCAGCATGCGCTTTCGGGTCGAGGTCAGCGACATCGATCAGCTCGAGCAGGTGTGCGCCAAGCTGCGCCAGCTCAGCGATGTGATCGAGGTCCGCCGCACCGGTGGTTGACTGGGGCAGAGCATCGTAACGAATCACGCCAGCGAAAAGCGACTTCGGCCCAAGGCGCCGAGCAGGAGCATCAAGCCCGAAGTGGTATCATGAGCGTCTTGTTCAGGAAGGCTCCATCATCAGATTATGAAAACACTCCTCGTCACCGGTGGTGCCGGCTTCATCGGCGGTAACTTTGTTCACCTCAAGATGCGCCAAGGCGATGAGCGGGTGATCAATCTCGACAAACTCACCTATGCCGGCAACCCGGATACCCTCGCCGAGTTTCGCGATGATCCGCGGCACGTCTTCATCGAAGGCGATATCGGCAACCAGGCATTGGTCGGACATCTGCTGCGCGAGTATCAGGTCGATGCGGTGGTCAACTTTGCCGCCGAGAGCCATGTCGACCGCTCGATCGATGGCCCCGCCGCCTTTATCGAGACCAATGTGCTCGGCACCTTTAGTCTGCTCGATAGCGCCAAGGCCTACTGGAGTGCGCTGGATGCGAGCCGGCGCGAGGCGTTCCGGTTTCTGCACGTCTCCACCGATGAGGTCTACGGCTCGCTGGGACCGAGCGGCAAGTTCACCGAGACCACCGCCTATGCGCCAAACTCGCCCTACTCGGCCTCCAAGGCCGCTTCGGATCATCTGGTGCGCGCTTGGCATCACACCTACGGGCTGCCGGTGCTGACGACCAACTGCTCGAACAACTATGGTCCGTACCAGTTTCCGGAAAAGCTGATTCCGCTGATGATCGCCAAAGCGCTTGCCGGCAAGCCACTGCCAATCTACGGCGACGGCGGCAATATCCGCGATTGGCTCTATGTCGAGGATCACTGTCGCGCGATCGATCGCGTACTCGAGGCCGGAAGGCCGGGCGAGGTCTACAACATCGGCGGTGACAGCGAGCGCACCAATCTCGAGGTGGTCGACACCCTCTGTCGCCTGCTCGATGAGACCCTGCCCAACTCACCGCATCGCCCGCATGACCAGCTCAAGGAGTTCGTCACCGACCGCCCTGGCCATGATCGCCGCTACGCCATCGATGCGACCAAGATCCAGACCGAGCTCGGCTGGCAGCCCATTGAGACCTTCGAGACCGGGCTTGCCCGCACCCTGGCCTGGTATCTCGACAACCAAGCATGGACCCAGCGCGTAACCGACGGCAGCTATCGCGGCGAGCGCCTTGGCGGCCAGGCATAAGGAGCAAAACCAGATGAAGCGAAAGGGTATCATCCTCGCCGGCGGCTCCGGCACCCGGCTGCATCCGCTCACGCTGAGCATCAGCAAGCAGCTGCTGCCGGTCTACGACAAGCCGATGATCTACTATCCGCTCGCGGTGCTGATGATGGCTGGCATCCGCGAGGTGCTGGTGATCACCACGCCGCACGATGCGCCGGCCTTCCACAAGCTGCTGGGCGATGGCAGCCAGTGGGGCGTCCAGATCACCTACGCGGTGCAGCCGGAGCCAGGGGGGCTGGCGCAGGCCTTCATCATCGGTCGCGATTTCCTGGCCGGTGCGCCGTCCTGCCTGATCCTCGGCGACAACATCTTCTATGGCGGCGGCCTGCGCACCCATCTGCGCGCCGCCGCAGCCCACACCGAGGGCGCTAGCGTCTTCGGCTACTGGGTGCGTGATCCAGAGCGCTATGGCGTCGCCGAACTCGATGCCGAGGGGCGGGTGATTGGGCTTGAAGAGAAGCCGCCCAAGCCGCGCTCCAATTACGCCATCACCGGCCTGTACTTCTATGACGAGCAGGCCTGCGACTATGCCGCTGAGCTCGAGCCGTCGGCACGCGGTGAGCTCGAGATCACCGATCTCAACCGCCGCTATCTGCAGCAGAGTCAGCTGCATGTCGAGCGTCTGAGCCGCGGTATCGCCTGGCTCGATACCGGCACCCATGAATCGCTGATCGAGGCGGCCAATTTCATTGAAACCATCGAGAAGCGCCAAGGGCTGAAGATCTGCGCCCCGGAGGAGATCGCCTACACCAACGGCTGGATCGACGACGCGGCCCTGCGCGCAGTGGCCGAGCCCCTGCGCAAGAGCGGTTACGGCGACTATCTGCTCGGACTCATCACGCGAGGACCTGCGCCATGAAGATCACGGCCACCGCCATCCCCGATGTCTTGTTGATCGAGCCCAAGGTCTTTGGCGATCATCGTGGCTGGTTCTGCGAGACCTGGCAGCAAGAGCGGTACGCCGAGCAGGGCATCGGGCCGGTCTTCGTGCAGGACAACCAGGCCTTCTCGGGGTATGGCACCCTGCGCGGGCTGCATATTCAACATCCCCACGGACAGGGTAAGCTGGTGCAGGTGATCACCGGCGCGGTGTTCGATGTCGCCGTCGATGTGCGCAAGGGCTCGCCCACCTTTGGGCACTGGGTCGGCGCCGAGCTCAGCGCCGAGAACAAGCACCAATTCTGGGTGCCGCCGGGTTTCCTGCATGGCTATCTGGTGACCAGCGACACGGCGATCTTCAGCTACAAGTGCACCGATACCTACCATCCGGAGACGCAGTTTGCCGTGCGCTGGGATGACCCCGACATCGGCATCGACTGGCCGACAGGCATTCAGCCGATTCTGTCGGACAAGGATCGCGACGCCCCCTTGCTGCGCGAGATTCCGGCCGAGCAGCTGCCGAGCGCTGGCTGACTTCAGGCTTAATGCGCTGCACCAGCTTGCATGGTCTGCGCGAGCGTTTCAAACACCTCGCGCCAAGCGGCCAGCCCTTCAGCATCCAGCTCATCGCCTAGCGCATCACCTAAGGTCTCGATGAGGACCCGCTCGAATTTTGCATAATCCTCAGGCTGGACCCCATAGTCTGCATGGCGCGCCCCCAGGATCTCGATCAAGGGCCGTACTCGCTCAGGATGCTCGAGTGCGCTGATCACGGTGTTGATCATCGTGACAAAGAGATCGGCTTGCTCGCTGATCTCGCCCTTGAACAGCGGCCTAAGCTCGGGAAAAAGACCGAATAGGCGTCGGTAGAAATCGCAACAAACAGTTTTTCGCTGCGGCAGGATCAGCGCCCAAGATTGCCGAACGCGCGAGGCCGTATCAGGATGCATTGAGGGTCCACCGATGCTGGTTGGTGCGCTGTGGTTGCGCACTACCTTGATACTAGGCCAGCCTGAGCAAGGCTTCAACGCACGCTCGGACCGACACGCGGCGATCTGTTAGCGGCAAATGATCTATGTCGGTATTCGCCCAGATTGCAATCGGCCAAGCGAGGCACGCCGGGTTTCAGTAGCATTAGCAAGAGCATTAGCAAGAGCATTAGCAATAGCATTAACAAGCTATCAGCGTCGCCACTCAGTATAAACCGAGCAGCGATCCGACCGTCTTGGCGTGATCGCAGGTCTAGACCTTAGGAGAATTCTTGCATGGGTAAACTGCTGAAGGGGATCAGCTTCACCGACCTCGCCGGCGTCGTGCTGGCGGTCTTCGCGATCTGGCTCGCCGGGCAGGTGCCCTCGATCGAGATCGCCTGGGTGATGGCGGTCCTAGTGCTCACGGTCTTCCTGTTCGCATTCGAGGTGGTGCCAGTTGACGTGGCCGCGATCAGCATAATGGTGCTGCTCGGGCTGACCACACTCGCTGCGCCGCTCATGGGTCTGGAAACCGGTCTGGTGCCCTTGGCCAATCTCTTCGATGGCTTCGCCTCGAATGCGGTGATCTCGATCATCGCAGTGATGATCATCGGCGCCGCTCTGGACAAGACCGGCCTGATGACGCGGGTCGCCGGCTTCATCATGCGCATCGGCGGCAGTACCGAGGCGCGCATCATCCCCTTGGTCTCGAGCACCGTCGGCGTCATCTCGTCGTTCATGCAGAACGTTGGCGCCGCCGCCCTATTCCTGCCGGTGGTCAGCCGCATCTCGGCCCGCACCGGTCTGCCGATGTCACGGCTGCTGATGCCAATGGGCTTTTGCGCCATCCTCGGCGGCACCATCACCATGGTCGGGTCAAGTCCGCTGATCCTGCTCAACGACCTCATCAAGACCACTAATCAAGGACTCCCCCCAGACCAACAGATGGAGACCTTCGGGCTGTTCTCGGTGACGCCAATCGGCCTTGCACTGGTGGCAACCGGCATCCTCTACTTCGTGCTCGCCGGCCGCTTCGTGCTGCCCGCGCGCGGCACCGACAAGCTGCTGCAGGCCCGCGACCCGATGGATTATTACGCCGAGACCTATGGCGTCAGCGACTTCAGCATTCAGGAGGCGCGGGTTCCAGCCGACAACCTGGTTGCCGGACTCAGTGTCGATCAGATCGAGCGGCGTTGGAACCTGCGTATCGTCGCCGTCGACAAGGGCGACGGTGTGCGCCTCGGCGCCTCTGGGGTCGATCGTAGTCTCGGTATCGAGCAAGGCACGCTGCTTGGCATCCTGGCCACCGCGGAGCGTTTCAAGGCCTTCCTCGCCGAGACCGGGATCGAGCCACGCCCCGAACTCGAGACCTTCGCCGAGGCCCTCTCCGCGACCAAGGCCGGTATCGCCGAGATCGTCATCCCGCCAGGCTCCGCATTGGTCGGCAAGTCAGCGCGCGATGTCTATATGCGCAAGGTCTATGGCCTCTCGCTGTTGGCCATTCGGCGCGGTGACGAGACCCTGACCTATGCGACGGGTGGCGTACGCGATATGCCATTCAAGCCTGGCGACACCCTCGTCGTGCACACGGCCTGGACGGATCTGGCCCGGCTCGAGACCGACCGCGACTTCGTCATCGTCACCACCGAGTACCCGCACGAGGAACTGCGTCCGCACAAGCTACCGATCGCCTTGCTGTTCTTCGCGATCACCCTCGGGCTAGTTCTCTTCACTGACCTGATGCTCTCAGTCGCGCTGCTGACCGGAGCGGTCGGCATGATCCTGAGCGGGGTGCTATCGATCGACGAGGCCTATGAGGCGGTGAGCTGGAAGACGGTGTTCCTGCTCGCATCGCTGATTCCGCTCGGCCTCGCGGTCGAGACCTCGGGCACCGCGGCCTGGATCGCGCAGGAGACACTGGTGGCGCTCGGCGACGTGCCGATCTGGGTGATCCAAGCGGCACTCGCACTCTTGGCCACTTTCTTCACCCTGGTGATGTCGAACGTCGGCGCGACCGTGCTGCTGGTGCCGTTGGCGGTCAACATGGCGCTTGGCGCTGGCGCCAATCCTGCGGTGTTCGCGCTGACGGTCGGCATCGCCACCTCGAACTCGTTCCTGATCCCGACCCATCAGGTCAACGCCCTGATCATGGGCCCAGGCGGTTATCGGGTGCCGGACTATTTGCGCGCTGGCGGCATCATGACGGTGCTATTCCTGGTGGTCTCTTTGTTGATGCTGAACCTGGTGTTTTAAAAGTAAAGGCGCCACCAACGGCGGCATAGCCGAAGACGATGTCGCCAGTGGAGCCGCTTGCCATCCAGAGCTTGCCAATGCCATTGCGCCCGGTCTGATCGAGCACGATCTGCGCCCACCCTTCCCTGCCGTCATCGCAGCGGAGACGAAAGACGGCTTCTGTATCGCCCGCAAAGGCGTTATAGCGCCCACGACAGATCGACTTGCCGTTGCTCACTGAGAAGGCGGCGGCGAAGGGATTCGAGACATAGCTGCCGCGGTAAAGCTGCTTATCGATGAAGGCGACGAAGGGACCATCAACGGCCTCCATCGGCGCAATGTCCCGGTTTCGATGCTCGCGATAGTGGCCAACCACCGAGGTCATACAGGTATGGCGCTCGACCATCGGCTCGAGCTGACAGAGGATGCGCGCGTAGTCCATCGGCGTCACCTCAACGAAGACCAGATTGAGGTCCACCGGAGCATGACTCGCCGAGCAACCGGCAAGCGAAACGGCAAGCGCATTGACGCAGAGCAGCGCCAGTGCCAACCGCCGCAGCCATCGCCACGCAGCCTTCGCGGAGCAACCCGCGGGTGTCGTCACGTACAACCGCCCCTGGCTCCTGGATGGGACTTGTCGGCGCGCAGTCGTCAACATGGCCAGCTGCCCCAGATCACCCGCAAAAATCGAGCACTCACCCTGACGCTGGACGCTCGAACAGATAGTGCCCGACGTACCATTCCTGCCCTTTGTGAAGCCCAAACAGCTCGGCACAGGCCATGAAGAACAGCCGCCAGCGCATCCACCAGATGCCGACCTGATTCTTGCCATAGGTGGTCTCCAGGATCGGCCAGACCTCGGCCCGCGCGGCATCCATCTGCGCCAGCCAGGCGTTGAGCGTCTTCTCATAATGACGCCCATCCCAGCGCCAGCGAGCGATCAGCTGCAGCCGTTGCTGGAAGTGCAGGGGCAGATCATCGCTCGGCATGATGCCGCCGGCGAAGAAGTAGTGGCTCATCCAGTCATCCGGCCCGGTGTCCTCGTAGGGATAGGGATGGTCACGATGACAGAACACGTGCATAAAAAAGCGCCCGCCGGGCTCGAGCCAGTCGTGCACGCGACCGAATAGGGTGCGCCAGTTGCGCATATGCTCGAACATCTCGAGTGAGACAATGCGATCGAACCCCTGATCGATCGCGAAGGCGTTCATATCGGCGGTGATCACGGTGAGATTCTCGATCCCGCGTCGTTTGGCCTCGCCTTCGATGTAGGCGCGCTGCGAGCTGGAATTCGACACCCCAGTAAACTGGCTCGACGGGAAATGCTCGGCGGCCCAGAGACTGAACGAGCCCCAGCCGCAGCCCAGTTCCAGCACAGCCATGTTGCTGCCGATGCCTGCGCGGCGCGCGGTCTCGGCCAGTGACGCCTCCTCGGCCTCGGCCAAGGTGCCCACTCCATCTGGCCACCAACAGCTGCTGTATTTGCGCCGCGGACCCAACACCGTCGCGAAGAACTCGGCCGGCACCTCGTAGTGCTGCTCGTTGGCGCGCTCCGGCACGGCCGCGACCGGGGACAAGTCCATCATCGTAATAAAGGCCTCCTTGTGCTCAGCGGCGCGCTCACAATCATGCATCGGCAGCTCGGCCAGGGTCTTGCGCAGGCGCTGACGAATGCCAGCGCGGATGATCGGATCGGGCACGATGCCGCGCTCCACCAGCGAGATGATCAGGGTCTCAGAGATCGGCATTCATGACTCCGGTGTCGACGATTTCAGCATAAACCGTCAGGTATTGGCGCGGGCGTTTGTTTACAATCAGGGAGCGATCGGTTCTGAGCCGTGATACTCGATCGCCAGCAGGGTGATGTCGTCGGACTGGGGCGTCTCGCCGGCAAAGGACTGGACATGGCTCAGCAGCATCGCGAGCAGGCTCACCAGATCCGGCTGCGGCGCGGATGCAAGGGTGTCGAGCAGACGTGCATCGGAATAGAACTCATCCTGCCCGTTCATGGCCTCGGTGACGCCGTCGGTATACAGCAGCAGCCGCTCGCCGGGGGACAGACGCAGCGAAGCCGACCGATAGACCACGCCCTCCATGATGCCGAGCAGCAATTGCGGCCTGCCTTTGAGCCACTGCGGGTGGCCATTCGTCCCGATCCGCACCGGCGGATTGTGGCCGGCATTGGTGTATTCCAGATCGCCGGTGCGCACATCGAGCACAGCGCAAAAGACAGTGACGAACATATTGCTGGCATTGTCGGCGGCCAACTCGGCATTGACCTGAGTCAGAATCTCAGCCGGGCCGTCTCTATCGCGCGCGGTCGCCTTGATCAGCGTCTTGGTCACGGCCATGAACAGCGCCGCCGGCACGCCCTTGCCCGAGACGTCGGCGATCAGAAAGCAGAGACGATGCTCATCGAGCGGGAAGACATCGTAGAAGTCACCGCCGACCTCGCGCGCCGGCACGATGAGCGCGCGCAGATCGAATTCGTCCCGATTCGAGATCGGCGGAGTCAGCTTGGGCAGAATCGACATCTGGATGTCGCGCGCGATGGCCAGCTCGCTCTCGATACGCTCCTTGGCCGCTGTCGTCGTCTTGAGCCAGTCGATGTGCTGGCGCAGTGCCGTGCGCATGGTGGCGAATGAATCGGTCAACTGCCCAACTTCGTCGTCTCGTTGCACCTTTGGCAAAGGGGCCTCGAAATCGCCCTTCGCGATGCGCTCGGTCGAGCCGGCGAGCACGCGCAATGGTCGACTGATGGAGCCAGCGATCGACAGCACGACGAGCAGCGAGAGCCCCAAACCCAGGCCGCCAACGATGGCGGCGTTGAGCGTCAGACGATTGATGTCACGAAACAGTTCATCCTCGGGAAACACGATCGCGAGCGTCCAGTCGGAGGCGGCGATGGGGGCGTAATAGATGTGCGCCATCACCCCTAACAAGGGGGTGCTCTGAATGAAACCCTCGCCACCTCCGATGATGGTCCGTGCCTGTTCGCGCAACGCGGGATCGCGCCAGGCCGCCGCCAGACTGAACAGGTTTTCATTCATGATGCTGTCGGTATCGGGATGGCTCAGGACGGTGCCGTTACGCGAGATCAGAACCGCGAAGCCATGCTGGAGCACCTTGAATTCGGCCAGTTCGCGCGTGAGCCAATCGAGGGCAATATCGGCGGCCAGAATCCCGCGCGGACGTTGGTCATCCGGCTTGGGTTGCATCACCGGTAGCGAAAACGTGGCGATTAACTGCACATTGCCATCATCGAGCTCGTAATAGGGCTCGCTCCATTCCGGCAGCCCCAGTTCACGCGGAATTTGATACCAATCCTCGAACAGATAATCATGAGCGCCGGGTTCGACACTCAACTCGATCCCCCCATCACGACGAAAGACATAGGGCACGTACCGTTTATCAGGATGGCCGAGAACCGATGGCTCGAAGCCCATGACGATCCCGAAGATAGGAGGGTTCATCTCCAGGGTATGGCGCATGAGTCCAGGCACGTCATCGCGACCGAGAGACGCCGATTCAAGCGTGCCGGCCAGGGTCTCGATCGCGAGCCGCACCGAGGACAGGACGAGTTCCACACGCTGCACCAGCGCCAGTGAGCGATTCTTGGCATTCTCCTGCAAGCGCTGCAACAACAGCTCACGCGCCTGATAGTGATAAAACCCCAGACTGGCGCCAAGAATGACCGCCACGCACAGCGTCACGTAAAGCGCCAGGCGCGCGCCAATGCCGGAGAAGGAGAAACGCGCCATCATTCGAGCATCAGGCGCTCGATGTCGGACGGAACGGCATCGATCATCTCCAGGCGTTGCATCAGCCGAGCGACCCGCTCGACATCCTCGCGACCTAGCCGCCAATCCCAGCCGTTCTCGCCCGGCTCGCCCATGACGGCGCGGATCTGCTCCAGCATCCAGCGCTGATGCGAGCGATTGGCGGGCACATACTCTGCGCGCTGGCGCCGGAGCACGATGTCGAGCGCGCCCTCCGGATCGGCAAAGGCCTGCTGCCAACCGCGCCGGGTCGCGGCGACGAAGGCAGCGATCACAGCGGATTTTTCGCGCCGTGTCTGTTCCAACACATAAAGCCCATCCTCGGGAAAATCGATCCCATGCTCAGCCAGCGGGAACACCATCACCTCTTCTGGCTCCAAGCCGGCATCGATCAGCCAATGGTATTCGTTGTACAGCATCCCCGACATGGCCTCGACCCCGCCACGCAGAAAGAGATTGATCGTGGTCGACTGCGGAACGCGCTCGACCTCCAGATTCTGCTTGCGCAGCAGCGCCTCGACCGGAAGTGCTGCATCACCCCTCCACACCCCGACGCGCCGGCCGCCAAGATCGGACAGACGCTGCACGCCGGAACTGACGCGGGCGATCAGCACCACCGAGGAACGCGGCAACAGCTGTGCGACATTGACCAGTGGCGTACCCTCCGCACGCGCCCGGATGGCGGCCGCTAACCAGACCACTGCGAGATCGACCTCGCCCGCACGCAAGGCGGCCAACGCTGAACGTCCCCGGTCCGCGCTCAGGATGGTCAGCTCGATTCCAGCCTCGCGGTAGAAACCCTGCTCAAGCGCAACATAGTAGCCAGCGAACTGGGCCTGCGGCTGCCAGGCCAGCATGAGCCGCAGCGGCGTTAGCGGCGCCGTCGCGTCACTCCCTGCCCAGATCTGGGGAGCGATGACCAGCAGCATGGCCAGCGGCACCCACCGCCATGCGCAACCCAATGCTCCACGGGACATGCCGCGCCCTCCTTGAGACAGCGCGCGCCATCCTGGCAGCGGCTCAACCATGCCCAGGAGCGGACGCAGACCGTTCCTCGTCCGCCAGCCGCATGATCAACGAGACCAGATTGCGCCCCTGCTCCCGTCGACAGCGCAGTTCACTCACCATCTGACGGGTCAGGAACCAGCCCAGCCCACCGATCGGGCGCTGTGCCAGCGGTGCCGACAGGTCGGGTTCCAGCAGGGTCTCGGGCTCGAAGGGTTGCCCATCGTCGAGCACATCGAGTATGAAACAATCGCGGTCGGCGCTGATCCGCAGCTCAATCTCGCCCGGCCGATCGGGAGGATAGGCATAGTGGCAGACATTGACGAAGACCTCCTCGAGCGCCAATCCGAGACGCCCGATGAGCCGCGCATCGAGTCCCGCCTGCTCGGCCAAGGACTTCAGAAAGGCCCGTGCCTCGATCAACTGCTCGAGGGTGGCCGGCAAGCGCCGCGACACGACGCTCATGGCGCTTGCACCAGCGCAATGGCCTCGGCCACCGAATCGCAGACCTGGAACAGCGACAGCAAGCCGGTCATGTCAAAGATCTCGCGCACGCTGGGTTGGAGATTGGCGTAGACCAGCACACCCCCCTGAGCCATCAGCGGCTTGCTGGTGTTGAGCAGGGCGCGCAGACCGGCGCTGCTGATATAGACCAGCGGCCCGAAATCCACGACCAACCGTCTTGCCCCCTCGGCCACGAGACGATTGATTTGTTGCTCATAGTCCGGCCCACTGAGCGCATCGAGTTGACCGGAAATTGTCAGGACATGAAGACCGTCCTGGAGACTGACATCGATTTCCATCCTGTATCCCCTTCGCCTTCAAATGAATGGGATCAGCGCCCCTGATCGTGGGACGCTGCCTCCCCCTGTTTCTGCAAACGCGATCGCAGGGCCTGCTCCAGCGCCTTGAGCTGTGTCTCCATGCTGGCATCGACCACGCCGATCTCGGTCTCCAGGATACAATCACCGCGTCCCAGACGAGGATCAGGAACCACCTCGACCATTCGCAAGCTGTTGTAACCCACCAGCAGCTCATTGAGCCGCTGCTGGAGCTGTTCGGCCTGCGCTGGACAGACTCTGATCGTCGCCTGCGGCTGGTTGCGCACCACCTGCAGCGCCTGGCGCACCAGGCGCGCGCTCAGCTCCGCATCCTCGAAGTCGCCGAGCACCTTGCGCACCGACATCATGACCAGCTCCACCACTCGGTGCTCGACGGCGCCGAGATAGTCCACCGTGCGCTCGACCGTTTCGAGCATCCGCGCGGCCATCTCCAGGCGCGCTTGCGCCAACCCCTGCTCATAACCTGCCTGAAGACGCCGCGCCTGTTCGCGCTCGGTCTCGGCACGCTGTTGCTCGGCCTCGTGCTCGGCTGCCGCGAGGATCTCGCCGGCCATGACGAAGCGCTGATAATCGGCTCGTTTCAGCAGGCGCGTCTCCGGGGCCAGATTCAGGACGCGATCGGTCAGGCGAACAAAGGGGTCCATGCCGGCGGCAACTCCCGAAGTAATCGACGCAGGATGGGCGGCAATGCGCTCGAGCCCGGCACCCAGGCCGCACTCAAGGTCGGCGCCCAATCGGCGGGCAGCTTCAGCGCCAGACGGCGGATCAGCGCTGCGTCCATGGCGCCGAGTCCCTGCAGCACGCAGAAGTGCGCTCCGATCAACGCAAACCGGGTCGCGGGATCGGCGTCCGGCACGCGCGGCTCGGCATCGAAGACCGGAATCGGACCCAGCAGCGGCGTCTCGCGCATCACGAAGTTCCAATCCTCGGCGCTCAAGGCCGACTTGAAGCGCCGCAAGCGCTCGCCCGAGAGTTCGAGCCTAAGACGCGACGCCTGCAGCGCCAGACCGATCCGGCGCAGAAGACGCTCAATCCAGGGGCCTTCGAGCAAGGCCAGCCGCGCCCAGGGGTTGCTGAAATCCTCCACGTAGCGCCCTTCGAGTTCGAAGGACTGCAGCAGATAGCCTGATAGCGCGGCTTCGGCGCGCGCGCAGGCCATCAGCCGCCGCGCCAGTTCACGATGTGGTAGCCGCTCGCACCAGGAACGGTGCAGATAGCACGTCGGCTGTGTGTTGAAGATCAGCGCGCGCTCACACCAGGGTGATCCGGGAAGCCCGAGACAGGCGTCAACCATCGGTGGCCGTCTCCGACACGCGGCGCGGGTGACGCATCCTCCACCCGAGATACGCCGCCGCGCCCAACGACGCGGCCAACAGCATCGCCAGCACGATGGCAATGCCTGGCCAAGGCGATCGCGGCGGATGCTCCGGCGGCTGGATGCCCTTACCGTCCAGAAACGCATCGGCGCTTGGGAAGAGCGCGACCGAGATGTTGTCGTAACTCAGACCATCGACACTGTTCTGCACCAACGTCTTGATGCGTGGGACGGACTCCTCGACCGCCATGCCGGGCAGGTACTTGAGGAACACCGAGGCCGACGCGGGTGGCGCTGTCTGACCGAAGGGCGCGTCTTCGGGCAGCACGATGAGCACGCGCGCCGAGAGCACGCCATCGATCTGAGTCAGGGTCTCGGCGAGCATCTGCGACAGCCCATAGGTGTAGCGCACCCGCTCCTCCATCGGCGACGAGATCAGGCCCTGTTTCTGAAAGATCTGCCCGAGATCGGTGAAGCGCTCGCGCGGAAGCCCCTGGCGGAGCAGGACTTCGATGGCATAGGCCACATCGGCCTCGGGTACGCTGATGGTCACCAACTCCTTGGTGACGGTCTTGGCGGCGGCAATGTCATGATCCAGCAACACGGCCAGGATCTCATTGCCCTCGCGCTCGGAGAGGTTGGAATACAGTTCGACCTTCTGACAACCCGTCAGCAACGGCAGCAAGCACAGGCAACCGATCAGCCAACGCCTCAGTCCACGACCGATCTGATGCATCGAGCGGGACACGCCACTCAGGAGCCTTTCAGCAAGGTATTCAGATTCTGCTCCAGCTTGCTCGCCACCTGACCAATCAGTTGCGTGCCGAGCGTGACCTGTGCCATCTGCATCTGTAACCCGATGAGTTCCTGCGGCGAGACCGAGGTGTGTTGATTGGCGACGGCCGTCATCTCGGCGGATACCTCGCGATAGTTGCCGCGCAGACGCTCTAGTCCTTGCAGGATCACATCGCCGGGCGAGGCGGGAAGGTCGGTCGGAACCGATAGCGGACTCGGCACGAAAGGCGGGTTATTGGGTGCTTCGAGAGGCTGTAGGGCGCTCTGGAAGCGCCCCTGATCGGCGGCGCCGACGGCCGGCAGTGCCGCCGGCACCATCATCAGCGGCACGGGCTCCAAGCTGGCCAACGGCCCCGTCGCGTAGGGGGCAATCGCGTCGATCATGACACTCAGCCAGGCGCCGTGTTCAGCAGACGGCGCGCAAGCCTCGCTGCATCCTCATCGCCATCTTCCCCATCCAGCGCCGCACGCAAGACCTGATCGCGCTCGGCAATCCGCCCTTGTTGATGCAACACCAGCCCCAGATAGGCCATCGCCATGCTGCCGGCTGGGTTGGTCTTGAGCGCGCGATCGCGCAGGACGCGCTCCGCGCCCTCGGCATCACCCAGATTCAAACAGGCCAGCGCCTGAATCAGGTCAGGCCGCTCGCTGTCGGGTCGCAAGACCGCCAGCGCCCCAACCAGCGCCTCGGTCTGCTCGGCGAGACAACGCCCGCCAGCGATCGAGGCCAACTCGGCCAACAGTCGAACCAGATCTTCATCGATATCCATGCCCGCGCCTCTGCGTCATGCCGTCACTGGGATCAGTGATCTAAACCTTTTGAATCACGCCTTGCGCGGCCTGCTTCAGGTCGCTGATGATCGCGGAGGTGATGCCGCTGATCTGTTGGTAGTTGCTGAAGCGCATCTGAATTTCGAGCATTTGCTTCGAGTCGGTCGCCTTGAAATCCGGATCGTTGAGTTTGTCCTGGATCGCCTGCTCTTCCTTGCCAAGCGCGCCAATCAGTGAGCCAACGCTGATGGTCATACGATATCTCCCATTGATCGATGGATGAAAGGTCATGTCGCCATGATCGACGACCGCTGTTCAGGCCGGTTCGTTCAGGCACGCGGGTGGTGCACGCGCCAGACGCGCTGGATCACGTCGATTCCGGCCTCCAATCCCTGATGGATCGCTTGCAGTCCGCCGAACTCCGCTGTCGATACACCGACGTCCATCTGTCGCTTGACGGCACGTGCCGCCTCTTCCAATCGCTGCTGGAGCGCGTCGCGCTCACGCCCCTCGTCATCGTCGCGCAGGCGGCGCTCAATCTCGAACCAGGGCTCATCTTGATCTTGGTGATGCTCGGTCATCGGTGACTCACTCCCACGGGAAAGATATGCTGCTGCCCATCCGCGCTCGCGATCACGCGATCGAAACGGATCTCCTCGACGACATAGCGTCCGCCGATGCGCTCGCCGCGCCTGACCTGTTCGCCGCTCTCGAGTACCGCGTAGGCCGCCGTGCCGCTCCCAATCAGGACGCCGACCACCCGAATCGGCGGCTCTGTCATGGGGGCCTCCGAACTGGACGCGTCGGACAACGCCGGAGGCGCCCGATATTCATCAAGCATGACGCCTGATACCAGCGGCGGCAGCTCGGGATAACGCGCGGCGAGCCGCTCCTGAATCGCATTCCAGTGTTTCATCTCACGCGCGTTCAATAGCCCACTCAGGGTCACGGGCGGTTCCTCAGAGGTGAACGCCACCTTCTGATCAAGCCTAGCCGCGCGCAATTCCGCCCGCAAATCCTCTAACAGCGGCTCAATCGGCTGCAACTCGGTGTCGACGCGGCGGATGCCAGGGATATCGGCCTGCAGCGTGCGCGCGAGTCGCTCGGCCGTGAGCCCGGGGCGGAGAATACCCTCAACACCGACCTCGCCCTGTCCTCG
Organism: Halochromatium roseum; assembly: GCF_016653315.1. GTDB lineage: Bacteria > Pseudomonadota > Gammaproteobacteria > Chromatiales > Chromatiaceae > Lamprobacter > Lamprobacter roseus. The sequence continues at coordinate 60,990 of NZ_NHSH01000066.1, read as the reverse complement.
ATAAGTATAGCTCAGATGCTGAGCGCCAAGCCGTTCCAGCGTGACACGCAGCGTCTCCCGCAGGCGATCTTCGGGCCAGAGCCGGTTATCCACGCGCACCCCCTCGGCGAGCAAGGCCTCGGTCAAGGCGTCGCGCTGGGCGCGTGTCGCGCTATAGCCGCGCAGCGTCAGTACGCCAGAGTGGCCGACGTCGATCTCAAGGTTGTCGATACCGGCGCGTTCGGCCAACGCACGAGCGTGCTCGACGCGCTGAGCCGGTGTCGCATCAGTCGAAGGAACTGCCTCCGGCGTCGACCCTGCCGCGAAGAAGACGCCAAGCAGGATCAGCAGCACAATGAGCAAGATGCCGACCAGGAGCAGAGCCGTCATGCTAACCATCGGCGGCCAGGAGCGGATCACGGCCAACGCGCTCGGGGGCTCGCTATCCGGTGAATCAGCGATCGTCTCAGGTGCCTCGCGCGTTAGCGGAGGTTTCGCGGCGTCTGACTCCGTCAGCGTTTCCAGTGGCTGATCGGGGGCCTGGTTCGATCCGGCAGGCGATGGCGTATCGGGAGGCATGAGTCCGGACCAGTCGGTGTCGGGCGGTCCCACCGCCAGCACCAAGGCGCCCGCGCGCAGTGTCGCGGCGGTCGCGAGTTCGAGCACGCCATCTGGCTCCAGGAGCTGATCGCGCAGCACGAGCGGCCGTTCCAAGGCCCGCACCCGCAGCATCCCTCCGGATTCGGCGCGCAACAGCAGATGGCGCGGCGCGACCAACTCGTCCCAGAGCACCAGGTCGCACGCCTCGTCGCGGCCAAGCACATAGTCGATCCCGTCCGACAAGGGGGCCTCGGCGCCCTGCTGCAAACCCGTGAGCAGACGAACCACCCAACCGGCCGAGCGCACCTCGAAGGCCATCGAGCGATCAGCCGATGCGCCCATCTAGAATTAAGGGAAAAACAGTTGCAGGGCTGGGAGGGGCGGCGTCGTCGGAGCCGAGGATGACGCAGGTTGGGAGAGTTCGCGCGTCCAGCGCTCGAGCTGGTTGACGAACCTTTCGAGCGCGCCCTCAAAATCCTCCAGTGTCTGGCGGTCGGCAGGCAGGCGCCTGAACAGCACCAGGGTCTCGTCCTCGGGATTCAGGGTCAACACCTCCTCCAGCTCGGACATCGCCGTCAGTTGGAGATGTAGCGTCCGCTCCAGCTGCTCCGGCGGGTCATCCGGTGGCAAGGGTCCGAGTGAACTCTCCAGCAGGATCTGTCCGCCGCTCTGAAACAGCCTGATGTCGAGGCGCTCGTCGATCCGCAAATGGTAACCGCCATCGGCATCTGCTGTGAGCGGATCGAGAGTGTGACGCGCGGCAAAGTGCGTCATGAGCGATTCGAGTGTCGAGGCCGGCATTTGCCCTCCTGGTTCTCGGCGAAATCCTTGAGGTGGCGACGATTGAGGTTATCAACAGAGCCAAGATGGCGGGCTCTTTCGATCTTGAAATCCATGATTCAAAATCCTCGCTCAGGGTTATCGTCAATCAATCAACACATGACGTTCCAACAGCTCGATGGCGCGCGCCAGCCGCTCGGCCGTCAAGCCAGCGACCGGCAGCCGCCGCCACAGCACTGGCGTCCGGGTGACCGGATCGAGTCCGACCGCTGCGCCGCTGAACCCCTGTCCCAGATACCCGGCCTCCAGCAGGCGCAACGCCTCCTGACCCTCGATCGGATGCGTCCCTGCGGTCAGCGGCAGGATCAACAGAGCGTCGCCATCGAACTCGTCGAAGGCCAGGATCAGCGTCAGATCCTCGCCGAGCGGGAGCAACGCTTGACCATCGGCATCGAACAGCGGCTCCGGTAACCCGAGCTGCCGCGCGCCGGCTCGCGCGATGGTCTTGAAGTCTTCCAGATCGTCCATTGCGTCATCCTCGGGGCGGGCGACTCATACGAAAGCCGAGGGCGGTTGCGCGACCATCGCCGCCGCCGGGACTGCCTGACCGTCGTCCGCCGCCGACGCCCCGACGAGGGTCTTGAACTCGGCAGCCCAGCGCTCGGCGGCATCGATGGTCGCATAGAGCTGCTGCCGCAGCGCCTCGGGGTCCAGCGCCGCGAGATCCAGGCGCACCCGAAGCAGCGCCCGCTCACCATCCGGCTCCAGCGCCAGGGCGCCGCCGGCAACCTCGCGCCAAGACAGATTGGCCATCAGCATCGCCTGATGCAGGGCAGCGCGCCGCTCCGGCCGGCCGACGGCGGGATCGCCCAGATCGGCGATCAGCACCAGGAGCGCGACTTCGGGTTCGTCGATCGCCTGGAGATAGAGTGTCGCGCCCTGGATGGCGACCGCGGCCAGGCCGGCGTCATCGAAGGCGAGTTCGGGCAGATCCAGCGCCTCGGCGAGCAAGCGCCGGCAATCGGACCATGAAAGAGCTGCGGTCGTCATGACGATCGCTCCGGATGTTTGAAGGCCATGATGTTTGAGTAATCGAGCGTCCGGGCGAAGTCGGGGATCCGGTCGACAGGGATTTTGAGCGTCAGGGTCCGCGAATAGCCGGGGCCATGTGCACGCTCGACACGGCCCTGCATCCGTTGGCCATCGTCCTCCGACAAACCCTGATGCTTGGCGAAGCTATCGAGCTGCGCCTGGACCCGGGCGATCTGGGTCTGGCTGCCGCGCACCTGGAACTCGACATGAGCGGGATCCGCGGAGTTTTGGCGAACATGCCATTCGACCCGATCCTTAGACGAGGCCACCTGCGGAATAGCCAAACGAATGCCGCTGGCGGTCTGACCCTGGGTGCGGGAGCTGAGTTTCTCCAGTCCGTCGAGCAGATTGAGGGTCTGATCAACACGGGTCTTGTGCCCCGCCGAGCCGACCGCTCCGGCATTGCCCAGCGCGAACCCATCAACTTTGAGGCGTTCATCGAAGACCTCCAGGAGATGGTCGCGCCGTCCCTCGAAGTCGGTACGCATCCGGTCGATCCCGGCGGCAAAATCGAGTGCCTCGCGATGCCGGGGATTGACCTGACCCTGACCGTCGAAGGACTGTCGGTAGGTATCGAAGATCCGGACGTCGTCCCCCGAGGCCTTCAGCCGCACGATGTCGCGCACGCCCTCCATCTTGTCGGCCAGGGAGCTTTGATCGAAGAGCGAGAAATTCTTATAGCCCTTAGAAGTACAGGAAAAATCGCTGCCGACATCGCCGCGCTTGCTGATCAGCTTGTGTTCGAGCGCATGACCGGGGTCGATGCCGACGAAGCGCTCGCCGACATAGCCTTTGTTGGCGCCCTTCGATCCCAGGGCATCGCGGTCGGCCAGCAGCAGCAAGGCGATCTTCTTGCGGCCCAGTTGCTGGACCTCGGTATCCAGGCGCGGACGGCCTGTTTCCGTATCCTTGCGGACGATGACGCCATCCTTGAGATAGCGTTCGCCCTTGGCCGGATCGCCGTCGAAGTCCTTGAAACCCTCGACATGGGTGCCGTCCAGCATCAGCTTGGGGGTACCGTCGGCGTGGGTCGTTTGGACCAGTTTCAGCTTCTGGCTCTCGACGCCCAACGCGCGCATCAGGTCATTGGCCATGGCCTCGCGCACCGCGCCCTCGTTGCGACCCGCCGCGCTCTGTCCGGTGAAAAAGCGATGAAAGAACCGGCCCACGCTTCCCAGGCCGATCTTCTCCAGCCAGGAGGTGCTCTTGGCCTTGTCCATGGGGATTTGATAGTAGCGTCCGAAGAGGCGGTCGGACTCGTAATAGTCGAGTTTGATGTAGTGATGCTTGGTGAACTTGGCCTGACTCAGGAGTAGCTGCTCCTTGATCGCCTGGCGCGGCACCTCGGCCTGGCGCAGTTCGTCGAGCATCGCGCGCTTCAGCGCCTCCCCGCCATCAGCCTGGACCAGATCGCCGAGTTGGACACTGACGCCGAGCGGGATGGGTTGGCCTTGGGCGCGTGCCCGGTCCATGACGCGGGCGAGGTGATCGAGCGTCTTGAGCGCGCTGGCGCCGAGGTCGTCCTGGCGATGGGCCAGCTTGCCGAGCGCGACGATGGCATGGCCCTCGAAGTCGGCCGGGCGCGTCCCCTGCCCATTCAGCCAGGTATCGAGCAGCCGATCGGCCTGACCATGGAATCTGTGCGCCGGGTCGTCGAGCTTGGCGTCGTCGCCGCGCGTCCAGTCCTTTTTGGCGATAAAGCCGGGCTCGACGCCCTTGGCTTTGTCGCCGACGATCCGGTAGGGGCCGAGGCGTTCGGTGCCCGGCGGCATGCGGTTGTGGGGCGCATAGCGGATCCCGGCACGCGGCAGTTGCGCCTCCCGCTCCTGACGCGCGCGCAAAATGCCCTTGAGTCCCTGGGCGACCTGGCTCGCGACCGGTCCGGGCTGATGGTCGCCGCGCGCGGGGAGCTGGCCGGGTTGCCGGCCTTCCCCCAAGCGCGCTTGCTGGGCGAACCCGGCACGCATCTGGACAGCAGTCGTACTCATATCGGCACCTTCCTGTTCTGCATCGGATGGCGCCTGATGGCGCCGTTCTGTCGGATCAGACCCGCATCAGCATCGGCTCGCCCGCCGCTGGCGCGCCGGCGGTCTCCGGCGTCGGCGTGGTGGACAGCTCGGCCTGCCAGCGCTCGACATGCGCGACGAGACTGTCGAGCGCGGCGGAGAAGGCGGTCCAGTCGCAGCCCTCCAGTTCCAGGGTACGGATGAGCAGGATGTCGTTCTTCCAGGGATCCAGCGCGAAGGCCGCGCCGCCGGTGCCGCTGCCGAAATAATTGGCTTGCAGCAGACGTTCCATGACGCTGGCGCGGTCCCCCGCCGGATGCCCCAGCACCGCATAGAGCACCAGACGGTTGTCGTCGGCCAGGTGCTCCATGTCGATGGCGATGGTCTGGTCGAAGATGACACGGGCGCAGCCTTTGTCATTGAGTCGCAGATCGGACAGGCCGGTTTCCCGCGCCAGTTGGGCGATCAGATCTTGGGCGTTCATGATCGGTGCTCCGTTGTGTTCAGGTCAGCGGGCGCTGCTTGATCTGCAAGTCCGCGTCGAGACGGGTGAGCGTCGGCGGCCCGCCGGCATTGGGCAGCCTGATGTCGGTGTGGATCGTGACATGGCTCTGGAGAGGATCGACCGGGATGGTACGTGACGGCTTTGAGGAATCCCGGGACGGTTGCGTCTGTAGACTGGCAAACGGCAAGCGGTTTTCCACGCCCACCTGAATCGTGCCATCGCCGCCGCGCCCGATGACGAAGCGATCCTGGGTCACGTATTCATGCTCACCGGCCAATTGGAGCCTGCGGACATCTTCCAGACCATAGTTCTGTGGCGTGGTCATCACATCGCCCAAGCTGTTGGATTTAGCGATACCCTGCGTCAACAACTGTGATAACTGAAAGAGTTTTTCCTTGCGTAGCTCCGAGGATAGCTCAGGGGTGTCATCGACGAACTTCTTCATGCGGTCAATGACCGCCATGCGACGCGCGTCCTTGGCGCTGTCATCCAGCGTTTTGAATTCGCTCGGATCGATCAGCTTCTGGCCATTGAGGACGATCGGGTAACTGCCGATCTCCTTCCAGAACTGCTCGCAGACGCCAATCGATTGTCGCGTGGTCGGGTCGATCTGTGCGTTCCGAGTGAATTGGTTCGGGATCGGTGCAAAGGGATCTGTTGTTTTGATTTGCTGAGCTTGCGCGTCGTCTATCCCCAGGCGACCGAGCCATGCGTTCGTCAGTTCGCGCGGAATCGCTCCATGGCCCAGGCGATCATGGTATTTCGCCTGTCCAATGTTCATGGTGTCGACCATGCGATTGATCGGATCCGCATATTTCTCCGCTCTTTCAGGCGGAGCATCAGGCATCAGTCGCTCACCCAGCGGATGCGCCAATTTACGGCGGTTGCATTCGGTGGCAACCTCCATGCGCAGGGTGTCGATCGTGCGCAGCGTCAGGATCAGATTGCCACCGACGGGGCCCTCTAGTCCGCCGTCGAGGACGCGCGCCATCTCGCCATACAGACCGCGGATATCCGCACTGTCCAGCGCATGGGCCAGCACCTGAAGTTGTCCGCCGGATATGGCGCCGAGCTTGCCGCGCAAGGTGTCGACCGCCAGGGAGCCGGTGTCCCGATTCCCAAGGCTCGGTGCGATCCGGCTCAGGCTCTCCAGCTTCTGAGCCGGCGTGCTGGATTCGTCCACGAGCCTATTCAACAGACGCGACTGCTCGGCGCTCGGGTTGTGAATCCGGAGTTGTGGCGGCGCGATGACCTGGGTCTGACCGTCATGGCTGACGAAGGCCAAGCGTTCGCTCAGCGCCGTCTTGATCCGTGGGTCCAGGGCATCCCAGCCCGGCTGGCCCAAGGCACCCATCAGTTCGCGGCACGCGCTCCGCTTGTCCGGGAGCGACTGGTTCTTTCGATCGAGCGTATCGGCCAGATCGTGCGCGAGCACTTTTTGGCGCATCTGCTCAAGCAGCCTGAGCGCCGATCGATTCGGCTCCGGGCCCTGCGCGGCCAGGGCCAGCGCCTCGCCGAGCTTACCGAATTGAGCCGTCGTCATGTCGCTCAACTGCTGAAACAGATGCTCTAGCACCGCATCGCCATGCATGTCGGGGGTCAACAATTTGCCCAGGGCATCCATATCCAGCTTGGCGTGCGCGGTCGCCAGATCGGGCGGATCCCGGGTCAGGGCCGCGATGCCCGCGCGGACCTGATAGTCGATACGTTCGTGGGCGATCGCCTGCCGCGAGGCAGCCCGAAAACCCGTCCAACCAACGACGAAGTTGATCGCTCGGGCGGCATAGTGCTTCAACCAGCCCCCGAATCCCTTGGGCGCGTCGGGCGCGCGCGGCGGCTGGGCCTCGCCAAGCGCGACCTGGCGCGCGCCGAACCGACCTACGCCGACATTGACGCCCGCCATGTCATTGACAGCGTTATGCAGATTGACACGCATCTGTCCAACAGGGACGCTCATTGAAATCCTCCAGAAAGAGTTTGGGTCAATCAAGCAAAGATCTTGGAGATCATCTGCTCGCGGCTCTGGATGACCTGTCGCAGCGCGTCCAGCGTGGCGCGCATGTTTTCTTCCATCTTGTTCTTAAACTGCATCATCTCGTCGCGTTCGCCGGCGGCCCTGGTCGCCTCGGCCTCGTGATCCTTCACGGCCACCTGGTTTGCGGCAGCGGCATATTGAAAATTGGTTTCGATTCCCTTGCCCATTCCCGATAAACCCTCCGCAGCGCCACGAAACGCCATCATCATGGCATTGGCTTGCGTCTCCGCCAGCTTGATCGATTGCTCGCCACCAGTGAGCTTTAACGATTTCACGCCACCAGCGAACTGCATGGCGCCTGCGGCCATTTGCATGGCACCGGAAACGATCCCCGCCACCAGATTGTTCACCGCCGCGTTGTGCATTTCATCGGCCTGGAGATGAATCTCCGCGACCTGACGTTCCATTTCGGCGTGCGCGGCCTGCTTGGATGATTCGCGCATCGTCTGGGTCAGTTTGTAGAACTCCGCCATCACCTCGAAGACATCCAGCATACCCTCCTCGGACAGATGCCTGACGCGGTCGGCCGCGCCCTGCATCGCCTGCCGATCTGGCTCGCCGGGGGGCGGCAGTTCGGGCGCCGCCGCCTGACCAGACGACACGGCATCCGTCGCCATGCGCTCGATGCGCGTCGGCGTGGCGTTCAATCCAGAGGCGGCGCGGGCCGCGTCCGCCGCGTCTGTCTCCACCGCGAAGGCGCTCGTCTCCGGCATGGATGCCGGAATGAAGCCGGCCTGACCGTCGATCGTATTCGACATGCTACAACCCTCCGAATCGCCCCGTCCGTTACACCGCCATCTTGGCGATGACGTTCTGCTTGGCCTGACTGGCGCCACTCATGATGCTCATGCACATGGACACCGATTCCTCGGCTTCTTCCATCATCTTTTTCAGACGCGCCATCTCCTCGTCCAGCAGCCCCTGCAATTTCTGGAGTTCCGCCTCGATGGCTTTGGCATCGACCTGAGCGCCGGATGCCTCATGGTTCAGTATGGCGGTGGCGACACCCGAAGCGCCGCCGCCAACCGTGGCCGTGCCGCCCAGAAGATTGGCGACCTTACCGGTCATGGCCACGGCGCTCTTCCAGGCGACATCCGTCGCTGTCTTGAGCGCACCCGCCAGCCCCGCGCCGAGGGTGCACACGGACAGCGCGACCTGCACGCCCATCATGATCCAGCCGAACGCCGAATGATTGGCCATCCACTCCTTGGCCGCCGGAATCTCGTTGACGACCTGCATCGTCAATCCGATCACGGCGGCCGCGATCAGCGCCGCGCCCACCAGGGCGCCGACGCCGGTGATCGAGAGCGCGACCGCCGCGATGGTCGCCGCGATCGTCGCGACCCAGCCGAACACCTTGCCCCACACCCCGCTCTTCTTGGCCTCATCGGCCTTCTTGGCCGATTCCTCGATCTTGGCCAGGCGCGCCTTGTTCTCGGCGGTCTGCTTGGCCATGTTGCCCTTGATCTCGGTGATCGAGGTCTGCTGGCGGGTCTCGGCGATCTTGGCGCCCAGCGCGGTCAGGGCGAGCGTCAGATCCTCGATGCTCATCTTGGGCGGCGGCGGCAGCGGCGGCGCGGCCCCCGCCGCGGCGCTGTCCCTGACCGGCGGCGGCACGCTGACTCGCGCCCCCTCCGCTGGCGCGGCGGCCGGCGGCAATGCCGTCGGCTCGGGCACATAACCGGCATCGAACAAACGCTGGGCGACATCCGGTGGAATCGACATGACTCAGCCCTCCTCGGCCGCGGCGGGCGCGGACTCGTCCAGGATCGCGCGTAACGCCTTGGCCCGCTCGCGCAGTGCCTGATGCTCGGAACCCTCCGTCGACCATTCCAGCGCGGCGGTCAGGCCGCTGATGGCCGCGTCGCGGTGGCCGAGGGCGATGTGGCACTCAGCGGCGTGGAAGGGCGGCAGCGGATCGTTGGAATCGAGCAGCATGGCCAGGCTATAGGCCTCGATGGCCGGCTCATACGCTTTGAGCATCTGGCGGCAACCGCCCAGGCCAAGCCAGTATTTGCGCTCAAGGTGATCGAAGAAGCAGAGAAACTCGAAGAGCTTGCGCGCCTTTTCATAGTCGCCGCCGGAATACACCTGATAGGCGACCTGATAGACCGCCTCCAGTTCGTCGCGGTTGACGCCTTTGAGTTCACGCAGGGTCTTGCCATTCTTGATGAAATCGGCCGTGATCTGGGCCAGATCGTCTTCACTGACCTCGGATACCAGCGAATCGGTCAGTTCTTCCGGCGATGCGGACATCAGGCGTCTCCATGGAATCGGGATTGAAGGCTCGGGACAGGCTCCCGCCGCACACTGGCGGGCGAGCGCGGCTCACCGCATGTTGCCAATGATCGACATCGTCATCTGATTGAGCTTACTCATGTTGTTGCTGACCATCTGCGACATCTCGTTCTGTTTATTGAGCGTCGATTGCAGCTTCATCATGTCGATCTGGTTGGTGCCGCCGAGGGCATCGGACGCGCCCTTGACGGCGGTCTCGATCTTGGCGAACTGATCCTTGCCGATCTTGCCGTCAGTCGCCGAATATGAGACGCCGAATTTATCCAGCACATCACCTAATGTAAGTGGAGGTTTGGCACTCGGATCAATGACATCGCCTTTATTGAGATCCTTATCCTTGTGCGCGGCCAGATAGGCCATCGCCTTGTTGAGCTCCTGAAGATCCTTGTTGTTCTGCTGCACCTTGGCGTAGGCCAGGCGAATGCGGTCATCGTTGGCATCCATCGCCGCGATGCCGATCATCAGCAGGATCTCGGAGATACTCATCCGCGGCTGCGGTAATTCCGCACCGGCAAGCGCCCCAACACCACTCATACCCTGTACATCGGACATGTCATTGACCCTCATTTCGAGGTAAAAAGAAGTTGAACCCGCTCACACCATAGACCGCATCTTGGGTTTCTTGGCATGACCAGTTTTGGCGCCGAGCACCTAAAACACCAACAACAAAAGGTTCGTGTCAAGCTTATCGCATGTTGCCAATGACTGACATCGCCATCTGATTAAGCTTGCTCATGTTGTTGCTGACCATCTGTGACATTTCGTTCTGTTTATTGAGTGTCGATTGCAGCTTCATCATGTCGATCTGATTGGTGCCGCCGAGGGCATCCGACGCCCCCTTGACGGCGGTCTCGATCTTTTTGAAATCATCCTTGCTGATGAAGGGCTTTCCGTTACTCTCACGAGTCTGATAGGAGATTCCGAACTTTTTGAGCACATCGCCGAGCTTACGTCCATCGCCAATGTCGGCGTTTTCCCACATATCCTGATCCTTGTGCGCGGCCAGGTAGGCCATGACCTTGTTGAGCTCCTGAAGATCTTTGTTGTTCTGCTGCACCTTGGCGTAGGCCAAGCGAATGCGGTCGTCGTTGGCATTCATGGCCTCGATACCGATCATCAGCAGGATCTCGGAGAGACTCATCTGAGGTTTCGGTAATTCTGCGCCGGCCATTGCCCCAAGGCGACTCGTACCCTGTATGTCGGACATGGTATTGCTCCTGGTCTAGCAGCACATTGAAATTGGCATCACCTCACACCATAGACCGCATCTTGGGTTTCTTGGTGTAACTAGTTTTGGCATTGAGCGCCTGCTCGGTTTCGATCTGGGCCTCGCGCGCGGTCATTTCCTCCTGGGCCTTGGCGAGTTCCTGACGAATGTGCTCGCGATCCTCCGGCGACACAGCGTCACTCTCGATGAAGCGTCGCACCGCCTCGGGCGTGAGGCCGTGCTGTTCGAGCAGTTGACTGTGCTCCGACAACAGGCGGTCCGTCTGACTCAACAGCGCTTCGTTTTGACCAATGAGGTCTTCATTGCGTTGGATCGTCTCGGCAAGATCAGTCATCTTCGGTGTCTCTTTCATGTTGTCAGTCAGATGATCGGCCATTGTCAGCAGTAACTGAGCGATCATCGATGGGTCGGGAAATTGGATCGGCCCCATGTCGTCAAGACGGCGCTGAAACGCCTCCAGACGGCTCTTGATCACATCCGAATCGATTCCGTGTTTGTCGGTGCATGCTTTGGGGTCGTCAATCAGGGCTCCAAGGTCATCGCTGTTCAGTAAACGCTCCCAGCCTTTTCCAAGTTCTTCACTATGAGGGAGATCGATCGCGAGCTGCAGCAGCTTGCCAACATCGGGCAGTGGTGGTGACCCCGAATCCGCGAGGAAGCGTTTGATCGCATCGAGCGTGATGCCATCCGGGCCGAAATAGTGTTCGGCGCTTTTTTTAACCTCTTCAGGATTCAATCCGGGCTTTGCCCTGTCATCTGTATGCATAAGCGATCTCCTGCTGGCTCTTTAGGTGTCAGGGCGTCAACGCATGTTGCCGATCACATTCATGTTCATTTGTGTCATCTTGTTGAGATTGTTGCTGACCATTTGCGTCAGCTCATTGTATTCGTTGAGCGCATTTGAGAGTCGGAGATGATCCTGTTGCGCCATCGAGTTGGCGCTGTCCGAACTCAATTTCAGGTTATTTTCGACAGCCTGCCATTGGTTTTCATCGAGTGATTCCGTCCAGTTCTCAAGGATCTCCTGCAGGTTTTCTTTCAAAAACGCCCAGAGCTTTTCACCAAAATCAGCCACTTCCCCAACCACGCCTTTGAAAAGCTTGTAGAGATCGAAGTCCTCGAGCTTGATGTCGGCCGATTTCGCGATAGCCAATAACCCAATCCCAATGCCCATGACAGCCAAAATTGAGAGTTCCGCAGGCAAAAAAGCGCCAAGCGCCAATAAGGCTGCAGCACCAGCACCCACAAAGGCAGCTGAAAAAGCCAAGGCCTTGCCAACATCTGTTTTCATAAACTCGCCGATATTCTTATCAATCGCTTTGAAAATGTTGGCAATAGAGTCAACCACTTTATTAATCGATTTTCCGATTCGATTGAGCGTATCGACCAAATCGGGATAATTCTTCTTGACGAATTCGACCGCCTTTCCCATCAATTTGCCAATGCCGTCGATCACAGCCTTGATGAACTTGACGATGCCGTGATACTCCGTCTTGGGGGTATCGATGCCAAAGCGCTCCATGAAGGTTTTGAGATCCATCTTCTGAGTCTTACCGGTCACTGGATCAGTGTAATCAAAAACGATTTTGTCCAGTCGCCCCGTCTTGGTATGGGCCGCGGCATTGACTGCCTTTTGCAGGTTCTTCATGAAGGCCTGCTGATTGGCAATGTGCTGGTACTGGCTGCGAATCTTGCCTTGCTGGAACTGCATGGCCTCAAGGCCAACCAGCACGATCATATCCTCGACCGACAGCCGGAGCTGATGGCTGGCGGCGTCGTTCGCCCGCTCGACCGACGCGTTGTGGATGGGTGCGATCATGGTTCAGGATCCTCGCGATGCAGCGTTATTGTCAGTGTTGATCCGCCCCGGAAAGCTGTGGGGATGCTTGCGCCGGACTGGCCCTGGGCATTGATGGATGTTGGGCGGTCGGTCGCCGGTCCCGCGCGCGGGCCGCAGCCGCGCCAGGCACGCGCGCAGCGCCGCCGCCTCCTGCGCAAGCCAGGGATGCTGGTCATACTCGACCCACTCCGCCCCCAACAGATGGCGGCACAGTCGCACCATGCGCGTGTCGTCCAGTCCACCCAGATCGCGATAGGGACGGGTCGAGATGCGGCACAGAACGCGGCGCAAGCCGAAGCGCGGCTCAACACACAAGGACAGGAAGTCGAACAGCTCGGCGAAGGGATTGGCGAGCGTGGTGCGCCGTTCGCCGAGCCGGCGATAGAGGACGATCAGCAGCAGCCCCGGCTCGGGGCGGCGGTAGATGATCTCGGCCTCACGCATCCGTACACGCGGGCCGATGTAAAGCGAGTCGGGACGATTGGACAGACGATGCGCGGTGACGGCATGACCCATGGCCCGTAAGGCATCCGCCAACGGGTCGAGCACTCTTGCCGAAGGGTCTGCATCAGCATCGATCACCAGCGCACTCCATCGAATAACCTTCCTAGGCTACATCTCGACATCTTCCGAAACCTTGACAGAACTCACAGAATCTCGGCAGGGTTGCCGCGCCGTATCACAACAGGATGCGATCCAGCGGCTGCACCGTGATCTCCTGCGTCAACTCCTGATACGACAGCACCGGCACCTCATACAGCTCCATCTCGATGAGCTTGCGCACATAGCGCCGGATATCCATCGACACCACGATCACCGGACGCGCCCGTCCAGGGCGCAGCTCGCCGATCGATTGCTTGCAGTGCGCGACGAACGTCTGCGCCACCGCCGGATCGAGCGCCATGTAACTTCCCGCCGAGGTCTGACGGATCGAACCGCGAATGGTCTCCTCGACATCCGGCGCCAGCAGATAGGCCGGCAGGATGTTCCGCCCGCTGCTGTACTTGTAGCTGATATAGCGCTTGAGCGTGCCGCGAATGTATTCGCACAGCAGCACTGAGTCCTTTTCCTTCTGCCCCCACTCGACCAGCGCCTCCAGGATGGTGCGCAGATTGCGGATCGAGATCTCCTCCGATACCAGACGCTGAAAGATCTCGGTGATCTTCTGGATCGGCAGCACCCGCTGCACCTCCTTCACCAGCTCGCCGAAACTCCCCTCCATCTGACTGAGCAGATAGCGCGTCTCCTGGATGCCGATGAAGTCGGGCGCGTATTTCTTCAGGATGAAAGACAGATGGAAGGTCAGCACGCGCGGCAGATCCAGCGTGGCGATGCCGGCCTGGTCGAGTCGGGCGCGCTGCCGTTCCTCGACCCAGAGCGTCTCGACACCGGGCAGAAACCGATCGCCGCCCTCGCTCTGCACCCCGAGCATCTCCAGATGCCGCGCCTCCTCGCGACAGAACACCCAGCCGGGACGCAGCCGCCCTTGCGCCATCGGCGTCTCCTGGATCAGGATCTGATAGGTGCCGTTGGTCAGATTGGCGTTGTAGCGCAGATGGATACCGGGGAACGGCACCCCGAGATCCAGATAGAGCGCGCGGCGCACCTGGATCAGCGCCTCGTTCAATTCATCGGCGTGCAGCACCCGCTCCAGGGTTGCATCGACATCGATCAGCAGCGGCACGGTCAGCGCGAACTCGTCTTCGACCGCACCGGCACGCCCCTTGGACGCCGCCTTGGCTTTGGCCGACTGACCAGCCGGCGCCATGGCCGGAATCGTCCCGCCGCTCGCCTCAGCCGCCGCCTCGACCTGACTGATGCGGATCAGCGTCCAGCTCAACCCGAGCAGGATCAGGCCGAGCGGGATGAACACCTGATAGGGAAAGCCCGGAATGGCCGCGAACAGAAACAACAGACTGCCGGCGATCAGCAGCGCCTTGGGCTGCGCCAGCACCTGCTTGCCGATGTCGGCGCCGAGATTGCTCGACTCATCGGTCGAGACGCGGGTGACGATGATGCCCGCCGTGATCGAGATCAGTAGCGCCGGAATCTGCGACACCAGGCCGTCGCCGATGGAGAGGATCGAATAGACTTGAACCGCCTCACCCGCCGTCATGCCCTTTTGCAGCGCGCCGATGACGATGCCGCCGATGAGATTGACGGCGGTGATGATGAGTCCGGCGATGGCGTCGCCCTTGACGAACTTCATGGCGCCGTCCATCGAGCCGTAGAGCTGGCTCTCCTTCTCGACCAGGCTACGGCGGCGGCGCGCCTCTTCCATATCGATCAGACCGGCGCGCATGTCGCCGTCGATGCTCATCTGCTTGCCCGGCATGGCATCGAGCGAGAAGCGCGCGCTGACCTCGGCCACGCGCTCCGAGCCCTTGGTGATGACGACGAACTGCACGATGGTGATGATCAGAAACAGCACCGCGCCGACAACGAAGTTACCGGCGACCACGAACTCACCGAAGGCGAGGATGATCTCGCCAGCATCGGCATTGAGCAGGATCAGGCGCGTGGAGCTGATATTGAGTGCCAGCCGAAACAGCGTGGTGATCAGTAGAATCGCCGGAAACACCGAGAAGGCCAGCGGCGAGGGGATATAGACCGCGACCATCAGCAGGATCATGCCAGCGGTCATGTTGATCGCGATCAGCGCATCGAGCACCAGGGTCGGCAGCGGCACGATGAGCATGAACAGGACCATGACCACCGAGACCGCGAGCAGGATGTCGCTGCGGCGCGTGACCAGTCCTAGGATGGCTTGGGCTTGAGCGAGCATTCAGCCGGCGTCCGGTCGCAGTTGCAGATAGCGGTTGAGGCTGTCTTGGGCCTCGCCCGCGCGGCCGAGCGCGCGCAGGGCCTGGGCGCGCAACAGCAGAATGGGCGCATTGTCGACGCTGGGCGCCTCCAGCCGTAACAGGGTATCGACCGCTGTCAGCGCCTCGTCCGGCTCGCCGGCGCGCAGCGCGGCATAGCTGAGCGCGCGCCAAACACCGGATTCCGTGGGCGCCAGGCGCGCCAAGGCGCGCAGCAGAATCAGCGCCTCGCCGGCGCGATCCTGCTCCAGATAGACGTCGGCCAGCACCCACAGGGCTTGGGTCCGCTCCTGATTCCACATGGCGGCCTAAGCCCGCATCAGCAGCGCGCGATAGCTGGCCAGCAGATCGCGCAGTTCGAGTTCGCGGGTCAGCAGCTCGCCGGCGGCGGCGAGGTGCGGGTCCTGGTCGCGCGCGGCCAGTTCCCTGAGCACTTGGGCACTGTCGCGCACCAGCGCCTCGAAACGCGCCGGGGTCAACAGGCTCGGATCGCTGACGCTTGGCTGGATAAACTGACGCAGGGCCTGATCCAGCGTCGTGGGGCGGAAGAGTTCGCCGACCCATTGACGAATCGGCCCGCCGGTGAGCTGGGTGTCGCGCTGAGCCGGCAGATTGGTGTCGGCGCCGTCGAGCCGGGCGATGACTTCGAGTCCGAGGTCGGGTGAAAAACCGCCGATCTTGTGATCCATGAAACACCTTATCTGTTGGGCGACTGGGGCTTATCCGGTACTGGCGGCCTGATCCTGCAGGCGCGTGAGTAGTGCCAGCGCCTGCTCTAGGGCCGGCAGCGTGACCTCGGTCAGCGGCAACCGCGCCAGAAACACCAGTTGCGAGGCCTCGCGCAGTCCGACCTGAACCACGAACGGCCAATTGTGCTGATAGTGACAGAGCCGGAGCGCCTGCGTGAGACGCGCGCGCACCGGCTCGCGCGCATCGACGTCGCGGCTGAGATACATCAGCAGGCCTTGCGGGTGTTCCTCCAGGTAGAGGGTGCCGCGCCGATCGAAGGCAAAGACCGCCACGCCCTGCTGCCTGGACCAGCTGAAATCCGTCAATCCCAGATCATGGGCAAAGGCATCGATCACCGGGCCGATCATGAACCTTCCTCCTCGTCCTCGCGCTCGATGGCACTGTCCAGTGCTTGCTGGATGACATCAAGCAGACGCGGGCGCTGTTCCGCGTCAGCATAGGCCTTGAGCGGAATCGACCGCGCCAGCTCCTTGAACTCGCGTAGGAAATTGATTTCTCGTTCCAGCTCGCGCAGACCGAGCTTGCCCGGCAGCGGCATGATCGACTCGGGCCGCAGCCAGGTCTGGACCTGAAGCGCGAGCAGCTCGCCGAGCAGGTCACTGGGCTTAAAGGCGCGATCCGACGCGCGATAGCGTTCGACCAGGGTGGCGCAGTCCTCCAGCAGACCGGTCAGCAGTTCCAGCCGGTAGAGATCGTTGAGCAGCACGCTGAGCTTGGCGCGGTCGATCGAGGGACCGTCGGCCCCGAGGTCGGCGGCCAGGGCCTTGAGCAGATACTTGATCGCCTGTAACAGCTCGGAGTCGCCATGGCGATCTTTCAGGCTGTTGAAGGTCTCGCTCAGGCCGGAGGTGTCGAGCACGGCATCGCGATAGGTCGCACGCAGGGTCTGCAAATCGCCGAGTTGGGTCTGGCTGAACGCGTCGGCGACCTCCGCGATATTGAGCGCCGCACGGATCGCCGGCCCCTGTTCGGCTTCGAGTTCGCGCAGGGCGCGCTCAGCCATGGCGATTTGGCTCGCCGGCGCGCCCTCCTCGCGCAGACGCTCGGCGAACGCCAGTAGCGCGGCATACTGATGGGAGGGTTCGGGGAATTGCTCGCGCACCTGATGGCGCAGATCGAACGACTCAGCATGGCGCAAACGCATCAGGATCTGCAGGACGCGCTCGAGATGGCTCTTGCGCAGGTCGGGTAGCTTGCCCATCACCTGCTTGACGCGCAGCATGGCGAGGCCCTTTTTCTGCTTGGCGGCATCGCTGATGGTGCGGCGCGCGAGCGTCTTCTCCTCGCTCTCGCCTTGCTGGAAGGTCATCTCCTCGGCGGCATCCTGGAGCAGTGAGCGCTGGTCGCCAAGCACCACGCGCTCGCCGCGATATTGCCCTTCGCGTTGCCCGTCGGTCACCGGCAGCCCGTCGCGCTCCGAGCGAAGGCCCGCGAGGTTAGCGGAATCGGCTTGAATCGAACCTGAACCGGTCATGGCGAACATGCTTGAGGGGGCTGACGATGGGCAGTGATTGAGTATACTGCCGACGCGACACGCTGGAGTCGGCTGGAGGCCACAACCATTGAGTGACACGCACGCGGCACCGGGCCTCGACTACATCACCGACCTGCTCGCACGCTCCATCGAGGAGGTGCGGCTGCTGGAGGTGCGCGGGCGCGTGACCCAGATCACGGGGACCATCATCAAGGCCATGGTGCCGGGCGCGCGCATCGGCGAACTCTGCCATCTGCGCAATCCAGGCGAGGACTTCGAGCTTGTGGCCGAGGTGGTCGGCTTCAGCGGTAAGGAAGCATTGCTCACGCCCATGGGCGAGATCTACGGGGTGTCCTCCAATACCGAGGTCATCCCGACCGGACGCATGCAGATGGTGCCGGTGGGTCCGGGACTGCTGGGCCGGGTGCTCGACGGTCTGGGCGAGCCGCTGGATCAAGACAGGCTCGGCCCGCTGGAGGTCGAGACCCATTATCCGGTCTATCAGGACGCGCCCGATCCGCTCAAGCGACGGATCATCGACAAACCCCTGGCGCTGGGTCTGCGCGTGCTCGACGGACTTCTGACCTGTGGCGAGGGCCAGCGCCTGGGCATCTTCGCGGCGGCCGGCGGCGGCAAGAGTACCCTGCTGTCGATGCTGGTGCGCGGGGCCGACGTTGACGTAACCGTGCTGGCGCTGATCGGCGAGCGCGGGCGCGAGGTACGCGAGTTCATCGAGCACGACCTGGGACCGGAGGGTTCGGCCAAGTCGGTGATCGTGGTCGCAACTTCAGACCGGCCCTCGATGGAGCGCGCCAAGGCGGCCTATGTGGCCACGGCGATCGCGGAGTATTTTCGCGATCAAGGACGACGGGTGCTGCTATTGATGGACTCGGTGACGCGCTTTGCACGCGCCCAGCGCGAGATCGGTCTGGCCGCCGGCGAGCCGCCGACCCGGCGCGGCTTTCCGCCCTCGGTGTTCGCCACCCTGCCCCGTCTGATGGAGCGCGTCGGTCAGTCCGACAAGGGCTTCATCACCGCGCTCTATACGGTGCTGGTCGAGGGCGACGACATGACCGAGCCGGTCGCCGATGAGACGCGCTCGATCCTCGATGGACATATCATCCTGTCGCGCAAGCTGGCGGCGGCCAATCATTATCCGGCCATCGACGTGCTGGCCAGCGTCAGCCGGGTGATGGGGGCCATCGTCGCGCCCGAGCATCGCGCGGCGGCGAGCCGGGTACGCGAGTTGATGGCCAAGTACGAGGAGGTCGAGTTGCTGGTCAAGATCGGCGAGTACAAGAAGGGCAGCGATCCGCTGGCCGACGAAGCGCTCTCGCGCATCGATGCGATTCGCGCCTTTCTGCGCCAGCGCGGCGATGAACGGCCAAGCTTCGAGGAGACGGTCGCGACCCTGCGGCGACTGGTCGGCTGATCACAGCTTTCAGCCCCAGAGACGCGACGGCCCCGGAACCGCGACGCCGGCATGAGCGACACCTATGGCGAACTCTTGCGCATCAAGCAGTATCGCGAGCAGTTGGCCACGCGGGCGTTGCGACGCGAGCAGCAGCGCTTCGATCAGCAGGCGCGGGTCGTGCAGCAGGCGCGCGATGAGACGCAGCATTTTCATGACCACCGCCTGAGCGAAGAGCAGCGGTGTTTCGAGGCGATCCGCGAGCAGTTGGTGCTGGTCGAGCGCATCGAGGACATGAACCGCTCTACCGCCCAATTACGCGAACGCGAGGCGCTCTTGAATCAGCGTGTGCTCGATGAGGAACAGCAGCTGCACACCGCGCGTCAGGCGCTGGACGAGGCGCGTGAGCGTCATGCGGCCAGCGTGCGCGAATGCGAGAAGTTCGAGCAGTTTGTCGCCGTACAGCGGGCCATTGAGGAGCGTGAACAGATGATGCGCGAGGAACAGGAGCTTGAAGAGATCGCTGGCGCCGCGCATCAGATGCGCCGGGAGTGGTCGTGAAGACAGATCGATCAGAGAAAGCCGCAACCCGTAACCCTTCAGACTCGGTCCCAGTCGCGAACCCGGACCCGTTGGATTCCCACATCGGCGCCAAACTCAACCAAGCGGCCGAACGGTTTAGCACCCTACTGCACACCAAGCCGGCATCCGATGTCTCCACTGACTCGGCCCAGATCATTGAGCGACCCCCTATCGACCGAAGGCCAGCAGCGACCAAACCAGCCCGCAGCAGTGATGACACTGACGCGGATATCCTGGGCGAAGGTGGCAAATCCAGCGGCCACGACGAGCCCCCAGGCCCGATCATCACCCCCTTAACCGGCCCCTTGATCGGTCGTCAGCCCACCGATGCGCGATCGACGCCTGTGTCTGCGAGCGATCGACCGATCCATGGTCCAGCCGATGCCAAGTCCGATCGCCTGTCCACCGACGGCCAACCGGTCCGACCGCCGAGTGCCTTCATCATCGGTGAGAGCGGCCCTGAACCGGCACAGCCGACAAGCGCCCCCCCGGGCCAACAACACACCAAGCCCAACGAGTCATCCTCATCCGGCAGCGACTTCCCGACGGGCGATCGCATTTTGCAAGGACTCGGCCAGCAGCGCGCCACGGTCGAAAACCCATCGGCACCCGAGACGAGCACGACGCAAACCAGCGACCAGGTCGAGCAGATCGAACGCCTCGGCGAGCGTTTGGCGCAGCGCATTCTAGTGACCGACCGCGGTGAAGTCGGCGACTCGGAGGTGCGCATCCAATTGCGCGAATCCGTCTTGCAGGGCGGCGAGATCCGGCTGCGCCAGGAACATGGCCAGCTCCTGGTCAGCATCCAGCTCCCCAGTACCGATCTCGCGCGCCAGTTGTCCGGCCAGGTCGACAGCCTGCAACAGGCCCTCGCCAACCGGCTGGAGACCCCGGTTCGGGTCGAGGTGCAGGTCATCGACGCGCTTAACGCCGGTCATGACGCCGGTCATGATTCCAACCCCGGCGATGGACGCTCGCGCAACCGGCGCGATCCCTGGGACGCCGATGAGGATCAAGGCGCGTGACGGATCCGACGCCGATCCGGCCGCTGGCGCTCGAACGTTTGACCCGCGCACAGTTGCGGCTGACGCAGTGCCTGGCCCGGTGGACGCCGCGACTGACGCTGGATCTGCCCGAGGGACCATTGACCTTGCGTCTCGCGCTGGAGCCGCGGGTTGCATGGCCCAACGCGGCGGGGCCGTTGATCCCATTGCGTGGCGAGGCCGGCGCCTTTTGGCTGGCACCGGCCGCGGAGGTCTGGCGCCAGTGGCTAGGGCACTGGATTGGCGATCTGGAACTCGACCAGCTTCCACCGACACTGGCTGCGGCGGCCCGTCAAGCCGCGCTGGCGCCGTTGCTTGATGCCCTGGACAACCTGCTGTCGACTCGGCTCGAAGCGGACGCCACCTCGGCCGTGACTGAGACTGCCCCGGACGCCGACCAGGTCCTCGCGCTCTGGCGCGCGGACGTCGAATCCGCCACCCCCATCGCGCGTCTGGGTCTGGATGTGGCGGCGAGCCTGCGGTTGGCCGCGCGCCTGGAACAGGAGCCCGAGTCGGCCAGCGAGTCCACAGCCGTCGCCGAGCGCTGGCCGGATCTGCCCATTGCCCTAACGCCCTGGCTCGGCGCCACGCGCCTGCGAAGGCAGGAATGGCGTGCACTCGAAACCGGCGATCTGTTGCTGCTGCCGCGCCAGGTCGACCCGACGGCCATCCCGCTGCACCTGAAACACCGCCGCCGCACACTGGCGACCGCCCATCTGGCCGATCAGCGCCTCATCATCGACTCCCTGGTACCCGCGACCATGTCCGAACCCTCCATGACCAACACCGAAGCAGACAGCGACGCCACCCCGGCCGTCATCGACCCCGATGATCTCGACATCCGCGTCGATTTCGAACTCAGTGGCCTGCACCTGCCGCTGCGCGAACTGCGCGCCGTCCAGCCCGGCTACTGCTTCGAGCTGACCGAACTCGATCGCCCGCGCATCCGGCTGGTGGTCGGCGGGCGGCTGATCGGACATGGGGAACTGGTGATGATCGAGGATCATCTCGGGGTGCGCGTCACGGAACTCTTTGGGACCCCGCCCGCGACATGAGCAGCGCGCTCGACCCGACCCTGCTGATCCTGATCCTGGTCGTTCTGGGGCTGGTGCCTTTCATCGCCGTGATCGCGACCTCCTTCGTCAAGATCGTGGTGGTGATGCTGCTGTTGCGCAATGCGCTCGGCATCCAGCAGATCCCGCCGACCATGACCCTGCAAGGACTGGCGATCATCCTGACGCTCTACATCATGGCCCCGGTCGGGATTGCGGCCTTCGACACCCTGACCCAGCACGACCTCGCCAATCTGCCCACTGACCAACTGACCTCGGTCTTGAGCGAGGCCGCCGAGCCGTTCCGCGACTTTCTCAGCCGCCATGCCGCGCCGCGTCATCAGGCCTTCTTCCTAGAGACGGCGCATCGGCTGTGGCCCCCCGAGGTGACGGAGAATCTGGACGCGCGCAACCTCATGGTCCTGATCCCGGCGTTCACGGTCAGCGAACTCAGCACGGCCTTCGAGGTCGGCTTTTTGATCTATCTGCCCTTTGTCGCCATCGACCTGATCATCTCCAACATCCTGCTGGCCATGGGCATGATGATGGTCTCGCCCATGACCATCTCGCTGCCGTTCAAGCTGCTGCTGTTCGTGATGGTCGACGGCTGGACGCGGCTGATTCAGGGGTTAGTGCTGAGTTACGCCTGACGCCTGAAACCAGACGCCGAGCGCCGGAGCCGGGAGAGAACCGAACATGTTGGATACGCAGGTCGTCGAGTTCGCCGCCAGGGCCTTGCTGCTGGTGTTCTACCTGTCGCTGCCGCCGATCCTGGCGGCGGCCATCGTTGGCACCCTGGTCAGTCTGTTGCAGGCCCTGACCCAGATCCAGGAGCAGACACTGTCGTTCGCGATCAAGCTGTTCGTGGTCATCGTCGTCATCTTCATGACCGCGCGCTGGCTCGGCGGCGAGCTGTTCAACTACACGCTCACTATCCTCGACAGCATTGCGACCCTGAAGGCGCACTGATGGCCGGCTTCGACGACTGGCGTCATCTCCTGATCGCGCTGGTGTTCAGCCTGCCGCGCATCCTGACCGCCTTCGCCCTGCTGCCGATGTTCACGCGCCAGGTGCTGCCGGGCATGACGCGCAACGGGGTGGCGGTCAGTCTGTCCCTGCTGATCCTGCCACTGACGCTGATCGAGGCGCCGAGCACGCCGCCCGGCTGGCTGGAGGGGCTGGCGCTGGTTGGCAAGGAGGTCTTCATCGGACTGATGATCGGCTTCGGCGTAGCGATTCCGTTCTGGATCGCCGACTCGGCCGGCTTTTTCATCGACAACCAGCGCGGCACCACCATGGCCAGCTCGATCGATCCCATGACCGGCGCGCAGACCTCGCCGCTCGGCGTGCTGTTCAAGCAGGTGCTGGCGGTGCTGTTCTTCGTCGGTGGCGGGATATTGGTGTTCCTCGGCGCGCTCTATGAGAGCTATCGGCTGTGGCCGGTGTTCTCCTTCTATCCGCGTCTGGAGCCCGCGGCCATTCCCTGGCTGCTGAGTCTGCTCGATCATTTCATGGCGCTGACGGTGCTGCTGGCCGCGCCGGTCATCATCGCCATGTTCCTGTCCGAGTTCGCGCTTGGGCTCATCAGCCGCTTCACGCCGCAGATGAACGTGTTCTCGCTGGCGATGCCGATCAAGAGCGCCATTGGCATGCTGATCTTGGTGATCTATCTGGCCCTGCTGTTCGCGTTCCTGCAAGACGAGCTGCTGGGGCTGAGCGCGCTTTTCAGGCGGCTTGACGCCCTGTTTCAATGAGCACCCGGTCATGAGTGGCGAAAGATGAGCGGCGAAAAGACCGAACAACCCACCCCCAAAAAACTCAGCGACGCGCGCAAGAAGGGCCAGGTCTCCTCAAGCAAGGACGTGGTCTCGGCGGCGCTGGTGGTGCTGATGTTTGCCCTGCTGTGGGGCGCGTCCGGGTTCTATTTGGACAAACTCCAAGAGCTGATCCTGCTGCCGACGCTCTTCATCGGCACGGACATGCCCTTCTATCTCGCGCTCGAACAGACCTTCGACGGTCTGATCGTGCTGTTTCTGCAGATGATCACTCCGCCGCTGGTGCTGGCGGTGGTGGTCGGAATCGCGGCCCATCTCGGACAGTTCGGCTTTCTGCTCGCCTTCGAGTCGCTCAAACCAGATCTCAACAAGTTCAATCCGGGCAAGGGGTTGAAGAAGATCTTCTCGATCAAGAATCTGGTCGAGCTACTCAAGTCGATCCTCAAGATCGCGCTGCTGACGATCCTCTTCTATCAGGTCATCAGTCACAATCTGGCCAATCTGCTCAAGCTGCCCCACTGCGGGGTGGGGTGCGTGTCGCCGCTGCTCGGCGCCCTGATGCTGGACCTGATGATCTATGCCAGCTTCGGCTTCATCCTGATCGCGGCGGCGGACTTCGCCTTTCAGCGTTTTCAGTTCACCAAGGAGATGCGCATGTCCAAACAGGAGGTCAAGCAGGAATACAAGGAGATGGAGGGCGATCCGCGCATCAAGGGCAAGCGCCGGCAGTTGCATCAGGAGCTGATGATGCAGAACACCGCCAGCGCCGTAAAACGCTCGAGCGTGGTCGTCACCAACCCGACGCGCATTGCCATCGCGCTCGAATACCGCGAGGGCGAGACGCCCTTGCCCATCGTGCGCGCCAAGGGCGAGCATCTGATGGCTCAGCGGATCATCGAGATCGCCCGCGCCGAGGGCATTCCGGTGATGGAGAACGTCCCGCTCGCCCGCGCCCTGCATGAGCAGTCACAGGTCGACCAGTACATCCCGAGCGACCTGATCGAGGCCGTGGCCGAGGTGCTGCGCTGGGTGGCGCAATTGGAGCCGCCGCGCTAACCCATCGCTTCCCAGTTGATCGCCAGCCTTTGGCATCGTACTCTAAATCTCATTGACTCCATATCCATGTTCGGGGTAGTGCTCTAGATCTGGAGCTACATCCTATTTGTGATTGTAAAAAGGTCGCGCGCGCACAAATCATTGTCGTGAGAAGAGCAAGATGAGGAGGCCGCCAACACGCCTGCTGGTCATCTGCAGCCTGATCACCTGGCTGCTCGCCTGTCCAACCACTGGACTCGCTCGCGACTATCGGCTCAACGTCGGCCAGTTGCCCCTCTATGCCGAAACCAAGGACCGCGGCATCCTCATCGATGTGATCAAGGCCATGGACGAGGAATACCAGGCAGGACGCCTGATCATCGAGGTCTATCCCTTCGAGCGCTCGATCCACAATGTCGCGCAGGGCTTGGCCGACCTGCACTTTCCCATCGTCGGCAGCGCCGACTGGGGCCCCGAAGATGGCCCCTACGAAGAGGAGCTGCGAGCACGCGGGCTGCGACGCTCGACCTGCAGTCTGACCAAGAGCCACTTCGCCCTCTATCGCCATCGTGACCGTCCACCACTGGATCTGACCCGGCTCGATGACTACCGCATCGAGACCGACGCCGGACACAGGGCCTTCTTCGAGTTCCCAATCCAAGGCACGACCTGCCTCCCCTGCAGCGTCAAGAAACTCAGCGCCAAGCGCATCGACGGTCTGGTATTCGCTTCACGGGAGATCGATCTGATGATCCGCGAGGCCGACCTGACCAACATCGCGCGGCAACACTTCCGGATCTTCGGCTCCAAGTTCATCCTGCCGGACACGGCCGAAGGCGCCAAGACCGATGCGATGCTATGTGAGGTCATCGGCCGCATGATCCGCAAGGGCAGCCTCGAGCGGGTTGCGCGTCCCTACAGCACCTACTTTTTGCGCGAGTATGGCGATCCGTATCTGCCCGATCTCGAGGATCTGTCATGCTTAGACTGACCCCAGCGAGCGACGACTCCGATGCTCTCCTTCTTCCTCTCGCGCCGCCGCTCTCCACTCGCGCTGCGCCTGCTGATCACGATCCTGGTGACCAGTTCGCTGATCACCTTACTGGCGGTCGCGCTCCAGCTCTACGTCGAGTATCGCGGCGACGTCGAACTCATCGAGCAACGCCTGAACCAGATCCAGGGCAGCTACAGCGATTCCGTCGCGCTCTGTGTCTGGAATTTCGACCGCAAACAGTTCAACAGCCAGCTCGAAGGCATCCTGCATTTTCCCGATATCGTCTATGCCGAGATTCGCGGCGAGGACGGCGAATTGATCGCGGCGCGCGGCACCCCTCAGGACAAGGGCTTCATCCGTAAGGAGATCACGCTGTCAACCACCGACTTTGGCCGCAGCGTCCAACCCGGCCGTCTGATCATCGTTGCCAGTCTGGAGCGGGTCTACAGCAATCTGTTCCTGCGCGGGATGATCATCCTGGTGACTCAGGGCATCAAGACCTTGATCGTCTCGGCCGTCATCCTCCTGGCCTTCCACTGGATGGTGACCCGACACCTGTACCAGATTGGCACCTACGCCAGACAGATCGATCTCGGCTCCAAGCAGCGATTACAGATACAGCGCGCGCCTGGCACCAACGATGAGCTGGATTTCATCATCCGCGCCATCAATGACATGCAGGACAACATCCAGCACAGCTACCGGACCATCGCCGAACTCAATCAAAGCCTCGAGCACAAGGTCGAGCAGCGCACACGGGCGCTGCAGGCGTCGACCGAGAAGTTCCGTTATCTGTTCCAGAATGCGTTTGAGTCGATCGGCATCTTCCATCAGGGTCACTGTGTCGATCTCAACACCGCGGGTCTTGAGCTGTTCGGCTTCGACTCGCTCGCGCAAGCGCAGGGCTTGCATGCACTTGACTTTATTGCCCCCGAATCGATAGCGATCGCGCGCGAGAAGATCGCCCATCAGGATTCCGAGCCTTATGAGGCGATCGGCAAAAAACGCGATGGCAGCCAGTTCCCGATGCTGGTCAAGGGCCAGAACGCCGTCATCGATGGCAAGCCGACGCGGATCACCTCCGCCATCGATCTCACCGAGATCAAGCGCAGTGAAGCCGCCCTGAGACAGGCCAATCAGGAGCTGGCGAGGATTGCGCATACCGACCCACTGACCGGGGCCTTCAATCGCCGTTACCTCGATGAGGCGGCAACCA
Source organism: Halochromatium roseum (assembly GCF_016653315.1). Lineage (GTDB taxonomy): Bacteria > Pseudomonadota > Gammaproteobacteria > Chromatiales > Chromatiaceae > Lamprobacter > Lamprobacter roseus. The sequence continues at coordinate 34,473 of NZ_NHSH01000066.1, read as the reverse complement.
GCCTCGTGGCCCTGGCCAAGCGCGAGGGCCGCGATATCGCCATCGCGATGATGGACATCGATGATTTCAAGCCGATCAACGATCGCTTCGGCCATGATGTGGGCGACCGGGTGATCGCCGCGCTCGTCGACTTGATCCGGCAACAGATCCGACAGAGCGACCTGATCGTGCGTTTCGGCGGCGAGGAGTTCGTCCTGATGCTCCCCAATACTGGGCTCGAGGAGGCCGAGCAGGTGGCCGAGAAGATCCGCCAGCAGGTCGCAACCAGCCAAGCGGCCGCCCCAGTCCAGTTTACCCTGAGCATCGGCCTCACCCTCGTCTCGAGCCTGGATCAGAGCATCAGCGACAGCATTGCGCGCGCTGACAAGGCGCTCTATCAGGCCAAGCGCGAGGGCAAGAATCGCGTCTGTCGCGCGCCGACGCCAGAGCCGCTCAGCCGCGCAGCACCGCACCGCTGCGAGCATCACGAATGACCGACGGGCGGGCACTGCCGCCGCAAGGGGCATTGAGCAGCAGATCCGGGCCCTTGGGTAAGCGGTGGCGGACCTCGAGCGCGGTGCGCGCCGGCGGCCGGGCGGCGATGTTGGCGCTGGTGGAGACCAGCGCACCGCCTCCATAGCCGGCCCAAGCCGCGCACAGAGCACGGGCGACCGGATGACCGGGGATGCGCACCGCGATGGTCTCATGCACCCCAGTAAGCCAGGTCGGCGTATCGGGTCGCGCCGGCAGCAGCCAGGTGTTCGGCCCCGGCCAGGAGGCCTCAATCTCCGCCATGCGCGCCGGCTCCAGCGGCAGGATGAAGGGCCATAAGGCGTCCAGATCGGCGGCGATCAGGATCAGGCCTTTGTGCTCAGGGCGACGCTTGATGGCGAGGATACGCCGCACCGCCGGAGCGTCGAGCGGATCGCAGCCAAGCCCGTAGACGGCCTCGGTCGGATAGGCAATCACATCGCCCGCGGCGATCGCCTGCGCCGCCAGGCGGAGGCCAACGTTTGAGGTCCCGATGCTTTTCATGCTGATGTGCCGCGACGACGCACGCATCAAGCGACCGGCTCGGACGCCGGCTTGCTGCGGGCGCTCGCCGCACCGGCATCCGGATCATCCGAGCCGCCATCGCCATCCTCGTCCACCGGGGCCGTGTAGCCACACTCCTTCTGCGGACAGACCTTCTGCGCACCCTTGGTCTTGGTAACCTTGAGCGTCAGCACCGGCCAGCCGCAATTTGGGCAGGGCTCGGCAAGCGGCTCGTTCCAGACCGCGTAGTCGCACTTTGGATAGGTCGAGCAGGAGTAGAAGATCTTACCGCGCCGGGACTTCTTCTTCTGTAATGTCCCGGCCTTGCATTTCGGGCATTCAACACCGGTATCCTCGGGCTTCTCGAGCGGCTCGATATAGCGACACTTGGGATAGCCGGTGCAACCGATGAACTTGCCGTAGCGACCGCGCTTAACCGCCAATGGCGACTCACATTCCGGGCAGGTCTTGCCCTCGACGATCTCGGGCTCATCGCTGGCCCCTTTCTCGGCGTTCAGATCGCGGGTGTAGTCGCACTCGGGATACTTGGAGCAGCCAATGAAGAAGCCATTGCGGCCGAGACGCTTGGCGAGCTGGCCACCGCACTTGGGGCATGCCTCGTCAATCGCCTCTTGGGTGACATCGCTGCGCTGGACATGCTCTTGGGTGTAATCGACCTGATCCTTGAACGGCCTCCAGAACTGCTTCAGCAACGGTACCCATTCTTCCTCACCCCGTGACACCGCATCCAGCTCGTCTTCGAGGCGCGCGGTGAAATCGTAGTCGACGTAAGAGGTGAAGTGCTCGGTCAGGAACTTGTTGACGATGCGCCCGACATCGGTCGGTGTGAAGCGCTTTTTGTCGAGCTCGACGTACTCGCGATCTTGCAGCGTCGAGATGATCGACGCATAGGTTGAAGGCCGACCGATGCCGAGTTCTTCCAGCATCTTCACCAGCGAGGCCTCGGAGTAGCGCGGCGGCGGCTCGGTAAAATGCTGCTCAGGGCGGATGGCGACCAGCTCGACCGTCTGGCCCTCCTTGAGATCCGGCAGCATCCGCTCCTCATCGTCATCGGCGCTGCTGACGTCGTCGCGGCCCTCGAGATAGACGCGCATGAAGCCAGGCTCGGCGATGGTCGAGCCGGTCGCGCGGAAGCGGTTACCGTCGCCACAGCCGAGATCGATCGAGACCAGATTCAGCAATGCATGCGCCATCTGGCAGGCGACGGTGCGCTTCCAGATCAGCTCGTAGAGTCGTGCCTGATCATTAGTCAGATGCGCCTTGATCTGCTCCGGCTGATAGCCAACCGAGGTGGGCCGAATCGCCTCATGCGCCTCTTGCGCGTTCTTCGACTTGGTCTTGAATAGCCGCGCCTGTGGTGGCAGGTGGTCGGCACCATAGCGCTCGGCAATGAACTCACGCAGCTCGCCCAGCGCGTCCTGCGACAGATTGACCGAGTCGGTGCGCATGTAAGTGATCAGGCCCACGGCACCGCTGCCGATATCGATGCCTTCATAGAGCTGTTGGGCGGTGCGCATGGTGCGCTGCGTGGTGAAGCCCAGCTTGCGCGCCGCCTCCTGCTGCAGGGTCGAAGTAATGAAGGGCGGCGCCGGATTGCGCTTGCGCTGCTTGCGCTCGACCTTGTCGACCGTCAACTTGCCATTGGCCGCAGCAATCAGGGTCTGCTCGACCTCGCGGGCGCGTTGCTCATCGGTGATGCTGAACTGCTCGACCTTCTCGCCCGCGTATTCGGCGAGCTTGGCGCTGAAGGTCTTGCCCTGATCAGCGGCATCCGCCTCGACAGTCCAGTACTCACGGGTCTGAAAGGCCTCGATCTCTTGCTCGCGCTCAACGATCAGGCGCAACGCTGGGCTCTGTACACGCCCAGCCGAGAGTCCCCGGCGAACCTTCTTCCACAGCAGTGGCGAGAGATTGAAGCCGACCAGATAATCCAACGCCCGGCGCGCCTGCTGGGCGTTGACCAGGTGATAAGAGAGCTCGCGCGGATTGGCAACGGCATCATTAACCGCACGCTTGGTGATCTCGTTGAAGACGACACGATAGACCGGACGCTGCCCGATCTGACGCCGCTTACGCAGTAGCTCGTACAGATGCCAGGAGATCGCCTCACCCTCGCGATCAGGGTCCGTTGCGAGATAAAGGGCATCGGCGGTCTTGAGCTTCTTTGAGATCGCCTGGACGTGCTTTTCGTTGCGCTCGATGATCTGGTACTTCATCTCGAAGCCGTGCTCGGTATCGACCGCGCCTTCTTTGGGCACCAGATCACGGACGTGGCCATAGGAGGCCACGACATCGAACTCCGGTCCCAAGTACTTTTTGATGGTCTTCGCCTTGGCCGGCGACTCGACGACGACGAGGTTCATAGTCTTGCCAGTGCGCTCAAATGGAGCGCTAGGAGATACGATCGACGACCGTTACGTCAAGGCCGACATCACAAAGAGAGCGCGCACTGGTCGAGCTGCAGCAATCGAGAAGCCGCTTCGGCAGCCCAGCACCAACAACCGTTTGGCCATGAGCTGCGCTAGTGCAGATAAGCGGGCTCATCGCCATAGATCAGCTCTTCCATCTGAGTGAACGCATCCTCTTGCCCAGGGCGATTCATCAGCACCAGCAGTACCACCCACTTGAGTTCATCGGTCGACACGAAGGCCTGCTCAATGGCCAGGGCGCGATCGATCACCAGCTCACGACTGAGCGGATCGAGAATGCCGTTCTGCTCCAAGAAGAGCAGCAGACCGCGAGCGTCGAGATCGAGCTTGGTCGCCTCCGCATCGGTGTAGATGCGCATGGCGCCGAGGTCACGCGGCCGGTAATCGCTGAGTTCCATGCGCCGGGCCAGATCATCGAGCCAGGTCAGCGCCTGCGCGACCTCGTTGCTGGTGAAGCCGGCGCGGGTCAGCTCATCCTCGAGCTCACCGTGATCCTCCGGCGGCATCGCCTCGCCGCTCATATAATTTTCGAACAGGTAGATCAAGACATCGACCATGTTGTCGTACATTCAGAATCCTCGGATGTCGTGACAAGCCTCGGCACCGCTTGGCAGTCATCTATCGACGACACCTCCACTAGCCGAGATGACGGCAGTACCGTCCGCCTGCGAGGCATGATACATGGCCCTGCAGCTCGAGGAGCAATAACATCGACGACACCTCTTGCGCCGACAGCCCGGTGCGAGAAACCAGCTCATCCGTGGCCACCGGGTCTGCACCCATCGCCTCGAGCAGGCGCTGATAGTCGGGGTCGAGCCCGTTCTTGCCGGCCACAGCGTCTGTTTGAGTGCCTGTTTCAGCACCTGTTTCAGCACCTGTTTCAGCGCCTGTTTGCGACGACGCAGCAATCACTGATCGACCCGTTTGCGGCGTCCTAGCCTGGGTGGCGGCTCGCGCCGTTACGGCCTCTGATGCAGGCATGGCTAAGTAGCTCAACAATTGTGGCGCCAGCTCTTCGAGCAGCTGATCAGCACTGTCGATTAATTTGGCACCTTCACGGATGAGCTGATGACAGCCTCGCGCCAGCGGATTGTGGATCGATCCAGGAATCGCGAACACCTCTCGCCCTTGCTCTGCCGCATAGCGGGCGGTGATCAGTGAGCCGCTGCGTGGCGCAGCCTCGGTCACCAAGGTGCCCAGACTCAAACCACTGATGGTCCGGTTACGACGCGGGAAATGACTGGATTGCGGCCCAACGCCAGGAGGAAATTCGGTGACCAGGGCACCCTCGACGCTGATCCGACGCGCCAGCTCCCGATGCACGGCTGGGTAGACTCGGTCTGGGCCTGTCCCAAGCACCGCGATGGTGCGTCCGCTCTCGAGCGCGCCTACATGCGCGGCGGCATCGACGCCCAAGGCCATACCGCTGGTGATGACCAGACCGAGCCCGGCCAGATGCGCGGCAAAGGCGCGCGTAGTCTGCACGCCCCCGGGCGTCGGATTGCGGCTGCCGACAATGGCGAGCTGCGGCTCCTGCAGCAACGCCAGATCGCCACGCACGAAGAGTAACGGCGGTGGTGACGAGATCGCGCTGAGGCGTGATGGATAGCGCGGATCGGAGAGGGTCAGAATCGTCGCCTGAGCATGCTCAGACCAGCGCAGCGCGGCAGCAATCGCGACCTGGTCTGGCGCGCGGATGACCGCGAGCATCGGCTCGCCGAGTCCGAGCGAGCGCAGCGCAGAGGTCGGCGCCGAACAGGCGGCCTGAGCACTGCCAAAGGCCGCAAGCAGCTTGGCGATGCGTTGTGAACCGAGCCGCGGTGCCTGCAGCAGTGTCAGCCAAGCAATCAGCTCCGCTTCGTCAATATCAGTCATAGCGTCAACGCCCGTCCGGCGACGCAATCATCTCGCCGACGTGCATCGCCTGATTCGCCCGCATCACCAGGGCGAAGCTGACGCGCGGAAAGACCCGAAACACCATCAGGATGCCGGAGCGCGAGTCAGGGACGATGTAGGTCTCTGACAATCGCTCAGCCTTGCGATGCAAAGGCAGCGGCGCGTTGGGGTCTGGTCGATCTCGCTCCCAGCCGGTTATCTGCCATTCACCCAGCCAAAATGAGCTGTCCAGCGGGCTCTCGTTGCGCCAATTCCACTCATTGCGATGGCTGACCACCTGATCGCGAGCCTCTGTGCCGCCGCGATAGACACCGAACACCTGCCCAACCTCGACGCCATCACGCGAACCGCGATCGAGCACGACGACGTCGAACTGACCGATCTGCGAGACACCATCCATCACCGAGATGATATGACCTTCCAGCCCCGCTGGTGCTGGTCGTGGTAAGAAGCTGCGAATCGCCATCTCGTCTCGCGCTGGACGCACACGGTCGCCCAGCTGCACTTGCATCGTCGAGCGAGTGATCAGGAGTGTCGCAGGATCACCGGTGCGCTCTAATTCGGCCTCCGCGACATAGATCGCCTCATAACCGAGGAGTTCGTTGGTCACGAAATCGCGCAGTGCCTCGCCCGGGCGCAGGATCTCGAAGCCGGCATTGCTCGCCGCCATGATCCGCCGCACGAAGATCTGATCACCGGTACCCACGATGATGCGCTCGCGCGGAAAGCCGACCACATAGGGGGCGTCATCGAGTTCACGCGAGTCGGTCACCCAAGGGCGCGACAAGAAGGGCGCGACGGTACCGATCGGGATGGTTGGAATCGCGGCATCCAGCTCGCTCACCCTGACCCGCGGCGAGAGCTTGACCACGCGCATGCCGTTGGCCGCGGCGCGCACGCGCGGCGCGCTGGCGTCGCTCATATCGAGCACGAGCCGCTCGCCGGGAAAGATGCGGTTCGGATCAGAGACCTCTGGATTGCCCTGCCAGACCTCCGGCCAACGCCAAGGATCGCGCAGGAACCGACCTGCGATCCCCCATAGGGTGTCCCCCGCACGCACCCTGTAAACATCCGGTGCATTAGGCTGTAGTGCAACTTGCGCCGTCAGCAGTCCGGGCCAAGCGACGAGGCCGATGAGGCTAACCAAAACGAGATAGCAAGTGCGGCCTCGGTAGGATTCAAGCATGACCATCGAGCCCATCTGACCTCCGGACGGCATTCCCAGCCGCAAACCAACGAATAACCATTGCGCGAACGGCAACGGTCTGTGCCGAGCGCAGACTGGCAAGCCGAACGGGCCTCTTGCACAATAGGGTATCATCGCAACGTTATTGAGACGTTTTTTGCTCGGCTTCGCTCAACGTTTGACCAGCCGAACCGACCCAGAACCACTATGGCTTTACTCGATATCTTGACCTTCCCCGACGCCCGTCTGCGTCGCACCGCCAAACCTGTCGCACAGGTCGATGACAGCACGCGCCAATTGGTCGACGACATGCTCGAGACCATGTACGCCGCACCCGGCATCGGTCTCGCCGCGATCCAGGTCAACGTACCTCAGCGCGTGATCGTAATCGATGTGTCCGATGACCACTCGCAGCCATTGTGCCTGATCAACCCTGAGCTGATCGAGCGCGAGGGTGACGAGGAGATGGACGAGGGCTGTCTCTCAGTGCCTGGCTTCTTCGAGACCGTCAAGCGCGCCGAGCGCGTGCGTGTGCGCGCGCTCGACCGCGACGGCGAGCCTTTCGAACTCGAGACTGGCGGTCTGCTCGCGGTCTGCATCCAGCACGAGATCGACCACCTTGACGGTCGCTTGTTCGTCGATCATATCTCCTCGCTGAAGCGTCAACGGATCCGCAAGAAGCTCGAGAAAGAGCAGCGCACGCCGCAGGCCAGCACCGCGACTCAGCGAAAAGTCATCTGATGACGATCAGTTCCCAGCTCGAGCAAGGACTCAGCGTGACGTCCCACGACCCACGACGGAGTCACTGATGTCCCGCCCACGCATCCTCTTCGCCGGCACTCCCAGCTTCGCGGTGCCGGCGCTAAGCGCCCTGATCGCGGCTGGCTGGCCCGTCGTCGCCGTCTACACGCAGCCCGATCGCCCGGCTGGACGCGGCCGAAAGATCAAGCCAGGCCCGGTAAAGCAGACCGCGCTCGACGCCAACATCCCCGTCTTCCAGCCGCCCACACTGAAGCCTCCAGAAGCACTCGAGCAGCTCGAGACGCTGGCCCCGGAACTGATCGTAGTCGCCGCCTATGGGCTGATCCTTCCGCCCGCGGTACTCGACTGCCCGAGGCTAGGCTGCATCAACATTCATGCCTCGTTGTTGCCGCACTGGCGCGGCGCGGCGCCGATCCAGCGCGCCATCGCTGCAGGCGACGAGCACACCGGCATCAGCCTGATGCAGATGGAGCAAGGACTCGACACCGGGCCGGTGTATGCCAGGCAACGCACTCGCATCGGTCCACGGGAGACCGGCGGGAGCCTGCACGATCGACTCGCGGCCATTGGCGCCAAGCTCCTGGTCGACAGCCTACCAGCGATCTGTGAGGGCAGCCTGACGCCGGAGCCGCAAGACCCTAAGCGAGCGACCTATGCGAGCAAGCTCGAGAAGCGGGAATCGATCATCGACTGGCAGCGCTCGGCGATCGAGATCGACCGCCAGATACGCGCATTCGATCCCTGGCCGATCGCACAAACCCGATACAACGATGAGACCTTACGCATCTGGGAGGCCTGCCCGCTCGACGACGCCAGCGGCAACCATGCCAGTGAAGCCCGACCCGGCACCGTGCTGAGCAGTGGCGCTGCAGGTATTGATGTCGCAACCGGCAATGGCAAGCTGCGTCTCCAGCGCCTGCAAGCCCCAGGCAAGCGGCCGATCAGCGCTGCCGATTTTGCGCACGCCCGGCAGGTCGATGGGACCGTCTTTGTCTAAACCCAAGAGAGCCTCTGAGCGGACAGCGTCTGAGCGCACAGCGCCTAGACGGACGGCGTCTGAGCAAACCGGTGCAGCAGTTCGCGCGGAGGCAGCCAGGCTGTTGCATGCGGTCCGCGCTGACGGCCGCTCGTTGACCGATGCGCTCGCCGCCAGCACCCCACCAGCAGACGCAAGAGACCAAGCCCTGCTCAGCGAACTTGCGTTCGGCGCCGTCCGGCTCCTGCCGCGGCTGGAGGCGATCACCGATCAGCTCCTCCAGCGAGCGCTGAAACCGAACGATCGCATCCTCGGCTCGCTGCTGATGATCGGTCTGTACCAGCTCATCGCGTTGCGCATCCCGGATCATGCAGCAGTCTCGGCAACGGTTGCCGCCACACGACTGTTAGAGCGCCCGCGCGCGGTCGGGCTCATCAATGCCAGCCTGCGGCGCTTCCAGCGCGAGCGCGCGAAACTGCTGGCGCAGACAGAGCGTCAGGAGTCGGCACGCTGGCTGATGCCAACCTGGCTGTTGCACCGCCTGCGCACCGCCTGGCCCGAGCACTGGCAAGCCCTGGTCACCGCCAGTAATGGCAGAGCGCCCATGTTCCTGCGCATCAACCGCCAGCGCATCAGCACAGACGACTATGCCGCACAGCTTGCGGCGGCGGGCATCGAAGCCGAGCCCCTAGCCGATCAGCCGCAAGCCCTGCGGCTGCTGCAGCCGGTTCCAGCAGACCGCCTGCCCGGCTTTGGTGACGGCTTGGTCTCAGTGCAAGATGCTGGCGCACAATGGGCCGCACCACTGCTCGCGCCACAGCCGGGTGAACGCATCCTCGACGCCTGCGCGGCGCCAGGCGGCAAGACCGCGCACCTGATCGAACAGGCACAAGGCCAGATCGCGCTGACCGCAATCGACGTCAGCGGCGAGCGGATGCAGTCGGTTCATACCAATCTCAGTCGCCTTGGCTTGCAAGCACGGATGATGGTCGGCGATGCAACCCAGCCTGCGCCAGCCTGGGCCGACGGCCCCTATCAACGCATCTTGCTCGACGCGCCTTGCTCGGCGACCGGCGTGATGCGCCGACATCCTGATATCAAGCGCCTGCGCCTCGACCAAGACATCGCAGCGCTCGCGCAGGTCCAGGCCAGGATGTTAAAGGCGCTCTGGACCTTGCTGGCGCCTGGCGGACGGCTGCTCTACCTGACCTGCTCGTTGCTGCCGGACGAGAACGAAGCGCAGATCGCTGCATTCTTGGCTCACCACCAGGATGCAAGCGAGCTGCCGCTGCCAGTAACCCTTGGCATTGCGCGCACCCACGGCCGTCAGCTATTGCCAACAGAGGCCGGTCCCGACGGCTTCTACTTCGCACTCTTGCTCAAGCGATGACCTTGGTCCAACCTCCCCGCTGGCTCAATAAGACCCTCAGCTGGGTGCAGATCAGGGTGACCTTGGCCCTTGCGTTGACCTTAGCCCTGAGCCAGGCCGCGCTCGCAACAGACGATTTCAGCGTCATTGATGCCAACACCCGCAGCGTCGACGGCAGCATCCTGCTCTCAGCCGAGATCGACTATGGCTTTAGTGAGCGGGCACTAGAGGCGCTCGAAAACGGTGTTCCGCTCACGATCCTGGTCCACCTTCAGGTCCGCGAGCAGGGTGCCTGGATCTGGGACGAAAGCCTGGTCGATCAGCGCCTTCACTATCGCATCCGCTACAAGCCGCTGTCCGAGCGCTACCTTGTCTCGCGTCTTCCCGGCGAAGAAGGCGGGCGCACCTTCGTCACCCGACAGGCCGCCATCGCCGCCCTCGGCGACCTTGATGACCTCTATCTGATCAGTGAGAAGCGGCTCGATCCACGGCAAACCTACGAGGTGCACCTGCGGGCCTCGCTCGACATCGAGGAGCTACCGCTGCCACTGCGTCCAATGGCCTATCTGCGCTCCGGCTGGAAGCAAAGCACTGGCTGGACCAAGTGGCCGCTGAAAAACTGGCCACTGCAACCTTGAGCATGCTGAAACGACAGCTCCTGCAGCCCGGTGCCATTGCCGTCGGGCTGCTCCTGGTCATCCTGATGGTGGCGCTCCACCTGATGACCAACGCGGTACAGAACTCCGAGGCGCTGAGCCGTGTGTTCGTCCCATTGCTGGTCTTGGTGCTGCTCGGCCTGCTCGCACTCGCGCTGCTGGTCAGTATCAACTCGGTGCGTCTGGTACGGGCGTTGCGTCGTCAGGCCGCGGGCTCGCGTCTCGCCGCGCGGCTGCTGGCCATGTTCGCGCTGATCTCGTTGTTGCCGGTGGGTGTGGTCTATTACTACTCGCTGACCTTCCTGATGCGGGGCATCGATAGCTGGTTCGATGTCGAGATCGATACCGCGATGGAAGACGCCTTGACCCTCAACCAGGCATCACTCGACCTCAATCAGCGCATCCTCATGAAATACAGCGCGCAGCTGCTCAGTGGCATCCAGGACCGCTCCGCAACCGCACTGACACTGACCCTAGGCACCCTGCGGCGCCAGGCAGGCGCGCTAGAGCTAACCCTCTTCGATCGCAGTGGCCAAGTCCTGGCAACGGCGAGCGACGATCCCTTGCAGCTGGTGCCAAACCAGCCAGAGCGCGAGGTCATGCAACATGTGCGCGGTGGCATCAACCATGTGAGTCTGGAGCCTGGCCCCAGCGGCGAGCTGGTGGTACGAGTGCTGGTCCGCGATCCCAACGCGCGCCCCCTACTGCTGCAAGCCATCTTCCCGACCTCGGCGCGCATCACTGAACTCGCCTCGCGTCTCGAGGGCGCCTACAATCGCTATACAGAGCTATCATTCCTGCGCCAATCGCTCAAGTTCAGCTTCTCGATCACGCTCTCGCTGGTGCTGGTGTTCAGTTTCATGGCGGCCTTGCTGATCGCATTCCGGACCGCCCGGGCGCTCTCTGACCCGATCGCTGACATCGCCCACGGCACCCGTGCGATTGCCGACGGCGACTATGAGCAGCAACTCCCGCTGCCACGCCATGACGACGAGCTCGCCTTCTTAGTCGCCTCCTTCAACGCCATGACGCGGCGGATTGCCCAGGCACGCGATGAGGCCGAGCAGAGCCAGCAGGCAGTCGAGTCGCAACGGGCTTATCTCGAGACCCTGCTAAGCCGGCTCTCATCAGGGGTCATCGCCTTCGATGAACACAACACGCTGCGCACCAGTAATGCTGCGGCGCGCCAGATACTGGCGATCGATCTCGACGACAACACACCGATGCCACTGGCCGCCTTGGCGACGCAGTATCCACGCCTCGCGCACTGGTGCGAGATCGTCGGCCGCCGGATCGGCAGCGGCCGCGACTGGCGCGAGGAGATCACCCTGTTCGGCGCCGATGGCCGCCAGGTGCTGATGTGCCGAGGCAGTCCACTCCCGGTGACCCTGTCCGGCAGTGCCGAAGACGCCGAGCCAAATGCCGATCATGTGCTGGTCTTCGACGACATCACGACCTTGATCCGCGCGCAGCGCGACGCAGCCTGGGGCGAGGTCGCGCGTCGACTCGCACACGAGATCAAGAACCCACTCACACCCATTCAACTCTCGGCTGAGCGCTTGCGACACAAGCTGTTGCGCAAACTCCCAGAGGCGGATGCGAAGGTGGTTGACCGCGCGACACACACCATCGTGCAGCAGGTCGAGGCGATGAAGGCAATGGTCAACGACTTCGCCAGCTACGCGCGCACCCCCGAGATGCAACAGGAGCCGTTCCTCCTAGATGCGCTCGTGAACGAGGTGCTGGAGCTTTATCGAGCGGGACCGGTCAGTATCAGTAAACAGCTCGAGGCCGGCGACGCGATGCTGCGCGGCGATTCGAAACGGCTGCGCCAGGTCATGCACAATCTGGTCAAGAATGCGATCGAAGCACTTGAGGAGCGGGAAAATCCTCGTATCCTGGTTGCCACGCGCCGAGTCGACGAAGAAGACACGCCGTCTGTCGAACTGCGGGTCGAAGACAACGGCAATGGTATCGACCCGGACTTCATCGGGCGCTTGTTCGACCCCTATGTCACCTCAAAGGCCAAGGGCACTGGACTCGGACTTTCTATCGTGAAGAAGATAATCGAGGAGCACGGCGGTATCATTCGGGCGGACAATGTTGAGTCCGGCGCCCGGTTCACCGCACGATTGCCGATCAGCACCGCCCCCCGAACGCCCAGCATGCCGCAAGCAGGAACATCATGAGCGCAATCCACATCCTGGTCGTCGATGACGAGCCGGACATCCGCGAAACCGTTCAGGACATCCTTGAAGACGAAGGCTATGAGGTCGCAGGTGCCGAGAATGGCGAAGCCGCTCGGCACGCGCTGCGCGACCGACGCCCCGATCTGATGCTACTCGATATCTGGATGCCAGATCTCGACGGCATCACGTTGCTGAAAGAGTGGTCCGAGAACCAGGGCCTACCCTGCCCGGTGATCATGATGTCTGGCCATGGCAACGTCGAAACCGCGGTCGAGGCAACCCGGCTCGGGGCCTACGACTTCCTCGAGAAGCCACTCTCGATGGCCAAGCTGCTGCTGACGGTTGAGCGCGCACTCGAGGCCGATAAGCTGGTGCGCGAGAACGTTGGCCTGCGGCGGCGGCCAGCGCTGGTGCTTGAGCCTGCCGGGCGTTCGGCGGCAATGCAGCGGTTACGCGAGCAGGTCAAGCGCATCGCCCAGCACGACACCTGGGTACTGATCACCGGCGAGGCCGGTACCGGGCGCGAGACCTTTGCCCATTATTTACATACCCAGAGCGCGCGCAAAGAGCGCCCATTCGTCGACCTCGGCGTGTCCGCGATCGCACGTGGCAATGCCGCTCGCGAGCTGTTCGGCAGCGAGGAGAACAACCAGGTGCACTATGGCAGCCTCGAGCAGGCGGCTGGCGGTACCCTGCTCCTCGATGAGGTCGCCGACATGGACCTTGAGGCCCAAGGCCAGCTGCTCGGGGCACTGGATACGGGATCATTCCTGCGCGTCGGCGGCAGCGAGCCGGTTTCCATCGATGTCCGTATCGTCGCCGCGACCCAGCGCGACCTGAAAGAAGAAGTGCGCGCCGGCCACTTCCGCGAAGACCTGTTCTATCACCTCAACGTGGTGCCGCTGCATATCCCGCCGCTGCGCGAACATGCCGAAGACATCCCCGATCTGCTCAGCTACTACGTTGACTACTTCGCCACCCACGAGAAGCTGCCCTATCGGCGCTTCAGCGTTGGCGCGCAGAACTTCCTGCGCAACTACGGCTGGCCGGGCAATGTGCGTGAGCTGAAAAACCTGGTGCAACGGGTGCTGATCCTCGGCGCCGGCGACGAGATCACCCAAAACGAGGTTGAGACCGCGCTCGGCTCCAGCCCACCGGCGCCGAGTCAACCGCTCGAGGGCCTGGTCTCGTTCGATCAGCCGCTTCGACAAGCGCGCGAGCAGTTCGAGAAGGCCTATCTCGAATACCAACTCGGCAAGCATACCGGCAACGTCAGCAAGATGGCGAAGGAGGCCGGCATGGAACGCACGCATCTCTATCGCAAGCTCCGCTCGCTCGGCATCGAGATCAAGGAGCGCAGGTGACCAATATCGCCTCAAGCATCGCCCTTGGATCACCAGCGATCCGCGTCTAGCCGCTAACGAACATGGCGCGTCGCCACCCCGGACGATGAAGCGCCTGTTTCACGGTAACCAATCGCCATGAAGATCATCATCCTCGGCGCGGGCCAGGTGGGCACCTCGGTGGCTGCAAACCTGGTTAACGAGGCCAACGACATTACCGTGGTCGATACCGACGCAAGGCGCCTGCGCGAGCTTGCCGACCGCTTTGACCTGCGCACACTCCAGGGCCATGGCGCGCAACCCGACGTGCTGCTGCGCGCGGGCGGCGAGGATGCCGAGATGATCATCGCGGTGACGAACAGCGATGAGACCAATATGGTCGCCTGTCAGGTCGCCTTCACGCTGTTTCATACGCCGACCAAAATCGCTCGGGTGCGCGCTCAGGGCTTCCTCGATCACCGTGAAGCGCTGTTCGGCGGAGACGCCTTCCACGTCGACGTCACCATCAGCCCTGAGCAACTGGTGACCGACTATACCCTGCGTCTGATCCAGACCCCAGGCGCCTTACAGGTGACCGATTTCGCCAATGGTCGGGTGCGGCTGGTCGCGGTGCGCGCCTACTACGGTGGCCCACTGGTGGGCCATGAACTGCGCGCGCTCTACGATCACATGCCGCATATCGATGCACGGGTAGCGGCGATCTACCGCCAGGATCGCGCCATTCAACCCGAGGGCGATACCGTCATCGAGGCCGATGACGAGGTCTTCTTCGTCGCCGCGCCCAAGCACATCCGCTCGGTGATGGGCGAGCTGCGGCGACTCGATAAGCCCTACAAGCGGCTGATCTTCGCCGGCGGTGGCAACATCGGCACCCGCCTCGCTCGGGTCACCGAACATGACTACCGGGTCAAGGTGATCGAGAACGATCTCGAGCGCTGCAAGCAGATCGCCGAGTCGCTGGAGCGCACCATCGTACTGCACGGCGACGCCGCCGATGAGGAGCTGCTGCTGGAGGAGAACATCGAGGACACCGATGTGTTCTGCGCGGTGACCAATGACGACGAGGCCAACATCCTCTCGGCGATGCTTGCGAAGCGTCTTGGCGCGCGCAAGGCGATGGCGCTGATCAACCGCTCGGCCTATGTCGACCTGGTGCAGAGTGGCCCGATCGATGTCGCCATTTCACCGCAGCAGGCCACCATCGGCACCCTGCTCAAGCATGTCCGTCGCGGTGATGTGGTGATGGTGCATTCGCTGCGCCGCGGCGCCGCCGAGGCGATCGAGGCCATCGCCCATGGTGACAAGAGCTCATCGAAGGTGGTCGGACGGGCGATCGAGGCGATCAACCTGCCCAAGGGTGCCAGCATCGGCGCCATCGTGCGCGGTGATCAGGTGCTGATCGCCCATCACGATACGGTGATCGAATCCGACGACCATGTGATCCTGTTCTTGCAAGACCGACTGCGCGTGCCCGAGGTCGAAAAGCTGTTTCAGGTCGGCGTCACCTTCTTCTAGCGGTGTGTGGCGAGCGCCCAAGCAGGCTCGGCTGAAACCGACAACCTCTTTGCGGACCGGTTCGCGTCTCGCGAGCGCCCACGCAGACAGGGCTCAAACCGCATGGCCCGTTGATTTAAGGTCCAAGGAGACGTAACCCACATGCACTGGCGAGCCATCGTGCGCCTGTTCGGTATCTTGTTGCTGCTCTACAGCATCAGCTTCCTACCCTCGATCCTGATCTCACTCTGGTACGCCGACCAACAGTGGCCCGCCTTTGCGCTGTCCCTGGCACTGACCGCGAGCACGGGCCTGGTGCTCTGGCTGCCGAACCTGCGCGAGCGCGAGCAGCTCTCGGTGCGCGATGGCTTCTTGATCGTTACCCTGTTCTGGGCGCTGCTCGGCATGCTTGGCGCGCTGCCATTCATGCTCGGCCTGAATTGGGACATCACCGATGCGGTGTTCGAGTCCATCTCAGGGTTCACCACCACCGGGGCGACGGTGATCGAGGGCATCGACCGCTTGCCGCCGTCGATCCTTTACCACCGTCAGCAGATCCAATGGCTCGGCGGCATGGGCGTGATCGTGCTCGCGGTGGCGATCCTGCCGCTGCTCGGTGTCGGTGGCATGCAGCTCTATCGGGCCGAGACCTCCGGCGTTGCCAAGCACGAAAAGCCAACGCCGCGCATCGCCGAGACCGCGCGCGTGCTTTGGACCCTCTACTTCGCGCTCACCGCGGTCTGTGCATTGAGCTACTGGCTGGCCGGCATGAGCGGCTTTGATGCGATCGGCCATGCCTTCACCACAGTGGCGACCGGCGGTTTCTCGACCCACGACGCCAGCCTCGGCTACTTCGACAGTGTCGCGATCGAGTGGATTGCGATCATCTTCATGGTCGCTGGCGGGATCAACTTTGCCGTCCACTTCCTGGCTTGGCATAAACGCGATCTCGGTGCCTATCTGCGCGACACCGAAGTCTTGGCTTACCTGCTAATCTTTGTTGGCGGTGCGCTGTTGATCAGTCTCAGCCTGTTCATGACCACCGCCTATGCGACGCTCGGCGAGGCATGGCGCCATGGCTCCTTTCAAGTCGCCTCGATCCTCACCAGCACCGGGTTCGGCACCGCCACCTTCGGTCTTTGGCCATTGCATATCCCGCTGCTCTTGGTGGTACTGTCTTTCACCGGCGGCTGTGGTGGCTCCACCGCCGGCGGCATCAAGGTGTTGCGCGTACTGATCCTGGCCAAGCTCGGTATTCGCCAGCTCAAGCAGCTGGCGCATCCACATGCGCTGATCAACGTGAAGGTCGGCCATCGCCCAATCATGGAGGACGTGCTGTTCTCGATTTGGGGCTTCTATGTACTCTATGTGTTGGTTTGCCTGGCATTGACCATCGCCATGATGGCTGCGGGACTCGATCTGGAATCGGCCTTCGGCGCCGTGGTCGCGACCGTCAACCTGCTCGGCCCTGGCCTCGGTGAGGTCGCTGCCACCTTTGCCAGCGTCGATGATGTGGTCAAATGGCTCGGCGTCTTCGGCATGTTGGCCGGACGCTTGGAGATCTTTACCCTGTTGATCCTGTTCCTTCCCGCGTATTGGCGCCATTGAGGCTCATCGCCTCAGCACCGCTGTGCCCGAATTGTCACCGATGCGCTATAGACCTGATCCTCCATGCTGAAACGCTTGCTGACTGTGCAAAAGGTCCTGGGCCTCCTGCTGATCCTGTTTAGCTTCTCGATGCTGGCTCCGGCAGCGGTCGCGCTCATCTACCGTGACGGCGCCTTGCTGCCCTTTCTCTACGCATTTGCGCTGATCCTGGGGATTGGCATGTTGAACTGGCTGCTCGCCTTCCGCGCCAGCCATGAGCTGCGGGTGCGTGATGGTTTTTTGGTAGTGGTGCTATTCTGGGTGGTGCTCGGGTTCTCGGGAGCCATCCCGTTCTGGCTCTCGCCTGAGCCCAAGCTGTCGCTGACGGACTCGGTATTTGAGTCGATCTCTGGGTTGACGACAACCGGAGCCACCGTGATCCTAGGCATCGATAATCTGCCACACTCGATGCTCTGGTATCGGCAACAGCTGCAATGGCTCGGCGGCATGGGGATCATCGTGCTCGCCGTGGCGGTCCTACCGATGTTGGGAATCGGCGGCATGCAGCTCTACCGCGCCGAGATGCCCGGGCCAATGAAGGAGACCAAGCTCACGCCGCGCATCACCGAAACTGCGAAGGCGCTCTGGTATATCTACCTTGGGCTCACCATCGCCTGTGCGCTCGCCTATTGGCTAGCCGGGATGGATGGTTTCGACGCCATCGGCCATGCTTTCTCGACCGTCGCCATCGGCGGTTTCTCAACCCATGACGATAGCATGGGCTACTTCGATAGCACCTTGATCGAGATGATCGCAGTGGTCTTCATGCTGCTCGCCGGTATCAATTTCGCGCTGCACTTTGTCGCCTTTCGGCGCCGCTCGCTCACAGCCTACAGCCAAGATAGCGAACTGCGGTTCTATCTATTGCTGATGATCGTTGTGACCACGATCGTCACCCTTGCGCTGTTCTATACCGACACTTACATCGACTGGGAAGACTCCTTCACCCAAGCGTTATTCCAGACCGTCTCGATCGGCACCACCACCGGGTTTACAACCGACGCCTTCTACTACTGGCCGCCGTTCATCGAGATCCTGCTGATCTTCCTCGCCTTCGTCGGCGGTTGCGCAGGCTCCACCGGCGGCGGCATTAAGGTGATTCGATTCCTATTGCTGATCAAGCAAGGGCTGCGCGAGATCGGCCGCCTGATCCATCCGAACGCGCAGATGCCGGTGCGGGTCGGCGGCAAGGTCATCAACCATCGCGTGGTAGATGCGGTCTGGGGTTTCTTCTCACTCTATGTCGCGACCTTCACGCTGATGTATCTGGCACTGGCTGCCACCGGGCTGGATCTGCTGACTGCCTTCTCGGCCGTGGCCGCCTGTATGAACAATCTCGGCCCGGGGCTCGGCACTGTCGGTGCCCATTATTCCGACATGCATGACGCTGGAATTTGGATACTGTGCATGGCGATGCTGCTCGGTCGCCTCGAGATTTTTACCCTACTGGTACTCTTCAGCCCGGCCTTCTGGCAGCGCTGAGCCATGTCAATCGAATAGATAGACTGAGCTGCCTATGACCAGCCGCCGAACAGTTGGCGGGAGTGGTTGCCTCCCAGACGCTTGCCTCTCCACCTGATCGAGGCCATCGTCCAATCTCAGCCATCAACAACAACGGTCCAACCGATGGGTATCATCAACAACCTCGAATCGATGCGCGCCAGAGGCCAAGACTCGGCGCTGTTGCGTTACAGCCTCGGCAACGAATATCTGAAGCAAGAGCAAGCCGAACAGGCCATCGAGCATCTGGCAGAGGCGACTAGACAAGACCCCAACTATTCAGCGGCCTGGAAGCTCTACGGCAAGGCGCTAACCCAGGCCAGCCGCTATGCCGAGGCCATCGAGGCATTGAACCGCGGCATTGAGGTCGCTGAGACAAAGGGCGATGCTCAGGCAACGAAGGAGATGCGAGTCTTTCTAAAACGCGCTCAGAGCGCTTTGGATGCATCAGGCTGATCGGCGATTTGAAGACAAGTCGCCTTAGGTCTCAGAAGCAGCCGCTGAGGCTGTGACCCGGGCCTCAAAACTGCCTTCCGAAACCCGAATGCGAATCTGAGCGCCAGGCGCGACTTGTTGCGGCCGATAGACCAAGCTGTCCGTCGCGTCGGTCACGATCGCATAGCCCCGCGCCAGGGTGGCCAGCGGACTGCGCGCTTGGAGTCCAGCAGCAAGCATCGCCAAGCGTTCGCGGCGTCGCTCCAGCATGCTCGCGCCGGCATGGAAGAGGCGCTCTTGGGCGAGCGCCAGGCGGTCGGCATCATGGCGCAGCCGATGCACTGGCGAACTCAGCCGCAGGCGCCGCTGCGATCGATCCAAGCGCGCCCTCGCATCCACCAGGCGCCGCGCGATGGCGCGCTCGAGACGGCCCCGCAACTCGTCGACGCGCTGCAGCCGCTGCTCGAGACGGGAGCGCGGATGCAGCAGCTGCAGATGACGCTCAAGTGCTGTTAGGCGCTGGCTCGCCGTTGCCAGCGCGCGCCGCAGCGCGGCCACAAGCCGTAACTCGAGCGTCTGCCGGTGTTGCTGTGCCTGACCGCGGTCAGGCGCCACCAGTTCAGCCGCCGCGGAGGGCGTCGCGCCACGCTGGTCAGCCACCAGATCGGCGAGACTGAAATCGACCTCATGACCGATCCCGGTGACGATCGGCAGCTGCGAAGCAACTATCGCACGCGCCAACGCCTCATCGTTAAACGCCATCAGATCCTCAAGCGACCCGCCACCACGCGCCAAGATCAGTAGATCGCAGTCTCGGCGCCGATTGGCCAGCTCGATCGCCGCAATCAATGCCTCCGCTGCCGCTGCGCCTTGGACCGCGCTGGGGTAGATCAGCACTGGCAGCAGCGGGAAGCGCCGACCGAGCACCGTCAGCAGATCATGCACGGCAGCGCCACTGGCCGAGGTGATCAGCCCAACCTGGCGCGGATAGGCCGGCAGCGGTCGCTTGCGCTCTTCGGCGAAGAGGCCCTCGGCGGCGAGGCGGCGCTTGAGCTGCTCGAGCGCCAAGCGCAGGGCGCCATCGCCAGCGGGCTCCATCTGCTCGACGAGCAGCTGATAGTCACCGCGCGGCTCGTAAAGCCCAACGCGTGCCCGGACCAAGAGTTGCTGGCCATTGGCTGGGCGCAAGCTGAGCAACCGGCGCTTGCCCTTGAACATTGCGCAGCGCACCTGCGAGGCGCCATCCTTGAGGCTGAAGTAGAGGTGGCCAGAGGCCGGCTGCGAGAGGTTGGAGAGCTCGCCCTGCACCCAGAGCAGCGGGAAGCTGCCATCGAGGACCGCGCGCACTTCGGCATTGAGGCGCGAGACGGTATAGATATCGCGCGTATAGTCGATAATGGGCGGCGCTAGGGGCGTTGGCATTGAAGTCTGAACTGCAAGGACTCGTTCAATATGGACGACAGCGAAAGGATCTGATTGCGACAACGAGCTCGCCAAGGCGAGATGACAAAGGCGCGATCGCAGCACCGGACTGACGCATCGCTTGCGCGATGTGGTTGCCGATACCTGGTTGAATTCCTATGATAAGAGGTTAACTTTTCGGAATGTACCGCTGCCAGCGGTCACCGTTCCAGCTGACGCATCGAGGTTTTACCATGCGCTTGATCGAGGAAGCCCTGACCTTCGACGACGTGCTGCTCGTCCCAGCGCATTCGACTGTCACCCCAAACGCGGTCGATCTCAGCACCCTGCTCACGCGCGAGATCGAGCTGAAGATCCCGTTGGTCTCGGCGGCAATGGATACCGTGACCGAATCGCGACTCGCGATTGCCATGGCGCTCGAGGGCGGCATTGGCATCGTGCACAAGAATATGTCCGTCGAGCGCCAAGCGCGCGAGGTACTGGCGGTCAAGAAGTACGAAAGCGGCATCATACGCGACCCGATCACGGTCTCGCCGGATCTGAGTATCGGCGAGGTGCTGGCGCTGACCCGCGCGCACAACATCTCTGGCGTTCCGGTGACTGAAGGGAGTCGGCTGGCCGGTATCGTCACCGGTCGTGATCTGCGCTTCGAGCGCCGGATGGATGCCCCTGTCTCCGCCATTATGACGCCGCGCGAGCGTCTGGTCACCGTCAAAGAGGGCGCCAGCCGCGACGAGGTAGTGGCGTTGCTGCATCAGCATCGGATCGAAAAGCTGCTGGTGGTCAACGATGCCTTCGAGCTGCGCGGGCTGATCACGGTGAAGGATATCCAGAAGGCAACCGACTTCCCGAAGGCCTCGCGTGATTCGCATGAGCGTCTGCGAGTCGGCGCTGCGGTCGCCGTCGGAAAGGGGACCGACGAACGCGTAACCGCGCTGGTCGAGGCTGGCGTCGATGTGCTGGTGGTCGACACCGCCCATGGTCATTCGCAGGGAGTCTTGGATCGCGTGCGCTGGATCAAGCAGCATTTTCCGGATGTACAGGTGATCGGCGGCAACATTGCGACAGCCGCTGCCGCAACCGCCTTGGTCGAGGCTGGCGCTGACGCCGTTAAGGTTGGCATTGGCCCAGGGTCAATCTGCACCACGCGCATCGTCGCTGGGGTTGGCGTGCCACAGATCACGGCAGTCAGCAACGTGACCGGAGCACTCGAAGGTACCGGAGTGCCACTGATCGCCGACGGTGGGCTGCGCTACTCGGGCGATGTCGCCAAGGTGATCGCCGCGGGCGCCCATAGCGTCATGGTCGGCGGGCTCTTCGCCGGCACCGACGAAGCGCCTGGCGAGGTCGAGATCTATCAGGGCCGTTCGTATAAATCGTATCGCGGCATGGGTTCGATTGCCGCCATGGGCCAAAAGGATGGCTCCAGTGATCGCTACTTCCAGGAGCAGACCGATAAGGAGAAGCTGGTGCCGGAGGGCATCGAGGGGCGCGTGCCGTACAAAGGCAGCGTGCTCAATGTAACCACTCAATTGATTGGTGGACTGGCCTCGAGCATGGGCTACACCGGCTGCCGAACCATCGAGGAGATGCGCACCAAGCCGATGTTCGTGCGCGTCAGTGCCGCGGGCATGCGCGAATCGCATGTGCACGATGTGCAAATTACTAAAGAGGCGCCGAACTACCGCATTGATAGCTGAACCTGCCGGAGATGGCTAGCACGACAACGGTTGGCCTTCCGGCTTTCGCCCTCCATTGATCCGGTGACGACCCGATCACCGGAAACGAGATTAACGCGCATTCGGCCGCCCGCTCCTTTGGGCCACTCGAGACCCTCATGTCTAACATCCACGCCGACCGTCTTCTGATCCTCGATTTCGGCTCCCAGTACACTCAGCTGATCGCGCGCCGGGTGCGCGAGGCCGGTGTCTATTGCGAGCTGCATCCCTGGGATATGCCGCCAGAGGCGATCCGTGACTTCAAACCCGCCGGGATTATCCTCTCTGGGGGTCCGCAATCCGCGCATGCACAGGAGACGCCGCGGGCGGCGGACTTGATCTTCGAACTCGGTGTGCCGGTGCTCGGCATCTGTTACGGCATGCAAACCATGGCCGCTCAACTCGGTGGCGAGGTCGCCCCAGCACAGCAGCGTGAGTATGGCTATGCGCAGGTGCGTGCCCGTGGTCATTCACGGCTGCTACGCGATATCGAAGACCAGACCAGCTTAGAAGGCTATGGACTGCTTGATGTCTGGATGAGCCATGGCGATCGCGTTGAGTGCGTGCCGGATGGCTTCTCGGTCATCGCCACGACCACCAACGCACCGCTGGCCGGTATTGCTGACGAGGCGCGTCGATTCTATGGCATCCAGTTCCACCCGGAAGTCACCCATACGCGTCAGGGCCAACGCATCATCGAGCGCTTTTGCCACGAGATCTGCGGCTGCGGCCGGCTGTGGACGCCGTCCAACATCATCGAGGACGCGATCAGCGCCATCCGCGCCCAGACCGGAGATGACGAGGTATTGCTCGGCCTGTCCGGCGGTGTCGATTCATCGGTGGTCGCAGCGCTGCTCCATCGCGCCATCGGCGATCGCCTGACCTGCGTCTTTGTCGACAATGGACTGCTGCGCCATGGCGAAGGCGATCAGGTGATGGCCACCTTCGCACGTCATATGGGGGTGCGCGTGCTGCGGGTCGACGCCGAGGCCCAGTTCCTCGAACAGCTCGCGGGCGTCAGCGATCCAGAGGCAAAACGCAAACGCATTGGTAATACCTTCATCGATGTCTTCGAGGCCGAGGCGGCCAAGCTCCCCGGCGTCAAATGGCTCGCGCAGGGGACAATCTATCCGGATGTGATCGAGTCCGCCGGCGCCAAGACCGGCAAGGCCAAGGTGATTAAATCGCATCACAACGTTGGCGGGCTGCCGGAGCGCATGCGTCTAAGACTGGTCGAGCCGCTGCGCGAGCTGTTCAAGGACGAGGTGCGGCGCATTGGCATCGAGCTCGGCCTGCCCGCTGAGATGGTCTACCGCCATCCCTTCCCCGGCCCCGGCCTCGGCGTGCGCATCCTGGGCGAGGTGCAGAAGGACTCTGCCGATACACTGCGGCTCGCCGACCATCTTTTCATTGAAGAGCTGCGCAGCGCCGAGCTTTATGATCGGATCTCGCAGGCCTTTGCGGTGTTCCTACCGGTCCGCTCGGTCGGCGTGGTTGGCGACAACCGCTGCTACGAACATGTGATTGCACTGCGGGCAGTCGAGACGGTGGACTTCATGACGGCGCGTTGGGCGCATCTGCCCTATGACTTCCTCGAACGGGTCAGCACCCGGATTGTGAATGAGGTACCTGGTGTCTCCCGCGTCGTTTATGATGTGACCGGCAAACCGCCGGGCACGATCGAGTGGGAGTGAGCCAAGCGTTCTCGATGCCAACCACGGGCGGCGCAGTTTCACCGACCGACGATCATGGGTGCCAGCCGCCGCATGAACATTGGATGCAGCGTGCCCTCGAGCTCGCTGAACGGGCCTCCGAGGAGGGCGAGGTTCCGGTTGGCGCACTGGTCGTCCGCGACGGTGAGATCATCGGCGAAGGCTGGAACCAGCCCATCGCGAGCCACGACCCGACCGCCCATGCCGAGATCCAGGCATTACGTGCGGCAGCCCGACTCGCTGAGAACTATCGGCTACCGGGAGCGGACCTCTATGTGACCCTAGAGCCCTGCCCGATGTGTGCCTCAGCCATCGTCCAGGCTCGCATCAGGCACCTCATCTACGGCGCCAGCGACCCCAAGGGCGGCGCCTGCGGCTCGGTGTTCGATCTCCTGCCGTCAGATGGCCGCTTCAATCACCGCACCCTCTGCACCGGTGGTGTGCTCGCTGAAACCTCGAGCGAACTCCTGCGCGCATTCTTCCGCGCCCGACGTTAAACAAGGCTCAGCAACAAGCGGCTCCCCTCGATCAGCGATGCTAGCTGCAGAGGCACAGGGTTGGTCACGTGCCGTGAAGGTTCAGCCAATGTTGCCGGCCGTTCATACTGTTTACGTCAGACGCGTTGACCTCCAGGTCAGCGTTTGGCGCACCTTGCACTGCCTCAGCCACGGCCCTCGTATGGAAATTGCGGTATCATTAGGGGTTTAGTCTCTGCTGCGGTCAACCTTGACGATGGGTACCGAGATCAGCAGTCGATGCCGCTCGTCAAACCAGCATCGCCGCCAGATCAGGATGGCAACCGATCATCCAGAAGGGGCCTACGAGAAGGGACCCACTATCAGTACGCGAAGCGTGATCAGACGATCCTGGCGAGAAACGGCATCGAGCTGATCGAGACGAGGGCTCGGTGGATAATCTGGCGCTGATGTTGCAGCCGGAGCGCGATGTGGAATCTAGGTATCAAGATCATGCAGGTGCGGTTGCTTGCGCTGCTGCTGCCACTCTCGAAAGTGCTGCCCCCAGCCTATCGCTGACGGATTCGCGGGCGCATCCTGCACGGGTACAAGAACCTAAAGAGCTTCGATCTCGCCCTCGACGTCGCCCAGCTCGACGCCAGGCGCCTGCAAAAGCTGTACGCAGCAATCAACATGATCGAGAGGGACGTCGCACAGGTTGATGTATCGCTGGGCTACTCCGACCAGCTCTACCAGCTTCACCGCCATATTGCACTCCTGCAGAACAAGCTGGAACGACTCACTCAAGCCCCGGAAGGGACCGCATGATCAAGCTTCGCACCTATATCTACATCGACTCCCTACAGCCGCAGCTTGCCGAATACCTCGGCACGGTGTCCCAGGGCTTTTTGCCGGTACCCGGCGATGCCTGTATGTGGATCGAAGTCTCACCAGGCATGGCCGTGCATCGGCTCACCGATGTCGCACTCAAGGCAACCCGCGTTCATCTCGGACAGCAGGTTGTGGAGCGCGCATTCGGCTCGATGGTCATCCATCAGCGCGATCAGAGTGACGTCCTCGAGGCCGGTAACGCCGTACTACGTACGCTGCGGGCGCGCGAAGATGACCGGCAAAAGTGCCGAATCGCTTGGAACGAGGTGATCCGCGCAATGACGCCAGATCACACCGTCTTGATCAACCGCCAGAACCGGCGCGGTTCGATGATCCTGCCCGGACAAAGCATGTTCATCTTGGAGACCGAGCCCGCGGGTTACATCGTCTACGCCGCGAATGAGGCCGAGAAAGCGGCCAATATCACCTTAATCGACGTTCGCGCGGTCGGCGCGTTCGGCCGCCTGACCCTCTCCGGTAAAGAGGCCGACATCGACACTGCCGGCCATGCGGCGGTCAATGCCGTTAAGGCGTTGTCTGGGGCTGAGCGACCAAGCGCGACACAATTCTGATGCTAGGCCTGGCTGCAAAACGACCTACACAGGCGGGGTGAAGCAAGTGCAGCGGTTCCAAGGATTAGCCCGACCGACCAACCAACTGCTCGTGTTGTTTTTGAACCAGTTCTAAGAAACTGTTCATCAACCTCTTGCCGATTTGAGGGCCATGGTTGAGCGATTATCTGGAAGTAGAAAATTGACAGCCACTAAGCAGCAGCAGGCGCGTCTTAACAGCACAGATCGTCACCATGCCCTGTTTTTTGCTATACCGGCCGCCATCCCCCACCCGTTTTTACTTACGAAACAGCAGGAAGTAGTTGCCCTGGAGTGCCAGGGGCTCCTTAACCAATTTGAATCCCGCCGCCTCGAGTTCGTCGATCACCTGGACCCGACCAGCGCGCACATGACCCATGACCCAACTCGAACTCAAGCCAGGCATCCGCCGAAAGTCGATCAGCGCCAGGCGTCCATTGGGACGCAGCGCAGAGCGAATCGAGTCGAGCATCAACTGCGGATACTCGAAGTGATGATAGGTGTCGGCGATGAAGACCAGATCAACGCTGTCCGGCGGCAAGTCAACCGTCTGCTGCGAATTGACGATAGGCACCACGTTTCCGAGCCCGAGAGCGTTCGCCCGCACGGCGATCGCATCGATAAATGATGGCGAGATATCGACGGCGTATACGCGACCGGCGGGACCGACGCGTTCGGCGAACAGCATCGTGAAGAGCCCGGTGCCAGCCCCAATATCGGCGACTGAATCACCGGGTTGCAGCTGCAGTGCATCAACAATCTGCGCGCGGCGATCGTACAACTCTCGGCCCTCACGTTCGAAGACAGCCTTCCAGCGCTCCGGGTCGGCGTCCAAATAATGCTGGTTGATTTCAGGCTCAACAGCAGGGGCGGTCGTCGTCGCACCAAGTGCTGGTAACACCATTGCAGCGGCAAGGACGGCAATTGTGACGACAAGCCTGGGGCGAGCAACATGCGACATGGCAAGCAGCATCTCTCTATCAGGGGACTAACGAGCAGGACTAACGAGCAGGACTAACGAGCAGGACTAACGAGCAGGACTAACCAGCAGAGCAAACAAGCGTTAATGCTCTTTGACCGGTTAGGCTCGTTCTGGGTTTCATCCTCTCGCGCACGATTGAAATAATCGCTTAGGAGTCATGGATTCTGATGATCAGTATCAGTACAGCGAGACCGGCAACAGACCTACGCCTCCATAACGGCAGGCTGCTATTGAGCCCAGAAGACCCGCTAGCTGCAGCCCCCAGCCAAAGCCTGGCCGCACAGCTGCTCGATGGCGGTCTGATCGCGACAGCATCGCCGGCGAGCACCATACGGTTCGCGCCAGGCGAGCGTTTGTTCGAGTACTTCGGCTTTACGGGCTGCGCCGTGCAGCTCGGCCAGGGGCCAGATAAAGGTCCGGGGCTCACAATCGATATCGATGGGCCATTCGATACGCCAAGGTTGCGTCTTGGCCGCAATACCCGCCCACCTCGCTGCGCTCAGTGTCGACGCCCTTTAGTAGACTGGCAGCAACAGATTGACCAGACCGTCAATGGCGAACCGCCGATACTGCATTGCACCAGCTGTGGCGCTGACGCACCGAGCTGGTCCTGGGACTGGGGGCGCCAAGGCGGTGGCGGACGTCTCTTCGTTAATCTTGAACCGGTCTTCCCGGGCGAGGGTCGGCCGTTACCCGCCCTCTTCAAACTGTTTGAGCAGATCGAATTGGGTCCCTGGCGGTACTTTTATGTCCAGGATGAGTCCGACACAGGTTAGGCCGAAGAGCACTGCAACCGAACTGTCGAAGGATGGCGGCAATGTGCCGGAAACCCGTCTGCCCCCCAGCATGATCAAGCTTCTGTCGCGAGGCCAGATCGCAACGCAGCCACAGCTCCCGCTTCGGGCGCTTGCAGATCGACGCCGTCCGGAAGTTCGACCTCCATGCTGATTGGAAGATGATCTGACAACGCGTAGTCGAGAACACGCGCAGCATTAATGCGCAAATGCGGCGAAACTAGAATGTGATCGAGGTTACGCTCCGGACGCCAGCTCGGAAAGGTCTTCAGCTCGCAGTCGAGGCCGCGCAGACCTGCTGCAGCGATCGCAGCGCGCAACAGTCGAGATCCGCATCCGCAGTTGAAATCGCCCATCAGGACGATCATTCGGTAGTTTCGAGCAATATCGACCAAATAATCGAGCTGGCGGCGCTGAGCTCGACGCCCAAGGGCGAGATGGAGCACACAGACTGCGAACGGCTCGTTGGCGTTGGTTGGGAATTCGACCACCATGGCGCCACGGCCGGGGAGTCCAGGTAGCTTGTGCTCGGTCACGGCTCCCGGACGGATTCGACTCAGGAGTCCATTGCTATGCCGAGCGAGATGGCCAAGCTCACGGTTGACCTGCGACATCCAGTAGGGGTAACCAGCTTCCTGCGCAAGATACTTCGCCTGATCGATATAAGCGCTCCGCAGACTTCCGGCATCGACCTCTTGGAGCCCGATAATGTCAAAGCCTTGTAGTAGAGCGCCGATGCTTGCGAGATTGCGTTGCCGCGCCGCATGCGGAATCAGATGTTTCCAACTGTTGGCGAAATAGTCGCGATAGCGCCGCGATTCGATGCCCGCCTGGATGTTATAGGTGAGCAGGCGGAGGCTATTCACTGTGCCCTCGTGCGGCCCCGCAATGATTCTAGGCCCAGCAGTTTCAAGGCCAAGTCGTCGCCAAGCATGATGCGCAGATCAGGTGGACAGTGCGAGGCTGGCGATGAACGCCAACCTCGCCTATGGCGAAAGCCAGATAGTGAGTCTAGACCAGCAACAGCTTGATTGATGTGCTCAGCTACTGGCTGAGCCCTTCGATATAGGCAGCCACCGCCTCGATCTCGTCGTCCTTCAGATTTGCAGCGACCCCGCGCATCATCCCATTGGGATCATTAGCCCGCTCTGCGCTCCGGAAGTAACCAAGCGTTTGGGCGGTATATTCCGAGTACTGGCCAGCAATCCGCGGAAACCGAGCAAGATTACTGCCAAGCCCTGCTGGGCCGTGGCAGCCAGAGCAGGCAGGGACGCCGGTCGCCGCGTTCCCAGCGCGATAGATGCGTTCACCCTTCGCCACCAGTTCCTCTTCGGCGGTACCGCCAGATTGAGGCAGACTCGAATAGTAGGCGGCCATATTGCGCATCTCTTCATCGCTCAGAGGCATCGCCATCGGCGACATCTGCGCGTTCCAGCGATCGCCGTTCTTAAAGTTCTGTAGCTGTTTGTAGATGTATCGCGGATGCTGACCGGCGAGCTTCGGCCAGACCGGCTGGCCCGGGATACCATTACCATCAAGACCATGACAGGCCTGACAAATTTGGCCAGCCTTCTCTTTCCCTTTCTGCACATCGCCGCCGATATCGGTCGATAGCTCGCTCGCAGATACGGCATTGATGCCGACCAGCGTAAGCATGGTGGAGGAAAAGATTCCGGCGATCAGCGATGTCTTCATAGTCACTACCGTTGCGTCGATATTCGTGGATGGCGGGCCACCGGCTTGAGCCTTGACCATGCAAATCCAGGTATATATATCAGAAATTAACAATTTAGGTCAACGCATCAACCCGGACGCCCGGGCTCGATGCCTGTGCAGGCTAGAGACGACCTGCCGTCAGAGAAGTTCCTACAAAGCTGCGAGCAGAACTCGCGAGCAGGCGGCGGTCTCAGCCTCGACATAGACTGCAATCATCACGTGGGTTGCAACCTAGCTTTGGTTGGTCTCGCCAAGGTGACGACGCAAGATCGCGCCGATCTCTTCAGCCGGCGTCGCATGGTCGAGCACCTCATCCAAGCGACCGGATTGATCGATCACGTAGGTATAAGCTGAATGGTCGAGCGTGTATTCCATCGCCGAGCCGCCTGCATCACTTCGTTGGTAAGCCGCACCGTACTGCTGAGCGGCAGCAGCCAGCTCCTGTGCCGACCCAGTCAGTCCAAGCATGCTCGGGTGAAAATACTGGACGTAATCAGCGAGGCGCTCTGGGGTATCCCGTTCAGGATCGACGCTAACGAAGAGTACCTGCACTTGGTCGAGCTCGTCAGCATCCAGCCCCCGCAGTGCGAGCGCGATGATGGCCAGATTGGTCGGGCAAATGTCTGGGCAGAAGGTATAGCCAAAGTAGAGAAGGACCACCTGACCCTTGAAATCCGATAGCTTGACTGGTCCCTCAGCCGAACTCAACTTAAAATCCCCCCCGAGCGGACGAGCCTCCAGCTCCAGCGGACTATGGCCCATCTTGCCGACTGGAGCAGGCTCCCAGACAAGCCACAACCAAAGCAACAGGCTGCCTAGGAGCATGATTACGATAAAAGGGATCGATTTCGACATCGCGCGGTTCGGATATGGGCTCGTGGACTCAAACGGGTGGACCCAAACGGGAGCAACGATTGCAACGAACTAACCCGAATGCTACCGCGCCACCAAGGTTGGCAAAGCGTTGATAAGCGGTTGATAAATCGCTCAAGATTCACGTAATCGCGCTTAACGTATCGTTCCATCCCTGAGGATGGAGAGATTGCTTAGCGATCACCTGCCCGACTCGAACAGGCTAAACCTAAGTGGCTGCCCATTTTCTGCTTCCCGATAATCGCCCATCATGGCCCCTCAAATCGGCAAGTCGTTGATGGACAGTTGCTAAGCTGAGCAGTTTCCCTATTTCGCCCCAGCGGCACCATGAGGATGCGCAAATAGCCACAGCCCGAGCTGCCCAGCACGGAACCTTCGCTAGAGCCAGGGTGACCGTGAAACAAGCGAAGCGCTTCATCGCCCGAGGTGGCGATGCACTCTATAAGCTCAGAGAGCTGTCGCACGATGCCTGACCGCCAGCTCAATGTAGTGCTGAGCCGCGTAGTCCAGATACTCGAACTCAAGGTCGGTCAACGTCCGAGCCGGCTTGGCTGGGGCCCCGATGTACATAAAGCCGCTTTGCAAGACCTTGCCGGGCGGCACGACCGCGCCGGCTGCCAGCATCAGTCGAGGACGCAAGACGGCCCGATCCAGCACCCTGGCGCCAATACCGATCAAACAGTGATCATGCACTTCGCAGCCGTGTAAGGTCGCTTGGTGTCCAATGGTGACGCGCTCGTGGACTATTGTCGGCGCACCACCAGGTAGAAAACGACTGTCGTGCGAGACGTGGAGCACCGAGCCATCCTGAACGTTACTGCCAGCGCCGATGAAGATGCGGTGGATGTCGCCACGCAGTACTGCAGTCGGCCAAACCGAGGCCTGCGGCTGAATCTCGACATTACCGATGACAACAGCGGTCTCGTCAATCCAGGCATCAGCCGCAATACGCGGCTCGAGCCCCTGATAACTCCTGACGTTGTTCATCGCGCTATCCTGATTCCTCTAGGCTGATCGATACTGACCGAGATGCTACCACGACCCCAGCCCGCTGCTGTGGTTCTGTAGGCGCTTTGATATGCTGTTGGCCACAATGAAGCAACCCGCGAACCGGTGCTGAAGATGCGGTTGTCTAGCCTGGCCATGTGCCTCCTTTTATCGACGATGGTCTCCCCTGCGAGTGCCGAGTCACCTTTTGTCTTCGGGCCCGAAGAGGTCGTCCCGAAAAGCATCAAACCCGGAGCTAAATGGATGGAAGGGGCTGTGAGCTTGCCAGCATGGCCGAAGGATGTGAATCTCATTGAGATCCGCCTGGACCGCGCCGATGCGCTTTTCACCTACTCGATCGATCGTGCCAGCCTCGCAACCGGTCGCGACGGCGTGGTTCGCTATACCATCGTCGCTGAAGCGAGCGGCGGCGCACGTAACGTCACCTTCGAGGGCATTCGTTGCACGCCCAACGGCGCTTACCGCATCTATGCCTTCGGTCACAGCGGGACTTTCAAGCTCGCGACCGGCGGAGACGACTGGCAGCCAATCGGAGTATCGGCAAGCGATACCGCACGCAAAGAACTCTGGCGGCACTACCTGTGCGTACCTCGGCTATTCAAACCCCGACCAAAGCGAGATCAGCTTCGGATGTTGCGCACTGGACGGGTGCCAGAGATCGAAAACAGTGGCTTTCTCACAAACTAGGCCGAATCAGGCCGGTTTGAACCGGTTTGAAACAGCGGCCAGGAACCGGCATCTCAGGCACTACACATGGCGCAGAAACGCGCCCGCTAACCCTGCTAGGACCCTATGCCAAATCCGCTCCTTAACGACCTACCTCATCCTATCTTCAACGCAATCAGACCGGAGCATGTCGAACCCGCGATCGAGCAACGCATCAGCGATGGCAGGCGTCTGGTCCAGCGCCTCACCGCGGACACGACCCCGGCAACCTGGGACTCATTCGTCCAACCGATCGAAGAAGAAGACGACCGACTTGCGCGCGCCTGGTCGCCCATCAGCCATCTCAACGCCGTCATGAGTTCCGACGAGTTACGGGTAGCCTATAACGCCTGCCTCCCCAAGCTCAGCGAGTACGCCACCGAAATGGGCCATAACGAGTCCATTTATTATGGCTACAAGCAGGTCTTGGAGACCGACGACCTAGATCCAGCACAGCGTAAGATGCTCACGAACGCGCTCAGGGACATGCACCTCGCAGGCGTCGATCTGCCGCCGGAGTCTAAGGCACGTTTTAAAGAGATCAACCGAGAATTATCTCGTCTCAGCGCCAAATACGAGGAGAACCTGCTTGATGCCACCCATGCATGGCATAAGCACCTCACCAACCTCGACACACTCGACGGCCTGCCTGAATCTGCTATCGGGCTGGCCAAGCACTTGGCGGAAGAACGTGATCTGAAGGGCTGGGTGCTGACCCTGGATCTCCCATCTTACCTTCCAGTGATGAAGTACGCGCACAATCGCGAGATCAGGCGGGAGCTGTACGAAGCCTACTCAACTCGTGCCTCAGATCAGGGGCCGAACGCTGGGCGCTGGGACAACACCGAGGTCATCGAGGCGCTGCTTGCACTGCGCCATGAGCAAGCGAAACTGCTGGGATTCGACAACTTCGCTGAGGTATCACTCGAACCCAAAATGGCTCGGAGCACCACAGAGGTCATGGCCTTCCTCGAGGACCTCGCACAACGCTCTGCGCCGCAAGCACGCCGCGAAATGGATAGCCTCCAAGCATTCGCTCGCGCCAACGGCGGCCCTGAGCAGCTCGAAGCATGGGACGTCGCCTACTGGTCTGAGCGACTGCGACAGTCTCAATACGCCATTAGCGACGAAGAACTAAAACCCTATTTTGCATTGGATCAGGTTCTCCAAGGCATGTTCCAGATTGCGGAACGCCTATTCGATGTCCATATCAAGCCGACACCAGGCGAAGCCGAAGTCTGGCATCCAGACGTTAGCTTTTATCACATCACCAATGGCAATGGTGAACAGATTGCGCAGTTCTATCTTGACCCATTCGCGAGGCAAAAAAAGCGCGGCGGGGCATGGATGGATGTCTGTACCAATCGACTGATGAGCAAACATCAACATCAGCTCCCAATTGCCTACCTGGTCTGCAATTTTACCCCTGCCGTGAATGGCCAGCCTACCCTTCTGACGCATGACGAAGTGCAGACCCTATTCCATGAGTTTGGGCATGGTTTGCATCATATGCTGACTCGCGTCGACTATCCGGCTGTGGCCGGTATCAACGGCGTACCCTGGGATGCAGTCGAGCTGCCAAGTCAATTTCTCGAAAATTGGTGTTGGGAGCGCGAAGCATTGGATCTCTTTGCGACCCATTGGGAGACCGGGCAACAACTACCTGAAGCGCTTTATCGGCGCATGCGATCGGCCCGCAACTTTCAGTCCGCCATGCAAACGGTGCGGCAGCTAGAATTCGCCCTGTTCGACTTCCGCCTCCATCTCGAGTATGCACCAGAAACAGGGAGCCGCTTCTCGGAGATCTTGGCTGAGGTCAGAAGCAAGTTATCACCGATCCAGCCGCCAGCCTTCAATCGCTTCGCTCACGGCTTTTCACACATCTTTGCCGGTGGCTACGCTGCTGGCTATTACAGCTATAAATGGGCAGAACTGTTGGCCGCGGACGCTTTCTCACTATTCGAAGAGCGTGGCATACTCGATGTGCAGAGCGGACGGGCATTCCGCGAGCACATCCTCGAACGCGGCGGCTCCGCCGACCTCATGGAACTCTATATCGGCTTTCGCGGCCGTGAGCCCACCATTGATGCACTCCTTCGGCACACCGGCATTATTAGCAATGAGATAAAGCAAAACGCGGAACTCACAGTCTAGGCAGATTGCTATAACGTCGGTAAAGATTTTACCAGTGGCTCCATAGCCACTGGGCTCAGGTAGAGTACTGAGATAATCTAAAGCCTAGTGACGCCCTTGAAATATGTTTATTGATATCCTGAACGCCTTACCGCAAAAAAGCCATGGACAATTTACCATCTGATTAAATCAGCAAAAAATAAAAAAACCCACTCATAAAATTTATGAGTGGGTTTTTTAGCCAATATGGCAAAATAAACCCTGGCGATGACCTACTTTCGCATGGGGAGGCCCCACACTATCATCGGCGATGCACCGTTTCACTGCTGAGTTCGGTATGGGATCAGGTGGTTCCAGTGCTCTGTGGTCGCCAGGAAAAGCGGAGACACATCGGGTATTGAGCCGATGGCCTGTTGTTCGGTGAGATCGAGGAGGTGCGAGCGGCGTGCGCTCAGCAGTCCAAAATGTTTGGGTGTTATATGGTCAAGCCACACGGTCAATTAGTACAGGTTAGCTTCACTGGTTACCCAGCTTCCACACCCTGCCTATCAACGTCG
>NZ_NHSH01000065.1 GCF_016653315.1 Halochromatium roseum | reverse complement strand
TCTTCGGCATGATCGAGCGTGGCGGGGAGGTGCGCATCGTCATGTTGGCGGATGTCAAGCAGCGCACGATTCGTCCCCTCATCGAAGAGACCATTGAGCCTGGCACCCTGATCAACACCGATGAATACGTGATCGACGACGCCTTGCCCGCTTGGGGCTACCCGCGCAAAAGCGTTTGTCATGGTCGCGGTGAATAGGCTCGCGACGAGGACGGCGACGGCTTTCACGAGGTCCATGTCAACACCATGGAAGGGTTTTGGTCGCTGCTGCGCTCCTGGCTGCGTCCGCATCGTGGCCTCTCACAGGAAAACTCCCTCTGTACCTCGGGTTCTTCGAATTCGTGCACAACGTCAGACAACGGGGACGAGCCTTGCTGGGGGCACTCCTCGAGACGTTATTACAGCCGGAAGCATGTCCTCAAAACCCACAATGAGCCTCCTCCAAATGCCGCGGCAACCGGATACGCTGCCCGTGATATCCCTTGATCGCCTGCTCCAGCGTCGGCCCATCGTGCTGTTCAAGCACTGCCTCGGCGATATGGACCTTCCCGTCCGGGTCGATCCCCAACAGGTTGTGATCATAGGCGGTGTGATGCAGCGCTGACAGGCAAAGCCCGTTGCTGACCTCGGGCCGGCCTCGCTCGTCGCGATCCGGGATGATGTGCGCTGCCTCCAGCAGCCCCGGTACCGGCAGCCCCGTGATCGCACAGCGGCGGTCATAGGCGCCGAGCACTAACTCCCGAAACTCCGCCTGATGCAGCCGGACTTTGGCCTCCACCGTCGAGTAACGGCGATCGGGCGGCAGTGCCAAACCGAGATCATCGGCGGGCTTCGCAAGCTCACGGGCACTGCCCACGGCCACGGTGCAGCGCAGTGCCGCTGCATCCCAGTCGGTCAGGTAGCAGGGAAACAGGATCTCGTAGACGCCTGGAACCAAACCGTAGAAGTACAGGAACGGTGTCTGGTCCTCAAACGCTTGGCGCAAAGCGATGTTGTCACGGTTGCCGGGGTCCGTACCCTGGAAGGCGTAGCTGAAATAGCCGTCATCGCTCAACGCATCGTCATAGCGGGCGGTGCGGCCTTTTCGGGGACGAGTTGTTTTGATGCTGAGCAGCCCACGCTGCATCTGCCGTGGCCTATGAATACCACGCGCTTTTCCAGCCAGGTAGACTTGCTCGCCCTCGACACGAAACCCCGGCTGGATCGCCGCCCAAGGCACTGCTCCAGCATGCGTCTTGCGCAGCTGAGCGCAGTGCTGAAAGGCCGCTAGGCGGATCTGTTGGTCAAACTCGTTCAACACCGCGCACCGTTCACCGCACCTCCAACCGCTCCGTCACATCATCAAACCCCGGATCTTCGGCAACGATCGCCGACAACTCCTGTCGGCTATCCTTGCGAGCGCGACGCGCCGGATTTGCTCAGGTTCAGGCTGACGCCGGGGAAGAGCTGAACACGGCGCCAGAAACGAAAGCTCATGCTGGCCTCCTTGAATATCGCCCGCCTAAGCCGCTTGCTGAAGCAGCCCTGTGAAACAAGAGGCGATGATGACACATCACCTGATCGATTACGAAAGGGTCCACCTCAGGCAACTGGAGGCTTGGAGCGAGAGCAAGCATCGGCTACCGGTCGAGTTGGTGATGCGGATGCGGGGTCTCGACATCGCCCGCCTGGAGTGCAAGGATTCGGCGCAGATAGCGCTCGACGCTGATGAGCATGGGATACGCCACTCGTGGCGCCTTGAACTCGGACGAACGTGTTATGACCCAGACAGCAAACCTCATCCCTGGTGCGAATGCCGCCATTGGCGCCTCGGCAGGACGCCTCATCGTGCGTCACCGCTCGACACCAGGTATCGATGTCAACCTGACCGCCTTCGTGCTCAACGACGAGGGACGCGCCACGGGCGATCCCGACATCGTGTTCTACAACCAATCCCGGCATCCCACCGGCATGGCGCAGTTCAGCGCGCCCAAGGACGTGAAAGGGTACAAGGAGCATGCCATCGCGTTCGACTTCTCGCGCGCACCGAAACATCTGACCCGGATTGCGATCACCTTGACCGAGGATTCAGGGGCTGATTTCGGTAAGGTGCCTGGACTACAGGCCAGCGTACTCACCCAAGCTGGGGAGATTCAGCTCGCGCCGGGAACCTTCAGCACCGAGAAAGGCATCATCGTCGCGGAGCTGTATCTGCGCCAGGGTGCGGCCAAGGTCCGCTCAATCTGGCAGGGATACGCATCGGGACTCGCGGGCCTTTGTGACGCCTACGGCATTGAGGTTGCGGATACGCCGGAGCCACCTGCAGCGCCGCCTTCACCTCCGGTGAACCTCCGCAAGGTGAGTGGCAGCATCAATCTGAGCAAGGGTGACACCTCGGTCATCATCGAGAAAACCGAGTGCATCCTAGCTACGGTATCTTGGACATCCGGCACCGATTACGATGTCTACGCACTGGTGCATACCAAGGACGGTCGGGAAGTGCATGTTGCGGCGTTTCCTGCCAAAGGCGTTTCCGTGCTCATGAACTATGACAACGGCGCGGTTCGGCATCTCGGGGACGTAGGCCGGGATGATCAAAAAACTAAAACGGAAACCATCGAGATTCGACTCAACGACAACATCGCTGCAGTCGTGCCGGTGGTCTACTCCGCGCAGTCAAACGGAACCGGGTCGTTTCACCGCTATCAGGTGTCGATGCGCATTGATAACCAACAGGGAACGGATGTGACGATACCGGCCAAGAACGCCAACAACAACGACCAGATTTATACCTGTGTGCCTGGTGTGATCCGAAATACGGTGCATGGTGTGGTCATTGAGGCGCTTGAACTCTACAGCAAACCCCGCTCCGAGAACCGCCCCAAGTTGACCTTGAAAAAAGATGGAGGCATCCAGGTCAAGATGGATG
Organism: Halochromatium roseum; assembly: GCF_016653315.1. Lineage (GTDB taxonomy): Bacteria > Pseudomonadota > Gammaproteobacteria > Chromatiales > Chromatiaceae > Lamprobacter > Lamprobacter roseus. The sequence goes on along the minus strand of NZ_NHSH01000065.1, from coordinate 370,450 downwards.
CCGGACCCAGAAACGACTACAAGTAACCAGGATCAAAGATGGCAATTGACCTTCAAAAGCGTCTCGAGCACGTTGCTTCACCGCTCAGAGGTTTGAGCCCGATACGCGCGGGTTTTTCCAGCCTCATCGGCCTGTCAACGCTTGTTGCGATGCTCTCTGTTCCATCGGTGGTGTACGCAGACTGCGATGCAGGAGAGCAGCGCCTGTTCTTCTGCAACACCGTCAACAACAAAGTGATTCAGCTGTGCGATGCGGGCGCTACCATCAACTACAGCTTTGGCCGGCCGAATGCGCCACCGGAGCTTGCGCTGCGGGTGCCGCGTCATCTGGCCTCAACCTGGCAATGGCAAGGGGTCGGTCGTTGGATGAGCTATAGCGTGGTGGTTCCGAACGGAGACACACGCTATCAGGTCTTTTTCAGTGTCGATCGCCTCTCGGAGGAACATGCGATTGAAGCCGGCGTCGATGTCGAGGTCGGCGGCAAGCACCTCGTCAGGGTTGAATGCCGAGATGACGGTACCCTTTTCCAACAACTGGAAGGGGTTGATTTGCCGGCAGACGATTAGCGCCGCGCCGCACCTGCTTGCAAACACTGACCTCATTGCCGCCTCGTGCGTCAGGCTTGCGCGCGGGGTCGCCCATCAAGGCGCGGTAGGCCTTTCCCAGCACCGCCAACCAATGGAGACGAACGGTGACAGCACCGGCAAGATGATCAGCGCCTGCCAGGCGTTCAACGACTCGGTCTGCTCGGGACCAAAGCCCCAGATCGCCCAGGGCACGCCACTGAGCATCGCCACATAGGGCAGCAGCATCAGCCGCCAGTAGCGCGTTCGCGGAGAGCGCCAGGGGCGAAAGAAGACCACCGCGGCATAGCCCAGCCCCGCCAAGGCCAGTCCCAAGAGTCCAACCAGCCACTGCCCGCGCCATATAAACAACAGCGCCAGAGCAACAATCCACAGGAAACCGCCGGCCCAGCCGAGGAGCCAGCCGAGCTGCTCACCACGTCGGGTCGACATGCGCGGCTCAGTCATCCGCTGTTCCGATATCGACATGGTCGGCCATCCCCGCATCCACCCGCTCGCGCAGCTCCTTACCCGGCTTGAAATGCACCCGATGCCGGGCCGGCAGCGTCACGCTCTCCCCCGTCTTCGGATTGCGTCCCAGCCGTGGTTCATAGCGGCGCAGATCAAAGGCGCCAAAGCCACGCACCTCGATGCGCTCACCGGCGGCCAGGGTCTCGCGCATCAGGTTGATCAGCGCCTTGATCGCCAGGTCGATGTCTTCGGGCGCGAGTTGCGTCTGTTGACGGGCGAGGGTGGTGATGAACTCGGTGCGGGTCATGGATGAGGTGGGCATGGACCGACAGGATCAGCCGGAATCATAGCGCGATCGGGACCCTTATTGGTCTGCGCCGTCTGGATGCGCACAGCGCGCGGATGGCGCTCGCCGTACCACTGCGGCCAGCGCTCCGGATACTGCAGCAGATCATCGAACAGACTGATGTCCTCGCCGGTGGCCTCCGACAGCGCCTTGCCGCGCTCCAGGCCAAGCCAAAGCAAGAAGCGCTCGAGCTCATGGCGGTAGGCCTCGAGCGTCAGCGGGTTGTCTTTCTGCCGCGCGAGCCAACGGCTGACCGCCTCCAGATCGGTGCGACAGTCGGCCAGATGGCCACGCTCGGGGGCGATCAGCCAACCCGAGCCACCGGCCGGGATCGGGGGTAGGGCGCCGGGATGGGGCGAGGTCTCCGCTGCGTCACTCAGGCACCAGGGCAGCCAGTCGATCGGGGGCGGTTCAGAGACGGGAAGCAGGGGTTCACGCATCATCAGCGTCCTGATTCAGGCGCATGCCTGGAGTGTCGAACAGAGCTCGCGTAGACCAATGACCGTGATCCCACCGGGTTTGCGGTAACGCTCCTCGCCACTGTAGACGATCCAGGCCTGATCTGGCCTGAGATCCTCCAATGCCTGATGGAAGCCGCGGTCCGGAGTCGGCGCGAGACCGCGCTTGATCTCGACCGCCCAGGTCTCGCCGTTCGGCAACGCCAGCAGCAGATCGATCTCGGCGCCGACGGCGGTGCGATAGAAGCTCGCTTGCGTGCCATCCGGGGCGCAGCCGATCAGGTTCTCGATCACAAACCCTTCCCAACTGGCACCGACTACCGGATGGCCGAGCAGCGCTTCGCGGGTAGGCAAGCGCAGCAGCGCATGGACCAAACCGGCGTCACGGAGATAGAGCTTGGGCGAACGCACCAGGCGTTTGCCGACGTTGACGTGGTAGGGCGCCAAACGCCGCACCAGTAGCAGATCCACCAACAGATCGAGATACCGGTTCACCGTGCGACCGTCCAGCGCGAGCCCGCGGGCCAGCTGCGCGGTATTGAGCAAGCCGCCTTGATGATGGGCCAGCATGGTCCACAACCGGCGCAAGGTTTCAGCCGGCGTGCGGGCGTCGAACTGCAGGATGTCCCGCTCCAGATAGGTCCGAATGAACTGCTCGCGCCAGATCATGCTGGCCCGATCGCTGCGAGCGAGGAAGCTCTCCGGGAGACCGCCACGCAGCCAGAGCGTCTCGCAGGACTCCGCGGCGACCTCCAGCACGTCAAAGGGAGCCAGCTCGATATAGGCGATCCGCCCGGCCAGCGTCTCGCTGGACTGGGCGAGCAGATCGATCGAGGCCGAGCCGAGCAGCAGAAACTGTCCGGCCGTGCGCCCCTGGCGTCGCCCCTGATCGATCAATCCGCGCAGCGATTGGAAGAGCGCCGGCACCCGCTGAATCTCATCGAGGATGACGAGCCTACCGGCATGGCTGGAGAGGTAATCGACGGGGTCGGAGAGTTTGTCGCGATCGGGCGGCGATTCGAGATCCAGATACAGACTCGGGCGCTGATCCCCAACCGCCTGTGCCAGGGTGGTCTTGCCCACTTGCCGAGGGCCGAGCAGGGCCACCGCCGGAAACTGCTCGAGGCGTTCGTACAGGATAGCAGTCAGGCGGCGGTCTAACATCCTTGTAAAATTAGCATCATGATGTGCATTTTACAATGATGGCTGATCTCAAGGAGTGCCGGCACCCGATCGGTCGATGACGACCCAGTTTCGGCCCGCGCGTTTGGCACGATGCAGCGCCGCCTGCTCGAGGTCGATCTCCAGCGCCAAGAGGAGAAATTCTTCTCCGCCCCAGCGCGCCAGATGATCCGTGCGGCGGATCACCTGCTGCAGGGTGCTGGCCGGTGCCGTTTCGGGTGCCGGACCCGCGCGCCTTTGCGTTCCACAAAGCCTGGCTCTCGCAACGCATGGATCGCGAGCCGGTCAAGAAGCCGCGCGATCTAGCACAAGCCTTTGCGGTGGCGCGGCTGATTCGCGACCAGCGGCCGCAGTGTTCCTTTATGCAATGGTGATCCAACGGTCAGCCGTTCCTGACCTCGGTGGAGCTGGCGCTGCGTGCCTTATGCTCCGTGTCGATGGACGGTTGCTGCTTGGGTCTCGGTAGACAGCCTGGGGCCGCTGCGCCGCCACAGCTGTTCCGCGAGCAGCAACCAGAGCGCGATGACGGCGACGGTCATCAGCGTCATCAGCGGCAGCGAGCTGACCCGGATCTCACGCGGGATCAGGTCGTCGATGGTGAGGGCCAGCACGGCGAGCACCAAGCCGGCGGCAAAACGGCTGCTCGGCGCAAGACCGGGGGCGAGGACCCGGTCGCGCAGCAGCACCAAGATGGCAGGGAGCAAGAGCACCAGGTGATGGGTCCAGCTGGCTGGTGAGATCAAGAACACCGCGATGCTGATCAGTGAGAGCTCCAGGTCGTGATCGACCGCGCCGCGCGGTTGCGACCACTGATCCGCGCGAATGAACGTACGCCGCGGCCTTGCCATCGATGTCGCGTCTGCGTCCGCGTCCGCGTCCGCGTTTGCGTCTGCGCCTGCATCTGCGCCTGGGCCTGCGCCTGCGCCTGCGTCTGCGCCTGCACCTGCGTCTGCACCTGCGTCTGCACCTGCGCTTGATCCAGTTCCTGGTCCCGAACGCGCACTCGCATCCATACCCGTATCCGCGCTTGAGCGGACCTGGGTCGCTTCGCTTGCGGTCGCGCTGTCTGATGCCAGGCCGCGCCGCATCGAGCGCCAGAGCACCACGCCCGTGGCGCCGATGACGATCAGGATTGCGCTGCCGGTGAGGCGCGCGGCGAGCGCTGGATCATCGGCGATGATGCTGCTGAACTTGTTCGGCACCAGAAAACGCGCAATGGCGCCGGCCAGGCTGCGGTTCCAGGGCGCGGCGATCGAGCTATGACCCGGCGGCAGTTGGGTCAGGCTGGTGGTGGCGACGATGTCTTGCCACCAGGAGGTCCAGCTGCCGCTCGGGGCGATCCAAAGGCTGAGGCCAATGAGCAGGCCGCCGGCGACCAGGCCACCGATGACCAGCCTCGGGCGCGGCAGCGGTCCAGCGCCGAGGCCGAGCAGCACATAGTGTGGCTTGGCAACACAGCCAAGCGCCAGCCAGGCGCCGGCGCCCGCACCCTCGCGGCCGCGCCGTAGGGCGCGCCAATAGCCCCAGATCAGCAGTAGCAGCAAGAGGTTGACCTGGCCGAATTGCAGGTTCAGATAGAGTCCGCCGAAGCCCGCGATAGCGAGCGGTCCCCAGAGGCGTAGCTTGCCGCTCGGGTCGTCGCGCGCCAGATCACCGACGATGACCACCATCACCACGACCGTCAGCAGCAGGTTCAACGTCAGCATCACCTTGCCCAGTTGCTCCAGGCTCAGGCCGCTGATCGGGTAGAGCAGGGGCAGGGCGGTGGGCGGATAGGTGAACGGCAGCACATCGCCAGGGCGGCGCGGATAGGGGTCTTCGCCGGCGACGAAGACGCGCTCGGCGGCGGTTGCATAGACGGCGATGTCGGTATCGCGCAGCGTGATCTGCGTCGTTATCAGCCCGAGCAGGACGATCGCTAGGCTGAGCCCGAGCCAGAATCCGCGCACAGGCCCAAGCACATCGCCGCGCGCGGACTCGCACGCCGACCTGGGCTGGCGCTGAAAACGCATCCACGGCCGTCGTAAGGGCCGATCGCCGTGTCGCTGACCAAGAGGCCTCTGTGGCTTGTGCTGGGGGCTGCTCATCGGGTCGTTGCCGAGGTCACTCGAGGGGCGATGCCATAGGCGGTGGTCGATTGGGTGCGGTGCATCATTCGACCCGCTCGAGGGTGCTGAAATCGGGCTCGACGACCTTGTTGTCGCGCCGGAATCGATAGGCCTCTTGAACCAAGGCGAGATTCGCTCGATCCGCCCCCCAGGCCTTGCTTTCGCTGCCGATGGTTTGGCTGTCCTCGGCCCAGAGTCGCCAGAGGATCGCGGCATTCTCCCAATAGGCGCCGGCGACATAATGCCCATCCGGACTGAAGACGGCATTGGCGACGCCACCGGCGCCGCCCTCTAAGGGCAGAAAGGTGCTGAGCGTCTGGGGTTGTTGACGGCGCCCCGTCGGACGTTTCCAGATCCGAATGCTGCCATCGCGCGAGCCAGTGAGTATCCACTGACCATCGGGGCTGAAGTCGGCGCGATAGATGCGGTCTTGATGGCCGCTGAGGATCGCGAGTGCGTCCCCTTGTGGGCTCCAGACCCGGGCGCTCTTGTCCATCGATGCGGTGACGAGCTGCTTGCCATCGGGCGCAAAGGCGATGCTATAGATGCGGCCGCTGTGCCCCTTGAGAGATTGGACTTGACCGCAGCTGGGGGCGAGCTTGGTGTCGTCCTGGGGCTCGGTGTCTGGCTGGGTGTCTGGCTCGGTGGTGGTGAGCGCTGCAAGGTCGAGCTTGATGAGGGCTGCGCGGTCGGCCTCGCCAGCGATGGCGATCGTGCTGCCATCGGGGCTCAGCGCGATATCGCCAATCTCGCCGACGCCGGCATCAGCCTGGCAAAGAGGTCGCCACTGATCGGAATTGGAACGCTCTGCAAGACGCAGGATGCCGTCTTCGTCACCGGTGGCGATCAGCGTGCCAGTCGCGGTCTGCAACAGGGCGGCGGCCTCGATCGGCGCTACGCCATGCGGCAAGCCCTGGTTGGTTGGCAGTGGCTCGCAGGTCTCGCTGGAGAAGGCGCGCACCGGCGCGACGGGATCATCGGAGGTGGTCAGCACCCAGCTGGCATCGGGGCTGAACAAGGCGTTGTAGACGGTGCCCTGCTCGGATGCCGTGACCTGCAGCTTGCAGTCGATGCGCTTCTTGACCAGATCGGCAATGCGTGCGGTGCCGTCGTTATGGGCCGAGGCAAGTCGGTCTCCCGCCGCCGAGAACTGAACCTGACGTACCGGGCGCATGGGCTCTTGACCGAGAAACTCGGCCCAGGGCTCGGGTCCGCTGCTGGAATCATTGCGGCCATAGCGCCAGACGCGTATGCCGCCATCAAAGCCGGCCGTGGCAAGCAGCAGTGTGTCGGTGCCGCGGGCGATCGTGGCTGGGGCGATGGCGGTGTCGACGGACCAGACGTGATCTGGATGCTGCAGCCGGTAGGCAACCTGAGAGACGGGTGTCACGCGCCAGAGACGAGCCGTCTCGTCACGGGCGGAGAAGGTTGCGATACGCTCGCCTTGGGCGTGGAAGCTGGCGGCGATGATCGCCGCGTCATGGCCGAGGACAGCGATGGACTTGCCGGTCTGCAAACCGGTCAGCTTGGCCGTGCCATCGAGCGAGGCGCTGAGGACCAGGCTTTCGTTGAGCTGGCCTGATGCGGAGGCTGGCGGGGCGACGATGCGCAGGGTTCCAGCGCTCAAGCGATGGCTATTCAAAACCACCGCCTGATCAAAGACCTGCGTCGTGTCGGGTGCTCCAGGGATCGCGTCACTGAGCGTCCAGCGCACGATTTGTCCCTCGTCGTCTGCGGCGACCAAGAAGGCCCCAGACGGGTCGAAGGCGAGATCCCGCACCGCGCTTCGGTGCATGCTGAATGTGCGCCCGCCGATCCGTGCCGAGGACAGCTCGGTGATGGGAACGCCATTGCTGCGGTAGAGTCGAATCCGCTCATCGGCAGCGGCAATGGCGATGCGCTCGCCGGTTGCATCGAACAGGGCGCGGTCGAACGGCCGGCCGACCGGGCCATCAGCCGGCAGGGAGAGCCTGATCGCGCCGGACTCGAGGTCGATCAGTCGGGAGCGGCCGATGCTGGCGGCGGTGAGGACGGACTGGCCATCGGGTGAGAAGCTGAGGCTGCGAATCGGGCCATCCTCGAGTCTTTTGTCGAGGATGATGCGGCCTGGTTGGCTGAGGTCGAGCACACAGAGACCCTGCTGGCCTTCGCCAGTGTCTTGGCTGAGGGCGAGGCGTTGACGGCTGTCATCGAGCGCGAAGCTGAGCCCCGGCGGGGTGCCGCAGGCATAGTCCGGCTCGGCGCCAGCGCTGGCTGGGAGGCGCCAGACCCCTTCACTGCCAATGCCAAAGGCCTGGGTGCCGGGGCCGAAGATCAGCGTATGCAAGCCGAGCTCGGCATCGGCCAGCGTCTGCTTGGGTGCGAAGCGTCCCTGTCGAAGCTCGAGCAGCGTCGCCGACCCGTCGGGCAGAAAGGCGGCGAGGTGCGAGCCTTGGTCGTTGAAGGCTGGGGTGCGCGGCTGATCCGGGATCGGGTTCGGCGCACTGGCCATGGCAATCATGCGGTTACTGCTGAAGGCCAGGCCGAGGGTCTGCACGGCGCGTTCCGGCAGGTCGGCGCCGGCAGCCAACGCCAGGTCAACGGCCTGGAGCGTGTTGCCGCGAGTGATTGAGAGGTTGGCTTCGTTGAGCTTGCTGCGGCTGAGGTTGGCTTGGGCGTCGGCATAGGCGCGGTAGGCGAGGCCGGCTGAGATCGCCGAGAGCAGCATCAGCGCGGCGAGCACGGCGCCGACCGCGCGCACCAGTTGGCTGCGTCGGCGCAGGAAGGCGAGATGCGCTTGGGACTGGGCGATGAACGCGCGCTCGAGTGGCTCCAGCTCATCGGCGTAAGTCTCGCGGAGGGCCTCGGCCTCGGCCGAGCCGAGGTCACGCAGCAGATACTCGCTGTTGCAGTTGGTGCGTTTCCAGAGCTGCGCTTGGCGGTCGAGCTGAAAGCGTCGAGCGAGCAATTGCCGATGGGCGGGAACCGACAGCCAGTGGCGCACGGGCTCCCAGAGCCTGAGCAAGACCGGATGGCTGAAGGAGACGACGGCTCGATACTGGCGCCAGTCTTGCTGCCCGTCCTGCCGCCCGTCTTGCCGCTCAGCGTCGGCGTTTGTATGACCGTCGGCATCCCTAGGGCCGTCGTCGCCTGTACGGCCGTCGATTTGCTGCAGCGGCGCTTGACTCCTGTTGTCCGAGGCCGGGCCGGGGCTCGATCGGCCGGGATGCAGCCGCCGCAGACGCCGCCGCCAGTCCGCTCGGGTCTGACGCCAGATGGCGGCCAGCTCAGAGCGGAGCCGATAGTCAGGGGGCTCACATCGGCTCTCTAAGGTTGGATCGCGCAGTCCCTCGGTGATGACCAGTCGCGCATCGATCAGACGTTGCAGCAGGCGCTCGCAGTTCGGATCTTGGCGTAGCAGTGCAAGGCTGCCGAAGCGGTTGGTGGCGCGACCGTTGGCGCCGCCTTCAAGGCTGATCAGCGCTCGGCAAAGCGTTGGCAGGGCGCTGCGCGTGTCTGCGTCAAGCTCGGCCCAGACGGCCTCTGCACGCCTGAGCACATGGCCGCTCATGCCGCCGGCGGCGAGATAATCGGCGCTGGAGAGCCGCAATCCGTCGCTGCTGGTGGCGGCTTGTCGCTGCAGGGCGCGTTGGTAGCCTGAATCCAACACCGCTTGGAGCAGCGGCGGCCAGAGTCGCAGTCGGTTGGCGTCGGCCTCGATATGCTCGACCAGTTCGCGCTCGCCAAGCTCGTGGGCGTCAATCTCGATGCCGGCGATGCGCGCCGGGATCTCGATTACCTGGCGGATGCGCGCGGCCGATGGCGAACCGATCTCGCTCCAACCCTGTCGCTGGATCAGTGGATGCAGGGCCGACAGGCGCTCGAGAGCGGGCAGGGCGTCGCTACGCAGGATCGCGACCACCCAGATGGCGGTGGCGCTGGCCAGTGCCAGCAGCGTGGTGGCGAAGGTCTGTAGTTGCTCTGGGGGCGCAGTGTCGAGTGCCGCGTCGAGCGGATCGAGCAGCAGCAACAGCCGAGTGCCACCGCTGGTGGTCACCTCCAGCGAGCTGGCCTTGAGGGCGCTGCTGATCTGCTGTGCTGCTAGCGCCGGGTCGCTGATGAGCAGGCGATGGAGTTCGGCGCTGCCGAGGCCGACATTGGCGAGCGGCTCGGCGAGTGCGGGCTGAGCGCAGAGCGCTTCGGCGATCGCGGCGGTGGGGCCTGCTTCAGATGCACTGGGGTCGACGAGGCAAGCGCGCACGGCGGCGATCTCGTCGAACTGGAACGGGCGCGTCAGCCTGGGCAACACACCAGCGCGGAGCAGCGAGGTCTTGCCGCTGCCGCTCGGACCCGTCACCAGCAGCAGGCTGGTCTCCTCGGCCGCGAGTTGTTCGAGGCGCTGGAGCAGATCTCGGACCTCCTGCTCACGGCCGGTGAAGATGCGTGCGTCGCTGATCTCAAACGGCCGATCGGGTCGGAACGGGCTGCCTTGCCAACGCAGATCGCCGGTGGTGGCGCGACGCTCGGCGCTGATGCGTCGATTGAGTAGCTTGCGCAGCTGGGTCGAGACCAGCTCGCGGAATGCCGTGGCGTTGTCGAAGGTGCGGAAGGCGCGGCGGAAACTGTTATCGTCGAAAAAGAAATGCGCGCGAAAAAACTCTTCCAATCGGCGCCGGTCTTCGACCGCTTCGCGGGCGAGTGCGGCGTCGGTGATGTCGACCAGCTTCGGCGTGGTCTTTTTGTAGACCAATACCTCGGGGATGCCAGCCTTGGCCGAGGCCTCGACCGCATTCACAAACTCCCACTCGGTGCCGGTCATGCCGCGATAGGGCTCTTGCGGCAGCGGCGAGCCGAGTCGGGTCCAGAGGATGACGAGGACGATGTCGCAGTCTTCGGGCTGGGTGAGTCCGGCCTGGAAGGTGCGATCCGCCGTCAGCGCCTCTTCCTCCCAGAGGACCGCGCGGAGTTCGAAGTACGGCAGATACTCGCTCGCCAGCTGATCAACGATGTCTTTGACCACGGCGCGCTCGTGATCGACGTCGGCTGGTGATGAGACAAAGATTCTGACGGACTTGTCGGTCATGTGGTCGTTTCAGGAGTTCGGAGTCTGCTCAGGGTCTGCTAAGGTCCGCGGGGCGATGGTGGCGGGCATCGAGACGTGCCGCGTCGGTCAGGGTACAATGCCATGAGGGAACCGAATTGGCATCATCTCAGCCGGGGGGCGCCCTGATGCAAAGCGAGACGACTGACCCGCAGCGTATGGAGCAACTTCTGCGTGACGCGGTGCGACAGATCGCAGGTGACGGCGACCTCGATCGCTATATTGCCTGGTCGCGGACACACATTCCGACCGGGCTTGGCGTTGAGTCCGAGCTGGTAGAGGGGGAAGCTGAGCGGTTAGCGGCCATGCTGGGGGTGGCGATCTGGAACGCGACCCCGCGCGCAGACAATGACTGGCGTCCGCTTACCCTCAAGCCGCCGGGCGACGATGAGCCCTGTTTCTGCGGCTCGGGTCTCAATTACCGTGATTGCTGTGAGCCGCTCGGGCCGGTGCCCGAGCTTCCGCCCGAGCTGATCTGGGATCTGCTGATCGATGATCTGCCGGAAGAGGCGATGCAAGAGGCGCTGCGCCGCCGCGCAGTGCCAGATACCCTCTTGGCCAAGGTCGCCGAGCGTTGGCTCGAGCACGAGCGACCCGGACGTGCGGCAGCCTTGCTCGAGCCCTTATTCCGGGGTGACATCAGCGCGCTCGATGGTCGCTATGAGCCGGCACTCGACATCCTCTGCGACGCCCTCGATGCATTGGATCACTGGAAGAAGAAGCAGGCCTTCCTGCTGCGGGTGACCGATGAAGGTAGCCGCGAGCTGAAGGCCGCGGCCTGGCAACGCTTTACCATGATGTTCATGGATGAGGGCGAACTCGACTATGCCGATGAGGCCTTTCAGCAGGCCCTGCGTCATGGTCCAGATAATCCGTCCACCGCACTGCTCGAGATCACACTGCTCGCGGCCCGCCACGACGACGTTCGCGCGCGCTCGCGCGCTCAATTCTGGCGCCACCGGTTCAGGCGCAACGGTGATACCGACACGGGCTTCCTCGGGTTTCTCGAACAGGCCATGGTCGATCCGCAAGAGGCATTGGTTTCCAGCCATTCAGCAGCGATGGACCCGCTGCTACTGGAGCTCCGGCACTGGATCAATGCGTTACCGGCGCTGCCACCGCTGGCCTATCAGATCGAATCACTGGATGATCCGCTCGAGGCCGGAGCCGGCCGTCAGCTTTCGTTGTTCCCCGATGAGCAGTTACCTAGCGAACACGCGGTTGCTTCATCAGGAGCCTGCGGTGCACTCTTGCCAGGCACCCGTCTGCGCGCGATCGAGCGTGAATGGCGACGCATCTTTCCGGCTTCGAAACCCTATTCAACGCAGCTCTCAGCGCTCGACGACGGCGCGGTTTGGGAGGCGGACGACTGGATGCGGTTGCTCACCGCGCAGCCTGAGGTGGCGAACAGTTTGGATGTGCTCGATGATCTAGCGACCGCACTCTATGAGCATCCCGAGAGCAGCCTGCCTTGGGTCTCGCATACGCTGTTGGGGCCGCTCTATAAGCGCGCGCTTGCGATCATCGATGCGACCGTCGCTGAAACCGGCGTCGGCTGTCTGCCTTGGAGAGCGGAGCGCAACCGTCCGGCGCTGCGGTTGTTGTTCCGCGCCTATCTGCATGAGGCCGAGGCTGGCCGAGAGGAGGCCGCCGCGGCAGTGGTCGAGCGTTTGCTGGCGTTGAATCCCCAGGATAACCATGGCGCTCGCGCTGAGTTGATGAACCATTACTTGCGTGCTCGATCGGATCAGCAGGCGCTGGAGCTTGTGCGCCGATTCCCGAATGACCTGCTGGCCGATCTTGCTTATGGTGAGGTGCTTGCACTCTATCGCTTGGGACATCAAGAGCATGCGGCGCGAGCGCTGAACAGCGCGGTGGATCGCTTGCCACGCATCCCGCGTTTCTTGTTGCGCAAGCGGATTAAACGCCCGGTACTGGATGACGCCGGCTTTACCCCAGGCGGCGAAGATCAGGCCTGGCTCTACCGCGAAGCGATGCGCGATGTTTGGGAGGCTGAGCCTGGCCTCCTGAGCTGGATGAAGAAGCGACTCACTGCTTAAGGAGGCACCGATGGCGCAGGCTTTTAAAGTCGTTTTTACTGGAACCCTCGACCCTACCGTCAACCCTGAGGACGTGGTGCGAGATTTTGCCGCCGTGTTCAAGGTCGGCGAGCAGCAAGCCCGCGAGCTCATTACCGGGGGCCAGGCGCGGGTGCTGAAAACCGATGTCGACGCCGACAACGCGCAGCGTTATCAAGCTGTGCTCCAGGAGATCGGGATGGCATCGCGGGTCGAATCGATGACGATCCATGCCACGGGCGCGGAGGATGCGGCGCAACCCGATGCGTCACCGGCTGAGGCGCCGGCCGCCGATGGGGCCGGTTTTGGCGCTGGTGCTGCCGATTTGCAAAGCACGGTTTCTCTGGCGAAGCAGGCTACTGAACGGATACCGGCCAGCGCCGCTTCCAACGTGCTTGGCGACCAGCAACCATTCGGTCCGGTCAGGCATCGAGCCAGTCATGGCTGGTATTGGATCACCCAAGCCTGGCAGCAATTCAAGGCGCAGCCACGGGTTTGGCTGGCGGCTGTGGCCTTGGTCTATCTGGTAACCTTCGCGCTCAGCTTGGTGCCAGTGCTCGGTTCGCTGGCGACCATGATTCTCGGGCCGGTCTTTGCTGGGGGGCTGATGTTGGGAGCCCAGTCACAGGAGCGCGGCGGTAGGCCGCGGGTGATGGCTGGGTTCGATGGCTTCTCGACGCATGGAGGACAGCTGGCCTTGGTTGGCCTGCTCTATCTCGGCTGCCTGATGGTGGCGTTTGTTTTGGCTGGCCTGATCGCGATGGCAACCGGAGTCGTAACGGTCGGTTCGATGGATGCCCTGAACTCCAGCGATCCTGATGTTGTCGCGGCTGCTTTAGGGCCGGGGCTCGGCCTATTCTTGCTCGTCGTGATGCTGACCATCGTGCCTGTGTTGATGTTGTACTGGTTTGCGCCGGTACTGGTTGCGCTGGAGGGGATGACTGCGCTTGAGGCCATGCGAATGAGCTTTCGCGGTTGCTGGAAGAACATCATCCCCTTCACTGTCTACGGCTTGGCCCTCTTTTTCATCTTGCTCGGCGCCAGCCTGATCTTAGGTGTGGTGAGTGCGCTTCTGGCCGCGATCTCCGAGACGCTGATGGTGGTCTTGATGCTGCTGATTATGCCGCTCATGTTGGTGTTTGCCGTGCTCGTTGTGCTCTCGATTTACAGCGCCTATCGAGATGTTTTTCACACCGGGACGCAGTCACAGGGAGCCCATGTCTTTTGAGCGATCGCCAGCGTGATGTGCGTTCGGCATCCAATGCTCGCTCGAGTCCTTCAATACCCTCAGCTCATCAATAAACTCAGCTCACCCAAAGACGGAGATATCGGTTATGCGTTTGCGCTCTCTCACCTTAACAGCCAGTCTGCTCTGCGCAGGCACGCTCGCGCTGGCCGGCGATGAGCCGGCCGATACCGCGTCTGCTGTCAGCGATCTACCTGAAGGACGCTTGGTCTACGGTCAGTACATGGCGACGGTCGGCGACTGCCTTGCCTGCCACACGCGACCCGATGGCAAGCCTTTTGAAGGTGGGTTGCCGATCGATACCCCGTTTGGAACCATCTACACGCCGAACATCACACCTTCAAAAGGCTACGGTATCGGCTCATTCAGCGATCAAGACTTTCTGCATGCGCTGCAGGACGGGATCTCGCCGAGCGGGCTCCCCTATTACCCGGCCCTGCCTTATCCTTCTTATACCAAGGTCTCGGATGACGATCTGCTCGCGATCAAGGACTACCTGATGTCGCTTGAGCCCTCCAGCTACCAGCCGCCCGAGACCGATTTGCGCTGGCCGTTCTCTGTGCGCGATCTCTTGTTCGGCTGGCAGGAACTGTACTTGGACAAGGGCCGTTTTGAGCCTGACCCGAGCCGCAGTGATGAATGGAATCGCGGGGCCTATCTGGTCGAGGGTCTGGGTCACTGCGGCTCCTGCCACACGCCACGCAACATGGCCGGCGCCACCAAGCCGTCGGAGGCGATGACTGGGGCCATCGTTGATGGCTGGTATGCGCCGAATCTAACCGCTGATCTCAAGGAGGGGATCGGCCGCTGGAGCGTCGATGAACTCGCCACCTTCTTGCAGACCGGGATGGCGCCCGCTGCGCTCGACGCAAGCGAGCCCGATCCGGGCGATGCCCCAGCGACCGAGGCTCTCGGTCCGATGGCAGAGGTGGTCCACGATAGCCTCTCGAAGCTGGCGCTTTCCGACCTGCGTGCAATAGCGGTTTACCTGAAGGATCTACCGCCGAAGACCGAGCCGACGCATCGGCCGAAGGTGCCCGAGGTACTGACGCAAGAGGCCTACGAGAAAGGTCGCTCGATCTACGTCAAGAACTGCAGTGCCTGTCATCAGGATCATGGTCAGGGCATGAAGCCCTACTTCCCCGCGCTTAGGGGTAATCCGGTGGTCAATGAGGCGCTGCCGAACGATGTGCTCAAGACCCTCTTGCTGGGCGCCCCATCCGATCCCTCGGAGGCCTTTTCGCCGCATGTGGTGATGCCCTCGTTTGGCTCGGTGCTGAGCGACGAGCAGATCGCGACCGTGGCGAGCTATATTCGCGCCAATTGGGGCAATGATGCGCCGCCAGTGACGGCGAAAGACGTCAAGGCCTTGCGCGAGTAGCTGATGCGGCGAGGGGTGCCGGGCTGCTGCACGGGCAGTGGCCCGCGCTAGAGCGGCTCTGGTGCGGCCTGTCTGTGGCGCCGATCAACTCGACGCTTGGCGGCGCGACGACCGCTCGCTCACCTGGCCTTGGGCGGACTCTGGAGGCCGAGCATCAGTCGGCGGCTTGAGGCAGCAGCTGGGCTCGGACTGAGCGGCTGACCACGCGTTGCTGGCGCTGCGATCGGCTGCCTGAGGCCAATAATACAGCTCGCGCGGTGCGCCATCGCAAAGGCTGCAGCCGGCGCAGGCGGTGGTGGTCGGGAGCTGCTCGATGCGTCCTTTTGCAACCCACTTATGCAGCATTGCGCGCGCGACCTGGGAAGGGACACCGAGCTTGAGGGCCACCTCCTGTAGCGAGATCACGCCTTGCTCGCGGACCAGATCGCGCGCCCTCGTCAGCATCAGGCGCGGCCCTGGGCGGTGTTCAATGCCATCTGTCGTCCACGTCGAGCCCAAAGGTGCAGGCCGGTGAAGACGGCGATCAGCAGCAGTAGCAGGCCGCCAATCCAGAGTCCAGAGGTCACTGGATGCCGCTCAAAGGTCGCCGTTTGGTAGAACAGGCTCGCGGTGACGAAGGCGATACCGGTGGTCCAGGTAGCGACGAAGGTCGCCCAGGGCGCGCCGGCTTCGCGTACGATGGCACCGATCGTGGCGACGCAGGGAAAGTACAGCAGCACGAACAGCAGATAGGCGAAGGCGCCGGCTTGGCCATCGAAGCGAGCCGCCATCGCGCCAAAGGTGCCGGTTGTGATGGATTGCTCCGCGGCGATGGCCTCAGGGTTAAGCTCCTCGCCGATCTGTAAGCCCAGAGGATCGGCAATACCACGACCAACCTCGGCAAGATTGGCCGGTACCGTCGCCGCTGCGGCCATCAGCGCCTCGTCCAAGCGGAACGGCGGCGCCTCATCCTCCGGTGCGGCCTCGGCCGCGAGACGGCTGTAGAGGCTGTCGAGGGTGCCGACGATGACCTCCTTGGCCAACACGCCCGAGAAGATGCCGAGCACCGCAGGCCAGTTGTCTTGGCCGATGCCCATCGGCGCAAACAAGGGCGTGGCGAGTCGGCTTGCAGCGGCGAGGATCGAGTCATCGCTGGCGTTTTGATCCAGCCGGCCGTCGGTGCCGATCGAGCTGAGCATGTTCAGGATCAGCACCATGACGATGATCACGCGGCCGGCCTCGCGCAGGAACAAGCGCACGCGGTCCCAGGTGCGCAGCAGCACGCCGCGCAGTTTGGGCATGTGATAGGGCGGTAGCTCCATCATGAAGCCGGTGCTGGCGCCGGCCAGCAGGGTGCGTTTCATGATCAGGCCGGTGATCAGGGCGATCAGGATGCCGGTCAGGTAGAGGGCAAAGACGACGTTTTGACCCGAGTGCGGGAAGAAGGCCGCGGCGAACAGCACGTAGACCGGCAGCCGGGCGCCGCAGGACATGAACGGGTTCATCAGGATCGCCAGCTTGCGCTCCCGCTCGTTCTCTAGCGTGCGGGTGGCCATCACCGCCGGTACATTGCAGCCGAAGCCGACGATCAAGGGCACAAAGGCCTTGCCGGGGAGTCCGATCGAACGCATGAATCGGTCCATCACGAACGCGGCGCGCGCCATGTAGCCAGAGTCTTCGAGCGCGGATAGGAAGATGTAGAGGCTGGCGATGATCGGGATGAAGGTGGCGACCACGACGAGTCCGGCGCCGACGCCATCAGCGAGGATGAGCCGTGCCCAGTCCGGCGCCCCGAGGCTGTTGAGGAGCACGCCGAGGCCGTCGACGAACAGCGCGGTCGCGACGCCGTCGAAGAAGTCGATGAACGCGCCGCCGATGTTGATCGTGAAGACGAACATCAGGTACATCATCACCAAGAACAGTGGGATGCCCCAAAGGCGGCTGAGGACGACGCGGTCGATGGTGTCGGAGAGGTGTCCGCTAGCAGCGCCACGTTGGCGTTGCACGGTCTTTGCCAGCGCATGGGCATGGGCGAAGCGCGTGTCGGCGATCTGAATATCGGGGTCCTCGCCGGTGCGTGCGGCGATGGCGTGCCGCCAATGCTCGATGCGTGCCTTGAGCTTGGGATCGAGATCGAGCTCGGCCAGGACTTGACGGTCGCCCTCGATGAGCTTTAACGCCAGCCAGCGGTCGTTGCGCTCCGAGCCACTGCTTAATCCTGGCGCCAGATCGGCGATGGCTTGTTCGACGCTCTCGTCATGGCCGAGTGTATAGCCCCCGCTCTCGCAGTTGTCAGCGACTGCGAGCGCGCGCGCGCTCAGTTCGGTAATGCCTTCCTTCGACACGGCAACCACCGGGACGACCGGACAACCGAGCTTCTCGGACAGTATTTCCGTATCGATCTCGATGCCGCGCTTGCGGGCGATATCCATCATGTTCAGCGCGAGCACGACCGGCACGTCGAGTTCGAGCAACTGCACGGTCAGATACAGGTTGCGTTCGAGGTTGCAGGCGTCGAGCACGTTCACCACCAGATCAGCGTCGCGGCTGAGCAGATAGTCGCGCGTGACCTGTTCATCGAGCGAATCCGCATCGAGTGAGTAGATACCCGGCAGGTCGATCACGCGCACCGGGCGTCCGTCAAGCTCGCTGCGACCTTCGCGTCGCTCGACCGTGACTCCCGGCCAGTTGCCCGTGGTTTGGCGAATCCCAGTCAGGGCATTGAACAGAGCGGATTTGCCGCAATTGGGGTTGCCGGCAAGCGCCATGGTCAAGGGCGCCTTCGCCGCAACCTTGGCGTTGGGTTCATTTAGGTTGCGATTCATCGCGGTACGACTCCGTGCGAAGCTGTGGTGGTTGCCGGCATAAGGGTGTCGTGAAACAAGCGCTGCATCGTCTGGGGTGGCGACGCGCTATGGTCGTCACGCTATGGTCGTTTTAGCCTGGGGCTCCTGGGTCTGGGCGCTGTTCAGTGTCGATCGGTGTGATCAGCAGCTTCTCGACGATACCCCCGCCGAGGGCGACCCGTGTGTTGCCGACCGAGACCACCAGACCAGATCCACGGCGGTGTGCGACGCTGACCGGGGTGCCGAGACGGATGCCAAAACCGCGCAATTTTCGGTGCAGTTCTTGGCCGCCCAGGATCTGTGTGATGACGGCTGATGAACCAACCGGCAACTGGGCCAGGTTCAATGGGGTTGTGACGGGTTGGTCCATCGAAATCGAGCTCTTCTTGCTATCTCGTCGCTACGGATCGGTTAAGAAACGCGTCGCGTTCTCAAATTCGCATTTTCAATATAGCGGCGATGCTGCCGTGGTAAAAGTCAGCATGACAAAATCGATTGACGCGGCGCAGCATTTTCGGCAATGGACGCTGCGGCGCCAAGGTCCGAGCCTGCATCGGTCCGAGCCGCTGGAGCGACAGTGGTGTCTAGGATAAGTGTCTACTAAAGGAGACATGGAAACTACCCATTGAGAACTCTTGCGTCTGCGCTATGCTGGATCTAGGGGTGACGTGGCTTCTCGTGTGTGTAGATCACGAAGGCTGTGGATGGTTGCTGCGGTAGGCGATCATGGGAGATGATCGTAGGCAAGTATGTATTTTGCAGGACACTTCGTGGGTATCCAGATGTCCTGTTGCGCAGAGGCATGAACGATGACACCGAAACAGACGCATACCTTATGGCATCTTCGCCGCCAAGGGCTGCAGTTCGAGGCTGAGAAGGCTGAACAGGCCTGGTCAAGAGGCCGTGAATTCCTTCCCGAGCAGCATGCGCCGCTCAAGCGGGAGACGCGTGAGTTGATCGATCAATGTAACTGGGAGCTCGTTGCCGAGGTTGCCTGAGAGACGCTTGACTGCGCTTTGCGGCCTGAAAAGCTCCGAAGAGAAACGCCGGAGAGATATACCACGAGGCGCGTAAATTGCATGAGGCGCGTCCACGATAAGGCGCATCAGGTGGGTGGTCATAGCGACGATGCAAGCAGGTTATTTGCTGCTCGAGACGCAACCCGACCGTCCTGGGGTCGTTTCGGTTCGCACAGGAGATGGCTTTCCTCGGCTCGATCGTCCAGGGCTGCGGTTTGTCGCCCGCTTCGATGACATCGACGCGGCCCTGATGCATCTGCATCAGGGGCTGCGTCGACACCTTAATAGCCTCGAGCCTCGAACCTACAGGGTTGATCTTGAAGTGGCCGTTGCAGTGGCCGACGCTATCGAACTCGATCATCGTCGTGTGTTTATCCAGCCCGAACTCGCCGAGTCCGCTAGCCTTGATCAACGGATCAAGGGCTTGCGTCTCAGACATCAGCGCTTTGATCTGTTGATGCAGGCTGTCGGCCTGCTAGCCCTTCTCTTCCTGGCCCTGTGGGGCTTGCTCCCGATCTGATGCTGGCGTCTGTCGGCCCTGTGCATTGCTCATGGTGCATCGCTCATGGCTCATAGCTCATGGCTCATGGCTCATGGCTCATGGCTCATGGCCGCTGGAAAGCGCCTCGCTGTGCCGGGCCTTGCTTGCCCAGGGTGCTCAGGGTGAGATCCGCGATAGGGGCAATTCGCGTAACCGCTGTACTCGTTCCACCCGACCTGGGTCGGTTTTTTTGCATCGCTATTCAGCGCGACCAGAAGCCACTGATGCCGGCGACTCCTTGGGCGCCATGGCTGATCGCTGTCTCGAGATCGCCTTCATCGACGCCACCAAGTGCATAAACGGGTAGGCAGGCTCGATCGACCAGCTCGGCAAAGGTCGACCATCCGAGGGGCGTTGCGTCCGGATGGCTTTGCGTGTGTTTTACCGGGGATAGCAAGGCGTATTCCAAGTCCAGCGCAGCGGATTTGGCGAGCGCCTCGGCACTGTGGCACGAGGCCCCTAGCAGCGACTTGTTGATCTGCGGGCGCTCGGTCAAGGCTGCGAGCCTGGCCTCAGTCAGATGCAGGCCGTCACCGGGTAGTTCGCGGGCGAGTGCTGGATCGCAGTTGAGCACCAGCTGAGCACCCGCCTGACGGCAAACTGGGGCGCAAGCCTGTGCGAGTGCCGCGTAGGCACGGGCCTCCAAGTGCGGCGCGCGCAGCTGAACGATGCGTGCGCCGGTGCGGGCGAGGACCTGCGAGAGTTGGACCACGAAGGCGTCGGGCTGGCGTGGCTCGTGACCGGTGATCAGGTAGCGGCTCGGCAAGTGCAGCGCATTGATGACGGGCCGGTCAGCGGCCGGAAAATGCTCGGGCTGCATGTCTGCCGGCAGCAGCCAATCCAGTGCCTGGCCCTCGCGCCCATGTGGCTGGCCCTGGTAGCTGAGGACTCGATGCATGTCGAGCAGCACCAGGCGGTCGCCATAGTCATGGCGTAGCCGGATCAGCGGCCTCGAGGTGATGACTTGGATGCCAAGCTCCTCATCGAGCTCGCGGGCCAAGCCTTGCTCGACCGGTTCGCCGGGCTCGAGTTTGCCGCCCGGGAACTCCCAGAGACCCCCCTGATGCGCGTCGATGGGTCGCTTGGCGATCAGCACGCGGCCTTGGGCGTCACTGATGACAGCAGCGGCGACATGGATCAGTTTGAGGCCTGGCGACGCGGAGGAATGAGCCACAGGCTGGCTAGGTTCGGTATTCGGCGTTGATGCGAACGTAGTCATAAGAGAGGTCGCAGGTCAGGAGTCGAGCACGGCTCCTGCCGCGGCCGAGATCGACCCCGATGCTGAAGCTATCTTTGGCCATCACAGCCTGCCCATCCTGCTCCTGGTAGCTTGGATCGCGGCCGCCGCCTGAAACGATGAGCACATCGTCGAGCCGGATGCGCACCTTGTCGATGTCGAGGTCCTCAAGCCCGGCGCGGCCGACTGCGGCGAGGATGCGCCCCCAATTCGGATCAGAAGCAAATAGGGCGGTTTTGACGAGGGGTGAATGGGCGATGGTATCGGCGACCTGTCGTGCCTCGGCTGCCGTGCGCGCCTCGCCGATCTCGATGCTCACCAGCTTGGTCGCCCCCTCGCCGTCGCGGACGATCGCACGGGCGAGTTCCTCACAGAGCGAATTGAGCGTCTGCTGAAAGGCCTTGAGGTCCATCGCCCCCTGTTCTGTCGAGGCTGGGTCATCGAGCGTTGGATTGCCGGCCGTGCCGGTGGCGACTAGCACGCAGGCATCGTTGGTCGAGGTATCACCATCGATGCTGATCGCGTTGAAGGAGCCGTCGACGGCCTGGGACAGGCAACGCTGAAGGCAGGCCTGGGTCACTGTCGCATCGGTCGCGATAAAGGCGAGCATGGTCGCCATGTCCGGCCGAATCATGCCGGCGCCCTTGGCGATGCCGGTGAGGGTCACTTGCTGGCCACCGAGCAGCAGCTGCCGAGTGGCGATCTTAGGAAGGGTATCGGTGGTCATGATCGCGCGGGCGGCGGCATCCCAGCCGTTTTCGTCCAGCGCTGCAATGGCTTGAGGCAGTGCTGCCGTGAGCCGCTCGAGCGGCAGGTATTCGCCGATGATGCCGGTCGAGAATGGCAAGACCTGTGCCGGATTGACCTGTGTTAGTGCTGCCAACGCTCGACAACAGGTGCGCGCGTCCTCGAGCCCGCGGGCACCGGTGCCGGCATTGGCGTTGCCGGCGTTGATCAATAGCCAGCGCGTGGCCTCGGCAGCGAGGTGCTCGCGTGCCACGGTCACCGGTGCGGCACAAAACGCATTGCGGGTGAAGGTGGCGGCGCATCTGGTGCCCTCCGCCAAGGCGATCAGGACCAGATCGTCGCGATCGCGATAACGGATAGCGGCAGGGACCGCAGCCAGGCGAACGCCACCGACGTTCATCGCGCCTGGCCGATCCGGACGATGAGCCGCTTGTTTCAAGGAGCTGGGTGCATCAAGGGTCATCGTCTGATCATTGCTCGCCGCTATGGATGCCGCTATGGATGCCGTTATGGATTAGGAGACACGCCCGTGGCACTGCTTGAACTTCTTGCCGGAGCCGCAGGGACAGGGCTCATTACGGCCGACCTTGCGACCGTCACGGATGAAGGGCTGATGCGCATCGTCGTCTGAGGTGGACGCTGCGCCGCCAGCACCAGCTCGCCCGCCTGCCCCCTCTGGGGCCTGCTTGGCCGAGGACGGAAGGCCCTCGAAGGCCTCGTGCTTGAATTGGAACTCCGACGGGCTCGGCCCCTGCGGCATGATCTCGTCGGGTACCTGCAGTTGCATCCGGGCGAGCGTCTTCACCACGTCCTGCTTGATGCTCGAGAGCATCGCCGAGAACATCTCGAAGGCCTCGCGCTTGTACTCCTGCTTCGGGTTCTTCTGCGCGTAGCCGCGCAGATGGATGCCCTGGCGCAGGTAGTCCATCTGGGCCAGATGGTCTTTCCATTGGGTGTCGAGGGTCTGCAGCATCACCGCCTTTTCGATCTGGCGCATCTGTGCCGGCCCGATCAGCTTTTCCTTCTCCGTCGCCTGCGCGGCCAGTTCGTCGGCGATGCGCTGGCGCAGCGTCTCTTCGTGCAGGTCGTGGTCCGCGTCCAGCCAGTGCTGAATCGGCCAGTCACCGCCATAGGCGTCCTGTAATGCCGCGGTTAGCCCCGGCACGTCCCATTGCTCCTCTAGGCTCTGTGGTGGGATGTGCAGGCTGATCAGCTCATTGAGCACGTCCTGGCGCATCGCGGCGACGGTCTCGGAGACGTCATCGCCATCCATCAGCTCGCGGCGCTGCTGGTAGATCACCTTGCGCTGATCGTTGGCGACATCGTCATAATCGAGCAGCTGCTTGCGGATATCGAAGTTGCGCCCTTCGACCTTACGTTGGGCGTTTTCGATCGCCTTGGTGACCCAAGGATGCTCGATCGCTTCGCCTGCTTGCATGCCGAGCCGCTGCATCATGTTGGCAACGCGCTCGGAGGCAAAGATGCGCATCAGATTGTCTTGCAGCGACAGATAGAAGCGGCTTGAGCCCGGATCACCCTGGCGCCCCGCGCGGCCACGTAGCTGGTTGTCGATGCGTCGGGACTCATGGCGTTCGGTGCCGATCACATGCAGGCCACCGGCCTTGATGACCTGAGCATGACGCTTGTTCCAGTCCGCCTTGATCCGTCCGCGCTCCGATTCGCCCCCCGCTTTCTCCAACTCGGCCTCAAGGTTGCCGCCAAGCACGATGTCGGTACCGCGCCCCGCCATGTTGGTGGCGATGGTCACCGCTCCTGGCTCACCGGCGCGGGCGATGATGCCGGCCTCGCGCTCGTGCTGCTTGGCGTTCAGCACCTCATGGGTGATCTTCACGGCCTTGAGCTTTTGCGAGACCAGCTCGGAGGTCTCGATCGAGGCTGTACCGACTAACACCGGTTGGCCGCGCTCGACACAATCACGGATGTCTTCGATGATCGCGTTGTACTTCTCTTCTTGGGTCAGATAGACCAGATCGCCACGGTCGTCGCGGACCATCGGTTGATTGGTCGGAATGACCGTGACCTCGAGTCCATAGATGCTCTGGAACTCGAACGCCTCGGTGTCGGCGGTACCGGTCATGCCGGCGAGCTTGGGGTAGAGCCGGAACAGGTTCTGGAAGGTGATCGAAGCCAGCGTCTGGTTCTCTTGCTGGATCGCGACCCCTTCCTTGGCCTCTACGGCCTGATGCAGACCCTCGGACCAACGTCGCCCCGGCATGGTGCGGCCGGTGAATTCATCGACGATGATGATCTGACCATCGCGGACGATGTAGTCGACGTTCTTCTGGAACAGCGCATGCGCCCGCAAGGCTGCATACACATGGTGCATCAGCACGATGTTGCCGGCGTCGTAAAGGCTCTCGTCTTCGCCGAGCAGGCCCATCTCGGTGAGCTGTTGCTCGACCTTCTCGTGACCCTCTTCGCTCAGGTAGACCTGCCGCGCCTTCTCATCGACCGAGTAGTCGCCGGGGCCGAAGTCTGGCTGGCCTTCCTCGTTCTTGATCGCCTCCTGGCGCGTCAGGCTTGGGATGATCGTATCGATCTTGGTGTAGAGCTCGGTATTGCCTTCGGATGGACCGGAGATGATCAGCGGGGTGCGTGCCTCATCGATCAGGATCGAGTCGACCTCGTCGACGATCGCGTAGTAGGGGTCGCGCTGCACCCGCTGCTCGGGCGTAAACGCCATGTTGTCGCGCAGGTAGTCGAAGCCGAACTCGTTATTGGTGCCATAGGTGATGTCGGCGTAATAGGTCTCGCGCCGGGTCGCGCGGCGCAGGTGCCGATAGCCGTCTTGCTCCGCCGGCTCATAGTCGGGATCGAATAGGAAGGAGGCATTGTCTGGTCCCATGCCGCCGGAGCTGTTGATGACGCCGACGCTGAGGCCGAGGGCGTGATAGATCTGCCCCATCCAGGCTGCATCGCGTCGCGCCAGGTAGTCGTTGACGGTAACGATATGCACGCCCTTGGCCGGCAGCGCGTTGAGATAGGCGGCCAGGGTGGCGACCAGGGTTTTACCCTCGCCGGTGCGCATCTCGGCGATCTTGCCGTTGTGCAGCACCATGCCGCCGACCAACTGCACATCGAAATGGCGCATGCCAAGCACGCGCTTGCCGGCCTCGCGGACGACGGCGAAGGCCTCGGGTAGCAAGTCATCGAGGGTTGCGCCTTCGGTCAGTCGTGTA
The DNA here is from genome assembly GCF_016653315.1 of Halochromatium roseum. Classification (GTDB taxonomy): domain Bacteria; phylum Pseudomonadota; class Gammaproteobacteria; order Chromatiales; family Chromatiaceae; genus Lamprobacter; species Lamprobacter roseus. Next base: position 345,968 of record NZ_NHSH01000065.1, on the reverse strand, counting down.
CGAAGCTGTTCGGTGCGAGCGCGAAGCTCGTCATCGGAGAGAGCAGAAATGTCGTCTTCGAGCGCATTGATCTGCTCAGTGGACTTCATCAACCGCTTGACCAAACGCTCGTTACGGCTGCCGAAGACCTTTCGGAAAAGGCGTAGGGCCATGATGGGGGCTCTGTAGTGGTGGGCAGAAATTTGCCCGGAATGATACCGGAGTCGAACCGGGAGCGCAGATCTGGTCGGCGCGCTTGTGCGGAATCAAAGACGCCGAGGACCTCTGAAGAAGGCCCCCGGCGTGATCGATACCGGCTCAACCGGTGGCTGGCTGTTTGGTGCTCCGGCCGCTGTGAATCGAATCGATGATTTCAGATCATGCGCGCGTGAGGGTCGTTGCTGGGTGGGGTAGGCGATGCTGCGATCCGCCTTAGAGGCGCGCCAGCCGTGAACGCTCGCTGAGGTCGAGAAAGCGCATGGGGTCGAGTGCCTCGCCGTCGCGGCGAACCTCAAAGTGGACATGGGGGCCGGTCGAACGTCCGGTCGATCCGAGCTTGGCAATCACTTGACCCTTGGTGACCAGATCGCCTTTGTTGACGATGTTCCTCGAATTGTGGGCATAGCGAGTCTCGAGTCCGTCCGGATGCCTGATCTCGACGATCTTGCCGTAGCCGCTCTTGCGACCTGAGAAGATCACCAGACCATCGGCCATGGCGACGATATCAGATCCATGCTTGCCGGAGATATCAATACCCTTGTGCATGCTGCGCCGTCCGCTGATCGGATGGCGGCGCATGCCAAAGGTCGAGGTCACAACGCCGCCGGTTTTCAGCGGCCAGCCATCTGGTACCGAGTGGCTCTTGAGGTCTCGCTCCATGATTAGGGATTCGAGCAGAACCAGCTTGCGTTTGCGGTCGCCGAGTTCGGCGAGCACCTTGGCGAGATCCTGTGCGACCTCGTCAACCTTGTTCTCGCGTAAGCTCACCTTCTCCGGGCCGCCACCGGAAGGTGCTGGCTGGAGGAAGTTGAATTCATCCACATCAAGACCGGACATCTCGACAAGACGCTGGCCTAGGGCATTGATTCGGAGGACTTCGGCTTGCAACTGACCGACGCGGATGGCGATGCTGTCTAGTTCCGCATGAGCGTCTGTGCCACTGATGCGGTGTCGATTGTTGAGATGAGAGAGCACGGTCGCGAGATCGGTGTGCGTCTGCGCTGAGAAGCGGTGGTGACCGAGCCAGAAACCGCTTGCGCCGGCCAGAAGGGCCACTAGCATTAGGGTAAGAAGGACTATGGAGCTGTAGCCGAATTGAGAGTCACTGTCGTTGAGCCGTCGCATCGTTTCTCCGAGCAGTCTATGTCATTTGCCGCCGCCGCTGGTCGTCGAGACCAGATGACGTCTGCAATCAGGCCCAGTCTGAATCTCGCGCTATCGCAGAAACTCCGAGTGGGGCAAGTCCTGTCGATGCGTTTGAACCAAGGCTGGACATCGTGATCGAAAACGCTGAGGCTCGAACCATGACCATGACCAAGTCCACAGCGCATATTCGTCGTCATTTACGCGCGAGCCAATCCATCGCTGCACTGCTCGATGAGATCGAGCGGCGCGAACGGTTACTGAGCGAACTGCGGCTGCGTTTGCCAGTCGACTTGGCCAAGCACTGCAGCCAGGTTGCTCTCTCAGCGGGTGAACTCACGTTGTTTGTTGATTCCCCCGTGTGGGCCGACCGATTTCGGTTTCTCTGTCCTGAATTGATCGGTTCTGTTTTAATCAACGGCCACGCCGCGGTCGATGCCGAGGTCAAGGCCTGTAAGGTGCGCGTCCTTCCGCCGTCACTTAACTCCATAGCGCCGTTGCCGCACCCGGTGCAGGGGCGTGCTGGCGTAAATCAGATGAGCAGCAGCACTGGTGATGCTGGCCGCTCGCCGTTGTCAGAGGCACTTGCGCGCCTCGCTCGAACGCTGGGCCACTCCTTAGACTAAGGTCGATGGCGCGTTGCCATCTGGACGATCAATCAATGCCTGTTTCAGGGTTAAGGTCGCTCGGGTGTCTGGGTACCTAGCCTAGAGACTCGCTACCGCCGGTACGCCATAACGAATCGGAACCTCGACGTTATCGTCAAAGGTCACTTCTTCCCAAGCTGATTGGTCGGCGAGTAGTGTCCGCAAGAGTCGGTTGTTCAATGCATGGCCAGACTTGTGGCCGCGGAACGAGCCGATGAGCGGATGGCCAAGCAGGTATAGATCGCCGATCGCGTCGAGGATCTTGTGCTTGACGAACTCGTCTTCGTAGCGCAGGCCACCTTCGTTCAAGACGCGGAAATCGTCGACCACAACGGCGTTATCGAGGCTGCCGCCGAGCGCCAAGTCTTGCTGCTGCAGTGCTTCGATATCACGCAGGAAGCCAAAGGTGCGGGCGCGACTGACCTCTTTGACGAACGAAGTCGTCGAGAAGTCAATGGTGGCAGTCTGTAGTCGCGAGGCGAAGACGGGATGGTCGAAGTCGATTGAGAACTCGACCTTGAAGCCATCAAGCGGGTCGAAGCGGGCGTATTTGTCCCCATCCTCGACGACAATCGGCTTCTTGATCGCGATGAAACGACGTGGGCGATTTTGCTCTTCGATCCCGGCAGATTGCAGCAGGAACACGAATGGCGCTGCGCTGCCATCCATGATTGGCACTTCGGCTGCGCTCAGGTCCACGAAGGCGTTGTCGATGCCCAGACCGGCGAAGGCCGAGAGCAGATGCTCAACGGTCGAGACGCGAACCTCGCCATTGGTGAGGGTTGTCGACAGCCTGGTATCGCCAACATTCAGCGGGTTGGCCCGAATATCAACGACCGGGTCGAGGTCGATGCGGCGAAACACGATGCCCGTGTCGGCGGCGGCTGGACGAAGTGTCAGATAGACCTTGTCACCGGTATGCAAGCCGACGCCGGTTGCGCGAATCACGTTCTTGAGTGTTCGTTGGCGGATCATTGGCGCTCCTCCGAGCGTTACGGCCTTCGGCACCCAGGTGTCGGACCGTATCTTAGGACGTTGTTCACAGCGCGCAACAGCGCCCATCCCTGGGCTTTGGCGACGTGCACCATTCAATGCATCGACATGTTAGGGTTTTCCCGGATTTTTATCAAGCATTGAATGCTATTGCAAGTGAAACATCTGATATCTATCCAATAATCCGTATTAGGGGTTGTCCTAGATCAATCCGCTTGGCGGCGCAAGAAGGCCGGGATATCGAGGTAGTCCAGATCAGCTGCGGTTGCCTCGCCGCCGCCTGGCGCTGGACGTTTGTTGCGAATATAGGCGGGTTGATCCATGTCACGATAGTCAGGCGCCGAGCTGTCGCGTTGATCGTTGTCAACCAGGCGTATCCTTGGCTCGCCACCGCGCACCGCGAGACGCTCGGCCTTGCGATCGCCAAGCCCGGTCGCCACGACCGTGACCCGCAGTTCCTCGTCGAGGTCGGGATCGATGACGGTGCCAACGACCACGGTTGCATTGTCGTCGGCGAAGTCGCGGACGGTGTTGCCGACCTCGTCGAACTCGCCGATCGTCAGCGTCATGCCGGCCGTGATGTTGACCAGGATGCCGTTGGCACCAGCGAGATCGATATCCTCCAGCAGCGGGCTGTTGATCGCCTTCTCAGCGGCCTCGCGCGCCCGGTTCTCACCAGTGGCCGAGCCGGTGCCCATCATCGAGACGCCCATGCCGGACATCACGGTCTTGACGTCGGCGAAGTCGACGTTGATCAGCCCGGGGCGGGTGATCAGCTCGGCGATTCCCTGGGTGGCGTTGAGCAACACGTCATTGGCGGCGCTGAAGGCATCGAGCAGGGTCATCTGTTTGCCGAGCACGGCAAGCAGTTTGTCGTTCGGAATTGTGATCAGCGAGTCGACATGCTTCTCCAGCTCGAGGATGCCGTCGATGGCGACCTTGGCGCGCTTGCCGCCCTCGAACACGAACGGCTTGCTGACCACGGCGACGGTCAGGATGCCGAGTTCGCGCGCGACTGCGGCGACGATCGGTGCCGCACCCGTGCCGGTGCCGCCACCCATGCCGGCGGTAATGAAGACCATGTCGGCGCCATCGAGCAGGTCCTTGATGCGGTCTCGGTCTTCCTCCGCGGCGCGGCGACCGACGTCAGGATCAGCGCCTGCGCCGAGTCCCTTGGTGATGCCTGCGCCCAACTGCAGAACCGTCTTGATCGAGATGTTTTCGAGCGCTTGGGCGTCGGTATTGGCGCAGATGAACTCGACGCCTTCGATGTTGGCGGCTGCCATGTGATTGACCGCATTGCCGCCGCCGCCGCCGACGCCGATGACCTTGATCACGGCATTCTGAGTTTGGGTATCCACTAGCTCGAAGCTCATGTCAGTTACCTCGCGGATTTTGCTGTTGTAGTCTGTGTTGCATTTAAACCTAATCCCCCTCGGGCCGCGGGGAGCCTCTCGCCCGCTACCACCGTTAGAAGCTGCCACTCAACCAGTTGCGCAGGCGCCCCCAAACGCCCGCGCTCTGGTGCTCAGCAGTTCCGGCGAACCGGTGCTGCTTGGCATAGATGAGTAACCCGACCCCGGCCGCGTAGACTGGGTCGGCAATGGTGTCTTCCATCCCTGTCACCGACTGGGGAAGGCCGAGTCGAACGGGCATGTGGAAGACCTCTTCGGCCAATTCCACGATGCCTTCCATCTTTGCACTGCCGCCGGTGAGCACGACGCCACCGGCAATCAGTTCTTCGAAGCCGCTGCGTCTGAGCTCGTTTTGGAGCAGGTTGAGCAACTCCTCATAGCGCGGCTCAATGACTTCAGCGAGGGTCTGCCGCGAAAGCTGGCGCGGTGGCCGCTCGCCAATGCTTGGCACCTCGATGTTCTCTTGACCGCCGCGTGACGACAGGGCGCAGCCATGCTGGATCTTGATCGCTTCGGCATGCTGTGTCGGTGTGCGTAGGGCGACGGCGATATCATTGGTCACCTGGTCTCCTGCAATCGGGATCACGGCAATGTGCCTGATCGCGCCATCGGTGAACACGGCCAGATCAGTCGTGCCGCCGCCGATATCGACCGTGCAGACGCCCAGCTCCTTCTCGTCTTCTTTGAGGACGGCCAAGGATGAGCTGAGCTGGCCGATGACCAAATCGTCGACCTCGAGGCCGCAGCGTCGGATGCACTTGACGACATTCTGCGCGGCACTGACAGCGCCGGTGACCATGTGCACTCGCGCCTCCAGGCGTACACCGCACATACCGATCGGTTCGCGGATGCCGTCTTGATCATCGATGATGAATTCCTGTGGCAGGATATGCAGGATCTTTTGGTCGGCCGGGATCGCCACGGCCCGCGCTGCATCGATGACGCGATCGACGTCGCCCTGGTTGACCTCATGCTCCTTGATCGCGGTGACGCCATCACTGTTGCGGCTGCGGATATGGCTGCCGCCGATCCCGGCATGCACCGAATGGATCTCGCAGCCGGCCATCAGCTCGGCCTCTTCGACGGCGCGCTGGATCGACTGCACCGTCGATTCGATGTCGACCACCACGCCTTTCTTGAGTCCGTGCGAAGGATGCGTGCCGACCCCAATGATCTCGATGGTGTCGTCAGGCCTGATTTCACCGACCAAGGCGGCGACCTTCGAGGTGCCGATGTCGAGACCGACGACCAGATTCTTTTCACTGCGTCTTGCCATGCAGATCCGCTCCGATATGTAAAATTCAGTTTGCCGCGATGCGCTTGGGGCCGCCAGCGCTGTTGCCGACCGGCAGCCAGCGCACCGCGAGGCCGTTGGCGTAGCGGAGATCGAGGCGGGTGGGGATGCCGATTGCTTCGATTTGGCTGTAGGCAGCGATCAAGCGCTCGAGCCGCTGTTCGACGTCGTCGGTGCCGAGCAGAACGGCGGTGCCGCCGAGCAGCTCGATCGACCAGTCGCCCCGCGCATCGCGCTGGACCCCGTCGACGATCAGTCCGAGTGCGAGCAGTCGCGAGCCCCAATCGAGGAAGCGGTTGACCACCTCCGGTGCTTGTTCATCATTGGCAGCGCCGAGGCGCGCCAGCCCAGCCGGCAGTCGCCCGTCGCTCGGGCGGAAGACCACGCCATCCTCGGTGACCAGTCCGCTCTCATTCCAGCGCGCAAGCGCGCTGTGCTCGCGCACCCTGACCTGAATACGGTCGGGCCAGATCCGGCGTGTCGTTGCCTGCTCGACCCAAGGCAGCGCCTGCACCCGAGCGCGGAGCGTCGCGAGATCTTGGGTCAGGATGCCGCCGGTGATCTCTTTACTAATGGTCTGCTGTAGGGCCTCGCGGGAGAGTCCGTGCATTTCGCCGTCGATACTGACGACGCGAATCGGCAGCAGTACCGGCTCCCATTGCAGGCCGATCCAGCCGGCGCCGATCAGCCCACCGAGCAGCAGGACTGCGGTCAACAGTCGGGCGATGATGCTCAGCCGCGTCCTGGGTCGAACGGACGGCTGTTGAAGCTCATGGGTTGGCTCAGTCATGGGAGGCGGTCTCCTGCATGCTGGTCTCAAGGATGCGTGCACAGAGGCTGTCGAAGTCGATGCCGGCGGCTTGTGCAGCCATCGGCACCAGGCTGTGATCAGTCATCCCAGGGATGGTGTTGACCTCCAACAGCCGGGGGTGACCGGCCTCATCGAGCATGAAGTCAACGCGGCCCCAACCGCTGCCGCCGACGGCGTTGAAGGCCTCTAGGCACAGCGCCTGATACTCGGTCTCGATGGACTCAGGCAGTCCGCACGGGCAGAGATAAGAGGTGCTGTTGGCCTGATACTTGGCGTCGAAGTCGTAGAAGACGTTGGGTGTCTCGAGGCGGATCAAAGGTAGCGCCTGCTGGCCGAGGATCGCGCAGGTGTATTCGGCACCGCTCAGCCAGCGCTCGGCGAGCACAAGGGCATCGAGCTTGGCCGCCTCACGCCAAGCGGCGATCAACTCGTCGCGGTCGTTCGCGCGCGCCATGCCGAGGCTGGAGCCCTCGTGAGCGGGCTTGATCATCAGCGGAAAACCGAGCGCGATCGCCTGCTCGAGATCACCCTCATCAAGGATGAGCGCGAACGCTGCGGTTGGCAGGCCGACGCCTCCCCAAATCCGCTTGGTGCGGTACTTGTCCATGCTGATCGCCGAGCCGAGCACCCCGGAGCCGGTGTAGGGCAGCCCTAGGGTCTCGAGTGCGCCCTGGATCTGGCCATCTTCGCCGCCGCGCCCGTGCAGGATCAGGAAGGCGCGATCAAAGCGCTCCGGGTTCAGCGACTCGAACAGGGCACTACCGGGATGGTCGGCGGGATCAAGCGGGGTGACATCAATGCCCAGGCGCTGCAACGCAGCCAGCACGGCGGCGCCGCTCCGGAGCGAGATCGGGCGCTCTTCGGAGCTGCCGCCGAGAATCAGCGCAACCCGACCGTAGCGGGCCGGATCAATGGGGTCAAGGGCCAAGGTGTTGGGGTTTGGAGCCAAGCTCGTCATGCAAATGCTCCGACGCGGCGGACTTCCGGCTGCAAGCGAATCCCGCTGCTGCGCTCGACCTCGTCTTGAACGAGTGCGATCAGCGCGGCGATATCGTTCGCGGTGGCGTCACCGAGGTTGATGATGAAGTTGGCGTGCTTGGGCGAGACCTCGGCGCCGCCGATGCGACGGCCCTTGAGCCCCGCGGCCTCGATCAGGCGCGCGGCGTGATCGCCAGCCGGGTTGCGAAACACCGAACCACAGCTCGGCACGCCAGTCGGCTGAGTCGCGGCGCGCCGATCGAGCAGCTCGCGGATGCGCGCCTGTGCCGCCTCGGTGTCGCCGGGCTCGAGCACCAGATCGGCACCGAGGAACCATTCGCCCTCTGGTCCTATTACCTGCCGATAGCCATAACGGAAATCGGCCGGTCCGCGCTCGCGGATCTGGCCCTGTCGGTCGATGGTGCGCACGCGGCGCACCAGCGGCCAAGTCTCGCCGCCCCAGGCGCCAGCATTCATCGCCAAGGCGCCGCCCATGGTGCCGGGGATGCCGGCGAGAAACTCGGCACCGACCAGACCTAAGCGGCTGGCAAAGCGGGCGACCTTGGCGCAGCTCGCGCCGGACTCGACGCGAATCCTGTGGTCCGCTCGTTGGCTGATGTCGTTCAAGCAGCCTTGCGTGTGGATGACGGTGCCCGCCAGGCCGGCATCGCTGATCAGCAGGTTGCTGCCGAGGCCGAGCCAGAGCAGCGGCTCATCGGCATCGAGCCTGGTTAGGAATGCGGCCAGATCCTGCACGTCAGCAGGCCGATAAAGGCGTTGCGCTGGCCCGCCGACGCGCCAACTGGTGTAGCGCGCGAGCGGCTCGTTCAGGCGCAGCTCGCCTCGCAGCTCGGGCCCATTGAGCGCGGGCGCATCGATCGTGTTGGCTTGCAGGGTGCGCTCAGTCATGATGTTGGCTTGCAGCTCTGGCTCGGCCATGGTGTTGGCTTGCGGGACAGGCTCAAGCATGGTTTTGGTGTTCGCTGCAGGCTCAGCGATGTTTCGCACAGGTAGGGCAGGGCGGTTCATGGCCTTCGCTGGCGTGGTGGAACGATTCATGACCGCACCTCGCTGAGCAAGCTCGGCAAGCGGGCCGGGAGCTGGCCGATGTCGCCAGCGCCAGAGATCAAGAGCAGATCGCCCGGCTCGAGCAGGGCGCCGAGTAACGCTGGCGCCTCGCTGAGGGTTTGCGCGAAGACCGGTTCCACCTGCCCGCGCGAGCGTATCGCCCGGCTCAGACTGCGACCATCGGCGCTCGGAATCGGCTGCTCGCCAGCGGCATAGACCTCGCACAAGACCAGCAGGTCGACCTCAGAGAGTACCTGCGCGAAATCGTCGAACTGCTCTTGGGTGCGCGAATAACGATGCGGCTGGAACAGCAGCACCAAGCGCCGGCCAGGCCAGCCGCCACGCGCGGCCTCGATGGTCGCGGAGAGTTCGCGCGGATGATGGCCGTAATCGTCGATCAGCGTCACCGAGCCGCCATCCGGCAACGGGCAGTCGCTGACCACGAAGCGCCGGCCGATGCCGGCAAAGGTGCTGAGTGCATGCTGGATCGCGGTCTCTTCGACGCCCAACTCGAGCGCGATCGCGATCGCGGCCAGGGCGTTCAGAACGTTATGCCGTCCTGGCAGATTGAGTTCGACCGGGAAGGGCTCCGCGGCTGCCGCGTGCATCACCTCGAAGCGCATGCGCAACCCTTGCTGGCTGATATTGAGTGCGCGTACATCGGCCTGCGCCTCGGTGCCATAGGTGCGCACCGGGCGCGAGATGGTCGGGATCAGCGCCGCCACCTCCGGATCATCGATGCAGAGCACCGCCAGCCCATAGAACGGCAGATGATGAATGAACTCCTTGAAGGTGCTGCGCAGTCGATCGAAGTCGTTGCCGTAGGTGCGCATGTGGTCGGCATCGATGTTGGTGACCACTGCCAGCATCGGCTGCAGATACAGGAAGGAGGCATCACTCTCGTCGGCCTCGGCGATCAGGTACTTGCTGCTGCCGAGTCGCGCATTGGCACCGGCGCTGTTGAGCAGGCCGCCGATGACGAAGGTCGGGTCCAGATTGGCCTCGGCCAGTACACTGGCGATCAGGCTGGTGGTGGTGGTCTTGCCATGGGTGCCGGCGACCGCAACGCCATAATGGAAGCGCATCAGCTCGGCCAGCATCTCAGCGCGGCGCACCACCGGGATACGCTCCGCGCGGGCGGCGAGGATCTCGGGGTTGGTCTCGTCGATGGCGGTGGAGACCACCACCACATCGACCTCGGCGACCTGCTCGGCGCGATGGCCGATGAAGCACTGCACGCCCAATCCGCTGAGCCGGCGCACGACCTCGTTCTCGCGCTGATCCGAGCCCTGTACCTCGTAGCCGAGGTTGGTCATCAGCTCGGCGATACCGCTCATGCCGGCACCGCCGATGCCGATGAAGTGCAGGCGCCGCATCCGGCCCATGTTGGCCGCGCTGTGGGTGCGATGAGCGGTATTCATTGCGCCAGCTCCAGGCAGGCTTCAGCGATGCGCTCAGCGGCGTCCGGCTGGGCCTTGGCACGCGCGGCTTCCGCCATGCGTAGGCGCTGGCTTGGATCGGCGAGCAGCGGCTCGAGCAGCGCGGCGAGCCGTTCGCGGCTCATCTCGCGCTGCAGCAGGAGTTGGGCGGCTCCAGCCTCGCTGAGCCAGCGCCCATTGCCGACCTGATGGTCATCCACCGCATGCGGATAGGGCACTAGGATTGCTGGCAAGCCTGCCGCCGCGAGCTCGGAGACGGTGAGCGCGCCACTGCGGCAGACTACGAGGTCCGCCCAGGCATAGGCCTCGGCCATATCGGCGATGAAGGGCGTGACATCAGCCTCGATACCGGCCTCGGCATAGGCCTGTTGCGCCAGCGCCAGGGTGCGCTCGCCGGCCTGATGGCGCACCCTTGGCCGTGATGTTGGAGGTAACATGGCAAGGGCTTGCGCGACGGTCTCGTTCAAGGCTTGGGCGCCGAGTGATCCACCTAGAACTAACAGTCGAGCCGAGCCGGAGCGGCCAGCGAGGCGCTCGGCAGGCGCCGGCAGCGCGCTGATCGCTGCCCGCACCGGGTTGCCGGTGGTGATGGCCTGGCGAGCGCTCGGGAAGCTGTTTGGAAACGCCTCGAACACGCGCTCGGCAACCCGAGCCAACCATTGGTTGGTCATGCCCGGCACGCTGTTTTGTTCTTGGATTAGCAAGGGTCGGCGTTGCATCCAGGCCATGATGCCGCCTGGACCCGAGGCGAAGCCGCCCATGCCGAGCACGGCGGCCGGATCGCGTCGCTTGAGGATGCCCGCAGCCTCGCCGAGCGCGCCCGCGAGCTTCAGCGGCGCAGTGGCGAGGGTGCGCAGTCCTTTACCACGGATGCCAGCCACCGATAGCCATTCCATCTCGAGGCCACGCTCTGGCACCAGGCGCGACTCGAGACCAGCACGGGTACCGAGCCAGAACACCTCTGCACCGCGCGCGCGCAGCACCTCGGCGACAGCCAAGGCTGGGAACACATGTCCGCCGGTGCCACCGGCCATGATCGCTATGCGCGGCGCCATCGAATCCCCCTCGCTGTGCCCATGTGGCGGGCGACGCCGGCCTCGGGAAGCGGCCGACTGTCCTTTCGTCGCAGCTCGAAATCGATGCGAAGTAGTAATGCTGCGACCATTACGGAGACGATCACGGCATTGCTGCCGTAGCTGATGAAAGGCAGGGGTAGGCCTTTGGTTGGCAGCAGACCGGTATTAACGCCGGCGCTGATGAAGGCTTGCAACCCGAGCAGCACACCGAAGCCGTGCGCGGCGTAGGCTGAAAAGTCCTCGCCAATGGCCTGAGCGCGCGCGCCGATGGCGAAGGCGCGCCAAGTAATCAGCGCAAAGGTGAAGATCACCGCGATCACGCCCACCATGCCAAGCTCTTCGCCGATCACGGCAAGTAAGAAGTCGGTGTGTGCCTCGGGCAGGTAAAACTGCTTCTGAATGCCATTGCCGAGACCGACGCCGAGCCATTCGCCGCGGCCCATCGCGATCAGCGCATGACTGAGTTGATAGTCGGTATTGAAGGGATCATCGAAGGGGTTGATGAACGAGGTGACCCGCTCGAGCCGGTAAGGTTCGATCCAGATCAACAGCGCGAGACCGGCGCCAATGGCGCTGAACAGCAGCGCAAATGGCCAGAGGGCAACGCCGCCGAGGAGTAACAGCGCCATCACTGTGGCAAGTATCACGGCGGTGGTGCCGAAATCCGGCTGCACCATGATCAAGCTAGCGGCAAAGCCGATCAGGACCATCGGTCGAATGAAGCCGAGTGGCGAGTTGCTGAACTCCAGCTGGCGCCTGACCAGATAGCCGGAGATATAGATCACGGCGACGAACTTGACCAGTTCCGACGGCTGCAGACTGAAGGGGCCGAGCGGAATCCAACGGGTTGCGCCATTGACGGTCCGGCCGATGCCCGGCACCAAGACCAGCAGCAAGAGACCGCAGCTGAGCAAGAGCAGCCAGATCCCTGAACGCTCCCAGACCTGAACCGGGATGGCAAAACAGATGAGCCCGCAGATCAGCGCGAGTCCAAGTGCCATGCCATGGCGGACAACATAAAAGAAGGGATCGGCATAGTCGCGGGTGCCAATCGGCAGCGATGCCGAGGCCACCATGACAAAGCCGAGTCCGAGGAGTCCGAGGACGCAGACCAGCAACAGACCGTCGATGGCAGGCTCATTGCGGTCGCGTCGTCGCGTGCGAGCCGGCGTCGGCGACGCGCTCGGCGGCCGTGCGGCTAGAAGGCGGTTGTGCAGTCGTGCGTTGATCATGGGGCCAAGCCTGCAACTGCAGCAGCGAAGGCGCGACCGCGATGCTGGTAATCATCGAACATATCGAAGCTGGCGCAGGCCGGAGACAGTAAAACCGCGTCACCGGGTTGTGCGAGATGCTCCGCGATCCGAACCGCCTCTTCCATGCTAGCGGCCCGGTGCAAGGGCACCGTGTCGGTCAGGGCCTGCTCGAGCAGTGCCGCGTCGCGGCCGATCAGGATGACCGCGCGTGCACAGCGGCTCACCACGGGGATCAAGGTGGAAAAGTCCGCGCCCTTTCCTTCGCCGCCGGCGATGAGCACGGCCCGGGCGGGTACTGCAGAGGCGCTTTGCCCAGGCGCGTCGACGATGCCGGCCAGCGCGGCGATGGTTGCCCCCGGGTTGGTGCCCTTGGAGTCGTTGATCCAGCGCACACCACGTCTCTCGGCGACCAGTTCGCTACGGTGCGCAAGCCCCGGAAATTCGCGCAGCACCTCGCAGCCGGCCTCCGGGCTGACGCCAGCCATCTCGGCTAGGGCGAGCGCCGCCAAGGCATTGGCCAGGTTGTGCCGCCCGGGCATGCGAAGCTCGGTCGTCGCGATCAATGGCGTACGGCCGCGAGCGAGCCAGACCTGCTGGTCTTTTGAGATCAGCCCGTAGTCGACCTCATTGGCTGGCTCGCTCAGCGAGAAGCCGACTTGGTCTGCGACCCCAGCGGCGAGTGCCGATGCAGCTGGATCATCGCGATTGACCAGGGCGCGCTCGGCATGGGCGAAGATCCGAGCCTTCGCGGCGCCATAAGCAGCCATATCCGGATAGCGATCAAGATGATCGGCTGACAGGTTGATCACGGTCGCGGCATGGGCTGCTAGGCACTGTGTGGTCTCGAGCTGGAAGCTCGACAGCTCAAGCACGTACCATTGCGCATCGGCCCGGAGCAGATCCAAGACCGGGATGCCGAGATTGCCGCCGACCGCAGCATCCAGCCCCGCGTGCTGGAGCATCTCTCCGACCAGGGTTGTCACCGTGCTCTTGCCATTAGAGCCGGTGATGGCGATAACCGGTGCCGTTGCTGCGCGCGCGAACAGCTCGACATCGCCGACGATGGGGATGCCTTTGTCAGAGGCAGCCCGCAGCGCGGCCGTGTGTACTGGAACCCCGGGGCTGACGACGATCTCGTCGACCGACGCCAAGACTGAGGCGTCGAAGCCGCCGACCAACAGGGCAACGTCAGGGAGTTCTTCTTGCAGTTGCGCGAGTCCGGGCGGTGCCGTGCGTGAGTCCAGCACGGCAACCTCGGCGCCCTGCGCATGCAGCCAACGCGCGCAGGAGAGGCCGGTCTTGCCCAAGCCGACCACCGCGACCTTCTTGGTGCGCGCTTGGCTCATCGGATCTTCAGACTCGCCAATCCGACCAGGACTAGGATGACCGTCACGATCCAAAAGCGGACGATGACGCGCGGCTCGGGCCAGCCCTTGAGTTCGTAGTGATGATGCAGCGGTGCCATGCGAAAGACACGCTTACCGGTGAGCTTGTAGGAGCCAACCTGGATCATCACCGAGAGTGTTTCGAGCACGAAGATGCCGCCCATGATGAAGAGCACGATCTCCTGTTTCGCAACCACCGCAACGGTGCCGAGTGCGGCGCCCAACGCCAGCGCGCCGACATCGCCCATGAAGACTTGGGCTGGATAGGTGTTGAACCAGAGGAAGCCGAGACCGGCGCCGGCAAGTGCGCCGCAGAAGATCACCACTTCGCCGACATTGGCGACATAAGGGATCTTGAGGTAGCCGGCGATCTCGATATTCCCCGCCGCATAGACCATGATGCCGAGGCCGCCAGCGACCATCACCGAGGGCAGCACGGCGAGGCCGTCGAGGCCGTCGGTGAGGTTGACGGCGTTACTGGAGCCGACAATGACCAGATAGGCAAAGATCACGAACAGCGGGCCAAGCTGAAAGCTGAGGTCCTTCAGGTAGGGGATCAACAGCGCGGTCTCGCCCGCTGTGGTGGCGCTGAAATACAGATAGAGGGCCGCCGCCAAGCCAGCGACGGTCTGCCAGAAATACTTCCACCGTGCTGGCAGCCCTTTCGGGTCGCGCAAGACCAGCTTGCGGTAGTCATCAAGCAGGCCAATCGCGCCGAAGGCGAGTGTGGTCAGCAGCACGACCCAAACGAAGCGGTTGTGCAGGTCGGCCCAGAGTAGGGTGCTGATGGCGATGGCGACCAGGATCAGGGTGCCACCCATGGTTGGCGTGCCGGCCTTGGAGAAGTGGCTCTCGGGGCCGTCGCTGCGGACGGTTTGGCCGACCTTGTAGGCACTCAGCCAGCGGATGAGTGGCCGGCCGATCAGGAGCGAGATCGCCAACGCGGTCAGCACCCCCAAGATGGTGCGCAGCGTCAGATAGCGGAAGACGCTGAAGCCGCTCTGATATTGGCTGAGCCAGTCGGTTAGGAGCAGGAGCATGCTCAGCGCGCCTCCCTGTCCGCACAGAGTGCGTCGGCGACGCGATCCATGGCCGACAGTCTGGAGCCTTTGACCAGAAGCACATCCGCGGGGCCGGTCTCGGCGAGCAGCGCTGCGATCAGGGCGTCCTGATCGGCGAAGTGGCGAGCGCCGGCGCCAAAGCCTTCGACCGCGTGCTGACTGAGCGTACCGACCGCGTACAGCGTGCTGGCGCCCGCCGCTCGGGCAGCAACGCCCATCTCGTGATGGACCTCCGTGCTATCCGGTCCGATCTCGCCAAAGTCCCCCAGCACCAAGAGATGGCGCCCGTCTGGCTCGAGTGGTAGGGCGGTGAGCACGTCGACGGCAGCGGCCAGGGAGTCTGGGTTCGCGTTATAGCTGTCGTCGAGCAGTTTGGCGCCGGTGCTGGTGTGCCGCGGCTGCAGGCGGCGTTTGACCGGCACCATCTGTTCCAGTCCGGCACGGATGTGCTCTGGGGCAATGCCCAGTGCGGTGCTGCCGGCGATCGCGGCGAGCGCGTTGCGTACATTGTGCGAGCCGGCCAGCGGCAGCGCGATTTCGACCTCATGGCCTTTGATGTTGGCCGTGAAACGGCTACGAAACCCGTCTGCGTCCCAGGTCTGAGTGACGGCGCTTTCATCCGCTCTCACCTGCGCGCTCGGACCGGTGCCAAAGGTTAGCAATGGTCGTCCCGCGGCGAGCTGTTGCCATAAGGCGGTCCAGGGAACGTCGGCCATGACCACGAAGGTGCCGTCAGGCGGCAGGCCGCGGGCGATCTCGCCTTTGGCATGGGCTACGCCTTCGACGCTGCCGAAGCCCTCCAGGTGGGCGCGACCGGCATTGGTGATCAGCGCCACATCAGGGCACGCGATGTCGGTCATATAGCCGATCTCGCCGTGATGATTGGCACCCATCTCGAGGATCAGAAAGTCTTCATCGCGGGCCGCGAGCAGGGTCAGCGGCATGCCGATGTCGTTATTCAGGTTGCCGGCGGTGGCGCGAGTGGCGCCGGCCTGGGATAGGATCGCAGCGGTCATCTCCTTGACCGTGGTCTTACCGTTGCTGCCGGTGATGGCGATCACGCGCGCCGGGATGCGCGTGCGCCAAGCGGCGGCCAGGCGCCCCAGTGCGAGCCGCGTGTCTTTGACGATCAGCTGCGGCAGGTCGATATAGAGTGGCCGGTCGACCAAGACCGCGGCGGCGCCACGGGCGGCGGCGCTGGCAACATAATCATGGCCGTCGAAACGCTTACCTTTAAGTGCGATGAACAGCAAGCCATGGCAATCACTGCGGCTGTCTGTGGTGACGCCGCTGTAGGCCACGTCTGCACCGACGAGCCGTGCGCCGATCGCCCGCGCCGTCTCAGCGAGGGTCCACATGGGCTGGTTGGTCCGCTGCGGGTCTGAATGTTGTGGACTCATCGGCTCAGGCCTCGCCGTTCGTTGAGCAAGTCTGTCGGCAGGGCCATCATGGTTTTCCTTCGGTCGATGAGGTCAAGATCAATGGATGCTTAGGATCATCTGGAGCCACGTTGTAGAGGCGCAGCGCGGCCGGCATTACGCGGGCGAAGGTCGGCGCGGCGACGGCACCGCCGTAATACTCCTTGCCACCCGGCTCATCGATCATGACCACCATGACGAAGCGCGGACTCGTCACTGGCGCTAGACCGACGAAGACCGACTGGTACTTGCCGTCGACATAACCGCGTTCAGTCGCTTTCTTCGCCGTACCGGTCTTGCCGGCAACGCGATAGCCGGGGATCGCGGCCCGACGCGCGGTGCCGTCGGTCGAGACCACGGTCTCGAGCATGAGGCGCACCGCCTGCGCGGTCTCGGGCGCGAAGACGCGCTCTCCGGCTGGCACGCTGTCGCGCCGGAGCAGGGTCGCGGGCCGGCTGATGCCGTCAGCGGCGATGATGGCGTAGGCTTGGGCAAGCTGCAGGGTGGTGACGTTCAGCCCGTAGCCGAACGCGAGCGTCGCATGCTCGAAGTTGGACCAGCCGTCAAAATGCGGCAGGTAGCCGGAGCGCTCGCCTGGGAAGCCAACATTGCTGCTCTGGCCAAAGCCGAGGCGCCGATAGAGCTGCCAGAGCACAGCCCGATCCATCTGTTGCGCAATCTTGACCACGCCGACGTTGCTCGACTTGGTGATGACGCTGGTGGTGTCGAGCTGTCCCAGGTTGCGATAGTCACGTACCCGGTTGCGGCCGACCTGCATCACGCCAGGAGAGGTGCTGATCGGGCTGTGCGGATGCACCAGTCCGCGCTCGAGTGCTGCCGCGACCACGAACGGCTTGACCGTGGAGCCGGGCTCGAAGACATCGGTCAGGGCACGGTTGCGGCGCTCTTCCGGCGACTCTTGCCGCGGCTGATTGGGGTTGAATGAAGGCTGGTTGACGAGTGCCAGGATCTCGCCGGTGGTTACATCCAACAGCGTCGCCGAGCCGCCGACGGCCTGGTTTTCCTCAACGGCGCGCTTGAGTTCGCGGTAGGCGAGGAATTGCAGTCGCTGGTCAATGCTAAGCACGATGTCTTCGCCATGCTCGGGCGCCTGCAACTGTTCGACCTCTTCGACGATGCGGCGATGACCATCCTGAATCACACGGCGCTTCCCCGGATTGGCCTTGAGTTCAGTATTGGCGACCAGTTCGATGCCTTCTTGGCCCTGATTATCAATATTGGTGAAGCCGACGACCTGGCTGAAGATCTCGCCACCCGGGTAGAAGCGACGATACTCGGTCTCCATGCCGATGCCGTTGAGGCGGTAGGTCTCAACCACGTCCTCGACCGCGCGCGCCCGATGTGGCTCGACGCGTCGTTGTAGGTACATGTAGCGACGGCCCTTAGCAGCGTACTCGCTGATCTTGGCCGCGAGATCGGCGGTTGGCTCCTCAAGCGCGCGGGCGAGTGGCTCGAGCGCATCGCTGCGCTCGGCGAGCAGCTGCGGGTCGGCCCAGATGGTTGCGACCGAGGTGCTGATGGCTAAGGGGTGGTGATTACGGTCCATGATGATCCCGCGCCGGGCCGGAATCTCACGATCTCGCAAGAAGCGCTTGGCGCCTTCGTCCTGGAGGAAATCGGTCTCGACGACCTGGCGATAAAAGGCGCTTGCGGTGACTGAGACGAAGGCCATCGCCAATGCCGCGCCGATGAGAAACCGGCGTTCGCCAAAACGCTTCTTCATGCGCTGGCGCTCGGCCTCTTGTAGACGCTGATAGGCGTTTTTGACTTGACTCGGCTCGATCATTCGGTGTTGACCTCGACGATGCGTAGCTCGCCTGTGCGCGGCAGATGCATCTTGAGTGACTCTCGGGCTTGGCGCTCGATCCGCGTCTGCGTTCCCATGGCCGCCTCTTCGATGCGCAGGCGACCCCACTCGACATCGAGCGCATCGCGCGCGGCACGAACCGCTTGTAGATCGACGAACTCGATGCGAGTTAAATACTTGACGTAAACCACAGCGGTCGCGGTGGCGACCACGGCCAGGCCGAGCAAGGCCACTCCAACTAGCGCCCCGGTGTGTAAACCGAGCGTTTTCATGGCAGCCGCTCGGCGACGCGAAGGACCGCGCTGCGCGCGCGCGGATTACGCTCGAGCTCAGCCGCTGATGGCCTTATCGCGCTGCCGATCGGGCGCAGCCGCCGGCACAGCTCAGCATCACGGACTGGCACGCGCTTAGGGATGCTTGCGCCCTGCGCCTCGTCGCGGATGAAGCGTTTTACTAGCCGATCTTCCAGCGAATGGAAGCTGATCACGACCAAACGCCCGCCGCTGGCGAGCAGATTGCAGACCCCGGCTAGCGCGCTGCGCAGCTCGTCGAGTTCGGCATTGATCTGGATGCGGATGGCTTGGAAGCTACGGGTTGCCGGATGCTTGCCCGGCTCGCGGGTTGGCACGCTGCGCTCGATGATGGCGGCGAGCTGGCCGGTTGTGCTGATCGGTGCCTGCTGGCGCGCGGCAATGATGGCGCGGGCGATGCGGCGCGCAAATTGCTCCTCGCCCAGCGCTTTTAGGGTGTGGGCAATGTCCTGCTCGCTCGCGGTCGCAAGCCAGTCCGCGGCACTTTGCCCGGTACTCGGGTTCATCCGCATGTCAAGCGGGGCATCGGCATTGAAGCTGAAGCCGCGTTCTGGCTGGTCGAGCTGCGGGGATGAAACACCCAGATCGAGCAGGATGCCGTTGATGCGTCCGCTCCAGCCTCTCGCCCCGGCAAGCTCTGGCAGCTGCGAGTAACGCGCGCGCTCGATCTCGAAGCGGGGATCGTCCTCGGCCAGGGTGGTGGCCGCGGCAACCGCCTCCGGGTCTCGGTCGACGGCCAGGAGCCTTCCCGATGGACCGAGTCGTGCCAGCAGCGCGCGCGCGTGACCGCCGCGGCCGAAGGTGCCGTCGAGATAGAAGCCCGATGTCTGTATGGCTAATGCTTGCATGCTTTCGTCCAACAGAACTGGTACGTGCCTCTGCGATGCCATTCGTTGGCTCGACCCCTTATGCGATTTATGTTCTAAGTAATTCAAACTAAAAAGAAAAAGACGCTGTTTCCGGATTTGCCGCGAGGCGTGAAAGATCAATGTCTTCGGCGCCTTTGATCGTTGCCTGCCAGGCAGACTCGTCCCACAGCTCGAAGCGATTGACCATGCCGACCAGTGCCACGCGCTTCTGCAGGGCGGCAAACTCACGTTGTGCTGGGGTCAGCAGCACGCGTCCCTGGGCGTCCATGTCGACATCGTTGGCGTACCCGATCAGCAACCGTTGTAAGGCGGTAGTCTCCTCGAGATGCGCCGGCATCGCGTTGAGCTTTCGTTCAAGCTCAACAAAACCAGGCTCTGGATAAATCAGCAGGCACCGCTGGGGATGGGCGGTGATGACGAGGTGGGAGTCGCAGAGCTGCGCTAACCGTTCGCGTTGTCGTGACGGAATCGCAAGACGCCCTTTGGCGTCCAGGTTGAGAAATTGTGTCCCCCTAAACATGACCAGCCCCCCTTAAAGGCGGTCATCACCCCAAAATTCCACCGCACCCCACTTTTTTCCAATGTTAGGTGGCGGTTTTGTTCCGGTCAAGGTCGTTATTCAAGTTTTTTCTTGTGTGACAAAAGGGTTAGCGCTGGTTTAGGTGTTTTTGGTAGAGGTTTTCTGTTAATGATTTATTTTCAGTGTCTTGGCGAATTTTTCTAATGTAATTTGTATCCTCAACGCCGCACGAGTCGGATCTCGATGCCGGTGGGCAAAAGTGGAGTTGAGGTCGGCAAAAAGGCGCTGCGTCTGCTGTCGTTATGCGCTGCTGAGTCGCATCGGTGGGGCAAGGATGTACCTTGGCGCGAGAGCTTAAGGAAAATCAGATGGTTCGGAGCGAGACGCGCGGGTGGAGGACGACACCGGGAGAGGTTGATCGATTGTGGCCTTGGGCCTTGTTCAGTTTTTCCGCTGATCAGGGTTTCCCTGATGGCTTGATCAATGAATCCCTGATGAGCTATTTAGAATCAATGACTTCAGGCTTTTTGTTCGAGAGTAAGGTGATGTCTTGATGTGAATCTCACGCGATTCGTTTTCTGGGGTGGCTCCGCGCCATAAGCCTTGGCGAGCAGAAGGCGAGCAGATGGTTAGTAGAAGCGGATCTCGGCGATGCAGACGTCGGCGCTCATGGCCCGCCCGATGGCGACGATGCCAAGGCGTTTGAGTCGGGTTGGATCAAGCGCGGGAACGAGGCGGTGTGGCTCGAATGAGGAGAATGGCAGTCGCACCTCTTGCCAGGCCGATCCGGTCTGGAACGCGGCGCGGTAAGACTGCCAGGGTAGCCTGGTGGCGGCGGTCTTGAGGTGGAGGTTGTAGTCAGCGCCATCGCCACGCACGATGAGCCTGATGCCGTTGTAGGCGCTCGCGTCTAGGAGCCCGCGATCGGGACTGAGATCTAGGTTCATTTGGACGAAGCCACCGTTATTTTCCAGGCTAACGGTGCCGGTTAGGCACAGCGCTGGACGTCCGTCAATCACAGCGCGCGTCATCTGCGCCTCCGAGATCCCACCCATCACGCGGTCAGTGGTGAGGCGCCAGGCGGAACCGAGCCTTGATACGTCTCGGTCCTGGCGAAAATCGTCGATCAGCCCAGAAGGGGCGGCGAAGGCCGGATTCATCATGGTGAGGAGGGCTAGGAGGGTTAGGGGCATCGGCTTGAACATCTACATAGTCTGTACCGACGGTCCACCTTGGGTCTAGGGCTGGGCCGGCTGAACTTCGATTTCTTGATATCCGACTGACACGGCAGGCCGAGCTGATGCGATACTGACCCGCTTTGATCATTCCTGAGACGGAGACCTTCATGAGCCAATCCAACGACCGGCCAGGGCCTGGGCTTGGACGGCGCGGCGAAATGCTCGTTGCGGTTCAGTTCGTGCTGATGATCATCTTTGCGGTGACTCCGGTCTGGCATCCAGGGCTCTCCCCTGCGCTGCTCGCCGAGCTGCTGCTACCGAGGCTGATCCTTGCGATCCCTTTCGCGCTCGCGGCACTGGTGCTTGGCGCCATGGGCTCTCACCATATTCGCGATTACCTGACGCCCTTGCCCTATCCGGTCGACCACAGCCAGCTGGTCCAACACGGGGTCTACAGTCTGGTGCGCCATCCGCTCTACGCGAGCCTGTTGAGCGCCGCGCTGGCCTGGACGCTCTACTCGATCAGCCTATCCCATCTGCTGTTGTTGGTGATCGGCTTCTTGTTCTTCGATTTCAAGGCGCGTAAAGAAGAGGCTTGGCTGAGCGAGCGTCATCCTGAATACCGCGACTATGCGGCGCGCGTCAGCAAGTTCATCCCTTACCTGTACTAATTCAGATCTGTCCAGACAGATCTCTACCGAGAGCGGCTTCAGACTGTGAATGTGAATGCTTCAGGGCCGGTGCTGACCGGCGCCGTCCGCGTGACGCTGGCCAGGCTCTCAATGTTGTGCCGAATCTTGCTGCGGCGAGGGCTAGGCCTGTCCAATCGGCGCCTCTGTGCGCCGACTTCAGTGTTGCGCATCGATGGTTGCTAACCTAGCCAGTGCCTCTCCAGAGCCGGCCGGCCTGGGCGCTAGCTATCGTCCGCTGGCCGGCCAGTTTGACGAGATGCGCGCCAGCGATGGCGGCTTGCGACCGCATTGGCAGTACCTGATCGATGCGTTGTGTGAGCTTGGGTCGGAAGGGATCGACAGCCGCTGGCAGGAGGCGCGGCGTCTGGTGCGCGACAATGGCGTTACCTATAACGTCTATGGTGATCCGCAGGGGATGTCGCGGCCCTGGGAGCTGGACCCGTTGCCATTGCTGATCCGGGGTGAGGAATGGGCCGGCTTGGAGCGCGGGCTGATCCAGCGTGCCGAACTGCTGAACGCGATCCTGCTCGATCTATACGGGCCGCGCTCGCTGATCGATAAGGGCTTACTGCCGCCGGAGTTGATCGATGGCTTCCCGGGTTATCTCCTGCCCTGTCACGGCGCCCCAGCGCCGGGCGATCGGCCGTTGGTGCTGTACGCCGCCGATCTGACCCGGGATGCAAATGGTGCTTGGCGGGTGATCGGCGATCGCACCCAGATTCCCTCCGGTAGCGGCTATGCGCTGGAGAATCGGGTGGTGCTCTCGCGTGTGATGCCAAGCCTGTTTCGCGATAGCCATGTCCACCGGCTGGCTGGCTTCTATCGCTCGGTGCGGCGCGCGATGACACGCATCGCGCCGCGGCACGGCGATCATGCACGGGTCGCGGTCTTGACCCCTGGTCCGCGCAACGAGGCCTACTTCGAACACGCCTATCTCGCCAACTATCTCGGCTTTAACCTGGTGCAGGGCAGTGACCTCTCGGTGCGCGACGGCGCGCTCTGGCTGCGCACCCTGGGGCGGCTGGAGCGCATCGATGCCCTGATGCGCCGCGTCGATGATGTCAACTGTGACCCGCTCGAGCTCAAAGAGCATTCGTTGCTTGGCGTGCCAGGCATGCTGCAAGCAGTGCGTGCTGGCAACCTCGGCATCGCCAATGCGCTCGGCAGTGGGGTGCTGGAGCACCCTGGCCTGATGGCGTTCCTGCCAGCGCTTTGCGAGCAGCTGCTCGGCGAGGCACTGGTGCTGCCACATCTGCAAACCTGGTGGTGCGGCCAGCGCGAGGCGCGCGACTTTGTTATCGCCAACCTGGATAACCTGGTGATCAAGCCGGCAGGGAGCCCGGCCGGCCAGCGCTGTCTATTCGGCGCCAAGCTCGATGCTGGACAGCGCGGCGAGCTGATTGCGGCGATCCGACGCGAGCCGCATCGCTATGTGGCGCAAGAAGAGGTTCAACCCTCGACCGCGCCGGCCTACATCAACGGCATGCTCGAGCCGCGGCCCTTCGTGCTGCGCAGCTTCCTGGTCAGCGAGCAGGAGGGTTACGCGGTGATGCCGGGTGGCCTCAGCCGCACCGCGCTGGATACCGAGACGCCGATGATCTCCAATCAACTCGGCGGCCTGGGTAAGGATACCTGGGTGCTGGCCAGCGAGCCGGAGCGCCATGAGACGCTCATCGTGCGCGCCGATGCCAATGCCCCCGCGGTGGTGCCGGCGGTGGTGCAGGAGAGCGAGGTCTCGTCGCGGGTCGCCGACAATCTATTCTGGATCGGCCGCTATGCCGAGCGCGCCGAGGGGCTGGTGCGGCTGCTGCGCATCGTCATCATCCAGATCACCGAGCGCTCTAGTCTGGCCGATGAGGCCGATGCCGATTGCTGCCTGCATCTGCTGCTCGCGGCGTTGACCAACCAGAGCCAGACCTTCCCTGGCTTCATTGGCGAGGGCGCCGCCGAGCTGCTCGCCCAGCCGGTGCCCGAGGTGCTGTCGCTGATCAGCGATCAGAAGCGCGCCGGGGCCTTGCCACAGACCTTGCAGGCCTTGGGGCAGGCGGCCTGGTCGGTGCGCGAGCGGCTGTCTAACGACACCTGGCGGGTGACCAACGACATCGAGCGCCGACAGCGGCTGCTGACCCAGGCGCCACCGCGCGGGCTCGGCCGGGCGCTGGATCTGCTCGATCCGCTGATCACCTCCTTGGTGGCGTTCTCGGCGCTGACCCATGAGAACATGACCCATAACGAGGGCTGGCACTTCCTCGAGGCCGGTCGGCGCCTGGAGCGTGGACTGCATACCGCCTCGCTGCTGCGCTCGACCCTGGTCAGCGTCAGCCCGGATCAGGGCGAGTCGATCCTGGTCGAGGCGGTGCTCGGGGTCACCGATAGCCTGATCACCTATCGACGGCGTTATCAGGCCGGCACCCGGGTTGGCGCCATGCTCGATCTGGTGCTGCAGGACGAGGCCAATCCGCGCTCACTGGCCTATCAGATCGCGCGTCTGTCGGCGCTGGTCGATGAGATGCCGGGCGACAGCCTCTCTGCCCGCCGCACGCCGGCGCAGCGTATCCTGATGCGGCTGTTGACCGACTTGCGGCTGGCCGAACTGGATCTGTTGGCGCAACCCAGCGACGGCGGCAAACGGCGCGAGACGCTGGATGCCCTACTGGCCAGTGTCGAGACCTCG
Organism: Halochromatium roseum; assembly: GCF_016653315.1. GTDB lineage: Bacteria > Pseudomonadota > Gammaproteobacteria > Chromatiales > Chromatiaceae > Lamprobacter > Lamprobacter roseus. Next base: position 321,717 of record NZ_NHSH01000065.1, on the reverse strand, counting down.
ATCAGCGCCCTCTCCGATGCCATTACCGCGCAGTATTTCCGCCACGAGGAGCAGCCGCATCATCTGATCGGTCAGCGCTCGACGGCGACGGCGACGGCGACGGCGACGACGACGGCGACGGCGACGGCGACAGCAATGGCGACGGTGGCGCCCTGGCCTGCTTCGTGCGCGACGGCGGTGAGTTCGACTGCTGCGTGCTCGGCCACTGCATGCTCATTGCCTGAGTGTTCGACCACTGCTGGCTTGGCGGCCGCCTGTGCTGAGGGCCGGTCGGGGCTAAGCTGCGGCGCCGCGGAGCCTCTGGTGGAGGGACGGCCATGAGGTATCAGATCACCCATCAGACCCGCTACGGCTATGGCGGCCCGGTCTCGCTCTGCCACAGCATCGCCCATCTGAAGCCGCGCGAGATGCCCTATCAGCGCTGCCGGCTGGCTCATCTGCGGATCAATCCCTGGCCCTCGGTGGTGCGCGAGCACCGCGACTTCTTTGGCAACCGGGTCAGCTACTTCTCGGTGCAGCAGTCGCATCTGCAGCTCGAGATCACCGCCAGCGCCGAGGTCGAGGTCTGGGCGCCGACGCTGCCCGAACCGGCCGCGACCCAGCCCTGGGAGAAGCTACTCACCCAGTTGCAGGCCAGCACCGGCGCCGAGGCCGCCTCGGCGCGCCTGTTCCGGCTGCCGTCGCCGGTGGTACCGCTCGATGCGCTGGCGGCGGACTATGCGCGCGAATCCTTCGTCCCCGAGCGGCCGCTGCTTGAGGCGGCCTTGGAGTTGGTCGGTCGCATCCATCGCGATTTTGAATACGATCCGACCTCGACCACGATCGCCACCCCTGTCGCCGAGGTCTTGCAGCTACGCCGTGGGGTCTGTCAGGATTTCGCCCATCTGGCGATCTCGGCGCTGCGCGGCCTCGGGCTGCCGGCGCGCTATGTCAGCGGTTACCTCGAGACCCTGCCGCCACCGGGTCAGCCCAAGTTGCGCGGCGCCGATGCCTCGCATGCCTGGCTGTCGGTCTATTGCCCCGAGGCCGTGCACAGCGGCGGCTGGGTCGATCTCGATCCGACCAACGATTGCGCGATCACCGATCAGTACATCACCACCGCCTTTGGTCGCGACTATCAAGACGTCACCCCGCTGCGCGGGGTGTTCTATGGCGGCGGCGAGCACAGCCTGACGGTCTCGGTGGATGTGGATCGGCTGACGACGGACTGAGCGCGCTTGCCAACTGGGCTCGCCAACGACCTCATCGCGCATACGCAAGGCCAGTCTCCCAAGCCTGGCTCATGGCGGCGTGTAGGGCAGTGGGGATGCGCGCGTCGTTTGTCGTCTCCTGCAAGCTGTCGCTCATGCCCTGGGCGATCGCCTCAAGGACCGGCTTGGGCTTGTCGACACCGCAGAAGCGCCGACCGAAGTCCATCAGCTCGGTCGCTGTCGGGTAGGCCCGAGTCTGATGCCTGCCCCGCAGCAGCTTGAGTGCCATGGTCCGATCCTCCAGCTCGGGACCACCCTCGTAGCGGCTGTAGCGGTAGATGCTGGTGGTGACGACATCGAATAGGGGGGCGAGCCAAAGGTCGGCGGCGGATCGATAGAGCAGCCCAAAATTCTTCAAGTGGGCGTCACCGTTGCGCACCATCACCGAAAAGGCGAGCTGTGCGAAGAATCTGGACAGGTTCTCGCGCGGCAGTTGTAGCTGTTTGAGCAACTCAACGACGGCCTGATAACTGCCCTGATATTTGCGATCGGACAGCGTATCCCGGACCCGCAGCCCGGCGAGTGCGGCGATATCCTCGAACCCAAGCCGCTCGATGCGGCCATCCTCTTGCGCGATCAGATCGAATCGGTCTAGCACCAGCAGTTGGCCGTCCTCAGAGAGGTCGAAAGTCGGTGTCTCGATGCCGGCGCGTCGTGCCGCGCTCAGACAGAGGTATTCGTTGGCCGCGAGGTCGGGGTAGGAGGGACCAGCGGCCTTGACGATCAGTGAGGTGATCGGAACCGTGGCACGCTCAGGCACCATGATCTTCGGCTGCATACCGGCGATGCCGGCCCCAGTGCTCAGGTAGGCATGGACCAGATCCGCGAACACCTCGGGGCTATAGGGCAGTTGCAGCAGGGCTTGTTTGGAGATCGGCGTTGCCGGCCGGGCAGGCGGAGCTCCCGGCAGTCTGAAGCCGAGACGGCCAATGCCATTGTCGCCAATCAGCGCCAGCAGGTGCATCGGCGTGGTCGGTTGTTTCGGGAACAACGCGCGGATGCGCATGAACAGATCGCCCTCGGGCAGGTTCTGGTCCATGCTCGGAAACAGGTCGCCCGCCTGCCAGGTCAGCTGCGACCGCGCGGGCATCAGCAGGGCGACGGATGGCTGGCGTGGCTCGGCGGACAGGTAGCGGAATTCGTAGATCGAGTGTTTCAGCAACTGGCCGGCGCCCTGGTGCTCACCAATGGCGACCTCCAGCAGCGGAATCTTCTCAGGTAGCATCCGCGTCGTCCTCTTCCTCGTCCTCTTCCTCGTCCTCATCGAGACTGAAGCGGGCAGCGACCTCTTGCATGGTCGGCAGGCCGGCCCTTTCTAGCCGAATCACCAAGCCGAGGGCGGCGAGCACCGCCATCAGCGAGGACAGGGTGACGTCTTCGCCACGCTCGATCCGATAGACGACCTCGCGCACCTTGCCGGCGCGTTGCGCAAGCTCGGTCTTCGACAGGCCGAGCGCTTCACGCTGAGCGCGGACGCGGGCGCCGAGTTCGTCGGGGAAGCGGATAATGTCAGTCATGGCTGACAGTTTTGGCTCGTAGCGGTCAGTTTGCAAGTTTTAACTGGCAGTTTGGCGCAAGTTGGGAGTGTCTGGAGCAGCTGACCGTCGTCGCGGTTCGAGCTTTTGTTCCTGATCATGGCGGTGGTGCGACGACAGCCTGGTTAGATTAGACTCCCAGCCGACCCGTGCAGCGGGTGGGAACACCGCCGACCTGACGAGCCCGGTCGACTGCTGATGCCTCGCAATGCCCTATGGACAGACCAAAGGAGTCTGAGATGCGCCTTCTCGATGCCCTGCAAGCGCTGCCTTGGTGGCTCGCGCTCCTGCCGCCCCTCGCTGCTCCGCTCGCGGATGCCAGCTCGACCTGGCCTGCCGCTCCGCTGAATGACACCGGTATTGATTGGTGTGCGGACGATAACAGCAATCACCTCGGCTGCCCGGTCAGTGGTTACCCAGGCCAGGATGGCGAGTACGGCGCGCTCGAGCCTGCCCCCAACGCAAACCGAATCTCTCCATCAGGCTGCGGCAACATCGTTCAGATTTGATCTCCCTCGGCTCATTACCACTACTGAAAACCGACCCGCCTGGCTAGAAGGCCAGCTGCAAGCCCGGGAGATCGATCAGCAGCCAATGACCCGCTCGCTGATTGATGCTCAGGTCCACTGGCTACTGCTCGAAACCACCCAGGCATTGCAGACCAGCGTCCAAAATACCGCGAGCGATTTTTATCGCCTGGACCTGTTGACTGACCGCCTAGCGTTGATCAGCGCCACCGAGCAAGGCCAAGCCGGCAACGGCCCCAGTCGCTATCCCGCTGCCGATGCCAGCGGTGAGCGGATCATCTTCCACAGCGAAGCCAATGATCTGGTCGCCAACGACCGCAACGGCGTTCGCGATCTCTTCCTGCACGATCTAGCGCTCGGGCAAACCACAAGGCTGACGCATGCCGAGCAGGCGTCCGCCAACCCAGCGCTAGATGCGCTCGGCGAACAGCTGGTCTACGACCAAGCCACCCCAGCCGGCCCGCGCCAAGTGATCGGGCAAGCGCTTGCCAGTGGCGAGGCGGCTGAAGTGCTGAGCCTGAACAGCAACGACGCCGGCCTCCAGGTCGACAACCACCATCCGGCGATCAGTGCTGACGGGCGCTTCATCGCCTATCTGGAGCAGCGCTGGGGCGCTGATGCGACCAACCCGGACTGCCAGGTTCACCTCTACGATCGTGAGACCGAGGTCTATCACCGCCAGCCATGCCCGGCAGCCTCGGCGAGCCCAAGCGATGAGGCGTCCTTGCGCGGGGTCTTTACCGAGGATGCTCAGCGTCTGGAGTGGTCTCTGCCGGGCGTGGTCGAACCGATCCGCCTGAGCAATCCCCTGGCGGTGGAGACGGCAACCCAGGACGGTTCGGGGCGTTGATTGGTCACTCGCAACACGCTCTGGCCGCGTATGCCTTCTGGCACTCGCCTGCGCTACACTCACCTGATGAGCACTACACTGAGCCGCCAACGCCCCGATGGCCAAGCACCACGACACCGGCTACAAGGAGTTGTTCAGCCACCCCGAGTTCGTCCAGCAGCTGATTGAAGGCTTCGCTCCGGCGGAGATTGCCGCGCTGATGGACTTCTCGACGCTGAAGAACCACAGCGGGAATTACATCACCCCGCTGTTCGAGGAGCGCTTCGAGGACGTCGTCTGGTCGGTGCAGGTGCATTGGCAAGGCGTCACCGAGCAATTGTTCCTTTACCTGCTGATCGAATTCCAATCCAGCGTCGATCCGACCATGCCGCTGCGCATGCTCCACTACGTCGCCTGCTTCTATCAGCACCTGCTCAAGACCAAGGTCACCAGCCCAGTCAAAGGCCTGCCCCCGATCTTGCCGATCGTGCTCTACAATGGGATTGAGCGTTGGCATGCCGCGGAGGAGATTGACGAGCTGGTCCGCCCCCAGCCACCGTTGTTCCTGCGCGCCTACCAGCCGCACCTGCGCTACTATCTGATTGACGAAGGCCGCTACACGCCCGAGCAGCTCAGCGCGATCAACAGCCCGCTCAGCGGTGTCTTCGAGGTCGAGATCGCCTCCGCGGATCGTGCCTCCTTGCAAGCAGCGGTTGATCGACTAGTGCGCCTGATCCAAGCCGACCCCAACAAGGCCCGGCTGGATGCACTCATCACCCGCTGGCTTAAACGCCATCTCCAGCGCTTAGGCGCGAAGATCGACCTCACACAGGTTCATTCACTCATCGAGGACAAGGCCATGTTAGCCGAGAACTTACAGCACTGGGCAGAACGCGAGCGTTTAGAAGGGGAGAGGATTGGGATACAGAAAGGCGAGCGGATTGGGATGCAGAAAGGCGAGCGGATCGGGATGCAGAAAGGCGAGCTGGAAAAGGCTCGGGCCACGGCACGCAACCTCATCGCCCTGGGCATACTCACAGACGGGCAGATTGCCCAAGCCACTGGCCTGGGTGTGGCGCAAGTCGAAGCATTACGCACTAATAAATAGTACCGGCACAAGACGGCGCCGCGACGCTGGAGACCGATCCAGCGGTGGATTGGGCCGGTGTCGACGCCGGCTTCACCCCCTGCCGCGATCTGGCCCAACTGCAACGCTGGCTGGTCACGGCGGCCAGAGCAGAGACTACCGCTGATCTTTTCCAGTGATCTCGTCATGTGCGTTAGAGCTGGGTCAGCAGGAACAGCCCGATCAGCATCACCGCGCTGCCGATGAGCTTGGCGCGGGTGCGGCCCTCGCCAAAATACCAGCGGCCGATCAGCACCGAGAACATGCCGGCGGTGCGCTTCACCGCCATCGCGTAGCTGGCCAGCGTCATGCTGAGGGCGATCTGGTCGGCAATGCGCATCAGCGCGAACAGCACCCCGAGCAGGAGCAAAGGCCGCGCCTGGCGGGCTAGTTGCGGCGGTAGGACTTCGCGATAGAAGCGCCGGTCCTGAACGCTGAACAGCGTCAACAGGACGATCGGGTTGACGATGGCCACCATCACCGCGAACGAGAGCGGATCGGAACGCTCGATACCGATGCGCCCGAGCGTCGAGGCGGTGGCGAAGCAGGCCGCGGCGGTCAAGGTGAAGGCACTGCCGGGATTGGTGACCAAGCGCAGCAGCGGCCGATGCCAATCCTCTTGCTCGTGACTGAGGGCGAGGATGTAGCTGCCGATGACCAGCAAGCCGATGCCCAAGAAACCGAGCGCGCCCGGCAAGGCCCCAGTGAGCAGCCATTCGATGATGATCACGAACGCCGGAGTCAGGGTCAGGATCGGCCCGACCAAGGAGACCTCGCTGCGGTGGATGGCGACGTTGAGCGCCCAGCCGCCGAGCCCGGAGAGCAGCCCGCCCAGCAGGACGACCTGTAGATAGACGCGGTCCTCGAACGGAAAGTCGTGATGCCAGACGATCAAGGGCAGGGTCACCAGCAGGCTGGCGAGGTTGACGTAGAGGGTCAGCGCGCGGACCGAAAGGGTCAGGCTCAGGTGCTTGGTGACGGCGAGTCGCGAGGCGTGAAAGAACGCCGACAGCAGCGAGAACAAGATCCACAGGTGGGCATAGGCACCGAGGTCCATCGCTAGTACATCCAGCAAACAATGTACGCCGGACTCCGCATGTTCCCGGCACAGGCACAGAGGTCCATCGCTAGCGCGTCCTGCCCGCGGCGGCTGCAATCAGCGGATGGTGAAACGCCTTGGCGGCGAGAGCCATGGCCATGGCTAGCGCGTCCAGCCGCTGGCGCTCTGGAATTGACCCACTGGGCCGCAATGTAGGCGTCCTTCAGCGTAGGCTTGCTTGATGCTCGTGCTGTTGTACTCGGCAAAGCGGCGCTGGAAGTCGGCGCGGCGCTGCCAGTCGGCGTCCGAGAACTGTCCTTGCGCGCGCAACACACGCACGCTCGGGAGACCGGGAAATGAGAACAGACCGGCCCCGCCGATGCCCGAGAACAGCTTCAGCTGCAGGCTGAGCAGGAGTGGGCCATCGGCGCCGAGGGTTGAGCGGCCGCGTGCATCCATCGGGCTGAGACTCAGGCTGTAGCAGGGTTGGTTCAGGGTCATCTGATGCATCCGTCGAGCCGGCGAGGCCTGTTTGAGCTGCAGAGCCCGCGCCGCGGGGAGGTCGTGCAACCGCTGCGCGAGGGCGAGCAGATCGGCGCGAGACGCGGCATTCAGACCAAGGGACTCGAGGTTCCAAGCGATCTGGCGCAAGGGTAACAGTCGGTGACGCTGCCATGGCCTTGGCGCCTGCTGCGCGCCGGTGAACGCGCGCAGCAGGGCGCTGGCCGTCGCGGCGAGCCGCTGGTGCAGCCGTCGCATCAGCGATTCAAAGGCTGGGGTCGCCAAGAGATCCCAGCTCGGCAGGGCGATCAGGCAGCCCAGCGGGCGCTGTCCGGTACAGCTCGCGCGAGTATCTGCCGGCAGCCGCTGCGCGCCAAGGGCGGCGAGATCGGGGTCGAGTGCCTGGAGGCGGTCATCGAGCAGCCTGGGGCCTATGAAGCTGAGCGGATCGAGGCATTGTCGCGCCAGATAGGGGTCATGCTGATCCCGGTATCGCTCGGCCTGGCGCAGTGCCTGCAGCTCCGATGGCCGCCAGTAGATCAGATGCAAATGAAAGGACTTGAGCGCCTGCACGCTCTCGCGGTCGTGGGTGTTGGGGTCGCAGTTCAGTGCCAGTTGTAGCCAGCCAGCTTGGGTGGCGATCTCGGTGCGGCTGACGAAGCGATGGAAGTTGGCGGCGGTCTGCCAGAGCAGTTGTCCGGTGATCGGCATGACCGAGCCGGCATCGGCCTTGGGTGCCTGTCCGGCGCCGCTCGGCGAGACCTCGGTCAGCATCAGGTCGAACAGGGCGTGAGGCGAGGCCTTGTCGATCAAGGCGAGCTGATCGGTTGGCTCAGCTGGCTGAGTTCGCTGAATTGGCTCATTTGGCTCAGTTGGCTGAATTGGCTCAGTTGGATCAGTGGATGAGCGGCTGGGTGCCGGGCGGCTAGATGCCGGGCGGCCTGAATCCCTCGCCGCTTCGCCCCGCAGCTCGATGCATTGGATGCTGCGCCTTGCAAAGCGCATCTCCGGGGTCTGCGCGCGCTGCTCCGCTGGACTGAGCGCGAGCCCTGGCGGCGGCCCCGGTATGCGCAGCTGCCGCCAGGCGACCGGCATCTGGCCTAGGTCGGCGGGCATCAGCGCGGCAAAGGGATCTGAGGCTGTGCGTCGAGGCAAGAGATCAGCCGTCGCTGGCCAGGGTGCGCTTGAGGGTTGGCGCTAGACGTTGAAGGTCCTGCATCGCTTGGGTGAGCAAACGCCCGGTCAAGCGATTGAAGGCCCGCGCCATCGCCTCGGGGGTGTTGGCCGCCGTCGGCGCCTGTCCGCTGTAGCTGTGGGCGAACTGGATCGATCGGTCTTGCTGGGCGATGAGCGTCAGGTTGAAGGCGGCGCTGACCTGGGGTGGCGTTGCGGTCGGCAGATGTTCCAGGCGAGTGAGTTCACCGTTGAGGATGAAATCCGCTCGCGCCCGGTCCGCCACCGAGACCACGAACTGGAAGCTGCCGCTGGCGCGCAGCGCGGCGATCAACGCTTCGCTGAGCGCCCGCCCCGGTGCCTCGTCCCAGAGCAAGGCATCATAGCGTTGCACTTGCAGCGGTGCGTCCGCGGTGCGAAACAGGATCTGGGTGCCGCCGAGGAAGCCACGCGAGGCCAGGGGGGTGACCAGCAGACTCCCGGGCACGCGCTGGTGACTTGGCGAGATGACCAGCTCGGGCTGCAGCGTATAGAACTGATCGCGCTGGGCTGGACCCGAACTTCCGCAGCCGGCGAGGAGGGCTAGGACCGTGAGCAGCAGAGCACCATGCGGCAAGTGGCTAGCTAGCAAACGGTCAGGCAGCAGAGCGCCAAGCAGCTGACGGCTGAGGGGCAGACGGATGAGTCGTCGCGCGCGCCGCGGCCGAGGCCCAGCGCGGCGAGCGGATTGCCGCGCCAGCGCTCGCGGGTTGCTGCTCAGCCTGCTGGGGCCATTGCTGTTAAACCACATCGCGGTGCTTCCGGGCCATTGTGTCGGCCGAGGCTGTTTTCGCTGCAAGTCGCGCGTCGCGCGCCACCAGCCTTTGTCGCCATCGCCTCAGCGATTGAACCATGGCGACTGGTCCTCCTGCTCCTGTCCGCGCAGCAATGAGACCGGGTCCTCGCGCAACTCGCGCGAGAGCGCGGAGAGATTGCGCGATGCACGCTCGATGTTGCTCAGGATCGGCGCCAAGGCCGCGGACAGTTCTTGTAACACATACTGCACGTCGTCTAGGGAGCCCTGTACGCTGGGTCGGCTGGCCTGGACCAATTGCCGTAGCTCGTCGGCCAGCGCCGTGTATTGGACCACGGCGTTCTGGATCTCCTCGGTGCGCGATGGCAGCGCCGTCGAGACCACGGCCAGATTCTCCGAGAGCCGCTGCACGGCGGTCAGGATGCCCTGAATCTGCTCCGGATTGACGCTCTGCTCGATGTTGGCGCTGACGCCGACCAGATTGTCGAGCACCGATCCCAGCCCCTGGCCGAGATCGGCCCCCAATGCGCCCGTGCCGTCTTCGCCCTCCTGGAACATCGCCAGCAGCCCCTGGATGCGTTCTTGCAGCCGGGCCAGCGCGGGCCGGATCACCTCGTCGAGGCTGCGCTGAGCCTGCTCAATGGTGGCGCTGATCTGCATGCCAAGGTCTGGCTCACGCTCAATGGTCGGGATGTCGCTGTTTGCACTCAAGGTGACCGCTGCCGTTCCTGGGATGATCCGAATGATGTTGCCCTGCAGCACACCGGCGGGCGCGAGCTGGGCGACACTGTCGGCGGGCACCGGCCAATCTTGCTGAATACTCAGGGTGGCGCGGAAGCAGGGCAGATCCGGCGCGCGCGCGGTCGTCGGCGGCGGGCAATTGGCGCGATCGGCGTCCTTGCTGAAGACCGGCTCGAGGGCGCGCACGCGGCCGATAACGAAGCCCTCCTGAATCACATCGATGCCACTATCGAGACCATTGGCGTCGAGGAAATAGGCACGCAGGCTATAGCCGCTAAACAGACCCGGCGCCAGCAACAGCAGCACGCCGAGCACCAGACCCAGCATCGCCAACACGAACAGGCCCGAGAGCGCCAGATCACGCTGGCGGCCATGGGCCTGGCGCTTACCGGGCGCCCCCAACTCGGGCGGGGAGTAGAGACGATTTAACCTGCTCATGCTATCTACGATTGACGATCCACCACGATCAACTATCCGCTAACCACGCACCACGCACCACTCACCACTCACCACTCACCACTCACTTCTCATGACTCACTCCTGCTTCCTCAGGGATGTCCTTCAAGGATAGTGCGCAGCTCGAGATCGTCGCTGCTGCCGCGCTCCAAACCAGCGCGGGTGCCATCAAAAAGCAGGCGACCGCGATCCATGACCAGCACCCGATCCTCGGGGCCGATGACATCGAGCATCGCATTATCGGTGGCGACCATGGTCAGGCCTCTGGTCTCGCGCTGTACCTTCAGGATGCCGAGGATATCGCGTAACGCCGGCCGATCGAGCCCATCGCTGAGGCCATCGCAGATCAGTAGTTCAGGCTGGTTGATCAGCGCGCGGGCCAGCTCGGCGCTGCGTCGTTGTCCGAGCGACAGGGCGCGGGGGTAATGATGGGTCATGCCGTCGAGCTGAAGCTGGGTGATCACCAGGCGCGCCGCGCGCGCCAGTGCCGAGCGATCCCGGGGCCGCGCGCGCATCGGCAGCAGCAGGTTCTCCAGCAGGGTCAGCTCATCGAGCAGCGAGCCGCCTTGGAGCACGACGCCGAGGCGGCCGCGCAACCGATTCATCTGCGTATCGGTCAGGCTGGCCAGGTCTTGGCCAAACAGCCTGATCGCGCCCGAGGAAGGCTGATCGAGCCCGAGCATCAGCCGTAGCGTCAGACTCTTGCCAGCGCCATTGGGGCCGATCAACAACAGCGCATCGCCGCGTCGCACCGACAGCGAGAGGGCGTTCAGCGCGCAGCGTCCGTTGACGTGCTGAAACACCCGCTCGAGTTCGACTAAGGGGGCTGAGGTCTCCCAGGTCTCTGTTGCCGCTTGCGTGACCGTCTCGGCGTCTGAGGATGCCGGCATGCCTGGATGGCGACGCCAAGCGTTGCGCATCCAGGCGGGTAAGCTGTCTTGCCACTGTTGCAGCATGGTCGTGCTCAAGGCGCCAGCGCGTAACCGAGATCGATCAGCAGGATCGCCGTCACCGCGCCGATCATGGTGTCGGTGGCGGCGCGGCTGACCCCGGCGACATCGCGCCCGGCGGCGATGCCGTTGGCGGTGGCGATCAGGGCGATCAGCAGCGAGAAGATCAAGGGTTTGCTCAGCGCCTCGAGCAGATCGGCCGGGGTCAAGGCCTGGCGCAGGGCGTCGTTGAACAGGTAGCTCGGCACATCGGCCATCACCACCAGCCAGAGCAGGGCGGCACCCAGGGCGACCAGGCTGCCCCAAACGCTGAGCGCGAAGGACATGGCGAGCATCGCCGGCAGCACCGGCCCGGTGGTGAACTGAATCGGGTTGATGCCGCTGACCAAGAGCCCGTCGACCTGGCCGCTAGCGACCAGCGTCGCTTGCCGCGCGGCCAGCGCGACACCGGCGCGGCCGGCGACCAGAATCCCGACCAGCAGCGGGATCAGCTCCATGGTCACCGCGTAGATCACCGGCACCAGGATCAAGCCGGGCAGGTTGATCTCGGCGAGCAGGCGCGCGGCCAACTGGCCGAGGATGACGCCGGCGGTGGCGGCGACCAGCGTCAGCGCCGGGAACACCGTGAGCCCGGCCTGGCGCAGCGCCAGCGCAAATGCCGGTAGATCGAACTGCGCGCGTCCGAACAGGATATCCAGGTAGAGCTGCAGACAGAGCTTGAGCGTCAGGGCGCCGAGGCCGATCCGCTCGAGCGCGCGCAATCGGTTGTGCCGCGCGGGCTGATGGCGCGGCTCCAGGGTGCCGCGGCCGGGCAAGCGTCGGCTCAGGGGCATCAGTGACCGCGGCGCTCAGCGCTCACGCCAAACCGTGGTGTAGAGATCATGGCGGCGATCCTTGAGGTTCTGCACGGTGCCGGAGTTGCGCGCTTCACGCAGCGCCTTGAGCCCGAGATCAGCGAAGGCGACGGTCTCGACGTTCGGTGTCGTATCGGCGGCAATGCCATCGCGTGCGAACGGAAAGTCGCAAGGCGTTAGGATGCAGCTCTGCGCGTACTGGATATCCATGTTGGCGACGTTCGGCAGATTGCCGCAGTTGCCGGACATGACGACATAGCACTGGTTCTCGACCGCGCGCGCCTGGCAACAGTAGCGCACCCGCAGATAGGACTGGCGCTCATCGGTGCAGAAGGGCACGAAGATGATATTGGCGCCTTGGTCGACCAGATGCCGGGCCAATTCGGGGAATTCGGCGTCGTAGCAGATCAGCACCCCGATCGGGCCACAGTCGGTATTGATCGCGGCCAGCTCGTTGCCGCCCTCGATGTTCCACCAATAGACCTCGTTCGGCGTCGGATGGATCTTCGCCTGCTCGTACACCTCGCCACCGCGCAGGCAGATATAGCAGATGTTCTCGACCCGACCATTGGCCATCTTGGTCGGATGCGAGCCGCCGATGATGTTGATGTTGTAGCGCATCGCCATCTCGCGCAGCGCCTCCTTGATCGGCGCGGTGTAGCGGGTGAGGGCGTCGATGGCCTCGGCCGGTGACAGTTCCTGATCCTCCATCGACAGCAGTTGCAGCGAGAACAGCTCGGGGAAGACGCAGAAGTCGGCGCGATAGTCGGAGGTGACATCGACGAAGTAGCGCAGCATGTCGAGGAACTCGTCGAAGGACTTGACCCGTCGCTGCTGGTACTGGACGGTCGCCACGCGCACCGTATCCATCAGACGGCCGCCATAGTGCTTGGCGCGCGCCTCCTCTTTTTCATCCGGGGCATTCGGATTGCGCCAGAGCAGATGCACGCCGTAGCCACGCGACTGCCTGTCTTCGGGCCAGTAGCCAGGCAGCAGGCCAATGACCTGAAAGTCGTTGCGCAGTTGGAAGGTCAACACCGGATCGCGCTCGCGGCCTTCGACCACGGCATCGACATAGGCCTGGGGGCTCGCGTAGGCGTCTTGCGCGCGCGTGAGCGCCGCATCGAGCGTTGGCAGGCGTCCGCCATAGATGATGCCCTTGAGCGCCTGCGACTGGACCAGCTTCTTGCGCTCGTCATAAAGCCGCTGGCCGATCCGCAGGCCGCGGAACTCGGGGTCGACGCAGACCTCCATGCCATAGAGATAGTCGCCATCGGGATCATGGCGCGAGGCATAGCCGCTGCCGGTGATCCAGTTCCAGCCATGTGGTTTCAGGGCGATCTCGCCGCTGACGAGGAAGCTGGAGCAGAAGCCGATCAGGCGCCTGCCCGCGTCTTCCTGATACTCGGCGACGAACTGGCCTTCTGGGAACTTGTTGATCTGACCCCGCAGCATCGCCGCGCTATAGCTGCTGACACCGCTGCCGGCATAGGCGCGCTCGAACAGCGCGCGGATTGCTGGAACGTCCGCGGGCGTGGCGTTGCGCAGATGCAGTTGGGCGAGGCGGTCGGTGGTGTCGTTCATGCGGTCGGTGGGCTGCTGTCGGAGGGCTGCTAGGGCAGGGATGCTATGGCAGGGCTGCTATGGCAGGGCTGGCTCGATGCTGGAAACCATACCGGCTCGATACTGGGAACCATACCATTATGTGTCGAGTTGGACTGTTGCCTGTATGCTCAATGCACTTCCTCATACGGAGACCGGCAGATGACAGCTCAAACAGCACTAAAACCTCGGATCAGCTTTGAAGACTGGCTCGAGGCTGAGCGTGCCAGCCTTGATGAGCGCACAGAGTACGTTGGTGGCGAGGTCTTTGCGATGAGCGGCGGCACCGCCGAGCATCACGCGATTCTCAGCAATATCAGCGGTCAGCTCTGGACGCAAATGAAGGGCCGTCCCTGCTGGGTCTACGCCAGTGGCATGAAACTGCGCATCCTGCATGCGGATGCCGGCAAGTATCCGGATCTGATGGCGCTCTGCGGCGAGCAGGCGTTTCAGGATGGCCGCCGAGATCTGCTACTCAACCCAAGCCTGATCGGCGAGGTGCTCTCCTCCTCGACCGAGGGCTACGATCGCGGCGAGAAGTTCGCGCTCTATCGACGTATCCCATCCTTACAAGAATACCTGCTGGTCTCACAGCACCGCGTGTTGGTCGAACACTACAGTCGCGGCACCGACGGGCGCTGGATACTGAGCAGTTTCGAGGACCTCGCCGATCAGGTCGTGCTCGAGAGTATCGGCTGTACGCTAGACTTAGCCGAGGTCTACGACAAGATTCAGTTTGCGCCAGATGCGCCAATTGAATCAGTCCAAGTGGATTGAATAGGCCCGGGCTGAGCGTCGCTGGAGCCGCAGTCGGCTGCGGTTCAGTGTTGGGAGGAGCAGGTTCAGGCTCATCAGGGGGCACACCACCCAGCAAGTGAACTGAACAGCGATCACCAGAGTGAGGCCACGCGCTTTTTCAACACCGAGGGGCCGGTGCGGCCCGACATCCATGTACGCCAGCGAGGAGCGTGGTATCGATGGGGGCAAGAAGGTCAAAGGGCGCAAGCGCCACATTGTGGTCGATATTCAGGGTCATCTCCTACACGTCTCGGTGCATGCCGCTAACCACAGCGGCACGGTCGCGGCGTGTCCGGTGCTAGAGCGTGCGGCGGAGAAACACCCCACGATCAAGGCGTTTTCCGGTGATGCCGGCTACCGTGGCACGGCGGTGAAGTATGTCGATGAGACCCTCGGGCTTGAACTGCACATTTCCCAGAAAATCAAGGACCAATGGGCCGTACTGCCCAAGCGTTGGGTGGTTGAGAGGACCTTCGCCTGGCTCGGTCTGTTTCGGCGCCTGAGCAAGGATGTCGAAATGCTCACCGCCACGGCCGAGAACATGATTCGCATCGCCATGCTGAAGAAAACGCTTGCAAATTGTGTCTGAATTTTTTCCAGACAGACTCTCAGCCGTCGGGCCTCTTGGTAGGCCGCCTCGGCTCGGTGGAAGTGGCCTTGCGCCGCCAGCGCCTTGGCGAGGTTGTCATGCGCAAGGAACAGATCCGGTTGCAGGGCGAGCGCCTGCTCGTAGGCGGCGATGGCCTGGTCATGGTCACCCTGGAGCTGCCACAGCGCGCCCAGGTTGGAATGCAGCACGGCCTTGTCCGGGGCCAGCACCACGGCCTGCTGCGCGATCCGCAGGGTTTCGTCGATCTCGCCGACCGCCTGCAGCGCCATGGCGAAATTGTTGTGGGCGGGAAGATGCTCTGGGGCGTGGCGCAGCGTCTCGCGAAAATGGGTGATGGCGGCTTGGTGGTCGCCCTGACGGCACGCGGCGCGTCCGGCGGCGAAGGCGGCATCGGCCGACGACGGCGATGGCGGTGCCCGCCGAAGCGTCTGGCCCTGGCAGGCGATGGCCTCGGTCAGCGCATACAGCAGGCCGTTCACCACGGCGGGCGTCTCGCCGGGGCTCAGGTCGGAAAGACTGTCCCAAATAGCGAGCAGATGGGCGGTGAGGATGCGCGCGAGCGGCTATGTGAGCGGCAGCACCAATCCTCCGGGACGGCCAGCGGCGGCTGCACCCAGGCGGGCGCGGGGGATGGCCAGAGTCAGACAGCGAAAACCACGGTCTTCGGCCAGGTAGGGGTCGGCGAGGTCGATGACGCGGATCGCACCCGGCACCAGCGCCATGGTGCGAACGCCGTTGATGGCCTGTCCCTCGCCCTGAATCTGCAATAGCAGCAGATCAGTGCCGGCGGTGCCGGGGCACTCACCTCCGCGCCAGATGAAATGGCCGCGTGAGCAACTGTCGGCGATCAGCAGGTCTCCGAGGCTGAACGCGCGCGTTTGGGCGGCGAAGTTGTGCAGGCGCTCCCCGGCGACCGGCTCCAAGTCGAACAGTGGCCGCAGACTTTCGCGCCAGATCTCAAAGCCCTGGTCGGCGAGGAACTGGCAGGCATCAAGCTCGATGGGGCTGGCGGTTTGTCCCCTCGGATTGCAGGCCTGTTTATACTGATGTCCCGATTGTTCGGGTTGCAGGATTTGTCATGAAGTTCCCCTACGGCACCGCTGATTTTCACGCCATCCGCACCGAAGGCTACTACTACGCGGATCGCACCGCGCGCCTTCGTGCGCTGGAAGAGGCCGGCAAGCAACTGCTGTTCCTGCGCCCCCGGCGTTTTGGCAAAACCGCCTGGCTCACCACGCTGGAGAATTACTACGACCTTGCGCGGGCCGGGGAATTTGATGCCCTGTTTGGAGCGCTGGCGATTGGTCAGAACCCGACCGCCCGGCGCAACAGTTACTTTGTGCTGCGCTGGGATTTCTCCATGGTCGATGCCAGTGGCCGTCTGGCGGAGATCCGCCAAGCCTTGCACAATCACCTCAATGCCCAGGTGGCCGATTTTGGCGTGCGTTATGCCGACAGGCTCGGCGGCGACTTGCGCTCTCACCCCAACGATGGCCTGGTCGCCTTGCGTTCCGCCGTCAGCGCCGCCCGCGCCCAGAGCCATGATCTCTACTTGCTGATTGATGAATACGACAACTTCGCCAACGAACTCATGCAGGGCCGCCAGGCTGATTATGACGCCTTGGTCTCCGGGGAAGGGCTGCTGAAGACGGTGTTCAAGGCGGTGAAATCCCTGGCCTCGGGTGCCGGGATTGACCGGGTGTTCATCACCGGGGTGTCACCGGTGGTACTGGCGGACATTTCCAGTGGTTACAATGTATCCAAAGACATCAGTCTGGATGCCCGCTTTGTCGATCTGTGCGGTTTTACTGAAGCGGAAGTGGCCGCCGTGCTGGATCAATTGGCCGCTGAGCAAGGCCGCGACTCAGGCGATCCGGGCTGGTCAGCACGCATGCTGGAGACTATGCGCACCTGGTACAACGGCTATCGCTTCGGCTACGAGCCGGGGCCTGGTCTCTATAATCCCACGCTGGCGCTGTATTTCTTCGATGCTCTGGCCACCACCGGAGCACCCCCGCGCGAGATGCTCGACAGCAACCTGGCCATGGATCGCAACCGCATCGACTTCGTCGTCCGCCAACCGCATGGGGCCGAGCTGATCAGTGCGGCACTGGATCCCGAACATCCACCGCTCATCGCCAGCCTGGCGCATCGTTTCGGCGTTGAGGACATGCACCGCGCGCCCAAGGACGCCCCCTTTCTCGGCTCTCTGCTGTATTTTTTCGGCGCTCTGACGCTCAAGGATTTGGATGTCATGGGACGGCTGGTGCTGGGGGTGCCCAACCTGGTGATCCGCAAACTCTATGTCGAGAAGTTTCGCGATCAGCTCTTTCCGGACTACCCCGCGCGCGAAAGCCTGCGCGCTGCGGCTGAAGCCTTCTACACCAGTGGTAACCTTGCGCCCCTAATCGAGGTGCTGGAAACCAATCATCTCTGCGTCTTCGACAACCGCGACTATCGCTGGTCCAACGAACTGACGGTCAAGACCGTCTTTCTGGTCGCGCTCTTTGCCGACATTTTCTACGTGATGGACTCCGAGACGGCGATTGATCGCGGCTATGCCGACCTGTCGCTGATGGTGCGTGAGGACATGCGCCGCTTCGCGCTTCTGGATCATCTGCTGGAGTTCAAGTACCTGAGCCTGCAAGACATCGGGCAAACCGGCCAGGCTCTGCGCACCCAGTCACGCGAAGAACTGGCCCGTCTGCCCCTGGTTGCCGCCAGCCTGGACGCCGCCGAAGCCCAGCTGGCCGACTATCGCCAGGGACTGGAACAGGCCTATGGCGAGCACCTGCGTTTGCATACCCATGCAGTGGTGGCCTTGGGCTTCGAACGGCTGCTGTGGCGCAGTACTCCCGGAGCGCCCGTCTGAGTATCGATTATCTATGCACCAGACCTCAGAAAGGCGCATCACCCGGACCCGGATCGAAAGGATCGAGGGGAGGTGGCTCCCCGGCGCCTGTGGGCGGGGTGGCGGTGGGCGGCCAGGGTAGCGTCGCCGCCAGGCGCAGCGCCGATTCGGTGACCGCCACCAGAGCGCTGTCGGCAAAGGGGAGGATTTCCACCGGCGGCTTGGCCGGATCGACCGTATCGTTGGCGACATCGACATACCAGGCGCCAAGCTGGAAGGCATTTTTGGAAATAGCACCCGCGCAACACGCCCCACACCAGACGCAACTGCCCGCCTGTGGTCAGGAACGCGCGCAGCCGATCACATCCATCCGCCACGCCGGCGGGCAGCCCCGGCACCACGCCTGACTCAAGCCAGAGGCGCAGTTGGCGCAGCACGGCCTGGGAGAGTTCCAGACACTGCCCGAGCGGATAAGGCTTGCCGCCCTTCACCGGCTTGGCGGCGGCCAGTGGTGGGTCGACGCTTGACCGGGCGTGCTGCCACAACTGAAGAACGGCGTCTTCATGTGGCTCAAGGTGGTCGTGCGTGAGAGCCTGCTGCGCAGGCGTGGGGTCGAGTGGCTGCTGAGGCAGCACGGGAATTTCGCGAGCACGGGTGTGATGTGTCAATGCGTCAGTCCTGGGAGTTTCGAACGGGGCAGCCCGGTTAAGATGGTCATCATCCTCATCGTAACGCTCGCCTGGACAGTCACAGGCCATGTTCAAAGCGATGCGGGCGCAGGAAGATCCGCTATTCTCCGGTGGCTTTCAGCACTGGGGAGCGATATTAAGGTTCATCATCACCATTGGAGTCAGGCCATGCGCTTTTTCAACACCGAGGGACCGGTGCGGCCCGACGAGCATTACAGCGTGCCGCCCTTGCTGCGTTGGGATCTGGAGGAGATTCTGACCCTGATCGGGCGCAAGAAATATTTCCTGCTCCACGCTCCGCGCCAGACTGGCAAGACCAGTTGTCTCTTGGCGTTGGCCGAGCAGTTGAATCGCGGCGGCGTTTATCAAGCGGTTTATGCCAACCTCGAGACCGCACAAGCGGCGCGCGAGGATGTCGCGCTCGCGATGACGGGGATCGTGCAGACCATTGCCGCGGCAGCGACCAGACAACTCGGTGACACCGGCGTCGAGTCGACGGCGACATCCATCTTGCGCGATCGTGCCGCCACGGTCGCGCTGGGGCAGTTCCTCGAACGCTGGTGCGCCGCCGCCCCGCAACCACTGGTCTTGCTGCTCGACGAAGTCGACGCCTTGATTGGCGACACCCTGATCTCGCTGCTGCGCCAACTGCGCGCCGGCTACCCCCAGCGCCCCGAGCGCTTCCCGCAGACGGTGGTGCTGTGCGGGGTCCGCGATCTGCGCGACTATCGCATCCAGGCCAGCTCCGAGCGCGAAGTCATCACCGGCGGCAGCGCCTTCAACATCAAGGCCAAATCGCTGCGCCTAGGCGATTTCGAGGCCGCCGACGTGCGCGCGCTGCTGCACCAGCACACCGAGGAGACCGGCCAGGTCTTCACCTCCGAGGCCATCGAGCAGGTCTGGACCCTCACCCAAGGCCAGCCCTGGCTGGTCAATGCCCTGGCCTACGAGACCTGTTTCGAGAGGCGCGCGGGACGCGACCGCAGTCGTGCAATTGATCGCGCCATGATCGACCAGGCCAAGGAGACACTGATCCTCAATCGAGTCACCCATCTCGATCAACTGGCCGACAAGCTGCGCGAGCCACGGGTGCGGCGGGTGATCGAGCCGATGCTAGCCGGCACCGCGCTCGGCGAGGTACCGGAGATGGATCGCGACTATCTGCTCGATCTCGGCCTGCTCAAGCGCGCCCACGGTGGCGGCCTGGTGGTGGCCAACCCGATCTATCGCGAGGTCCTCCCGCGGATGCTCGCCAGCGGTCCCCAGGATTCCCTGCCCCAGATCTTCCCCAGTTGGCTCAATGACGACGGCAGCCTCAACCCCGAGCGCCTGCTCACCGCCTTTCTCGCCTTCTGGCGTCAGCACGGCCAGGCCATGCTCGGCAGTGCGCCCTATCACGAGATTGCCCCGCAGTTGGTGCTGATGGCCTTTCTGCACCGGGTGATCAACGGCGGCGGAACACTGGAGCGCGAGTATGCCATCGGCATGGGGCGCATGGATCTGTGCCTGCGCTATGGCGCGGTCACCCTGGGCATGGAACTCAAGGTCTGGCGCGACGGGCGTCCCGATCCGCTGGACGAGGGCCTGGCACAGTTCGATGGCTATCTCGACGGGCTAGGCCTGGACACGGGCTGGCTGGTAATCTTCGACCGCCGCACCGATCAGCCGCCGATCGAGGCGCGCACCACCTATACCGAGGCGCGCAGTCCGCAGGGGCGGAGCCTGGTCGTGGTGCGGGCTTGAGGGCAATGCCATGGAGTTAAGCCCGGGTGGTGAGTCCAAGGCGAGAAGGCGCACCACATTGTTGATCATCTCGTTAGCGCAAGAGGTTGCTTAACTCAACGGCATGGGCGTGGATGACCTCGAAGCCGATCAGATTCTGTTCCCGCGACCACAGCGCCTCGGTGGCGCGCCAGGCGTCTAACCTGGGGTTTCCGCCAAGGCGAGCGCGTCCGCTGCGCCCTCCCCCGCTGGCGGCAAGAAGCGGTCGTGATACTCGCTGCTGGCGAGGAAGCCCTCGATCACCGCGCTTGGTGGTTGGCCGAGGGCGAGCTGTTCCTGCCACCAGGCGTAGCCAGCGGCATCCGGGCTGCGATTCAGGCTCCCGAGATACAGTGTAGTTCCGGCAATGGTGCGTGCCACTGGCGCATCAACGGGCATCGCTTAACGATAGGAGCGCTGTCCGCGGATCAGTGATACCGATGAATCTGCGAGCATTTTCTGTGGAACACGGCGCCTTATTTCCGGTATAACGTCGCGCATGGAAGCTAGATTGAGCAAAAAACGCTACAGCGGGCGCGTCTTCGACGCCGCCGCGCTCGAGCAGGTGCGCGACATCCTGCGTACACATGCTGGGGCCAGCCGCCAGCAGCTGAACTACCGGGTGTGCGAAGCGCTAGACTGGCGCAAGCCCGATGGCAGCCTCAAGGACATGTGCTGTCGGGTTGCGCTGCTGGGGCTCTATCGCGACGGGCTGATCGCGCTGCCGCCCCCGCGACACAGCATGTCTGAGCATCAAATTGACGAAGAGCGCGAAGAGCGGATTGCGATGAAAGTGCTGGTGGATACCTATGACGATCAGGAGGCGATTGCGGGTTGGTCCTGTTATCTCGACGACAAGCTGTCCTTTCCATTCCAGGCCCGCTGTATCAAGGAAAGTCAGCGCTCCCCCCTCAAGCTCGGAGAGCCCGTGCAGGTGCTGGCGATGATCAACGACGATGAGTGCCTGACCGATATGGCGGTCGAAGTCGAGTGGGCCGGGAGCACCTGCGGCGTTCCGCTCTCGCATCTGCAAGGCATCGATGTGGACGAAGACACGGCGGAGGCCATCGCCGATTGGCACTACTGGCTGGCCACCGGCAATCGGCTCTAACGCTTTTTGATACTGAAGGCTTGCGCGAGCGTCTCTGACTGCTTCCGCAAACACGGATGGACATCGACCAGGTCAAGACCTTCCTCGCGGTCGCCGCCCATGGCAGCTTCCTCGAAGCGGCCGCGCAGGTGCATGTCACCCAGTCGACGGTGAGCGCGCGCATCCAGAGCCTTGAGCAGCAGTTCGGCGCCCGCCTGTTCGTGCGCAATCGCGCGGGCGCCAGCCTGACCCATGCCGGGGAGCGTTTTCTGCGACACGCCAAGACGCTGCTACTGACCTACGAGCAGGCGCGCCACGAGGTCGGCCTGCCGAGCCGCTTTCGCGCCAGCCTCACCCTGGGTGCGCGCATCGCACTCTGGGACAGCCTGCTGCCGCGCTGGATCGGTCGCCTGCGCGAGAGCATGCCGGATATCTCGCTCAACACCGAGATCGGCTTCGAGGAAGACCTGATGCGCCGGGTGATCGCTGGCACCATGGACCTGGCACTGATGTACAGCCCGCGCCAGGCCGCTGGCATCCAGGTCGAGTACCTGTTCGACGAGACCCTGATCCTGGTCGGCCCGGACCCGGAGCGGCGCGCGCTCGACGACAGCTATGTCTACGTCAACTGGGGGCCGACCTTCTTCGCCCAGCATCGCCAGGCCTATCCGGAGCTGGAGCGCCCGGCGCAGACCGCCAACATTGGCTGGCTTGGGCTACAGCTGATCCTCGCTAACGGTGGCACCTGCTTCGTGCCGGAGCGGGTCGCGGCCTCTTATCTTGAGGGTGGTTGCCTGCACCGCATCCACGACAGCCCGAGCCTGCGCCTGCCGACCTATGTGGTCTATCCGACTGCGGGCAGCAGGGGCGTCGTTGACGCAGCTCTAGAGACGCTCCGCGCCCTGATCCGCGCTGAGCATGGTGAAACTGAGTCGGGCTGAAGCTGAGAAGCTGTCTGAAATCCCAATCGCGGCGGCAACGTTCCGTGCTCGAGAGACTTCTAGGATGGCCACCGCAGCATTTCCAGACAGCTTCAGAAGCGATAAGGCGGAGACCGGCTCACCGTCCTAATCCCGCGCCAGCGGCAGCCCGGCATGGCGCCACTCGGGCAGGCCATCGGCCAGGCGTCGAGCCTCGAAACCGGCCTCGCGCAGCGCCGCGACCGCCTCGAATGAGAGCGCGCACCAAGGACCACGGCAGTAGGCGACGACCTGTCGCTCTGGCGGCAGCTCCGCCAGTCGGGTCTTGATCTGCTCGAGCGGGATATTCAGGGCGCCTGGCAGATGGCCCTGGCCGAACTCCTCGGACGGGCGCACATCGAGCGCCGTCACCAGCCCATCCTGCGCCTGTTCCAACAGCTCCGCCGCCGGCATCGGCTCGAGCGCATCACGCTGCAGCAGATACTGCGCCATCAGCTCAGCGACCGCATCGCTGCGATCCTGGGCGATGCCGCGCAGCGCGGCGAGGGCATCCAGCGCCCGCTCATCGCCGAGCGAATAGCGCACATACTTGCCATCGCGCCGCGCATTGACAAGGCCTGCGGCCTTGAGCTGCTGCAGATGCTTGGAGGTGTTGGCCACCGACAGCCCGCTGAGCCGCACCAGTTCCTCAACGCTGCGCTCGCCTTGGGCCAGGTAGTCGAGCAGCTCCAAGCGTGCCGAATGCCCCAGGGCGCGCGCGATCACGGCGAGATGCTCGAACAGCTGTTGTTTGGGTGATGCAGACTGTGACTGGGTCACGATGAGCGGCTGGTAAGGACAGGGCGCCACAGTATAACGTCCCACGCCTCAGAGCCCGCTCGCTGCTATCCGCTGGCACTCAGCCTGCGCCCGCAAAGGCGAGATGCTGCTCTGCGGCACCTGCATGGACGCGCGAGGTATCGCCGATGACGAGCTGGTCGAGGGTGCGTGCCGCAGCACCATTTTAGAGGCGCAGCTCAGGAGGAAACTGTCCAAAAATTTGGGTGGTTTTTCTGCGATTCCGGGAGGTCTGAGCACAGCCTTTGTAGCGCATTATTCCGGCTCGAGGCTAGTCGCGGTGCCGATGAAGCCCAGCCCTTTGTTAACCGCGAGCTGCCTCAACGCAGGAAAGTGTCATCAGGATGCACTCGCCTCCTCAGCCGCCTCAATGGCCCGCTGATTGGCCTCGAAGCCGCCCTTGGCCTTCCAGCCGACCAAGCCATCTTGCAGGATGCGGACATTGTTCCAGCCCAGCAGGCGCAGGGCGAAGCCGGCCTGGGCCGACAGCGAGCCGGTGTTGCAGTAGATGATCACAGGCTGTTCGCGCGGGATCTCGTTGCGTCGTGCCACCACCTTGCGCCACTCGATGTTGGTGGCTCCAGGGATGTGATCGGCCTCGAACTGCGCCGCATCGCGGGTATCGATGATCAGGATGTTGGGCCAGTCCTCGGCCGGGATCTGCTCGGGCAGCATCACGCTCGAGCCGTATTCGGTGAACTCCAGGTATTCCTCCATGGCCTCGGCCAGGGCCGATTGATCATCGGCTTGGAGCGGGGCGGCCAGCAGGGAGAGGGCCGCGCAGGCGGCGAGGAGCGATTTGTTCATCATGCTGTTTGTGACTCCAGTGGTGAGGATGGCGGCGCTGCGGTGGCATCGAGTCGAGGCATCAGAGCCGCGATCGCACCGAGGCAGGGCTCAGGTCATCTACGCGCCCATTGTCAGGTTGAGCGGGCTGTGTGCAATAACCTTCAACCCAATCGTTGATCATGCGGTTGAGATCTGTCAATCTTTGCGGCCATCAATATCGTCCAAGTAGCACCGAGACATCCATTCATGAATCAGGGCTTGGTGGCCAACAGCGGAGAAGCCGCCGATGCCTTTGAGATGCCCGCGCAGGTGCGCGATCAGTATCGGATGCCGCTCTGGAACTAATTGTTCGAGGTCCACAATGGGCGGTTCTTCCAAGCGTGGCTCGGCGGCGGCTCCATCCTGATCGTGCCGCTCGGCGCCTTGCTGCTAGTGCTGATCACGCTGACCGGCGTCTACGATTGGCTGCGCAACTGGCTTGGGCGTCGGCGGCGCCAGCATCGACTGACGCCGAACCGCGTCGCTCGTGAGACGTACTGAACAAGCGTCTTCCGCCGGCGCGAGTGAGGCCGACGTCCTCGCCGCCACAGGCCTCAGCGACGCCCAGTGGAATGGCGCGATTGCCGCGCTGCTCGCCGAGGGGCGGTCACCAAGTTCGGTGCCGGTCGCGGCATTCGTTATCATCTCCTGAATCCTGAATCCTGAATCCTGAATCCTGAATCCTGAATCCTGAATCCTGAAGCCTGAAGGCTGAATATGACCCATCAAGTCATATCGATTACGACGACGACCTCCTGATCAACGTCGGCTTATCGCCCGATGAGTTTGCGCTGGAGGCCCGTCTCCTGTTGGCCACGCAGCTGTACGAGCAGGGCAAGCTGTCTTCGGGACAGGCAGCCAAATTGTGCGGCAAGGGCCGCGTTGATTTTCTCTACGCGCTGCCTCGGATCGGGTTTCCGATCAGCAATATGCGTCCAGACGATGCGGATCTGGAGATCGACTTCGCCCGACATGGATAAGCGGATCGTGATCAATACGGGGCCTTTGATTGCCCTGATGCGGATGGAGGCGTTGGAGGTCGCGGCCCAGTTGGATCTGGTGTTTGTCGCCCCCGATGAAGCTGGTCCACAGCGGCTGATAGAGCGCCGCCCCCAAGATGCCGACCACGGCGGCATTGGCACCCGCCACCAGCTTGAGCCCCCGGAGCAGGTCTTGCCCAAGTTCGCCGCCAACCGCCTCGGCGCCGAGCGCGAAGGCCAGCAGCAAGAGCGCCGAGGGCAGGGTGAAGGCGGCCCAGGCGAGCAGGGCGCCGCGCAGTCCGCCGCGCAGATAGCCGAGCGCGAAGCCGACCTGACTACTCGCCGGTCCCGGCAGGAACTGACAGAGCGCCACCAGATCGGCATAGCTCGCTTCGCTCAGCCAGCGCCGGCGCAGCACCAGTTCATCGCGGAAATAGCCAAGATGCGCGATCGGACCGCCGAACGAGATCAGGCCGAGCTTGAGAAAGGCGACGAAGACCTCGCCCGGGCGGCCGGACTCAACTGTCGCAAGCGTCTGTTTGACGGTCATCCCAAGGCGCTCAGGGCGGTGATGGGGCCATGATCGTGCGGATCATGGACAGAGGGTAGGCGTGTTTGATCTGCTGATCGGCGACCCGTTTGATCAGCGCAGCTGGCTTTGCTCCAATCCATACCGTGGAGCTATTCCATCGCATGCCGAAGCTTTCGATCCACGTTAACGTGCTGAAAGTGTAGCGCAAGCCCATGACGATAATTCGCTTGCCATTGGCGGTCCACAGCACCCGCCAAGGCAGCTATAGGAGGTCTTGATCGCAACCTCGCTCATCGGGCTGTTCGCGATCGATGGTCGCCGCCGGTCGACTCGGGTTCGCCACCGGGAGGCCAACTTGACATGGGTCAAGGCCGGCAGAAGGGGCCTGGGTAAAGTCGACACCTCAGGGTCATGACGGCGCTGTGCGCGCGCACAGACCCGACCGGCTGGGAGCGTTTTACCCAGCTGTCGTTCTGGTGGATGCACGCCATGGTGCTCGTGTGGGTGTTGTTCACGCTCATGCTATTCGTGCTGGAGCCCTTGGTGCTGTGGAAGCTGTTCCTGCGCCATGCGGCCAAGCATCCACGCCGAGTCTTCGGCTGGATGGAGCGCATGCACTGGCTGCTGCTGACGCTGAGCCTGGTGACGGTTGCCGGCGCCGTGGCGGGCAGTCACGGCTAGCTCTGGCTGTGAGATGAACGTCATCCACCGTGTCTCCAAATGGCTGCACAAGGTGCTCGGGCTGGCCCTGATCCTGATCCTGTTCCTGATCTGGATGAGCCTCTCCGGTGTGCTGCTGAACAGATCGGACTCTTGGTTCAACCTGGCGCGGGCCTGACCTCATCCTGGATGCGACCGATTAAGCCGCTCCGCGAGCCGTGCCGGCCACTCGGTTGCCAGCACCAGATCGCACTCCACCTGCGTGCCGTCGCCGCCGACCAGCTCCAGCTCGCCGATGCGATCGATCTGACCGGCCTGGAATGTCTCGTTCATCAGCTGCAGCAGGGCCTGCTTGTACTCGGTATCCGGATTGCCGGATAGGTGCTCACCCTCCGGATCAGGTCCGGGTCCGTCTCCGTGGTATTGGCGGCGATGATCTTGTCCGCCTTGGCCTTCTGCGCTGATAGCTCGATGAAATAGTCATCAAGCCGCGCCAGCACGCGGGCTTGGTATTCCAAGTCACGAAGAGGCATGGGTTTTCCCTCTTGGATGCCCCTGCGAGTGTAAGTAGGCAGCGAGCCGCGCTAGCAGCCGGCGATGCCGTTCAGGGGCCAAGGTTCCGATGGCTCCGAGTAACCGCGCTTCGGGGAGCACTGCCAGGAATCCAAAGCGAATCAGCGACGGCGCCTTCAGCCCGCTGCCCCCAAAGTCCGCGTCTTCTGGTCCGATGATTTCATCGAAGCCCGGTACAACCTGCCGCAGTTGGGTGCTGACCCCACATAAGAGCCAATCGCCGAAACCCGGCATTCGCAGTAAGGCGATACAAGGCCGATTCTTCACCACCCCGTCTGCCTGCGGTAGGGGAGTTATCACAAGATCGCCCTCGTTCATCGAGGCAGCACATGGGCCGGGCCATACTCCGGCTCGTTGTCGCCGAAGGCATTGGCAAGCGCGTTGGCGGCGAGGTCTGGCCAATCGGTGTCAATCTCGTCCGCTGGCTCCAACACAGTCACCAGTAGTCGGGCATTCGGCACCAGCTTGATGGGCTCGTCCAGTTGGATGGTGCGGCCATCGTAATGGGCCTTGACAGTCATCGCGGGCATCGGCGTTTGCTCCAACAGGTGGGTTAGGTCCGCTCGACTCGGTACAGGGCGAACGGCAATGGGGCGAACTCCACGTTCAACCGTTCCTCGTTTAGGATGCGCTGGGAGACGAAGCGCGCGGCGGCGAACACCAGATTCGGCTTGTCCGGCTTCGCTGCGGCGAGGGCGCGCGCCCGGCTCAGGGTCAGCGCCGCGTCGCGCGATTGCAGAAAGGTCAGATCGGGCTCATAGATCAGCCACAGGTGCAACAGTTCCGGCATGGTGAGGCTCGGGTCAGCGGAGGTTTCGCGCGAGCCGGTGCCGGCGCAGGAAACAGGGTGACGGCTTTCATCGGGTGGCGGGCGGTGAGTCCACAGCCCAGGTTGATTGTCCCACTGCCTTAGGCCATCCGTACAGAAGCCGTGCTGAGCCTGCAAGCGCTCGCCAAGGCCGGGGCGCTACCCGAGCACAGCCTCTGTAGCACCTTATTCCGACATCGGCTCGCACCTTCAGTCAACCGATCTGCCTCGATGTTGCAATACCCGACGACCGCGAACTGCATCTCGATCGCTCGTGCTGCGGCCTTGCGGCCGAGGTCTGCTATCGACCGGACACTCACCGCTGTCGTTGACCAGCCGGTTGCCGTCGCGAGCTGCTTGTAAGGCCTGGCGCGTTGGCGAGCCTGGTGCAGCGCGTCGCAGGCGCGCTTGCCAGGCCTGTGCGCGCCAGGCCGACAGGACGGCCCTTGATGCGTATCAAGCCCCCTCTTCTGCCTTGCAGCTGTTCTCGGAAGCGACTCGAACATCGGAAGCGCAGCGGCTCAACTCGGTGCTCGACTGGCTTCTGCCCTGTGTTTCGCCCAACGCATGGGCTCGATCAGTCAGCCTCAGCCCTCGGCCGCGCCAACCCCAGATCATCAAGTAGCACATAGAGCGCGGGAATCACCAGCAACACCAACAGCGTCGCACTGAGCAGCCCGAACACCACCGAGATCACCAGCGGCTTGATCGCATCGGCCTGGGTGCTGGTCTCGGCGAGCAGCGGCGCCAGACCGGCCATGGTGGTCAGCGAGGAGATCAGGATCGCGCGCAGCCGCTGACGGCTGGCCTGGCCGGCAGCGGCCGCGGCAGAGAGTCCCTGGGCGCGGTTGGCGTTGATGAACTGGATCAGCAGGATGGCGTTGTTGACGACGATGCCGGCCAGCGAGGCGGCGCCGATCAGCGACGGCATCGACAGGTAATAGCCCATCAGCACATGGCCCCAGATGGCGCCGATGAAGGCGAGCGGGATCGCCAGCATCACGATCAGCGGCTCGACGTAGCCACGGAACTGGAACGAGAGGATGACGAAGATCCCGAGCAGGCCGATCAGTAGCCCACGGCGAATCGAACCACCGGTCTCGGCGGCGTTGGCGACCTGGCCCTCGAACTGCACCTCAACCCCAGGATGACGCGCCTGGAAGTCATCCAACCAACGCCCGCGCAGATCGCTGACGATGGCCTGACCGCTGGCCAGCCGGGCATCGACATCGGCAGCGACCGTCACCGTACGACGGCCATCGATGCGGGTGATCCGCGCCCAGTCGCGCTGCTCGCTGACCCTGGCCACCGCGCTGAGCGGCGCGCGCTGGCCGTCGGCGAGCTGGATGGTCTGATCGGCCAGATCATCGAGCCCATCGCGGTCGTCCTCGGCCTGGCGCACCAGGATCTCGATGTCCCAGGCGCCGATGCGCTGGCTGTCGGCGATCTCGCCGAGCCAGGCCGCGCGCAGTTGCGCGGCGACCTCCTCGGCGGTCAGCCCCAGCCCATGGGCACCCTCGGCGAGCCGATAGCGGCGCTGCGGCTTGCCGGGGCGCAGATCGTCGATGACGTTGAACACCGCCTGATAGCCGGCCAGCTGCGCACTGGCCTCGAGCGCGGCGGCCTTGAGCGCGTCCAGATCCTCGCCCTGCAGGCGGATCTCGACCGGGATACCGGCCGGGCCGAAGCCAGGCTCCTGGATCAGCAGACTGTGGAGGCCGGCGATCGGGCCAATGGCCGCGCGCCAGGCCTCGGTCAGCCGATCCAGGCTCAGCGTGCGACGTTCGGCGGCGAGCAGATCGACGATCACCGTCGCGACATGGGGGCCGGCCTCCTGCGCGCTCGGGTTGTGATTGAAGCGGGTCTGGATCGCCTCGACCAGCGCGGCGCCGTCGGGCTGCTGCGGTGTCAGCTCCGCATCGAGTTGGCGCATCGCCGCCTCGACCTGTGCCGCGACCGCCTCGGTGCGCGCCAGCGGCGTGCCCTGCGGCATCAGGATGCGCGCCTCCAGCACATCACCGTCGATCGAAGGCATCGCCTCGCTGCCGATGTGGCCACCGGCGACGAAGCCGACCGAGCCGATCAGCACCAGCAGCACCAGGCCGAGCACCGCATGGCGGGCGCGGATCGCCGCATCGGCGACGCGACCGACGCGCTCGCGCAAGGCCGCGAAGCCGCGCTCGAAGGCCTGCCGCAGCCGCGACTCGGGCGCCTCCCGCAGGCTGTTGACGCTGCCCTTGAGATGATGCGGCAGGATCAGGAAGGCCTCGATCAGGCTCGCCGCCAGCGCAGCGATCAGCACGATCGGCAGCACCTGGAGCACCGCGCCCAGCTCGCCGGCGAGGAACGACAGCGGCAGGAACACCGAGACCGTGGTCAGGAAGGAGGACAGCACGCCGGGCAGCACTTCGCGGGTGCCGGTGACGACGGTGTCGAGTGGAGAGGGTGCAATCCTGCTGGCAGCCGAGCTCTCTGAAGAAGCGTTGGTCGCGGAGCTCGGTTGAGCAGCGGCACTGCCGTTTGCCTCCGCGTTGCACGCCTCCGCGTTGCACGCGTCCTTATTGTCGTTGCTGGTCCCTTGACCAACCCCGCCATCGGACGGATGGCTGACCGCATCTCGAGCGCCGTGACTTGCTCGAGCACCGAGTCGAGCGCTCGCCCGCGCGGCAATGTTGTCGGTGATGACGATGGCGTCATCCATCACGATACCGATCGCCATCAGCAGCGCCACCAGGGTGATCATGTTTAGCGACAGCGCGGTCAGGGCCATGACCACAAAGGCTCCGGCGAAGGCCGCCGGCAGTCCGAGCACCGCCCAGAGCGCCAGGCGCGGGCGGAAGAACAGGCTCATCACCAAGACCACCAACAGCAGCCCCATCAGGCCGTTATTGACCAGCATCCGCAACCGATCGCGCACGATGCTGGTCATGTCCTGGGTCAGGGTCAGCTGCATGCCGGTGCTGAGCCGCGCCTGCTCCTCGGCGACCAGGGCCTCGAGCGCCGCGAACACCCGCAGTGCATCGTCGCGCAGGCCCTTGCTGACCTCGAGCACCAAGGCGCGCTCGCCGTTGAAGTGGATCTGCTCCTCGGTGCGCTCGCCGACCTGCGACAGCTTGGCGAGCTGGCCCAGGGTCAGCTCGCCGCCCTCAGCATCGGACACCACCACCAGATCGGCCAGCGCACGCAGCGAGCGACGTTGATCGGTAAAGCGTAGCAACAGCTCGCGGTCGTCGCCCTCCAGGACGCCGAGCGGCAGGTCGATGTTCTGGCGGGCGATCAGTTGCGCCAGTGCACGCGCCGAGAGTCCGTGCTGGGCGAGCACGTCGCGCGGTACCTCCACCAGCCACTGGCGTTGCGACAGGCCTTGGATCTGCACCTCGGCGACACCGGGCAGGCGCAGGATACGATCTTCGAGACGGCGCGCGATCTCCTCGAGCTGCGCCAGCGGCAACGCGCCGCTGATCGCAACCGCCGCGACCAGATCGCTCTGATGCAGCGAGCGCACGATCGGCGTCTCGGCGCGAGCCGGCAGATGGCGGATGGCGCGCACGGCGGTCTCGATGTCGCTGCGAAAGCGCAGCGCGTCGCCGCCGGGTTCCATGGTCGCGGTGGCGTTGGCGAGGTTGTCCTGAGCGATGCAGCTCAGCTCATCGAGATCGTCGACTGCCTTGAGCGCATCGCGCAGCCGTCGGCAGATCGCCTCCTCGACATCGGCGGCGCTGGCACCGCGGTATTCGACCTCGATGCTGACTTCGGTCGGGCGGTAGTCGGGGAAGGTCTCGCGCTGCAGGGTCGGCGCGGCGAACAGACCCGCGGCCAGCAACAGGAGCAGCAGCAGGTTGGCCGCGGTCGGGTGGGCCGCGAACCAGCGGATCATGGGATGGCTCCCGCCGAGGGCGTTTGTGCTGGTTGCGGGGGGTGAGTTGGAGGAGCAGGGCGAGGGTTGATCAGCATGCCATCGATCGCCGGCAAGGGGTCATCGACGATGACGCGATCGCCGGGCGCGAGGCCAGCGGCGATCACGGCAAGGCCGCCCTGCTCGAAGGCGATCTCGACCGGGGTGTGGCGAAGTCGATCCTCGGCGTCGAGTCGATAGACCAGGCGCGTTCGATGACCGGCGCCAGCTCTAGAGCCAGCGCCAGAGTCTGAGCCTGATAGGGTCTGCTTGCTATCGGCTTCTGCCTGCCTGCCGGCTTCCCCATCGACTGCGTTGTTGACTGCACCGTCGACGCCCACGGCGGGATGCACGGCTGCCGCTGCGGGGTGCAAGGCCGCCGTCGGCACCACCAATCGCGGCTCAGGACTGGCCGCGGACAGGGTGACCTGGGTCAGCATGCCGGGCTGCAACGGCGGGCGATCGGGCGGGCTGGCATCGCGATAGGGATGCGCGACCCGAACCACCACCCGCGCGCTGCGGGTCACCGGGTCGAGGCCGCTGGCGACCCGGGTCAGTTCAGCGGGCCAGCGCACCTGTTCGTCGCCGACCAGGCGCACCTCGGCGTTGACGGCGCTGAAGTCCATGCGCTCATCAAGACGCCGCGTCTCGGGAATCGGCGCGTTCGATGCGTTCGGTCCATTAGGCGTGGCAGCGACCGTCGCGACACTGCCGAGCAGTCGGCGCAGCATGCCAAGCGGGATCTGCGCCTCGACCTCGGCCGCCGCAAGGCTGTCGGCGCTGAACAGCTGTTGGCCCGGCGCGATGTACTGATGCAACTCAACCTCGACCTCGGACAGGCGCAGCGCATAGGGCGCCTCGAAACGGGTGTCGGCGAGGTCCTGCTCGGCCTGCGCCAGCAGCACGACGGCGCGCGCCTGTTGCGCGGCCAGTTGCTGACGACGGGAGGGGATGAGCGAGAGTTCGTTCTCCAAGGTCGCCACGGCGCGGCGTTGGGCGGCGCTGGCGCGACGCTGCTCGTCGAGCTGCGAGCGCGAGGCCGAGCCGTTCTTGGCGAGCTGTTCGATACGCGCGAGTTCCTGTTCGGTCAGGTCCAGGCGTTCCTGCTCGAGGGCAAGCAGGCGGCGCGTGCTCTCGGCCTCGACCTCGAGCTGGGCCTGCTCGGCGCTCAGACGTTCGCGTTCGGCCTCGGCCTCGGCGATGGCCAACTGATAGCGGCTCGGGTCGAGCACGAGCAACAGGGTGCCGGCCGGCAGCAGGTTGCCGCTTTCCAAATCCGGATGGCGCTCGACCACGCGCCCGGCGACATTGGCCACCGCTTGCCAGCGTTCGGCCGCGCGCGCGGTGCCGAGGCCGCGCGCCTCGATTCGCAGGGCGACAGGTTGCAGCTCGATGACGGTCAGCGTCGGCGCCGGTGCCTGGCTGTCGCTGTGTTGCGGTGCCCGGGCATGGCTGATCAAGAACGCGGCCAGGGCGATGCCGCCGCCCAGCCCGAGTAGGATCAGCAGTCCACGGCTGAGTGAGGTCAGGATGGGCTTCATGGTGACTCGCTGAGGACTTGTTCATCGAAGATCAGGTGACAGGGAAGGAGCGGCGTCGTGATCCCTAAAGCGTTCATTGAGCCTGCAGCCGCCTGTCCGCTCCTTGATCGGAGTCAAGCAGCGTTTGGTCGGGGGCCGTTCGCTCGGCCAGTCATTGATGGCGGGGCAAGTCGCATCGGGCAGTATCGAACCGCTTCGGATGGATCGTCTCTGCGAGGAAAGGGCATCGAAGACCGCTTAGCGGTGCTATCCTAAGCCCTTTTCCGAGTCTGTTTTGGATAGCTGGAGCGCATAATGGCACATCCAATCCTGGCCGAGATGACCGCGAGCGTCACCGAGCTGAAGCGAAATCCAATGGGCACTGTGGCCGCTGGCGAAGGCTTTCCGGTCGCCATCCTCAATCGCAACGAACCCGCGTTCTACTGTGTCCCAGCGCAAGCCTACGAAGCCTTGATGAATCGCCTCGAAGACTTGGAGCTGAACGCGCTTGCCGATGCCCGCCTGGCCGATGGGCAGGCCGCGGTCAAGGTTGCGCTGGATGAGCTATGAACTGGCCTTTCATCCGCTGGCGTTGAAGGAATGGCGCCGATTGGATGCAACCGTCCGCAGTCAGTTCAAGAAGAAGCTCACCGAGCGACTGGAAAATCCACAGGTGCCTGCGGCCCAGCTCTCGGGGCGCTCGAACCGCTACAAGCTCAAGCTGCGGGCGATTGGCTACCGGCTGGTCTACGAGGTTCAGGAGACTGAGCTGCTCGTCCTTGTCGTGGCAGTCGGTAAGCACGACAACACTGAGATCGATCGGCTTGCGAGAAACCGTTGATCGGCAGCGGGCTCTTGCGACAGCGCGAGCCAGGCCAACAGTGACTGATCGATGATTCCGGCGGGTACCTGGAAGCAGGGGCGGCGACCTTATTAAGGCATCGCGCCGACTGGAGACCAGGCTTCAGATCGACTGACCATCGATGCGCGGCGCCAGCAGTATCGGCCCGATAACGACCAGGAAGGCAGCGAAGGCGCCGCTCCAGAATAGGCCCGAGAGCAGCATCCAGCTCCCATGGTTGCCTTTTATCTGACGTTGGCGTTAGATTAGTGCTCCACGCCAATCGGAGGTCAACCATGTCGACGAAACTTCTGCTGCACACTAAACAAGCCTTAGACAACAATGTGCGGGCTGCGTTGAAGGATCACCTTCAAGCTGAGCTGGCAGGCGAAACGCGCTTGGAGCCCTCGACCAAACCACACCTGTTGTTTGCCTTGTATGATCCCGCGCGAGCCACCTCACAGCAGCTCCTAGCCGTGGTGCAGAAGCGGGGCCTGTCAGCACGCTTCGTTGACCTGTGAATCGCGCTGGCTGTAGCGGGGTGTGATGATCATGAAGATCGGCGCCATCGCCGAGCAGCTTGGTACCACGGTGCGCACCCTGCGCTTCTACGAAGCGCAGGGGCTAGTGCAGCCGCAGCGCACGCCGGGTGGAACCCGGCTGTACGATGAGGCGGATGTGGCCCGTTTTGCCGCCGTGCTGGCGCTGGCCCGTCTCGGCTTCTCGCTGCAAGAGCTGGCGGCGCTGGCCGCTGTGCGTTCGCAGAACGAGACCGGGGATGCGGCGAGCCGTGATGTCCTGGCCCGTCTTGCCGCCATGGATCAAAGCCTCGCCGCGCAAGCGGCCGCCATTAAGACACAACGGCGCGATCTGGCCCAAGCCCAAGCGCTGGTGCGCCGCTGCCAGGGCTGCACCCAGCGTCCGCTGCGCGCAGTCTGCGATCAATGTGAGGTCAGTCGTGGCGTCAGCGACAGCCAGATCCTGCAGCTGGTTTGGGAGGCCCCGGTCCGTGATTGAGGTGCAGCTTGACTGGTGTTATCGATGCGACTGGCCGAACGGTTTTGGCGCCCGCGGCTGGAAGCTCGCCTCGGCGATCGATGATCCGAACATCATCGCCTCGACACCAGCCACCGGCGATCAGATACCTACTGCGGTGTTCATCCACGACATCCTTGATCACGCTCTCTGTGGGCTACCGCCGAGTGGCCATCGGGCTGAATCGATCGCGTTGCTGCAACTCGCTGCGCGCACCGGCGCTGATCCGCGCCCGGATCTGGCGCAGATGGTCGATGAAGATCTGCTGCAGGGCCAGGCCAATGGCGAGCCGCTGGACAGCCTGCTGCCGGAGGATCTCAAGCCCCAGCGATTGGACAGGCCATACAGCGGCCGGGCGGTCATTCAGCCTCTGATCGATCGGCTGGGCCCTGAGGTTGTGCGATCACGCTTGACCCAGCACCTGTTCGAGATCGGTGTCGCAGGCGCTGCAAAAGCCGAAGCGGCCTATCGTGCGCGGGGGCTTGAGTACGAGCGCCGGGGTGACCTTGGGCTGGTGCTACAACGGCTTTTTACAGAGGCCGACCGGCAGGTCTGTGAGGCAGGTTGGCACCAGGCCTCGGGTTTGATCGCGATCAGTCAGGTGCGTTGCGCACTGCGCGTGCAATCACCGCAAGCATGGTCCGTTGCGAGCCAGTATTGATGTCATGCGCTATGCGCAATGGTTTTGAGCAGAAAGCCCTGCGTGATCATCACTGCTGAGTGTCGGCTTATGTGTTTAGTCCCGGGTGATCATATCCCCCGAAGGAGTTATCCTTTGCTGCGCACCCGAGGAGCGCTGGAGCTGATCGCGCCAGCGACGAGGAAGAAGGGGCGGAAGCCGAGCGCTAGCAAGGGGGTCGTGTTTGGCATCGAGTCCAGGTCGGCTGCGAATACGGGGGAACGAGACAAGAGAACCAGGCGTCTGCTCTGAGCGCAGCGCGCAGGTGGCAAGCCCGCTCGCCTTAGGTCATGTCAGGTGCCTGGCCAGCAGGCACCTGCTCGTCCATCAGGTAAACATATCCGCCGTAATATTGCGATACCAACCGATCGCGAACTGCACCTCAATCGCCCGCGTGTGCGCATCGGCATCGGCGGCGGAGAGACCACCGGCACCGGGCACCGAGACGATCTCGCCGCCCTTCAGCTCATAGACACCGGCCACCGAGATGCCATGATCGGGCGCCAGGATGCTGTAGCAGGTATTCACATAAGAGGGTACCGGCGCCGGCTGGCCGTTGATCGCGGCGGCCACAGCCATGGCGCAGACCTTGCCCTGTGAGTTGGCGGAATAGCCGGACTTGGGCATCGCCCCGGCCAAGGCCGCATCACCGATGATGTAGATATCCGGATGCAGGGTCGACTCGAAGGTCTGTTGATTGACCGGGCACCAGCCGCTGGCGTCGACCAGGCCGTTGTTCACCGCCAGCTCGGCGGCGCGTTGCGGTGGGATCAGATTGATCACATCGGCCTGGAAGTCCTCGACCGCGCCGACCAGCGTCATGCTGTTGGGATCGATGGCCTCGATGTTGCCGCCCGCCGCTGCCGGAATCCATTCGATCATGTCCCCGTAGTGCTCCTTCCAAGCGGCTTGGAACAGCCCCTGTTTGGAGAAGGCGTCCTTGGCGTCATAGATCATCACCTTGGACTTCGGCTTGTGATGGCTGAGATAGAGCGCGATCTGCGCCGCCCGTTCATAGGGGCCAGGCGGGCAGCGGAACGGATTCGGCGGCGCGACGATGGCGCAGACGCCACCATCGGGCATGGCTTCCAACTGCCGGCGCAGCAGCAGGGTCTGCGGGCCAGCCTTCCAGGCGTGCGGAAATGTTGAGTCCGCCAGCTCGGTGCTCATGCCGTCGATGGTGCTGAAGTCGAAGGAGATACCCGGCGAGAGGATCAGCTTGTCGTAGTTGTAGACCGCGCCACCCTTGCCGCGCACGAGGCGCTTCTCAGGGTCGATCTCGACGATCTCATCGCCCATCACCGCGATGCCGCGACGGCTCAAGCCCCGGTAATCGAAGGTCAGGCTCTCCATCTCGCGCTCGCCCGAGAGCACCTCGTTGCTCAGCGGGCAGGAGACATAGACCGGATTGCGTTCGATCAGGGTCACGCGCAGCGCGGGATCGGCCATCTTCAGATACTTGGCAGCGATGGCGCCGCCGTAACCACCACCGACCACGACCACGCGGGCCTTGGGGGTTTCAGCACGGAGGATGGCCGGGGCGCCGAGCAGACCCACGGCGGCACTGCCCGCCGCCGCGCGGCCAAGCGAGCCCAGGAACCGGCGACGCGAGGGATTCATCGGCTGTGTGCTCATTTTTGGCTCTCGTAGTAGTGGGCGAGGGCTTGGATCTCGGCGTCCTCGAGCACCATCACGCGCTCGGCGCCCTGGCGCTTCTTGCAGCTCTCACCACGGGCACGACAGGTCTCCAACGCATACTGGATGTACGGCCCCCATTGGCCGGCGAGCCGCGGCGAGCGGATGTCCTGGCCGCGACCCCCATCGGCATGGCAGCTCTCGCAGCGCTCCTGGTGGATCAGCTCGCCCTGGTAGGCGAGTTCGCCGTCGATCGGCCGCTCGGTCGAGACCCAGGGCCGCTCAGCGAAGAAGCTGGCGATGGCGGCGATCTCCTGATCGCTGTAGCCGCGCATGATGCGGCCCATGATGGTTGAGGGGCGCAGATCCTGTTTGTAGTCTTCGAGGACCTTGACCAGGTAGCCCTTGTCCATGCCGGCGATGGTCGGCATCGCCTCGCCGGCGCTGGCACCATCGGTGCCGTGGCAGCCAGCGCAGGTGTGGGAGAGCATGGCCGCCGAGCGCACGCCCTCGGCTTGCGCGACCGGTATCAGGCAAATGACGCATACCGGCAACAGCAGCAAGCGCAGGGAGCGCAGGCAGATCAATCTGGCTGTGAATGATCGGCAACAGGTCTTGAGCATGGGGCCTCCTTTGGGATTCGGCGACGGTCGGTCGGCCGCCGCTCGTTGTCGCGGTCAATCTCAACTCTGCCGCTGCCGGCGTCGGCTAACCTTGATGGCCCTCAAGATTGGCTTTGAGTGCGAGTGTTGCTTGCGCTCAGCAACGCCGGCAAGGACCTCGGCGCCCGGTTGCGCGCCGATCAGCGCGGCGACTTCGGCTCCGCAGCCCGGCTGGGTGTAGACCACGCAGCTCAGGATGTCGCCGATGATCTCGTTGTGCATCGCGTCGAATCCGCATCAGTCTCGTTGCGCGAGAGTGATAACGGCTCGGCTCGGCTCGGGTGGGTTCTTGATATGACTCAAGCCTGGCCCCTGGTCGCTGCTTTAGATTGACAAGTGTCAATTCGAGCGAGGTTCAGGCCTGTTTGAAGACCTGTTCAACCGTCTGTTCGAGCCTGATTACGCCTCCCTGATCACCCATCCCTGATCACCCATCCCTGATCACCCATCCCCTCGGAGCCGACCATGAAGCCTGTCATCCTGTTCGCAGCCCTGCTGTTTGCGCTGATCCTGATCCAGTCGGTGTCGCGCACCAGCGATGCCCCCGACCCCAATGTGGCAGCCCGCCTGGCACAGCTCGAGGCACGCACCGAGCTGCTGACACAACGCCTGGCGCGCATCGAGCAGGCGGCGCAGGCTGTCCCTCTAACGGGTCAGCCCGCCGCCGCAACGCCGTTCACGACGGTAGGGAGCAAGGATTCAGCGGTTGATTGGCGGCTCGGCGTTGGGCTGCAAGGCGAGCCGCTGCGGGTCGCTGCGCAGACCTTTGATCAGCGTCGCGGGCGGGTCGAGCTGTTGCTCGAGATCAAGAGCCCGCTGGCGGATGCGGCTGCTTGGCCGCAGCAGCCGGGGCTGGAGGTGCCGGTCATCTTGGTCGCTAGGGACAGCAGCGGCGAGGTCGCCGCCGAGCAGCCGATGACCCTGATGCGGGGTCCGAGTCAGGAGCCCGGCGCCTATCTGCATCTTGGCACTGAGTTCTCCGAGCAAATCGCGGATCGCGCGCGGGTGCTCGAGCTGCGCTTGGGGGTGATTGAGCGACGCTAGGGGGCCGTTCGGACTGTGCAAGGGGGCACTTGAGCATCGCTAGTGCAAGAACGCGGAAATCCCGAAATCGGGTCGCTGCTGCCCCCCGTCGTTGCGCGGTAGGAGCCCGCTTGCGGGCGATCTCGCCGGGGTCCTGGCTGCGAACATCGCCCGCAAGCGGGCTCCTACAGCGCTGCCAGCAAGACGACGGTGAGAACGGTCTCGGCTTGTCTGAAGTGATGCACTAGGGCCGATGATCGCGGTTCCAGCATCAGGCTAGCTCAAGCATCAGGCCAGCGCTAACGAGGTCTGCGCATTGCTCTCGGCTGCCGGGATCTCGGCGCCTTCCAGCCCTCCGAGCCGACGCAATTGCTCTAGGGAGGGAATCCGAATCCTGCGGCGCTCGATCTCGATCAGCCCGCGCCGCGCCAGCCCATGTAGCTCGCGCGAGAAGGTTTCCGCAGAAAGATTCAGGCTGGAGGCGACCACGATCTTGGCCGCGGGCAATTCGAGGGTCGCGCGGTCCGGCTCATCCGGGTCGCTCTGGGCATCGCGCAGCAGCATCGCCGCGACCCGTTGCGCGGCGGAATGCAGGCAGCAGGCCTCAACGTCCGCGATCAGCCGCTGCGCGCGTTCGGCCACCAAGGCCAGCATCAGATGCGCCACCTCGGGCCAGCGCTCGATGGCGCTGCGCACCCGCTTGAGATCGACGAACAGCAGTCGCGAATCCATCAAGGCCTCGGCATGCAGGGCGCAGGGCCGGGCCAGAAAGGCGGCTGACTCGCCGAAGGTGCGACCGGGCAGCACGATGTCGAGCACCCGCTCGGCGCCTTCCGCAGACAACAGCGAGAGCTTAACGCGGCCGCGCAGCAGCAGATGAAAGCCATCCAGCGGCTGACCACGCTCACAGAGCACCTGCCCACGGCTCGCGGTGCGCTGAAAACAGCCCGCGGCGAGATAACGCAAGCCTTCCTCCGGCAGTGAGGCGAAGCCGGGGGTGATCTCCAGCAGCGGTAGGCAGGTCTTCTCGCGGTCGGCGTGGTTCATGGCGATGGCCGGTCAAGCTTGATTCAGCTCAAGCCTAACCGCTTGGGGTTAGGGCGCAAGCCATTGAAAATCCGACCAAAGCGTTGCGGGTTACCTCCTTTTGGGTAGCCTGGGTCTTGGCTAGAGGTCTGTTTTTGTTGATGATGCCTCGGTCGCTTGCAGGCTTGACCCCGTTCGAGTCGGGCCCTCGCGCTTTTTGGAGGTAGTTCTCTTTCGCTCCCCGCCGGCTTGGCGTAGAACCTCAATCCATGCCGCTACCCTTGGCTGATCGACGCTATTCGCTGCTGCTGACCATCGGCCTGCTGATGGGCTTCATCCTCGCCGTTGGGGTGGCGGCGATGGTCAGCGCGATGCTGGTCGCGCAACTGAACCAGGGCATGGCCTCGGCGGTGAATCAGTCCGGCACGCTGCGCATGCAGTCGTACCGCATCGCGGAGGTGCTGGCGGATTCGGCGATGCCCACCGAGGCGCGCGCCGAGCGCGTGCGGCAGCTTGCCGACGAGCTTGAGCAACGCCTGGCGAGCCCGAGGCTGACCGAAGCGATCCCAACGGCGATCACCGATCCGTTACGTATCGGCTATGAACAGGTCGCCGAGCGCTGGCGCCAAGTGATGCGCCCGGCGCTCAACGCCGAGGCGATCGCTAGCGGAGGACTCGACTTTCGTGCCGAGGTCGATGACTTCGTCGAACAGATTCATACCCTGGTGCGCCGGCTGGAGGACCGTGCCGAGCAGCGCATCGATGCACTGGCCTGGATGCAAGCCGGCGCCCTGGGGCTGACCCTGCTCGCGGTGCTGGTCACGCTCTTACTCTTGCAGCGGCGCGTGGTGCGACCGCTCGACGCGCTGTTGCAGTGCGCCGATCAGGTGCGGCAGGGCGACTTCTCGGCGCGAACCGCCTTCGTTGGCGACGATGAACTGGGGCGACTCGGCGCGGCGATGAACCTGATGACGCGCGGCCTGTGGAACATCTACAACGAGCTTGAAGAGCGGGTCGCCGAGAAGACGCGCGATCTGGCGCGCAGCAACCATTCGCTGCAGTTGCTCTACCGGACCAGCCGTGCCCTGGATGGTGCGATGATCTCGGATCAGAGCCTGCGCGCGGTGTTGCTGGACCTAGAGCGCGAGTTGAAGCTCGCCTCGGTGATCCTCTGCCTGCGGGATCGGTGCAGCCTGACCGGTGCTGCGAGGGACAACGCTACAGGCGGTCAGCCGAGTGGTGATGCCGCCGGCGACGCCAAGGGCGACCTGGTGGGCGAGCCGGTCGGCAATCTGATCGGGGATGCGCTTGGCGATGCCGGATGCCGTGCCCGAAACGCGACCAGAAGCGACGCCTCCGGCGATTCGCCGAGTCAGTCCGGGCTCTGCATTGGCACCGGCCAGCGGCTGGATGCCGAAGGCGCGCCGATCAGCGCCGAACCCCCGGGGAGCCCCTGCGCCCTCTGTGCGGCCTCGACCGCGCGCAACGGCCCGAGCATCGCGGTCGCGGTGGCCGATCAAGACCGACGCTATGGCACGCTGCGCGTCGTCTGCCGCGATGGTCTGACGCTCGAGTCCTGGCAGCAGCCGCTCCTCGAGGCGCTTGCCGCGCAGCTCGCCACCGCCCTGAACCTGCAGGGCCGCATCCGCGAGAGCCGTCGCCTGGTGCTGCACGAGGAGCGCAGTATCCTCGCCCGCGAGCTGCACGACTCGCTGGCGCAGTCGCTGTCCTATCTGAAGATCCAGGCGATGCGGCTCGATGCGGCGATCAAGGGCGATGCGGCGATCAAGGCCAATGGCACTGCCAAAGCGCCGGCCGCGAACGGTCAGTCGTCGCCAGAGGCCATCCTGGGTGAACTGCGCGAAGGCATCAATAGCGCCTACCGGCAACTGCGCCAGCTGCTGACCACCTTTCGGCTCAAGATCGACGGCCAGGGGCTAAGGGCGGCACTGGCGCAGACCATCGATGAGTTCCGCGACCGTGGTGATCTCATCATCACCCTCGAGGATCAACTGCCGCCCGGCCTGCTGTCACCGAATGAGGAGGTGCATGTGTTACAGATCGTTCGCGAGGCCCTCTCCAATGCCACCCGTCATGCGCGGGCTCGTCACCTGAAGGTGCATTTAGACGCAGATGCCGACTCCGAGTTGGTGCAGGTCGAGATTTGCGATGACGGCTGCGGTATCCGCTCAACCGCGCCCCAGCGTGGGCACTATGGGCTGAGCATCATGCGCGAGCGCGCCTGCAGTCTGGGTGGCGAGCTGAGCCTGGATTCCGAGGCCGGGAAGGGCGCTCGGGTGTTGTTGCGCTTTCGTTCCCGCTCGCGGGCACAGGTCTAGGGCGTTATGGCCACCGAGCAGCTGCCCACGCGGGTCCTGGTCATCGACGATCATCCGCTGTTTCGCAAAGGCGTCGCTGACCTGCTGGCGCTGGAGCCCAACCTCCAGCTGGTCGGAGAGGCCGCCGATGGCCAGGAGGGTGTGCGACTCGCCGCCCTATTGCGGCCAGACCTGATCCTGCTCGACCTCAACATGAAGGGCTGGGATGGCATCGAGACCTTACGCCGAATTCGCTCAGCCTCAGTGGCCGAGCCAGGGGCGCCGTCCCTCACGCACGAGGCGCGCATCCTGATGCTGACCGTCTCCGATCAGGAGAGCGACGTGGTTGGCGCCCTGCGCGCCGGAGCCGATGGCTATCTGCTCAAGGACATGGAGCCCGAAGACATCCTCGAGCAGTTGCGCGAGGCGATGCGCGGGCGCCTGGTGATCAGCCCGCAGCTCACTGACCTGATCGCCCGTGCGCTGCGCAGCCATCAGGGGCCACTGCATCTCAGCGAGGCCGGCCTCACCCAACGCGAACAGGAGGTGCTCGAACTGCTCGCAAAGGGCTACAGTAATAAGCTCATCGCCCGCGAGCTGGATCTCGCGGTCGGCACCGTCAAGGTCCACGTCAAGCACCTGCTGAAGAAGCTCGGGCTGCACAGCCGCGTCGAGGCAGCGGTCTGGAGCTTGAATGCGCGCGGGGGATGAGGGTAGTGGTCGCTGTTCGAGTCGTGCATCGCCTACGCATAAGCCCAAGAGACACATCTGAGAGCACCATCAAATGGAAGCAGAACGCTACAGTACGATCGATGACCTCCTTGCCTGGCCTGGGACTGAGCCCGTCGAGTTGATCGATGGCGACATCGTCCAGCGGCCGATGAGCAGATTTGAGCATGGGCAGGTGCAGACCGCGTTGATTGGTCAAGCCTTCCCACTGGTCATGCAACGTCAACCCGGTGGCTGGTGGATCGTTCCCGAGATCAGTGTTCGCTATAACGCCCACCATTGCCCCAGTCACGATCTAGCCGGTTGGCGCAAGGAGCGGCTGCCGCAGCGGCCTGCTGGCATCATGACGATCCTGCCGGACTGGGTTTGCGAGATCCTCTCGCCGGGCCACGAGCGCAAGGATACGGTGACGCATTTCCTCCGCTTGCAACGGGCCGGCGTCCCCTTTTATTGGATCGTTTCGCCCCAGGATCACGCCTTGATTGCCTATGCCTTGGATGCCGGTAGCTATCGCGCGGTGTTCACGGCGGAGGGGTTGGATGAGGCTAGGGCTGAGGTGCGGATTCCACCCTTTACCGAGATCGCGATCGATCTCGGTTTGCTGTTTGGTGCGGCTGTCTGATCGGTGACAACAACATGAGTTCTGAACGTCTGAACGAACGACAGATTTCCT
Source organism: Halochromatium roseum (assembly GCF_016653315.1). Classification (GTDB taxonomy): domain Bacteria; phylum Pseudomonadota; class Gammaproteobacteria; order Chromatiales; family Chromatiaceae; genus Lamprobacter; species Lamprobacter roseus. The sequence continues at coordinate 278,368 of NZ_NHSH01000065.1, read as the reverse complement.
CAAGGGCGTGCATCAGCTTGAAAGTGCAGTCGCTCAACCACTGGATGAATTCATGCGTGATGCGACGATCCAGTGCTTTGAGTGATGACGAAGCGCTCGCCGATGCCGTCTATCGCTTCATCGTCGATGTTGCGCTGTCGCGCTTCCAAGCGCTGGCGCGGGAGGCAGAGTCATGGCTGATCCGCTGATCTTTGGCTTATCCGCGCGCATCCATAGCGACTTTCGCGATCTGTTTGCCCGCTACAGGACGATCGATCGGGTGCTGATCTTTGGTTCTCGAGCCGATGGGAGCGCGCACGGTGGCTCCGACATCGACCTTGCCGTGTTCGCGCCCGAGATGACGGATCAGGACTTTGCGCGTCTGTGGAATGAGGTCGATGACTTGCCGTTGGTGTTCAAGGTGGATCTGCTGCATTGGGACCGCCTTGCGAACCAGCGGCTGAAAGCGAAGATCCTGCGTGACGGACGAGCATTCTTCACGCGGTCTGGAGATCAGGCTGGCGAGATTGCCGCATGACCCACCGGCTGCACTTGGCTATTTCATCGGGATCGGCGGATGTGCCGACGCGGTCTGCTCAATGCGGGCGAGGAGGGCGTCGATGTCGGTGCTTTTGGCGGGGTTCAGGCGCTTGGCTTCGCTGAGGGCGGCCTTGGCGGGGCCGGCCTGTTTGAGATGGACGTAGGCCATGCCGAGGCCGATGAAGGCGCCGGCGTTTTGGGTGTCGAGGCTGATGGCCTGCTGGAATTGCTCGACGGCGCTGGGGTAGTCCTGGCTGAGCAGATAGGCGCCGCCGAGCCGGGTGCGCGCGAGGCTTGAGGCGGGATCGGCTGTGACCGCTTGGTTCAGGGTGCTGATCGCGGTCTGCGTCTCGCCGCGCTGGAGTTGCGTCTCGGCCTGTTCGATCAAGTGTTGAGTCGCGCTGTCGGTTGCGTTAGACGATGCTGCTGGGCTGGTCGCGTGCTCGGTCGTGTTCGAGCTTGCTGTGATGGCCTGGCTTGCAGGGCTTGCAGGGCTTGCTGGGGCTGCTGTTGCTGCTGTTGCTGCTGTGCTTGCTGGGGTTGCTGTGCTGGTTGAGCTGGCAGTGCCGATGCTGGTCGATTCGGCGATGCCTTGTTCCGTCGCCAGCGCAATGGTCAGGGTGAGGACGGTGCCGGTGGTGATCAGTCGCAGTGCGTTGTGCATGGCGTTCTATGACTATGACCAAAATTGTTGAACGTTATTGAGGGCGGTCTGTTGCCTGAAGCCTGAAGCCTGAAGCCTGAAGCCTGAATCTGAGCCTTGGGCCTAACGCGCATGGCATCGCGCCACCCGGGCAAGATGAATCGCGCGTGATCCAGGTTAAGGACTAGGGCTTTTGGGGGCTTTCGCTGAGGGGCTTGGCTTTCCGTGTCGCTGGGCTGCCGGGGTCGCTGGGCTGCCGGGGTCGCTGGGCTGCCGGGGTCGCTGGGCGGTCTCGCTGAACAGAGAGTGCTCCGCTGCGCCGAGCTTCTTGCGCAGACACAGCGGAGTCTCTTCTGATTGGCCAGTCGCGCTGGCCTTCTGGGCAAACCCGGTCGGTCACGGGTGACTGCCGACCGATTACTTCAGCGAGCCCTTGCCGTAACGCGCCTCAAAGCCCTTGCGCACGGTCTCGAGCTGTTCCTTGTTCATGCCGTTGAAGTACCAGTCGTGGCCGTCGATCGGCTTGAAGTGCTCTTCCAGCAACGCGACGGCATATTCATCGTTACCGTCCTTCTTCATCACCACCTCCTTCAGCTCCGGAATCCACTTGAAGTAGGCGTGCTGGGCGACCTCGTACATGCCGTGCCACCAGGTATAGTCCGGGCCACTCATCGAGGCGCCGTGACGGGCGCGACGGCCCTCGTGATGCCAGATCTCCCACCAGGTCCACTCGATCTTTTCGTCGAATGGCGCCGGGGTGATGTAGCCGTTCTCCTTAAGATCGACCATGGCCGCGGCGATCGGCTTGGCGAACTTTTCGTTGTAGAGGTCGACGACGTTGTCGAACTGCTCATAGTGGCCGTCGATCACGCTGCGCTCGTGACAGGCGACGCAAACGTCTTCCATCTTGCCGCGTCGGTCCTTCCAGGTCAGCACCTCGACCACCGTTGAGTCCTTCGCGGCATCGCCGACCGCCGGGATCGGCTGGCCTTCAGGGACGTCGAACTCCTGCCCATTCTCGAGCTTGACCAGGTTGATCTTGGTCGAGATCGGCGGCCGCAGGGTCCAGGAGATGCGCTCGCCGACGTTATGCGTCGAGGCCTCATTTGGCGCCGCGCTCATGTGGCAGGTGGCGCAGGTCGGGGCGGCGCTGTAGTCGATGCCGGCGACCCACTTGTCCGACTCCAGGTTCATCTCGTCGACCTTGGCGCGGTAGATGATCCCGTGCTTGGACTCGTTGTAGACCTCGATCTGCGGATGGTCGGGGCCGACATGGCATTTGCCGCAGGTGTCCGGCGTGCGGGCCTGGGCCTTGCTGAAGCGGTGCCGGCCATGGCAGGCGGTGCAGGCGCCGAGGCTGCCATCGGGATTGATGCGGCCGATGCCGGTGTTGGGCCAGCTGCCGGCCAGCGGGCGACCCTTGTCCCGGCCGTTGGTAATGAACTCCAGTTCGCCGCCATGGCATTGCTTGCAGCCGGCATTGACCGCCGCCGGGCCGCCCACCACCTCGCCGAGCAGGTTGTCGAGCGAGCCGAGGATCTGTCCGGCCTTGGCGTGATGCGAACCGTCCATCTCCTCGAATTCCTTCTGATGACACTTGGAGCAGTCCTTGGGGGTGACGACGATGGAGACGTAGGTGTCTTCATGGCGCCAGGCATCGACATCGCCTTCCTCGGCTTGGTGACAGTCGAGGCAGGTGACGCCGTTCTGCCCGTGCTGGCTGTGGTTCCACTCCCAGTAGAGGCCGGGGTTCTCGCCCATGTGGCAGTCGACACAGGCCTGCCCCTTGGGGTCGCCCCAGTCAACGCCGGGCTGTCCGGCGGGACGCACGGCATTGGCGTTGGTGGCGACCAAGAGGCCGACGATCGCGAGTAACAGCGGGCTGAGTAGGCCCATGCGCGGGCCTGAGCGGATTCTCGACATGGTGGTGCACTCCTCAAGCTTATCTGGCGGTCATGAGCAGCTGGATAGCGCGCCCCTCGCCGATGCTGGCGATGCCGTGGGCGGGCTGTTCGAGGTCCTTGCCAGGCGACAGTCTTCGTGCGGCGAAGAGGTCGACGGGGTCGGTCCTAGCCTCATGCTGGACCGACGCGGCCGAACAAACCTTGATTCGCCTCATGAATGGCGGCAGAGCCAGTAGGGCAGTCCAATTCAAGCCAGCAACGGCTTCAGGAACTGCCCGGTCCAGGATGCCGGACAAGCGGCGATCTGCTCTAGGGTGCCGCTGGTGCCGCGGATGATCAGCGGCTGGTCGGAGCGTCCGGGCCGGCGCTCGCTCGGGATCTCGATGCGTCGCGTGCCGCTGAGGTACTGGCCGGTGAGTGAGGCCGGCTCGGCGGCGATCGCCTCGGCGGTGCCCTGGGCACCGTGGCCGCCGGCGAAGGGTTTCCGGTCTCGCAGGGTGTGGGATCGGTTGATCTGACCAATTTCGAGCCCTAAGTCGCCAGGATGAGTTGCATCCTTCGTGCGACTAGCTCAGTGTGGCTGGCGATCTGGTCATCATGTCCAAGGCCGTCATAGCTGTGGCCGATGGATCATCCTTCTCGCAATCGAGCCTCCGTCCTCTTGCAACAACGAGCAAAGCCTATGAGCACAGAATCCACCGGCCCGCTGGAGGGCCAGCAGTCCAGCTACGAGCGCATCCGTTCCATGACCACCTTGGAGGATGTGCTCAGGGTTGCGACCTCTTTCGAGGAGAGCGCGCGCAACTTCTATACCGACCTGATCCCGAAGATCAGCAAGAACTTTCGCTGGCTTGCAGAGGAATTGGCGCAAGAGGAACAGGGACACTACGAGCTGTTTACTGCGCTGGCGGCGCGCGATGACATCCAAGACCAGATCAAGGCTGAGGTGGAGCGTCCGGCGACGGACGGTCAGTTTGCCGAAGCAGTGATGACGCCCGAACTCGGCGAGAGGCCCGATGATCAAGCGGTGCTGCAGTACGCCATGAGCCGCGAGCATCTGGCGATGACGCACTACCGCTCACTCGCGGATAGTTCGCCAGCAGGTCCCTTCAAAGAGTTGTTCGAGTATCTCGCCAACGAAGAGGCCAAGCACAAGGAAGAACTAGAAAAGCTCTACTACGAGACGGTCCACAGCGGCGGCGTCTGAGCCACCCTAGCCTGATGCCAAGGATGCCAGGCAGCCAGGAACCCCCCGACCTGATCAACGGAGACAAAGTCAATGACATCTTGACCCAAGGCATCGAAATCGGCGCGCGGCGGATGCAAGATGAGCATCGCTGGTTGCAGGACGAGCGATGCTCGAAACCGGCCTCTGGGCGTCGACCGACGGAGGGACTCTCGCGGCAGCCCCCTGTTGCTGATGTTAGGGTGAGCCTGCCTTGCGCTCCAAGAGTGCGAGCTGGATGCGCCTTGTAACAGCAGGCGTTTTCCCTCCGAGGCTCAAGATGGCGGCGAACAGCGAGACCCTAACGCGAACACGGCGCATCGTCGTGATGTTCGCGACCCTGCTGCTTTTCTGGTTCATGCTCATGGGGCGGGTGACGGCCGACGCGCTTATCGTCGGGGTCATCGTCTCCCTGGCGATCGCGCTGCTGTTCCCCAGCGGCCTCTCGTTCTTCACTGAATTTCGCGCCACCCCGGCGGCGTTCGTTGCCGGGGTTCGCTACTACGGCCTGTTTTTCAAGGAACTGGTCAAGTCCAACCTCAGGCTCGCCGCCATCGTCCTGTCCCCATCGTTACCGATCAAACCCGGTATCGTGAAGGTCCGCACCCGGCTGAAGAGTCGCATGGGGCGGCTGATGCTGGCCAACTCGATCTCGCTGACGCCAGGCACCCTCACCGTCGAGATGGAGGGCGAGTGGCTGTATGTGCACTGGGTCAGCGTTGGCTCGACCGACGTCGAGGGCGCCACCGCCGAGATCGTCGCCGGTTTCGAGCGCTATCTCGAGGTCATCTATGGTTGATTCGCTGATCTATCTGGCCGCGACCATCGTTGGGGTCGCCTTTCTGCTCGCGCTCTGGCGCTTCATGGCCGGGCCGACGGCGGTCGATCGCATCATCGCCTTCGATAGCCTGACCATCGTCAGCATCACCGGGATCGCGCTCGCGGCGCTGGCCGAGGGCCGCGGCATCTATCTGGACGTGGCCCTGGTCTATGCCTTGCTGTCGTTTCTCGGGGTGATCGTCGTCGCCCGCTATATCGAAAGGGGCTTCTGATGTTCTCGCTGCTGTATCTGCTCGGCGCCATCCTGCTGGTTGGCGGGGCCGCCTTCCTGCTCTCCGGTGGGATCGGATTGGTGCGCATGCCCGATGCCTATAACCGCATCCAGGCCGGCACCAAGGCCACCACCCTGGGCACCTTGCTAACCCTGGCCGGGATCGCCTGCCTGCGCCCGGACTGGGCGCTGAAGCTGCTGTTGATCGGCCTGTTCCTGCTGTTCACCAATCCGCTGTCGTCGCAGGTGCTGGCGCGCGCGGCACACCGGATCGGGGTCAAGCAGGCGCCGCAGACGGTGATCGACCGGCTCGAGCAAGATCTGGGGGAAAAGCCATGATTCTGCTCATCGCGATGAGTCTGTTACTGAGCCTCACCATCGTCGCGGCGGCGATCCTGGCGATACGCGGAGGCCAAAGCCTGGCGATCTCAATCCTTGCCGCGGGTCTGGTCAGTCTGCTCGCCTCGGTGCAGTTCTTGCTGCTGGCGGCGCCGGATGTGGCCATGACCGAGGCGGCGATCGGCAGCGGTCTGACCACCTTCCTGTTCTTCTTCGTCCTCGGGCGGGTACGCGGAGGCGAGCATGATTAGGCGCCTCTTCGTGACCCTCCTGTTGCTTGGTCTCGCCGGCGTCTTTGCTGGTCTCGTGGTCAGCTATAGCCCCGACGAGACGCTGAATCTCAGTGCCCGCTATTACGCCGAGCACACGGCCCAAGACATCGGCGCGGCCAACATCGTCACCGCCATCATCGTCACCTTTCGCGGGCTCGATACGCTTGGCGAGGTGACGGTGCTGTTCCTCACCGCCGCCATCGTTGGCTTGGTGCTGTCTCACGGCCGTCGCGAGGGCGGCGGCTCCGGGCGTGAGTTGCCACCGGCCGGCGAGCTGCTCGGCACCGGCACCCGGCTGTTGGTGCCGCTGATCCTGCTGCTCGGTGCCCATGTCTTCGTCAATGGCCATCTGACCCCCGGTGGCGGCTTCCAGGGCGGTGCCATCCTCGCCTCGGCGATCCTGTTGCTACTGTTGACCGATCCACTGCGGCGCATCAGTCATCGGCTGATCACCGCCATCGAGTCCACCGCGGGTCTGGTCTTCGTCGGCATTGGTGTGCTCGGCATCGTTCTCGCCGGCGGCTTCCTCGACAACCGCATCCTGCCAATCGGCAACCTCGGCGAACTCTTCTCGGCGGGGGCGATACCGATCATCTACTCCTTCATCGGCCTCAAGGTCGGCGCCGAGTTCTCCTCGATGCTGGCGCATCTGTCCGAGACGGAGGATCTCTGATGGCCTATATCGCGATGGCTACCGGCTTTGTGTTGATCCTGATCGGGCTCTATGGGGCGCTGACCAATCGCAACATCCTGCGCATGATTGTCGCCTTCACGGTCGCCAATACCGGCGTCAACCTGGTGATGGTCGCCGTCGGCTACCTACACGGGCGCACGGCGCCGATCCTTGATGCGTCGGTGCCGGTGGCCGAGGCGGCTGAGCGCATCATCGATCCGGTGCCGCAGGCCCTGGTGCTGACCGCGATCGTGATCGGGGTCGGCGTAACGGCCCTGATGCTCGCCTATGCGTACAAGCTCTATGAGAGCAAGCGCACCCTCGACATCTCCGCGTTCAAGGACCTGAAATGGTAAGCGCCATCTATATCCTCGCGGTCGGGCTGGGGACCGCGTTTCTACTCGGTCTGCTGCGCGATGACTGGCGCGCTGGTGCCTATGGCGTCAGCCTGGCGGCGCTCGCCCTGATGAGCCTGATCTCCGCCGGCTGGGTCTGGGTGATGGCGGCTGGCGATGGCCGCGCGGTGGAGATCCTGACCGCCGGTACCCTGCCGCCCTATGCGATCAATCTGCGCATGGGGCTGGCCGAGGCCGTCCTGACCCTGTTGATCAACCTGACCGGCCTGCTCTCGGCGGTCTACCTGCGCGATACCCTGTTCAAGCAGGGGCGCCGGGCGCTGGCGACCTTGCTGGTCTTCACCATGGCGGCCTGCGGCATCGTCCTGACCCGCGATCTGTTCAACCTGTTCGTGTTCTTCGAGCTGGTCGCCATCGCCACCGGTGGGCTGGTGCTGCTCTCGCGCGATCAGCGTGCCCTGGCGGCGGGTTTCAAGTACCTGGTCGCCTCCCAGGTCATCACCGTGCTGCTGCTGGTCGGCATCATCTTCGCCTACCACGCCACCGGTACCCTCAATATCGACGGCATGGCCGAGCTGTCGGCGCGGGTGCTCCAGGGCGGCGCGCTGGCCTTCTTCCTGATGTTCATCGCCATCGTGCTCGATCTGAAGCCGTTCCCGGCCAATGGCTGGGCGCTGGACATCTACGAGTCGGCGCATCCGGCCTTCTCGGCGATGCTCTCAGCGGCCTCGGCATCGGCCGCGCTGTTCGCCGCCGATAAGCTGCTGCTGATCGGCGGCCCGACCTGGCTGCCGGTCGCGACTGGTATCGGTATCTTCGGCTTCGTCGGAGCCAATCTGTTCGCCTTGGCGCAGACCAACGACCGGCGCCTGCTGGGCTACTCCTCAGTGGCGCAGGTGGGGCTGGTGCTGGCGGTCCTTGGCCAGCGTGACCTACTGGGCGATCGCTACCTGTTCATCGCCGGCGGTATCCTGCTGGCGCATGCGGTGGCCAAGGCCGGGCTCTATTGGCTGTCTGGCCTGATCGAAGGGCGTGAACTCAAGGCTTGGAGCGCGCTGCAGGGCCATCCGATCCTGATCTTCGCCTTTGCCAGCTTTATCGCCTTGCTGGTCGGTCTGCCGCCGTTCCCGGGCTTCTACGCCAAGTGGGAGCTGGTGATCGCGCTGGCAGGCGAGGGTCGGTTGGCGCTGCTCGGGTTGATCCTGTTCGGCGCCTTGCTCGAGGCTGGCTATCTGTTCCGATGGTTCGGGCAGGCGCTTAAGCGTGAGCGCTCGCTGGAACCGGTGGCGGCCTCGTCCTTCAAGCGCGCGGTGATCTTGAGCGCGGTGGCCGCGGGCTGGGGCCTGGGCTACATCTGGGGTGCGCTCTCGCCCAATGGCAATCTGCTGCTGGCCGTGCCGCTGCTGTTCGCGCTCGTCTTTCTGGCCCTTGAGCCGCTGTCGGTGCGGGTCAAGAACAGTGTCGCCATCGTCGGCATGGTCGCTTGGTTCCTGCTGACGCTGCCCAGCTATGATCCGCTCCAGCTGATCTTTGCCGCGGTGATGCTGCTCGGCGGCGCCTTGGTCTTGCTGGCGAGCTATCAGACCCAGGGGCGGCGCATCGGTTTCTACCCCTCGGCGATGCTGATGTACGCGGGCCTGGCGATGCTGATCCTCGCCGAGGACGCCTTCAGCTTCTTCGCGGCCTGGGAGTCGCTGACCATCGGCTCTTACTTCCTGATCCTGCGCGGTCAGCGCTCGGAGCCGCATGCGCTCTCGTACATGGTGTTTTCGCTCGGCGGCGCCTTCCTGATCCTGGCCGGCTTCGCGCTCGCGGCCGGCGGTGATCCGCTGTTCTCGCTGGCCGGTCTGGCGCAGGTTGCCGCGCCGATCGCCCCCTGGGTCTTCCTGCTCCTGGCGATCGGCTTCATGACCAAGACCGCCGCCGTCGGCCTGCATATCTGGCTGCCGGGCGCCCATGCCGAGGCCGAGACCGATGTCTCGCCGATGGTCTCGGGCATCCTGCTCAAGGCCGGCCTGTTCGGGCTCTTCGTGCTGTTGATGGCGATGGGCGGCCAGCAGCTTCATGGGATCGAGCTGACCCACATCCTGCTCTGGATCGGCGCGCTCTCGGCGCTGATCGGCAACCTGATGGCGGCCTTCCAAGAGGACGCCAAGCGCCTGCTGGCCTATTCGTCGATCGGCCAGATGGGCTATGCCTTGTTCGGCCTGGCGATGATGAACCATCTCGGCTGGCTGATGGCGCTGATGTTCGTCATCAACCACTTCATCTACAAATCGATGCTGTTCTTGTCGGTCGGTGGCATCGCCAAGCGCACTGGTACCCGCGACATGTATCGGATGGGGGGGCTGATTACGCTGATGCCGCTGTCCTTCATCGCGGTGCTGATCGGCATCATCGCCATGTCCGGGGTGCCGCCCTTGTCCGGCTTCGGCGGGCGCTGGATCTTCTACAACGCCATCCTGACCGCCGACTACCGGCTGCCGATGATTCTGATCTTTATTTCCGGGCCGATCGCCTTCCTCTATCTGTTCCGACTGATCCACACGATCTTCCTGGGCCAGCTCAAAGACGAGCACCGGCGCGTGAAGGAGGCGCCGTTCTGGCTGGTGCTACCGCAGATGATCTTCGTCGCCTTCCTGATGGTTTTTGCGCTGGTGCCGGGGCTCGCGCTGCGCCGGGTCGATGCCTACATCAGTCAGTTCCATCCCGAGGGCGCCCTGGGTTGGGAGGGGCTGACCATCACCAGCGCCTTCGGCTACTGGAGCCCGATCTCGATCATGATCGTGGTCGGCGTGATCTTCGCGAGCCTGTTCGCCTGGCTGCTCTTCGTCAATCGCAAGGCACAAAAGGTCAAGCAGTTCAATATCGTCTTCGCTGGCGAGCGGCCGTACCGACCGGAGACCACGCACTTCGCCTGGAACTTCTTCGCGCCCTACCGCAAGGCGCTCGGTTTCATGACCGAGCCATTGGTTGAGCGGTTCTGGGCAGCGGTTGTCGATGTCTTGCACGCCAGTGCCGATCTGCTGCGCCGGCTCTACACCGGTAATGGCCAGACCTATGCGATCCAACTACTGGCCTTCGTCGTGGTCGTCTACCTCCTGCGCACGGGGCTCTAAGCATGTCGTTTGAATGGATCAAGATCCCCTATGCGCTGCTGACCCTGTTCATCGTCGCCAACTATGGCTTCCTGCTGACCGCGGTGATGGCCAAGATCGCGGCCCGCGTCGGGCGCCGGCACGGCATCCCGGTCTGGCAGAACTATGTCGACCTGATCAAGAACTACGGGCTGCGCAGCTCGATCACTCATGGCGTGATGTTCTACCTCGGCCCGGTGTTCCGGCTCACGGGCGGCGTTGGTCTACTGATGTTCGTGCCGACCATCTATGGCAGCGAGATGTTCTCGAACATGTCCTTCGCCGGCGACCTGATCCTGGCGCTCTATTTCGTCTTCTTCGGCTCCTTAGGCATGGCGTTGGGTGCCGGCGAGAGCGGTCATCCGCATTCGGCGATCGGCGTCACCCGCGGGTTGTCCCAGGTGACCGCGGCCGAGCTGCCATTCGCGTTGGCCGTCTACGCGGTCGCCGTGCAATACCAGACCCTCTCGGTGACCGAGATCGTCGCCGCACAGCAGGGCGGCATCCTGCACTGGACCCTGTTCACCAATCCGCTCGCGGTGGCGGCGGCGATGCTCTCGTTCCTCGGCTCGATGATGCGCCCGCCGTTCGATGTGGTGCTGGCGCCGCAGGAGATCCCGATTGGGCCGCCGACCGAGTACCACTCGTCCTACCTGGCGCTGATGCAAACCAATCGCGCGATCTTCCCGATCGCCAAGATCGTGATCTACATGAACCTGTTCTTCGGCGGCGCGGCGAGCTGGCCGGTGTTCTTTCTCAAGGTGTTTCTGATCTATCTGGTCTCGGTCATCGTCGGCGTCGTCTTCCCGCGGTTCCGGGTCGAGCAGTCGATTCGTTGGTTCTTGATCTGGGCGGTCCCGCTTGGCGTCGCTGCGATCTTATTGGTGTAAGCCCATGAAAGACGATTTTCCAACACCGCCCGTCCGCGATGAGCTGAAGAAGCGCGTCGTCGAGACGCCCGATGGCCAAACGATCGAGATCGATCCGCTGCGGGACTATTACTGCCAGTCCGCCCCCACGGTCATGCCGGCGGCCTACAGCAAGATCGTCGAGGGCCTGTTCAACTGGGCTCGGGCCGAATCGCTCTGGATTCTCGGTTTTGGCACCGGCTGCGGGGCGATCGAGATGCGGCCGCTGATGACGCCGCGCTTCGATGCCTATCGCTATGGCATTCAATGGCGACCGACGCCTAGGCAATCGAACCTGTTCGTGATCTCGGGCTATCTGTCGGTGAAGACGCTGAAGCGGGTCATCCGCTCCTATGAGCAGATGCCGAATCCGAAATATGTCGTCGGATTGGGCTCCTGCACCATCAACGGCGGCATGTACTTCGACTCCTACAACACCATCACCCGGCTGGATCAATACCTGCCGGTGGACGTCTACATCGCCGGCTGCATGCCGCGTCCGGAGGCCTTATTGGCCGGCTTCGAGGAACTCAAGCGGATCATCCGGGCGGGCAAGGCCGAAGGTGCCAACCAGTACGCCGAGCAGTTCGACTGGTACAAGGCCAACCAGAAACGGGTGATCCACGATTGGGATATGCCGGACTACAACTGGTGAACGGCCGCGATGCGTGATCTCTACGACAGACTGACAATGGCCTTCCCGCTGGGGGAGCTGACCGAACAGCGGCCAGACCTGGCGTTCGTCACCGTCCCCAGGGAACAGCTCCGATCGCTGTTGCTGCATCTGCGGGACCAGGAGGGCTTCACCCATCTGGTGCTGCTGACCGCGGTCGACTGGCTGGAGGAGGGCCACTTCCAGCTCACCTATCTGATGAACAACCGGCGGGCTTGTCGCGACCTGGGGGTGCGGGTGATGCTGGCGCGGGACCCGGCGTCGATGGAGAGCATCCATGACCTTTGGCCGACCGCCGCCACCTACCAGCGTGAGCTGCGGGAGATGTTCGGTATCGACTTCCCGGGCAGCCCGCGTGTCGACGAAGACTTCATCCTCGAAGGCTGGATCAGAACCCCGCCGTACCGGCGCGATTTCGACACCCTGAAGTTTTCCGATGAGGTCTTCGCGCCACGCCCGGGACGCGCGTCGAGCGATCCCGCCGAGTTCATGAAGCAACAGCTCTATCCGGACAAGACCTGAGATGCTGTATCAACCGGACCGCAGTCAATACCCATCCCGGAAGCCAGACGGCAGCCTGGACATCGATCTCAGCTCGGGCAAGTATCTAAAGCTCTGGCAGGGGCCGCAGCATCCCGGCATCACCGGCAACATGTCGGTCGAGCTGACCGTCTGCGGCGACGAGGTGGTCGAGGGCAAGACCCACGTCGGCTATCTGCACCGCGGCTTCGAGAAGCTGATGGAGCGGCGCACCTTCATCCAGTGCTTCCCGATCGTCTGCCGGATCTGCGTGCCCGAGCCCGACTTCAACGAGTACTGCTACGCCGCCGCGGTCGAGGAGCTTGCCGGGCTTGAGGTCCCAGAACGGGCGCATTGGATTCGGACCCTGATCCTCGAGATGGGGCGCATCAACAGCTATCTGATGTACCTCGGCGGCCAGGCCGGTGCGCTGGGCCAAGGCGTCATCGGCCAGTGGACCACCTATGTGCGCGACCTGATGCTCGACCGCTTCGAGGAGCTGAGTGGGGCGCGCATCTATCACATGTTCATCATGCCCGGCGGGGTGCGCGACGGGCTGCCCGATGGCTTCGACCAGCGCATGGAGGAGACCCTGCGCGAGATCGAGTCCACGCTGGCCGACGTCAAGGACGTCATGTTCAACAACGCGGTGTTCAAGAAGCGCACGGTCGGGCTTGGCTATATCGATCCCGCGATCGTCGATCAATACGGCGTCACTGGCCCGACCGCCCGTGCCGCCGGTATTGCCAAGGACGTGCGCCGGGATCAGCCCTACCTGGTCTATCCCGAGCTCGATTTCGAGCCGGTGGTCGGGCAGGACTCGGATGTCTTCACGCGTGCCGATGTGCGCCGCCGCGATCTGCTGATGTCCGTCGACCTGATCCGCCAGATCCTGGCCCGGATGCCGCGCTCAGGGGCGGTGATGGCGCCGCTGCCGAACGTCTTGCATTGGAAGATCCCCTTTGGCGAGACCTACATCCGTGGCGAGTGCTCGCGGGGCGAGTATGGCTATTACCTGGTCACCGACGGCAGCGGCTATCCGCGCCGGGTCAATGTGCGCGGGCCGTCCTATACGCACGCGATGGCCTTGCTCGAGCGCTTGATCGTCAATTGCAACATCTCGGATGTCGCCGCGCTGATGGTCTCGCTGCACACCTATCCACCTGAGATCGAGCGGTAAATTGCTCAACATGGCGCTCGTGAATCACTGTTTAACCGCGGATGACGCGGATTTTCGCCGATGAATTCCAAGAGACGCATCGGTCATGAGCCAACGAAAACCGTTCGTTCCGAATCGAGGATCTGCGGCTTCATGATTTCCTGGGCTTCTATCGTTGTTTCTTTCCGGCGACCAGCCGAGACGTTGATAAGCAATCTGCGTTCATCTGCGTCATCCGCGGTTCAAACAAACCCTATGATAATCGAGATAGTCGGATGAGCCTGAGCGACGTCCTTTCTCCCTTCAGCGCCTGGAAGAACCTCTTCCGCGATCCGGTCACCATCCCTGATCCGCTCAACGATCGACCGGGTGCGCCGCGCTATCGTGGTTTCCACCAAAACGACGTCGACAAGTGCATCGGCTGCGGCACCTGCGAGGCGATCTGCCAGAACGCGGCGATCGACATGGTCGCGGTCGCCGAGATCGCGACCAAGCAAGGCGACTCCGGTCTGCGTCCGCGCATCGACTACGGACGCTGCTGCTGGTGCGCCCTCTGTGTCGACGTCTGCATGACCAGCTCGCTGAGCATGTCGAACGAGTACAAGTGGGTGGACCATGATCCAGATGCCTTCTGCTTCATCCCTGGTGTCGATCTGAAGCACTGGGACAGCGCCGAGCTTGGCTACCGGCGTCCCGAGGGCCATCGGCTGACCGGGACCGAACGGGTGCCCATGGGTGAGCTCGAGCCAGAGGCGCGCGCCGATTCCTTCGTCGAGATCGTCGCCGGCTACGACATCGAGCAGGCCAAGCTCGAGGCCGACCGCTGCGTCTCCTGCGGCCTCTGTGTCGCGACCTGCCCAACGCACATGGCGGTGCCCGAGTACATCGCTACCATCCGCGACGGCGACTACGAGCAGGGCGTGCGGTTGCTCTATCAGACCAATCCGTTCTCCAATGTCTGCGGGCGCGTCTGCACCCATCGCTGCGAGACCAGCTGCGCAGCACGGCACGAGGGCGACGCCATCGCCATCCGTTGGCTCAAGCGTCACATCATCGACCAGGTCCCGCACGACCGCATCAAACAGATTGCCGCCGAGGGCCGCGTCAGCGAGCCCAGCAGGCATCAGGTCGCGATCATTGGCGCCGGACCCGCCGGGCTCACCGCCGCCTTCGATCTGGCCAAGGCCGGTCATGGCGTGACGGTCTTTGAGGCACTGCCTGCCCCGGGTGGCATGATGCGCTATGGCATCCCGGAATACCGGCTGCCTTACGACAAGCTCGACGAGGATGTCGACGTGATCCGCTCGATGGGCGTCGAGATCCGTTGCAACACCCAGGTTGGCAAGGACGTCAGCATCGATCAGCTGCGCGAGCAGCACGACACCGTCCTGCTCGCCATCGGCCTGCACCAAGGCCGCTCGACGCGCATCCCCGGTAGTGAGCATCAGGATGTCGTCTCCGCCGTGGAGCTGCTGCGCCGGATTACCTTTGGCGAGCGCTTTGATGTGCCCACGACGGTCGCGGTGATCGGTGGCGGCAACGTCGCCATGGACATCGCCCGCAGCCTGGCGCGCATGCAGCGCCAGCAACATGGCCAGGTCGGCGTCACCCTGGTCGCCCTCGAGGCCGAAGACCTGATGCTTGCCGACCGCGAGGAGATCGACGAGGCGCGCGAGGAGGGTGTCGTCATCCTCCCCAGTCGCGGTCCGCGTCGGTGCCTGATCGAGCGCGACGCCGTCGCTGGGCTAGAGACCGTTCATTGCGTCTCGGTGTTCGATGACCAAGGGCGTTTCGCACCGAACTACGACGACAGCGACATCCAGATCCACGACGCGGGCCTGATCGTCGAGGCCATCGGCCAGGCCGCCGACCACGCCTTGCTCGGCGAGTCCTTGACCGAGGCCCTGGAGTGGGAGCGCAACCGCATCCGCATCGACGCCGACGGCCGCACCTCCGAGTCCTGGCTCTGGGCGGCGGGGGATGCGGTCCAGGGTCCGGACGTGATCACCGCCGTCGCCGCTGGACACCGGATCGCCGCGAGCATGATGGAGGCCTTTGCTGGCACGTCTGCCCAGACCCATTGAGTTTGCTGAACTCGTGTTGTTTTATCTGTTTTATCCGTCTGTCTCTTCGTTTGGCTCCTAGATATGGCCGCCCTAACGAATCGGGGTACGCAATAACGCCACCACTGGCGTTAAATCGTCGTACTTGGGTTCAATTTTTTCTACATCGGCGAGGGCGCCTCGGTTTGACCGTCGACCAGGCGCTGCGCCCCCTGCGCCTCTATAGGCAGAGGGCGTCGCCATCCAGGTTGCTCAGGGACGCGCGCGATCAGTCCGTCCAGTCGGAGGGATGGCGGTGAGCAGCCCGTTCTTTTGCAAGACCGCATAGACTTTACGGCTGGTCTTCGCCAGTCGCGAGAGGTCGCCAAGATTCGGCGTCTCGCCGGCCACAAGGCGCTGCTCCCAGCCGCACAGCTCGCCATCGAGGTAGTCGAGTAGTTTCAGCGAGCAGCCTTGGCAGTCGCCGTTGCAGGCTTGCGTTGCAGGTGCGTCGAAGGGGAGCGTCTCGCGCACCTGTGCGATGAGTGCATACATCGCAGTGCGGGTGTCGGGCTTCATGGACGGATTTGAGGGCCATGGTTAGGCGATGATCGGGAAGTAGAACATGGACAACCACTTAGATGGAACTCGGTCTGCTCTCGTTTGAGCTGGGCTGATGTGGTCTCAGCCTCAGCCTGAGTCTGGCAGCCAGTCGTCGTCGAGGATCTGCTCAAGTTGGTACGGGCAGTCAATGGGGAAGAGGTATCGATCGAGATCGGTCTCGATCAGGACATCGCGCGTGGCCTTGACGTAGACCTTGGCCAGCTGTTCTGGGCTCAGGAATCTGTTGAGACCTGGGGATTGTTCGAGCAGGCGTTCGATCGCTGTGCGCTGATGGTTGGTCCTGAGTATCCAGCGCTTGCCACGACGTTCCGGCTGGAACTGATGCTTGAGCAGGTGCAGCATGAGAGATCCAGCAGCGCCCGCGCTCCGTCGCAGGCACGCTAGGTGTTACTCGACCAACTCACCCTCGACCACGCTCTCAAACAGCAACTGCCCGTCGCGCGCATCGACCTCGATAGTGTCGCCGGGGGCGAACTTGCCGGCCAGGATCTGCTGCGCCAGCGGGTTCTCGAGCTGGGCGCGGATCGCGCGCTTGAGCGGGCGGGCGCCGTAGACCGGATCGAAGCCGGCCTCGCCGAGTAGGTCGAGCGCGGCATCGCTGAGGCTGAGGCCCATCTCGCGATCGGCCAGGCGCTCCTTCAGATAGCCGATCTGGATGCCGGCGATGGCCCGGATCTGTGCCTCATCCAGCGGATGGAAGACCACGATCTCATCGAGTCGGTTGATGAACTCGGGCCGGAAGGCGACGCGCACCACCTCCATCACCGCCTCCTTCATCTCGGCATACTGCGCCTCGCCGGCCTTCTGCTGGATGATGTCGGAGCCGAGGTTGGAGGTCATCACGATCACCGCGTTGCGGAAATCGACCGTGCGGCCCTGGCCATCGGTGAGCCGGCCATCGTCGAGCACCTGCAGCAGGATGTTGAACACATCCGGATGCGCCTTCTCGACCTCGTCCATCAGGATCACCGCATAGGGTCGGCGGCGGATCGCCTCGGTCAGATAGCCACCTTCCTCATAGCCGACATAGCCGGGCGGGGCGCCGATCAGCCGCGCGACCGAGTGCTTCTCCATGAACTCGGACATGTCGATGCGCACCATCGCCTCTTCGGTATCGAACATGAACTCGGCCAATGCCTTGCACAGCTCGGTCTTGCCGACGCCGGTGGGACCTAAGAACAGGAAGGAGCCGATCGGGCGGTTCGGGTCGGAGAGCCCAGCGCGGGAACGACGGATCGCATCTGAGACCGCGCGCACCGCCTCCTGCTGGCCGATCACGCGCTGCTCGATCTCGCCCTCCATCTTCAGCAGTTTGTCGCGCTCGCCCTCAAGCATCTTGCTGACCGGGATGCCGGTCCACTTGGAGACGATCTGCGCGACCTCCTCGGCGCCGACCTTGTTGCGTAGCAGCTGGTTCGCGGCGCTGCCCTCGGCCTCGGCAGCCGAAGCGAGGCGCTTCTCCAGCTCGGGGATGCGGCCATATTGCAGCTCGGACATCCGGGTCAGGTCGCCGGCGCGGCGTGCAGTCTCCATCTCAACGCGCGCGCGATCCAGCTCCTCCTTGATGTGCGCGGTGCCCTGGACCGCGGCCTTCTCGGATTTCCAGATCTCGTCCAGGTCAGAGAATTCGCGCTCGAGCTTGCCGATCTGCTCCTCAAGATCGCCGAAGCGCTTCTTCGAGGCCTCGTCGGACTCCTTCTTCAGCGCCTCGCGCTCGATCTTGAGCTGGATCAGCCGGCGGTCGAGTTTGTCCATCTCCTCCGGCATCGAGTCGATCTCCATGCGGATCTGCGAGGCGGCCTCGTCGATCAGATCGATGGCCTTGTCCGGCAGTTGGCGATCGGTGATGTAGCGATGCGAGAGGGTAGCCGCGGCGACGATCGCCGGGTCGGTGATCTCAACGGCATGGTGGACCTCGTAGCGCTCCTTGAGGCCGCGCAAGATCGCCACCGTGTCCTCGACGTTCGGTTCGTTGACCAGGACCTTCTGGAAGCGCCGCTCGAGTGCGGCGTCTTTCTCGATGTACTTGCGGTACTCATCGAGCGTGGTGGCGCCGATGCAGTGCAGCTCACCGCGTGCCAGTGCGGGCTTGAGCATGTTGCCGGCGTCCATTGCGCCCTCGGCCTTGCCAGCGCCGACCATGGTGTGCAGCTCGTCGATGAACAGCACCACATTGCCTTCCTGCTTGGCGATGTCGTTGAGCACGGCCTTGAGTCGCTCTTCGAACTCGCCACGGAACTTGGCGCCAGCGATTAGCCCGGCCATATCCAAAGCAAGCAGACGCTTGGTCTTCAGGCCCTCCGGCACCTCGCCGTTGACCATGCGCTGGGCCAGCCCCTCGACGATCGCAGTCTTGCCGACACCGGGCTCGCCGATCAGTACTGGGTTGTTCTTGGTGCGCCGCGCGAGCACCTGAATGGTGCGGCGGATCTCGTCATCGCGGCCGATCACCGGGTCGAGCTTGCCTTGTTCGGCGCGCTCGGTCATGTCGATGGTGTATTTCTCGAGCGCTTGGCGCTGCTCCTCGGCGTTCGGATCATTGACCGCCTCGCCGCCACGCAGGCTCTCGATCGCCTTTTCCAGTGCGCCTTTGCTGGCACCGGTCTCGCGCAGCAGCTTACCCAGCTCGCCCTTGTCCTCGAGCGCGGCCAGCACGAACAGCTCGGAGCTGATGTATTGATCATTGCGCGATTGGGCCAGCTTATCGGTGAGGTTCAGAAGCTTGCCCAAGGCATTGGAGACGGTGACGTCGCCACCGGCACCCGAGACTTGTGGTAGACGCTCGAGCGCCTCGCCGAGCGCCGAGCGCAGGCGATTGACGCTGACATCGGCCTGCGCCAGCAGATGGCGCACAGTGCCGCCGTCTTGATCGAGCAGGGCCACCATCAGATGCACCGGCTCGATGAATTGATGGTCACGCCCGACCGCCAGGCTTTGCGCATCGGCCAGGGCCATTTGGAACTTGCTTGTCAGCTTGTCCATTCTCATTTGCTTATCTCCGACAAACACTAGGGTTATAGCCGAATTGCGGCGGCACTAACGATAATTCAAGCAGCTGTTGGGAGGCGTTGATAAGCGCTGAGCGACCCGCTCTGAGCAGCGATCAAGGGAATTGCCAGGGCGAACCTATCGACAGCCTGCTCGCAGCCCGCGCTCAAGATTGGGCAAGTAGCGTTGCCAAGGCCCTTAGCAGATCCGTCTCGGTGATGATGCCGACGATATCGCGGCCGCCATCGGTCGATACGGGCAAGCAGCCGATCCGATCATGGCGCATGCGCTCCACCGCTGCGGCTAGATCCGCATCGGGGGTGATGGTCGTCACTGGGCTGTGCATCACCTCGCCAACCTCGGCCGGCGCCTCTTTGAAGCAGCGCGCGGCCAGCTGGAGATCGCGGCGGGTCAGGATGCCGATGACGGCACCCTCGGCGTCGACCACTGGGAGGTGGTGCAGATCGCGCTCCTCCATGATCTGGAACGCCTCTTGGTAGTCGGCGCTGGTCTGGATGGTGATTGGGGTTGCGGTCATATAGTCGCTGACGTGCATGCTGGGTCTCCTCTGGGGGTTGATGTTGTGATGTCGAGTCTAGGTCGTTGATGCAGGGGCCGTCGATGCTCGAGAGAGGCGCGTGACTGATTGTGGCGCATCTGCTGAATGCCTGCTGATGCCTGCTGAATGGATGCGTGATGGACGCTTGATGGACGCTTGATGGACGCTTGATGGACGCTTGATGTTAGCGAAGTCGCTGAGGCCATAGGGGGAGAATATGCTGTCAACGGCCTCCAGTGATGCCGCGGGATCAGGCAAGATCAGGATCAGTTCAGCGGTGTGGTGAAACGGCGATCAGGCTGACAGCGAGACAGTCTACAGACTGGGGCCTGGTCGAGGGTCGCCTAGGCTCTGCGCACGCTGGCAGATCGCCTTGGCAGTGCCGCCAAAGATGAACTGGTGCGCCGGCTGGAAGCTGTACCAGTAGGCCAGGCCCCAGACCCCGGCTGGATGCCAATAAGCCGTGATGCTGAGCTTGGTGCCACCATCGGCGCGCGGCTCCAGGTCAAACTCCAGCATCCCGGCGCCAGGTGCGCGCATGCCAAAGGCCAAGCTCAGGCGCCGTTCAGGCTCGAGGCCGATGACGCTCCAGGAGCCGATGCGATCGCCGACCCGAAGGTCGGTCGGATGGCGCCGACCGTGCTGCCCGCCCGGGCCGCCGGCGAGCCGATCGAGCAGGTCGCGCAGCTGCCAGAGGCCGTTCATGTAGTACCAGCCATCGTCGCCGCCGATCCGGGAGACGACCTCCCAGACCGCGCTCGGTGGCGCCTTGGTCTCGGCGCTGCCACCGGCGCGCTTGGCGTAATAGGCGTAATCGATGCGTTGTTGACGCACGGCAAAGGCTCCTTCGATCCAGCGGGCGACGACGGGTGCGCTCTCACGCTCGGCCGCGAACACCGCCTCGACCGCCTCGCGGAAGCCGAGCAGCTGTTGCGGGACCAAGCGCTTCAGCTCGGCGTCGTCGGCGGAAAAGTCGTGTTTGAGGCCGCCGATGAGGGCGCGGGCGATGTTGGTCGGCACCGCGGTGATGAAGCGCAGCCAATAGGCCGAAAGTTTCGGGCTCAGCACCGGCACCGGGATGATCAGCGGCGGACGACGGCCACCGACCTCGGCCAGGATGCGCATCATCTCTTGGTAGGTCAGGGTCTCTGGGCCGCCGGCATCGAAGATGCGCCCCTCGGCAGCCTCGATCTGCGGCAGTCGCACCAGGTACATCAGCAGGTTGTCGAGCGCCAGCGGCGGCGATTTGGACTGCACCCAGCGCGGTGTGATCATCAGCGGCAGGTGGTAGACCAGATCGCGCATCACCTCGAACGCCGCCGAGCCGGGGCCGACGATGATGCCGGCGCGCAGCTCGGTGACTGGCACTGAGCCGCGGCGCAGCACCTCGCCGGTGTCGCGGCGTGAGACGATGTGCTCGCTCTCGGCGTCGTCCGGGACCAGCCCACCGAGGTAGACGATGCGCTTGACCCCGGCACACTCGGCGGCGGCGGCGAAGTTGGCCGCAGCCTCCAGGTCGAGCCGACCGAAGTCTTTGCCCGCGGCCATCGAGTGGACCAAATAGTAGGCGATCTCGATACCGGTCAGTGCCTGATCCAGACTCGCCGGGTCGAGCGCGTCGGCGGCGATGCACTCGACCCCCGGCCAGCCGCGTGCCTTGAGCACGGCAGCGTTGCGACTGCTGGCGCGCACTCTGACGCCTTCATCCAAGAGCCGCGGCACCAGATGACTACCGATGTAGCCGCTGGCGCCAAAGACCAGGCAGCGCGGTGATGCATCATCGTGCCGCTTGCGCTCAGCCTGCTCGCGCCCAGCTTGCTCGCGCCCAGCTTGCTTGCGCTCAGCCTGCTCAGGTTCAGACTGCTGGCCCGCTTCGCTCCGTTCGCGCTCAATGCGCCGACCTGCTGTGCGTGGTTCACGCTCAACCTGTGGCGTTGCCTGCGAGGGGTGGTCGGCCGTTTCAGTCATCAGTGCCTCCGGATTTAGGGACCTTCCGGCGATATCTTGAATCAGTCTGTACGCTCGGCGGTCAACAGGGCTTTGGGGCCGTCAAGCAGCCGAGTACCGCCGCTCAGAGTGCGGGTCCGGTACTTGATCCTTGTGTGTCAAGCCAACTGCTGATGGCCTCCTTGACCTGGTCTGGGCATTCCTCCTGTGGCAGGTGGCCGCAGCCGGTAAGTTGGACCAAGGTGGCATTCGGCAGCGCGTCGGCGGTGGCTTGGGTATCGCTCGCTGGGACGATCTGATCGGCATCGCCGGTCAGCAGCAGCACCGGCTGCTCGATCTCCCCGAGCCGCTCAGCGATGGTCACTGGGTCAGTCAGCGAGTGCTGCAGCAAGGCACCCCAGGCGAGATCCCAGCCGGCCATCAGTCGATGCGCGCCGGTCAGCGCGCGCCGTTCTTCATCGATCTTCGTCGGGTCGGCGTAAGAGTAGTCCAGAAGTGGGCTGTTGCGGCCGAGGTAGCGTGCCAGCCCGAGCGAGACGCGTTGCATCTGCGGCAGACCGACCAGCCAATCTGGCATGATCGGTCGCTTTGAGTACACCCAAGGGGCGATCAGAATCAGTCCTGCAACGCGCTCGGGTTGAGCGAGTGCGGCCTCTAACGCAAGGGTGCCGCCCGACGAATTGCCGACCAGGATCAGCTGCTCGAGTTCCAGCGCATCGGCGAGCGCGAACAACTGCTCCAGTGCAGCGGCTTTGCTGTAGACGTCCGAAGCCTGTGCACCGTTTGGCGTCGGTTTTGCGCTGAGGCCATAGGGAAGCTGGTCGTAAGCGACGACCTGTCCGTATTGCGCGAAGAGATCGAACAGCTGGCTCCAGGTGAAGAGGTTGAAGGTAAAGCCGTGCAAGAGCATGAAGGCCGGCCCCGGCGTTTCTGCGTCGAGCCTCGTGATGAAGTGAAACTCTTGGGACTCATCAGTGCCGGTCGGCAGGGTAATGAAGCGGCTTTCCGGTGCGGCGACCAGCTCGGCATCGGTGACCCCTGGAGCCGGGCTCGGGCTGACGATGAAGGGGCCGACTAAGATCGCGAGCAGCCCTAGCAAGACGACCAGGAGCAGCAGACTTAGCAGGATGCGCAATAGCGTTCGCATAGGTAAAACAGGCGCGGCAGGCAGGGTGAATTCTGGTGTAGTTTGGGCAGGGCGGATGCTAGCACAGGCGTCTCGCCGCGCCTTGAAAACCGCCACCCCCTTGCCGCGTTATAGATCGTTGGAGATGCATGCTGGCAGCAATTCCAAATTTGAAACCATCCTGTTATCAGTGGCTGATCTGGTCTATGCCTGGCTCTCCGCGCGCATGCGCGGGGGTGTTGGCGCGTCGGGATGTGGAGAATCTGATGCGTAAAGGCTGGGGTGGGTGACGTCAATGCGATCCGCTTGCGTTTCAACGCCAGGCAAGACAGACAAGCCAGGCAATACTAGGGCGTTGGGCCGATGTTGAAGGCGATCGAGAGCCGCTGATGCGTGCTGCGGTTGATCTCGACGGAGTGCTCCAGCGCGGGTGAGAACAGCAGCATGAGGCCAGGTCGCGGCTGCACGCGGATCTCGAAGGGGGCGTCGTGGAAGAGGATGTCGCCTGAGTCTAGCGGGGCGCTGACGTAATAGACTCCGGATAACAGCTCGTCATGCTCTTCGTGACTGTGGCGGCTGGTGCTGTGACCCGGCGGCATGGCATTGATCCAGAAGCCAGTGCGGAGGGGTTGATCGGCCGTGATCGGCTCGTCGAGCCAATCGGCGCGGCCGCTGCTCAAGAAGACGCGTGCTTGCTCGAGCCCGAAGCTGAGCAGGTTCGATAGGCCGGGCAGGCGCTCGGCCTCGAGGTAGAGGTTCTCGAAACGGCCGCCGATGAAATGCGAGCGGCGCTCAAAGTCGCTGTCGCTTAGTTCGGTGAAGGCGCGCTCGAGTGGGCCGTTGATCGCTGCCGCCTGAGGATAGTCGCAGGCGGTGATGAGGCTGCTCGCTTGCATGTCGGTTTGATACTCACGTCTAGGGCGTTGCCGCCACCCGGCATCGCTCCCCCCCGGGGCTGAGCCTAGAAACGCCAGTTGAATAACCTCTAGCCTATGCTCCGCACGAGAAGGTCAGCTTGCGACCAGCTCAGAGTGCTGATGTGTTCAGATACCGATACCTGTGACGAGGCGGTCAACTGCCGTTGCTAGGATGAACCGCCTTTGATGGTAAGGCTCTGTTGCTGTGGCTGCAGCAGCGGCTACTGAGCGGCTGGAGCCGTCGGTAAGGCGCCGAACAGCCGTTCGTGCTCGCTGCGGCTGCGGGTGACGCAGTCCTCGATCGAGACGCCGAGGAACCAGTTGCCGGTGACGGCGATCTGTCCGCTGGCGAGCGCTGAGTCGAGTGCCTGAATCCGCTCCATGTGGTCGCGGCGAAGGGACGGTAGGCGGTTTCGGACCTGGGCCTTGGCGACGATGTCGTCGACGCGTGCATCAATGGCCCGGCAGGCGGCTTGCTTGCGCTCGGTCTCGCTGAGCTTGCCGCCGGGGAAGTGAAAGGCGAAGCCGCGGTAGCGATCGTCGGGCAGGAAGTCGCGCGAGACCGCGGAGAGGAAGGCGCCATCGACGCTGATCAGCCCGGCGATCTCTTCGACCTTGAGTTTCGAGCGTTCAAAGACCAACACCAGGGTGTCGATCTCGGCGACGCCGACGCCTGCGATGGCCTTGGCGGCGTCTGCTGCGGCCTCGCTGAGCAGTGTTCGCGCCACGTCAGGCGGCACCGCTAGCGTGACCCGTTCGCAGCTGAGGTGGGTGCCGTCCTGAAGCTCGATGCGAATGTCCTCGCCCTCGTTGGCCGCGCTGATGCGCTGGACCTGCGCGCCATAACGGACCTTGAGACCGGGCTGCGTGGCAATCGCGCTTGGGATATCGGCGAGGCCGCTGGGCATGGTGAAGGCGCGCAGCACATCCTTGCGCCGAGGCTTTTTTCGGAACAGGGCTTCAGCGGGGAAGTCATCAGCATCTTGACAGACCACGGAGCGGAAGGCTGGGCTGAATAATGCTTGATAATTCTTTTGGCCGAGGACCTTGCCGTAGTACTCGGCGACGGTCTTGCCCGCCTTCTTGACCCGGAACAGACCCGGTAGCGCGGTGATGAGCTCGAAGACGTGGAGCGCGGAGAGGATGCCACTGCGTTTGCCCTTCGACCACAGCTTGTAACTCTTTTTTTCCTTTGCCGTGGTCAGTTTGAGCAGGTCGATCTGCTCCATGATGCCCAGCAGATTGCCGTAGCTGTTGAAACAGGTGTGTCCGCCGGCCTCGACCCAGAAGCCGTTGAGGGCGTCGAACCGGCTGCTGTGGATGCAGCCACCGGGACGTTCGCTGGCTTCGAGCAGGAGGGTATCGACGCCGGCATGCAGTGAGTAGTGCGCGGACGCCAGTCCGCTGATGCCGCCGCCGATGACGATGTGAGCGTGGTCGGCCATGAGTCAGGATTCTCTCTAGAAGCGGTGCAATTCAGCCGCCTATCTTACGCGAGTCATTCTTGCCGTTGGGGTGGATCGGTCGGGGCCAGCTCCAAGGCGCTGAGATCGAACTTGGGAGGTGCCGGTGGTGGTGGCGCGCAGTCCTCTAAGCTGGTGGCCTCGCTCGGCGCAAGCCGCAGATGGCTGGTATCTGGCGGTGGCTGGGGCGGCGGCACTTGCTCGTCGATCGGGGTGCCCGCGGGAAGGATTTGCAGGGTTGTACTGTCGACGATCTCGGTTGCCGGATCGATTGCCGGATCGGTTGCCGGATCGATTGCCGTATTGGCTGTCGTCTTCAGGTCAGCAGTTTTGCCCTCAGCGGATGCTCGAACATCCTGATCTGCGAGTGAGGAGGGTGGCGCAGTGGCAGTGTCCATGCTGGCCGGCCCGGGCTGCCCTGGTGGCGGCTCAGGCTGTACCGGTGGCGACACGCGCTCTTCTGGCGCTGTGCTCGAGGCTGCCGGCGCCGGCTCGATATCGATCAGGGCGCCCGCGGCAGCGAAGGCGCGTTGATAACGCTCAGCGTTCTTTTGATCGATGCCGCGCTTGACTGTGATCCGCTGGCCACTGAACAGCTGATCGAGCTGTGTGCTGCTGAGCCGGAAGCGTTCCTTGAGCGCCTGCTGCGCCTGTTCAGGTAAGACGCCAGCCAGCAGGCGGCCTGAGAAGATGAGTTGATAGCGCGTTTCGGTCATTGGTCGAACAATACCGGCCATGCTGCATCCGCTCAACTCGGCAGCAACGGGTTTCTGCCTTCAAGCCGTCTGCGGCTGGTTTTGCAAGTCGACTACAGTGGTTTGGTGAGGGTGAAGGCGCCGCGGATGTCGCCAGCTGAATAGCCGCGCGCTTGATCCTCTGGATAGGCGGCGTCGATCGTGGTGGCCAACTCAGGATCGATATCGCTGCCGTGGCAGACCAGGCAGACCTCTTGGGTTGGGATCGCCATCATGTATCGATAGGCCTTCTGGCCATCGGTCTCGACCACTTCAGCGTAGCTCATGCCTTTGACCGGTTGGCCAGCTGCTTTGCGGGACTCGAACTGTTCAAGTGCCCGTGTCTCCCAAGCGTCCGGCTTGTTGCTGGCGTTGCGGGTCTTGAGGCTGGTGCGGCCGATCTGCCAGTCTGACGATTCAGAGAGGCTGGCCTCGATCGCGGGCGCTTTTTCCTGGCAGACCGCGATGGCGTTGGTTGGGCCGCCTGCTTTGATCGCGCTTACCAGCTCAGCCTGCAGGCTAGAGGCGTATTGCTGGATGAGCGCTTTGGCTTCGTCGTTGGCGCCGGATGTGGTCTCTGCGACAGAGAGTGCCGGGGCCGCGATGATCAGGGCTGCGGCGGAGTAGAGTGTCATCTTAAGCATCGAATGAGTCTCCCAAAGAAGATCCTAAGTTTCGTGGCATCTAGATCTGGCCGGGGTGGCCGGTATCCAACCACGTACAAGAGCAGACTATGGATCAGGAGGCTGGTTCAATGCGATAGAAAAGCGCAACGTCTGCGACAAACTGAACGTGAATCTCAGGCGATTCATCTTCTAGAGAGGGGCTAGAGAGGCGCTAGAGAGGCGCGGCGCCACCAGCGTTAGCGTGACTCTCACGCGATTCATTTTCCGGGGTGGCGCCGCGTCATGCGCGTTAGGCGCCGCTGCGGCCTGGAACGCTCAGGATCTCGACCTTGACCTTGGCAAGGCCCTTCTTGAGCATGCCGAGTTCGGTGGCAGCGCGACGCGAGAGGTCGATGATACGGCCCTTAACGAACGGGCCTCGATCGTTGACCTCGAGGACGACGCTGCGCCCGGATTTCGGTTCGGTCACGCGTACACGGGTGCCGAGCGGCAACGTCTTATGGGCTGCGCTGAGCTTGTTCTTGTTGTAAATCTTGCCGCTGGCAGTCTTATTGCCATGCAGGCTGTCGTGGTAATAGGAGGCAACGCCGGTCATGACCTGGCCCGGTTGGGCGGCCATCAGTGGGCTGCTGGTAACGCCGATGAGCAAAAAAAGCCCGGTGAGGAGGATCTTGCGTGTGTTCGTCATCGTTAAACCGCTGGTCTGAGGGTGCGGGGGGCGCTGGGCCTCGGGCACCTGTTGCGAATCGATGACGGCATTGTACGGGAAATCCCGAATAAGGGAAGTCCCTGATTAGGGTTTTCCCGGGTGTCTGCTATGGTTAGTCTGGCCAGACCCTCCTTGCACTCTGATAACCGTCCTGGCGATCGGTTGACTTAGGCGCGGTTGACCACGGCTTGGCGCGTGATGCTGGTGCCGACTGGCGCGGTTTTGAAGCCGCAGGCTTGGCTGATCTGGATGCCGGTGCCGACCTGGGTGATGCCTTACCCGTGGCTGTTCTAGGCCTGGCTCGGGACGCCGGCTTCGCGGCAGCGGTGGCTTGCTCAGCCGTGCTGTTGGTGGTGTCGTCGGGGGCGGTTGCCTCGTCACCGGTTTTGACTTGGCGGATGGAGGCGAGCAAGCGACGTTCGGTGCGGGTCTTGTCAGTCATCAGCAAAGATCTCAGCAATCAAGGATTGGATCTCGGTAGCGGCCTCGGAGCCGCGCCGACCGGCTTGGAAGACGGTTCGCCCTTCGAGCACACAGTGGCGATGGATAGAGCGCCGCCGCAACGCCGTGCTCGCGACCGGCAGGTCCAGCTCCGCGACGGCCTCAGGCATCAGCCGCGACAGGGTCGTGCGCGGCTCGATCTGACTCATCACGATCATCGCCTGCAGGCTCGGGTTTTCTGGCCGCACACGCTCGAGCGTGCGGGCGATATGGGTGGTTGCCCAGAGGTCCATCGGCGACGGCTGTACCGGGATCAAGGCGTGCTCGGCGAGTCGCAGCGCAGCTTCGGTTTGGGGCGCCTTGATCGACGGCGGGCAGTCGACAATCACATGGCGATGGGTCTCGCGCAGGGCTGCGATGGTTTGTTCCAGCCCATGTGCAGCGGCGACGACCGCCGGCAGCCCGGGCCGATCGCCGCCGATGAGGCGCCATTGATAGGCGGACTGCTGCGGATCAGCATCGATCACCACGACACTGCCATCAGTTAATAGACCGGCGGCCAGGTTCAGTGCGAGCGTTGTTTTGCCGGTCCCGCCCTTGTTGCCGACGACGACAATGATACTCATTGGGTGCTTGATGAGCGCCTGCTCGTTGAGGGTTTGTACTGGGTTGGTGGTGACGGCGCACGCGTTTGACAATAGGTGTAGCGGGTCACTCGGGCCGGTTGGGCGGGTCGAGATCCCCGGGCGCCGGGGTGCCACCGCCCGCTGCGGCTTCGCTGCTGGCCAGCAGGGCCTCGAGACGCGCGATCTGCTCCTGCTGTCGCGTCGCGATAGCGCTCAGCATCTTTTGCGTTGCTGGCGAGGCGACCTGCTCGCAGGCGTTTGCATAGCACTCGTGCGCGCAGCGCTCACGCCTGAGGACCAGTCGCAGTAGCTCGGCCTCGCCGATCAGATGATTGCAGGCGGTTGGCGCGTTGTCACCGAGACGCATCGCGAGCAGGTCAGGGCAGCGCCAGATCAGCTCCCAAGGCGCGATGCGTGGCAGCTGCTCGGGCGGTTTGAGACCTGGCATCGAGCTTGCTGTGGCGAGCGTCAGCTCGACGACGCGGCCCAAGATATCGGCCGCGGCCTGGTTGTGGTGTGCTTCGAGGCAAGCCTGGAGCTGTGCATAGCGGGAGGCTGAATCGTGGGTCAGCTCCAAGGCGTGGGCAAGCGCCTCGGCCGCGCTGATGGCGTTGATCTCTCGGGGTGCGTTCGCGGGGTCACTCATCAGATTCAAGCCTCCAACTCCGCTTCGATTGCATCGAGGGCAGCCTGGCGATCTGGGTTGGCACCAGCCGTCGCGCTGGTCGAGGCCTGGCTGCGGGCAACCTCGTGGAGGACGCCGAGGCCAAGGCCGTCGTCCTGCACATGGAGCTTGGTGCTGGTGCTGGCCCCTGGCGGGGTGTCGACAGCGGTCTCTGCGGTGGACAGGATGTGCTCACCGAAGGGGTGCACGGCCTGCTTCCAGCTCGACTGATCATCAGGTCGGTAGGTGCGACAGGGACTCAAGACATGGACGAAGGCGAAGCCAGGATGAAGGATCGCGCGCGCGATGAGTTCGCTCAGCCCGTGCGGATCAGCGCTGAAGCCGCGCGCAATAAAGCTGGCTCCGGACGCCAGCGCGATGGCCGCTGGTCGAAAGGCTGGGATGCCGGTGCCATGGGGTGTCAGCGCGCTCTGGGTCCAATCTGGAGGGGTGGTTGGCGAGGCCTGCCCCTTGGTCATGCCGTAGACGGCGTTGTCCATGACGATGTAGCAGAGGTCGATATCGCGTCGGCAGGCGTGTAGGAAATGATTGCCACCGATCGAGAAGCCATCGCCATCGCCACCGGTGGCGATCACGGTTAGGTCGGGTCGGGCGGCCTTCAGCCCGGTCGCCAACGGCAGTGCGCGCCCATGCAGGCCGTGGAAACCGTAGCAGTTGAGATAAGCGGGCACACGCGATGAGCAGCCGATGCCGGAGATCACCGCGATCTCATGCTTGGGGCGCTCGAGATAGGCAAGCGCCTTGGTCAACGCCGAGAGCACGCCGAAATGGCCGCATCCCGGACACCAGATCGGCTTGACGTCGGAGAGATAGTCGCGCGCGCGCAGACTGGGGATCATTGCCGGGGCCATCAGTATCCTCCTCCAACATCCGCAGCCTGGAGCGACTCGCCGGCATGCTCATCGCCACCGCCCGCTTGGTTTTCGTCGGCATCGGGTTGTGGCCGTTGCAGCCGCAGCTGAGCGATGACCTCGGCAGGGCGCAGCGGCAGCGGCCCGGGTCTCGCGAATGAGCGGGCACTGGGCGGCAGCACCCGCTCGGCGTTGAGGTAGCGGAACAGCTGGCCGGTGGCGTTGATCTCGACGACCAGCACTTGGGTGCCGGCGATCGCGCGGCTCAACTGGTCGTGCTGTAGCGGGGCCAGCAATCGCAGCCCAATGCTCTGCACCTGTGCGCCTTGCTCGCGCAACCGCGTCGTTGCCTCCTGGACCGCGCCCCAGCTCGAGCCCCAGGTCAGGAGGCTGATCATGCTGTCAGCTGGTTCATCAGCGAGCTGACCGCGGTCGATTCGAGCCCAGGCGTCGCCGTAGTCATGTGCGGTTAGCTTGTGCATGAGCTTGCTTAGCTGTTCGCGATGATCGCTGGCGCTGCTCGACGGTGTGCCCTGCGCGTTGTGCGCGAGTCCGTCAGCGGTGTATTCGAAGCCTGGAATTCCGGGTGACGGCATGGGGGAAATGCCATCGGCGCTGGGTGCGTAGCGCGCGAAGGCGTTGGCCGGTTTCGCGCTATCGATCGCGCGATCGGTCGCGCTATCGATCGCGTTATCAGTTAGCGCTTGGGCGGACGTTGCGCTGACCCCCTTACGCCCAAGCACTGGGGGGCAGCGTGGTGGCGGATCGATGACCGCATGGGTCTGCCCAAGCGCTTGATCCGATAATAGGATGGCCGCGGTCTGCAGCCGCTCGGCGAGGCGGCTGCCCCATTCGACGGTAAAGGCGCAGTCGCCGACGTCGAGCGGCGCGAGCACCAGATGCGGGGCATCGCCGTGCAGACCGTACAGGGCCTGATTCAGGTCCGCCTGCTCGGATTTGGTTGGCAATCCGGTGCTGGGGCCACCGCGGGCGACGTCGACGACCAGGATCGGGGTCTCACTGGCGACGGCCAAACCAATCCCTTCGGTCATCAGGCTGAGGCCGGGACCCGAGGTGGCTGTCACGGCGGGCACTCCGCCGAAGCTGGCGCCGATCAGCATGTTGACCGCGGCCAGCTCGTCTTCGGCCTGCAGCAATGTGCCGCCGGCACGCTCGAGTCGAGGTGCCAGCCATTCCAGCATCTCGCTTGCCGGGGTGATCGGGTAAGCGGCGATGAAGCCGACCTCGGCCCGCAGCGCGCCAAGGCCGGCTGCCGCATTGCCGCTGAGCCGCCACCGTTTTGCGGCTGCCGGTGCGGTACTCGGCTCGCGCTCGGTTTGCCCTGCCGTCGTGCCTCCATGACCAGTCGCGATGCAGGCCTTGGCCGCGTCGACGGCGGCTGGCGCCTTTTTGCCGAGGACGGCGTCGGTGGCGTCTAGCAGTGCCTGTAACGGCAGGCCCATCTCACCCCCCAAGACCCCAACCGCGATCATGTTGGCGCGACCACCGTTGTGCTCGGCGGCTCGGCGGCCGAAATCGATGGGGCGTTGCTCGGCGCCGCTGGCGGCAATGCCGCTTGGAACCGCGCCGGCTGCGTTGTCGTGGAGGACCAGGCTGTTGGCGTCAAGCGCGAGCTCGTCCTGAAACCGCTCGATGTTGCGCCAATCGAGCGCGGCGAGCAGGTCGACTCGATCGCCGATGTTGGTAACCGTGCTCGGGCCGATGCGGAGGATGGCAACCGATTCGCCGCCGCGCACCTGGGGGCCAGCGGAGCGCATCATGAGGCCGTAA
Organism: Halochromatium roseum; assembly: GCF_016653315.1. Lineage (GTDB taxonomy): Bacteria > Pseudomonadota > Gammaproteobacteria > Chromatiales > Chromatiaceae > Lamprobacter > Lamprobacter roseus. The sequence continues at coordinate 246,861 of NZ_NHSH01000065.1, read as the reverse complement.
CGCCCGCAACGCTGGGCTGCGGCGAGGAGGATGAATCCCGCTGTCAGCGCACCGGAGCCGCCGGAGCCGCTGACGGCGACCGTGATGGATTGTTGATTATCGTTCTGCCAGATCATTCGCCTCTCCGCCGGGACATCGACCTGGCCAGCGCGGCGAGTCGATCAGGGCCGCGGGAGGCGGCCCCAGTCAAAGGATAGCGGATGGAATGCCGATTGCCCGGATTCGATCAGTTCTAATGTCCGCAGCAATCGCCTAGGCGGCCAGCTCGGCACTGCGGAAGGGCTTGAGGCGCTCGATCATGGCCTGGTGCACCTTGAGTCCGCCGGCGACGAGGTTGCAGGTCTCGAAGAACCGGTCGCCGCCGGCGAGATCGGTGACCGTGCCGCCGGCCTCAGCGACCAGTAGCGCTCCGGCCGCGAAGTCCCAGGGCGAGAGTCCGAGCTCCCAGAAGCCATCGAGCCGGCCAGCCGCGACATAGGCGAAGTCGAGCGCCGCCGAGCCTGGGCGACGGATGCCAGCGGTATCGCGGATCATGGCTGCCATCATGCTCAGGTAGGTGGTGAGATGCGACTGATCCCGAAACGGGATACCGGTTCCGATCAGAGCACCGGCGAGCCCGCGCCGGTCACTGACGCGGATGCGCCGATCATTGAGCATGGCGCCGCTGCCGCGGCTGGCGGTGAATAGCTCCTCGCGCAGCGGATCGTAGACCACGGCCTGCTCCATCAGCCCGCGATAGCGCAGACCGATCGAGATCGACCATTGCGGGAAGCCGTGCAGGTAATTGGTGGTACCGTCGAGCGGATCGATGATCCACTGGAACTCGTCGCTGCCGTCGCGGCCCTTGCTGCTGCCGCTCTCCTCCGCGAGGATGGCGTGGTTTGGGAATTTGCCGCGCAGCTCGTTGATGATGGCCGCCTCGCAGGCGCGGTCGACCTCGCTGACGAAATCGTTGCGGCCTTTTTCGTTCACCCGCAACTCGACGCCGCGCTCATAAGAGCGCACAGCGATGCGTCCAGCCTGGCGGGCGGCACGTACGGCAATATTTAACATGGCATCCATGGCGCTAACGATAATGCATCTGCGCCAGGGATAGTAGATTGACAAGTTAAGAAAAGTCTGAAGAACTGATGTGATGGACTCAAACGAGCAGAATGTACCCCGAGATTCGGTTGCGGAAAACGCTTCGGTGCCGCGGCCATCGGCCGATGGTCCAATCCTGGAGGCGGCCGCGTTGAACACCGCGGTGGGCCTGGGCGAGGCCGGGCTGAACGAGGTTGCGCGCAGCGAGACTGGCCCGCGCAAGGCTGGCCTGAGCGAGGCTGAGCGGAACGAGGCTGAGCTGAGCGAGGCACGGCCGAGCGAGATGCGGCTGAGCCGTATTCGATTCGTGCTCGTCGAGCCCAGTCTCAGCGCCAATATCGGCGCGGTTGCGCGGGCGATGAAGACCATGGGGTTGACGCAACTGGTGCTGGTGCGACCGCAGCAGGCGATCGATGCCGAGGCGTTGGCGCGCGCGGCTGGTGCGGATGATCTCTTGGCTCAGGCCCAGGTCTGCGACTCGCTGACCGAGGCGCTGAGCGGTTGTCGCCTGGTCATCGGCTCGAGCGCGCGAGCACGCTCGCTGGCTTGGCCCGAGGTGGACCCGGTCGGCTGCGCAGCACAGCTGTTGCAGGAGTCGGCGCAGGGCGAGGTGGCCTTGTTGTTGGGCCGAGAGCGTTCAGGATTGACCAACGATGAGCTCTCGCATTGCCATTTCCTAACGCGGATCGCGACCAATCCGGATTACAGTTCGCTGAATATCGCCGCTGCAGCCCAAGTCTTTGCCTATGAGCTTCGGCGCACGGCGTTGCAATGGCAGGCCGAGGCTCAGACCCTGCTGAGGGCTTCAGGCCAAGATCCGGCTCTCGAGCTGTCACGAGCCGAGAGAGACGAGAGAGACGAGAGAGACGAGAGAGACGAGAGAGACGAGAGAGCGGATCTTGCGACCGCCGATGAGATGGCCGGTTTCTACGGGCATCTGGAGCAGACGCTGGCGCAGATTGGATTCGCTGATCCAGCGCAGTCGGGCACCCTGCGCCGGCGGTTGCGCCGCCTGTTCAACCGCGCCCGCCCGGATCGGACCGAGCTGAACATCCTGCGCGGCATCCTGTCTGCGGCCGAGGGGCGCAAACGACCAGACCGGTTTCGCCGCTGATCGGTGCGCGCACGCTGAGAGCGGAACGCTAGATCGGAACGCTAGATCGGAACGCTGAAATCGAAGGAGATCGCCTGATGTTTAAGCGGCTGCGAGAAGATATCGCCTGCGTGTTCGAGCGCGATCCGGCCGCGCGCAATGCATTCGAGGTGCTAACCACCTATCCGGGGCTGCATGCGGTGATGATGCATCGCGTCTCGCACGCACTCTGGCTGCGGGGGTTCAAATGGCTCGCGCGGATGCTGTCGAATCTGGCGCGGCTGCTGACCGGGATCGAGATCCATCCCGGCGCCGAACTCGGTCGACGCTTTTTTATCGATCACGGCATGGGGGTCGTGATCGGCGAGACTGCCGTGGTCGGCGATGACTGCACCCTTTATCACGGTGTCACCCTCGGTGGCACGAGCTGGCAGAAGGGCAAGCGGCATCCAACCCTAGGGCGGGATGTGGTCGTCGGCGCTGGTGCCAAGGTGTTAGGGCCAATCGCCATCGGCGACGGTGCGCGTATCGGCTCTAATGCCGTGGTGGTGAAGCCCGTGCCGGCCGGTGGCACCGTCGTCGGTGTGCCGGGACGTGTGATCGAACATGCCGCGGATGCGGCTAGCCGTCGGCGTGCGGACACCGCTAAGCGAATGGGCTTCGATGCCTACGGTGCCACTCGTGATGCGCCAGATCCGGTTGCGAATGCGGTGAATCGGATGCTTGATCACATTCACATCATGGATCGGCGCATGGAGGCGATGTCGCGGGCGCTTGAGGAGCAGGGGATTACCCGGCATTTCGAGCATCTCGATGATCTCGACGACTGCGTGCTCGATCCGGCCGAGGTCAGTACGGAGCCCGAGAAAAATTGATGGTATTGGTCGGCTATCATAGGATGTCAGGTAGCAAGGCCAGTGAACGAGACTATCAACGGGGGAAGTCGAGGTGAGATTGACAACCAAAGGGCGCTACGCGGTGACTGCCGTGCTCGACCTAGCCATTCATCAAGGGAAGGGACCGATTGCGCTTGCGGATATCGCGCAACGTCAGGGCATTTCGCTATCTTACTTGGAGCAACTGTTTGCGAAGCTGCGTAAGCGTGGGCTGGTGATCAGCGTACGCGGTCCGGGCGGTGGCTATAACCTGGCACGCGAGGCGCGTTCCATCTACATCGCTGAGGTGATCACCGCCGTGGATGAGAACGTCGACACCACGCGTTGTGGTGGCGCTCATAACTGCAAGAGCGATGGCCCCTGCCTGACGCATGACCTCTGGATGGATCTCAGCGATCGCATCTACGGCTACCTCAATAACATTAGTCTGCAGGATCTCGTCGAGCGTGGGACCGAGGCTGACGCCGCTCGGCGAGCCAAGCGGCCCTTGGGCGCGGCGGCCGTCAAGGGCACTAAGGTCCAGCTCGATGCCCTGCACTCGGTGGATCAGGCCAACGCCTGAGTTGGCATTGGCTGAGCCGGGGTGTGACTCGGCATGCCTGATGTACATGGCGTGGCGCCACCCCGGACAATGAATGGCCTGAGATTCACGTCAACACTGCTCCCAAGGCAAGCCGCGATAACGCCAGCCGCCGATGGTTGATCGGTGATGTTGATCGTCGAGTTCGCCTTCAAAGCCTTCGTCGACGTGAAACACGTTCGGCAGCCCGGCCTCGAGCAAGGCTTTGCCGGCCTCGAGTGAACGCTTGCCGCTGCGGCAGATCAGTATCACTGAGGCGCAGCGATCGTCCGGGGTACAGACGGCACCGCCGAGTAGCCGTTTGCGGATCTCGGTCAGGAACTGCGGATTGACGGTCCAGTCCGGCTCATCGATCCAGGGTACATGCACGGCTCCGGTGGGATGGCCGACAAACAAGAACTCCATGGTCGATCGGATATCAACGAGTAAGCTCTGCGGGTCGTCTTGCAGTAGGCGCTGTGCTTGCTCAGGCGAGAGCGGGGTTGGTAGGCGTTCGCTCATCAGTGGTTCTCCAGCGGTTGGTGGTGGTTGATCTTGATCTGCTGTTCTGCGTTGGTTGTCAGGTTACGATAAACGACCCACGTCCTTACTCGATGTTGGAAACGTATTGAAAACCCCTGTGAAACCCCGTCAGCAAGCGAGGCGTGCTGCAGATGTGCCGTCTTCGGCCCCGACCGCCACCTCTGCGCGCGCCCTGAGCTGGCGCGATCGGGCTGCGCGGGCCTTGGTGCACGCCCTGGCGCGAGTGCCGTTGCCGATATTGCACCGATTGGGGGCGGCCGTGGGCTGGGGAATCGCGCTGATCCCGAACCGTCAGCGCCGTAATGCGCTCATCAACATTGGCCTGTACGCACCGCAGCGGCCAGCAGGAGAGCTGGTGCGGATGCGCAATCGGAGCCTGCGTGAGTTGGGCAAGACCCTGTTTGAGACGGCGCCGCTGTGGCTGCGGCCTCCGGCGGAAGCGCTGTCACTCATCCGCGAGGTGCGCGGCATCGAACTGCTCGAGCGCGAGCCGGGGCAGGGGCTGATCGTCTTGTCGCCGCATCTCGGTGCTTGGGAGCTGGCCGGGCTCTACCTCTCGACCTGCGGGCCGACAGCGATCTTCTACAAGCCGCAGCGCTTGCTCGATGACCTGATCGTCGAGGCTCGACGACGTGGCGGCGCAACCCTGGCGCCGATCACCGCACGAGGCATCCGGGTTTTGCTCGGGGCGCTAGAGCGCGGCGAAACCGCTGGTATTCTGCCTGATCAGGAGCCGCGTGAGGAGAAGGGAGCGGTGTTTGCGCCACTCTTCGGGATACCCGCCTATACGATGCTGTTGGTGAATCGCCTCGCCCGCCGCAGCGGCTCGCCGGTGATCTTTATGATCGCTGAGCGACTGCCGCGTGCAAGTGGTTACCGCATCCATTGCTTGAGGGCGCCGGAGGGCATCGATAGTGAGGATGATATGACTGCGGCGGCGGCACTCAATCGTGGTATCGAGCAGTGTATCGCGGTGTGCCCAGAGCAGTATCTGTGGAGCTATCGGCGCTTTCGTCGACGCCCTGCTGGCGAGCGGAAGCTCTACACCGGATCGCTGCAGGATGCGTCTGCAATCGAGATTGCGCGCCGTCAGCGTCAGGCCCAATCCGCCGCCTGAGCGAAACCGAAGCGGATAAAAAAAGCCCCGTTGATGGCGGGGCTTTCTAATCTCCTAAAGCGTCGGGCGCATTGCCCGATGCTTCAGCAATCAGCTGATCTCAGCGGTGCCGCTTTCGCTTTGCCCCTGATTGTCGACCCAGCTGATCTCGACCGATTCACCCTTCTCGCCGCCGTTGAACTTGAACGACAAATAGGGGTTCTTCGAGACGCCACCACTCCAGAAGGCGGTCATCACGACCTGATCATTCCACTTCCCAGTGACTTCCTGGATGAAGTGCGCCGGGATCGGCTCGCCGGTGGCTTTGTCCTTGCGCAGTCCGGTTTCCATCTCGTGGCTCATCAGCGCCTTCACGGTGGTGACACCATTACTGCTCTTGGCGCGGATCTTGATATTACCTGCCATTGTCTTACCTCAGTTCGTTATCCGGTAGTTGAAGCCAGAGTGCGTTGGCGTTAGCCGCCGCAGCCGCCAATGGTGACCTTTACCGGCTTGGCAGCGCTGAGTAGGCCGCCTTCGGTCTGCACAACGGCGATGACGTCAGCGGTCTTGGCCATCTTGATGCGGGTGGATACGAACGGAACGGCATCCGCTCCCAGGTCGAATGAGGCAATCAGCGGGGTTCCGTTGCCAGCAGCGATGATCGCGATCGACTTGGCACCTGCGACGTCGGTCTCGACGGTGACCGGGACCACAGCACCGTTTTCAGCGATGTCAGGGGCCTTGATCTTGACCTGGTCGCTGGTCTCGGTGGATGCGCTGCCGAGTAGATCATTCAGAGCGGCATCGGTCTCGGTCGCCGCGAAGGCGTCCTTGGGCCAGTTCGCGAGCACGGTGCCTGGGGTGAGCAGTCCGGCACTGACGGCTATGCCGATGGCGCTGGCACCAAGGGAGCCCTTGAGTAGGGTTCTACGTTTTGCGTCGATCATGGAACATCTCCTCTATCGAACACGGGGTGGAGCCTTTGGGGCTGGGGGTCGTCAATCTTATTTCTGCGTCGATGGGCGGCCTAAGACATCATGCTTTGGCAATCCGTGCTTTGGCGTCGTGCCTGTGGCGATGCCCGATCGAGCATCTCGCTCCCAGCCGTTGCCTGTGCAATGACGAGAGCGGCCAGACGAAGCGGAAGAGCGTTAGGTCTTCCAAATCGTCGATCGGCTAAGCTTAGCGTATCCGTCGGACACTGAAAACCGCATTTATGGTCTGGCTGACTGTGGAAAACCCGAAGGATCTACGACTCGCTGTGCCAGTTAACCGCCCGGTGGTCACAAGTCGATGCAGTCATTCCCGACCTTTGCGGGCTCGCTGCATGGCTTGCAGCTCGTTCAGGCGAGCCTGCAACTGGGCGGCGAGATGGAAGTCGATGTCGTCCAGACGCAGTGCAAGCTGGAGTTGCCGGATGGCTGGCTCAAGCTCATCACTGGCGTAAAGATGTTCGGCGCGGTAGCGATAGTTCAAGGCGCGCTGGCCCGATTTTCCAGCGGCATCAGCCATCAGCTCGTAGATCGGTGCGATGCCGGGCCGCAGCGCAACAAAGCGTTGTAGCGCCGTCAACGCCTCTGCTGGCCGCGAGGCCGCCATCAATGACTCTGCGTAGGCCTGATTTAGCGGCCAATTGCCTGGTGCCAGGCCAACCGGCGCCTTGAGGTCGCGCACGGCTTGTTGGGGGTTGCCGGCACGGCGGTCGATGTCGGCTCTCAGCACCAAGAATTCGGTTTGACTCGGATATTCCTTGAGGAGCGGCGCGAGTTGGCTGCGTGCGGCCTCGAGCTGGCCGGCTCGAGTTAATGCCAGTGCGTAGCCATAACGCTGAGCGGTCTCGTCACGATAGCGACCTTGCTCGAGCGTCTTCGCGAAGTGATCCACGGCACGCTTCGGGTTGGATTCGCTGCGTTGGCGCAGGTTGGCGCGTGCCAGGTGGAAACGTAGGCTGTCCGGGCGCTGGCGTAGGCCGTGTTGGCGAGCACGGTTCATCGCGTCGGCGATGCGGCTGGTGGTCACCGGGTGGGTGCGGAGGAATTCTGGGGTCTTGCTGTCCGAGACGCGGGTGGTCTTGGCTAGACGTTGGAAAAAGCCTGGCATCGCATAGGGATTGTGACCCGCGCGGGCCAGGGTATCGATACCAATGCGGTCCGCCTCCTCCTCGTTGGCGCGGGTGAAGTTGATCTGTCGCTGCGCCGCGGCGCCCTGGATGCCCATCAGGCCGGCGGCACCGATATTGGCATCGATCGTTGCGCCCAGCACGGCTGCCGCCAACAGCAGCGCCGTGGCGGGCAGAGCCATTTGGCGCTGTGCTTCGAAGCTGCGCATCAGGTGGTCTTGACTCACGTGCGCGAGTTCATGTGCGACCACCGCGGCCAGTTCGCCCTCGGTCTGCGAGGCGAGGATCAAGCCGGCAAAGATCCCAATGCGGCCGTCGGGTCCAGCGAAGGCGTTGACCGTGGGTTCATCGATGAGGAAGAAGTCGTAGTGGCCAGGGTTGCCGCTCGAGGCGACTAGTTGCTGGCCGAGGGTCTGGATGTAATCGGTGAGGACTGAGTCAGCAGAGATTGGCAGTGCCTTGCGCACCCATTTCATGAATTCCTGGCCGAGATCGCGCTCTTCGGCACGCGACATGATGGTGTCGGCTGAGCTGCCGAAATCCGGTAGCGCGAAAGGATCAGCGGGCCCGAGGCTGGGCAACAAAACCAGTAAGAGCGCGATGGCGAGTGCTAGGACGCGCAGTCGGACAGGCCGATATTGGCGGTTCCGATATTGGCGTCGGCCCCTATCAAAAAGAGATGTCATGGCGCCTGAGTTAACGATCCAAAAAAGACCTGCGCAGGCAGGGTGGTGAAGCGCTTATAGGGATCATGGCGCGCTACCACCCTGGAACATGCTACCACCCTAGAAAATGAATCGTGCGAGATTCACGTTAATCTGCGGATTCAATCGAGCAACAATCTCGAGAAATAATCTGTTCTCGCATCATCGATTCGGCTAGGAATCTGACCGTTCAGCCTGCACTCAGTTCAGCTGCAGCCGCTGACCCCAAGGGACTGGGCTGCGGCCCTTGACCAGCCAAATCACCGGGTAGGCAGGCTCGCGTTCCGGAAACGCGCCCTCGGCATCAGTGAAGTAGACCAGCAAGTCCGGGCTTAGCCCCTGATCGTCGACCCACTGGAACACCGGCCGAAAGTTGGTGCCACCGCCCCCCTGAAGCTCATGCGGACGCTCGAAGCGCTCCCAAGGCTCGAAGCGGAAGGGTGAGCCTGGACAGAGCGCGCTGTCGCAGGGCAATAAGGTGACCTGCGCCTGGACCTGGGCCTTGAGCGCGTCGACCTCGTTGATGAACTCTTGCATCTCGGCATCCTTGATCGAGCCTGAGGTGTCGATGGCAACGATCAGGTCGATGCGCTGACTGCGCAAGCTCGGGAGGATGTGCTCGCCTTCGCGGCGTGACGGCCGCGACCAGCTGTAATCGTGGCGTGAGAGGCCATTCATGTAACGCGCAAGGAGCATGCGCCAAGGCAGCTGCGGCTGCAGCAGATGGTCGATCATGCGCTTGAGCTCACCGCCGAGACGACCGGCCTGCATCGCCTGCTGCGCAGCACCAGCCATGCGTTGCTGCCACTGTACCTGGAGGGTTTCTTGCTCGTCTGGGGTCAGTGGTGGAGGTGGCGTGGAGGCTGCGTCTGAGCTGGCCTCTGGGCTGGATTCCGGGTTCGGTGCCTGCTTACCATGCGCTTGGCCCTGCTGGCGCTGTTCCGCGGACTTTGGTGGACCCTGGCCCTGCTCACCCTCTTCGGCTTGGCTTTGGCGTTGTTGACGCTCGAGGTCGCGCTCATCCATACCGGATTGTTGGCCCTGGCCATCGGCGTCACGATCATAGGCGTGGGTGTCGAGGGTCTCTGACTGATCGTTGTCGTCGATCAGTGGATAGATCTCCTCCGCGGTCATGCCCTTATACATCGGCATCAGCAGGGCGTTTGGCGGTGGTTTCAGGCCGTCATCGACCAGCAGCGGGTTGATGGCATAGTCGCAGGCCAGATCCCAGCGATGTTTGATGCGATGTTGCCGGCGTGCGAAGTGCGAGAGTGCGCAATGCAGTGCCTCGTGCGCCAACATGAATTGGGTCTCATCCAGCGTCAGGGCATCGATATAGCTCGGGTTATAGTAGAAGGTGCGCGCATCGGTGGCCGTCGTCGGGCACCATTCGCCGCTGGCGGCCTGCATGGGCAGGCGCAGCACCAGTGCGCCAAGGAATGGCTTATCGAGGATTAGCCGGGTGCGCGCGGACGAGAGCTTGGTTGCAATCGCTTGCAGGTCTTGCGCGTCAAGGCTCGGGCTGACCTCGCTCGGGCATTCGCCCTGAGGATGCGTGTGGATGTCGCCGATGAAATCTGCAGCCATGGATGTCCCAGTACAAGCCGTTAAGTTCGATAAGGTCTAGTTGTAGAGCATGACATCGGCGATGGCATTCGCCCAGTCGGCGAAGGCTGGGACCTCGAACAGGTCGCTGCCGATGGCGCGATGCAGATCAGAGACCAGCATGACCCCCATCTCCCGCTGTGGAAAGCGACCGGCGTAGACCAGGATGTTACCGATGACGGTCTCTTGATCAGCGCTGTCGCGGGCGCGGATGGCTTTGCCGACCAGTGCTGCGGCAATGGCGTACTGAAGATCGATCTCGCTCGGTACAGGCACGGCCTCACCGCGACAGATGGCGTCGAGATCCGGCATCTGATCGATACTCGCAACGAAAGCGGCGAGCTCAATCCCGGCCGCCGGACCAACACAGGCCTGCAGTGTTCCCTGCAGCAGCTGCGGATCATTCTGAAACTTCTGCAGGGCGCGATGGGCGAATTCCCAGGAGCGCGGCGATGGGAAGGCGACGGGGTTGTGGGCCGGGTCGAAATCGAACAGCAGCTCGGGGCGGAAGCGCAGGAACGCAATCACCCGTTCATCGATGCCCTTCGCGTAGGCCCAGGTGACCCAGTCGTCGAGGTGTGTGTCGACCTCAAAATGCGAGAAGCGGTTGGCCAGCGGCGCTGGCATGCTATAGGTGACACCGCGGTCGCCCTGCCGGTTGCCGGCGGCGAAGATTGCCCAATGCTCAGGCACTTGGTACTCGCCGAGCCGGCGATCGAGGATCAGCTGGTAGGCTGCGGCCGAGACTGCCGGGGGCGCGGAGGTGATCTCGTCGAGAAAGAGAATTCCGGCTTCTCCGTGACGCTCGACGCTGGGCAAAAGCGCGGGGATCGCCCACTCGACGTGCTGATCGACCCGGAACGGGATGCCGCGCAGGTCACTCGGCTCCATCTGCGATAGACGGATGTCGATGACTGGCACCTGATGGCGGTCCGCCACCAGCGCAATCATCTGGGATTTTCCGACACCCGGCGGGCCCCAGAGCATGACCGGCGTATGATGCCCTTCCGCGGCGCTGGTGAGCTCGCGCTCGAGGACGGATAACAACTGGGCGGGACGCATTGTTGGGGGTTCTCCTATCGTCAATCGGGGGTCGGTGCCGCGAACAGAGGCCGTTGCATCGCCTGACGCGGCTGCATCCTTGCCAGAGGTTGGGTTGTCCCCCGCCTAATCGCAAGCGATTCAGCTCGATGTGTCTGTGATGCACCGGCCGATGGGTCTCTGGTGCTGGTACGCATTAGAAATAAGCGGTATTCTTATCCGTTAAGCCAGATTCGGGCGAGCGCGCATTGTGGAGATCCCCTGTGCGCGAGGCGCTTCGGCAACCGGTCCGACGCGCTCCCGTCAAGGGCTTGGATCAGGCGGCAGCCAGATGTTTGATGGTTGCCGCAACCATAAGATTTGCAACCGAATCTCAACAGCTGACCGGAGAGTGGACGATGAACCAGTTTTACTACGACGCTGTCACCAAGATGGAACAGCTCGGCGTCGATGACGAATATATTCAGGGCTGGCAATGCGGCTTCCTGCAGAATCCGAAGCGCGAGGAGCAGCGATTGACCGAGGCCTATGAAGCTGGTTATAGCGATGGCGAGGAGAAGAGTACCGACAACTTCTCGAAGTGGGCTAAAGGCTGAGAAAACCTCGCCGCGGGCCGCGGCCGGTTGCCGCACATGGGCGCTGGACGATTGCTCCAGGGTCCGGCCCAAGGCGAGCGACAAGGTAAGGCGGGGCTCCCCCGCCTTTTTTCATTTGCTTTTCATGTGCACCGCTCAGTCTTTTCGACGGGCAGCGAGCGACCATGGCAGATAACAGCTACCTGAAAGATCTCATCCTACTGCGCAATGATCCAGCCGCCGTGCCGCGAGTGCGCGACGCGGCAGCACGTGGTGAGGTAGACGCCTTCTATGCCCTTGGTCTGATCTATGCCGAAGGGCGTGGTGTTACGATCGACCTGGCACAGGCGCACTACTGGCTGTCGCTGGCGATTGATCAGGGCGATAGGGATGCCGAACTGCTGCGCAATATCGTCGGCAGCCAGATGACCAATGAAGAGTACGAGGCAGCCAAGCGGCTACGCGCTAAGCCCGCTCTCCAGGTGGTCGGTCCTGGCTAGGCCTTGGCGCTGCGCCGGTGCAAACTACGCCGGTGCAAACGGTTTGATGCGTTATCCGCTTCGGCTGCTGTTCGGTAGCGGACAGCAGCTGATCCTGCCTCCGGGTCTTGCTCTGCGGTGGCGGGTGCTCATGATTGATGGCGTCTGGACTTGGTCTCATGGCGCCTTTAGTGCTATTTTCGCCCGTTTTCCTGGTGCCGAATGCACCATGGCTGGAGACTAACAATGCAAGTATCGGTCGAGACCGGGGACGGTCTCACGCGGCGGTTGAAGGTCGAACTGCCTGCTGAGGATATCGAGCAGGAGATCGAAAAACGGCTGCAGAACGTCGCCCGCTCTGCACGCCTGCCTGGTTTCAGGCCGGGGAAGGTGCCGCTGCGCGTATTGCGTCAGCGTTATGGCGACTCGGTGCGCCTAGAGGTCTTCGGAGAGCGCGTCGAGTCCAGCTATCCGCATGCCATCATCGAAGCGGAGCTGCGACCGGCTGGACGTCCCGAGATCAAGCCTGACATCGACCAGGCCGTCGGACGCTATGCCTATGTCGCCGAGTTCGAGGTGGTTCCCGAGGTGACGCTGGCGTCACTTGAAGGGCGCACCTTGGCCCGTCCGCAGGTCGAGGTTACCGATGCTGACGTCGAGGAGACGATCGAGCGTCTTCGCCAGCAGCGTAAGCGCTGGGAAGCGGTCGAGCGCCCGGCTGAGACTGGCGATCGTCTCACCGTGGATTTCGACGGCGAGGTCGATGGCGCGGCCTTCGAAGGCGGGCATGGCGAGGGTATCCAGATCGAGATCGGTGCCGGCCGCTTCATTCCTGGCCTCGAGGAGCAATTGGTTGGCGCAAGTGCGGGCGATGAGCCCTCGATTGATGTCACCTTTCCGGAGGAGTATCCGCAGAAAGCCCTAGCTGGAAAGCCTGCACAGTTCAAGGTTAGGGTGACATCGGTCGAGCAGCCGAACTTGCCCGAGATTGATGCGGAGTTTGTCGCTGAGTTCGGCGTCGACGACGGTGATCTCGAGCGCTTCCGCGCTGATGTGAGGGGCAACCTTGAGCGTGAGCGATCCGAGCGGGTCAAGGCTCGGATCAAGAACCAGGTCATGGACCTGCTGCTCGAGGCGAATCCGATCACGGTGCCGTCGGCCCTCGTCGCTGACGAGATCGAGTCATTGCGCAAGCAGATGATCCAGAATCTGGGGGCTGACTCCGAGTTCAAGCTGCCGGACGAGATCTTCGCTGATAATGCACGGCGCCGAGTCGCGCTTGGCCTGATCGTCGGCGAGGTCGTAAAGGCCAACGAACTGACGCCTGATCCAGACCGTGTCCGCTCATCGGTCGAAGAAATGGCGGCGACCTACGATGATCCTCAAGCCGTGATCAATTATTACTATGCTGATCCTAAGCACCTAGCAACGGTCGAATCCGTCGTCCTCGAGGATCTGGTCGTTGAGCAGGTGCTCGAGCAGGTCGAGGTGACCGACGACCCGATCAGCTTCAGCGAGCTGATCTCTCAGCAGTAGCTGAGGCCTCCGCTGCTTCTCCCTAAACCCGCTTAGCTCCTGATGAACATGTACATCGACAACACCGATCGGCGCACCGACCCGCATGCGCTAGGACTCGTCCCCATTGTGGTTGAACAGACCGCACGCGGCGAGCGCTCGTTCGATATCTTTTCCCGTCTCCTAAAGGAGCGCGTGGTCTTTCTGGTTGGCCCGGTCGACGACCACGTTGCCAATCTCGTTGTGGCGCAGTTGTTGTTCTTGGAGTCGGAAAATCCAGACAAGGATATCCACTTCTACATCAACTCACCGGGTGGCTCCGTGACCGCTGGATTGGGCATCTATGACACGATGCAGTTTATTCGCCCTGAGGTCAGCACCATGTGTATCGGCCAAGCGGCGAGCATGGGCGCATTGCTTCTCGCCGGAGGCACGGCGGGCAAACGCTTTTGTCTCCCGCATTCTCGGATCATGATCCACCAGCCCTTGGGCGGTTTTCAGGGACAGGCGAGCGATATCGATATCCACGCGCGTGAGATTCTGCATGCGCGCGAACAGCTGAATCAGATCCTGTCCCGCCATACCGGACAGCCCATCGAGCGCATCGCCGACGATACCGAGCGAGACCGCTTCATGGGCGGCGAGGATGCCGTTGCCTACGGCCTGATCGATCGGGTTCTGGACACGCGGTCTCAGCCCGCTGACTGAGGGCGGGGCTGAGAGGCTCCTTGGCATCTTGCTGCAGTGGATGGATAGATGCGTTTGCTGCGGCTTGGTGAGGAGTTGGTATCTGGCTTGCAATGACTTATATCGTGACGCAGGTCTAGATGTGCGGTTGCCATCTCCACTTGAGGGGTTATGATCGAGTCAAGCGCGGTGGCCGACTCGTTTCAGCCTGATCCATCCCATTTCCTTTGCCTTCAGGCCCCGCAGCGCCTAGCCCGGAGAGATGATCTATGAGCAACACCCATGGAAAGAGCGACGAAGGAAAGCTCCTGTACTGCTCGTTCTGCGGTAAAAGTCAGCACGAGGTGCGCAAGCTGATCGCGGGTCCGTCGGTCTTTATCTGCGACGAGTGTGTCGAGCTGTGCAACGATATCATCCGGGAAGAGATGCAAGAGGGCGTTGGCGAGGCGACCAGCCGCTTGCCGAAGCCACGCGAGATCAACGAGTCGCTCGATGAGTTCGTGATTGGCCAAGAGAAGGCGAAGAAGGTGCTCTCGGTCGCGGTCTACAATCATTACAAACGCCTCGAGGTCTCTGACGCCAAGGAAGAGATCGAGATCTCGAAGAGCAACATCCTGTTGATCGGCCCCACGGGGTCCGGCAAAACCTTGCTGGCCGAGACCCTGGCGCGGTTGCTCAATGTGCCCTTTACGATTGCCGATGCGACGACCCTCACTGAGGCCGGTTATGTCGGTGAGGATGTCGAGAATATCATTCAGAAACTGCTGCAGAAGTGCGACTACGATGTCGAAAAAGCGCAGAGTGGTATTGTCTATATCGACGAGATCGATAAGATATCGCGTAAGTCTGACAACCCCTCGATCACCCGCGATGTGTCTGGCGAAGGCGTGCAACAGGCGTTGCTCAAGCTGATTGAAGGGACCATCGCCTCGGTGCCTCCGCAGGGTGGCCGCAAGCATCCGCAGCAGGAATTCTTACAGGTTGATACGAGCAACATCCTGTTCATTGTCGGCGGAGCCTTCGCGGGTCTCGACAAGGTGATCCGAGATCGGTCGAAGAAGACTGGCATCGGCTTCTCAGCTGAGGTGCATAGTAAGAACGACGATCGGGCTATCGGTGAACTGCTGAGTCACGTCGAGCCTGAGGATCTTATTCGCTACGGACTGATCCCTGAATTCGTGGGCCGGTTGCCGGTGATGGCGACGCTTGAGGAGCTCGATCAAGAGGCGCTGATCCGAATCCTGACAGAGCCCAAGCATGCGCTCACCAAGCAGTATGCGCGCCTGTTCGAGATGGAAGGGTGCGAACTCGAGCTGCGCGATGATGCGCTGCGCGCCATTGCTACTAAGGCCATGGAGCGCAAGACTGGCGCGCGTGGGCTACGCACCATCATGGAGCAGGTGTTGCTCGATACCATGTATGATCTTCCGTCAATCGATGACGTCAGCAAGGTGGTCGTCGATGCTTCGGTCGTCAATGGCGAGACCCCGCCACTTGTCATCTACGATGGCGGCGAGCAACCCCGGATCGCCGCGTCGGACTGACGAGGGTCCGAGTTGCGCTTTTCCTAATGAGCGATCGCTCCGCCTTGCAGAGGGGGAGATGCGCTGTCAACGCTAGCCGCGCCGGAGCAGAGGCGCGGTAAGCCCAATTCCGCGTCTACTTCGGTGCGTTTGGCCGCTGAACCTGAGTGAGATTTGACCACCGTGCTCAGGATCACCGACCGCTACGATCCGTAGTTCCTAGTGCAACGCCTCGATAGACACCCGTACTGCGCCTGTTGTCTGAGCCGTAGCGATTGAACCGATTGTACGCTGCCCTAACCTCCCTCTCAGTAGGGCGTTTATGCGAAACCCGACTCCTCGATTCCGCATCCTCAACGCTGAGGTCGGTTGCCTTGAGGAGCGTTAGATGACGAGCACAGCAATATGGGCAAGACTGATTTGGACTCTCAGGTGCTAGATGCACTGACATCGGGCCAGGTGATCCCGGTGCTACCGCTACGCGACGTCGTGGTGTATCCGCATATGGTGATTCCGCTCTTCGTCGGTCGGGATAAATCCATCAAGGCATTGGACGCGGCCATGACCAGCGACAAGCAGATCCTGCTCGTTGCCCAAAAGAACGCGGATGTCGACGACCCTTCGGTGAAAGACCTTCACGATATTGGCACGCTTGCCAACGTGCTGCAGTTGCTGAAGCTACCCGACGGGACCGTCAAGGTCTTGGTCGAGGGGCATCAGCGCGCCAAGGCGAGCCGCTATCTGTCGACGAACGATACCTTCAGCGCGACGGTCGCGCCGCTCGGTGAAACGCTTGAGGCCGATGAGCGCGAGCAAGAGGTGCTGATGCGCTCAGCGGTGGCCTTGTTCGATCAATATGTCAAGCTCAACAAGAAGGTGCCACCGGAGGTGCTGACCTCACTGGCCAGCATCGATGAGCCGAGCCGGCTGGCCGATACCATGGCCGCCCACATGTCGCTGAAGCTCGATGAGAAGCAGCGCGTGCTCGAGATGGTCGATGTGCAGCAGCGCCTCGAGCATCTGATGGGGCTGATGGAGTCGGAGAACGACATCCTGCAGATGGAGAAGCGCATCCGTGGTCGCGTCAAGCGGCAGATGGAGAAGAATCAGCGCGAGTACTACCTGAACGAGCAGATGAAGGCGATCCAGAAAGAGCTCGGTGAGCTTGAGGACGCGCCGAATGAGCTCGAAGACCTTGGCAAGCGCATCGAAGAGGCCGGAATGCCCAAGGATGTGAAGGACAAGGCGACGCAGGAGTTGAACAAGCTCAAGCTGATGTCGCCGATGTCCGCCGAGGCCACCGTGGTGCGTAACTATGTCGATACCCTGGTCTCGGTGCCTTGGAAGAAGCGCACTCGGATTCGCAACGATGTCAGCGTTGCCGAGAAGGTCCTAGATACGGACCACTATGGGCTCGAGAAGGTCAAGGAGCGCATCACCGAGTATCTCGCCGTGCAGCAGCGCGTGCGCAAGCTGAAAGGACCGATCCTGTGCCTGGTTGGACCGCCTGGTGTCGGCAAGACCTCGCTTGGGCAATCGATCGCCCGGGCGACAAACCGCAAGTTCGTGCGCATGTCCCTAGGCGGGGTGCGCGATGAGGCCGAGATCCGCGGTCACCGACGCACCTACATCGGCGCACTGCCGGGCAAGATCATCCAGAATCTCTCCAAGGCCGGCTCGCGCAACGCCTTCTTCTTGCTCGATGAGATCGACAAGATGGCAATGGACTTCCGTGGTGATCCGGCCTCAGCACTGCTCGAGGTACTCGACCCGGAGCAGAACAACACCTTCAACGACCATTATTTGGAGGTCGATTTCGATCTCTCCGAGGTGATGTTCGTCGCCACCGCCAACACGCTAAATATCCCGCCGGCCCTGCTCGACCGCATGGAGGTGATCCGGCTCTCGGGGTATACCGAGGACGAGAAGATCAATATCGCCGAGCGCTATCTGATCCCGAAGCAGATGAAGAACAACGGGCTCAAGAGCGGCGAGTTGGTGATTCGCGAGGCAGCCCTGCGTGATCTGGTGCGCTACTACACGCGTGAGGCCGGGGTACGCAATCTCGAGCGCGAGATCTCGAAGATCTGTCGCAAGGTGGTCAAGGAGATTCTAGTCACCAAGCGTGAGAAGACCATCACCGTCACCGCCAAACTGTTGGACAAATATCTGGGCGTCCGTCGCTTCCGCTTCGGCCTGGCCGATGAGCACGACCAGATCGGTCAGGTCACTGGTCTGGCCTGGACCGAGGTCGGCGGCGAACTGCTGCGGATCGAAGCCGCGTTGGTCCCCGGCAAGGGCAAGTTCACCTTTACTGGGCAGCTAGGCGATGTGATGCAGGAGTCGATTCAAGCGGCGATGACGGTGGTGCGCTCGCGCTCCGAGGCGCTGGGTATCGATCTCGACTTTCATCAGAAGGTCGATATCCACATCCACGTGCCCGAGGGCGCGACGCCAAAGGATGGACCCAGTGCTGGTGTGGCGATGTGCACCGCGCTGGTGTCAGCGCTGACCAAGGTCCCGGTGCGCTCCAGTGTGGCGATGACCGGCGAGATCACCCTGCGAGGTGAGGTGCTGCCGATCGGTGGCTTGAAGGAGAAGTTACTCGCGGCGCATCGCGGCGGTATCGAGCAGGTGCTGATTCCACATGAGAACGAGCGTGATCTGGTTGACATCCCGAAGAATATCAAACAGAGCCTCGATATTCGTCCGGTCCGTTGGATCGACGAGGTGCTCGAGTTCGCGCTTGCCGCGCGTCCTGCGCCGCGGTCTGGGGATGATGATGTACCGCAAGAGGCCGCGCCCCCGGTCGAGGACGGCAAGAGCGCCGAGTCTGGCGTTCGCACACATCACTGACCAGCGCCCGAGCCTTTGCTTGCGACAGCATGGGCGTCGCAATGCATGCAGAATGTTTGTACGGCTCTTTGTGTCGAGTATTCGCGTCGAGTATTTGCGACGAACATTTGCCTGGAACAGGCGTGGTTGCTGGTTTTCGGGTTGACACCTCTTGGGTCGTCCTTAACAATCGGCGGCTGAGGTCGACGTCTCAGTAGTGTTCTAAACGGTTGCGGCTCGGGCCTCAGGTCTGGGTCGCGGCATCTTTGGCAATCTCGCAAAATATCTTGGCGCCAAGGCCTGGCGCCAATCAGGGGGAACAATGAATAAATCAGAACTTGTTGACGCGATGGCCGAGGCGGCTGATATTTCGAAGTCGGCAGCAGCGCGTGCATTGGATGCGTTGACAGATTCCGTTGCAGCCACCCTGAAGAATGGTGATTCCGTCTCGATCATCGGTTTCGGTACTTTTACTGTGAAAGAGCGGGCCGCGAGAACCGGCCGCAACCCGCAGACCGGTGCTGCCATCCAGATCGCCGCGTCGAAAAATCCGTCTTTCAAGGCTGGTAAAGCGCTCAAGGACGCGATACAATGATTGCTTACTTCGGATGAGTTGAACCCCATTCCTCGGAAAAAGGCTTCGATCATCCAAGATTTCGTCGACTGCCCTTCGATTGGGTTCCTGGTATCAGGAGTGCTTCATCGGGGGTGCTTAGCTCAGCTGGGAGAGCATCGCCCTTACAAGGCGAGGGTCGCAGGTTCGATCCCTGCAGCACCCACCATCAATAGCACCCCATGGTCAGTTCGGCGTTACAGTTTCGTGGAGTGGTAGTTCAGTTGGTTAGAATACCGGCCTGTCACGCCGGGGGTCGCGGGTTCGAGTCCCGTCCACTCCGCCATCTCTCCGATACGGGGTATCCACACTGGATACCCCGTTTTCATTTGTCCTGTCATTCCCTCGCACGTTGAGTCCTACGAGCTATGTTGCAGGAGATTCGAGAACGCGCACAGGGTTGGGTCGCCTGGGCCATCATCATCCTGATCTCGATCCCGTTCGCCTTCTGGGGCATCGATTCCTACTTTGGTGGCGGGGCTGAACCGGTTGTCGCCAGCGTCAACGGTGCCGAAATTACCGAGCGCGTCTTCAACCAGAACGTCAATCGAACGCGTATCCAACTGCGGGATCGATTGGGCGAGGCCTATGATCCAGCGCTGTTCGATGATCAGCGCATACGCCAGCAGGTGCTCGAGCGGATGATCCGCGAAACCTTGTTGCTGGAGGATTCGGCGGCGATGGGACTCAGGACCTCAGACCAGGCGATTCGCGCAGCGATCCTCAGCGAGCCGGCATTCCAGCAGGATGGCGCCTTCTCCAATGCGCAGTACGAGCGGGTGCTACGACTGCAAGGGCTTACCCCAGCGGCTTACGAAGATTCCCTGCGCAGCGAGCTACTGCTCAGTCAATTGCCGCGGGCGATTCGTGAGACCGCCTTCGTCACGGATACCTTGGCGGACCGAAGCGCGAGCTTGGTGCATCAAGAGCGCATCGTCGCTTATGCGAGGGTGCCGCAGTCGGCGTTCGCGCAGAGCGTCCAACCGCCGACGGATGAGGCTGTTGCTGCGTATTACGATGGGCATCAGAACCAGTTTGCGACCCCGGAGCAGATACGGGTCAGTTATCTGCTATTGAATGCGACTGACCTTGCCAGGCCAGATCAGTTGATCGATGAGGGCAGCTTGCGTGAGCAATATCAGCTCAAGCTCGATGAGTTCATGGCACCCGAGGAGCGTAAGGTTCGTCATATCCTACTCAGCGTTTCAGTCGACGCCGATCAGAAGATGCTTGATGAGACGCGCAAGCGGATGCAAGAGGTCCAGCAGCGGATCACCGGCGGTGAGTCTTTCGCTGCCGTCGCAGCCGAGGTCTCTGAAGACCCCGGCAGTGCCGAGCAGGGCGGCGAGCTTGGCTGGGTCGGCCGTGATGCGCTCGATCCAGCCTTCGAGCAGGCGGTCTTCGCCATCGAGCCCGAGACCTTGAGCGAGCCGGTTCGCAGCCGTTTCGGCTACCATCTGGTCGAGGTCTTGGAGGTACGCGGGGGCGAGCCCAAGCCCTTTGAGGAGGTGAAAGAGGAGTTGATCGCCGATCTCAACAGCGGCAGTGCAGAGGCTGCGTTCTTCGAGCAGGCCGAGCAGCTCGCCACGCTGACCTATGAATCTCCGGATAGCCTGATCCCCGCGGCCGAGACCTTGGGCCTAGAGGTCCAACTCAGCGACTGGATCGATCGGAGCGGCGGTGAAGGTCTGTTTGCCAATCCACGCGTGGTTGATGTCGCATTCAGTGAGGAGGTGCTGACGCTCGGTAACAACAGCGAGCTGCTTGAGCCTGATCCTGAAGTGCTGCAGGCGCTGGTGCTGCGCGTCGCCGAGCATCGCGAGCCATCGGTGCGCCCGCTGGACGAGGTGCGCGACGAGATCGTTACGCTGCTTGAGACGCAGCAAGCGGCCGAGGCGGCCAAGGCGGAGGCAGAAGCGATCGTTGCGCGGATTGAAGGCGGGCAGGATCTCGCGGCAGCTGCAGAAGGTTTCGAGGTGGTCGAGGCTGGACAGATCGGACGCGTCGCGACTGAGCCACCGCCCGAGGTGACTCAGCTGGCCTTCTCGCTGCCTTCGCCCGCCGCCGATGCTGCCGGACCTCGGGTCGGCAGTACCAGCGCGAGCGACTCCGGGGACGCCTATGTCGTCGTCGTTTCTGAGGTCAAAGAGGGTGATCCAGCGCAGCTCGATCCAGCTGAGCTGGAGGCCGAGGCGCGGATGTTGACGCGGGCGCTGGCGGCGGCTGACGTCGACGCGGTGCTGGCAGCGATGCAGGCGCGGGCTAGGATCGAGCGTAAGCCGATTGTCAGCGACGAGTCATTCTAGCCCCTTGTCAATCGGCGAGCAGCTTGCTCTGGGCGCACCGACCGGCCAAAGCCGGCCGAGTCCGCTCAGTCCTTCTTGGCCTTCAGCCGAGACCAAGGATGTGGTAGCCGGTATCGACGTAGAGCACGTCGCCGGTGATACCCGACGCGAGATCGGAGCAGAGGAAGGCGCCGGCATTCCCGACTTCGTCAATGGTGACGTTTCGCCGCAGCGGCGTGCGCTCTTCGACCTGTTTTAGCATCGAGCGGAAATCGGCGATGCCGGCCGCGGCCAAGGTGCGAATCGGTCCTGCCGAGACCGCGTTGACCCGGGTGCCCTCGGGCCCGAGCGATGCGGCCAGATAGCGCACGTTGGCCTCTAAGCTGGCCTTCGCGATGCCCATGACATTGTAGTTGGGCACGGCGCGAACGGCGCCGAGGTAGCTCATGGTCAGGATGGCGCCATTGCGCCCCTGCATCAGCGGCCGTCCGGCCTTGGCCAGCGCCGCCAGGCTGTAGGAGCTGATATCGTGCGCTGCAGCGAACCCCTCGCGTGTCACGCAGCCGACGTAATCACCCTCAAGCTGGTCCTTGGGTGCGAAGGCGATTGAATGCACGATCCCGTCGAGTCCGTCCCAATGCTCGCCGAGCGCGGAGAAGCAGTTGTCGATCTGCTCATCGTTGGAGACATCGAGCGGGATCACGAACTCGGCATCGCATTGCGATGCCAGATCCTCGACCCGGCCCTTGAGCTTCTCGCCTTGGTAGGTGAAGGCCAGGGTCGCGCCCTCGCGATGCATCGCCTGGGCGACGCCCCAGGCGATTGAGCGATTACTGGCAACGCCAGTGATCAGGATACGTTTATCGGACAAGAAGCCCATATAGTCTCTCCATGTGGATCGTTTGGATCATGTGGATCATGTGTAGGATAGGCGGGCGCCCTTACCGTGAAACAAACGCTGCATCGTTCGGGGTGGCGACGCGCTATGGACGTTAGCCCCTGCTTAGACGGCGTTTGAATCCGCCCATGGTCGAAGCGGCCCTTAACGTTACCGAAACTCAGCCTGCGCGGAAAGCATCTATGTCGCGAGCGTGCTGCTCCTTGCCTCTGCTAATGGTGGTTCTGCTGTCCCTCAGTGCCTGTGGTCAGCCACCCTGGAACAATCCCTATCCAGCGTCGCAATCCGGTGAAAACATCCTCTACGGTGCCTTCACCGAGCGGCCCAAGCACCTCGACCCGGTGCGCTCTTACAGCTCGAATGAATATGCCTTCATTGCCCAGGTCTACGAGCCGCCGCTGCAGTACCATTTTCTGAAGCGGCCTTACGAGTTGGTTCCGCTGACCGCCGTTGCCCTGCCCGAGGTTCGTTATCTGGATGCGAACGGGGCGCCGCTGTCAGCGGATGCCGATCCGAGCCAGATTGCCATCAGTGAGTACCTGATCGAGATCACGCCGGGCATCCGCTATCAGCCACATCCGGCCTTCGCCAAGGACGAGGTAGGCGCTTACCGTTATCATCAGCTCGACGCTAAGACCGTCGGTCGCATCAATACCCTCGCTGATCTCCCCGAGACCGGCACTCGCGAGCTGATTGCCGAAGACTACGTCTACCAGATCAAGCGGCTCGCGACACCTTGGCTGCATTCGCCGATCGCCGGCCTGATGGGCGATCACATCCTTGGATTCAAGGCGCTGAGCGAGCGTATCGAGGCCGCCGCGCCGGCCCCGGTGGATGGCGAGCGGTTATTTTTCGATCTGCGCCAGGTCGCCTTCGACGGCGCCGAGGTGGTTGATCGCTATCGCTATCGAATCCGGCTTGAGGGTCGTTACCCTCAGTTTGTCTACTGGCTGGCCATGCCGTTCTTCGCGCCGATGCCCTGGGAGGCTGAGGCCCTCTATGGCCAGCTCGGGATGAAGCAGAATAACCTCACGCTGGACTGGTATCCGGTCGGCAGCGGCCCCTTCATGCTCAGTGAGAACAATCCAAATCTGCGCATGGTGCTGGCCAGGAACCCAAACTTCCACGGCGAGCAGTATCCCGCTGAGGGCATGCCAGAGGACCAGGCGGCTGGGCTGCTCGCCGACGCTGGCAAGCCACTGCCCTTTATCGACGCAGCCATCTACAGTCTCGAGAAGGAAAGCATCCCGTATTGGAACAAGTTTCTCCAAGGCTTCTATGACAGCTCCGGGATTAGCTCTGACGCCTTCGATCAGGCGGTCCAGTTCGATGCGGCGGGTGAGGCCGGCCTCACCGACGACATGCGCGAGCAGGGCATCGAGCTGGTCACTGCGGTGCAGACCTCGATCTGGTACATGGGCTTCAATATGCTCGACCCGCTGCTCGGCGGTGACTCAGAGCGCGCGCGGCTCTTGCGCCAGGCGCTCAGCATCGCGGTCGATTTTGGCGAATATGTGTCGATCTTTGCCAATGGCCGCGGTGTCGAGGGTCAGGGGCCGATCCCGCCCGGCATCTTCGGTCATCGTGAAGGCGAGGCGGGTATCAATCCCTATGTCTTCGATTGGCGCGACGGGCGTGCGCTGCGCAAACCCTTGCAAGAGGCCAAGGCGCTGCTCGCTGAGGCCGGTTATGCGAACGGGCGCGATCCCGAGACTGGCCGCCCATTAACCCTCTACTACGAAGCCATGGACGCCGGGCCCGACGGCAAGGCGCGTCTGAACTGGATGCGCAAGCAGTTCGCCAAGCTGGGTATCGAGCTGGTGGTACGTGCGACCGACTACAACCGCTTTCAGGAGAAGATGCGCGAAGGCACTGGGCAGGTCTTCATGTGGGGCTGGAATGCCGACTACCCGGACCCCGAGAACTTCTTCTTCCTGCTCTACGGACCCAACCAAAAGGTCGAGGGCGGCGAGAACGCGGCCAACTATCAGAATGCCGAGTTCGATGCGCTGTTCGAGCAGATGAAGAACATGGATGATGGTCCTGAGCGACAGGCGGTGATCGACCGCATGACTGAGATCCTGCGCCATGACGCGCCCTGGTCGTTCGGCTTCTTCCCACAGTCCTTCAGCCTGCATCATCAATGGTTGAAGAATGTGAGCCCCAACCTAATGGCCAATAACACGCTCAAGTATCGACGGCTCGAGCCCAGCATCCGCGAGCAGCTGCGCGAGCGTTGGAATCCGCCGGCGCTCTGGCCGCTCGGGGCGCTGGTCGTGATCCTTGTCGTTGGAGCGATCCCGGCCTTGGTGGTAGCGCGTCGGCGTGAGCGGAGTCGTGCGCGGAGTGATGCGCGATGAGTGCCTACATCCTGCGCCGATTGCTCTATGCGCTGCCGATCCTGATCGGCGTCAATCTGATCACCTTCCTGTTGTTCTTCGTCGTCAACTCGCCGGACGACATGGCGCGGATGCAGCTCGGCGATAAGCGGGTGACGCAGGAGGCGATCGATACCTGGAAGGCTGAGCATGGCTATGACAAGCCGCTGCTCTATAACGCAGAGGCTGGCGGACTGACGTCGTTGACCGACACGATCTTTTTCGAGAAATCGCTGAAGCTCTTTGCGTTCAACTTTGGTCAGTCGGACAGCGGCCGCGATATCGGCTACGACATCCGTCAGCGCATGTGGCCGAGTCTGGCGATCGCGATTCCGACCTTGCTGGTGGGGCTGGCAATCAGCATCAGCTATGCGTTGATGATCGTGTTCTTCCGTGCCACCTATATCGACTTTGGAAGCGTGGTGCTGCTGGTGGCGATGATGTCGATCTCCGGGCTCTTCTATATCATCGGCGGTCAGTTCCTGATCGGTAAGCTGTTCCATCTGGTGCCGATCTCTGGCTACGATCATGGCCTCGAGGCGCTGAAGTTCCTGATCTTGCCGGTGGTGGTAGGCGTCGTTGCCGGTATCGGCAGTAGTACCCGGCTCTATCGCACCTTCTTTCTCGAGGAGATCAACCGAGACTATGTGCGAACTGCGCGTGCCAAGGGGTTGCGCGAGCGTGCGGTGTTGTTCCGCCATGTGCTGCGCAACGCGCTGATCCCGATCCTCACCGGCGTGGTCGCCGTGTTGCCGCTGTTGTTCATGGGAGCGTTGATCATCGAATCCTTCTTTGGCGTGCCTGGGCTTGGTAGCTACACCATCGATGCGATCAACCGCCAAGATTTCTCGATCGTGCGTGCCATGGTCTTCCTCGGCTCGGTGCTCTACATCATCGGTCTGATCATGACCGACATCTCCTATACCCTGGTCGACCCCAGGGTCCGGCTGTCTTGAGGGTCATCGCGTGCCCGTTATTCTGATCACCGACGCCCTCATCTTCGTGCTGATCGCCGTCGGCATCGGCTTCGGTCTCTATGCTGCGCGGCATGAGCACCTGCGCGGGCCTTGGCGCCAAGTCGGGCGATCGCCGGTTGGCGTTGCCGCGCTGGTGGTGATCCTGTTCTACGTTGGCATTGGGCTGCTGGATTCGCTGCACTTTCATCCGCTCATCGAGCCGGTTGCCCAGACGGCTCCAGGGGCTCCGGCGGATCAGAGTGCTGATGGACAGATGAATGGCACTGCTCAGCAAGTCGCGGCCGAGAGTTCAACGGACCAAGGGGCGGTAGGGCAGGGCGAGGCTCCCGGTTCTCGAGATCCTTCGGCAGCGGCAGAGCCCACCTATTCGACCCAGATCATCTCGGTCTTGGACCTCTGGCTCAGCGGCCTGCGTGAGCGCCAGGAGAAGACCTTCTCGGCACCGTTCGCAACCCAATTGTTCGTCAAGGAGGCGATCGAGCAGTCAGATGGCAGCGTGATCCGCGGCTATCCGCGCCTCGAGCATGGCGGAGCGCACCTGGATGATCCGTCACAGCGCGGTGTCGATATCCTACTGCGCGGGCTGTTCGGGATGGTGAAGGGCCTGATCGCCTGGGCTGGGTTGATGCTGACCCTCGTTGCTATGCTCGCCTTGCGCTGGCGTCAGACGTTCAATGACAGCGCGAGCGCGATCTGGCGCGGCGAGACCGAGGCGCCCTGGCGTGTTGCCTTGAGTGTGCTCGCACTGATGCTGGTGCTCAGCTTCGTTGCCGCGGAGTTGGCGGCGAGCTACCACATCCTTGGCACCGATAAGGTCGGCGAGGATGTGTTCTACCAGAGCCTGAAGAGCATCCGCACCGGGCTGGTGATCGGCACCCTGACCACCCTGGTGATGCTGCCGGCGGCGGTAATCTTAGGGATCATGGCCGGCTATTTCGGCGGTCGCACCGATGATGTGATCCAGTATCTCTACACGACCCTGAGCTCGATTCCAGGCGTGCTGCTGATCGCTGCTGCGATCCTGATGTTGCAGGTCTATATGACCAACAACGCGGAGCAGTTCGAGAGCCTGGTCGAGCGTGCGGATCTGCGCCTGCTGTTTCTCTGCATCATCCTCGGCGTGACCAGCTGGACCGGGCTCTGTCGGCTGCTGCGGGGTGAGTCGCTGAAGCTACGCGAGGCCGATTATGTGCAGGCGGCGCGCTCACTGGGCGTGCGCAACTCGACCGTGATCGGCCGCCATATCCTGCCCAATGTGTTGCATATCGTGATGATCACCGTGGTTCTGGATTTCAGCGGCCTGGTGCTGGCCGAAGCAGTGCTTTCATACGTCAACATTGGCGTTGATCCGACCATGAATAGCTGGGGCAATATGATCAATAGCGCTCGGCTCGAGCTGGCGCGCGACCCCGTCGTCTGGTGGTCGCTGGCTGCTGCTTTCGTCTTCATGTTCACCCTCGTGCTCGCCGCCAATCTGCTCGCGGATGTGGTCAGAGATGCCTTCGATCCTCGGCTGCGGAGCGCCTCGTGAGCCCGCCTGGTCTGTTTTGCCGTGCTCGCGGGATGACCGCCTATGTGACCGCCTATGTGACCGCCTATGTGACCGGCTTGATGATGATCTGCTGCCAGGGACTGTCTCGATGAGTGACCTCTTGCTTGATGTCTCCAATCTAACCGCTGAGCTGGGTAACAGCGAGCGACCCGTGCGGGTCTGTGATGGTGTTGGCTTCTCGATCCGCCGCGGCGAGACGCTCGCGCTGCTCGGTGAATCGGGTTGCGGCAAGTCGATGACCGCCCTGACGCTAATGCGGTTGTTGCCGTTGTCTGGGCGTATCACCGGCGGCTCGGTGAAGCTCGATGACACCGAGCTGTTGGATCTCACCGAGCGCGAGATGCGTGGCGTCCGTGGCGGGCGCATGGCGATGATCTTTCAAGAGCCACAAACGTCACTGAATCCAGTGCTGAAGGTTGGCGATCAGATCGCAGAGGCGGTACGTCTGCATCAGCGGCTTGGCAAGGCTGAGGTCGCCGAACGGGTCGTCGAGCTGCTGCGCGCGGTCGGCATCCCAGACCCCGCGCGGCGTGCTGGTGAGTTTCCGCATCAGCTCTCGGGTGGGATGAAACAGCGCGTGATGATTGCGATGGCATTGGCCGGTGATCCGGAGCTGCTGATCGCCGATGAGCCGACGACCGCGCTGGATGTGACCATCCAGGCCCAGGTGCTGCAGCTGCTCAAGGGGCTGCAAGCGCAGACGGGGATGGCCGTGCTGCTCATCACCCATGACCTGGGTGTGGTCGCCGAGACCGCAGATCGGTTGGCGGTGATGTATGCCGGGCAGATCGTCGAGGAGGCGAGCGTCGACGCCTTCTTTGCCGCGCCGGCGCATCCCTATAGTCGCAAGCTGCTGGAGAGTGTGCCGAGCGCGGGTAAGCGCCGTGGCGAGCTGGCGGTGATTCCGGGCCGGGTGCCACCGCTTGATCAGTCCTTCAGCGGTTGTCGCTTTGCCGATCGCTGCAGCCAGGTCATGCCGGCCTG
The DNA here is from genome assembly GCF_016653315.1 of Halochromatium roseum. Classification (GTDB taxonomy): domain Bacteria; phylum Pseudomonadota; class Gammaproteobacteria; order Chromatiales; family Chromatiaceae; genus Lamprobacter; species Lamprobacter roseus. The sequence continues at coordinate 218,818 of NZ_NHSH01000065.1, read as the reverse complement.
TCGTGAGGCGCCGATCGCTTGGTTTCAACCGAATCCGGGACAGCAGGTGCGCTGTCTGCTCTGGGCTGAGGGACCAGCCCACTTCAGGGAGAGAAACACCAGTGCGGTTGTAGGCGCTGTCGAGCCGAGCCTCGGCTCGGCGCAGCCAGAGACGGCAGCTGGGGCGCTCGCAGCAGCCGGCGACACAGCGAAGGCGAAGGCGAAGGCTTCAGGGGCTACCAGGCTGGAAGCCACGGCGGCCTCGGCACCAGCGCGATCATCGACTGAGCCTGCCGCTGATCGTCAGACCTTGCTCGCCACCGCGGGGCTACAGGTGCACTTCCCGATCCAGCGTGGTCTGTTTCGCAGCACGGTCGGTCATGTGAAGGCCGTCGATGGGGTCGATCTGCGCCTGCAGGCGGGGCAAACCCTGGCCCTCGTTGGCGAATCGGGCTGCGGCAAGACCACCGTGGGTAAGGCGATCCTGCGGCTTGAGCTGCCGACTGGGGGCCAGGTGCGCTACAACGGTGTCGATCTGGCGTCGATCCGGGCCGGACAGATGCGCCGCTATCGCAAGGATCTGCAGATCATCTTCCAAGACCCCTTCGCCTCGATGAATCCACGCATGCTAGTCGGCGAGATCGTCGGCGAGGGCTTGCAAGCGCTTGGGCTCGAAAAGGGCCGTGCGGCACGGCGGCGCCGAGTGGCGGCGCTGCTGGAGCAGGTCGGCATCGGCGAGCAGGCGATGAACCGCTATCCGCACGAGTTCTCCGGTGGCCAGCGCCAGCGTATCTGTATCGCGCGGGCGTTGGCGGTCGAGCCCAAGCTGATCGTCTGCGATGAGCCAACCAGTGCGCTGGACGTGTCAGTTCAGGCGCAGATCCTGAATCTGCTGAAGCGGCTCCAGGATGAGCTGGGGCTCAGCTATCTGTTCATCACGCACGATATCTCGGTGGTCGCCTACCTGGCGCATGAGGTCGCCGTGATGTATCTGGGCCGCATCGTCGAACAGGGCGCAGCGGCCGAGGTACTGGATGAGCCACGCCATCCCTATACCCGAGCCCTGCTCTCGGCGGTGCCGATGATGGACAAGGCCGAGCGCCGCCAGATCATCCGCCTCGAGGGTGACATGCCGTCACCAGCCGCGCCGCCGACGGGCTGTCATTTTCATCCACGCTGCCCGCAGGCCATCGCTGAGTGCGCGCTGGCCTATCCGCAACCGGTTCAGCTCAGCAAGACCCACAGCGCCCGCTGTTTGCGCCTTGAGGTGTGAGGCCTGACCGGACATCGCCTGATCGCACATCTTTCCCATAGATCTCAAAGACACCGCTGCTCCACTATGGCAGGATAGACCCTAACGGACAAAGGGTAGACAATGACACCCTGTCCAAGACCTAAATCCTGGAATATCATCATGGGCTATCTTGAAAATTGGTTGCTCGGCATTGCGACCTTCGTCGCGCTCGTCGTCTTTCTGTATTCCGTTTTCGATATCGTTCGGCGACTCCTTGCGCGTTTGGCGCTGCATTTGTGCCGGATGCGCAAGGCGCCTGAGGGTGGTTTTATCTGTGAACTCAAGCGTAAGCTTGATGGCTTCGTCTCGAAGTCGATGACGTCGCGCCTGGTCATGCTGGTGGTTTCTTTTGGCATACTACTGTTCATCATCGTCGAGCATTCTGCAAAGCTCTGATCGGCGCTGGCGGCCGCCAACTCCCTGTGTCGGTGCCGTTCGTCCCTGATCTCTGATCCCCGAGAGCCAGCCTGCGTCTGATGCTCCCGTCTCCTGGATGGTGAGGCCGCAGCGATCGGCAGGCTGCCATTTGTCGAAATAGGTATTTCTGTCCATGTCCATTGCGATGGCTCAGTTCCTAAAATCTCATGGACTGGTGCGTAACCCGTTCATCGAGGAAGAAGCGCAAAACGACAAGGTCTTCGAGGATCTGCTCAACCAGGCCGGCTACACCTTCAATCATCAGGCTTGGGACAAGTTTTTCGGAGATCCGCCGGGACGCGGTACCTCGATGATCTTCGGCGTCAAGGGCAGCGGCAAGTCAGCCCTGCGCTTAGCGTTGGAAAAGAATATCCAGCACTACAATTGTGAGGATCAGCAACAGGGACAGGGTCAGAAGCGCATCCTGCTGCTGCACTATGATGACTTCAACGGGTTCCTTGAGGCCTTCAAGCGAAAGCGGGAACAGGATCGACGCCGCGATGAGGCAGTGACGCTGAAGGATTTTGGTCTCGCCCAACACCTGGATGCGATCTTGGTCTGTGGAATGGAGGCATTGCTCAAAGACACAGATCTACAGTTGGAAAAGCTAGAGCAATTCCGGCGGCATGATCTGATGATGCTGATGGCCTTCTATGTCAGCGGCCCGCCGGATCGCTACAACCGCATCATGGCATCACTCTCCAAGCGTTTGATGCCGCAGGGGCTGATTGGGGGGTTCTTCAGTAGCCTCAAGGAGTCCACCGCCGCACTGCTCTCGCTGGGCCTGTTGCCGCTGGTTCGCAGCGCCTTTTATGGTGGCGTTGCGCGTTCCGCGGAACGTGAGATCTTGGTGCGAGACCGCAATGCCAAGGATGTTCAGCGCGCACTGCGCTCGATTCCTCAGGGTTATCTCAAGGACCAGGATGTCAAGCGCGCAGGTTGGCGCGATGAAGACGATGTGCGCCGGCTGTTCGCTACCAAGTTCATCGATGTTGTGCTCAGCCTTGGCTATCAGCAGATCGTGGTGGTGATGGACAAGGTCGACGAGCCTTCGTTGATCAATGGTGACCGTGAGCGCATGGAGGACTTCGTCTGGCCGCTCTGGAACAATCGTATCCTGCAACTGCATCCGAATCTGAGCTTTAAGATGTTGCTACCGCGGCAACTCTACGAGGCGGTGCGCAAGGCCAGTTCGGAGAAGGCTAATGAGGCGCGCTTCGACAAGCAGAAGATCATCTATCCGTTCCGTTGGGGCGATAAGCAGCTGTTCGACATGATGTCTGCGCGCTTACGCATCTGTCGGGAAGATCCGACCGATCCCTATCCACTCGATCAGCTGTTCGCGTCGGTGATTCCACAGCGAGAGATCCTCGGTGCCCTCGACAAGCTGCGTCAGCCGCGCTTCGTGCTCAACTACCTCTATCGACTGATCGCTGAGACCTGTGCTCAGGCCGATCAGGTCGATGATGAGCCGGTGCGCATCTCGCACGAGGTCTTCTATCAGATCACCGCCACTATCGGCGAAGACATCAAGCAGTATTACCAGACCTTGGGTGAGAGTCCGGAGTAGGATCCGATCAGTGCACGCGCGAGACCGGCATCATGTCGATGTCGCAAGCGCCACCGACAGTGACCCTCTGTTCGCGGCCGCTGCCGCTGCAGGATGCGCCACGGTCGTTGATGCGGCAGTTGAGGGCAAGCGGCTTGCCAGCAGTGAGCCAGTTTGGCGTGCGACGGTAGCGGCCGACGTTTGAGAAGCGGCAGCCACTGGAGACGCCATAGGGTGTGCAGCCGCCGCCGCCACCGAGGCTGACCTTACGGCCGTCGACGACGAAGCCCGGGTAATTGTCCTCGACCCGCACTGCGTCGATCGGCCCCTCTTGGTCGAAGCGGAATTCCTTGAAGCGATAGCCGCCGCCGACCCGGTCGCCAACCTTGATTCGCGTATTCGCGATCAACACATGATCAGGGCCGTTCTCAGCCACCGCGCCTGACATATATTCAACGCGATCATGCTGCGGAAAACATTTGCCCATGGCTGGCGGATGGTAGTAGTGGCGAAGCTCGGTCAGTTCGTTCAGATTGGTGCCGGGAAACACGGTTGCTAACGCTGGTGTGCCGCCGTAGAGGATGGTCTCGGCGTCGCCGATACTCTGACTGTAGATACCTTGGTAGAGAGCGTAATCACCCTGTTTGGCCAAGTCAGTGCGCAGGTAGCAAGAGGTGAGGCCAGAGATCTGGGTCAGGTAAGCATCCCAGATGTTGTATTGACCGACATCGGAGGCGATGCCTTGGAAGTCGCCTGGGAATGAGCAGCCCTGTCGCTTCAGACATTGGCCGACACCGCGATTGCGGATCGAGAGCACGACGACGTTGCGCTCGCAGGCGCCGTAGGCGGTGCAGCCACGATCGAGATGCCCCTCGAAGATGGCGGTGCGCATGGCGTAGTCGAGGTGTTTGGCGCGGGCGAGGGTGGTGGCGTCCCAGCGTCCGTCGTGCTTGGCAATGAAGCGGTCCCAGGCGCGTTCGAGCCGGGCGCGGCGGCCAATGGCGTCTTGGTCGACCGCGGCGCATTCCGGTGAGTTGTGGAAGACGCGGACGATCTTGTCCAACTCGGTTTTGCCTTCGCGCTCGGCGGCCGCTGGATCACCTTTGCCGGGCGGATCGAAGAAGGGCGGCTTTTTGAGCACGTAGAGATCGCGCACGTTGAGCACATGGCGGACGCTGCTGTCGCAATGATGGTTCTTGACCTTCAGCGCTTCGCGTTCGGCGAATGTGCGCTCGAACTTACGCGTGGCCGCCTGGCCTTTGTCCTTAGACGGATTCACGACCACTTCGAAGCCAACGTACGGGGTGCCCTTGGCATCAGTGAGTGCGCGTCCGTTGCGGACCACCAAGCAGGGGATGACCGAGGTGCCCTGCGGCAAGCTGCCTGCGCGGCTACCAGGGCCATTGGCGCCGATGTTGTAATACGGAGTCTCCAAGGGGCCATTGAACTTGTAGATCGTCATCACCGGTGTCGCTGGCACGGCGGCTCCGGCTAACATCGGCAAGTTGAGGAGTATGCTGGCGAGTAGCCCGGTCAGACCGGTGCGGACGCCTGATTGAGAGAGGTCTGTGATCATCGGCATCATCGGGTGCTGTGCGTGATTGATGAGGAAAGGGTGCCATAGATCCTGATGTCGCTCGGTTCCGTTGTCACCTGCTGGGATTCGGCTGCTTGCAGAAAGGTCGGGCTCGAGGTCGTTGATGCACAGGAGCCGAGCAACGGCATTAACGCAGCCAGGATAATCAGGCAAGCGGATGCGGAGCGGTTGTGGGACATCAGCGCAGTGGATCTTGGCGGTTTAGGATCAGAAGCCAAGTATGAACTGAGTGGCTCAATGTTTTCCAATCGAGGAGAGGCGGTGATGTTTTGCGTGATGAACCGAGTGCCTGTGTCGCCTGAATGGCGGGACGCGTTCGAAGAACGCTTTAGGCGGCGTGCAGGACAGGTGGAACGACAAGCGGGCTTCGTGCGAATGGCCGTGCTCCGGCCGACGAGCGAGGAGACGCCCTATGTGGTGGAGACCCTGTGGCAGGACCGAGCGGCCTTTGAGGCCTGGGTCGGCTCGGAAGACTTTAGGCTGGCCCACGCTAATCCGTTGCCGAAAGAGGCTTACAACGGGGAGGGGAAGATGGAGTCGTTTGAACTGGTGGCGAGTGCAGAGACGGGTATCAGCGTCAAGACGAGTATTAGCATAGAGACTAGTCTCTAGAGACTAGTATCTAGTGATGCCTCGTCGCAGACCGAAGTGCCATAAAGAAGAGTCATGAATTGGCTGCACTACAGGCCGCGGTAGGCTTCAAACGCAAGGTTCACGGGCTGATGCAGCGGCCCCTGCTCTTGCCGCCGAAGACTCGACTCAGGGCTGGTCTCAAGTGACCCGCGTTAAACGTTAACCTGCGCTCAGCGAACAGCTAGCGCCTCTGCGAAGTGAGATCCCAACCTTGCGGTTGGGATCTTGTTATAACCGTGGCGCGCTGTTCAGGCTGACAGCGAATGGGCGGTTAGAGCTCGAGCTGGACGCGGAGCTTGGTCATCGCATTCTTCTCGATCTGGCGAATGCGTTCCGCCGACACGTTGAACTGCTGGGCCAACTCATGCAAGGTCTGCTTGCGCTCGCTCAGCCAGCGCTCGCGTAAGATGACCTTGCTGCGCTCATCGAGCTGTTCGAGCGCAGCAAACAGGCGCTCGCGCTGCCAGCCGTCGTTATCCTCGCGCTCGAGAGCCGCCGCGGGCTCCATGCGCATATCGGGCAGATAGGTTGATGGCGCCGAAGGTGACTCATCGTCTTCATCGTCATGGCTATCGAAGGACATGTCGTGGCTCGAGAGCCGTGACTCCATTTCGAGCACGGTCTCGGGCTTAACGCCGAGATCGGCGGCGACGTCATCGACCTCTTGCTTGGTGAACCAACCGAGACGCTTCTTCGAGCTACGCAGGTTGAAGAAAAGTTTGCGCTGTGCCTTGGTGGTTGCAACCTTCACGATTCGCCAATTGCGCAGGATGTATTCGTGGATCTCGGCACGAATCCAGTGCACAGCGAATGAGACCAGGCGAACGCCAACATCAGCATCGAAGCGGCGCACCGCCTTCATCAGGCCGACGGTTCCCTCTTGAATCAGGTCTGGTAGTGGCAGGCCATAGCCCAGGTAGCCACGTGCGATTCGAATCACGAAACGAAGGTGTGACAGCACTAGACGCCGCGCTGCCATCATGTCCCCGTTGTCGCGCAGTCTGATAGCGAGGGAGCGCTCCTCCTCGGCGGTCAGCACAGGAATCTGGTAGGCGCTCGAGATGTAACTATCGATGGTGCCAGTCGATAATGTTCCAATGGCCGCGATGTCGTTGGTCATGATGGAATACCCTAGTGTTTTGCTCGGGAATAATGCTAGCAGTCTTAACGACGTTTGACAATAGTCGTGACGGGGTTTTCGAGCAGGCTTTGAACGGAAAGTTCCTATGGCAAAGGTTAGACAGTACCGGATATAGCCCCACTGATCCACAGAAATACTGTCACTGCGTTTGATGCGGTGCGCGCGAACAAGTTCGAGGGCGGGGGATGTCTAGCGAGACCAGGCTTGGCGATGCGAGGTTTGGCGATGCGAGGCTGGGGCTGCTTGAGGTGTCGTTGATGTTCGGGTTGATGCGGAGGTTAACGCCAGCTCGGCCCGAGCGCCTGTATGCTCAATTGTGTGTTCAACGGTCGTCGCAGAGATCCAGGTGTCGGCCAACGGCGATCCAGCTGCCAGCGATGCCGAGCAGGCTACTGCCGAGGAGTAGCGTACCGAGTCCGGTGAGGCTTAACCCACGGATATCGAAGGTTCTGTGGTAGAGCGCTTCGAGCGGCGCGGCTTGGGTCGCTAGCAGCCAGACCATCAGCGTCACCAGCACAGCGGCGAGGGCGCCTCCGAACAATCCGTACCAGGCGCCAATATAGAGAAATCGTCGGCGGGCAAAGCGAGCGGTGGCTCCGACCAAACCCATGATGCGAATCTCATCGCGGCGGTTCTCGATCTCCAGTCGGATGCTGTTGCCGATGACCAGCAGCACGCCCAGCCCGAGCAGTAGCGCGAGCAGGCTGACGCCGGCTCGCAGCAGGGCGAGGATCGCCTGAAAACGCTGCGCCCAACGCGCGTCCTCGCGGAGGAAGTCGACCTCGGGGAGTTGTTCGATGCGCGCAATGAAGGGTTTGAGCTGAGCAGGTTCCAGGGCTGCGGGGTACAACTGGAGCTCGAGCACGACGGGTAGCGGGTTCTCGGTGAGCTGATCCAAGGCGCTGCTGAGGCCGCTGTAGTCGCGAAATTCGCTGAGTCCTTCAGCGCGTGAGATCAGCTCGATTGTCTCGACCTCTGGGCGTTGCGCTAGGCGCTGGCGCAGCTGCGCCGCCTGCGCCTCATCGACCGCGGACCCGAGAAAAACCGAGACGGTAGCGCTGCGCTGCCAGTCGCCGCCAAGTCGCTTCACATTGTCAAGGGCGACGACGAGCGCGGCCGGCAATGCCAGGGCGATCGCGACCGCAGCCACGGTCATGAGCGTGCTCAGTGGTTGTTGGAGCATCCGACGCAGCGTCGTGACGGCGATCTCGCGATGCTGCTCGCCCCAGGCCGAAAGTCGGCGGCGGTCCAAGACGCCAGTACCCGTTGAACGCTTATTGGAGAATCGGGTTCGACGTTGAGCCATTTACCAGTTCCCAGAATCGGCGATCAGTCGGCCCTTCTGCAAGCGCAGGATGCGATAGGCCATGCGGCTGATCCGCTCTTGGTCATGGGTGGCGATCATCAAGGTGACGCCAACCTCGTGGAAGCGCTCGAAGAGGTCGTAGATCTCGCTGGCGAGCTCGGGGTCGAGATTGCCGGTTGGCTCGTCGGCGAGGATGATCGGTGGCCGGCCGACGATGGCGCGCGCGATTCCGACCCGTTGCTGCTCGCCGCCGGACAACGCAATCGGATGTGCGCGCTCGAACGCGAGGAGTCCGACCTGATCGAGCGCCGCGCGCACGCGGCGGCCGATCTCGCGGCTCGGCATGCCGGTGATCGCCAAGGGCAGGGCGACGTTGTCGTAGACGCTCCGATCATTCAGCAGCCGGTGATCTTGAAAGATCATGCCAATTCGACGGCGATGGAAAGGGATGCGCCGGCGCGGCAGGTCGGCGAGCGAGCGGCCGTCGACTATGATCTGGCCACGGCTTGGGCGTTCTATGAGGCCAATCAGTTTGAGCAGGGTGCTCTTGCCCGCACCCGAATGGCCGGTTAGGAACGCCATCTCGCCGGCGGCGAGCTCGAAGCTGAGGTCTTTGAGGGCCTCGCCACGCTCCGGATAGCGTTTATAGACGTGCTCGAAGCGGATCACGGACTCAGCAGCGCGTTCAGGAAGCTGTCGGCGTCGAAATGGCGAAGATCCTCGACCTGTTCGCCAACGCCGATGAAGCGAAACGGCACCTTAAGGCGATCGGCGATGGCAAAGATGATGCCGCCCTTGGCCGTGCCGTCGAGCTTGGTCAGGGTGATCCCGGTCAGCGGTAAGGTCTGATTGAACTGCATCGCCTGCTGCAGGGCGTTCTGCCCGGCTGTTGCATCGACCACCAGCATCACCTCGTGCGGTGCCTCGGGGTCGATCTTCTTCATCACTCGCGCAATCTTCTTCAGCTCCTCCATCAGATTCGACTTGGTATGCAGACGTCCGGCGGTGTCAGCGATCAGCACATCGATACCGCGCGATGTCGCCGCTTGGAGCGCATCGAAGATCACCGATGCGGGGTCGGCGCCGGTGTGCTGAGCGATCACGGGCACCTGGTTGCGTTCGCCCCAGCTCTGGAGCTGCTCGACCGCCGCGGCACGGAAGGTATCGCCGGCGGCGAGCATGACGCTGTTGCCTTCGTCCTGGAGTTGGCGCGCCAACTTGCCAATGGTGGTGGTCTTGCCGGCGCCATTGACGCCGACCATCAGGATCACCTGCGGCCGCCCGGCTGTCGGCTGCCGCACCGGCGCCTGGCTGCTGACCAGGATACTGGCCAGCTCGCGTCGCAGCGCGGCGAGAAAGGCATCGGGCTCAAGCGCCTCGCGCCGTTTAACGCGATAGGCGAGGTCGTCGATGATGCGGCGCGTTGTGGGCACGCCGACATCTGCTGCGACCAAGAGCATTTCCAGCTCTTCGAGCAGATCCTCGTCGATCTCGGTTCGGCCCGCGACCAGGTCGCCGATATCGGCATTCAAGACCGCTCGCGTGCGTGCGAGTCCGGCCTTGAGACCGGCGAACAGCCGTCGCTCTTGGGTCGCGTCTTCGTCGCGCTTGGCCGCAGCGCGGCTGATAGCGTCGCCGAGGCGACCCTGAGCTGGCTCGCCGCCAAAGTCGACGTCTGAACGCTGACGCACGGCCCCTGGCTGCTGCTCAGGCACCGCCTCGGCGGTTGCGGGTGGCGTGCTGGGCTCAAGCTGATCGCCAGCGAGCTTTGCGGCGGCTTGGGCCTCTGTTTGGCGCTGTTTCTTCTTTCCGAATCCGAACATGGGTTCTGTAACGACTTCTTGGCTGGAACGTATGGCGCTGGCAGCTGGCAGCGCGAGCGTGGAGCGAGGCTGTCGAGCCGCCGCATTGTAACAACGCGCGGGCGTCGCCAACTTCCCGCCCAGGCTACGCTGATTCGACGGATGACTCTACGGATGATGCTAATGATGAAACCGCTCTTCGCCACTGCTCTCGTCTCAGTGCTGGCGGCGCTCGCCGTCCAGCCGCTGTTTGCGGCTGAGGCTGGCAGCGCTATTGCCGGTAACGGCGCCTTATCTAACGGTTCCTTTGCTAACGGCCCTAAGGTGCACGAACGCGTGCTCGACAACGGCCTAAAGGTGCTAGTCAAGCGCGACGATCGCGCGCCAATCGTGACCTCGCAGGTGTGGTACAAGGTGGGCTCGAGCTATGAGCATGGTGGTGTCACGGGCGTCTCGCATGCGCTAGAGCACATGATGTTCAAGGGCACTGAGCGGCTCGCGCCCGGACAATTCTCGCGCATCATCGCCGAGCATGGCGGCGATGAGAACGCCTTCACGGGTCGCGACTATACCGCCTACTTCCAGACCCTGGCTGCAGACCGACTCGAGGTCGCGTTTGAACTCGAGGCCGACCGCATGCGCAACCTCGCCTTGCCGGCTGATGAGTTCGCGAAAGAGATCGAGGTGGTCAAGGAGGAACGTCGGCTGCGCACCGATGATGATCCAGAAGCGCTCGCCTTCGAGCAATTCAACGCCACCGCCTATGCCGCATCGCCATATCGCAACCCGATCATTGGCTGGCAGAGCGATCTCGATGTGATGAACGTCGAGACCCTGCGGGATTGGTACCAGATGTGGTATGCGCCGAATAACGCAACCCTGGTGGTCGTCGGCGACGTCGATCCAACCGAGGTGTTCGCGCTTGCCGAGCAGCATTTCGGGCCGCTGGAGTCGGGACCGGCCCTACAACCGCGTCCGCGTGCGGAGCCCGTGCAGCGCGGTGAGAAGCGGCTTTCGGTCGCGGCTCCCGCGAAGGAGCCTTACCTATTGATGGGTTGGAAGACGCCTGCCCTCGCTGATGCCGAGCAGGGCTGGGAGCCTTATGCGCTCGAGATGCTGGTGTCGGTGTTGGATGCGGGTGCAAGCTCTCGCTTCAGTCGCGACCTGGTTCGAGGCGACCGGGTCGCTGCTTCAGTCGGTGCGAGCTACAATGCCTTCAACCGGCTCTCGGGCATGCTGCTCATCGATGGCACACCGGCTAAAGGCGTTTCGGTCGCGGCGCTCGAGGAGGCGATCCTAGTCCAGCTGGAGCGACTCAAGTCCGAGCTTGTGACCGATCAGGAGCTGGCGCGCATCCGCAGTCAGCTGATTGCCGGTAAGGTCTACGAACGCGATAGCGTGTTCTATCAGGCAATGCTGCTCGGGCAGCTGGAGACCGTCGGGCTCGGCTGGGAGCTGGTCGACGAGACCGTTGAGCAGCTGTCGGCGGTGACCCCGGAACAGATTCAGCGTGTTGCTCAGCGCTATTTGACTCAAGAGAACCGGACCGTTGCGCTGTTGCAGCCACAAGCGATGGAAGCGGCAGATGCGCCGCCGGCAACGACCATGACCGGAGGCGCTCGCCATGTTCACTAAGCCTATTTGGAAGTGCGTTTCTTGCCGCCCACTGCTTGCGCTGATCGGGCTCGGCGTGCTTTGGGCGCAGGTGGCTCAGGCGGTGCCGCAGATCCAGACCTGGGAGACGCCGACGGGTGCCAAGGTGCTGTTCGTTGCCACTGACGAGCTGCCGATGGTCGACATTCAGGTGGTGTTCGATGCCGGAAGTGCGCGCGATGGCTCCAAGCCTGGTCTTGCGTCGCTGACCTCGGCCATGCTGACCGAAGGTGCTGGCGGGCTCGATGCGGACGCCATTGCGGAGCGCGTTGAGGCGGTTGGCGCGAAACTCAGTACGGGTACCGACCGCGATACCAGCTCTGCGAGCTTGCGCTCGCTGAGCGATGCGGATGCGCTCGAGATCGCAGTGGACACCCTGATTCGGATCTTGAACGCGCCGACCTTCGATCCAGGCGAGTTCGAGCGCGTGCGGCAGAACCGACTGACAGCACTGCGTCTGGCTGAACAGGACCCGGGAGATGTTGGACGCAAGGCAGTCTATCGGGCAATCTTTGGTGATCATCCGTATGCGACCGACCCCAGTGGCACACCTGAGGCTGTCGCTGCACTGACAACGGACGATCTGCGGGCCTTTCATGGCCGCTTTTACGGCGCGGGGAACGCGACCATTGCGATTGTCGGAGCGCTTGACCGAGCTCAGGCTGAGAGCCTCGCCGCGCGTATCTCGGGCGAGCTGCCTAGCGCGGGGCCACCAGCGCCCTTGCCCGCTGTGCCGGAGCTGGTGGAGTCCAGCGTTCAGCAGATCGAATTCCCATCGAGTCAGACCCATCTCTACCTTGGCCAGCCAGGGATGCACCGCGGCGATCCGGACTACTTCGCGCTGTATCTCGGCAATCACATCCTTGGCGGCAGCGGCCTGGTCTCGCTGTTGATGGAGGAGGTACGCGAGAAGCGCGGGCTTTCCTACAGCGTTTATAGCTACTTCTTGCCCCTCGCGCGCAAGGGGCCACTGATGATGGGGCTGCAGACCCAAAACGCTCAGGCTGAGGCGGCACAGGAGGTGCTGTTGGATACCCTGAAGCGATTTATTGAGCAGGGGCCGACCGATCAGCAGCTCGAGGCTGCGGTGAAAAACATCACCGGCGGCTTTCCGCTCCGCATCGCTGGCAACAGCAAGATCGTCAGCTATCTGGCGGTGATTGGGTTCTATGATCTGCCGCTCGATTACCTCGAGGTCTTCCCCGATCGCATTCGGGCGTTGACCACCGAGCAGATCCGTGACGCCTTCCAGCGCCGGGTCGATCCGTTGCGGCTCGCACAGGTAGCCGTTGGGGCCGCTGTCCCCCTGCCTGCGTCAGCGCCCGCGACTGGAGATGTGGAACAGCCTCTGAGTGCGATACCTGCTCCAGCCCCAGGCGCCGAATCCAGTGCGGAGATGGGCGCGAGCCCAAGGCTCAATACGACGCCGAGCGATAAGCCAGGTGCCGCGGGTGGCCAGGGCTGATGCCGCGCAGAGCCGGGGCTGAGCGAGCCAGGGCTGAGCCGGGGCGACTGCGCATCATCGGCGGCTGCTGGCGCGGGCGTCGGCTCCCCGTTGCTGCACAGCCAGGGCTACGCCCGACCATGGACCGGGTGCGCGAAACCCTCTTCAACTGGCTGGCGCCAATCATCGAAGGCAGTCGTTGTCTGGATTGCTTTGCAGGCAGCGGCGCGCTGGGTCTAGAGGCGGCGTCGCGGGGTGCTACGGCGGTCGTTCAGCTCGAGCGCAGTCCAGCGGTGGCGCGCAGGCTGCAGGCCAACGCCGAGGAGCTGGGTGCCCGCCAGTTGACGGTCTACTGTGCTGATGCCCTGGAATGGCTGGCGACATCGTCGCCGGTGGCGTTCGATGTCTGCTTTTTGGATCCTCCCTTTGCCGCTGATCTCTTGGCGCCGACCCTGCGACAGCTGGCGCAAGACGGCTGGCTGGCTATGGGTGCCTTGGTCTATATCGAGACCGATCAGGCCAGGCCATTGCCTGATCTACCCGCGGATTGGCGTTGGTTGCGTGACAAACACGCTGGGCAGGTGCGCTATGCGTTGGCAGAGGTTGGCGCTGCGCCCTGAGTGACTGACGACTGAATCACTCACACACTCACGCACTGACTCGCTCACGCATCAGGACGGATTGGCTGGGGCGTATTCTGCTATCCTCCGCTCCAGTGGAAACCTCGAGTAGGGGCCTGTGGCTTGCGAACTGTCGTCTATCCGGGATCGTTTGACCCCATCACCAACGGTCACAGCGATCTGATCGATCGTGCCTCTCGGCTTTTCGATCGGGTGGTGGTCGCGGTGGCGCGGGATAGTGCAAAGGATCCGACCTTCTCAGCGGATGAGCGGGTCGAACTCGCGCGATCGGTGTGTGAGCGGATGAGTAACGTCGAGGTCGTGCCCTTCTCAGGCCTGCTGGTCGACTTTGCCCATTCCGCGCAGGTTCATGTCATCATGCGCGGGTTGCGTGCGGTGTCTGACTTCGAGTACGAGTTTCAGCTCGCGGGGATGAACCGACGCATGGCGCCGGATATCGAGACCCTGTTTCTGACCCCCGCCGAACAATATGCCTATATCTCGTCGTCGCTGGTCAAGCAGATCGCTCGCTTGGGTGGTGACGTTTCGGCATTCGTTGCACCGAGCGTGCATGCTGCATTGCGGCAGCGGTTTGGATAAACTTTGCGCCATCCCAATGTCGCCGGCGAGTGGACGCTGATAGTCTCGACGATGTTCATGCTGTTGACCTGAGCGAGGGCGATCAAGGCGTTTGCCAACCACAACGGGGTTTCCCGGTTTCACCTTCCCGTTCCGAAATATCTGCACGCGCAGGAGTAGAACTATGGCGCTTATCATCACTGACGAATGCATCAACTGCGATGTCTGCGAGCCCGAGTGCCCGAACGGCGCTATCTCGCAAGGTGACGAGATCTACGTGATCGAGCCCGACCTTTGTACCGAGTGTGTTGGTCATTACGAGACCTCGCAATGCGTCGAGGTGTGTCCGGTTGATTGCATCATCGTCGATCCCGACCACAAAGAGACCGAAGAAGAACTGCGCGCCAAATACGAGCGTATCACCGGTGAGGCCAGCTGATCCTGGCCCGATGACTCGGTCTCTCGCGGCCCCCTTTGGGGGCCTTTTTTTGCGGATGCCTCGGCGGCTTCGGCTGTTGATGCTGCTGTTTGCCAGTCTGTTGACTCCTGTCTCGGGGATGGTCGATGGGCTCGCTGCGGACGGCGTGTCGTTCGATACCCAGGTATCGCTAACCCAGTTATCGCCACATCTATCGCCACATCCGCCGGCGATGGCGGTTGCCGCAGCGCATCCGGCAGCCACGGATGCTGGTATTGCGATCATGGCAGCGGGCGGCAATGCCTTTGATGCAGCGGTCGCGGTGAGTGCGGTTCTCGCCGTGGTTGAGCCTTACAGCTCTGGCATCGGCGGCGGCGGTTTCTGGCTGCTGCACCAAGCGGGTAACGGCCGGGACCTGATGATCGATGGACGCGAGCGTGCGCCCTTGGCAGCTCATCGTGACCTCTACCTGGATGCGTCTGGTGAGCTGATTGTGGGTGCTTCGCTGAATGGGCCCTTGGCGGCGGGTATCCCTGGTGAGCCGGCGGCACTGGTCCATATCGCTGAGCATTACGGCAGGCTTCCACTGGCCAAGAGCTTGGCGCCGGCGATTCGTCTCGCGCGCGAAGGCTTCCCGGTCGATGAGATCTATCGCCGCATGGCCGCTTGGCGGTTGCAGGTGCTGCGCGCCTCGCCAGCTGCGGCGGCACAGTTTCTCGATGATGGTGAGGTGCCCGAACTCGGCACCATCATCCGCCAGCCCGACCTGGCGCTGGTGCTCGAGGCGATTGCGGCTCAGGGGCGTGCCGGTTTCTACGCAGGCCCGATCGCGAAGGCGTTGGTTGATGGCGTCCGCGCCGCTGGCGGCATCTGGACCTTGGACGATCTGTCCAGTTATCAGGTGATCGAGCGCGCTCCGATCGTCGGGCGCTATCAGGACTGGGAAATCGTCAGCGCCGCGCCACCTTCGTCAGGCGGTGTTGCGCTGGTGCAGATGCTGGGCATGCTCGAGGCGCTGGAGGCGCGGCTCGGGCCTGCGTCGAGCGATGCCGATCGGGTGCATCGCCTGGTCGAGGTGATGCGCCGCGCCTATCGGGATCGCGCGCTCTATCTTGGTGACCCGGATCAGGTCGAGGTGCCGGTCGAGCGGCTGACGCATCCTTTCTATGCCGCTGGTCTGGCTCGTGGGATCGATCCGACACAGGCGAGTCCGAGCCTGCCATTGGCCACTGAGTCCGAAGGTCCGGATACCACCCATTTCTCGGTCCTTGATGCTGAGGGCAATCGGGTTTCGGCGACCCTCAGCATCAATTATCCGTTTGGCTCTGGCTTTGTGCCGCCCGCGACTGGTGTCTTGCTGAACGACGAGATGGACGACTTCTCGGCCCAGCCCGGAGTGCCCAATGCCTATGGCCTGGTTGGCGGAGAGGCCAACGCGATCGCGCCTGGGAAGCGTATGCTGTCGAGTATGAGTCCGACCTTTGCCACCTCTGATGAGGCGGTAGTGATCCTGGGTACGCCGGGAGGGAGCCGCATCATCACCATGGTGTTGCACGGCATCCTCGCCGCGATCGAAGGCGGTGATCCGCAGGACTGGGTAGCGGCGCCGCGATTCCATCATCAATACCTACCGGATGAGATCCTGTTCGAGGCCGATGCGCTCCAGGCGGCGACGCAACGTGAGCTGGTCGACAGGGGGCATCGCTTGCGGCCCGCAGCCAACGATTTCGGCAACATGCAGCTCGTTGTCTGGGATCGTGCTGGCGGCCGGGTTGAGGCGGCAAGCGATCCGCGTGGCATCGGCAAGGCCGCGGTTCGCGTGCGGCCGTCTAGTGCGGGAGCGCCATAAGCCTGTTGTCTGAGGCTGTCGAACCGGTCTTACGACATGGTTTGGTGGCGTCGGCTTCATCGAGGGGCGAAAGGCGATTGGCTTGGTGTCAAACAAGGCGGTTGATGAATCCCTGGTTGATGAATCCCCGGGCCGCTTTCTGGTGACTTAGGTATTGTTTGCAGCATTCGTCTCACACCGACTGAGGATGCTTCCCGTGCCGTCGAACTACGAAACCTTCTTCAATGCCGAACGCTTTGCGGTGATCGGCCACAGTGCGTCTAAGCCGTTTCCGATCCTGAGCTACAAGGGATTAAAGCGTCTTGGTAAGACGGTATATCCGGTCGATGTGAGTGCCGAGCGCATCGACGGCGATCAGGCTTATGCGTCGTTGGATGCACTGCCGCAGACGCCCGAGGCGGTGATCATCGAGGTGCCGAAGCAAGAGACGCGCGATTGGGTCGCGCGTGCGGCCGAGATTGGCGTCTCAGATGTCTGGGTCCACATGGCGCATGAGACACCGGAGGCGGTGGCGCTGGCGGCCGAGAAGGGGATCAATCTGCGCACGGGTACCTGCGCGGTGATGTATCTGAAGCCAGGTCTGTCGTATCACAGCATTCATCAGGCGATCATGAAGCTGCTGGGTAAATACTGACGCTTAGCAAGGGGACGCTTAGCAAGGGGACGCTTAGGATGTGGATGCTTAGGAAGTGTCCATCTTTTGCTTCCCGAAGCTGCTGCGACCGGTTGCTGCAAAACCGGGAAGCAATTTCTGGGCAGTCACTGAGACGTTTGGGCTAGTGCCGTTTGAAGATCCGCTCCTTCTCGCGCTGCCAGTCGCGGTCCTTCTCATCGGCACGCTTGTCGTGGAGCTTCTTGCCTTTGGCGAGTCCGATCTCAAGCTTGGCGCGACCGCGCTGCCAGTACATGGCCAGCGGGACCAGGGTGTAGCCGGCGCGCTCGGTCTGGCCGATCAGGCGGCTGAGTTCGGTGCGCTTGAGCAAGAGTTTGCGGGTCCGTGTTGGATCAGGGTCGACGTGCGTGGAGGCGGAGGGGAGCGGCGAGAGATGGCAGCCGATCAAAAAACCCTCACCATGCAGGATCTTAACGTAGGCCTCTTTGAGCTGGACGCGCCCGGCACGCATGCTCTTGACCTCCCAGCCTTCGAGGACGAGACCAGCCTCGAGGCGTTGCTCGATGTGGTACTCGTGCTTGGCCTTCTTGTTCAGCGCAATGGTGCTGCTGGGGGTGCCGGGTTTCTTTTTGCCTTTTGCCATAGCGACAGTCTAAGCCACCGGCGAACGGGACGGAAGCATCTTTCTCACGTGCTGGCTTGCATGAGTGGATGTAGGTCGCTAAGATGATCGGCTCATTTCTTCGGGAGACAGTCATGCGTCAGCCCCTGATCGCGGGTAACTGGAAGATGAATGGCAGTAAGGCCGAAACGGTCGAGCTGTTGAACGGCATCAAGGCCGGCGTCGGCGAGGTCACGGCCTCCGAGGTCGCCGTCTGTCCGCCGTTCCCCTACCTGTACTTGGCCGAGGACATGCTCAAAGGCAGCGCGATCCGCTACGGCTCGCAAGACTGCTCGCGAGAAGAGTCCGGTGCTTTTACTGGTCAGGTCTCGGCGGCGATGCTGCAGGACTTTGGCTGCACCTACGCCATCCTTGGCCATTCGGAGCGCCGCCTCTTCAACGCGGAGACCGATGCGATCATTGCCCGCAAGTATGCCGTGGTCGTGTCTCACGGGTTGACGCCGATCCTCTGTGTCGGAGAGACCCTTGAGGAGCGTGAGCAGGGCAAGACCGAAGAGGTCGTGGCCCGTCATCTCGACGCAGTGCTCGAATCGGCTGGCGCTGATGCCCTAGCCAAGGGTGTGATCGCCTACGAACCGGTCTGGGCGATCGGCACCGGGGTGACGGCGACTCCTGAACAGGCGCAAGAGGTGCATGCCTTCCTGCGAGCGCGGATTGCGAAGAAGAGCACTGAGGTGGCTGCCGGTATGCGGATTCTGTATGGCGGCAGCATGAAACCCGGAAATGCTCAGGAGTTGATGGCACAGCCCGATATCGATGGCGGTCTCATCGGCGGTGCGGCGCTCAAGGCGGGCGACTTCCTGGCGATCTGTAAGGCCGGCGACGCTAACGTCTAACTGACAGCTGGCGTGCTCTTAATCAGAGCACGCGGCAGACCGAGACACCCAATGCAGCTGATACTGACCGTCCTCCATCTGGTTCTCGCAATCGGCCTGATTGCTCTCGTGCTGCTCCAGCACGGCAAGGGTGCCGATGCCGGTGCCGCCTTTGGTAGTGGCGCCTCGTCGACGGTCTTTGGTGCCCAGGGCTCCGGCTCCTTCTTGTCGAGATCGACCGCGATCATCGCAACGCTGTTCTTCGTGACCAGTATCGCGCTTGCCTACTTCGCTGCCCGAGTCGGTGAGCCAGGCGGCTTGATGGAAGGCATCGATCTATCCGTGCCGAGCGCTCCAGCTGGGGACGCGGTGGATATTCCCGCGGCCGGTTCGGCTACGAGCGGAGATCTCCCCTCTGTGCCTGAGATGCCCGCGAGTGATATTTCACCGGCTGCTGAGCGTGATCTGCCGCTACCAGCGGTCGATCAAGCTGCAACCAGTGATGGTGCCTCGGCGCCGCCCGCGTCAGAAGAGCCGCCCTCAAGTGGCGATCTGCCGCCTGTGGGCGAGTGAATCTTGCGAGCGAGACCCGAGCGAGCGTTCTAGAGCGAGTGAAGATGGCGGCGACAGGCTGATCGAGCGTATAAATGCTCTGACCAGCGACAGCTTTGGCGGGAATATGAACTCACCGCTAAGCTGAAAAACCTGTAATAATACTGTTCAACATGCCGACGTGGTGGAATTGGTAGACACGCTGTCTTGAGGGGGCAGTGGCGCAAGCCGTGCCGGTTCGAGTCCGGCCGTCGGCACCAATATAGACAGGCGGTACCCGTGAGTGGGGCCGCCTTTTGTTTCTCTAGGTCACATCTAAGCTATTGAATCTCATCGTATTGCCCTGTGTCTAATACTTGACATTAAAGGGTGCTTGATCTAGCATACACCGGCTTTTCGTTGCTCAAAACGACCTGCTTCTTGGAGTCGCCGCCGGATGCTAGAAGACTATCTTCATATTTTGATTTTCCTGGTCGTGGCGATTCTCATCGGCTTCGCACCGCGCGTCCTCGGTATGATGCTCGGGCCGAGGCGACCAGACCCAGAGAAGGATGCCCCGTACGAGTGCGGATTCGAGGCATTCGAGAGTGCGCGCATGAAGTTCGACGTGCGCTACTACCTGGTTGCTATTCTCTTCATCTTGTTCGATCTCGAGATCGCATTCCTGTTTCCTTGGGCCGTCGTGCTTGAAGAACTGGGAACGGCTGGATTGGTCGCTATGTCTGTGTTCCTAGGTGTACTCGTCGTCGGCTTCATCTACGAGTGGCGCAAGGGTGCGCTCGACTGGGAATAATCGCTCGTAACTGTCATGTTGTCACGACACTGGATCGGCTGACTTAGGGGGCTGTCATGGGCATCGAAGGCATTCTCGAAGAGGGCGTGGTCACGACGACCGCCGACAAGCTCATCAACTGGGCACGCACTGGTTCACTCTGGCCCATGACCTTTGGGCTTGCCTGCTGTGCAGTGGAAATGATGCATGCGGGTGCAGCGCGTTATGACCTGGATCGGTTCGGTATCATCTTCCGCCCGAGTCCACGTCAGTCGGACGTCATGATCGTTGCTGGCACCTTGGTCAACAAGATGGCGCCCGCCTTGCGCAAGGTCTACGACCAGATGGCCGAGCCACGCTGGGTGATCTCGATGGGGTCTTGTGCCAATGGTGGTGGCTATTACCACTACTCGTATTCTGTTGTGCGCGGATGTGATCGCATTGTGCCGGTGGATGTCTACGTGCCAGGCTGTCCGCCAACCGCGGAGGCGCTGCTCTACGGTATCCTGCAGTTGCAAAACAAGATTCGTCGCACCAACACGATTGCGCGCTGAACCTCAACGCCTGGCGAGACTTCTCTCAAGATTTCATGTCTGATCCGACCATGACCACTGGCGACTCGCGTCTCGACGCCCTGGCGACGCGGCTGAACGAGGACTTTGCGGCGGTTGGCGGCGAGTTCAGCGCCGACCGTGGCGAGCTGACACTCAAACTGCCCGCAGCAGCGCTGATCGAAGCCGCTACCCGACTGCGCGACCACAGTGACTTTGGCTTTGAGCAGTTGATCGACCTCTGCGCGGTCGACTATGCCGCCTATGGCCTTTCGGAGTGGGCGACCACCGAGGCATCGCACTTCGGCTTCGGTCGCGGCGTTGATCGTGACCTTGAGCTCGAGATCGATCATCCAGAGCGCTTCGCTGTGGTTTACCACCTGCTGTCGTTGGCGCATAACTGGCGGCTACGACTAGTTGTGCGCACAGGTGAGGCTCAGCCACTGGTGCCGTCCGTCGTGTCGGTCTGGTCCGCTGCCGACTGGTTCGAGCGCGAGGCCTTCGACCTTTTCGGCATCCTCTTCGATGGCCATCCCGACCTGCGCCGCATCTTGACCGACTACGGTTTCGTCGGCCATCCGTTCCGCAAAGACTTCCCGCTCAGCGGTCATGTGGCGATGCGCTACGATCCCGAGCAGGCGCGCGTGGTCTACGAGCCAGTCGAGATCGAGCCGCGGATACTGGTGCCCAAGGTCATCCGCGACGACAGCCGCTACCTCGGTGACGAGCATCCGGCCGTAACCGGTGCCAAGGACTCAGCCAATGCCTGAGATTCGTAACTACACGCTGAACTTCGGACCCCAGCATCCGGCCGCGCACGGGGTGTTGCGTCTGGTACTGGAGATGGACGGCGAGGTCATCGACCGCGCCGATCCGCATATTGGTCTGCTGCACCGCGCGACCGAAAAGCTCGCCGAGTCGAAGCCGTACAACCAGTCGATCGGCTACATGGATCGGCTCGACTATGTCTCGATGATGTGCAACGAGCATGGCTACGTCCGCGCGATCGAGAAGTTGCTCGGCATCGAGGCGCCGATCCGCGCGCAGTACATCCGCACCCTGTTCGATGAGATCACCCGCATCCTCAACCACCTGATGTGGCTCGGGGCGCATGCGCTGGATGTCGGCGCGATGAGCGTCTTCCTCTATTGCTTCCGCGAGCGCGAGGACCTGATGGACTGTTATGAGGCGGTCTCGGGTGCGCGCTTGCATGCGACTTACTACCGTCCGGGCGGGGTCTACCGCGATCTGCCCGAACAGATGCCGCGCTTCGCTGAGGAAGGCTCCAAGTGGCACGGTAAGCGCACCATGCGCAAGCTCAATAAGCCGCGTAGTGGCTCCTTGCTCGATTTCATCGAGGACTTCAGCGAACGCTTCCCGAAGCTGGTCGATGAGTACGAGACCCTGCTTACCGACAACCGCATCTGGAAACAACGCACCGTTGGCATTGGCGTGGTCGATGCCGAGCGCGCCAAGAATCTCGGCTTCACCGGCCCGATGCTGCGCGGCTCCGGGGTCGCCTGGGATCTGCGCAAGATGCAGCCCTATGCGGCCTATGATCAGGTCGATTTTGACATCCCAGTGGGCCAGAACGGCGATTGCTATGACCGCTACCTGGTCCGCGTCGAGGAGATGCGCCAGTCGAACCGTATCATCAAGCAGTGCATCGATTGGCTGCGCGCCAATCCCGGTCCGGTGATGGTCGATGACCACAAGGTGGTGCCACCGACTCGGGTCGGTATGAAGGACGACATGGAAGCGCTGATCCACCACTTTAAGCTCTTCACCGAGGGCTACTGCCCACCGCCGGGTCAGGTCTACGCCGCGGTTGAGGCACCCAAGGGCGAGTTCGGCTGTTACATCGTCTCCGATGGCGCCAACAAGCCGTATCGGTTGAAGGTCCGGGCGCCCGGCTTCCCGCATCTCGCGGCGATGGACGAGATGGCCAAGGGCCACATGCTCGCCGATGTGGTCGCCATCATCGGCACCATGGATATCGTGTTTGGGGAGATTGACCGCTGATGAGTTTTCGCAATACACCGCTGGCGGTCATCCATGATGTCGACAAGGAGACGCTGCTCACGCCCGAGCTGCGCGCCGAGATCGACAAGCATGTCGCCAAGTATCCGCCGGAATGGAAACAATCGGCGGTCATGCCGGCGCTGACGCTGGTGCAGGACCATAACGGCGGCTGGCTGAGCCGCGAGTTGATGGATCAGGTGGCTGCCTATCTGGACATGCCCGAGACGGCGGTCTATGAGGTCGCGACCTTCTATGCGATGTACGATCTCGAGCCGGTCGGTCGGCACAAGGTCTGCGTCTGCAACAGCGTCTCCTGCATGCTCGGTGGTGCCGAGGAGCTGATGCACCACATCGAGAAAAAATACAACGTAGCGCCCGGCGGCACCACCGCTGACGGCAAACTCACGTTCAAGGAGTTCGAATGCCTCGGTGCCTGCCGGCACGCACCTGCGGTGATGGTCGACAAGGCCTACCACGAGTGCGTCACCCCGGAGGCCATCGACAAGATCATCGACGACCTCGACTGAGCGCGTGCGACCTATGGCAGAGAACCAGAATACCGTTTGCTTCCGCACCCTGCATCTTGACGCAAAGGTGCGCCATACCCTCGAGAGCTATCGCAGCGTCGGCGGCTATGTGCAATGGGAGCGCATCCTGCGCGAGAAGCCGGATCCAGACCAGCTCATCGATGAACTCAAGACCTCGGCCCTACGTGGTCGTGGTGGCGCCGGTTTTCCAACCGGGCTGAAGTGGAGCTTCATGCCGCGCACCAAGCCGGGTCAGAAGTACATCGTCTGCAACTCCGATGAGGGCGAGCCGGGGACCTGCAAGGACCGCGACATCATGCGCTACAACCCCCATCAGTTGATTGAGGGGATGGCGATCGCCGGTTATTGCATCGGCGCAACAGTTGGTTACAACTACATTCGCGGCGAGTTCTACGAGCCGACGGCACGCTTCGATGGTGCGCTCGAAGAGGCTTACGCAGCCGGGCTGATCGGCAAGAACCTATTCGGCTCGGGCATCGATTTCGATCTCTACACGCATCTCGGCGCCGGCGCCTACATCTGTGGTGAGGAGACGGCGCTGCTCGAATCGCTCGAAGGTAAGAAGGGTCAGCCGCGCTTCAAGCCACCGTTCCCGGCCCAGGCTGGGCTCTATGGCATGCCGACCACGATCAACAATACCGAGACCCTGGCCTCGGTGCCCGTGATCCTGGAGAAGAGCGGCAAATGGTTTTTGGAGCAGGGCAAGCCCAACAATGGCGGACCTAAGCTGTTTTCGGTGACCGGTCAGGTCGAGCGCCCGTGCAACCTCGAGATCCCGCTCGGCACCCCGTTTAAGGACGTGCTCGAGATGGCCGGTGGGGTGAGCGGTGGTCGGGCGCTGAAGGCGGTGATTCCCGGTGGCTCATCGGTTCCCGTGGTTCCGGGCGATGTGATGATGCGCACTGATATGGACTATGACTCCATCGCCAAGGCCGGTTCGATGCTCGGCTCTGGTGCGGTGATCATCATCGCCGAGGGCACCTGCATGGTGAAGGTGCTGGCGAATCTGGCTCACTTCTACGCGCATGAGTCCTGTGGCCAGTGCACGCCCTGCCGCGAAGGGACGGGTTGGCTGGCGCGGGTGCTCGATCGTATTCTCGCCGGCAACGGGCGGCCGCAGGATCTGGATCTGCTCGATAATGTGGCCGGACGGATTGGTGGGCGCACCATCTGCGCGCTCGGCGATGCGGCGGCGATGCCGGTGCAGAGCTTCCTCAAGCATTACCGGTCCGAGTTCGAGCATCTGATCGAGCACGGCCGTTCGCTGGTCGAGGCGGCCTGAGCGTCGTGCCTCGGCTCGACGTTCTCGCGCAATCCCTATGACGCTGCGGCGCAACCTCAGCAGGTAGATCTACATCGATGTCGGACGACAAGATTACCCTCGAGATCGACGGCCGTGTCTGTACGGCGGCGCCCGGTGAGATGATCATCGCGGTAGCCGATCGCGAGGGCATCGTGATCCCGCGGTTCTGCTATCACGAGAAGCTCTCGATCGCGGCCAACTGCCGCATGTGCCTGGTGGAGGCGGAGCAGGGTGGGCGGCCCTTCCCGAAGCCGATACCGGCCTGCGCGACCCCGGTCGGCGAGGGCATGAAGGTGCTCACGCGCTCGAAGAAGGCGCTCGATGCCCAGCGCGGTACCATGGAATTCCTGCTCATCAACCACCCGCTGGATTGCCCGATCTGCGATCAGGGCGGCGAGTGCGAGCTGCAAGATGTCTCCATGGGCTATGGCGAGGATGTCTCGCGCTTTAGCGAGCGCAAGCGCGTGGTCAAGGACGAGGATCTCGGGCCGCTGATTGCGACTGAGATGACCCGTTGCATCCATTGCACCCGCTGCGTGCGCTTCGGCGCTGAGGTCGCCGGCCTGCGCGAGCTGGGCGCGACCGGCCGTGGTGAGGACATGCGCATCGGCACCTTCGTCGGGCAGTCGATGGCGCATGAACTCTCAGGCAACATCATCGATCTCTGTCCGGTCGGTGCGCTGACCTCGAAGCCTTATCGCTTCACCGCCCGCGCCTGGGAGCTGACCTCGGACGAGGGCATCGCGCCGCACGACGGCGTTGGCTCGAACCTTCAGCTGCACATCCGCGGCGGGCAAGTCATGCGCGTTCATCCGCGCGACAATGAGGCCGTCAATGAGTGCTGGATCTCGGATCGTGACCGTTTCAGCTATGAGGGTCTGAACAGCCCCGAGCGGTTGAAGGCACCGATGCTCAAGCGCGATGGCGAATGGCAGGAGGTCGACTGGCAAGAGGCACTGCATGCCGCGGTTGACCTGTTGAAGGCCCCAGGTCCCGACCAGCTGGGCGTTCTGGTCTCGCCGAGCGCGACCCTGGAAGAACAGTTCCTGCTGCAGCGGCTGGTGCGGGCGCTCGGTAGCGATCATATCGATACCCGCCTGCGGCAGCTCGACTTCAGCGCCGCGGCGGCTGATCCACGGTTGCCCTGGCTTGGTGTGCCGATCGCTGAGCTCGAGCAGCAGCAGGCGGCACTGCTCATTGGTAGCGATATTCGGCAAGAGCAGCCGCTACTGGCGCATCGTCTCCGCAAGGCAGCGTTGTCAGGAGCGACGATTGCGCTGCTGAATCCTTACGAAGTCGATCTCAATCATCGCAGTATCCAACTGAGATCGGCGCCTCAAGCGCTTGACCGTGATCTGCGCGCGCTCCTCAAACTGCTTGGCAGGCCTCCTGTGGCTGGGCCAATCGCCGAGCCTGATGAGCGCCATCAGCGGATCGCTGATGCGCTGACCCGTGCCGGTCAGGCCGGCAAGGGGCTGGTGCTGCTGGGTGCCCTGGCCGAGAACGCCCCGGTCTATGGGCTGGTTCGCGCCCTAGCGGCCGAGGTGGCCGCTGCAGCAGGATGTCAGCTCGGCTGCTTGGCGCCGGCCGCGAACAGTGTCGGCAGCTGGTGCGCCGGCTCTCTCCCGCACAGGCTGCCCGGCGGCGCTGCGCCGGCACGGCCGGGGTTGGATGCCCGCGCCATGCTCACCGATCCTCGGCAGGGCTATTTGCTCTGGGGGCTGGAGCCGGACAGAGACCTCGCTGACCCGATATTGGCAATGTCCGCGCTGCGTGCGGCAAAGCAGGTTGTTGCCTGTACCGCCTTCAGGAGCCCAGCGCTCGATGCGGTGGCCGATGTGCTGCTGCCGATCTCGGCCTTTGCCGAAACCGCAGGAACCTTCGTCAATACCGAGGCTCGCTGGCAGCGGTTCCAGGGTGCCGTTCCGCCACCCGGCGATTCTCGCCCAGGCTGGAAGGTCTTGCGCGTCCTCGGCACCATGATGGAGCTGCCGGGCTTCGCTCAGAATAGCGCCCGCGAGGTCCATGATGAGCTCGCCAGCCAATGTCGTGATCTGACGCCGGATAACCAACTGCGGGGGTCGATGCCCGCGACCGACCTGTCATCAGCAACGCCCCAGGGGGCGGAGCTGTTTCGGCTCGGCAATGTGCCGATCTATGCAACCGATCCGCTCGTTCGGCGCGCTTCCGCCTTGCAGCGCACGCCGCTTGCCGAGCAGCTTGCGGTGTCGCTGCATCCCGAGGATGCGGCCGCGCTCGGTCTTGCCGATGGGCAGCTGGCGCGGGTAGTCCAGGTTGCGACCAACGGCGAGTGCATCGAGGTCAACGCCCCGGTCGTGATCGACGATCGCATCGCGGTTGGATGCGCTCGCATCCCGGCTGGGGTTGAGGGTAGTGGTGAGTTGGGTCCAATCATGGGCCCAGTGCAAATCAGCAAGGCCGGCGATTAGGAGCACGCAGATGATGGATTTGTGGCAGTGGCTGCCGCTCCCCCTCCAAAGCCTGATCGCCATTGTCGCGATCATCGCGCCTTTATTGGCGGTGGTGGCCTGGTACACCTATGCCGAGCGCAAGGTGATTGGCTATATGCAGGTTCGCATCGGTCCGAATCGGGTCGGTTGGCGCGGTCTGCTGCAGCCCATCGCCGATGCGCTCAAGCTCATGGTCAAGGAGATCATCATCCCGACCAAGGCCAGCAAGGGTCTGTTCTTGCTGGCGCCGCTGATTGCGATCGTGCCGGCGTTGGCGGCCTGGGCAGTGATTCCCTTCGATGCTGGCCTGGTGCTGGCCGACATCAATGCGGGCCTGCTCTATGTGCTAGCGCTGACCTCGCTCGGGGTCTACGGCATCATCATCGCCGGATGGGCCTCGAACTCGAAGTATGCGCTGCTGGGTGCGATGCGCGCGGCGGCGCAGATCGTCGCCTACGAGATCGCGATGGGCTTCGCGCTGGTTGGCGTCTTGGTTGCCGCTGGTAGCCTGAATCTGAGCGCCATCGTCGAGGCGCAGTCCGGCAATCTGCTGACCTGGTTCTGGCTGCCGTTGCTACCGCTGTTCGGGGTCTATTTCATCTCTGGCGTTGCCGAGACCAACCGTGCGCCCTTCGATGTCGCCGAGGGTGAGTCTGAGATCGTCGCCGGTTTTCACGTCGAATATTCCGGCATGGCGTTCGCGATCTTCTTCCTCGCTGAATACGCGAACATGGTGCTGATCGCGATGCTGGCGACGCTCTTGTTCTTCGGCGGTTGGCTCTCGCCCTTCCAGGGCATCCCGATGCTCGACGAGGCTACAGCCTGGGTGCCAGGGATGATCTGGCTGCTGCTCAAGACCTTCTTCTTCATGTTCGTCTTCCTCTGGCTGCGCGCGACCTTTCCGCGCTACCGCTATGATCAGATCATGCGTCTGGGCTGGAAGGTGTTCATTCCGATCACAATCGTCTGGATTCTTGTGGTCGCCGTGGCCGTGCTTGCCCAGCTGCCACCCTGGTGGTCAGCGGCATCCGCTGCCTAGGTTGGAGCCGGCAGTGATTCGCCAAGGCGCCCTTTGCCCCAGTCGACACCTGATTGAGCGAACCATAGAGTGAACCATGCTTCAAGCCGCTCGCACTTATCTCAGCAGCCTCTTGCTCATCGAGCTGTTCCGCGGAATGAGCCTGACCGGGACCTACCTGTTCAGGCGTAAATTTACCGTTCAGTATCCGGAGGAGAAGGCGCCGATCTCACCCCGATTTCGCGGTCTGCACGCGCTGCGTCGCTATCCAAACGGCGAAGAGCGCTGCATCGCCTGTAAGCTGTGCGAGGCGACCTGCCCAGCGCTCGCGATTACGATCGAGGCCGAACCGCGGGCGGATGGCTCGCGTCGCACGACGCGCTACGATATCGATCTCTTCAAATGCATCTACTGTGGCTTCTGTGAAGAATCATGCCCGGTCGACTCGATTGTCGAGACGGATGTCTACGAGTATCACTTCGAGAATCGCGGTGAGAACATCATGACCAAGGATAAACTGCTCGCGATCGGCGATAAGTATGAGCCGCAGATCGCGGCGGCGCGCACGGCCGACGCGCGTTACCGTTAAGTGCTGGGCCGGTAAGACCTGGGCCGGTAAGATCCACATCTTTAAGACCGGCTCAGAGCAAGAGCAAGAGCAAGATAGAGTAGGGCGCTGCTGTCGCCCATCGGACCGACTGCACTGAGTGCCACGGCCGTCGTACGTCGAATGTCAACGCCTGACTGCATCGCTGAGAGCTGCTCTTGAGAGCCGTTCTCCGACGCAGCCAAGCCAGCTGGAAATCCCATGGGCTTCGAAAAATTTCTCTTCTATGTGTTCGCGGCCATAACCGTATTCGCTGCAGGGATGGTGGTGACACGCCGCAATCCAGTGCACGCGGTGCTGTTTCTGGTGCTTGCCTTCGTCTCGAGCGCGGCGCTCTGGCTGCTGCTGGAGGCCGAGTTCCTCGGCATTGTGCTGGTGTTGGTCTATGTCGGCGCGGTCATGGTGTTGTTCCTGTTCGTGGTGATGATGTTGGATATCGACATCGCCGCGCTGCACGGTCAGTTCATTCGCTATCTGCCGGTCGGCCTGATGATTGCGGCGGTGATGGTGCTGAACCTGTTCCTCGTGCTGGGGCCATCTCACTTCGGGCTCGAGCTGTTCGCAAAGCCCGAGGCGCAGCCGGCCAGCTATAGCAATACGGTCGAGCTGGGGCTTGAGCTCTACACCACCTATCTCTATCCGTTCGAAATTGCCGCGGTGATCCTGCTCGTCGCCATCGTCGCTGCGATTCGCCTGACGCTGCGTCGTCGGCTTGAGACCAAGTATCAGGATGCTTCCAAGCAGGTCCGGGTGAAGAAGGGTCCAGATCGCATTCGACTGGTATCGATGCCGGCCGTACCTCGTCCGGGCGTCAGTGCGCCGGCCCCGGCGTTGAAGGAGGACTCCGAATGATCGCCCTATCTGACTATCTGCTGCTCGGCGCCTTGCTATTCTCGATCTCGGTCGCTGGGGTTTTCCTGAATCGGAAGAACGTGATCATCCTGCTCATGTGCATCGAGCTGATGTTGCTCGCAGTGAACATGAACTTCATTGCCTTCTCGCATTTCCTTGGCAATCTGGATGGGCAGATCTTCGTCTTCTTCATCTTGACGGTTGCGGCCGCCGAGGCGGCGATTGGACTCGCCATCCTGGTGGTCCTGTTCCGCAACCGGCGCACCATTAACGTCGACGATCTGGACATGCTCAAAGGCTGAGCCCACCGGACACCGCTCGGAGAATCCTTCAATGGAGACCGTCTATCTGATCATCGTGCTGGCGCCCTTATTCGGCGCGATCATCGCCGGCTTCTTCGGCGGCAAGATCGGCCGTGCCGGCGCTCACTCGGTCGCGATTGCTGGCGTCGGCCTCTCGACCCTGCTCTCACTCTGGGTGCTGTCTCGCTTCATCTGGCACGATGAGCCGGCCTTCAATGGCTCCGTCTATACCTGGATGGTCGCCGATGGCATCCATTTCGAGATCGGCTTCTTGGTCGACCGTCTCACCGCGCTGATGATGGCGGTGGTGACCTTCGTCTCGTTGATGGTGCACATCTATACCATCGGCTACATGGCCGACGATGCCCACAACTGGCCTGAAAACTCGCTCGTTGGCAAGAACAGCTATCAGCGTTTCTTCAGCTATATCTCGCTGTTCACCTTCTCGATGCTGATGTTGGTGATGGCCAACAACTTCATGCAGTTGTTCTTCGGCTGGGAAGCGGTGGGTCTGGTGTCCTATCTGCTGATTGGTTTCTACACCACGCGCGAGTCGGCGATCTCGGCCAACCTGAAGGCGTTTCTGGTCAACCGGGTTGGTGATTTCGGCTTCATCCTTGGCATTGCCGCAGTGGTGATGTACTTCAACTCGCTGGATTACGCCGAGGTGTTTGCGCAGGCGCCGGCGCATGCCGAGACCCAGGTCGCGGTCTTTGGTGGCGTCTCGCTGATGACCTTGATCTGCATCCTGCTGTTCATTGGTGCGATGGGTAAGTCGGCGCAGATGCCGCTGCATGTGTGGCTGCCGGATTCCATGGAAGGCCCGACGCCGATCTCGGCGCTGATCCATGCCGCAACCATGGTCACCGCCGGCGTCTTCATGGTCACCCGAATGTCGCCGCTATTCGAGCTGTCGACGACGGCGCTGTCGTTCGTGCTCGTGATCGGCGCCTTGACGGCCTTCCTGATGGGACTGATTGGCCTGGTGCAGAACGACATCAAGCGCGTGATCGCCTACTCGACCCTATCGCAGCTCGGCTACATGATCGCCGCGCTCGGCGCCTCGGCCTACGCGGCGGGCATCTTCCACCTGATGACCCATGCCTTCTTCAAGGCGCTGCTGTTCCTGGCCGCAGGCTCGGTGATCATTGCGATGCACCATGATCAGGATATTCGCAATATGGGCGGGCTGAAGCGCTACATGCCGATTACTTGGGTCACTGCATTGGCCGGCTCATTGGCGCTGATCGCCTTTCCGGGCTTTTCGGGCTTCTTCTCGAAGGACGCCATCATTGAGGCTGTGGGGCATTCGCACATCGCCGGCGCTGGTCTGGCCAACCTGCTGCTGATCCTGGGAGCCTTTGTCACCGCGCTCTATTCCTTCCGGCTCTATTTCCTGGTCTTCCACGGCGAGCCGCGGATGGACCATCACACCCGCTCGCATCTGCATGAGACGCCTTGGGTGGTTACGGGGCCATTGATTGCCCTGGCGATCCCCTCCGTCTTCATCGGCTGGTATGCGATCGAGCCGCTGTTGGTCGAGAACTGGCTGGGCGATGCTGTCACGGTTCTGCATGAGCACGACACGCTGCATCACCTCGCCGCGCACTGGCATGGGCAGCGCGAATTCATTCGTCATGGCATGCAGACGCTGCCGTTCTGGCTCTCCATGGGAGGGCTGGGCATGGCCGCCTATTACTGGCTGTACCTGCACCAGCGTAATCCTGGTATTGACCTGGAGTTGCAACAGAAAGGCGGTCGCTTCACGCGCCTGCTGGAAGACAAGTATGGCTTTGACGACTTCAATCAGCGCGTGTTCGCGGGGGGTGGTCAGCTGATCGGGCGCTTTCTTTGGAAGAGCAGCGATCAGCGATTCATCGATGGTGCGCTGGTCAATGGCTCGGCAAAGGCCGTGGGCTGGATTGCAGCGCGCGTCCGCCACCTTCAGAGTGGCATGCTCTACCACTATGCCTTTGCCATGATCCTCGGGCTCGTGGTCCTATTGACCCTGTTCGTGACCTTCTAAGACACGGGAGAGGCAGCTGATGTTATTGGAATTCCCCTGGCTCTCGCTGGTGATCTGGCTGCCGATCGTCGGTGGCATCGCGGTCATTGCAAGTGGTGAGCAAAACGCTGAGCTGACCAAACGGATCGCGCTGGGCGTCGCGCTGCTGACCTTTGTCGTGAGCCTGCCGCTCTGGTTTGGATTCGATGCCTCGACGGCGGCGATGCAGTTCGTCGAGCGCTCGCCCTGGCTGCCGGCGCTAGGCGTCGACTATTATCTCGGCGTCGATGGCATCTCGATGCCGCTGATCTTACTGACCACCTTTATCAGCATCTTCGTGATCATCGCCGGCTGGGACGTCATCAGCTATAAGCCGTCGCAGTACATGGCGGCCTTCCTGATCATGGAAGGGATCATGGTCGGGGTCTTCTCGGCCCTGGACGCGATCCTGTTCTACTTCTTCTGGGAGGCGATGCTGATCCCGATGTTCATCATCATCGGGGTCTGGGGCGGGCCGAACCGCGTCTACGCGACCATCAAATTCTTCTTGTACACCTTCTTCGGCTCGGTGTTCATGCTGGTCGCGCTGATCTATCTGTACTTCCAGACCGGCAGCTTCGACATCCTCGGCTTCCATGCCGCGCCGTTGGGGCTGACCGCGCAGATCCTGATCTTCATCGCCTTCCTGCTCGCCTTTGCGGTCAAGGTGCCGATGTTTCCGGTGCATACCTGGCTGCCGGATGCGCACGTCGAGGCTCCCACTGGCGGCTCGGTCATCCTGGCGGCGATTATGCTGAAGATCGGCGGCTATGGCTTCCTGCGCTTCAGCCTGCCGATCGCGCCCGATGCGAGCGCATCACTAGATTGGCTGATCATCACCATGTCCCTGATCGCGGTCATCTACATCGGCCTGGTGGCGCTGGTGCAGCAAGACATGAAGAAGCTGATCGCCTATTCGTCGATCGCACACATGGGCTTCGTGACCCTGGGCTTTTTCATCGTCTTCGCGATCTTCCAACGCGCCGAGACAGCGGGTGCCGTGATGGGCATCGAAGGCGGAATGGTGCAGATGATCTCGCATGGGTTCATCTCGGGCGCGCTGTTCCTCTGCGTCGGCGTGCTCTATGACCGCATGCACAGCCGCGAGATCTCGGCCTATGGTGGCGTCATCAATCGGATGCCCTGGTTCGGTGCCTTCGTGGTGTTCTTTGCCATGGCCAACGCCGGTCTGCCCGGGACCTCTGGGTTCGTTGGTGAGTTTATGGTCATCCTCGCCGCCTTCCGCGCCGACTTCTGGTTTGCCTTCCTCGCCGCGACCACGCTGGTGCTCGCTGCCGCCTTCACCCTCTGGCTGGTCAAGCGCGTGATCTTTGGCGATATCGGGAACGACAATGTCGCCGCGCTCAAGGATCTGAATCGGCGCGAGACCTTGAACCTGAGTGTGCTTGCCGTCGCCACGCTCGCGATCGGCATCTGGCCCAAGCCGTTGATCGACGTGATGGAGCCGACCATCGAGAACCTGGTACAGCAGATCCAGGTCAGCAAGTTGCCCGAGGGGTCTGACTTGGTCACCCCGCCGATCGCCCGTCTCCAGCCCTAACGGACCCCTGTCATGACGACGCTCACGCCCTCGATTTCCGCCTCGCTGCTGGCGATCCTGCCCGAGCTAGTGATCTTGATCACCGCCTGCACGGTGCTGATCGCCGATCTCTACACCCGCGCCGATCAGAAGCAGAGCAACCATACCCTGACGCTGATCGGGCTGCTGGGCGCGCTGCTCGCGGTTGGCTTCGTCGGTGGCTCAGTGCCGACGGCCGCCTTTAGCGAGAGCTTTGTCCGTGATCCGATGAGCGATCTGCTCAAGGGCGCGATCTTGGTCGTGTCCTTGCTGACCTTCGTCTATGCCAAGGACTACATGCGCGACCGTGACATGTGGGTTGGTGAATACCATGTGCTGCTGCTGTTCGCGGTGCTCGGCATGCTGATCATGGTCTCGGCAAACGGCTTCCTGACGCTGTACCTCGGATTGGAACTGCTCTCGCTCTGCCTCTATGCGCTGGTCGCCTTCGACCGCGACTCCAAGGCCGGCGCCGAGGCGGCGATGAAATACTTCGTGCTGGGCGCGCTTGGCTCCGGCATGCTGCTCTACGGTATCTCGATGCTGTATGGCGCCTCCGGCGGTTTCGCCTTCGCCGATGTCGCCGCAGCCGTGGCCAGCGATACCGTGAATGACAAGATCCTGGTCTTCGGGCTGGTGTTCGCCCTGATCGGCATCGCGTTCAAGTTTGGTGCCGTCCCTTTCCACATGTGGATGCCGGACGTGTACCAGGGCGCGCCGACCCCGATCGTGCTGTTCCTTTCCAGTGCGCCGAAGATCGCTGCCTTTGCGATGGCGGCGCGCATCCTGATCGAGGCGATGGGCGGCCTGCAGACCGACTGGGGTGAGATCCTGGTGATCCTCTCGGTGCTCTCGCTGGCGCTCGGCAACGTCGTCGCCATCGCGCAGACCAACATCAAGCGCATGCTCGCCTATTCGACCATCTCCCATGTCGGCTTCATCTTCCTCGGCCTGCTTGCCGGCAGCGAGCAAGGCTATGCGTCTGCGATGTTCTACTCGGTGGTCTATGCGCTGATGTCGGCGGGGGCCTTTGGCGTGCTGCTGCTGATCTCCAGCAAGGGGCACGATGTACAGGAGTTGGACGATCTCAAGGGTCTGTCGGATCGCGACCCCTGGTTGGCCGCGATGATGGCGCTGATCATGTTCTCGATGGCCGGCGTGCCGCCGATGGTCGGCTTCGTTGCCAAGCTGCTGGTGTTGGAGGCGATCGTCGCGCAAGGGATGGTCTGGCTAGCGATCGTAGCGGTGATCTTCTCGATCATCGGCGCCTTCTATTACCTGCGCGTGGTCAAGATGATCTACTTCGATAAGCCGATCACCGAGGTTCCAGTGGTCGCCAGTGCCAGTGCACGGGTCGCGATCACCTTCAATGGTGCCGCGATCCTGCTGCTTGGGATGTATCCTGCTGCGCTGTTCTCACTGTGCCAGCAGGCCTTTGCGGGTTGATCTTGTCAGACCTCTGGGCGAGGCGCTGACGAACAGATGGACACAGACCAACACCGATCGATGGCGGCCGGATCGGTGTGAAGGTCTGTGGATCTGTGGTGCTGATCAGCCGTAACGCTTGGTCAGTCCTCGTGATTGGCTGGTTATGAGCCGAAGGACTTGAGGATTGCTTGAGTGTCTTCCTTGCTCAGCCGCGGTCCGAGACTGGTGACCAGTTTCGCCGAGGCCGCCGAGGCCAGGTCGCCAGCGCGCTTGTGGCTCCAACCTTGGGTCAATCCGTAGAGGAAGGCACCGGCAAACATATCGCCCGCACCGACCGTATCCACTGGCTTGACCGGCACTGGATCGATGTCGATCAGTTCCTGGCCATCGAAGACCAGCGCGCCCTTGGGGCCGCGGGTGATCGCGAATTCCTTGCTCAGCGTCTTCAAATACGCGACCGCCTCGTTGAGATCAGTGGTCTCGGCCATGCCCATGGCCTCTTCTTCATTGGCAAAGATTAGGTCGACGCCGTCGCCGATCATCTCCTTCAGCTCATCCTTGAAGAACTTGACCATGTTCGGGTCAGAGAGCGAGAGCGCGGTGCGCACGCCGCCATGCTCTGCCGCGCGGCGGGCCTCGATGGCCGCGACTCGGGCGGTGTCGGAGGTGACCAGATAGCCTTCGGTATAGAACCATTTGGCGGCGTGCAGGGAGCGCACCTCGACCTCATGCACGGAGAGATTGCCGCTGATGCCCAGATAGGTGCACATGGTCCGATCCGAATCGGGCGTGACCAAGACGACACAGCGACCGGTGTCGCCCTTGTCCAGAAAGCCGCCATCGAGGGTGTCGACGCCGCCCTCGCGCAGGTCTTTCATGTAGAAGTGGCCGAGATCGTCGTCAGCGACCTTGCAGGCGTAGTAGCCACGGCCACCGAGCTGGCTGAGCGCGATCACCGAGTTCGCCGCCGAGCCGCCTGAGCCGCGTTGATGGTGATGTTCGCGGAGGTGGTCCATGATGCGCAGCTGATGGGCCTCATCGACCAGGGTCATGACGCCCTTATCGATATTCAGGTGTTGGAGATCGCTGGGGCTGATCTCGTACTCCATATCCACCAGTGCGTTGCCGAGGGCGTAGACGTCGTAGGTACTCATACTCTTCCTATGTTGACTGTGACAGCCGACATTGTCGCAGAGAACGGCGATGGGTTTCGAGTTTGGGGTGTGGATGAGTGGTGAGTATTTTTTAACGCGTTTTGTCGGTCTATCAGGTGGCACAGCTTTAGAACGGTTAGAGTTTGTCGGTGATGCGGAGAAAGCTGGCGAAGCGGGGGCGGCCGTACTTGGTGCGGCCGTGATACTTGAAGCTGACGCTGCTGCCGATCGCTGGTGGGCTGGCGCGCTCGGCATCGCTGAAGCCGCTGCCGAGCTTGAATTGGGTGCCGTCGGGCTCTTCGACCAGCATCGAGCCGAGCATTCCGGTGTACTTGCCTTGGCCAGGTAGGTGCTCGAGCACGATTGCTTCGCCTTCCAGATAGGGTTTGACCTTGAGCAGATCGGCGTTGCGCCCGGCTTGATACTGGGCATCGCGGTGATGCAGCATCAGTCCCTCAGCGCCGGCGGCAACGATCTCGTCGAGCCGCGCTTGCAGGCTCGCATGATCCGCGATCGGATGCTGATGAGCGAGTTGCAGCCTGCTGTTGGGTGACTGTTCGAGCAGGCGCTCGAGGGTTGCGAAGCGATCCTCGAAGCGGCCTTGGTGCGCGGGTAGGTCGAAGACCACATAGCGCACCTGCTGCCAGGCCTCGATGTCCGGCTCGAGGGTGCGCACGGTGCCGGAGAGGCGAGCGAAGGTGCCGCGTCCCATCCAGAGTTCGCCGTCTAAGGGATGCTCGGGAAAGCCGGCGGTGAACCCGGCCGGAGCGTTGATGATCAGGCCTCCTCGGGTGATCAGCCGACGTCCATCCCAGAGCGCCCGCACGCCGTCGAACTTCTCGCTGACCAGATAGCCGGCGAGATCAATACCGGGCTCATAGACGAGGGCGAGCGCCAGCTCCGGGGGCGTGGTGCGCAGCGTCGAGGCGAGATCCTGATGCGCTCCGTCGAGGTTCTCGGCGGAGGTCGGCTGCGCGGAATCCAGGGCCAGGCCGGATGAGCTGGCGATGGCCATCGGCATGCGCAGGCCGGTCAGCAGTAAGAGCGGCAAGCTAAGTCGTTGCAGGAAGGTCGGAGGCATGGCGAGCACCCAAATCGGCAGGAATCGGCCTGTCACTGTATCCAAAGCAGCGGCCGTTGCAAGTTGTGGGCATCGAGTCGGTTGGACGTCATTGATGCGTTGAGGGCTGAGCATGGCCGTGCCGATCGCGGTGCTGGTTAGTCGAACCCTGAAGAAGTGGTTCTTATCGACATCTCTCGGTCGACATCGACCCCTTGAGGGGCAGAATGCCGTGCGGCAGAGGCCTAATCCGGCTCGATCAACCTGGCCGCGATCAACCTGGCATTGCCGCAGTCGGGTAGGGAGCGTGCCGCACGCGAGAGGCGTAACCTCTTGCGTGCAGTGTCGCCCGGCTTGGCCGGACGTGGATTGAAACAGCGGCGGCCAACGCTAAAGGTCTGAAGCAGCATCTCTGATATGATCAAGCGTCGTGCAGTGATCGACTGCACAGTGGTGGCGATGGCGAACGACGAACAGCAGCGATGGGCGAGCCCTTGTTTACTCAGCGACGAAGACGATTGGCCAGATCTCGGCTTCGGCAGTGGAGGCCTCGGGCGGCATCGACTCGACTCCTCGGTGCGCTCCTGAGCGCGGCTGTTAGCAGCGCACCGGCGCAGACCGAGACGACGGCCGATGACGCCAAGCTGCAAGATCTGATGGCCTTGCTCGAGCAGGAGACCGAGCTGGCGACGCGCAGCGGCATGAATGCCGATTTCGTGCCCGGCATGGCGACCATCCTGCTCGGCGAGAACCTGATGGCGCGCGGGGTGCGCAATGTCGGCGAGGCGCTCACGCTGGTGCCGGGGATCAGCCAGGGGCTGGAGATGACCGGCGAGCGCCAGATCCTGAGCCGTGGTGTCGGGTACGGCTATGCCTCGGGCAATCTCAAGGTCTTGCTCGATGGTGTGTCGATGAACTCGACCCTCTACGCCACCGCCAACCCGGTGCTCAATATCCCGATCGAGCAGGTCGAGCGCATCGAGGTGATCCGCGGCCCTGGGGCCTCGGTGCATGGTGAATACGCCTTTGCCGGTGTCATCGATGTCATCACCCGCAAGCGCCAACGCAATCTCAGCGCACAGGCGATGGATGGAGCCGAACATGGCGGCGGCGGGAGCTGGTACTGGGAGGACCCCGAGCGTGACCTCAGCGCCTCATTCAATGTCCTCGGTCTGAACGCTGATGCTGGTGTCGATGTCGACGGGGACGCCCTGCATGCGCTCGGCCAACCAGAGCTGTCGCATGCGCCTGGCCCGTCGAATGAGTCGCATCGTTATCGGGCACTATTCGCCAATCTCAACTGGGGGGATGTCTTCGCCGCGATCAAGGTCCTGGACGATGATTATGGCGACTACTTCGGCATCAATCATTTCTTGCCCCCTGACGAGGATCAGCTGGCCTCGCGTCAGGGCTATCATTCGCTTCAGTTCGGCGCCAACCTGCAGCTGGGCGAGCGACTGAACACGCGGCTGCGCTTAGAGGCGTTGCGCTACCAACGCGACCGTGACGACCTCTTCGTGTTTCCGGCGGGTTATCTCATCGATGACCCGGTGATCATGAGTCAGGACTATCAAGAGACCCGCTACCTGGCAGCCGCGGACATCCACTGGCGGCCGAACGACCGCCACCAGGTCCTGTTCGGGCTGGAGGCGAGCCAGGTCGAGGTCGACGCGGCGACCTGGGATTGGCCAGCAAGCTTCGCCATCGACTATCCCTGGCTCGACACCAGCCGCAACCGGCGTGTGTTGAGCCTGATCGCCCAGGATGAGTATCGCATCAGCGATCGCGTCACCCTGACCGGCGCCTTGCGTGTCGACGACTACAGCGATGCGGACACCTATCTCAGTCCAAGACTCGCCGCGGTCTGGCGCATCAACAGCGAGCATATCCTCAAGCTGCAGTTTGCCCAGGCGTTTCGGCCGCCGACCTTCTATGAGCTGGAGTATCCGGCCGATGGGCGCGGGTTGGAGGCCGGAGAGATTGCGACCTATGAGCTGGGCTATGTCTTGCGCAAGCCGAATTGGAAGGGGCGGGTGATCCTGTTCCAGTCCGACTTGATCAATCAAATCATTTTCGGTGATCGGGATAGCGGCTACATCAACAGCGCCGATGCCCGATTGCGGGGTGTCGAACTCGAATATGAGCAGCGTCTTGGCCCCCATTTCCGACTCGATGCCAATCTCTCCTATGTTGACAGCCACGACTTTGGCACCGGACGCCCCTTGCCGGGTGGCACCGACCTGCTCGGCAACCTGGCGCTGCTCTGGCGTCCGCTCGAGCCCTGGACCGCTGCACTGCAGTTGAGCTATGTCGGCGAGCGCGAGCGTCGCCTTGGTGATGAGCGCGCGCCCGTAGGCGCTTATACCACAGCCGATCTGACGCTGAGCTATGGCAGTGCCTCGGGGTCCGGCGTCTATGCCCATCTGGGCGTAAAGAACCTCACCGATGCCGACGTGCGCTACCCGGAGCAGTCTGCGAGCTTTGCGGGTGTGCCTCTGACCTACGTGGATGACTATCCGCGCCCAGGTCGGCGCTGGTGGCTGTCGGTCGGCTACGCCTTCTGAGCAAGATGCCGGTTCCCTGCGCGCTTTCCTGCGGTCGGTCTGGGGCATTCTGCTGTCTCCTGCTGCTGTTGACTTGGCTGTCTCCGGGATGGGCTGCCTCCTTATGGGAGGAAGAACAACAGCGACTCCGTGTAGGGCTCAACCTGTTCCCGGCCATACTGGGTGCCCAGGAGGGGTTGCCGGCCCAGCGCAATGCCGATGGCGTGCTTGAGATCGCCGTGGCCTATCGGGCCTCGGAGCAGGCGGCGAAGCAAGCAGCGCGTGCCTTGGAGCAGCTCGGCCAGGTGCAGGAGATTGCACTGGCGGTGACCATCCTTCCGGTCGAGAGGTTAGCGGCCAATCCAGAGCGGTCGTTGGCCGCGATCTTTATCGCCAATTCTGGGCTTGAGCCAGCCCTCCTGCGACGGCTTTCGGAGCGCTATCAGGTTCTGGTCTTCTCACCCTTCGAGGGCGATGTCGCCGCCGGTGCCGTGGCGGGTATCCATGTCGCCGATCGCATCCTACCGGCCATCAACCTTGAGCAGGCGCGACGGGCTGGTTTAAGCTTCAAGCCGTTCTTCCTGGGGATCGCGCAGCATGCCGACTGATCCGAGGTTTAACGGGGGAGGTACCCGCTCGTTGCGCTTCGAGCGCAATCTCGCACTCATCTTCGCCCTGCTGGGGGTCTTGCTAGAGGCGCTCATCGCCGCTTATTGGTTGATGATCCTGGAGCCGGCGCTGCGCGATGACGCCGAGAGCCGAGCGCGCGCCCTGGCTCAGGCCGAGGCCCGGAGCATCGAGGTGGTCCTGGTCCTTGAGCAAGAGGGGGAGCAGCTCTTACAGGCACTGGAGACGCGGCTTGATAGCATCCTCTTGCTCAAGGAGGATGAGAGCGGAGAGCCGCTGACCAATCGCATTCGGCTCGACCTGGACCCGGACATGATCGCGCTGCCATTGGAGGCGATGTCCTTGGCGCGTGGCCGCGCCGACTGTTCAGGCTGTTTCATCACCGAGGTGCCGCTCTACCATCCGCAAGACTACGTGCTCATCGGCGTGGCGACCTTCTACGCCAACACCCGCTCGCTGGAAAGGCTGCTGGCCGATGTTCGCTTCAAGCTCCTGGGCGCAGGCGGCCTCGTGCTGGTCTTTATCTGGGTTGCTTGGGGTGGTGTGGCCAGGTTGCTCCATCGTTTACGCGAGAGCGAGACCAATTTGGGCAATCTGCTCGAGGTGATTCCGTTTCCGATCCTGCAATTGCAACCCGATGGCTTGGGCATCCAACGTGCGAATCAGGCCGCAACCGACTATCTTGGGCTGATTCCGGATGGCGATGGTCAGTTCGATAGCCTGATCTGGCAGGCGCTGCGGGCGGCAGGCCTGCCTGTGGCCGCCAATACCCAGCAGGAGGTGCAGATCAGCACGGCGGAAGGGGAGCTGCGCTGGGCGATGGTGTCGGTGAAAGAGGTCTTTCTCTCCGGCATTCCTCATCGCTTGATCTCACTGGTTGACGTCTCTGATCTCAAGGCAACGCAGCAGCGTTTACATCAAGCAGCCAATACCGATGCGCTGACCAAGCTCTACAACCGTCGCTATCTGTTCACACGGCTCGCCCGGGAGATTGAGCATGCTGATCGCAAGGGCTCGGGATTATCGGTCATCCTATTCGATCTGGATCATTTCAAGCAGATCAATGACAGCTTTGGCCATGCCGTTGGTGATGAGGTGTTGGTGCGTATTGCCGAGCTGACGCGCCAAAGCGTGCGTGAATCAGATATCTGCGGGCGCTATGGCGGCGAGGAGTTCCTAATCATCTTGCCGTCGGCCCCAGCAGCGGTCGCGCTGGGTATTGCCGAGCGTCTCGGCACCAAGATCAGGGCTGAGCGTTGGTCTCAGCCCGAGCTTCGCGTCACCATCAGTGGCGGTGTCGCGGAGTACGCGGGCTCCACCATCGATGTGTTGATCGAAACGGCCGATCGTCGGCTCTACCAGGCCAAGCGCGCAGGCCGCGACCGCATCCTTGCCGAGCATTGAGCCCAACACCCTGAGGAGGCATACAGTGACGACCGGTCCGCGTCAGATCCTGACCCCCTATCGGCCGATCCCGCTCTCGGTGCCAGAGGGGATGAAGCCGAACGAGTTCTTCAACAGCACCGAGAACCTCAACGACCTGGCCCACAACAACGGGCTGCTGCGCAATCCCGAGAATCTGCTGCTCTACCGCAAGGCCCTGGGTCACAGCAACGCGTTCGACGCCTCGATCATCTACGACACCTCACGGGTGATCCTCGACCCGCTGGGTCGGCCGGTGCGCCGCACCCAGGTGCCGGATCAGGTCAAGCGGGTCTGGAACCGGATGAACCAGATCCTGATCCAGTACATGATCGAGCACTATCCAGACCCAGAGCAGGCCTTGATCTTGGCGGGGGAGGCAAGTCTGGACGCGACCTGGTCGCTCACCGCGCCCGGGGTGCCGAGCATTCGCATGCTGCACAACCATTTCATCGTCTTCCCGATGGAGCAGCTGCGTCAGGCCAAGCTTGCCGACCCGGATAACCCGAATCTTACCGATGGCGGGCAGCATTGCCTGTTCCAGGCGCACATGAAGGAGGTCTATCGTGCCTTCTTCGAGCGCGCCCTCGATCTCGAGATCCTGCAAGCCGCAAGCCTCAGCAGCTCGCAGCTCTCCCTGACCGGCTATCCGCAGGGACTCCCCTGCTGGGAGATTCAGGGTGGGGTTGAGGCGCTTGCGGATATCCGCTTCTGGCGCGAATACGACCTGATCCTGATGGGCTTCCTCGACTTCTATCGGACCTTCTTCTCGCAGGTCTCGACCCGCAATGCACCGATGCCCGAAGGCGTCTATTTCCCGGACGCGGTCGACAGCGTGTTGCTGTTCGACAATGCCTTTCTGGCCACCGCCAAGCGCGTGCGTGACCAGTGTATCCGCGATGCCCAGTACGCCAACGCCATCCGCTGGCAGCCGGCCTTCAAGCAGATCATCTATCGCAACGACGAGGGTCGCTTGCTGGTGACCATTAGCCAGAACTCGATCGGCAACGCCATCACCGAGCTGCTCGGCGTCGTTGTCAAGCGCGAGCCCGATGCCGAGGCCTACGCGCGATTCGAGCCGCGCCTGCTTGAGCATCTGCTGGCGGTGCGTGCGCGGCTGATCGAGGCCGATCTGGGCGAGTCCATCGCGACCGATCATTGGCCAGGATGAGCGGGCGGGTTTCGCCGAACGTTTGGCTTGCCGATCTAGGCTTTGGCAACAAGCGTCTCAGGGCTGATCAGCTGACGTCTATCCGTCTGCAGTCACTCGGCAAGCTCGAGTGATTCCACCCAGAGATAGCGGGTGCCTGCCGCGTTTCGATCGACCTCGGCAACCAGCCGCACCTTGGTCTCGGGTCCGATCTTGCGGTTTTGCCAGACCGGGCTTTCGATCTCGACTCGGATCTCGCCTGTTTGATCTCGGAAGCGGTAGTAGTCCTCGCGTTGCCGGGCAACGATGTTGCCGGTCAGGGTCACGTAAGTGCCGATGCGAGCCTGTCTCGCCTGCTCGACCGTGCTTGCCTGACCTGACGCGGAAGGTCCAGTGAACTGGGCCAGGGATGTCGAAGATAGAAAGAGGAGACAGAGTGCCAAGAATAGAGGGTGCTTCATTTCAGGATCTCTTTGTAACGTTCTGCGGAGCGTGATCAGCTGCAAGATCGTGGCGCCGCGAGGACATCTGAAGGTCTAGTTCGGGGCCTTTTGGCACGATGCCAGTCGGATTGAGCTGTTTGTGGCTGCCGTAGTAGTGCCGCTTGATGTGGTCCATGTTGAGGGTCTCGGCAATGCCGGGGACCTGGTAGAGCTCGCGGGTGTAGGCCCAGAGATTCGGATAGTCGATAAGGCGTTGGCGGTTGCACTTGAAGTGGCCATGGTAGACCGGGTCGAAGCGCACCAGGGTGGTGAACAGGCGCCAATCGGCCTCGGTGATGCGATCGCCGACCAGATAGCGCTGCGTCGCCAGCCTTGCCTCTAACTGGTCGAGGGCCGCAAAGAGCTTGTCGAAGGCGTCTTCATAAGCGGCTTGGGTGGTCGCGAAGCCGGCCCGGTAGACGCCATTGTTGATATTGTCATAGACCAGCGCATTGATCGCGTCGATCTCGGCGCGCAGCTCGACAGGATAGAGATCAAGCTCGGCGTTGCCCCAGGCGTCAAAGGCGCTGTTGAGCATGCGGATGATCTCGGAGGACTCATTGTTGACGATGGTCTGGCGCTGCTTGTCGTAGAGCACCGGCACCGTCACCACGCCATCGAAGTCGGGCG
Source organism: Halochromatium roseum (assembly GCF_016653315.1). GTDB lineage: Bacteria > Pseudomonadota > Gammaproteobacteria > Chromatiales > Chromatiaceae > Lamprobacter > Lamprobacter roseus. The sequence goes on along the minus strand of NZ_NHSH01000065.1, from coordinate 175,310 downwards.
CGCTGTGCTGGTAGAGCTGCTGTAGCTTGTCGAAGCCGTGCAGATGATCCGGCGTGGCTCCGGGGTACTCGCCAAAGACCCAGCTCTCAGGCGGCATCAGCGGATGCACCACCGAGACGCTGATCAGCTCCTCAAGCCCTTTGAGTGCGCGGACGATCAGGGTGCGATGCGCCCAGGGACAGGCGTAGGAGACATAGAGGTGATAACGACCAGGCTCAGCAGGGAAGCCGCCCTCGCCGGAGAGGCCGGGGCTGCCATCTGGCGTCACCCAGTTGCGAAAGCCGGACTCCCAGCGGATGAATTCGCCGTTGTCTGAATGGTGCATGCAGGCTCCTGATGATAATGAAATAATAATGAACTAGAGATGCGGGCTCAGGTGAGCGTTCGCTAGACGAAACGCTTGGACTCTTGGGCCGTTGGATTATTGCTGTGAAGCAAGCGCTTGTTCCCGATAATCGCCCAACCATGACCCTCAAATCGGTAAGAAGTTGATGGACAGTTTCTATGTCCGTTAACCTGATTCTCGTGCGCTTCATCTGCCGGGGTGACGCGGCGCCATGAGCCTGAGGCCGCTGCGGACAGGCAGGAGTTAGACGGATTCCGGGTTACACTTCACCTTTTTGCCACTCAGCCCGTTGATACGCCGAGTGACCGCCCATCTGGAGACCTCCATGGCCGACAATTTCCGCCTTGTGACGCGTAGTGATTTCGACGGACTGGTCTGCGCCGTCTTGCTCAAGGAACTCGATCTGGTCGACGAGATCAGTTTCGTCCACCCCAAGGACATGCAGGATGGCGTGATCGCGATCACCGACCGCGACATCACCACCAACCTGCCCTATGTCGAGGGCGTTCACCTGGCTTTTGACCACCATGCCAGCGAGATCGAGCGCGCCGGTGGTCAGCGTCGGGAGAACCACATCATCGATCCCAAGGCGCCCTCGGCGGCGCGCGTTGTCTACGACTACTACGGCGGCAAGGCGCGTTTTCCGCGGATCAGTGACGCGATGATGGCGGCGGTGGACAAGGGCGATTCCGCCGACTTCAGCCGCGAGGAGATCCTCGATCCTCAGGGCTGGGTGCTGATGAACTTCCTGATGGACGCGCGCACAGGATTGGGCCGGTTCCGCGAGTTCACCATCTCCAACTATCAGCTGATGATGGAACTGATCGACTACTGCCGTGACCATGAGATCGATCAGATCCTCAAGCTGCCGCATGTGATGGAGCGCTGCGAGCTCTACTTCGAGCACCAGGACAAGGCGCGCGCGCAGCTCGAGCGCGTCTCCACTCTGCACGGCAACCTGATCGAGGTCGATCTGCGCGACCAAGATCCGATCTGGGCCACCAACCGCTTCGTCATCTATGCGCTCTATCCGCAGGCCAACATCTCCATGCATGTGATGTGGGGACGACAGCAGCAGAACACGGTGTTCGCGGTCGGCAAGTCGATCCTTGATCGCAGCTCAAAGACCAACGTCGGCAGCCTGATGCTGGAATACGGTGGCGGTGGTCACAATGCTGCCGGTACCTGCCAAGTCGATAATGACCAGGCTGCGCGGGTGCGCGAGGAGCTGATCGCGCGGATTACCGCGGATGGCTGATCATGGCGAATGGGGCGCGTCAGCGCAGCTGACTATGATCGGCATGCCGCACCCGCTAAATCGCACCTGGCCAGGCATGACGATGGACCGCAACAGGAAGCACTGGAGATCGATTCGATTGGCATTAGAACAACCTGGAGTGACCGATGAGCACGCTTGAATCCATCAAGGAGACCGTCAAGCGCGAGTTGCCCGCTTGGCTTGAATCCGACCCTGCCTTTCGCCAGGCTATTCTCGATCTGACCGCCAGCCTCTATAGCCGACGCGATGAGACCAACGATTGGTTCCACCAAACCTTGGATGAAATGCGCCGAGAGCGGGAACGTCAGGATGCACGCTGGCGCAAGAACGATGAACGCCTCGAACGCGAGCGCCAGGAATCCGAACGCAAATGGGAAGAGCAAAACCGCAAATGGGAAGCGAACCAGGTAGCGCTGAAAGCGTTGCAGGAGGAACAGAAGTGCAAATGGGACGAGCAAAACTACAAATGGGAAGCGAACCAGGTAGCGCTGAAAGCATTGCAGGACGAGCAAAACCGCAAATGGGACGAGCAAAACCGCAAATGGGACTCGAACCAAGCAGAGCTCAAAAGTTTGCATGAGGAAATTCTTGCGCTGGGCAAGCGCATCGATCGCAGCATCGGTGCCTTGGGGGCGCGTTGGGGACTGCGGTCGGAGAAGGCCTTTCGTGATGCGCTGGCTGGCATCCTGGAAAAGACCTTTGGTGTCGAGGTGCTAAACGTTTGCGAATACGATGACGAGGGTGCGGTCTTCGGCCGTCCAGATCAGATTGAACTTGATGTCCTCATCAAGAATGGGCTACTGATCCTGTGTGAGCTGAAATCCTCCATCGATAAGGCGGGGATGTATATCTTCGAGCGCAAGGCCCGATTCTACGAGCGGCGGCATGATCGCCAGGCCGATCGTCTGATCGTTATCTCGCCGATGATTGACAGCCGCGCCCAAGATGTCGCCCGGCGCTTGGGCATCGAAACCTATGGCGAGCCTGAGGAGGTGTCCAACTGAGCATGTGCCAGATTGCAATGCCGAAGGGCCGGTCTATTGCCGCTTTGGCCCGGCGATCACCGAGCAGCGTGCGCCGCTGCTCGCGCAGATTATCGGTCACATGGGCATAGGCGCGGTTCAGCGGTTCGACATGGCTGGCGCGGGCATTGGGCATGCGCAGCACGCGCCCGAGTAGCTGCTCAATATCCTTGGCTGAGCGGATATTGGCCACCGAGCAGAGCACATAGGCTCAGGCGCAGTCCCAGCTCGGCCAGCGTTTGGATTGAGGCTGTACCCAGCCTCTTGAGCTGCTCGAGCAGTGCCAGGCGCGCCGGTGTGAGCTCAGAGAACAGCTGTGCCGAATCCGCGAAGCTCAGATGATAGTCGGCCTCGGGGAGCGACTCGCCCTCGCCGGCATCGACCTGCTGAGCAATGGCCAAGGCCTGCGATTGCAGGCTCTCCCAGGATTCAGTGCTAATGATCGCCTTCATCGATGGCCTCCAGCGCTTGTGCGACTGGTTGTGATTGTGCAGGAACTGACACGCGTTCATCCGTCGATAGACTGACCAGGGCGTTGCCGCAAGCGCGTGGCTGTTCCCCTCCAGGTTGAAGAGCCGGCTCTAGACCTTGCGGCGAATCAGCTCCACAATCGCCGCAAGATCCGCGGTGAAAAAATCGACATTTGGCAGCACAAGGATTGGCCGAACTGGCGCCATGACCTCGCCGAGCTGGCCGAGCCTCTGGCGCGGGTCAGCCGCGCTCAGGGGCTGTTGCTAGGGCGCCTGGCCGATGTCGGTCTGACCTTGCGCGATCAGGCGCAGTTGGAAGCCCTGACCAATGACATCGTCAAGACCAGTGCGATCGAGGGTGAGCTGCTTGATGCCGCCTCGGTGCGCTCGTCGGTCGCGCGCCGCTTGGGCGTGGACATCGGCGCGCTGGCGCCCGTGGACCGCCATGTCGAGGGGCTCGTCGAGATGGTGCTCGACGCGACCGCGAATGCGCAAGCCCCGGTGACGCGAGAGCGGCTGCTCGGCTGGCATGCGGCGTTGTTCCCAACTGGTTATTCCGGGCTGAGCCATGGAATGATCGTTGAACCTGGGGCGCGATCCTGATGGAAAACGCGATCCTGCTGGAAAGAAGGGGCGATTCATCGGTCCTTGAATCGCGCCTGCAATTGATAATGAAAGAGGGCTTGATATGGCAGTAGACTATACGAATCGGGCTGGGCAGATCTACCATCTATTTGAGGGCAAAACGCCGACTGGCAAGCCTCGGTATTTTTTCTCATCGCGAGAAAACGGGAAAGGTGTCAGGGTCGAAAAGATGCCGGAAGGCTATGAGGTCTATGAGCATCCAGAAAACGCTCAAGTCTTTCTTAGAAAGAAGCGTCCTCGTCTGATCACGGATATTGAGGAGCAATTCGTCAAAAAACAGGTCGCATCTTTGCAGAGAAGCAGGCGCTATCTGGTCGACTGTAAGGACGAAAAAATCACTATCTACGAATCCAATATTGATCCTGACTATTTCAAAGACTCATTCGCTGGGCTGTTAAGCCAATTGCCTCATTTTTCCGGTCAAAAAACAGATAATGCGATTGCTGCCGCTGTCAATGTTGTCGACAAGAATTATTCCGCGGTCCTCAGGTTTTCCTTGCAGGATAAGCTAACAAGAACCTTTTATGCGGAGCGCTTCTGTTTTCGCGGCTCCATCGATGATTGGATGTATTTGGCTGGCCCCGATAAATTTGCAAGTATCGTCACCAAATACGTTCCGCTGCTTGGGACGGATGACTTTTATGAGACGCCCTATTTTTGATCTGAACCTCGGGCAATTCATGATCCGGGGGCGCGCCATGAGCGTGAGTGGTGAGTAGTGAGGCGTGCGGTATGAGGCGGGCCTCATGGTTCTCTTTCGCTGAAGGCCATGGCATCCCTGCCACCATTCAGACCAGACTACAATCTTCAGCCTTCAGCCTTCAGCCTTCAGCCTTCAGCCTTCCTTCTCCATGTGCTCAGCCAGATACAGCCAGGTGTCGATCACGGTATCCGGGTTCAGCGACACGCTCTCAATACCTTCCTTGACCAGCCAATCAGCAAAGTCAGCATGGTCGGACGGCCCCTGACCACAGATGCCAACGTACTTGCCCTGCTTGCGACAGGCTTGAATGGCCATTGAGAGCATCGCCTTGACCGCCGGATCGCGCTCGTCGAAGTCGGCGGCGACCAGGCTTGAGTCGCGGTCGATGCCAAGGGTGAGCTGGGTCATGTCGTTGGAGCCGATCGAGAAGCCGTCGAAGTATTCGAGGAACTGCTCGGCGAGCACCGCGTTGGAGGGGATCTCGCACATCATGATCAGCTTGAGGCCATTCTCACCGCGCTTGAGACCCTGCTCAGCCAGCGCCTCGGTGACCGCCTTGGCCTGATTCAGCGTGCGCACGAAGGGGATCATGATCTGTAGATTGCTCAGGCCCATCTCGTTGCGGACGTACTTCAACGCCTCGCATTCCATCTCGAAGCAGGCCTTGAAGCTGTCGGAGACATAACGCCCGGCGCCGCGGAAGCCGATCATCGGGTTTTCTTCCTCGGGCTCGTAGCGCGGGCCGGCGATCAGGTTCGCATACTCATTCGACTTGAAGTCAGACATCCGGATGATGACCGGATTCGGTGCAAAGGTCGCCGCCAGCGTGGCAATGCCTTCGGCTAGGCGCATGACGAAGAATTCGCGCGGGCTCGGATAGGCGGCGATACGCGGGCTGATCTCGGCCTTGAGGTCATCGGGCAGCTGGTCGAATTCCAGCAGCGCCTTGGGATGGATGCCGATGCTGTTGTTGATGATGAACTCGAGCCTGGCGAGACCCACGCCGGCATTTGGGATCGAGGCGAAGCCGAAGGCGCGCTCCGGGTTGCCGACGTTCATCATGACCTTGACCGGCACCTCGGGCATCTTCTCCAGCTCGACGACCTTGTGCTCGAAGGCAAGCTCGCCGTCATAGATGTAACCGGTATCGCCCTCGGCGCAAGAGACCGTGACGGCTTGGCCATCGGCGATCTTATCGGTCGCATCGTTGCAGCCGACCACCGCTGGCACGCCTAATTCACGGGCAATAATAGCGGCGTGACATGTCCTACCACCACGGTTGGTGACAATGGCCGCGGCACGTTTCATCACCGGCTCCCAGTCGGGGTCGGTCATGTCGGTGACCAGCACGTCGCCGGCCTGGACATGCTCCATGTCGCGGATCGACTCGACCACCCGTGCCTTGCCGGCGCCGATGCGCCCGCCGATGCTGCGCCCGGTGGCGAGGATCTCGCCGCCGGTCTCTTTCAGGCGATAGCGCTCGACCACCTGACCACTGCGGCTCTGGACCGTCTCCGGGCGCGCCTGGACGATGTAGAGCTTGCCGTCGAGTCCGTCCTTGGCCCATTCGATATCCATCGGCCGCTGGTAGTGCTGTTCGATCAGCACCGCCTGCTTGGCCAGCGCCTCGATCTCGGCATCGCTGATGGAGAACTGCTGGCGCTCGGCCATCGGTGTTTGTTCGGTGCGCACCGGCTCGCGGCTGCCGGGTTCGGCAAAGACCATGCGCATGGCCTTGTCGCCAAGGGTGCGACGCAGGATGGCGGGGCGCCCGGCCGCGAGCGTCGGCTTGTGCACGTAGAATTCGTCGGGGTTGACCGCGCCTTGGACCACCATCTCGCCGAGGCCGACGCTGGCGGTGATGAAGACGGCATCGTTGAAGCCGGATTCGGTGTCGAGGGTGAACATCACACCGCTGGCGGCGAGGTCGCTGCGCACCATGCGCTGGATGCCAGCGGAGAGCGCGACATCGGCGTGGGTAAAGCCCTTGTGCACGCGATAGGAGATGGCGCGGTCATTATAGAGCGAGGCGAAGACCTCCTTGATGGCGCGCTTGACGTTGTCCAGGCCGTGGATATTCAGGAAGGTCTCTTGTTGACCGGCGAACGAGGCATCGGGCAGATCCTCGGCGGTGGCGGAGGAGCGCACCGCCCAGGTCGCATCGGCAGCGTTCTCGATGTTCTCGGCGAGGGCGGCGTAGGCCTGTTCGATGGCCTGTTCCAGTTCGGGCTGGAACGGCTGCTCGATGATCCAGCCGCGGATGCGCGGGCCGGCGGCGCTGAGCGCGGCGATGTCATCGACGTCAAGTGCGTCCAGCTCAGCGGCGATGCGCTCGGCCAGGCCATCAACGGCCAAGAAGTCGCGGTAGGCCTGCGCGGTGGTCGCGAAGCCACCGGGGACCAGCACCCCAAGCTGGGTCAGATGTTGGATCATCTCGCCAAGCGAGGCGTTCTTGCCGCCGACGACGCCCACGTCCCCCATCCCTAAGTCGCTCAGCCAACGCACATAATCGGTCATTGCTCTCGGTGCCTCTGGATCGAAAAACGACACACTATAAACGATCAGTTACGCGCGTTTTGTGCGGTGCATCAATGTGCCGACTTTGGCCCCGAGGCGTTTCTGTCTCGCGACCACCAGCCGCGGTCGGAGTGCATGCTGCCTAGCGACCTGCCTAGCAACGCTTTGGGGGCTGGGGGATGAAAGGCGCTGACGAGGACGTCAGCGCTTTGAGTCACGCTAGGCCCTTGGCGGACTCAGCATCAGCCGAGCCGAGCCAAGCCAAGCCAAGCCAAGCCTTGAAGGACTGTGCTAGGGCTTGACGGCGGTCAGCCCAACACTGAGCCAGTCCTGCATCCCGCCTCGGTACCATTTGAGCTTGTCGACCGGGTAGCCGAGTCCCGCCAAGGTCTTGAGGTTAGCTGTCGACTGCGCGCACCAGATGCCGTTGCAGAACAGGACTAGGGTCTTGGCATCGTCGAAACGCCACTGGCCGCTGCTGGGGTCTTGGCTGGCACCGAATTGCTCGGTCAGGATCTGCCCGAGGTCCTCGGCCTCGCCGGCCTGTTGCAGGCTACCACTCGGATCGGTGTTGAGTCTGTTCCAAGGGATATTGATCGCACCTGGAATGGTGCCGCGCATCACCCAGTCTGGCGTGCGCGAGTCGACGACGAGAATCGAGTCGTCGCCCTGGTGTATCCGGCTTAGGTAGTCCAGGACCTCAAGTTCACCGATGGTCTCGACGCCGGGGAGCGCTTGCATCGGCTGCACACAGAAGGGCGGACAGCCACGCTCAGTCTTTTGGAACATCTCCGGGAGGGTGGCGTGGCGATCCGCGCCGCGGGTGACCGTCAGGGTCGTGCTCTGGTGACTGACATCGACGCTCTTGAGCGTTGGCGTGATCTTGTTGTCATCGGCCAGGGCGACCGAGCCGATGAGCAGCAGTGAGGCGAGGGCGTAGGTGGGACGGATGATCAAGGCGCGTGCTCCTTAAGTTGAGTCTGACGTTAATGGCGCGTCGCCACGTCGGACGATCAAGCGCTTATTTCACGGTATAGCAGTTTAGAGCCCGTCTGCTGTAGGAACGGTGTGAACTTGGTAAGACACTAGAGAACAAGGGAGTATAGGTGATTAGAGGGGTGAAATCCGCAGTTTATCATTGATTTATAACATTCTAATGTTCTGTTGTTTCTTGACATTCGCACTCGGGTATTTGCAGGATAACGCGGCTTTCAGGGTGCGCTACCCTAGCTAAGATCAAGCAAGACCATTCAGTGGAAACGAGGTTTCAATGTTACGAAAGTTACTGCCAATACCGCTCCGGTCGCTCCATCAAGTGTCCGGTCACGCTGCGAATCAACATCAACAGCCGCGCCTGCCGGGCGGGCGCGCACGGCGTCTCGGGCGGGTTTCGTTGGCCCTACTGCTCGTGGCTTTGATCCCACTGACGGTCTGGGCGACGACACGTGAAGAGGCTGAAACCGCGATCGCCGAGGCCAAGCAGACGCGTGAAGAAGCCATTGCCGCCGGCGTCACGGACAGTCCAACCAATGAGATGATCGAGCAGGCCGAGTCGGTGTTGCCCTCGCGGCAGTACACCCGGGCACTCCAGTATGCGGTATGGGCGCGACGCCAGGATGCCATGGCGATGGAGTTGCTTGCCCAGCAAGAGGAGCGCAAAGCCGTCGGAGATGCCGCGAAGGCTGCGGTGGGCAACTACCAAGAGCCGCTAGACGTGCTTGAGGGACTGATCGCTCGGACCCAGTCGGAATATCTGTCGCAGAGCGACCAGAACCTGATGATGATGCCTGACAGCCCCGCGCTGTGGACAGCGGCGGATGGCGAGGATCTGTTCAAAGAGCCTCGTGGACCGAACAATGTCTCGCTTGAAGAATGCGATTTCGGCAAGGGTCCGGGAGTGCTGGAAGGGGCCTATGTCGAGTTGCCGCGTTATTTTGAAGACACCGGCAAGGTGATGGATCTCGAGACGCGCTTGGTGCATTGCATGATCACGCTGCAAGGCTTTGCTCCGGATGATCCGGCGATAACAAAGCGTCATGGCAGTAATACCGATCACATGAAGCTGCAGACCTATATCGCCAGCTTGTCGAGCGGCTTTGCCTGGAATCCACCGATGGATCATCCGCTAGAGAAGGCCCTGCGCGATGCGGGCGAGGTCATGTTCTACCGCCGTGCCGGCAAGGCTGACTTTGCCTGCAGCACCTGCCATGCCGAGTCCGGCAAGCGCATTCGCGCATCCGTGTTACCGAATAAGAACATTCCCGAGGAGTGGACCAAGGCGATCTCTTGGCCGGCGTTCCGCGTGGGGCACGACCATGTTCGCAGCAGCCAACATCGCCTACGCGGTTGCTACTGGCAGATGCGTCAAGCGAGCCCGGTTGCCGGCTCTGACGCGAGCATCGCCATGCTGAGCTACTGGACCGACGCCGCCCGCGGTCAGCCAGCGATCCTGTCAGATATGAAGCGTTGATCATCGACGCCAAGAGGAGATTCTAATGATGTCTAAAAAGATGATTTCAGGGCGCATGGTCGTCGGCCTTGTCGCGCTCTCCATGCCCTTCGCTGCGGTCGTCGCTGAGGAGGTTGATTACACCAAGATGACGCCCGAGGAACTCGCCGAATACCTGATTTTCGAGGCCGGCGGTTTCAAGCTCGATCAAGAGGTCCAGGAAGGCGGTACAGCGCGTCAACGCATGGTGCAAGATGAACTGCAGAAGACCTGCTCAAGCATCGATGGAACCCGGCCGGACATGGAGACCTTGCTTAAGGTCAGTCAGCAGGCACGCGAGACCATCACCTACCCAGAAGACGGTATCAAGCTAGGTGATTGGAAGCGGGGCCGTGATCTCGCCTGGTCCGGCTACGGCTTCCGGGTCGGACATCGCATGGATGATCATGAGAACAATGATGTCGGTGGCAATTGCTACAACTGCCATCAGATCGGAACCGACCGCACCGGTGGGACCATTGGTCCAAGCCTCGTCGGGTTTGGTCGGATTCGCGGCACCAGCGATGCGATCGTCAAGTACACCTACGACGTCATCTATAACTCGCATGCCGCCTTCCCCTGCACCAATATGCCCCGTTTCGGCGTCACGAATTACCTAGACCAACAGTCGATCGCCGACATCATGGCCTATCTGCTCGATCCGGATTCTCCGGTCAACCAATAACGTCGATCGCCGTGATCCTCCGTGATCGGGGGATCACGGCTGGCGTCTTTTCTTTCTTAAGGCATCGCATTTTTCTCGGTGCCCCTTTTCAATCAATCCCTCTCGTTTTTGCCTGATTCCCTTCAGGCCGGGCTTGCAACTGACTGCGCGAGTCCTGATGCAACGACTCATACATTTTCCTGGTCGCTCTTCGTGTGCTTGAACATCAGTCGCATCAGCTCGGAGAGCGAGCTTGCACCGAGTTTGTCCATGACCTTGGCCCGGTGCGCTTCGACCGTCGATTGACTGATGCCGAGATCGTAGGCGATCACCTTGTTGCGCTTACCGGCAATGATTTGATCGAGGATCTCGCGCTCGCGCGGGGTCAGGCGGTCCAGCCGTCGATTGATCTCGGCGCGTTGCAGCGCATGGCCACGGCGATGCTCATCAACGCTCAACGCCTGGTGGACGGCGTCAAGCAGGGCCTGATCGTTGAACGGTTTCTCGAGAAAATCGATCGCGCCGGCCTGCACCGCGCGCACCGCCATCGGCACATCGCCATGGCCGGTGATGATGACGATGGGTGGGTAAAGCGGCTGCTGAGCGAGGTGGCTCTGCAGCTCAAGCCCGCTCATGCCGCGCATGCGCACATCGAGCACCAGGCAGCCTGGGCGTTGTGGATCGAAGTCCTCGAGAAAGGCCTGGGCTGAGTCATAGCTGCGCACATCGAGGCCGACAGACTCCATCAGGAGTGCGATGGCGGCGCGCACTTCATCGTCATCGTCAACGATAAAGACGTTAGGATCGGTGGTCATGGCTGGACTCCAGGATAGGCGGCCGCGGCACCTCAGGTGCGAGCGGAAGATTGAATGCGAAGCAGGCCCCGCCGGACGGCTGCTGGCAGAGGCTGAGTCGGCCGCCATGGTTCTCGACGATGCCGGCACTGATCGACAGCCCAAGCCCCAAGCCTTTGCGCTTGGTCGTCACGAAGGGCTCGAACAGGCGTTCGCGGATCTGCTCCGGGATGCCTGGCCCGGTATCCTTGACGCGGATCTGGATGCTCGCGGGGTGCTCGGCTCGGCTGGCCTCGAGCCAGAGTCGATGGGGGCCGTCGATCTCGGCCATGGCTTCGACCGCATTACGGGCTAAATTGAGGATGACCTGCTCGATCTCGATGCGCTGAACCCTGACTGCGCCGACGTTCGCATCGATGTTGACCTGGATCTCGACCGCATGCTGACCGGCGTCCTGGTGCAGTAGCACGAGGACTGTCTCGAACAGGTCGGCAACGGCAACTGAGGCTGTCTCGAGGGGCTCTTTGCGCACGAAACGTCGGATATGGCGGATGATCTCGCCCGCGCGTTCGGCTTGGTCGGCAATCTTGGTCATGACCTCCGTGCAGCGCTCGAGGTTGCCGCGTCCGTTCTCGACCAACCGCACGCAGGCGCGAGCATTGGTGCTGATTGCGGTGAGCGGTTGATTGAGCTCATGGGCCATGCCCGAGGCCATCTCGCCGAGCGTGCTGAGGCGCGCCGCTCGGGCTTGCTCGCGCTGCAGACCACGGATGCGCTCGGCGGCCTCGCGTCGCTCAGTGATGTCGCGAAAGACGACCACGCTGCCGACGGTTTTGCCGCGCTCGTCGCGGATGGGGGTGGTGCTGTACTCGACCGGGAAGCAGGAGCCGTCTCGGCGCCGGAACAGATCGTCCTCAACGAAGCGTGGGCGCTGGTCGCGGAAGGTGGCGTAGACCGGGCAGTCTTCCTCTGCGGTCAGGGTGCTGTGCCGATGCGCATGCTGGTGCGCTAGCCGATGATGCTCATGGCGATGCGCATGATGAAGCACCTGGTGCTGGTTGCAGCCGATGAGCTGATGCCCATCCCAGCCGGTCAGGCGCTCAACGGCCTTGTTGACGAAGGTGGTTCTGCCGCAGAGATCGACGCCGTAGATGCCTTCGGCGACCGAGTTGAGGATCAGTTCTTGGCGCTGCTCGAGGCGCGACTTGGCGCGATTGAGGCGCGCATTGAGGGTCTTCAATCGGCCGCTGAGGGCAGCCAAGAGCCCGAGCGCCAGGAGGCTGAGCAGCACAGCAGGCCAGTAGCGCCGCAAGGCATCGTTCAGGGTGAAAGCGGTCGGCTGATCGTAGGGTGGCCGCCCCAGTGCCTGCAGGAGTTGATGCACCGGCTGATAGTCGAGTGGCACGGTCCAGCCGGCATAGCCGCCGGCCAACGCAGCCGGGTCGTCCTGTGGCATCTGCATCAGCGCCACGGCAACCTGCTGGGCCAATGCGTTTGGGGTGTGTTGCAGGGTGCTGAAGGGCCATTCGGGGTAGAGTGGGGTGCTGAGCCGCAGCCTGAAGTCAGGCGCGGCGGGCGATGCGAGCACGCGAAAATCCGAGAGATTGATGCGGCCTTGAGTCGCCATGCGCTCGAGGATGTCGGTGCGGACCATGCCGGCGTCTGCCTGGCCATCGCGCACCCCAAGCACCACGGCATCGTGGATGCCCGCGAACTCGAGTGCAGCCAGCGCCCGGGGCGCCGCGATGCCTTGCTGACGCAAGACATCGAGCTGCATCAGGAAGCCACCGAATGAATTCGGGTCCACTGCAAGCAGACGTTTGCCGCGCAGGTCGGATAATTGAGTGATATCGTCGCGCTCGGCGCGGGTGAAGATCACGCCCCCAAAGCGGTTGCGTGCCTGATTGCCGGTGCCGTTGCGCAGGGTCGCAATGCGCGAGATGCGATAGCGCACCTCCAGGTCGACGTACATGCCTGGGTTGACCAGTAAGAACTGGATGCGACCGTTGGCCAGCGCAGCTTCGACCTCCTTGAATGCGAGCGGTAAGATCCGGAAGCGGTGGTGCGGGAGCGCTCGGGTCAGATAGTCAGCGGTAGGACCCCATTGCTGCTGGGTGACGCGATCGCCGCGATGGCTGAGCACGCCAATCTCGATCGGCCGCGGTAGGCCGGGGTCATCGAGCCCGGCTGTGTCGGCGAGGGCGCGGTTGCCCGCTGCAATCGGTAAGGCGACCAGCCCGACGATGAGAAAAAGTATCGAGTCGAGTTGGGCTCGGCGCTGCTGCGACCGGCGCTGCTGCGCCCCCCTCTGTACGATCGAGCCAAGGCCCCTGAGCCCATCAAGGCAGAAAGTCCCTAATCGAGGCAAGGCTTCGGTGAATGGCAATCCGAGGTGGCCCGCGTGCATACTATGACCGCTTTTAGCCGCGCCGAGCAGGCAGCCAGCCTGTGCGGATCGCGGCGAGTCGATAAGCAGAATGTTTAGGAGGAGATGATACCCCAATGACTATTTCTCGCCGTGAATTCGTCCGTCTGTTGAGTCTGGCCGGTGCCGCCGGCATGCTGCCGCGTTCGGTGTTCGCCGAGGCCAAGCAGCCGAGCGACCTCTATGAGGTGCCCAAGTTCGGCAATCTGACGCTGCTGCACATGACCGATTGCCATGCGCAGCTGAATCCGGTCTATTTCCGCGAGCCGAATGTCAACCTCGGCATCGGGCCAGCGTTTGGCAAGGCGCCGCACATCGTGGGCGAGGCACTGCTGAAGCATTTCGGCATCGCGCCAGGCAGCATCGAAGCACACGCCTTCAGCTATCTCGATTTCGCCGAGGCGGCTGAGAAATTCGGCACCGTCGGCGGCTTTGCGCACCTGAAGACCCTGGTCGATCGTATCCGCGCCGAGCGTGGTGATGGCAACACCTTGCTGATGGATGGTGGCGATACCTGGCAGGGCTCGGGCACCGCCTACTGGACGCGCGGCATGGATATGGTCGGCGCGACTAACCGGCTCGGCGTCGACGTGATGACCGGCCACTGGGAGTTCACCTACCTGGACACCGAGGTCATCAAGAACATCGAGGCGTTCAATGGCGACTTCGTGGCGCAGAACGTCAAGGTGCGTGAAGAGGCGCTGTTCGACTACCAGTTCGAGGACTTCGGCGGCTTCCAGGAAGACGATGGCCTCGCCTTCAATCCGTATACCATCAAAGAGGTCGGTGGCTCACGGGTGGCAGTGATCGGTCAGGCCTTCCCCTACACGCCGATTGCCAATCCGCAGCGCTTCATCCCCGACTGGACCTTCGGTATCCAGGATCAGCGCATGCAGGAGTTCGTCGACAAGGTGCGCGACGAGGAATCGCCGGATCTGGTCGTGGTGCTCTCACACAACGGCATGGACGTCGACCTGAAGATGGCCTCGCGGGTCACCGGCATCGATGTCATCTTCGGCGGCCATACTCACGACGGCATGCCAGCCCCGAGCATCGTCGAGAACGCCAGCGGCAAGACCCTGGTCACCAATGCTGGTTCGAACGGCAAGTTCCTCGGTGTGATGGACCTCGACATCAAGGACGGTAAGCTGCGCGACTATCGTTATCGGTTGTTGCCCGTGTTCTCGAACCTGCTCAAGCCGAACGCGGAGATGACCAAGTACATCGAGGAGCAGCGCGCGCCTTACCTGGACAAGCTGACCGAGGAGCTGGCAACGGCCGAAGAGGTGCTCTACCGTCGCGGTAACTTCAACGGCACCTTCGATCAGGTGATCTGTGATGCGCTGCGCAAGGTCAACGACGCCCAGATCAGTCTCTCACCCGGCTTCCGTTGGGGTACCACGGTGCTGCCGGGGCAGAAGATCACCATGGACAACGTTATGGATCAGACCTGCATCACTTATCCGGAGACCTATCGGCGCGAGATGAGCGGGGCCGACATCAAGGTGATCCTCGAGGATGTCTGCGACAACCTGTTCAATGCTGATCCGTATGTGCAGCAGGGCGGGGATATGGTGCGTGTCGGTGGGCTCGATTATGTCTGCGATCCGGCGGCCGGGATGGGCAAGCGTGTCTCTGAGATGCAGCTTGATGACGGCACCAAGATCGAGGCCGACAAGACCTATGTCGTCGCCGGTTGGGCGACGGTTGGTAGTCAGTCGCCGGGTGAGCCGATCTGGGAGACGGTCGCGACCTATCTGCGCGATGTGAAGACGGTCAAGATCGATAAGCTCAACACGCCGAAGCTGAAGAACGTCAAGGGCAACCCGGGCATCGCTGACTACGATGGCCAGATCCTGAGCTAGAAGATCTGAGGTAGACGTTGGCCCCGGCCACTGGTCTGGGGCCTAGCGCTAGCGTCCACTAGCGCGAGTGTCGCGAGTGTCCACTAGCGCCGCCGCTTCGTCTTCTCCGGGTTGCGCAGCAACAGATAGACGGCGCCGGTGCCGCCATCAAACCGTGGCGCCGAGCAAAAGGCGAGCACATCGGGGCGCAATCGCAGCCAGTAGTTCACCTTGCACTTCAGCACCGGCTGGCGTTGTGCCGAGCCGCGACCCTTACCGTGAATGATCTTTGCACAGCGTATCCGCCGAGCGGCGCAATCGGCGAGGAAGGCCTGCAGCAGTGGGCCGGCATGGCTCACCGTCAGCCCATGCAGGTCGAGCTCGAGGCTCGGCTCGATCTGGCCGCGCTGGAGCGAGAGCAAGACCCGCTTCTGCAGACCAGGCCGCATGAAGACCAGGTAGTCGTGGGTCTCGACTTCAGACTCAGACAGGAGCTGTGGATCTTCGACCGGCGCTTCTTCAACGCGTGGGCGCGGAATTGGCTTCGGTCGCTCACGAAATGGCTCAGCGATCTCGTTGTCGAGCGGAATCGCGTCTTCGACTTCGGCGCGAAATAACGCATAATCAGCATCCTGAAGACGGTTGTTCACATTTCTTCTCGCGTTTTCGCGGCGTCGAGCCGAGAATGTAGCAAACTTGCCGGGTCTGTGTTTCGCCGCTAAGGGTAAACTCCTGTACCCATGTCAGGACCAGAGCAGGCCGGTTGTTTGCCCCGATGCCCCATGAAGATCCTTCTTAGTAATGATGATGGCTACCGCTCACCCGGCCTCCAAGCCCTTGCCGATGAGCTTGTGCGCTTCGGCGAGCTGACGGTGGTGGCGCCGGATCGTGATCGCAGTGGCGCAAGCAACTCGCTGACACTTGACGTGCCGATTCGCGCCGAGCAGCTCGAGAACGGGTTCATCCGCGTTAACGGGACGCCGACCGACTGCGTGCATCTGGCGATCACCGGGCTGCTCGAGGAGGAGCCTGACCTGGTCGTCGCCGGCATCAATCACGGCCCCAATCTCGGTGACGACGTGATCTATTCGGGCACGGTTGCGGCCGCAACTGAAGGACGCTTTCTTGGGTTGCCGGCATTGGCCATCTCCATCGACACGCATGAGCCGCGGCATCTTGGCACGGCTGCTGCTGTTGCGGCACAGTTGATCGCCGGGCTGCGCGACAACGACATGGAGATGCCGCCCAGTACCATCCTCAATGTCAATGTTCCCGACCTGCCACTCTCTTCGCTGCGCGGCATGCGTGCGACGCGGCTCGGGCATCGCCACAAGGCCGAGCCGATCGAGCGCATCCTTGATCCGCGCGGGCGGCCGATGTTCTGGGTCGGTCCAGCCGGACCCGAGCAGGATGCAGGGGAGGGCACGGACTTCCACGCGCTACGCCAGGGCTATGTTTCGGTGACGCCGCTGAAGGTCGACCTGACCCGCCATGAGGCAGTTGCGCCGCTGGGGCGATGGTTGGAATCCCTATGAGCGGCTTGGCGCAGGTGCGCGATCCGGTTGCGGGTAGCGGCATGACCTCGCTGCGCACCCGCGAGCGATTAGTGCAGCGCCTGCTGGCCATTGGCCTGCGCGACGATGCGGTCATCGAGGTGCTGCGCCAAGTGCCGCGGCACCTGTTTGTCGAGGAGGCGTTGGCGAGCCGCGCCTATGAGGACTCCTCGCTGCCAATCGGTTGGGGTCAGACGATCTCGCAGCCCTACATGGTCGCGCGTATGACTCAGGCCTTGCTTGAGGCGGGTCCGGTGCAGACCGTGTTGGAGGTGGGCACCGGCTCCGGCTATCAGACCGCGGTGCTCGCATCGCTGGTGCGGCGGGTGTATAGCATCGAGCGGATCAGCTCGCTGCAGGCGCGTGCTGAGCAGCGCTTGCGTGCGCTCAAGCTGCGTAATGTTCGCCTGCGCCACGGCGATGGTAGCGCGGGATGGTCGGAGTATGCCCCATTCGACGGCATTTTGGTGACTGCGGCGGGGAGCGGTATCCCGCGTCGGCTAGCGGAGCAGTTGGCTCCCGGCGGGCGCATGCTGTTGCCAATCGACTGCGGTCATGAACAGTTGCTCGTGCGTCTGGTCAAGAAGCGTGGTGGTCAGCGTTCGGGGTACCAACACGAGGTGCTAGAGCCTGTTACCTTTGTGCCTTTACTCGGGGGGGTTGCCTGATGCGATTGTTCTCGGCTACGAACGGCCGCGGTTGGTCACAGCATTTTCATGCTGCTGTTTACCATCGGCATCTCTCGGGATTTGAGATTATCGGTTGGTTGCTGGTGGCGCTGATTAGTCTGATTCCATTGTTGCGCTGACTGGCGTGCGTTCTGGTCGCTAGGATGTGTTTTCTGTTGCGAGACCCACCTCCGACGCGGATGCGCTTGGCCGCCTTGCTGGTTGCGTTGGTGCTGGGCGGTTGCGCGGGTGGCGGGCTGGCGCCAGTCGATGATCGCGGCTACGGGCCGGCGCCGGCTGGGTTCTATCGCATTCGTTCCGGCGATACCCTGAGTGAGATCGCGGAGCGACGCCGCATCAGCATGCGCAAGCTTGCGGCCTGGAACGACCTCGGTCCGCCTTATCCGCTCTATGCCGGGCAACTGCTCCGGATCGAGCCCCCACGGGGTGGCAGCAAAAGCGGGAGCAAGCGGACGGTCGTCGCACGCAGCAGTCCTAGGGCGAGCACGAAGACGGGGACCCAGGTTCGCGCGAAGACCAGTGCCCCGGTCAGCGCGTCGGCGAAGCCTGGGAGTTCGGCGCGTGCATCAGGGCTGGCTTGGGCCTGGCCAGTGTCGGGTCGGGTGGTGCAGGGATATCGATCGAGCGATCGCACCCGGCAGGGGATTCGCATCGCTGCGGCGGTTGGCACGCCGGTTGCCGCTGCGGCTGATGGTGAGGTGGTCTACAGCGGTAGCAGTGGACTCGCCGGTTACGGCAATCTTATTATCGTCAAGCACAGTCCAAGGTATCTGAGCGCTTACGGCTTCAACCGCCGTGTGCTTGCAAGCGAAGGGGCCTCGGTTAAGCGCGGGCAACAGCTCGCCGAGGTTGGCCAGGCGGCAGATGGGCAGCCGATGTTGCACTTCGAGATCCGTCGCGACGGCGCAACCGTTGATCCGCTGCTGTTCTTGCCAGCGTCACGATAAGCTTAGCGATCGCACCCAAGGGGGATTCATGCCAGCGGTTAAACCGGAAGAGGACCCAGACAGGGACGCCCTTCCCGATGAGGACGAGATCCTGATCGACGGCGATAACGCTGACGAGGAAGATCCGGATCTGCCGGAAACCGAGACCGATAACCCTGATGACGACGAGGTGCCTGACGCTCGTGCTCAGGCGGCCTTGGTGCCGCAATTGTCTGATGACTCCGGCAGACGCTATGCGGCCAGCGATACCGAACTCGATGCAACGCGCCTGTATCTGAACGAGATTGGCGAGTCCAAGCTGCTCTCCGCCGATGAAGAGGTGCGCTTTGCGCGCCTCGCTCAGCAAGGCGACGAGACGGCGCGTCAGCGGATGATCGTCAGTAACCTACGCTTGGTCGTCAAGATCGCGCGGCGCTATCTCAACCGCGGACTGCCGCTTCTAGACCTAATCGAAGAGGGCAACCTTGGTCTGATCCGCGCCGTGGAGAAATTCGATCCGGAACGCGGTTTTCGCTTCTCGACCTACGCGACCTGGTGGATTCGCCAGACCATCGAGCGTGCCATCATGAATCAGACGCGAACGGTGCGTCTGCCGATCCATGTCGTCAAGGAGATCAACGTCTACCTGAAGGCGACCAGGTTGCTCTCGCAGCAGCTCGATCACGAGCCTACGACCGAAGAGGTGGCAGAGCTGCTTGATAAGCCGATCGCTGAGGTCAAGCGCATGCTCGGTCTCAATGAGCGCACCGCCTCGGTGGATACACCCTATGGCAAGGACGCTGACAAGCCATTGGTGGACCTGCTTCAGGATGAGGCCGCCCATGATCCGAGCGATGATATCCAGGATGGTGATATCCATACCAATCTCGATCATTGGCTTGAGAAGCTCAATGACAAGCAGCGCGAGGTGGTCGAGCGTCGTTTTGGTCTGCATGGCTACGAGCATTCGACACTCGAGCGGGTGGCCCAGGAGTTAGGGGTGACGCGTGAACGGGTGCGTCAGATCCAGATGGATGCACTGCGCCGGCTGCGCGACATCCTCGAGAAAGAGGGCTTTTCGCTCGAGTCGTTCTTCAAGTAAGGGCCACCCTGCGCGAACCCTGAGCGGCACCAGCGACATTTAGGTAGCACCTAGGCGGCATTTAGGCGGCACCTAGGCGGCACATGCCGGCTGGAAAACCCCACCTTTATACTTGGTCGGTCGTGCAACGTTCTCGCGAGTGCGTTTCGCCCTGGCAGTGCTCCTGCTTTTTTCTAAAAAACCTACAAAAATAAAGTCTTATCTGATGAGGGTTATCGCTTGGGCAAGTTGATCGAGATCAATTGGCACTGTGTGAAATGCCTCACTGGAGCGTTTCCTGTAGCGCACTTGTCTTGACTTTTCGCAATCGATCCAGTCTCATGGCGCGGTCACGTGCCGAGGCGCGGCGCACCACCAAAACATCGGGCCTGCAGTGCCCAGTCACCTCTGTTTTTCCCAGCCTGTTTGGGGGGGTTTATGGAAGCTACAGCCGACTTTACGGCGGAACGAAAGTACGACTTTGACGTCGTCCGCTGGTTTACGATCATGGCCGTCGTCTACCTGGTGGTAGGTGCGGGCGTTGGGGTCTATATCGCGTCCGAGCTCGCTTGGCCGTTTCTCAATTTCGACAATCCCTACATCTCGTTCGGTCGCCTGCGGCCTCTGCACACCAATGCGGTGATCTTCGCATTCGGTGGCTGTACCCTCATGGGCACTGCATTTTATACGGTACAGCGCACCTGCGGCGTCAGCCTCTGGAGCAACAAGCTGGCCTGGTTCACCTTCTGGGGTTGGAACGCCATCATCGTCTTGGCGGTGATCACGCTGCCACTGGGCTTTACCCAGTCGAAAGAGTATGCCGAGCTGGAATGGCCGATCGACATTCTGATTGCTGTAGTTTGGCTAGCATTCACCTTCAACTTCATCATGACCATCGCCAACCGGAAGTCATCGCACATCTATGTGTCGAACTGGTTCTTCCTCGGCATGATGGTGATGATTGTCTATCTGCACGTGGTCAACAGCCTATCGATCCCAGTCGGGCTGATGAAGTCCTATAGCCTATTCTCGGGCGTGCAGGACGCGATGATCCAGTGGTGGTGGGGCCATAACGCGGTCGGCTTCTACCTCACCGCGGGCTTCCTCGGCATCATGTATTACTTCGTGCCGAAACAGGCTAACCGGCCGATCTACTCTTACCGGCTGTCCGTCATCCATTTCTGGGCGCTGATGTTTGGTTATGTGTGGCTGGGCGCGCATCACCTGCAGTACACCGCCTTACCAGACTGGACCGGCTCGCTCGGTGCCGCCGTCTCGTTGGCGATGATCATCCCGTCTTGGGGTGGGGCGGTGAACGGCATGATGACCCTCTCGGGCGCTTGGGACAAATTGCGCACTGACTACGTCATGCGCTTCCTGATTATCGCCTTGGCCTTCTACGCAATGTCGACCTTTGAAGGGCCGGTGATGTCACTGAAGACCGTCAACGCCCTCTCGCACTACACCGACTGGACCATCGGTCATGTTCACTCTGGTGCGCTCGGCTGGGTCGCGGGTATCTCGATCGGCGCCATCTACCACCTGATGACGCGCTTGTGGCACACCGAGATGTGGTCCGAGAAACTCGTCAATGTGCACTTCTGGACGGCGACTATCGGTACCGTGATCTATGTGGTCGCGATGTGGGTGTCCGGCATCATGCAGGGCTTGATGTGGCGTGCTTATGACGAGTACGGCACCCTCGCTTACACCTTCGTCGAATCGGTAGCGGCCATGCATCCGTATTACGCGATGCGTGCGGTCGGTGGCGGCATCTTCTTGCTAGGCGCCATCGTCATGTTGTTCAACGTACTGATGACGGTGCGCAAATCAGTCACCGCAGGGAGTCTTCGCGAGGCGCGAGGCACGCCAGCCATCGCTGCCGCTTAAGCCTAACGTCATCGCTAGAATCCCGAGGAGTAAACCTGAAATGGCTGATAAGAACACACCACCGAAGGGAATCCAGGAGCGCTTAGAGCGCAATATCTGGGGGCTGTTGATCGTCACCGCGCTTGTGCTCTCGGTTGGCGGTATCGTTGAGATCGTCCCGCTCTTCTATTTGAAGAGCACCGAGGAAGCGAATCGGTTTCCTGAAATCGTCTGGCAAGAAGCCGGCACGACCCCGATCGTTTCAGTGGCCTACGAGACCGACGAGGCTGGCAATCTGCTTCGTTTCAAGACCGATGATCAGGGCGCCTACCTGAGAAAAGATAACGGCGAATTCGTTCAGGACCCAAACCGCGGGCAGTTACGGGCGATTGAGACGACCTGGAATTGGAAACCCGGTGACGGTATTCGTCCGTATACGGCGCTGGAACTCGCTGGCCGCGATATCTACCAGCGCGAGGGCTGTTATCTGTGCCATTCACAACAGGTTCGCCCATTCCGCGACGAGCGTGAACGCTATGGTCACTACTCGCTCGCCTCGGAGTCGATGTTCGACCATCCGTTCCAATGGGGATCGAAGCGCACTGGCCCTGACATGGCGCGGCTGGGCGGTAAGTACTCTGATGAGTGGCATCGCCAGCACTTACGCGCCCCGCGCTCGGTGGTGCCGGAATCTGTCATGCCTGGCTATCCTTGGCTTGATGAGCAACTCCTGAATCCGGAGAAGATCCAGCGGCATATGAAGGGATTGCGTGCGATTGGTGTCCCCTACAGCGATGCCGACATCGACGCGGCGGTCGGGCTTGTGCAGGGCAAGACGGGGATGGACGCGATGGTGGCCTATCTGCAAGTGCTCGGCACCATGGCAAGGCTCGATCCAGGAGTGGTCTATCGTGAGTAGCCTCGCGGACTACTTCGAGACCGATTGGGCAGCGATGACGGCCTCCGACTGGGTCGGAACCATTCTGACGGTCGCCATCTTCGTGCTCATGGTCGTGGCCTATTTTCAGGTCTTTCGGCCGAAGAATCGGGACGAGCTCGAAGCCAAGAAGCACATCCCGTTTGAAGATGATCACGAGGACCTCGGAGATAACGATGGCCGACCATAATCCGTTTCCAGGCGAAAATAACACCGGGCATTTTTGGGACGACAACATCCGTGAGCTGAATAATCCACCACCCAAGTGGTGGATGATCGCGCTCTGGGTCTCGATTGCTTGGTTTGTTCTTTACGGCATCCTCTACCCCATGTATCCGGTACTGCCTTGGCAGTCCCAAGAGGGTGGCGGCTTTACCAAGGGTGTGCTTGGCTGGACCTCAATTAAGGAATTTGAGCAGGGCATGGAGCAGGTCGCCGAGGTCCGTGCCCAGTACGAGACTCAAATCGCCGCGATGACGCCGGAGCAGATTCTCGATGATCCTGGTTTGACGCAGTACACGCTCGCCTCAGCAAAGGTGTTGTTTGGCGATTATTGTGCGGCATGCCATGGTAGCGGCGGTCAGGGCAACCCGGGTTATCCGGTGTTGGCCGATGATGACTGGCTTTATGGCGGCTCGATGGCAAAGATCGTGGAGTCGATTACCAACGGCCGCAAAGGTGCCATGACAGCCCATAAAGATATCCTCAGCGAGGCCGAGGTCGATCAATTATCGCAGTTCACTGTCAGCCTCGCCGATGGCGGGGAGGGCAGTGAGGCCGGATGGAAGCTGTTCAATGATAAAGGTTGTACCGCCTGCCACGGGCAACAGGCAAACGGTATCCTTGCCGAGCTGCCAGATGGGAGCATCGTTACCGTGGGTGCCGCTAATCTGACCGATAGTATCTGGCGCTTTGAGCCTGGCGGCTATGAGAGCGCTAAGCACACGATTCTCTATGGTGTGAACCAGCCTGGCGTTGAGCAAACCCGCGACGCGGTGATGCCTGCGTTTGGTGGTTCGGCTGGTGGTCTTGAAGGTAAGCTCGAGTCCGATCAGATCAAGAAACTGGCGGTCTACGTGCACAGCCTGGGTGGCGGTCAATAGCGCATCCGGTCGCTTAACATCTTGACCCGCTGTGCCATGGTTGGCTCTGCGCAGTGGGTTCAGTGCCATAGGGATCAAGGCGCGAGATGTGCGAGAAGATGGTTGTTGCGGCGGTTATCTCGGGAACCGACTAGAATCAGAAAGTGAGGAGGATGACATGCACCTAGATGCGGTGTTTTGGGGTTCGATCTTCAGCGTGCTACTCGCCGTCATCATCATCA
Source organism: Halochromatium roseum (assembly GCF_016653315.1). GTDB lineage: Bacteria > Pseudomonadota > Gammaproteobacteria > Chromatiales > Chromatiaceae > Lamprobacter > Lamprobacter roseus. Next base: position 151,734 of record NZ_NHSH01000065.1, on the reverse strand, counting down.
GCTATTTGGTCTTCAAGGTGATCAGACTGATGAATGAGGATGCCGAACGACACAAGAGCGAACAACAGTAGCGTTGCGTCGTGCCCTGAGAAGTGTCGAGGAGGGTAAGGGACCGGAAAAGGGGGATGTGAATCCCCCTTTTTTTCTCTTGTCATATTGAGCTTGGCGTGGCGCCTACCTCGCTGTCTATACAGTTGGCGGGGGTAATGCCGCTTTCGAGCGCGTGCGTACTTGGTTGTTGTACTTATGAACGAGACTCCCTCGCGCGGCTCTGGCGCCGCAATGGACGAACTCTACGCCGAAGCCCATCACTGGGAGGTCAATACTGGCGGAGAGACCATCCACGCCAAGCGCATGCCGGGCAAGTGGCGCCGCATCAAATGGCTTGCCTCTTCAGTCTGGCTGATCTTCTTCCTTGGCCCCTACCTGCGTTGGAATGGCAGTCAGGCGGTGCTGTTCGATATACCGAACCGGAAGTATCACCTGTTCGGGGTGACCGTCTTGCCGCAAGACTTTTGGATGCTCTCGCTGCTGCTGCTCTTCTTCGCCATCCTATTGGCCGTGGTCACTGCGCTCGTGGGTCGCGCCTATTGCGGCTACTTCTGTTTTCAGACGGTATGGACTGATGTCTTCACTTGGATTGAAGAAAAGCTCGAGGGTAGCCCCCCGCAGCGGCGCAAGCTCGATAAAGCGCCGCTGGATGCCAGCAAGGTGCGCATTAAGGTTCTCAAACATGCGATCTGGCTCCTAATCGGTTTTTTCACTGGCTTCAGCTTTGTCGCCTGGTTCTATGGTGCTGGTCCTCTATGGCGTGATTTCTTTGTTGGCGACGCCAATGTCGCCGTCTATGCATCCGTGGCTTTATTTACACTGGGCACTTACTTGCTTGCGGGCTGGCTCCGAGAGCAGGTCTGCTTCTGGCTCTGTCCCTACGCGCGCATCCAAGGCGTGATGCTCGACAAGACCACAGTTGTGCCCACCTATGACGAGGCGCGCGGTGAACCGCGCGGACGGTTGCAGAAAGGCCAGAGCAGCGCGGAGCGAACGGTCGGCGATTGTGTTGACTGCAATCAGTGTGTTGCCGTCTGTCCGACCGGTGTTGACATCCGTAATGGGCAGCAAGAAGGCTGTATCACCTGTGGGCTCTGTATTGATGCCTGTGATGCAGTCATGGACAAGGTTGGAAAGCCGCGTGGGCTGATCCGCTATGCCTCACTGGATGAGGTTGAGGGTAAGCCGGTCAAGCCAATGCTGATGCGCGCGCGGGTATGGGTGTATACAGGCATCTTGGCACTCGCGCTGGTGGGGATCATGTATGGTCTCTCCAGTCTTGAGGCGATTGAGGTCAAGGTGCTGCATGAGCGGGCGCCGCTCTTCGTCCAGTTATCGGACGGTTCAGTGCAAAACAAATACACGTTAAAGGTGCTGAATAAGAGCGGGCAAGATCTGACGGTGCGGGTCAGCGCGGAGAGTTCGGCGCCGATGACCTTACTCGGGGCCGAGGAGCCTTTGTTCGCACGCTCTGGTGAGGTTACGCCGATGATCGTCTTCGTTAAGATCAAGCGCTCTGACTTGCCCGGAGAGACACTCCCGGTGACGTTCCATGCTACAACAACGCTCAGCGATAACACCGAGATTGCCGCGGAGCGCGAGAGCGCGTTCTTTGGGCCGTCTCGCTGAGGCCGTGCCTCGCGGCGATTTTCTGATATACGCAACTGTGAACGAAACCATGAGTGATCTATCTACGGTGCCGGTCAGCGCTGATCGGGGGCCTGCATCGGCCTCTGCCGGCCGCCAGGGCGGCGGGCTGGACTCAGCCTGGCGCAGCCCCTGGTTTCTTGCATGGATCGGCCTCGTTGTGGTCGTGCTGGTGGTCAACGCGACCATGATTACGCTGGCGTTTGTGACCAATCCTGGCCTTGTGGTCGATGACTACTATGAGCGCGGGCGCAATGTCGAGCGCAGTCTGACGACAAGGCGCGCGGAAGCGCCGGGTTGGACCATGAGCCTGGATACACCGGCTGATGTTGCGGCAGAAACGCCAACAATGGTGCGTTTCTATGTGGTCGACTCGGCCGGGCAGCCGGTGCGCCCAGACCAAGTGACCTACTATGCCTATCGCCCCTCGGACCCATCCGCTGACTTCGCGTTGCCGATGGTTGAGGAGGCCCCGGGGCGCTATGCCGCTGAGGTTACCTTTGCGCTTTCAGGTCTCTGGGACACCCTGGTCGCGGCGCAGACCGGAGGCCAAGAGGTGGCCTTCGACCAGCGCATTGGGGTCGCTGATCATTAGACGATTCGCGCGTGATTCAGGTTAAGGTTGTGGCGCTTCGCCAATCCGGACGATGAAGTGCCGGCACAATGACCGCTGTTTCCACTGTGGTCTGCCGCTCGATCGCACGGAGACGGTCACCGCGAGCGTTGCCGGCGGCGAGCGTCACTTCTGCTGTACCGGCTGCAAATCGGTCTGTGAGGCCATTTTCGCCGCTGGACTCGACGGCTTCTATCGGCGCACGCCTGAAGGCGAGGTGCTCGGGCCACCGCCTGAGCCACCGAAACAGCTCGCGCTCTATGACCTAGACGAGGTCCAGGCCGCTTATCTCGATACCACGGCCGACCTGCGCGAGATCAATCTGCACGTCGAAGGCATCCACTGCGCGGCCTGTGTCTGGCTGATCGAGACCGGGCTCAGTAAGATGCCCGGCGTCGAGGAAGCGCGGGTCAATCTCACCGGTCGCCGGCTGCGTCTGAAATGGGATAACTCGCGCCAGCGTCTGTCGAGCCTGCTCGGGCGGCTAGGCGAGATTGGCTACGCCGCGGTGCCCTTCGACCCCGAGACCGCCGAAGGCGCGCTAAAGCGGGGCAACCGCGCGCTCCTCTTCCGCATGGCGTTTGCCGCCTTCGCGGCGATGAACCTGATGTGGGTTTCGATCGCGCTCTATGCGGGGGCCGACGAGGGTGAGTTCCGCGGACTCTTCCACTGGATCGGCTTCGCCATCGCCACGCCGACGCTGATCTACTCCGGCTGGCCCTTCTATCGCGGCGCCTGGCTGGGGCTGCGGCAGGGCGCACTGACCATGGATCTGCCGATCGCGATCGGCGCCTCGATCACTTACCTATACTCGCTCTACGTCACGGTCGATGGCCAGGGCCATGTGTACTGGGATACGGTGGTGAATTTTCTCTTCGTGATCTTGGTCGGGCGCTTCCTCGAGGCGATGTCCAAGCGCCAAGCAATGGCCTCGACGCAGCGCCTGTTGGATCTGCAGCCGAAGATGGCCACCGTTCTACGTGACGGCGAGGAGGTGGTGGTGCCGATCCGCGCGGTAGCGATGGGGGAGCTGCTGTTGGTGCGCCCCGGCGAGACGATTCCTGCTGACGGGATCATCAGCGAGGGGCGCAGCGAGGTCGATGAGGCCATGCTGACCGGCGAGTCCGAGCCGGTCAAACGCGCCATCGGCGACAGCGTTGCCGCAGGCACCCTGAATGGTGCCGGCGTGCTCGAGGTGCGGGTCACCGGCCTGCTGCGCGATACCGCGCTCGGGCGCATCATCCGGTTGGTCGAGGACGCGCAGTCGAGCAAGGCGCCGATCCAGTCCCTGGCCGATCGGATCGTGCCCTGGTTCGTCGCTCTCACCATCGGCCTGGCGCTGATCACCTTTGGGCTTTGGAGCGGGCGCGATCTGGAGACGGCGCTGATGGCGGCGACCTCGGTGCTGATCATCACCTGCCCCTGCGCCTTCGGACTGGCGACGCCGATGGCGATCGCGGTCGCCTCTGGGCTCGGCGCGCGATACGGCATCCTGATCAAACAGGGTGCGGTGCTGGAGACACTCTCGGATATCGACCATTTCGTGTTCGATAAGACTGGAACCCTGACCGAGGGGCGCCCGGAAGTCATTCAGGTTCAGACCTTGGCGGCTGGGCCAGCCGGGCTGCGTATGCAAGCCCGGTCATCGGACTCGGGCGTTCCTGCGGCATTGGCCAAGCCGAGTGAACGCGGGGCGGACCCTGGGCCAGCCGGACGGGATGAGCTTGGAAAGTCCGCTGAACTGGAGACGGTCTGGCAGCGCCAGCCGGCAGCTGCAGATGCAGAGGCGCCATTCGCTAACGCGCAACCTGAGGTCTTGCGGCTGGTGGCGGCGCTAGAGCGGGTCTCCGAGCATCCGTTGGCACGTGCAGTGGTGCGCTTGGCGAAAGGCGCTGGGATCGGGCTGGGCTCGGCTGAGGTGCGGGACGTGCACATTGAGCCTGGCGCCGGGATCAGTGGTCGCGTTGATGGGCATCGGCTGGTGATCGGGACACGCGAGTGGCTGCGCGAGAACGGCATTGAGTGCCAGCCGTCTGCAGGCGCCGAGAATCCGTCGGCATTACCCGAGAAGCCGCATCCGGTCGGCGAGAATCCGGCAGCGGAAAACGCGAATCCGGCTGCCGTGCCGGAGCATTCGCGCAACCTCCAGAGCGCATCACCGTCTCGGACGATGACGGGCGTGTTTCACGGTGAAATCGACGAGCCCGACAGCCCTCACGGCACAACCTTGCACTGCGCCATCGACGGGGGCGAGCGCCTGCGGCTGCTCGCGGCCGATCGCTTGCGCGCGGATGCCGCCGAGGTCGTGCAACGGTTGCAAGCCGATGGGATTCGCGTCACGCTGCTGACCGGCGATCGCGAGGCCGTCGCGCGCCGCATCGCCGCGCAGCTGGGGACGGTTGACGTGATCGCCGATGTTCGTCCCGAGGATAAGGACCGGGTGATCGCCGATCTGCAACGGCGTGGCGAGCGGGTGGCGATGGTCGGCGATGGCATCAACGATGCGCCGGCTTTAGTGCGTGCTGATGTCGGCATTGCGGTGGGCAGCGGCACCGATGTGTCGATCGCCAGTGCCGACATCGTGTTGATGAGCGCCGAGCTGATGCGGGTCCGCGATGCGGCAGCCCTGTCGCGGCGCACGCTGCGCACCATCCGCCAAAACATCGGCCTCTCGATTACCTACAATCTGATTATGGTGCCGCTGGCGATGGCCGCGTTGATCACGCCGTTAGTCGCCGCGATCTCGATGCCGTTGAGCTCGCTGGCGGTGATTGGTAACTCGGCACGGCTGCGCCGGCTGTTCAAGCAAGGCTCGCGGTCGTCAACCGCTCGGGGCAAGCCCCACGAGGTGAGCGAATGGAAGTGATCTATGGCCTGATTCCCGGCATGCTGTTGCTCGGCTTGGTGGCCGTTGTGGTGCTCTTCTGGGCTGCACGCAGTGGTCAGTTCGATGACCTGGAAGGCGACGGCCAGCGCATCTTGATGGATGAGGATGCCGATGCTGAAGATGGGCGCCGCTTCCCGGATGCAGAGGCCGACCGGCATGCGTCGCGCAAGCCTTCGAGCGGGAGCGAGGCTGAACGCGGCTAAACTGAGTTCAGCGGCTTTGATAGAAATCGCCTGAGTCGCGTTCTTTCAGTCCAATACCAGTGCGGCCCGACGGAATCTGATCGTTGCGTCCGCCGTGCACTGCGCTGAGTCACATGCGGACCAGGCGCGGACTCCCGCGCCAATCTGGCCTTAGCTATCAGTGCTTACCCCGGGTTTTGTAGTACGACGGCGATGCCAACAGCTATTTGACGCTGCCGAATGAGGTATCGACGGCACCCGCTGGGGGTTTCAGGCCGGCTAGGCGGCAGCCTTGTGCCACTGGACCGCCAGGCAGGAGTTCATACAAGTGTTTGAGGCCGCCACGATCGTGGAAGTGTTCGTCGAGGGCGTCGTGAAGCGCTCGCGTGTTGGGCTGCTCGTCTTTGGCGAAAAAGGTCTGCAGTGCCCGGACAACCTCCCAGATGTCGTCACTCAGGGTCAGACCTTCGCTGCTGGCTTGCTGTTCGGCATCTGCTGGACTCCAGTCCGCTGGCGCTTGTGGGAAACGCGGGTCATGGTTTGTTGCGCCCGGGTTCATGATGTCGCGCATAGTCTCTGCCATCGGTGGTGCTCCTCGTTATTGCTGAGATCGTTGTTTTTGGAGATTTACGCGATGCCTCGGCACAGGTCAAGTCGAGTCGCCACTCCGGACGACGAAGCGCTTGTTCGAAGGTAAGCGTTTTCCCTAGCCGTATGTCCGACTTGCCCTCACTTTAACTGCCCGTCCGGTTCGGGGCTAGTGCCACTGGCGAATCTCGGCTTACCATCGTCACCACCGCGACCTGCCTGCGTGATGGTGGAGCCCACTGGAGGTGGCGTGCTGGCCTAGTAGAGCACTAGTAGAGCACTAGTGAAAACGATCTTCGACGGAGAGCAGCATGGCTTCTGATGACGTTGTCTTACCGGGTACCGAGGTGGTGCTCTTCGACGACAAGGCTGCGGTGGCTCAAGCTGCCGCTGATACCATTCTGGCGGCTGCAGATGCGGCCATCGCGCGTCATGGCCGCTTCCGGCTGTGCTTGGCTGGCGGAACGACCCCGACCGCAGCCTATGCGTTGTTGGCGGATGCGGATGCGGATTGGTCGCGCTGGTGGATCTATCACGGCGATGAGCGCTGCCTGCCGATTACCGACCCGGAGCGCAATAGCCTTGCGGCCGATCAGGTCTGGCTGAACCGCGTGCCCGTGCTGCCTGGCCAGGTGTTCGCCATTCCGGCCGAACTCGGCGCTGAGGCTGCCGCCGATGCCTATGAGCCGCTCGTCGCGGCGGCGCTTCCGTTCGATTTGGTGCTTTTGGGGATGGGGGAAGATGGCCATACAGCAAGCCTATTCCCGGGTCGCAAGGTGCCTGCCGACCGGCTTGCGATGCCGGTGCATGAGGCGCCGAAACCGCCACCAGATCGTGTTTCGCTGACCACTCGCGCATTATCGCAGAGTGAACAGTTGCTGATCCTGGTGACCGGGAGCGGTAAGGCGGATGCCATTCGGGGCTGGTCGGCGGGGGAGCCCTTGCCGGTTGCGCAGGTTGCGACAGCCGCCCAGAGTCGAGTGTTGGTTGATCGCGCGGCTGCAGCCGGGCTGATCTGATCGGCAGGGTGCGGCAAGAGGTTGGGCGCCCTGGCTAGGACGCCCACCAAACTCGCCTACCAAGCTCGCCTACCAAGCTCGCCTTCAGAACGCGGTGCCAGGCTCTTTGCCGAGCTTTTTCAGGATGACGGCGAGCGGGCAGAAGCCGGTAAAGGCCGACTGCAGCAGGTTGAGCCCGACGAAGCCGGTGAACCAGAGCCAAAGCGGGCTGACAGTCGCAGCCAGGATAGCGGAGATCAGCACAAAGGCGCCGGCGACCGCGAAGACGATACGTTCGATACTCATCAAATGAACCTCAGAGAGATAGCGTGATTGACGCACTGGAGAATAGTCTAGTGAACCGGCCTTCGTCTTCGCAAGCTTGCTGGCGTCCTGGCCGCTACTTATGCCCTGTGCGTTGCTGTTGCCACTGTTGCGGGTCTAGGGCCTGGCTTCCCTAATGCTGGCCAACGAGTTAGCGCCACTCGCGGATCTCCTCGACCCCGGAGCCTATCCGCATCCGGTTGATCAGGTCGAAGGTCTGATCACGCATATCTCCCAAATCTTCTTGGCGGGCGACTATGCCTACAAGCTGAAGCGGCCGGTGTCACTTGGGTTTGTCGACTTCTCGACCCTAGGCCGCCGACGCTTCTACTGCGAGGAGGAGCTACGGCTCAATCGCCGCCTAGCACCGCAACTGTATCTGGATGTGGTTCCTGTCGTTCGCGTTCGCAATCAGGTACGCATGAATGCTGAGGGTGAGGTCATCGACTATGCGGTGCGGATGCGCCGTTTTGAGCAACGGTTGTTGCTCTCGCAGCAGCCGCTGAATGGCGTGCTGATCGACCGCTTGGCCGAGCGCGTAGCGCGCTTCCATGCCAGTCTATCGCCGGCGCCGCCGGATACGCCCTATGGTGATCCGAGCGCTGTATTGGCGCCGATGTTAGACAATTTTCCGCCTCTGCAAGCCGCGCTCGCGGTGTCTGGGGACGCTGATATCCGGCGTCGCCTTCAGCGCCTGGAGCGCTGGACGCGCAAACGTTTCGCCTGTTTGCGGCCGGTCATCGAGCAGCGACGTCGCGATGGCTTCATCCGCGAGTGTCATGGCGATATGCACCGCGGTAACATCGTGGTGCTCGACGAGCAGCCGTTGATCTTCGATTGTCTCGAGTTCAATTCGAGCCTGCGTTGGATCGATACCATGAGTGAGGTTGCTTTTCTCACCATGGACCTGGCCGAGAGTGGCGCGAGCAGTTACGCCAGACGCTTCCTCAACCGTTACCTCGAGGTCACCGGTGATTATGCTGGGCTGCGTTTGCTGCGCTTTTATCAGGTCTATCGTGCACTGGTGCGGGCCAAGGTCTGCGCAATCCAGTTGATGCAAGCTGATCCGGCACAGGCCATCGAGACCGAGCGACCTTCTCCGCCCTCCGCTTCGCCAACGTTAGACGCGGGCGCCCCGAGTCCTGTGCCTGGTGGGTCGTCCGGGCTCAGCGCGCGCGCGGCGCTGCTTCACTATCTGGCGCTTGCCCAAACCTGTACCGGTCGCCATCGGCCCAAGCTCTTTATCACCCATGGCCTCTCCGGTAGCGGCAAGACCTGGATCGGGAATCTCTTGCGCGAGCATCTGCCGATCATTCAGATCCGCTCCGATATCGAGCGCAAACGTCTGTGCGGAATTGCGCCACAGGGCCATCCTTCGGCACAGCAAGTTCCTCAGCAGGCTGCTCAGCAGATTGCTCAGCAGATTGCTCAGCTCTACAGCGCTGATGCCAGCGAGCGGACCTATGCGCGCCTCCTCGCCCTCGCACGTGAGCTGATCGAGGCCGGGTTCAGTGTGTTGGTTGATGCGACCTTCTTGCAACGCCGGCAGCGAGCCCGTTTCCGGGCACTCGCGCAGACCTTGAACTGTCCCCACCGCATCCTGGTGATGCAGGCGCCGATGCACCTCTTGCGCGAGCGCATCAGTGCGCGCAGTCTTGTGGGCGGTGACGCCTCAGATGCTGATATCGATGTCTTGAGCTTGCAAATTGCCAACCGTGAGCCGTTGACCGATGCCGAGCACCCAACGGCGGTCTTCCTCAATAGTGAGGCGCCGATGCAGATCGAGGCCGTACTCGCGCATGTTGCCGGCGATCAGGGTCGCGGGGCCTCGGAACTTTCGTCCTTAAGCACTGCCTCTCATGCAACATCGTAATCGAGCAGAGCTATTTTCCGGCATCGAGCAGGTGGTTGCAGAGCTCGAGGCCGAGGGCTTACTGCGCCTGGCGCAGCCTGGGCAGCCAGAGGCGATACGGCGCGCGCTCGAAGGACGTCTTAACCCGCTGCTCGATACCTTTCTACTCGAGTCGCAGCCCCAGGTTGAGGCCTATGCGACGGTGTTGATTGCCGATATTCGAGGCTTTACCGCGCTGATGTCGTCACTGCCGATGGCGACCATGATCGAGCTTCTGAATCGTTGGTTTGCCGCGATGACGGCGATCATCGATCGCTTTGGTGGCGTGGTGGATAAGTTCGTCGGCGATGCTGTGATGGCGCTGTTCGGGCTGCCGGATGCGCGCGGTGATGATGCGGTACGGGCATTGGCCTGTGCGGCGGAGATGCAGCGGGCCATGCTGGCGCTCAACCAGGACGCTCGGGAGCGCGGTCTGCCTGAGCTTTTCGCCGGCATTGCGTTGAATACCGGCAGTCTGGTTGCTGGCAGCTTCGGCGCAACGGCGCATAGCGAATATACCGTGATCGGCGACGTGGTGAATCTGGCGTCACGCATGGAGTCCTTTGCGCTCCGCGGGCAGGTGCTGATCAGCGAGTCCACCCGCGCCGCTGCTGCAGATCTGATCGAGGTCGGTGCGGTCAACGTGGTGCGCTTCAAAGGCATTCGACATCCGGTGCAGCTCTACGAACTGCTGAGTGTGCATGCCCCGCAGTGTCGACTGGTCGTGCCGCCGATCGAGGTACGCCGTTCGCCGCGTATCGGGGTTAGTCTGGAAGCGACCTTCCGCCAAGTCGATGCGCAGGGCATTCGGCCGATGCCGATTCCGGGTCTGATTAACGATATCGGTTATTTTGGTTTGCGGGCTGATCTACCACTGGGGCTCCCTGATGCATCAGACGTGGTGATCAGTCTGGCATCGCATCAGGGATTGCCTGATGTTGGCGACCTCTACGCGAAGGTCGTGCAGACGGTGCCTTGGGCAGACCGCTTCCGCACGAGCCTTGAGTTCAGCTCGGCGGATACGGTATCGCAGCAGCGACTCAAGGATCTGATCGACGAGTCGCTTTGGCGCCACTGAATTCCCTGGTTAGCGATGGCCTTCGAGGACGAGTTCGCGTGCCTGCTTGGGAACCGAATCGGCGGATCGATTTGGCGGGGCCTACTGGGTGACCTAGTAGACAGATCTACTCTCGCACCACATAGAGTTCGACCCGGCGGTTGCGCTGCCGCCCCGTGGCGGTCGCATTGGATGCGATTGGGGTGGTCGAGCCCAGGCCCTTGATGCTGAGTCGTGCCGACTGAATCCCCCGCTCGGTCAGTGCATCGCGAACCGCGGCTGCGCGTTGCTCTGAGAGTTGCAGGTTGATGGTGGCGTTGCCGGAGCTGTCGGTGTGACCTTCGATCTGCACGATCAGCGTTGGATGCTCAGCCAGGATGTCGGCAATCCGGGTCAGGGTCGGCTCGGCGTCCTCGGGCAGCTGGGCACTGCCGCTGGGAAAGCGAATGGTGTCACCACTCAGGTTGACCAGCAGACCACGATCGGTCAATTGTGCCCCGAGTGGAGCGAATTGCGCGTAGAAGTCATGGATCTGGTCGGAGGTCTGCTCAACCGCTTCCTGTCGCAAACGCGCGCTCTGCTCGCGAGCACGTTGCAGCGCCTGCTCTTGCGCTTGCAGCTCGCGACGCATCGCCTCGAGGGCCGCCTCGGCGTCGGCGATGCGTGCCTCATAATCAGCGGCTTGCGCTTGCTGGTCACCGTTGCGCGCCGCGGCAAGCTGGTCGCGCTCGGCCGTGACGGCCTTGAGCGCGGTCTGTAACTGTTCGATCCGCGCCTGTGTAGCGCTGGCCAGCTCGTGCTGAGTGGTTTTAGGGCTGGATTTAAGGCTGGATGTCAGGGGCTGGTCGAGTGCGCGCAGCGACTGATGCTCATCGCCAATCGTCTCTCGTCGTTGGCTGTTGTGGTAGCTGCAGAGCAGATAGACCGCGATCAACGAGGCGAGCACGAGCCAAAACAGCGGTTTCCAGATCGATTGAGATGATTCGGGCACGTTGAACATTCTCCCGGATGCGTCGCACTCTGCGGTTGGCACGATCTTGTCGGTTTGGGATCTGAGGTTTGGGGCTAAGCTGCCGCCATTATGCCGCTTTCTCCGGGGTGGATCGATTCGTGCAGGCGCAACGACCCGCTGGCTTTTTCGCACTCAGCGCAGCAAGCGTTCGCGCTGACAGGTTGCCGCCCGAGATGGTCCGCAAGCTGTCCACTCTCCAGAACCGGTTACGTTACTCGGACGCTTGGCCGTCGATCTTGCGCTCCGATGCCTGCCGTAAAGTCGTGCAGGCCAGCCAGATCCTGGCCGTGGCCTTCTATCGGCACTTTGGGTTCGAGCCCTTGCCAGTATTGGCCACCCAGGAAAAACGGGATCAATGCGCTTGATCTTGGGCTTCCGGCCAATAGTCTTGATCCAACAACTGCTCGGCCGAAAACGGACAAGTCGGTGGGAACGGAGTTTCAGGCAGACCGGTTTCGCCGGCGGCCAGCAAGCGGGCACTGAGGTAACTGTCCTCCAAGTCTGCCGCGAAACGCGGTGTTTCCGCACGCTCAGCAGGCCACCTGCATGCAGCCACGGTTGGCGCATCTATCGGCTGCGACTCACTCGCGGAAGAGGGGTTGGAGCGGCCAGCCGCTCAGGCTCCAACCCCTTCAACGCCGCAAACACCCCATCGATCACATTATCTCGTCCCGCGAACAACGCATCCGGTCCACCGGCATGCAGGTGACTAAACGGCGGTTCGTAGAGCGCGGCGGCGTCCATGAGCCCGCGCGCGGTCAGTTGGTCGATGATCAACTCGATGAAGCGCATCTGCGGTGGGGTGAGGCTGCGGTCGTTGAGGAACTGCGAGAAGGCCGCCTGAGCCGCTTGGCGATCCATGCCGACCAGGCTGCGAACAAAATGCACCAGGGAAGGCGCGCTGTTACGCTCCAAGAGCCCGGAGAGCAGGGTCTTGCCCTCATCCTCGCCGATCTTGACCAGCGTTGCTTCCAGGTGCTCCAGGTCGGTCGGGGTCAGTGGTTGGTTGGTGCGCAGGCGGTGGATGACGATGTTGTCCAGGTGGCTGCTCAGGTACGCCTTGACCTTCTTCTCGTACTGCAGGCCGGTCATGCGCGGCACCGCCACCGCCGCTTCCTCGCGTATGCCGAGGACCTCGTCTTTGAAGTCGGTGTAGACGACCTTGCGCGCTTTCTTGTCGAGCAGCGGCACCAGGCCTCGCAGCCGCAGGCGGATTTCCTCGAGCTGCGGGAGACCGATGCCTTCCCAGAAGTCGGTCTCCTGCAGGCGCGCGAGATAGGCGAGTTGTTGCTGAACGGCAGGGATCGCCTGCTTCTCCTCCAGCAGCATCGCCATCTCGACCACGCGTTGGCGTTGGCGCTCGAAGGTTGCGCTGTCCGTCTCGGCCAAGGCCAACTGCATGCGCAGCGCCGTCAGGTCGAACTGTCGCGACTCCAGATCATCGGTCTCGATCTCGGACGGCAGGCCGGCAAGCTCGCGCTGCAGGATGTCGCGGTCCTGCTCGGTGAGATCGTCCCAGACAGCGCGCTCCTGGAAGCGCTCAACCGGCTCCAGGTGCATCCGCACGATGAAGTTCTCGCGGTTCATCGCCGACACCTCGGCATGCAGGTTATCGCTCAGCGCGATCTGTAGATCGGCATCCGGGTCCAGCTCGGGGGTGGTCTGCAGGTGTCCGAGCAGCGCGACTCTGGCGCGGAACAAGCGGGTGCCCAGCGGCGCGCTGTCGCGGGCGTTGATGCCCTCCGGATGCTCGTTGAAGAAATCGAAGTTGAAGCAGAAGTCGAAGACGCGAAAGTCCTGCTTGTCCTCGCCAGGGCCGAACAGGTCCGGGCAGAGCCGGGTGCCGCGGCCGATCATCTGCCAGAACTTGATCTTGGAGTAGACCGGCTTGAAGAAGACTAGGTTGGCGATCTCGGGGACGTCGATGCCGGTGTCGAGCATGTCGACCGAGATCGCGATCTGCGGCAGCTTCTCCGCTTGGGCGAAGTCGTCGATCAGGCTCTGGGCGTACTTGGCGTAGTTGTCGATGACACGCGCGAACTGACCCTTGAGGTGCGGGTAGTGCTGGTTGAAGCGCTGCTCGATGAAGACGGCATGGTCGTGGTTGCGGGCGAAGATCACCGTCTTGGCGAGCCGATCGCCGCCGTCGACGCGGTGGCCGTGCTCCATCAGGTGCTGCAGCACCTTGTCGACCGTGTCCTTGTTGAACAGCCAGTTGTTGATGGCGGCGGCATTGACCCGCTCGGGCAAGGTCGCGTCCTCGGCGTCATCGCCCCAATCCAGCGCCTCCCACTGCGCCTTTTCCTCATCGCTCAGGCTGTCATAGTCGATGCCCTCGCGCGGGAAGCGCAGATCGACCTGCTGGACCTTGGGCGGCACCAGGAAGCCGTCGTTGACCGCCTGTTCCAGCTCATAGGCGTCGGTCGGTACCCCTGGCTCCAGATCGAACAGGGCATAGGTGTTCTTGTCGACCTCATCCCGCGGGGTCGCAGTGAGCCCGACCAGCAGGGCGTCGAAGTAGCGGAAGATCGCGCCGTACTTCTGATAGACCGAGCGATGCGCCTCGTCGATGATGATCAGGTCGAAGTAGCCGACGCCGAAGCGGGCCTGGTGGCCGGCGGTCTCGTTGATCAGCCCCATCATGGTCGGATAGGTGCAGACGTAGACCCGGCCCTCGGTGTCCTTCTCGGTGACCAGATTGACCGGGCTGGACTCGGGCAGGTGCACCTTGAAGGCGTTGCAGGCCTGCTTGACCAGGGAGACGCGATCGGCCAGGAACAGCACGCGCTTGGCCCAGTTGGCGCGCTGCAGCAGATCGACCAGGGCAATGGCGGTGCGGGTCTTGCCGGTGCCGGTGGCCATCACCAGGAGCGCCTTGCGCCGCGCGGCGGTGAACAGCGCACAGAGACTGCCGATGGCGCGCTTCTGGTAGTAGCGCCCGGCGATCGCATCCTTCACCTGCGCCACGTCCAGCGCCTGGCGTTGGCTGCGGCGGATGATGAGTCGGCTCAGGGCGTCCTTGCTGTAGAAACCGGCGATCTGGCGTGGTGGATAGGCTTGGTCGTCCCAGAGCCAGATGCTGTAGCCGTTGGTGCTGACGATCAGCGGGCGCTGGCCGTGCATCTGCTCCAGGCAATCGGCATAGAGCTTGGCCTGCTGCTGGCCGGCGTGCGGGTCGACGCTGGTCTTCTTCGCCTCGATCACTGCGAGCGGTTGGCCGTCATCGCCCCAGAGCACATAGTCGGCGTAGCCGATGCCCGTGCCAGAGTCTATACCGATGGGCATGCCGGTGACCTCGACCTCGCGAACCTTGTGGCTGCCGGGGGCCGGATCGAGCGCCCAGCCGGCGCGCTTTAGCTCGATGTCGATCAGGTGCGAGCGGGTCTCGACCTCGGAGTAGTCGTGATCGTCGGGCACCTGCTCGGTGGCGGCGCGGACCTCGGCGAGCTGGGCGCGCAGGGCCTGGATCTCGGTGTCCAGCGCATCGCGTTGTTGTTGGCGTTTTAGCGCCTCGGCGGTCTGCTCTGCGAGCTTGGCCTCCAGGGCTTCCAGCTCCTGGCGCGGGACGACCGCGTGGCTGCTGAGGGCGGGCGGGACGCGCGCGTCCTTCCAGGCCGCACCGTTGCGGGAAGCCCCTGGTGAATAGGTGCGGACCAGCCAATAGCAGAGATGATGTAGCTCTCTAACCACCTGCAGCGCATCCTGCTCGCGCACCGGGCGTGGATTGTGGACGGCCTCGTTGCCTTGCTGCTGGATCAGCCGGGCCTTCAGGTAGACCGCCTGCGGGACCAGGTTCTGGAAGCTGGTGGCGTGTAGCAGTGCGCCGAGGCCGTTGTCATAGGGAGGCTGCAGGTCGCGGTCGTGCCGGTAGAGCCAGTGGACGATGGCCTCGAGCGTGAAGCGGGCATGGAAGCAGGCGGCGCGGGGATCGCTCCAGATGTGACCTTCTGCCTTGGTTGCGGCATCTTGGATGTCGCGGAACTCCGGGGGTAGGAAGGCGAAGTTGGTCATGTCCCTCTCGTCCGATAGGCCTGAGCTTCGTGGTTTGGTTGCTTTGGGAAACGGCGTTCCAACGCTGATGGAGGCGCTCCGGGGCTCTCTTCCAAATGTTCGGAGCTAAGCGACAAATGTTCGGAGGTCGGTGAGATATGCTCGGACCTTCGCTTACTCTGTTCGGAGCTAGCATCTGAAGCAGCGAGTTCATCCGCGCCTGCCATGTCCACCGTATCTGAACCCTTGGTGCAATAGGTGGCTCCCCGGCCATGCCCATCTTGGACAAGAGTGAAGATGTTGTCCATTAACGGTGCACCTCAGATTTCTCGTAACACGCTTGTACAAGAGCGGCGAACTTGAAGCATGCCACGCGCAAGCAGTCCCGCTTGTGGCTTTCTTCGTTGGTGGCGAACTCCTGGATGGCGCGGAATTCGGTTGGCAGGAAGGCGAAGTTGCTCATGATCAGCCCTCAGACGACCTCGACGAATGACGCTCCCAAGCGCGACGCCGACTCGATCTTGGGCAGGAGCGTCTCGAACCATTCCAACCAGCGCGCTAACGCCGGGGGCAATTGAGCATCCACCAGAAAGCGCAGGATCAGGCGACTCGCAAGATCAGGTGGTCGGACTGGGCCGCTGCGTAGTTGAGTGCGGCGGTGATGTCAGCGTCTTCCAAGTACGCATAATCCGCCAAGACCTCGTCGCGTGAGGCACCCGCTGCAAGCATGTCCAAAATATCCTTGACGCGCACCCGCAGGCCTCGAATGCATGGTCGACCTCCGCAGACCTCGGGATCAACAGTGATGCGTGCTAAGTCGGTCATGACGGTGTCTCCAAGGGTAGATTCATAAGTCCGACCCCTCATAGCCCATACCGCTTTGCCAGATAGGCCAACTTGGGATCTTCCTGCAGCGCTTGGCCACTGAGGGATGGCTTTTGAAGCTTGCCTAGCCAACGTCGCGAAAAAGTTGGCTTGCCGGGGCGCTGTCGCTGTTCCGCTCGATGAGGAAATTGGCGAATTACCCGATAGGCGAGTCCCAAATACTCGCTATCGAGTTGATCGATCTCTGCCTTTACCTGTTCGCGACTGATATTCTGTGTGCTCACATCCCGCTCCTAAAATGACTCTGTATGCAAGCTCGCGTTAACCCTTGGCGGTCAAGCCCTGTGATGCACGGCCCCGACTCATCAGCAGGTGCAGCGCCTTGGTGAGCACCGGAAAAGTGGTGATCAACGGTTCTTGGCAGTTGGCGAGAAATCGATGGCAGGGTTTGTGGTATTGATCGCGGCGGTCCATCAGGCCGAACCAGAAAACGGTGTCGACGATGATCACATTGATCCAACGTGCTTCTGTTAGAAGTCAAGCTGCGCCTTGTAGGTTGTTGATAACTGCTTGTCCGTCTCCTGGCAGCCGATCAGGCCCGCTTCCTCGAAGACTTCGAGTAGTGACCTTCGCTTGGCGGCGCCTCTGTCGCTAACAGCCTCGGTAACGCCTGGGCGGTCCTTGATGAAGTCGATGAAGTCGAGCACCTCGCGCGCCTTCTCCGGCGGCAGTGACAGGCTTTTCTGGTAGATGGTTTCGGCGAGCGTCATGGCGGCAATCTCTCAGAGTTGACCGTTGAAGGCGCGAGACTGGAGCGAGGCGAAAAGGGTGTCGAGTTCGGAGAGGTGGGCGCGGAGGCGGGTCTTTTGGCGTTCGATGGACTCGACGATGGTGGCGAAGCGTTGTTGGAGATCAGCGGGGGGGAGCGGGACCGGAAGAGCGCGAAGAATCTTCAAATTGATGTTCTTTTGAGCAACCTGCGGCGCTCTCTGATCCAGAATCTCCTTGAAGAACCAAAATAGCCCTTGCACGTATTCAACCCGTCCACCTTTGTCTGACTTAAAGCCGACAACACTGTCAGGAAAACATGCGTCGAAAGTCAGAATCCCCGTGCTGGCGATGTTGGCTGCGATCGTGATGCAGAGTGTTCCGGCTGACCATATCTTGCTTTGCTTCAACCCGAGATCGGAATAGGTTGACGTGTAGGAGCGAATGTAGCCCTCCGAGTTTGCAACTTCGCCCGTCTGTATCAGCGGGTGTGCACCACCAAGAAGCGAAGGTTCGTTCCGAGGGCGGTGTTTAGATACCCCGCGATCAAGCGTGCCCAACTCGCCTAGTGGTTTGACTTCCCACCCCATCGGATTGGTAACCGGATCACCAAACAGATCAAGAAAGGTGGACTGAAGGAGCCTGTCGAGTTCGGCGAGGGACTCGCGGCGCTTGGCCCGCAAGGCGTCCGCCGCATCCAGAATCGCCGCAATCCGCTTCTGCTCGGCGAGGGGGGGAAGGGGGATTGTAGAAGCGCGTACCTTGGCGTCGGATACGGCTGGGTAGTTTGCCCCGGTGGCAACATCGATCATCCGCTGAACGAACGCGTTCGTCTTCACCCAGTGGAAAAGGAAACCCGAGTCGAGCTTGTCCGCTAGCGGGCGCAAGACGGAATAGCCAGTCGATGCTGTCATGCCGTCGTGAGACTCCTCAACGAGCGCGACGCCGTTTAGGTTCGGTCGCACCGTGGCAACAAGAACATCGCCAGCTTTGACCAGTTGTCTAGCTCGGGTAGGTGCTTCGGCGCACGGATACCGCTCAACGGTGACGACCCGTTTCTCGTCTTTGTCAACGGAGCTTAGGTCGATGTAGTCAAACTCGCCGCTACCGTCGCGTATCGGGTTCCATGTACTGCATTTGGCAACCAAGTCCCCAATCGGTGCCTGCTTGAGAGTCATCGCAGCATCGACTCCTGTTCCCTCCGACCCTCGGCAATATCATCCTCCAGCCGCGCCAACCGCTCCAAGATCACTGCGGGCGGATCATATTTGACCGTATCGCAGCATGGCTGAATCAAGGCATTGTAGCTGGCAACAGCTGCGTTCATTCTATTCGATCCTCCAAATCAACCCCTTGCTCCAAATCGGTTTGGCTCCAGCGGCAGGCTGGATGGTTGAGCCGCTCTAAGGCGGTTTCAGCGTCCTGTTGCTCCTCAAGAAAGTCGAGAATGGCACGTCGCGCCAGTTCATCAGGCGTCAGCCCGGCACGCATGGCGATCTGTTCCAAATGGGCTTCGGATTCTTGTGAAAGGCTGATCACTAACATTTTTGATGCACTGAGACGCGGTCCTGGTCACCTGGCCAGTTCACGCAAAACCTCACAGTCCTCATCCATGATCTGTTCAGCGACCTGCATTTGCCTTGTCGACTCGGGGCGTTGAGTGCTGAGCAGAATCCCCTCGGGCATTTCTGTCAGGTGCAGCCTGTCACCCTCTTTCGCGCGCAGCAGGGTCAGCACTTCCGGCGGTAGGATGACTCCGACCGAATCGCCGATCGCTTTGATCTCAAGTGTCATCATGGACGCCTCTGGCGATGCTCGCGGTGGACGGACTCGGGGCTGGTCATGCGTCATCCTTCGCTCCGGGCAGTTCGAGGACATGGCGCGCCTCGATCTCGCGCGCGAGCTCTTCTTCGCTAGGCAGCACGCGCAGATACTTGGCGGCGAAGAGCTGCGCGTTTTCGTTCAGCACCGAGTAGCGCACGACGGTCTCGTCCTTGTCGGCACAGAGGATGATACCGAGTGTCGGGTTGTCATCGGCGCCGCGCTTGACAGCAGGCGCCGATGCCAGCCACTGCGGATGTTGCGCTCGAGCTGGCGGCTGCTCCAGCCTTGGTCGGCGGCCTTGCGGATGTAGTAGGCGCGGGCCTTGGCGTCTTCGACGCGCATGATCAGCCGGTAGTGGCTCCAGCTCAATTCGCTACGCAGTGTGTAGCGTTTTTCCTGGTCCGGAAATCGAAGGTAGAACTGGCGGGCGTTCTTCAGATTGGCGACGGAGAAGCCCTTGCCGAACTCATCGCCCAAGCGCCGGGACAGCTCGGGCATGAGTTGGCTGCCATAGGCGGCATTGGCCCGACCGCCTTGCTCTTCCTTGACGATGCGCTGACCGATCTTCCAGTACGCCTCGACCATGATGGCGTTGACGCTGGCGTAAGTCCGGCCGCGCGCCTCGGCGAGCATGGCGCGGATGCGCTCGAAGAAGGCGTCGGGCGCTCCGGCGAGATCACGGCTCATTGCAGCAGCGCCTCCAACGCCTCCCGCCCTTCGGCGATCTCTGCGTCGAGCTTCGCCAACCGCTCCAGAATCACCTGCGGCGGGTCGTACTCGACGGCCTCGTACTCGACCTCCTTGTAGCGGTTGATCGAGAGGTCGTAGTCGTTACCAGCGATCTCGGCCTTGGGCACCAGGAAGCTCTGCTCGGTGCGTTTGCGCTCGGCCTCGGCGTCCTGCCCTTGTGCACGCAAGGCTTGCCAGCGGGTGAGGATGTCTGGAAGGTCGCTCTTGTCCGGCTGCGGGCTGCGCTTGTCGTCGAGCGAGTAGCCGTCGGCGCGCATGTCGTAGAACCAGACCTGGTCGGTGCCGCCCCTCGATTGCCCCACAGGGCCGGTCTTGGTGAACAGCAGGATGGCGGTGGAGACCCCGGCATAGGGCTTGAACACGCCCGAGGGCATCGAGATGACGGCGTCGAGCTTCTGGTCCTCGACCAGGATCTGGCGCAGCGTCTTGTGCGCCTTGCTGGAGCCGAACAGCACGCCATCCGGCACGATGATCGCGGCACGTCCACCGATCTGCAGCAGGCGCAGGAACAGCGCCAAGAACAGCAGCTCGGTCTTCTTGGTCTTGACGATCTGCTGCAGGTCCTTGGCGGTGGATTCATAATCCAGGCTACCGGCGAAGGGCGGATTGGCGAGGATCAGCGAGTAGCGCTCGGCGTCGTTGCCATCATCGGTGACCGACTGCGCGAGCGAGTCCTTGTAGCGGATGTCTGGGTTCTCGACCCCGTGCAGCAGCATGTTCATGCTGCCGATGCGGAGCATGGTGCTGTCGAAGTCGAAGCCGTGGAAGGTGCCCTCGTTGAAGCGCCGGCGTGAGGTCTCGCTCTTGTAGATGGCCTCGGCATGCTGTCTGCGCAGGTGCTCGGAGGCGGCGATCAGGAAGCCGGCGGTGCCGCAGGCCGGGTCGCAGATCCTATCGTTGGGCGTCGGCGCGGTCATCTCGACCATCAGCTTGATGATGTGGCGCGGGGTGCGGAACTGTCCGTTCTGCCCGGCACTGGCGATCTTGCCAAGCATGTACTCGTAGAGATCACCCTTGGTGTCAGCGTCGGCCATGTCGATGGCGTCGAGCTGATCGACCACGTTGGCGAGTACGCGCGGGGTGGGCATCATGAAGATGGCGTCGCGCATGTGGTGCGAGTAGGTGGAGTCGCCTTCCGCGTCGGTGCCGCCGCCAGGTCCGTTCCGGCTGCCAAGGGTCTTGATGAAGGGGAAGACCTCGTCCTTGACGGTGGCGAACATCTGCTCGGGCGCAGTCTCCTTGAAGCGCGACCAGCGCAGCTTCGACTGGTAGTCCTGAAAGATGGGCGCTTCGATCGGCTGGCCGGTGCGCGCGGCCTTGCGCTCGCGCAGGCTGTGCAGCTCATCGAGGCGTTTGATGAACAGCAGGTAGGTGAGTTGCTCGATGACGGTGAGCGGGTTGGAGATGCCGCCGGACCACATGCTGTCCCAGATGCGGTCGATCCTTGATTTGAGCTCTCCTGTGATCACGCATTTCTCCTGTCATGGGGTGTCGTCACCGCGCGCTGCGGTCATCCTTCAGTGTGATGGACAGCGTCGTCACTGTCCTCTGACTGCCCGATTCTCGATGCCTGACCATCACAGTGCAAGCCGGCGCTGTTCGAGACGGCTGTCGGGTGCTTTCATAAGCTCGGACGCTGCGCCTGACCCGAACTCGCCGCGGCTAACGCGCTAGGCGCGCCAAGCGCGACTGGTAGCGCCGCATCACCAGCCGATGGGCGACAGCCTGGGTGAGTATGTAGAGATACCAGGGGATGGCCGGGGCGTAGTCATGGATCGCGGTCATGGTGTAGCGCCCATCGAGCAGGGTCTGGAACTCGAACCGGGCGCGGCCTTCGCCGGGGCGGGCCAGCAGGCCGCCGGCGATCTCGTAGATCTGGCGCTCTGGCGTGCTCTCACTGGCCATGTGCCGCAGCCGGAGCATCCGCAGGCGCGGCAGCCGCGACCAGACCTCGACATGGCCGTCGTCGTCGACCTGGCTTCGCACCAATGGCCAGCAGCAGTCGCCGAGCCAGCGAAAATAGTTGCCGGCGAGCCAAGCCGCGTCCTGCCCCGGAGGCAGGATGGCGCGCTGGATCGAGCGCACCAGGGATTGCTCGCGCATGACCTCGCGATCCTGCTCCTTGAGGCGTTGCCATGGGCTCGGCAACAGGCGCCTGGTGGCTGGGTCAATGCTGGCCTCGAGGGCGGCGCGAAAGCCCAATGCATGCGGCTCGATGGCCTGTTGCACCGGGTTGTCGCGCATCCGCGTATCCTGCGGCAAACTCTCGACGATGGCGCCGACCATGGCCGCCGGTGCGCCGCTGATCGCGCGTGCTGTCAGCGACGCGAGCCCGACCGGCAGCACCGGTACCTTGACGAAGCGCCGTCGCAGGCCGAGTGCAGCGGCGGTCTCGCGCAGCATGGCCTCGTAACTGAGCGACTCCGCGCCGCCGATGTCGTAGGCGCCACGGAATCGCTCGGGCTGCCCGAGGCAGTGGAGGATGGCTCGCAGCAGGTCGGAGAGCGCGATCGGGCGGGTCACGGAGCCTGCCGCAGGTGGCAACAGCAACAGGGGCAAGCGCCGCACCAGGTCGAGCAGTAGCCGGGGGCCGGTACCGCCGGGACCCATCACCAGACTGGCGCGAAGTGCCGTGACCGGCGTGCCCCTGGAGCCCAGCACCATCTCGACCTCGCGCCGACTCCAAAGCAGCGGCGAGAAGCGGAAGCTCTCCGGCATCACGCCGCTGACGAAGACGATCTGCTTGACGCCGTTGGCGGCGGCCGCGTGGGCGAAGTTGTCGGCCAGAACCAGATCCATGTCTCGCGGGCTCGCCTGAGTCAGGCGAGAGGAGGGAGCGAGGGAGTGCACCAGATAGACCGCATAGTCGATGTCGGCAAGCCCGTCGACCAGTGCGCTGGAGCAGAACAGGTCGCACTGCCGCCACTGGATGCGCCCTGTTGGATCAGGCGTTTGCGCGCGTGCCGGCGAGCGCGTCAGGGCGATGACCTCGAAACGCTCGGCGAGCAGCGGGCAGAGGGCGGTGCCGATAAAGCCGCTGGCGCCGGCGATGGCGATGCGGGGTCGCGCGTGGTGATCGGTCATGAAGGAGGCAGGGACATTAGCGACGTTTGCGCTCAGGTGCGCGCGGATGGGTGCCATTTTAGCGCGATCAAGCCGAGCATCGGCCCGGCGACACGGGCATTGGCTCGGCGACAGCGGCGGCGTCGCGTTCGATCAGAACCCCGTCTGTCGGCTCAGGGTCCGAGGGGAGCTTGAAAACGGCGTTCGACTCGCAAACTCATGGGCTGATAACAGTGTGCGTTCGATGCGCGTCGACCAGCAACGTTGCTGGACGTGGCTGAATGAGACATGCGCCGCGCTCGGATGACTCGCATCTGCAAGAACCTAGGCAGCTAGCAACGGAGACCCGTCGATGATTTCTAACGAAATGGCCTCGCGCATCAACGCGCAGATCAACCGAGAGCTGTTCTCAGCCTATTTCTATCTCGGCCTGTCTGCACAGGCCGAAAGTAATAATCTGAACGGTACGGCAGCCTGGTTCATGGCGAAGCATGGCGAGGAGATGACCCATGCGTTGAAGATGTACCGCTACCTGCTCGATCAAGATGCCACCGTAGAACTCGAGGCGGTATCAGCGCCGCCGGCACAGACCGCCGGGATCATGGACATGTTCGAGCGCACGCTGAGCCATGAGCGCAGTGTCACTGGCGCTATTAACGACCTTGTCGACCATGCCGCGCACGAGAAGGATCATGCGACGCATATCTTCCTGCAATGGTTCGTGACCGAGCAGATCGAAGAGGAGGCGACCGTTAACGACATCTTGGGCCGTCTGCGATTGTTTGGCGACCAGGGACAGGGTTTGCTGATGATCGACAATGAGCTTGCAGCCGCGGCGAAGAAGATTAGTGCCGCTGCGCCTTCGGCGGCCTGATCGCTCAACACGCAGGCGCCGATCATGCCCAAGAAAAACGGTAAGTGCTGCAAGAAGTATAAAGAGGGTAAGCGCTGCAAGAATTGTCCCAACAAGGGGGGTAAGCTCAGTTACCTCTTGTGGGTCTTGCTCGCCCTGGTCTTCATGGCAGTGCCAGTCGCAGCGGCAACAGCTGAGGCGACCGATGATTGGCCGGAGGACTGGTCCGACGAGTTCGATCTTTCCTCGCGAGTCGAGTTGGTCAACGAGGGCGAGCTGGAGTTCATCTCGTCGGCAGCGGCTGATGGCGCCCACTATCATCGCAACCGGATTGCGATCACCGAGGCCAGCCTCGATCTCGGTTGGGTCGAGCTGATCCAATGCCACGAGAACATCGACCCAGTGCATGCTGCGCAGATCCTGTTTAAGGTCGACGGCATTCGCGATCTTGCCATCGAGCGCAGTCGCAATATCGGCCGCGCTTGGGTCGAAGGCTATAGCGTTCAGCTCGAGGATGTTGGCGCCGACGCGGAGCTGTGTATCCGGGCCCAGAGTCGCGCCCTGCAATCGCTCGGGGATGGACTGTTCAGACTCCGAAATGGCCCGTACATGCGCCGGTTCTTGGATGGTTATTATCCAATGCGCGTCGCCCTGAGTATCGACTATCCCGGCCAGCGTCTGCGCCTCGTCGGGCAGAGTCCGGAGCCTCAGGCGGGTTTCAGTGTTGACCGAACCCCCAACAGTCTCCAGGTGGATGCGACCTTTGAGGGGCGGCTTATCACCTGTTTCGATTTCTGCGAGCGTGACGACGACAGCTGCGGTGGCATGGCTCCGGCCTGTATCACGCAGGTCGACCCTTCATCGACCGGCGGGCATTGATGCTGATCGCAGACTCGGACTTGACCCTCGAACTGGCCTTGTCGGGCTCAGCGGGGGGCTTGCTGATTGGCTATCACTTGATCCACTTGCTGGAGGTTCGCTATTGGCCAGCAAGGACGTCGCTCGGTCGGAATAATCGCGCTCGGGCCCGATGGGCCTCGCATGTCATGGCGCGGGGGGCTGATATCCTCGCGGTGCAGACACTGCGCAACTGGACCATGGCGGCCACCTTCCTGGCCTCGACTGCGATTGTGATCGGGCTCGGGATTCTCAGTTTTGCCCTGACCTACGAAGGTCTCGATCAGCTCAATAATATCTTCCATCTTGCCGGTATTCGCAGCCATAAGCTGGCAGTGATCAAGGCCTTGCTGATTGTGCTCGTGTTTCTGATCGCCTTCGTCAGCTTCTCGCTTTGCGTGCGCTTCTATAATCACGCCGCTTTCTTGCTCAACCTGCCACGCGATGACCAAAGCGATGACCAAACATTGGTACTCGACGCTGATGCCGCGATTCGTGCGCTCAGTCGCGGGGCGAGCGCCTACAACCTTGGGATGCGTTGCTACTACGTCGCGATCCCGCTAGCGCTATGGCTACTCGGGCCGATCTGGTTCTTGGCCGGAGCGCTCGTGATGACGATGCTGATCTACCGGCTCGATCATGGACTCGGCTGATCGGAGCCGGAGCCGGAGCCTTAGGCCAGGACCTCTTGGGTCACGAACAGATAGCCGATGGAGACCGTGAGCACAACGACGGCAAAGTAAGGCATCAGGATACAGACGCCGGGAAGGTCGTTGCAGTGGCGGCTTAATCGGCAAAGCTTGCAGTTTTTCACTGGTACATCATCTCCTCGTCATCGCTGGCGATTGCCGTACGGGTACCGGTCGACTAGACCCAGCCGAGTATCCTACTAATTGCCTAGGTATTGGCAATCAAAAAAATTTTATCGTCGACAAAATTTTACTTTTGCTGCTGGCGATTGATGCCTTGGGCGCGAGGACGCCGCAGCCCCTTGGCTTGGCGTCCTCTGGCTGGCTAAGCAGCCCTCATAACGCCAGCGATTTCAGGTAATCACGGAACGATTCGCCAAGCTCTGGATGTTTGAGCGCGAGTTCGACGGTCGCCTCGAGGTAGCCCTCTTTGCTGCCGCAGTCGTAACGTTTGCCTTCAAACGGGTGGGCAATCACGGTCTCTTCTTTAAGCAATGCCGCAATCGCATCGGTCAGCTGGATCTCCCCACCGGCGCCGGCCTGGGTCTGTTCGAGCTTGTCGAAGATCGCTGGCGTGAGGAGATAGCGGCCGACGACGGCGAGGTTAGACGGGGCCTCTTCTGGCTTCGGCTTCTCGACGATCGAGGTCACCCGTAGGCTGCCATCGGGCTGCGCCTCGGTTTCGACGATGCCGTACTTGTGGGTCTCGTTCGGCGGTACCTCTTCGACACTGAGGATGCTGGCGCCAGTGCGCTCGTGCAACTCGGCCATCTGTTCGCAAACGCCCTTAGCGGCATTGTCGATCAGGTCGTCGGCGAGGAGGATCGCGAACGGCTCATTGCCGACTACTGGCTTGGCGCAGAGCACCGCGTGTCCGAGCCCGAGGGCTTCGGCCTGACGCAGATAGATGCAGCTGACGTGCTCGGGCAGGATGGTACGCACGATAGTGAGTAGCTTGTCCTTGCCGGCCGATTCGAGCTCGGACTCGAGCTCGGGTGACTTGTCGAAATGATCCTCGATCGAGCGTTTGTGACGGCCGGTGACAAATACCAGCTGCGTCGCTCCGGCCTGTTCGGCCTCTTCGGCGGCGTACTGAATGAGTGGTTTGTCGACGATGGGCAGCATCTCTTTCGGGCTGGCCTTGGTCACCGGGAGAAAGCGCGTACCGAGGCCGGCGACGGGGAAGACAGCTTTATTGATCTTGGCCATGAGGGCTCCTGTCGTAGTGTTGGTGACTGTGAAACAAGCGCTGCATCCTTCGAGGTGGCGGGGACGCTGCGTGCCATAGCGTGCCATCACAGCCCCTGCGCAGATGTCAGCCTGGGGCGGAAGGGGTGGCCGCAAGCTCGTCTTGTATCGCGAGCAGCGCGGCCATGGGATCATCCGCGGCGGTGATGGGGCGACCGATGACCAGATGATCAGCGCCGGCAGCGATGGCCTGACTGGGGCTCATGATGCGCTTCTGGTCGCCGCTGACAGCCTGGGCCGGACGCACGCCGGGTGTGACGAGCAGACACTGCGGACCAAGCCTCTGGCGCAGTGCCGCGGCTTCGAGTGGCGAGCAGACGACGCCATCGAGGCCCGCCTGGGCGCTGAGTGCAGCGAGGCGTTCGACCCGCTCGAGAGTGCTGCCGGGGCAGCCGATATCGGCCAGATCGTTGTCATCGAGGCTGGTCAGCAGGGTGACGGCGATGAGTAAGGGGGGCTTCTGCGCGCGCTCGAGACGCTCACGCGCGGCTTGCATCATGGCGAGCCCGCCGGAGGCGTGGACGTTGAGCATCCAGATCCCGAGTGCGGAGGCGGCGGCGCAAGCGGCAGCGACGGTGTTCGGGATGTCGTGGAATTTGAGGTCGAGGAAGACATCGAAGCCGCGCCCGACCAGCTGTTCGACCACGGCCGGGCCGGCGCTGGTGAACAGCTCCTTGCCGACCTTGACCCGGCAGTGTTGCGGGTCGAGTTGGTCGGCGAGCGCAATGGCCGCGTCGGCGGAGGCGTAGTCGAGGGCGACGATGATGCGGGTGTCTGCAAGGGCTGGCATCGGTGATCCGTTGGGTCGCGTGCGTTGGCGTGATCGTGATCGTGATCGCTGTCTGTTTCGGAGTCTGTTCGGTGTCTGTCGCGGCTGACGGCCAAGGTTAACCGCTGACGCTGGCGGTTAGGCCTGGCGCCAGGCCGCTAGGTGACCTGAGCGGCTGGGCGGCGACGGCCTTGATGCTGCCCCAATGTTTACAGCTCGGGCACTGCCAGTGCAGGGCGCGGGCCTCAAATCCGCATTGGTCACAGCGATAGCTTGGGCGTGCGGCGACCAGGTGCCTGATCACCTCGAGCAGTTGCGCGTCGCCTTCCGCCGCTTGCTCCGGAAACCGAGACAGCCGCAGCTCGAGCAGCCGCTCGGTGCCGACCAGGTCGGCATGTGCGCCGAGGTAGTCGCTGAGGAACTCGAGCGCGGCCTGTGGGCCCTGTTCGCGCTCGATTGCGCGCGAGAGCTCGAGCATCAACGGTGGCGACGGATGGGCCGCGAACAGATCGCCGAGTTCGTTGGCGATGCCTTGGCGGTTGAGTCGCTCGCAGCAGTGCAGCAGCGCTGGCAGCATGGCCGGCAGGTAATCGGGGCCGCGCCGCGCGAGATGTCGATACAGCATCAACGCGGAGTCCGGATCGCCGCCATCCATCTCCATTTGCGCCTGGATCATGGTCGCGCGGATGCAATTGGGGTCCACGGCTTGCGCGTCGAGCAAATGGGCGCGCGCTTCGTCGCGGCGGGCATGTCGTAGGCATTCGTCGGCTAACTCGCAGTGATACTGGGCGATCTCGGTCTGCATGGGTTGGTCGGAGCGCCGCCGCAGTTGATCTGCCGTCTCGAGACAGCGCCGCCAATCCTTCTCCGCCTGATAGATCTCGATCAGGCTGCGAAGTGCGCGCCGATCTTGCAGGCCTTGCTCGACCAGTTCCAGAAACAGGCTCTCGGCCCGATCGAACAAACCGGCGAGCATATAGTCGCGCCCGAGCTCGTAGAGCGCGTAACCGCGCTGGGCATTGCTCAGGTTTTCGCGGGCAACCAGGTTTTGGTGGATGCGGATGGCGCGCTCCACCTCGCCACGGCGCTGGAACAGGGCGCCGAGCGCGAGATGCGTCTCCGCGGTCTCGCCATCGACCTCCGCGAGCTTCAGGAAGACGTCGATCGCCTTATCTGGCTGCTCGTCGAGCAGATAGTTGAGGCCGCGAAAAAAGACCGGATCTCCGCTACTACAGCTGCCCTCGGGGCGGCGTCGCGAGCCGCTGCGCCACGCGACGAGCCAGCCAGAGGCGGCCGCGATCGGTAACAATAGGAAAAGCCATTGCATCAGATGCCAGCTGCTGTCAGCGTTCTCGGCAAAGCCAGGCCTCTTTACGGTGACTTGAACAACCGCTAATGATACAGAGAAGCTCGCTGGGTCGCATGCAGACTCGCGCAGGCCGTTCAGCGTTGGCGTGCCTTTGGGGCTGCGCGACGTTTACAGCTCGGTCCGATAGCCTTACGGTGCTTCCTTGTCCGGCTGCAGAGGCCGCCGCTGGACAGCGCCAAGTCTTCGGCTGGCCCTAGGCGTCTGGCCGTCATCGACCTCGCCGTCCATGCCTCAGTCGATACCGGTAGAGTGTCTGCTTAGAGTGTCCGAGTAGAGTGTCTGAGCAGAGTAGCTGAAGCGTCTGAAAAGCGTATCTGAATGTGGGAGTATCTATATGGGACAGTTTAACGATAAAGTCGCGCTGGTGACCGGCGCCGCTGGTAATCTGGGTCAAGCCCTGTGTGCGGCGCTGGTGAGCGAAGGCGCGCGGATTGCCATGCTGGACATCAGCTCGGAGGGCCTCGTCAAGGCCAGATCTGGGCTGCCAGATGACGCTGAGATCGAACTCTTCCCAACCGACCTGCTGGCAAGCGACGACGTCGCGCGCACCATTTCTGCAGCCAAGGGGCGTTTCGGCCGTATCGACATCCTCGCGAATGTGGCTGGCGGCTTCGCGATGGGGCCGCCGCTGCACGAAACCGATGACGCCACCTGGGATCGCATGCTCGATCTCAACCTGCGCAGCGTCTTCCATTGCTGCCGTGCGGTGGTGCCGGTCATGCTCGAGCAAGGCCAGGGCAGCATCGTCAACGTCTCGGCGCGAGCCGCGCTTGCGGCCAAAGGCCACATGGGGCCTTACTGTGCGGCCAAGGCGGGTGTTGTGGCACTCACCGAGTCGCTGGCTCAGGAGCACAAGCAGGGTGGCATCAGGGTCAATGCGATCCTCCCGGGTACGGTGGATACCCCCGAGAACCGCGCAGCGATGCCAGACCAAGATCATTCGCGCTGGGTGCCGCCGGCCGCGCTTGCCGATGTCATGGTCTTTCTTGCCTCTGACGCCGCGCGTTGCGTCACTGGAGCGGCTGTACCGGTCTACGGCCGGAGCTAGGGGGCGATGCACCTGTTATACCGATCTATGCTGCGTCGGCGTTTGCTCAGCTCAGCTGCGCTGTTGAGCTTGCTCGCCCTGTCATTGTCATCAGTGTTGCTGATACCACTCCAGGCGCGAGCCCAAGCCTCGCTCGATGAGCAGACACAGCAGCTTATCGTCAACGCGGTTGAGGCCGCCTTTGAACTCGATCTCTACAACAATCGCTGTCGGCAAGATCGCTCTGGGCGCCGCACGGAAAACCTGAATAAGATTCTGGCGAGCGGCTTTCGGATGACGGTGCTCGATGCGCAGGACGATCTCTTCCCGGAAGGGTATTATCGCGATGCGCAAGCGCGCATGAGAAAGGACTTTCTTGCTCGCTTGGGCGAGCTGGGCGGCTGCTCGGGCGCTAAGAAGGCCAAGCTTCGCGATGAGCTGCGCGAGCGCTATGAACGGGCGATCGCTGAGCTTGAGGCGTTTCCTTAGCGCGATCTGATCTGCGCAGCCGGCTTTCCAGCCTGAGCTTTCGAGCCTGAGTGGAGTGAGGCGATAGATGGCGATCATTGATCCTGGGATCGATCCCGGTTCGCAAGAGCGGCCACATGTGCTGATCGTCGACGACGTGTCAGAGAACATCGAGGTGCTCGCCGCAGCCCTTGGCTCCGAGTGTGAGGTGTTCTTTGCGATGTCGGGCGACGAGGCCATCGAGATCGCCTCAAGCCTGCGTATCGATCTGATCCTGCTCGACATCATGATGCCGGATGTCGACGGCTATGAGGTTTGCCGTCTACTCAAGCTCGATCCGCGGCTCGCCGAGATCCCAGTGATCTTCGTCACCGCGAAGACCGATATCGAGGACGAGGCGAAGGGCTTCGAGGTCGGCGGCGTGGATTACATCACCAAGCCGATCAAACGGCTGCGGGTGCGGGCGCGGGTCAGCACCCATCTTCAGCTGAAGGCGAGTCGCGATCGTTTGCGAGCCCTGGCTCAGGTCGATAGCATTGCCGGGGTGGCGAACCGCGCGACCTTCGACAGCTTGCTCGAGCGTGAGATCAAGCGCGCTGAACTCGAGCAAATGCCGCTCTCGCTGTTGCTGGTTGGGATCGACGATTTCGGCGCCTTGGTGGATAGCCGCGGACACCTCGCAATTCAGACCTTGCTCGAGCGCGTTGGACGGGGGCTGGCTGAGCAGGCGAGGGGGGCACTCGATTTCTGTGCGCACTTTGGCGGCCCCCAATTTGCAATGATCTTGCCGCAGCAGGGCGCCGATATGGCGTTGGACCGGGCGGCCGCTTTGGTGGATACGGTGGCGCAGCTGGGACTCAAGGGGCGTGAACCCGGGCAACTGGTGACGGCCAGTGTGGGTGGGATCACACTGGAGTTTGCGCTGATTGATCTGACTCAGCGGGTTAGCTCCCACGATTTGGCCTTAGCGGCATCGCAGGCACTTGAGCAGGCCGCGAACACTGGACGCGGCCAGCTCTGGCTTCAGCGGTGGGAGTCTGCGGTGTAGGCTTCACGGACCTGAGAGAGAAGGACTTCAATATGATCCGGCCACATCTGAACTTAATAGTCGTCCTCCTGCTGGCGGCTCTGCTAGCGCCCGCCTTTAGTTGGGCGGTCGCGCCCCCTACTGAAGGGGACTTAGGCGCTCGAGTCTCGCCATTGCTCGTCGCGGGCAAGCAGGATCAATATAGCACTGTCGGGCATTTGCAGCTGTTGACCGATCCGGACGGGGCGCTTGGCATCGAGGATGTGCGCGCTCTGGATGCGGCTACGGCCTTCGCTTCGGTACGGGCTGAAATGGACAGTCTTGGTTTCGATCGCCGCGTGCATTGGGCGCGCCTGCAGATCGACAACCGGCTCGATCGTCCACAGACCTACTTCCTTGAGCTGGCCTATCCACTGCTCGATTCGGTCATCGTTTATGTTGATGGCCCAGATGGATTCATACGCTATCAAACCGGTGATCGTGAGCCCTTTGCGACGCGGCCGGTGATGACCCGGACCTTTCTGTTTCCACTGGACTTGCAGCCGGGTGCGCTGGTCACCGTCTATCTCCGGGTTGAGACGACTGGTTCGCTGAACCTACCGATCGAACTCCTGTCAGGCAATGGCGCGTTCGAGCGCGTGGCGACTGAATACAGCGTATTGGCGCTCTACTATGGCGCGCTGCTGATGCTGGTGGTCTACAACATTTACCACTCTAGGCGCCTCCGTGATGTCAATGCCCTCTATTACGCGGCCTTTGTCAGTCTCTACGTCGCCTTTCAGCTTGCGCTGAGTGGGATCTCATTTCAGTTCTTCTGGCCCAATCATCCTTGGTGGGGTAATGTCAGCCTGCCGTTCTTCCTTTCAGCGGCCTACTTGGCGGGGGTTGCGTTTACCCGATCGATCTTGGATACCGCCACCAATGCGCCAGTCATCCACCGCATCCTGGGTGGTCTGCGTTGGCTCGCTGTGATCGGCATGCTGCTGGCTTTGATTGGACCCTATGACATCGCGGTCCGGTTTGCCGTTGCGCTGGTCTTTAGTGTCATTTTGTTTATCGTTGTTGGCTTCAAAGT
Organism: Halochromatium roseum; assembly: GCF_016653315.1. Classification (GTDB taxonomy): domain Bacteria; phylum Pseudomonadota; class Gammaproteobacteria; order Chromatiales; family Chromatiaceae; genus Lamprobacter; species Lamprobacter roseus. Next base: position 119,842 of record NZ_NHSH01000065.1, on the reverse strand, counting down.
CAGCTTTCAGGGGTTTCGGCCGGCGATCTATTATTCGTTTGGCTGGACCGTGTTGCTCGGCTTCATGGTGATCTATGCGCTGAATGCCTTTGGTCTGTTGCCGACCACCTTTATCACCACTTGGGCGACGCAGATCGGCTCAGGCCTGGATGCGGTGATCCTAGCCTTTGCGATTACCGATCGCTTCTATCTGCTGGAGGAGCAGCGCCGCAAGAAGCAAGCCAGCGCTGCAGACGCCATCAAGGAGGAGAACGTTGGTCTCGAGTCCCGCGTGCGGGAAACCCTAAACGATCTTCGTCAAACCAACGAGCGGCTGCGCGCCGAGGCTGAGGTGCGACGGCGCGCAGAAGAGAAGGCAGAGGCGGCTAACCGCGCTAAATCGCAGTTCTTGGCCAATATGAGTCATGAGATCCGAACGCCGATGAACGCCATCGTCGGCTTTATTCAGCTACTAGAGGGCAGCAGGCTGAATGCGACGCAGCGTGACTATGTGGCCAAGGCTGAGCGCGCCGCGCGGGTGCTGATGCACCTGATTCGGGATCTGCTCGATTTCTCGAAGATCGAATCCGGGCGGCTCGAGTTAGAGCGAACCGCCTTCAGCGTTAGCGCCTTGGTCGACGAGGCGCGTGATTTGGTGGAGTTGAGCGCTGTCAACAAAGGCTTAGCGTTGAAGATCGAGCAACAGGGAGGAGACGACTGCTGGGTGTTTGGTGACGCATCGCGCCTGCGGCAAGTGTTGGTGAATCTGCTCAACAACGCGATCAAATTTACTGAGGTAGGACAGGTCAAGCTTGAGCTGCGCGCTGAGCCTCTCGCCAATGACTGGGTGCGATTGGCCATTGCCGTGACCGATACCGGCATTGGTATTCGCGACGATCAGCGCGAGCGGCTGTTCCAGCCGTTTACCCAAGCCGATGCCTCGATCACCCGGCGTTTTGGTGGCACCGGGCTCGGCCTGGCCATCTGCCGGCGTTTGGTCAATCAGATGGGTGGACAGATCGAGCTGACGAGCCAGCTCGACGTTGGCAGTCGCTTTGCCTTCGACCTGACGTTGGAGGCGGCGCCGCCGGACGTGCGTTCGCGCCCGCTCGTGCTTGAGCGGCCAGCCCCGGATGTCTTGTCGGGGCTGCGGGTGTTGTTGGTCGAGGATCAGCCACTCAACTATGAGGTCGCCTCCGCGATCCTGCGGGATGCTGGCGCTGAGGTCTTGGTCGCCGAGTCTGGCGCCATTGCGCTGGCGCTGCTCGCTGAGCGCGGGTGCCAGGCCATCGATGCCATCCTGATGGATCTGCAGATGCCGGAAATGGATGGCTATGAGACCACCCGAGCGGTGCGTGCGCTGCCTGGCTGCGCGATGCAGCCGATTTTTGCGATGACCGCTCATGCTACGGATGCCGAGCGCGAGCGTTGTTGTGCGGCGGGTTTGAATGGGCACTTGAGTAAGCCGATCGAGCGCTCAAAGCTGATCGCCGCCTTGCGGGGGCTGCGGCCGGAAGGCGCAGCTGATCGAGCGGCCAAGAACGCGGAGTTTGATGCCGATCCAGCCAACCCTGTGCAAAAGGCACAGGAAGGCGGGTTGGCTGCTGCTGCGCAGGATGCTGCCAAGGCGCGTCTTGTGTCGGCGGACGCTCGACCGATGGCCGAGCTTGGCCCGGGCCTGGACCCGGTTGACGAGGACCTTGCTGGCCATCTCGATCGCCTGCGTCGTTTTGCCGAGCGATTTTCGGCTCATCCTGCTGAGATCCGCGCGCGACTTGATGCGGGCGACTGGGAGCAGTCTAGGGCGGCGGCGCACGCCTTGAGCGGGGTTGCGCTGACGCTCGGTATGCCACGAGTTGGCGCCATTGCGAAGGATATCGAGCGCCGCATCGCCCAGGCGGACGGGGCAAGGTTTGCGCCGTTGCCGATGTTGCTGGCGGAGCGGCTTGGAGCGCTGGAGACCGCCTTGGTCGAGGTGTTGGACTCGATCAGGAGCTTGTCTGCTCGAGCCGATTCGAGCCTTGAGGCTGGGTCGATCGAGCGCGGCGGTTCCGAACCGCTCGATACGGTTGACCTTGGAGTAGAACTGAAGCGGCTCGATGCGCTTCTGGCAGCGCATAATCTGCGTGCTCGGGCGGAGGTTGAGGCGCTGGCGCGGCGGGTCATCGACCCTCGGTCTCGCAACCAGCTCGACGCCGTTTTGCAAGCGGTACGGCGCTTCGATTTCCGATCCGCGCGCGCAGATGTCTTAGCGCTGCAAGAACAGCTCGAGCAGGCCGCAGAGCGATGAGCAAGGCGATGAACCAGGCGATGAACAAGACGAGGGAGCAAGGCGATGAACAAGACGAGGGAGCAAGGCGATGAACAAAACGAGGAGCAAAACGAGGAGCAAAACGAGGAGCAAAACGAGGAGCAAGACGCGCGAAAAGACAAGCAAAGCGGTATGAGCTTTGGCAGAAATCGCCTAAGCTGATGACCTCAACCCTAGAGAATGGCCGTTGACCGCCCGGTCGAGTGTGCAACGCTCACCGCCTCGGAGCCCATGAATCCATGACCTCGTCTCGCACCCGTGCCGCGACCGATGCGCTAGATCCAGATCTAGATCTCGACACGGACGACAAGAAACCGAGCCGTAGCCAGATCAAGCGCGAGCATCTGGCCCTGCAGAGCCTCGCCGAGCAGCTCTTGACGCTACCGCGTAGGTTGCTCGAGGAACTCTCGTTCAGCGAGTTGACCTGGGTTGCCATTAACGAGACTGCGCGTATCAAGGATCAGCGCGCATTGCGTCGCCACTACAAGCGCATCGCCAACTGCCTGGCGCGCGAGAACACCGAGCCTTTGCAAGCCCTTCTGGAGCAGCGCGAGGCGCAAGCACGTGCCGCCACGGCACGCCAACATGAGGTCGAGCGCTGGCGTCAACGCCTGATCGAAGAGGGCGACGCGGCCCTCGCTGAACTGATCTCAGCCTATCCTGAGGTCGATCGCCAGCAGCTGCGCAGCCTGGTGCGTGCTGCCCAGCGTGATGCCGTGCGTGGGCGTGCAGAGGCGCCGCGGCGCTTGTTTCGGCAGCTCCGGTCGCTGCTCGACGCCCATCAACAGGAGGGCTGAGAGCCGCTTCGGCCTGTCTTCAGGCTGAACGCTGCCCGAGCCATCATCAGGCTTTGAAAATCGGCCCCAAAACCCCATACTTGCGCGGTTAAACCCCTGTTGCTTGGTGAGTGAGAACATGCCTATCTACGCCTATCGCTGCGAAGAATGCGGCCACGAGATGGATGCATTGCAGAAGATCAGTGATCCTCCGTTGACCGATTGCCCGGCTTGTGGCGCCTCGGCCTTGGCCAAACAGATCACCGCCGCCGCCTTCCGGCTCAAAGGCAGTGGTTGGTACGAGACCGACTTCAAGAACGACAAAGATAAACGCAAGAATCTGCACCAGGATGCGGAGCCGAGCAAGGATAAATCCGCGGCTGACAAGCCCAAAGAGAAACCGGCCGCAGATGCGAAACCCAAGGCTCCGTCTGACACACCGGCAGCTAAGCCCGTCGCAAAGGAATCGCCGAAGCCGAAAGCGGCCGCGGCCGGAGCCTAATAAGCCGTCTGCATCCTGATAAGCCGTCTAAAAACCGAATCATGACGGCCGCCTAGTGGCGCGCCTGAACCCTTGCTTGCGTAGGGGTTCAGGTGCCGTTATCTTGTTCTGTTTTTTCCGGCGGTGTTCACCGCCCGCATTCCGCTGGCTGGGCTCACCGGCTGGCAGGCAGTTAACGGGGATTGAACGGCATGCGCAGTCATTATTGCGGTGAGCTTGAGAGCGGCCTCATCGACCACGAGGTGAGCCTCTGCGGCTGGGTTCATCGTCGGCGTGATCACGGCGGCGTCATCTTTGTCGATCTGCGTGACCGCAGCGGCCTGGTCCAGGTCGTGTTCGATCCGGACCGCGCCGAGATCTTTGCGCTCGCCGAACAGGTGCGCAGCGAGTTCGTGCTGGCCGTGACTGGCCGCGTGCGCCGCCGCCCCGAGGGCACCGAGAACACAGAGCTTGCCACCGGCGAGGTCGAGGTGCTGGGTCTCTCACTGCAGGTGCTGAACGCCGCCGAAACGCCCCCGTTCCAGCTCGACGAGCATGGCGCCGAGGCCTCTGAGGAGGTCCGGCTGCGCTATCGCTACATCGATCTACGCCGCCCGGAGATGCAAGAACGCCTGCGCCTGCGCAGCCGCATCACCCAGACCCTGCGCAACTTCCTCGATGCCCAGGGTTTTCTCGACATCGAGACACCGATCCTGACCAAGTCGACCCCCGAGGGCGCGCGCGATTATCTGGTACCGAGCCGGGTGCACCCGGGCGAGTTCTATGCGCTGCCGCAGTCGCCGCAGCTGTTCAAGCAGCTGCTGATGATGTCCGGGCTGGATCGCTACTATCAGATCGCGCGCTGCTTCCGTGATGAGGATCTGCGCGCCGATCGTCAGCCCGAGTTCACCCAGCTCGACATCGAGATGTCGTTCATGGATGAGGCTCAGCTCACGGCGCTGATGGAGCAGATGGTGCGCGAGCTGTTCAAAAGCGTGCTTGAGGTCGATCTGCCTGACCCCTTCCCGCGCATGACCTATGCCGAGGCGATGCGTCGCTATGGCTCCGACCGGCCCGACTTGCGCGTGCCGCTCGAGCTGGTTGATGTCGCCGATCTGATGGGCGAGGTTGAATTCAAGGTGTTTGCTGGCCCAGCGGCTGATCCCGAGGGCCGCGTTGCAGCGCTGCGACTCCCCAAGGGCAGCGAGCTGACGCGCAAAGAGATCGACGACTACACCAAGTTCGTCAGTATCTATGGCGCCAAGGGGCTGGCCTACATCAAGGTCAATGACTGGTCCAGCAAGGGCCGCGAGGGGCTGCAATCGCCGATCCTCAAGTTCCTGCCCGATAGTGCGGTCGATGGCATCATGGCGCGCACCGGCGCTGAAGACGGCGATCTGGTGTTCTTCGGTGCCGATAAGGCGACGGTGGTCAACGAGGCGCTCGGTGCACTGCGGGTCAAGCTCGGGCACGACCGTGGTCTGCTCGAAGGTAGCTGGCAGCCGCTCTGGGTGGTCGACTTCCCAATGTTCGAGAAGGAGCCGCACACCGGTCGCTGGACCGCGCTGCATCATCCGTTCACGGCGCCGAAGGAAGACCAGCTCGACAGCCTCGAGACCGATCCGGGCGCCTGCCTGTCGCGCGCCTATGACCTGGTCCTGAATGGCACCGAACTCGGCGGCGGCTCGATCCGTATCCATCGTGAGGATGTGCAGCGCAGCATCTTCCGGCTGCTGAAGATCAGCGATGAGGACGCCAACGACCGCTTTGGCTTCCTGCTCAACGCGCTCAAGTACGGCTGCCCGCCGCATGGTGGGATCGCCTTCGGGCTCGATCGGCTGGTGATGCTGATGACCGCCAGCCACTCGATCCGCGATGTGATGGCCTTCCCGAAGACGCAGACCGCCTCCTGTCTGCTCACCGATGCACCTTCGGCGGTGGACGAGGCGCAGCTGAAGGAGCTTGCGCTGCGGATCAAGCTGCGGGCTTGAGGCTCGATCTGGGTACGCTGCTTGCGCAGTCAACCAGATCGCGTTGCCGGTGAAAGCGCTCGATCGGTCTTGTTGAAGGCCGATGAGCCGCGGCCAAGGGGAGACCCCTAGGATCTCCAATCGATTCAGCGAGACTGCATGGATCTGCGCCACAGATCGACCCCGGTGCATAGGGAGAGAAGGCGGGAGGATCTGTGTGGCAATCGCCCAAATTGGCAGCCTTCCAACGGTGTGAGAGCAACCGGCCATGAGCGCAAAAGAGACCTTGAAACGTCCGATCTCAGTCCTGGTGGTAGTGTTTAACACCGCCGGCGAGTTCATGCTGCTCAATCGCGTCAAGCCGAGCGGGTTTTGGCAGTCGGTAACCGGCAGCCTGATGCCGGGTGAGTCGCCGCGCAATGCCGCGCTGCGCGAGCTGAAGGAGGAGACCGGGCTGCTCGGCGCCTCCGGTCTGATCAATCTGCGCCAATCGCGCCTGTTCCCGATCATCCAACCCTGGCGCCAGCGCTATGCACAAGGCATCTGCTTCAATCGCGAGCACTGGTACGCGCTACGGCTGCCGTATCGCCGGCACATCCGCATCAACCCAGCAGAACACAGCGAGGTGCTCTGGCTGCCGCTGGAAAAGGCCCTCGAGCTGGCGGGCTCCTGGACCAATCGTGAGGCGATGCGGCTATTAGCGATGCTATGCCAGCGCGAACCCATGGCCTTCAACGCGGCCTAGACAACGAAACGAAGATGCAGAGCCCCGATCCAGCACCGCGATCGAGTATAGCGATCGGGTATAGCGATCGGGTATAGCGATCGGGTCGGAACGCATGAAATGTCCCTACGGCTTAAGCAACTGTATCGACGATGCAAGGCAAGTCCTATCAACGCTTGATCAATGCGCCTATCTGGCGCAGAGCCGCCGGCACGGTGCGAACACCATCAACAACCCACTTGAACCAGCCTTCCTCGCTCAGACCACGCTCGAGCTGTTTTTGTCGAGCGGCGGGCAAGGCTGCGGCGATAGTCGTCCATAAGCCATCCAGATTCCACGGCGGTTCGTCTGGTGGGACGGCAACGATCACGCTTCGCGCACTGGGGATCGTCAGGGCTTGCGTGGCAGCTTCTAGCGCCGCACGCATGTTGGTCTCCTTCGGTCGCACCCCCGTCGTTGGATCATAGGGTGGAGACCACTCCAGCGGTGGGTCGAGCCGATCGGCCTGGGTCGCGACCAGCACCAGCGGGATGGCGCTCAGGCGCGGATCAGTGCTGGTCAGTGCGCGTAAGGCCGCCAGTCCGCGCTGATCGGCGGCACGATCGGCACGGTTGGCCGATGTCACCCAGAGGATCAGATCGCTCTCGCTGACCTGTTTCAGCCAGGACTCGCGCGGCAGATGCTCTAAGCCCGGGCTGTCTACTAGCACCAGATCGCCGACGCCGGGCTGTTCGAGATGATAGTGGGCAAAGGTCTGCGAAGGCCGCGTCAAACCAATCGGCACCTGGGCGATACCCAGCAGTGCGTTCAGCAGGCTGGATTTGCCAACATTGCGTTGGCCGGCCAGCACAATGGTCAAGGGCGCGGGTGCTTGTGGCGACTTTGCTTGCGGCGTGGTCGTGAGCAGCTCATCGGCGCGGCGTCGGTAATGGCCGGCATAGAGACGGATGAACACCTCGCCGACCTCGCGCGCGAGAATCGCTGCCACCCGCGCCTTGGCCGCCGTGCCGAGTACGTTCACGGCCTTGGAGACGGCCAGCCCCCGCATCTCGTAGAGGATGGCCGAGAGCGGATTGACCCAACGTAACGCCCGCGCTAGTCCCATCAACGGCGGCAGGGTACTGTTGCCGGTTTGATAGACCTCCAGGATCAAATCGACCTTGAGATGGCGCATCACCGGGAAATTTCGGATCAAGGTCTCGCGTAACGTGCGCGCAAGCTCCTCATTCATCAGCAACACTTCAGCGAGCGTGAACCGCAGCGCGGCTTTCGAGAGCCCCAGGGCGAGTTGTTCGCCCCCCGGGTCACCCGTCCTGTCGTCCGCTCGGTGGTCCGTCGTGTCACTCTTCGTGTCACTCTTCGTGTCGCTCGCCGCGTCGCTCGCCGCGTCACTCGCCGCGTCACTCGCCTTATCGCTCGTTGGCTCGCCCGCCGAGTCGGCGTCGTCTGTCGGCTCGCTCGCTTGTTTACGGGCCTGCTTTTCGGCGTGTTCTCTGGCCTGTTGCAGTGCTTGCGCGCCTTCCGGTGTATAGGCGATGGCAACGGCGTTGACGGTGCGCAACAGCAGATCGCGAATCGTCTCCGCTGTTTGCAGATCCTCTGCCGTGGCTTCGGCAACAATCCGCTCGAGTGCCATGCGCGCCTGTTGCTCGCCCGGCGCGGCATGCGGATCGGCGGGCGCGACCTTGATCTCATGCGCCTGTCTTTGAGGTGCGTGTGCTCCCCAGCCATGCCGCACCAAGACCAGCGGGATCAAGCTCAGCGTCACGAGGCTGATCGGCCAATACCAGAACCAGCCCTGCTGCCAGAGAAACGCCAGCCCCAGCGGCAGCATCAGCACGAAGGGCGCCGGCACCAGAACGATCACCAAGAGTTCGCGCCAATAGGGACGAAGACGCTGGGCCGCCTGTTTTAACCGGTTCAACGGGTTCTTCAACGCCTTCGCTCCTGGTCTTTGCGCGCTTCGTAACGCTGACGCGCATCCCGCAAGGCCTGCTGGTAACGCTCGCGTAACACCTCATGATCCGGTTCGCGCCCTGCCGCACGTTCGCCGAAGTAATACAGAGCCGCCTCGCCGATCGCCCAGGTGATGGCGAAGGTCCAGGCAGCGACGACCGCAGTGCCCCAGCCCAGCCCGAGCTTTAGAACCTGCTGGGTAAGCCAACGGCCGCCGAAACCGAGTACAAAGCCGGTGCCCAGCGCGGCGACCAGCTCGCTCCATTGATCGCGCGTTGCCGGCTGCCCGTAGCGGCGGGCGATCTGATTGACCATGGTGGCTTGCAGACTAGCCGAGCCCAAGCCGCCGATGATCGGCACCGGCACCGAGTTGGCTGCCACCGCCGCCATCGTCCAAGGCAGCATCACCTTGGTGCGTACCTGCTCGGCTTGTGAGAGGCTGACGGTCGCGCGCAGGCGCATCACCGTCTCTGGTAAGACCTGCTCCAGCACCTTCCACAGGCGCTGGGCACCATAGTCGCTGGGAGGTAACGCCTGTTCCGGTCGCGTGAAATCCAGTGGCACGAACAGCGGTGGATGATGGCCGGGTAGACCAGCGAACAGTTGCCGTTGCGCCAGCATGGATTGACGGAGTTCATCGGGCAGACCGGGCAGCGCCCAATCGCTGTCGTCGCCGCTGAAGGGGTAAGGCAGCAGGTGGTGGTCGTGGCGGCGATAGCCATGATGCAGGCAGGTTTGCGCGATCAGCACCGGCCAGTCGGGATGCTCGGCACACAGCGGCTCAAGGACCGCGAGCACGTCTTCCAGCGCCAAGTCGTCGACCCGCGCCACCACCATGATCACTTGCGCTTGGGTACTTGCGTGTTGAAGATCGGCCGCCGGATCATCATCCGCGACATCACTCAGGCCGCGGGTATCGAGAAAGCGCAGCACCGGGCGGTCCTCGGGGAAGGCGTACAGGCGCAGCTCCTTGGTCATCGGCACGAAGCCGTTGCCGATCTGCTCATGCGCCCGGCCGACGATTTCGGCGACGATGCTGGTCTTACCGGCTTGGGTCTTGCCAAGCAGCCAGATGGTGGGTGCTTCGGCCTCGGCCCAAGCCTGGGCCTGAGCGAAGCGCCTGCTCTGCTTCATCCGATCAAAGCTCCTCGTAGAGGCTGACCTCGGTCGCTTCGATGCGATAGCCGGCATCGCCAAGCTCGTCACTAAAGGGCTCGACCTGCATACGGCCTTCGACCCAGACGGTGTCGAAGAGCGCGCCGACATAAGGCTGATCCGCCGCTGTGGTCACCAGGATGGTCTGGTTCGCGGGCGGCGGCGGAACATGGATACAGGCGCCGAAATAGGGCACCAGCAGGAATTCGCTGATGCTGTCTTCATCGTTTTCCAAAGGCACGACGAAGCCGGGCAGGCGCACCAGGCGATCATTCAGCGCCTCGACCACCGGTGCCTCAGCCCAGAGGGCCTTGAGCTTGTCCATCAGTTCCTGAGCACGCGGGTCTTCGTCACCGAGGTTCTCGATGTCGTACTCCTCCAGCAGCGCCTCTGGCTGCCAATCAACGGGGATGAGGTCGTCCCAGGAGATCTCGACGGCGCTGCCATCGGGAGCTTCAAGTGCCAACTCCTCCTGGCTGAGACCCTCGCTGCGGTCATCGTCGCCACAGCTGCTCAGAAGCAGAGGAAGCAGGATGAGCAACAGGCAACTGGTCAGTCGTGCTGAGTGCGACAAACGGCGCCAGGCGCCTGACGTTGGCATCTGTTGGGCGATCTCGTCCCTTGCCGTGTCGGTGGCGAGGGTGATCGCCGAGGCCTGGGCTGTTGGATGCTGGCTCTGGGATCGGGCTTGGAGGCCAGCTGGGCCTTGCTGGGCGAGGCGTTGGTCCGGGCGCTGGGCAGGGTGCATGACAGGGTGCATGACAGGATGCCAGGATAGCTGTTGGTTTGAAAACAGTGAGCGAATCATAGCAGGGCCTTCCTCGGGTAAAGCGAATGGGCGTCGGGCAAACAGCTCAGAGTCGCACTGCGAGTCCGTTGCTGAGTGAGATTCGGTAAGCGCGCCAACCAGGGATCAGCCCAACCAGCAGGCCGGTCGCAACGACTGCGGCTAGTAGCAGCCACTCCCGCAGCTTGGGTAGGCCGAGACCGAGCTGCAACCCAAGTCGAGCCTCGATCAGCGGCTGGCCGAGCGCGAACAGCGTGATCAATAGGACGACGCCGGTCAGGATTCCGAGCAGTGTCAGCAGCAAGGCCTCGCCGATGATGAGCCCGAGAACTTGCGTCGGTCGCGCCCCGAGCGAGCGAAGGATCGCCAGCTCGCGTCGGCGGCCCTCGAGCCCAATCAGCAGGGCCGTCAGCATACCAATCAGACCGACCAAAACGACGAAGGCTGAAACCACCAGCAGCGCATGCTCGGCTAGCCCGATCACCGACCAGAGCTCAGAGAGTGCGACGCCGGGTAACACCGCAAGTAAGGGCTCCTGCGGATAGTCGTTGATGCGGCGCTGCAGGGCAAAGGTGGCGATGCGTGAATCGAGTCCGACCAGCACGGCGGTAATCGCCTTTGGCGTGAGGTCCATGCGACGCGCGCGTTCGGCGTCGATCTCCAGTCCCCGCATCGGCGCGCCGCCCTCCCAGCCGAGATGGATGGCCTCGATCGCCTCCAGGCTGACATGGACGCTACGATCGACCGGTGTGCCGGTGCGCTCGAGGATGCCGACGACCCGAAACGGCTTGTCCTCATGCCGGGCAAAGCTCACATCGCCGGCGCCGTGGGCGATGACGATCTCGTCCCCGAGCCGGTAGCCGAGCTGGGTCGCGACCTCGGCGCCGAGCACGGCGTCGTAGAGATCAGCGAAGCGCTCGCCTTTGACCAGCACCAGCGGCTTATTGCGCCCGTAGCGATAGTGATCGAAATAGGCGCTGCTGGTTCCCAACACCGGAAAGCCGCGATGCGAATCGCCGAGTGAAATCGGCACTGTCCAGGCCACGCGCGGCATTGCGGCGATCTCTTGATAGCTCTGCCAGGAGATATTGTTGGTGGCGTTACCGATCCGAAATACCGCGTACAGCATCAGTTGCACGGGTCCGCTGCGCGCGCCCACGATGAGGTCGGTGCCGGAGAGGGTATTGGCGAAGCTGGCGCGAGCCTCGGTGCGGATGCGCTCGACGCCGAGCAACAGGGCGACGCTGAGCGCGATCGAGAGCAGCGTCAGCAGGGCGGTGAAGCGGCGGTTGAGCAGGCTTTGCAGCGCGAGTCGGAGGATGGCCATAGGCGGATCTGGTGCGTTGCCCTGATCAGGGTCTTGGCGGTTGCTGTTCGGACTGTTCCGCTGGCATCCCTGGCGCTGCGACTGTTGCCGCCGTTGCTCTCGTCGCCGTTGCGGCGGCCGATGGTGCTGTCAGCTCAGGCGCAACGACAGGCTCTGACGCCGAGCGCTGCATCGGCGCTGACTGGTGATGGACTGCCCGATTCAGTTCGGGCAGCCGCAGGGTTCGATCAAACAGCCCTTCGAGACTGGGGTCATGGCTGACGAAGACCAGCGTCGATCCCATCTCTGCGCATTCAGCGAACAGCAGCTCGATGAAGGCGCGGCGGCGATCGGTGTCGAGTGATGAGGTTGGCTCGTCGGCGATCAACAGCTCTGGCGAGCCGAGCAGCGCGCGTGCCGCAGCCACCCGCTGCTGCTGGCCGATGCTGAGCTCGCTGACCGGCTGTCGTAGCAGGCCCGGTTGGTCGAGGTCGAGATGGGCGAGTAGGCGCTGCGCTTCAGCGGTCAGGCTCGGCGAGCGAGCCAGGGCTCGCTGGCGGCGGCGGTGCGAGAACCGCGCCGGCAAGGTCACATTATCAATGATGCCGAGATAGGGGATCAGATTGAACAGCTGGAAGATGTAGCCGATATGGTCGGCGCGGAAGCGGTCGCGCACCGCTGGGCTAAGCTGATCCAATGGCTGGCGGAGCACCTCGATGCGCCCCTGCTGCGGCAGGTTGACACCGGCAAGGAGGCCGAGCAGGGTGCTCTTGCCGCTGCCGCTCGGACCTTCGACGAACAGGCGTTCGCCAGCGCTGACCTCGAGCGCATCGATCGCCAGGATATCCGGTCCCTGCGCGCACCAGCGAAAGCGCAGCTCATGCAATCTGATCACCGGAGTCATGATGGGGGGTTCATGTTGGAGGCTGCGCGCACTGGCCTGAAGAGCTTGAGTGGCTTGAATCGGCTGCGCTTGCGCGGCCAGCAAGTGAGTCCATGGCGGCTTGCTGAGGGTTTCGGTTCCATCGTCTCAGAAGTCCAGGCGCTGATCGGCTCGAGTCAGCTCGATGGCTGTTTGCCGAGTCTCTGAGATCAGCTGGACCTGAAGCCTCTCTGCGCGCGGAAAGGCAGGAAAGTAGCCGATTGAGAGTGCTTTGAGCTTGAGCGGCTGGCGGCAGTCGAAGACATAGCTCGCGTAGACATCGGCATGCGACTCATGGTCATGATTACCGGCATGCCCGTGTTCGTGCTCGTGCTCGTGTTCGTGCTCATGCTCATGCTCGTGCTCATGTTTATGCTCCTGCTCGAGATCATGTTGGGCCGATGCATGATCCTGCCCCCGGTCCTGGGCTGGTGCATGATCCTCGCTCACACTGGTGCCCAGATCGAGCTCGATCTTAGCCGACCGCAGGCTGCAGTCCGCCGCCGCACTCGGCGCGAAGAGCTGATCCCCTTGCTCGAGCCGGGATCTCGCTTCGGCGACAGCGGTGCGCTGAGCCTGGTTTCTCGGTGCATGTTCGAAGCCGACCAAGTCCATCGCCGGGCTGATCAGCTCGATCAGTAGGGCACTGCCGTCGACCGCGACATTGAGCTGACCGACGCCGTGGATATGCGCGCCTTGTTGCCGGTAGTGCTCGCCTTGGTCATGGGCGAGACTGCTGCTCGAGCCTAGAAGGCCAAGTGCGAGCGCGGAGACCAAGACGGCAAAGCGCAAGACGGCAAAGCGCAAGACGGCAAAGCGCAAGACGACAAAGCGCAAGACTGTTAAGGGTCTCTCGATCGATCTCGGCATTGGATACTCCTCAGACCTTCTTAGCTCAGACGCTCTCAGCCTTGTGGGTGCACTGCGCACAGGTGCCGAGGACCTCGATCACTGGGCGCTTGGGATGGAATCCGGTCTCCTGCGCCGCCGAGCGCAGACTCCCGGCAATTGCTTCGTTCTCGAGTTCTTTGACGCGCCCGCAGTCGGCACAGATCAAGAATTGGCTGGCATGCGGATGCTCCGGATGCGTACAGCCAATGAAGGCGTGCAGGGTTTCGAGCTTGTGCACAAGGCCCTGCTCGAGCAAGAAATCGAGCGCGCGGTACACCGTTGGCGGCGCTGCGGTCGCGCCTGTATGCAGCTGGGGGAGGATCTCGTAGGCACCGACCGGGCGCTCCGCTCGGCAGACCAGCTCCAATACGCGGCGCCGCTGGGCGGTAAAGCGAACCCCTCGCTGCGCACAGAGGGCCTCGGCGGTATCGAGGGCGGTTTGCAGGGTCTCTTCGTCCATCTCAGCCTCTGGTGATTGACCGCACGGCCTTCTCAGCACGGCGTTTGGCGCGCAGACCGGCACTGATTGCTGACAACAGGTAGAGCGCGCCAGCGAGCAAGATGATGGTTGGGCCAGTTGGGATATCTGGGGCATAAGACAGCGCCAAGCCTCCGCTCGTCAGCAAGGCGCCGATCAGGGTGGCGCCCATCATCATGCCAGCCAGTGTGCCTGTCCATTGCCCGGCGGTGGCCGCTGGAAGTGTGAGCAGTGCGATGACCAGGATCAGCCCAACCACCTGGATCATCAAGACCACCGTCACCGCCACCAACACCAGCAGCAGCAGATAGAACAGATCGACGGGTACGGCGCGCAAACGGGCGAACTCTTCGTCGAAGGCGACGGCAACGAACTGCCGATAGAACAGTGCAACGCTGACCAACAAGACCAAATCCAGCGCGGCCATGAACCAGAGCTCTCGCGCCGGCACCAAGAGGATGTTGCCGAAGAGGAAGCTCATCAGATCCGTGGCATAGCCGGGTGTCTGCGAGACGAAGAGGATGCCAACCGCCATACCGATCGCCCAAAGGGCGCCGATCGCGGTGTCTTCACCGGTGCGCCAACGCAGGCGAACCCAGCCGATCAGCAGCGCAGCGAACACCGCCGCCGCGAGGGCGCCGCTTAGCGGATCGAAGCCGTAGAAGACTGCCGCGCCCATGCCGGCGAGCACCGAATGGGCAATGCCACCGGCGAGGAAGGTGATGCGTTTGACGACCACAAAAGGACCGATCAGACCACAGCCGATGCTTGCGAGCAGGCCGGCGATCAGGGCCTGTTGTAGGAAGCCGTGTTCGAGCAGCGCGGTGAAAAACTCAGCCATGCGCAGGATGCTCCTGATGAGAAGGCAAGGAGGTCTGCGGCGCGTTCATGTTTGCGCCGGCCGTACCCAGGTTAGTCTCGGCGCCTTCGTGGTCATGATTGATCAATCGCACCCGTTCGCCATAGAGTTCATTGATCAGATTGCCATTGATCGCCTCGGTGCGATGGCAGATGAGGGTTCGATTCAGGCAGGCCACGCGGCTGACATAGCTGGAGATGAAGCCGATGTCGTGTGAGACGACAACGATTGTCAGTTGTTTGTTCAGTTGGGCGAGCAGCTCGAAGATCTCACCCTCTAGGCGATGGTCGATGTTGGCGGTTGGCTCATCAAGAATGAGGATCTCGGGCTCGCCCACCAGCGCCCGTGCGAGCAGCACCCGCTGCAGTTGGCCACCGGACAAGGCGCCGATGGGCTGCGTCGCCAGTTCACCGGCCTCAACCTCGATGAGCATTTGTCGTGCGATCTCCCGGTCGCGTTGGCGCCAGGCGCCGAACCGGCTGCTGAGCCCCCGGCCAAGACCGAGCCGCCCCATGAGGACGACATCGAGTACCTGGATCGGGAAGTCGCGCGGGAAAGCCGGATATTGCGGCACATAGCCCAGGTAGCGCCGGGCCTGCTTGGGCGAGCGACCGAGCACACTGATGCGGCCCTGCTGCGGGCGCAGCAGCCCGAGCACCAGCTTCAGCAGGGTACTCTTGCCGCCGGCGTTCGGGCCGACCAAACCGAGGAACTCGCCGGCCTCGACGCGCAAGCTGACATCCTCCAAAATCGGGATATCGCCATAGGCGAAGCCGACCTGTTCAACCTCGATGACGGCTGTCGTGACTGTGCTCATGGGGCGTCGACCGACGGATCGGGATTCTCGGCTTCAGGAACCTTGGCCTTAGAGATGCTATTCGCGTCGGCGAGGATTGCCGCAAAGTGCTGTAGGTTATCCAGGTAATCGGCCGCCAGCGGCGTCACCGCCTCAACGCGTCCGTTGATGCTGCGGGCGATCTGCTGGGCCGTGCGTTGGTCGAACTCCGGTTGCACGAAGATAGCGCGAGTGCCGCTGTCCTGGGCCTGCGCAATCAGGGCCGAGAGCCGCCGTGGTCCGGGCTCCTTGCCGGCACGTTCGATCGGGATTTGTTGCAGCCCATAGGTGTCGGCAAAGTACCCCCAGGCCGGGTGATAGACCAGGAATGTGCGGTTGCCGAGTCCGGCTAGGCGGCGTTGGATGCTCTGGTGCAGGTTCAGCAGCTCAGCGTCGAAGCGTTGTTGGTTCTCGGCGTAAAGCTCGGCTCCCGCTGGGTCGAGCGCGGTCAGGCGGTCGCGGATCGCCATCGCCATCTTGCGCGCCAGCAGGGGGCTGGTCCAGATGTGCGGGTCCATCTCCTTAGCCGTCGCTGCCGATTCGCTGGATGCATCGAGCATTCCCTCCGGCGCGAGCTGCTCAGGGCTAACAGCATACTGCTCGTGCTCATGTTTGTTCTCATTCCCATGCTCATGCTCATGCTCATGCTCATGCTCATGCTCATGCTCATGCTCATGTGCCTCTTGGCTGCGCAGTTGGAGGCCGTCACGCAGATCCAAGATGGGCATGTCAGGATTTGCAATCTGGATGCGTTTCATCCAGGCCGCCTCGAACGGCACGCCGACGCGGACATAGAGGTCTGCCTCAGCAAGCGCGGCAACCTGCTTCGGGCTCGGGTCGTAGGTCGCTGGACTGTGTCCTGGTAGCACCATGACTTCAGTCGTGACTCGCTCGCCGCCGACCGCTTTGACGAAGGTCTGTATCGGAAGGACGCTGGCGAACACCCTGAGCCGCGCTGGCTCTTCGACGGACCAGGCTGGCCCGGCGGCGGCAATCAAAAGGCTGAACCCCAAAGCTAGGCTGCGCACGGCAGGTTCCTCGACAGCAAATGATATGAGCGTGCATTTTCGAAACATTATAACAGTTGTGCGGACGCTGTCCTCGCAATCGATCTCTGTCTTAGAGAGCAAACGCTTGAAGGCTGATGGCCTAAAGCGCGATCCCCTAGGTGTGCGTAGCGAAACCGCGATCCCCTAGGCGTGCGTAGCGAAACGTTGTTGTGTTTGTGACCCGTGTCAAAATGTGACTCGTTTTTGGTTAAAACAGCGGGTTAGCTGACGTTTTTTGATACAAATGTTGCAGATTTGTAGTAAGTTTGTTGCTGACTGCACACACAACGACGACCACTCATAACGAAGAGGGGAGGATGGCGATGCTAAGACAGATTGGAATCGCGGCCATGGGGCTATCCGTTGGCCTAGGTAGTGCGGGGGCTGGAGCCTATGAACTCAAGTTCCAAGGTAATGACTACGGCGAACTCAAGGGGCGCATCCGCGCAATGAGTATCCTCACCGCCAAGGACAACGGCTGGGACCCTAGCAGTGGCAATGCCTATTCAGCGATGCTGAGCTACAAAAGCCCAAGCTGGAACGGCTTTAATTTCAACACGGCGGCCTATCTGAACGGCGACATCTTCGGCAGCACCGATTTTGACCCCAAGGTCGGCGAGGAGCGAACCGCACGCGGCATGTTCCTGAATGACACGGGGGCTCAGAAAGGCCAGCTCACGAACGTCAATCTCACCTTTGGCAACAAGCATCTCTATGCCTTTGGTGGCCGTGGTCAGATCGATACGCCCCTGACCACCAACACCTACAACCTGGTGCCGAACTCGTATACTGCGTTGCGCGCCGGCGCCAAGCCGATCGAGGGGCTGGACATCTCGCTCGGGCAGATCACGCAGATGTCTTTCGGCACTCGGGCGATGACCGACTGGGGCTTCATCGGCGAGGCCACCGGTACTGCAGGCGTTGCGCAGGCGCCGAATCAGTCTGGTCTCGGCCAGGCCGAGTTCTTCAATCTCGGGCAGATTGCCCTGGGTCCGCGGGCGGAGAATATCAGTGGACTCACGGTGGCCAGCATCAGCTATGCCGGGCTACCGCATACCAAGCTGTCACTGTGGAATTACTACACCCAAGATATCTCCAACAGCGTCTACTTCGATGTCGACGCCAAGATCCCGTTGAATAATATGAAGTTCGATCTGGGCGCTCAGTATCTGCGTCAGGATGATGTCGGTGACGGCACCAAGGGTATCCAAGGCGGTCCCTCGATCCAGGCCAACTTCGGCGATGGCAACCTCGACTACAACCTGTTTGGTCTCAAGGCGGGGCTGATCGGCCCGAAGAAGAAGTGGACCGCGCATGTGATGTGGAACCAGTCCGATGGTGATACCGCATTCTTCAACGCCTTCGGTGGCGATCCGGCTTACACCAGCTCGATCTTCTCGCGCAATGCCTATCGCCAGGACGTCAACGCTTGGGGCCTGCGCGCCAGCTACGAGATCATGCCCGGCCTACGCTTCATGGCCGCCTACTTCGACTATGGCAAATCCGAGACCATCGGCGCCGTGCCCAATGTCACCCCGGCGGCGGTGCCAACCTCGAATGCCGACGAGCTGGATCTCGTGCTGACCTACAAGCCGAAGCAGGTCAAGGGGCTGACGATCCGCACCTTCTATATCACTCGGACCAGCGAATATGATGGTTTCGTCAATCCGCGCGGCACCAAGGCCGATGCGACCATGAGCCATTGGCGCTTGATTGCGACCTATAGCTTCTAGAGCCCGCTGATTGCAGCGCGATGCCGACTCGGTCTCCCCGGGGGCATCGCCGCTGCGCTGGGCGGTGCCCCCTCTGTTGCGCTTTGGGCTGAGTTCGGCTCCTCTCCAGCTGCTTGCCCATGCTTGCCATCGCCATTCGATGCTCTCAGGGCTGGCGCAGCGCCTGACGATAGCGCTCAAATCCGTCGCGAATCGTCGCGCTTGGCGGCGCGGTCGCAAGACTGGTGATGACGATGGCCAGACTGGCCAAGACCACGCCAGGCACAATCTCATAGAGCTCAAAGAGCCCGCCCTCAAGCTGCTTCCAAATCACCACCACGAGGCCGCCAGTGAGTACGCCAGCGATGGCGCCGTTCCAGTTCATGCGTGGCCAATACAGGCTAATCAGTAGCACGGGCCCGAAGGCGGCGCCGAAGCCAGCCCAGGCATAGGCAACCAGTCCAAGCACCGTGCTCTCTGGGTTGGTCGCCAGCAGCAAGGCCACCAGCGCTAGCAAGACCACCGCAGCACGTCCGGTCAAAACCACCTCGCGTTGGCTTGCCTGCTTGCGCAGCAGTTGACGATAGAGGTCCTCAGCCAGCGCTGATGAGGAGACCAGCAACTGCGAGTCGGCGGTGCTCATGATCGCGGCGAGGATGGCGGCGAGCAGGATGCCGGCAATGACCGGATGGAACAATGTGTTCACAAGGACCATGAAGATGGTCTCGGGATCGGCCAACTGGCCAATGAGATTGTTGTCGACATAGGCCGCGCCAGCGAGCCCGACCAGCATCGCACCGATGAGGCTCAGGGCCGTCCAGCTGACTGCGATGCGCCTGGCCGTGGGGACCTCGTTGGCGCCGCGGATACCCTGAAACCGCGCCAGGATATGCGGCTGGCCGAAATAGCCGAGTCCCCAAGCGGCTAGCGACACGATGGCCAACAAGGTCAAGGGTTGGCCGGCGTTGTCGGCCCAGAGCGTCAGCAGTTCCGGATTCTTTGCTTCCAGTGTCGCCATCATGGCGCTCACGCCGCCGTCGCTCTGAATCGCGATCACCGGCACGATTAACAACGCGGCGGCCATCAACAGACCCTGCACGAAGTCGGTCCAAGACACAGCGAGAAAGCCACCAAACAGGGTATAAGAGACGACGAAGAGCGTGCCGACGATGACCGCGATCTGATAGTCGAGCCCGAAGACGGTCTCAAACAGCTTGCCGGCCGCGACCAGGCCCGAGCTGGTATAGAACAGGAAAAACAACAGCACGAAGAAGGCCGCGACGGCTTGCAATAGGTGTCGCCGGTCGCCAAAGCGATTAGCGAAGAACTCCGGTATCGTCAAGGCATTGTTGGCCTCGAAGCTGTAGACGCGTAGTCGGCGCGCGAGCAACAGCCAGTTCAGCCAGGTTCCGAGTAGGAGGCCACCCGCAAGCCAGAGTGATTCGATGCCCGAGGCGAAGGCAAAGCCGGGCAGGCCGAGCAAGAGCCATCCGCTCATGTCTGAAGCGCCGGCTGAGAGCGCCGCCGGCCAGGGGCCCAAGCTGCGGCCGCCGAGAAAATAGCCGGATGAGTCTGAGGTGCGACGATAGGCCCAGAAGCCGATCGCAAGCATGAGCACGAGATAGGCGGCGAAGGTCGCGATAACGGCAGCGTTGGCGTCAAGCATAGGAATGATTGGTCTCTCAAGGGTGGACGATCTGTTGTGAAAAACTAACATGCTTGCCGCTCCAGGTCTCGGTTCACTGGGCTTTAGAGGCCAAAAAGCCGTCATGGGAGTGGATGATCGGTTAGAGTTGTCAGGAATTGGCTGCTGCCCGTCCGTTGCGCACCTGTCGCTGCCAAGTGTCGAGCTCTTTAGAGAGCTGCGGCCGCGCGCGGATGCTTTGAGCAGGTATTGTCCTGAGGTCAGCGCGAGATGAATGCTTAGTGCTGCCGTCATCCCCTTTCAGCATGACCGTCGTTACCGCCAAAGCCTTCCGCCAACAGATCATGAAACCGGCCGAGGGCCTGTTTCTATTCCACGCGCGCGCGATCGAACGCTTGATCGAAGGTCAGCTCGGCGAGCGTCTG
The DNA here is from genome assembly GCF_016653315.1 of Halochromatium roseum. GTDB lineage: Bacteria > Pseudomonadota > Gammaproteobacteria > Chromatiales > Chromatiaceae > Lamprobacter > Lamprobacter roseus. The sequence continues at coordinate 99,581 of NZ_NHSH01000065.1, read as the reverse complement.
GCGGGTATTTCGGTGCCCGATCTGCCGTATTACCTGATGCCGCGCGCCGACTTTCTGTTGGGGCTCGAGACCGAGAACGCCGAGGCGCTGTCGGTCATCGAGGGTCTGCAGCTGCCGGAGCATGTGATCCTGCTGCCGAGTCCGCCGAATCAGCGTCTCGAGCAGCGCAGCTTCACTCGGCTTCGCTATGACTACTGGGCGCGCGCGTTCGAGGCCGAGGTCGCGCGGGCCTGGCAGGCAGCGCGCGAGTATGCAACGCATGAGTCGCAACTCGATGCGAGCGCACTCCGCGAACTGATCGGTGACGATGCCTTCGCTGAGGTGCGCGAGGTGCTGAATCACGATGGGCTCATCTTGCCGGTGTGGGACGACGATCTCGTCTGCCGCAGCTTTGTCGCCTTCGTCGTTCGCCTGCGCTACTTCGCCCCGGGCGCCCGCGGCTTCTATTTCCCTGCGATTCGGGTCTGGCCACAGGTCGATCACTGGATGTCGGCGGCCGGGCTGGATCTGCCGCGACCGCTGGTCGATGAGCGGTTGCCTAGTCTGCTGCTCAAAAGCCGCCCTGGAAGCGGTGGCAGTCTGCGCTCTGAGGCGCCTTTGCTGCCGCTGGCGCTGCCTTATGGGCGGAGCGATCCAGACCTGGCGGTCGCAGCGGAGTCGACCCAAGCCGCGATTGCACCGACGCAAGACTCGCCGCTGGATGCTATCGATCCCGCTGATGTGGCGGCTGAGCCGCCTGCATGCCGTTGCGACTCGGTGGAGGCCTCAGTGGATGCCTCAGTGGAAGCCTCGGGGTGCGCCGGTGGGGTTGACCCAGCGCTCGAGCAACGGCTGCTGGATGCCTTCGCGCGAGGGACACGGCTGGATCTGCAGCCAGATTGGGTCGAGCGTTTTGGCGATCAGCTGGGGATCTGGCGCACGCGGTTGCTCGGTGCGCTGCGTTGGATGCCTCCGGTCCTGCCGTGGCGGTTGTTTCGGAACAAGCCTCTGGTCACGGATGTCCGCCGCTCGGATCATGCGGTCCTGCACTGCGGCATCGTCTTGTTCGAGCAGGCCGTGGCCGCCGCGGTTCGTGCTCAGCGCAGTGGCTATCTTGCCCTGGCACTGCGCCGGTTGGCGGCGTCGAGGCGATTGGCGTTGCGTTTAGTCCCCGAGGTTGGCGAACTGCCGGCGGCGCTTGAGCAGGCTATCACCAAGCGCGAGGCCTTGGTGGAGTCACTCTTGGCCGATGGCTTGGCCGAGCGCTGGGCGGTGTCGAACAGCGTTCGCGCAGAGCTTTACGCGCTGGTGCATCGGCTTGCCGGCGATGATCGGGCGCGCTTCGGCTCACCGGCCGCGCAGGGCCTGCTCGGCTGCCTCGAGCAGCTCATGCTCCAAGGCCCAACCGACTACTATCGGCTCCGGCTCGGGCGCTGGCTGATGCAGCTCGGTCGTGTGCCGATCCGAGAGCAGTTGCCGTTTCAGCCCCTGCTCAAGGCCTTGCGCGCGCTCGAGACCAGCCGCGCTCGGCTCGAAGAGCTGCCTTGGCCGATGGCTGAGCTGGAGCGCTTCTCGACGCTGTTACGTGGGCTCAACCGATTGATCACGGATCGGCTCGATACCGAGCTGATGCCGCGCATCGAGCAAGCGATGCAAGAGGCCGATTTCGTTCCACGCAATCACCGCGAGATCGTTGCCGCGCAAAAGATGAGGTTAGAGCTGCTCGATGTGATCAAACATCGCCGGCATCTCAAGTTCACCGATGCACGCGATATCGTCGCGCGTAATATTCTGCGCCTACCCGACCCGACCTGGAGCGAATTCTTCCGCGGTGATCGGCTGCGGCGCTTCGACCGGACCGCAGAGCGCGCCCTGCCTGGCGTCTACCGCCCCGGCGAGCTCTATATCAAGGGCTTGCAGCAGCTTGGCGCGCCGCTGTTCGGCACGCCGATGGGGCGAGACATCTTGCGTTACCTGTTGCTGCCGTATGGTGGCTCCTTTCTGGTGCTCAAGAGTCTGGACCTGCTGATTGCACTCATCCCATTTGTGGACAAGAGCTTTCATTTCACCGAGATCACCTCGGTCGTGCTCAGCGGAAGCCTGATCAATCTGTTCGCCTACACTGGGATTGGCCGCCACATTGCTCAATCGGTCACCCTGGGTGGTTGGCGCATCCTGCGTTTTCTGGTCTGGGATGGTCCGCGTGATCTATTGCATTGGTGGCCCATCGCCGGGCTCTTGAGTACGCCGATGATGCGCGGCCTCGGCCGTAACCTGATTCAGCCGTTGTTGATCGGTGCGCTGCCATTAGCGCCGATCATCGCGCTGGCGGTGCTGGTCGACGAGGTGCCGATCGAGCCCGGCTTCTGGCTGTTCGGACTCGCCTTTGCGCTCGGTACCTTGGCGCGCAATACGCCAGCCGGTCGTCGTTTCCTTGACAACCTGAGTACGCGCGTCGGGGTCTATCTGCAGCGGCTCAATCAGGCCCTGTTCATCGGCCTGATCCAGCAGCTGTTGTTCTTCTTCAAGGAGATCACGCGCCGCTTTTCGCAACTGTTACATCGCGTCGATGAGGGCTTGACCCATCATTTGAGCGAGCGTTGGAGCAGCCTGGCGTTGAAGGCACTCTTGGCCCCGCTCTGGCGCTTTTCAGAATCCCTGATCCAGTTCTATGTCACCGTGCTGGTGGAGCCGCAGGTCAACCCGGTCAAACACTTCCCAATCGTGACCATCGGACACAAGCTCCTGTTGCCTTTCCTGCCGGCGATTACCACGGCGTTTGTCGAGATCACCCAATCGGTCTTGCCGAAGGTCGTGGCCTATCCGTTTGTGACGCTCACCATCGTGCTGCTGCCTGGATTGTTTGGCTTCTTGGTCTGGGAGCTGAAGGAGAACTGGAAGCTCTATGAGGCCAATCATCGTGAGCGCCTGCGAGCACTCGATCTCGATGCCGAGCCGGCTCTAGGAGCACCGATCGAGCCCGCTAGCGTGGGTGCCCATGGTGAGAGCATGCGCGGGCTCATGTGCCGAGGCTTTCATAGCGGGACCTTGCCGAAAGGCTTCGATCGACTGCGCAAGGTGATTCGCCAGCAGTTGCGCGACGACAAACCCCATCCGCGGCGGCTGCGTCGGTGCCAGCGCCAGCTTGAGGAGGTTGAGCAAGCGATCGGCATCTTCGTCGACCGTGAGTTCTCGTTCGCGCTGCGCGAGCGTTGTCGCAATCCGGATTGCACCCTGACCCGGATCGAGACCAATCTCCCGCGGCTTGCCACCGAGCTGGTCGAGATCAGCGTCGCCATCCATCCGCAGGCAAGAAGCGGGCTGGGCATGGTTGGTGAGCGCAGTGATCAGCCGCCGACGCAGGACCCAAGCAACAGCTTGGTTCCGACCCAGGCGCGCTATGCGGCCACGGCGGAGTCCGTATGCGGCGGAAGCGCTGACCCGGACCCGGTGATGCTCGGCATTCGCATTGCTTTCGATGGCCGCAAGCTGTGCTTTGATGCCGAACTCAGCGGCATGCCCGAGCGTATTGGGCCGCGCTGCTGGGCCATGATCAACGAAGATCTGAGGTTGTTTGCTGGTCGCGCCGGTGCTGATCTGCGCGGTATCAAGATTGTGCTGCCAGGGAGTGCGGACTGATCCTCCGGTGTCAATCAGCACCGCCGTCAGCGGTCCGATTGCAGCACTGCACTCCCCAAGCAGTCTCTCCTCGCGTTAGCACTCTTGACGGAGTGGAGTCCTGTGCGAGTGCTCTCGAACGCTCGCCCCGAGTCAAGGCGTCACTCAACGCAACACTCAACGCAACACCAGCGGTGGTGGTGCGCCGCCTGTACTGCTCGCGCTGACTGCGCTGACCCGGATTCCCAGATGCGTTTGACAGCGCCGGCAGGTATGCGCCACGCCCGCCGGCTCCCTCCAGCGCGTGCCGCAGAACAGGCAGTGGCAATCCACCGGCCGCGCCCGCGCCCAGCGTTCCGCGGCAATCTCCGCCTCCAACTCCGCCATCGCCCGCGTGCGCATCCGCGCCTCACGCGGATGGAACAGCCAGTAGCGTGAGGCCGTCTCCTGCGCCAGGAAACGGCTCAGCAGATCGCGATAACTCAATTGACGGGCACGTGCCGTCGCGAAGTCGGCCGCCAACGGACGCAGGTCCAGCGCAAGTACGCCAAGGCGGTCGCCGCTCAGGGCCTGTACGGCGTCTGCCACAGCGCGTTCCGGATGGCTGAACACGACCAGCAGCTCGGCATCGCGCACGCGACCGCTCAGGTCCACCGTCACGCCTTGGTAGCACGCATCGATCTCGACGTCGTTCAAGACCACCAGGGCGCCGGCGGTGATGGGATAGGAACGCTCGCGTCGAATACCCAGCTCAGGGACTTCGAAAGAGACTTGTCCGACGGCCGCCGGAAGCGCAAGCGTTTGACCGGCTGCGAGCAGTTGCCGGGCCATCAGCCGCACTGACACAAAGAATGAATAGGTACAGGCCTGCTCCGCAATGGCTTCATCGCCCTGTGTGTGATGGGCGAAATGCCAAACCTTTTCGTCGCCCTGACGGGCAATGAGCGGCATTGCACAGGATGGGCAACGGCAGCCACAATGCGCACCGCGCGCGGCATCATGCACATCGATCAGTTGTCCATCCGCCTCGCGTTGGCCGAATGGCACCCGCGTCAGTCGCCCCGATTCGTTCATCGCAGCATCATCCTCGCCACACAGTTAGGGAATGACCCGAAAGGCCTTTCCCCCGCATTCGATGATTGAGCCTCTTTTAGCAAGCGTAGCTCATCCATTGAAAAACTGCTGCAAATTGCATGAGCGACGACTGAGCAACGACTAGGTGCCGACTAGGTGCCGACTAGGTGCCGCCTGGGCGATAATAACGACCATTCAGCTTACAAGCGGTATCACCGCGATCCTCTGCTGAGTTGGTGATCGCTTGGAATCGCAGCGCTTATTTCGGGTCCATTTGACGCGCTCGGCGATCAACGATGGCGATGATCTTCACCCTGAATGGGCATGACAGTCGGATCTACGCATCACCAGGCGATTGCCGAGTAGCTCGATACACATTCCACTCTCAAGCCGCGGTTGATCAGCCTGCATGGTTTCGCCATGGCTCGCCGGCCCGTTGCGCCCTGGGTAGAACGACTGGGGTGTATCTGCTAGCGTAGGGACGAGAAAAGCAATAGCTCCTCAGTCATCAGAAGCAGCCCCCTTGCCAACCGAAGCGCCCAACCCGCACAACATCACCGGTGTCGTCTTGGCTGGCGGTAAAGCGCGCCGGATGGGTGGTGAAGACAAGGGGCTGGTGGAGTTCGCGGGTCAGCCGCTGCTGGCCTGGATCATCGAAGGTCTGCGCCCGCAAGTGCAGACGCTGATGATCAATGCCAACCGCAGCCATGAACGCTACGCCAGCTATGGCTACCCAGTGATTGCCGATGCCATGGCTGACTTCCAGGGACCGCTGGCCGGTGTCGCCGCCGCGCTCGCAGCGGTGCAGACGCCCTGGATCATCACCGTTCCCTGCGATGGCCCGTATCTCGCCCCAGACCTGGTCCCGCGTCTCTGCATGGCGTTGATCGAGCAAACGGCGGAGCTAGCGGTTGCCTCGGACGGAACACGTCTGCAGCCGGTCTATGCGCTGATCCCTCAGGCCCTAGCGCCGAGCCTAGAGGCCTTTTTGGCCAGCGGCGAGCGCAAGGTTGAGCGCTGGTATGCGCAGCACCGAACCGCGATTGCAGCATTTACCGACCGGCCGAACTGTTTCGTTAACATCAATAGCGTCGAGGATCTTGAGCGCTTGCGCCAAGGATCGCTTTGAGCAGGCATGGGAGGTATGTAGGGTTTTGATGCGGGTTAATCCGCTGCGCCACGCAGTTGTGCCTTGAGACGCTCGAGTTCGGCCAGAGCGGCTTCCTTGGCCGCGCGCTCTTGTGCTTTGTCCGCGCGCTCTTGCTCAAGAGCCATACGCGCCTGCTCAGCACTCTTGCGCTCTTGCTCCATTGCTCGATTTGCTTGCTCCATTGCTCGGTTTGCTTGCTCCATTGCTCGATTTGCTTGCTCCATTGCTCGATTTGCTTGCTCCGCTTCTCGCTTGGCGTGCTCCGTTGCCTGCTGGGCTTGCTCCGTTGCCTGCTGGGCTTGCTCTGCTTCGCGCTTTGCTTGCTCGACCTCAGCGCGACGATCGTCGAGCTCTTGCTGGATGCTCATCTGCTGGCGCAGGTAGTTCTGCCGCGCTTGATAGGCGTGGTAAGCGCGGTCTTTCTCAGAAAAGGCTTCTAAGGTGCTCATGGCTTGCTTCATCTCCGGGGTCTGCATCCAAAGGGGGAGCGCTTCGCTGTCGAGGTCTTCGCCTTCTTTGAAGAATTTGAGCCAACGCTCTTGCTCGGTGTTGACCAAGTCGGTATCGAATTTGTTCAGCTCCAAGAGCCAGATGCCGCCGTGCTCGACCAGGCTTTGGCCTTCGGTATCGCGGAGGCGGAAGTCGTGCAGGTAGCCGTCGCGCTCCGGGAACAGGTCTTCGGCGAGGAGCCAGATGGCGTAGGTGGGCTTGAGCCTGCTGTAAGGCTGACCGCTGCTGAGCTGTGAGCTGTAGAGGTCGGCCCAGCCATAGCTGATGCGCGCGGGCAGGTCGCGGTAGCTGAGCAGTTGGATCTCGATCTGGTACAGGTCGTCGTGGTCATCGCGGGCCTTGACGTCGACGATGCTGAGCTTGTCGTCGAGGAATTCGCGCTCGTTGTAGGGGTTGAGGATCTCGACACTGCTGATCGGTGCCGGCAGCTCTGCTCCGAGCATGGCGTTGAGGAAGTGGATCAGTAGCGCGCGGTTGGACTCGGCACCAAGCAGGGCCTTGAAGACACAGTCGATCTTGGGGTCGATGGGGTGGCGCATGTGGGAAGTCTAGCTGAAACGCCCCCTCACAGCGTCAGATTCAGGTTACTGACCAAGGCGCCAGGCAGCAGGGCGCTGGCGGTGGAGCGGCCATCATAGGTCTCGGCGGAGAGCCGCAGCTCGCGTTCGCCGGTGAGCGCCTCGAGCTGATCGCCGAATAGGCGGTAGAGGCTGTCGTCAAAGCGCATCACCGCGAGCGGGGCGATCAGCTCGCCCTGTTCGACCCAGAAGCTGCCGAAGCGGGTCATGCCGGTGACCCGGCAGGCGTTGCGATCGGACCAGTTGCTGTACCAGAGGTTGCCGAGATAGAGCCCGGTGTCGAGCGCGCTCAGAGCCTGATCGCTGGGCAAGGTGCCGGCGGCGAGCACGACTGATTCTGGGGATTCGGCGGCGGCGTTGACCGCTTCGCCATACTCCTTGGCCGAGCGGGCATCGGCGAGACACTGGCCAAAGCGCCCCTGCTCGATCAGTGGCACCTGCTCTGGCTTGAGGAAGCCCTCGGCGGTGAAGCCGGGCGCGAGGCCGCGCCGGTGATCCTCGCTGAGGCTGAACAGCGGGCTCAGGCGCAGCTCGCCCTTGGCGAGGCGAAGCAGTGGCGTCTGCTGGGTGCGATGATCGCGCAGGCCGAAACCGCCCCAGGCGAGCAGGTTGAGCAGTTCTTCCATCGCTGCCGGGGCCAAGAAGGCCCGATACTGACCCGGCTTGATCTGCCTGCTTGGTTGCGCCATCACCGCGAGCCGCTCGCGCTGGCGCTCAAGCCGCGCGCGCACCGCGCTGGGCTGCCAGTCGAGGCCGCTGTAGCTGTCCTTGACCGCCTTGTCGCCGTCCAGATAGACACTCCAATCGAGATTGAAGCTGCGGCTCTGATGCCAGTGGCGATGCCCGATCGAGCTGGCGAGTCCGCTGGCGATCTCGCCGGCGGCATAGATGCCGACCAGGTCCAGGCCCTCGGCCTGCGCGGTCAGTGTGCTGATCGCCTCGGCGGCGGCTGGCAGCTCGGCCTCGAGCGCGCGATGGGAGTGGCTCGGTGTCTGATCCAGATTCAGGTAGGGATCGGCGGGCAGATGCGGGATGCGCTCGCGCAGTTGTTGCAGCAGCGCGAGGGCGAGTGACCGATCCGCCTCCGCATCGCCACTGAGGTCGCAGCTGCCCTCGATCTGACGCTCGCCATCGACCAGCGTCAGCCCGAGCTGCTGGGTCTGCACCGCGCCGGCCTGTCGCACCCGATTGCGATTGAGCCGCACGAAGTCCGAGCCTTCGCCATCGAGACCGAGGAACAGCTGCTCGTCGCCCTGGAGCTGGCTGAAGACCCGTTCGGCGAGGGCGAAGAAGGGCTCTGCTTGCAGGGGCATGTGCGCCGTCTTTGCCGGGTTCGCCTCAGGCGCTGTCGCCGCGTTGGTCGCCAAGGTCGTCGCCAGCGTCATAGCCCACCTCCAAACACCTCAACATCACGGAACAGGCAGGGCGGTGAGGCATGGCCGACATAGACCGATTGGTTCGGCTCGCCCTTGCCGCAGTTGCGCACGCCGCCGACCTCGACGGTCTCGGGGCCGCCGACCGCATCGAGGCTGCGCCAGAAGTGGGCGGAGACGCCGCGATAACCGGGGTTGCGCACCAGACCCTTGAGCTCGCCGTCCTCGATCAGCCGGCCCAGCTCGCAGCCGAACTGGAACTTGTTGCGGCTGTCGTCGATCGACCAAGAGCGGTTGGTCTCCATCAGGATGCCGCGCTCGACGCGGCTGATCATGGTCTCCAGACGCTCCGTGTCGGCGCCTGGCTCGAGGTTGATGTTGGTCATGCGATCGATCGGTGGCCGCTCCCAACCGCAGGCGCGGGCATTGGCGGTGCCCGGTAGCCCGGAGCGTGCCTGCGAGAGGGCGCCGCCGAGCGGGCGCTCGAGGATGCCGTCGCGGATCAGGTACTGGCGCTCGGCCGCCGTGCCCTCGTCATCGGCCACGCAACTGGCCAGCTCGTTGCTCAGGCTGGGGTCGAAGGTCACGTTGAGCAATGGCGAGCCATAGCGATACTGGCCAAACATCTCCGGCGTGACGAAACTCAAGCCGGCATAGTTGCGCTCGTCGCCGAGGATGCGGTCAAGCTCCAGCGGATGGCCGATCGATTCATGGATCTGCAGCACCATCTGGCTCGGCATCAACAGCAGATCCCGTTTGCCGCTGGGGCACTCGGGCGCGAGGACCAGCGCGATCGCCTCCTCGGCCACCTGCTCGGCGGCGCTGCTGAATCCGGCCTCGGCCAGCCGTTCGAGCCCGCCTTGGCGCGGCATGCCAGCGCCGCCGCCGCGCCGCGTCTGGGTCTGGCCGTCGACATGGGCGGTGGCGGAGAGGCCGCTGTGCACCGTCTCCCAACGCTGGCTGATCTCGGCATCATCGGCGCTGATCAGGAGCTGTTCCACGCGGCGATGGCCGAGCCAGGCGGCGCGCTCGACGAGGCGCGGATCGCGATCGAGTTGCTGGCAGGCGTCAAACAGCAGCCCAAGCTTGTCCTCCAGCGAGCGCGATGCCCAAGGCTCGCGGACCTGGGCGGCGTACTGGGCCTTCAGCGCAGTGCGCGGATAGAGATCCGCGGCGAACAGCCCAAGGCGCGCATGCAGCGCGGCGAGAGCCCGTGCGCGCTGGGTCGCCTGCGCCAGCCCGGCTGGGCTCAGGTCAGAGGTGGCGGCATAGCCCAGGCCAGCGCCGGCGACCACCGTGATCATCGCGCCGCGCGAGCGCCACAACCGGCTCGGCTCGGCGACATCATCGCGCACCGACAGGCCTTCGCCGGTCTCATCGACCAGGCGCAGGGTCCAATAGTCGGCTGCGGGCGCTGAGGCAGAGAAGTGGGCGGCGATGGTTTGAAGGTCGGATTCCAACATTAGAAGGTGGCTCTGTTCAGAATGGTCCTAGCGATCAGGATGAGCGAAACGCTGTGGCAACGCGTGAGCGAGGTCAAGCCTCGGTGAGCGCATCTCTCGCGCGATGCATCATCTGAGGGTGGTTGCTAGCCATCAGCGTTTGACCAGGTCAGCCCTCCTTGGCAGCTCCGGTCAGGCTGTTGTGCGTCACCGTCTTGCCGCAAGCCCGTGATATTATCCGCGCCCATGTTGACCTATCCAAACATCGACCCCGTCGCCTTCGCCCTTGGACCGATCAAGGTCCATTGGTACGGGCTCATGTACCTGATCGGCTTTGCTTCTGCTTGGCTGCTCGGGCGCTGGCGAGCGTCGCGGCCGGGCTCGGTCTGGAGCGCTGAGATGGTCGACGATGTGATCTTCTACTGCGTCATTGGCGTCATCGCCGGTGGCCGCCTCGGCTACATGCTGTTCTACGGCTTCGATCAGATCTTGGCCAATCCGCTCAACCTGCTCAAGGTCTGGGAGGGCGGCATGTCGTTTCATGGCGGCCTCATCGGGGTCATGGTGGCGATCTGGCTGTTTGCGCGCAAGCAGGGGATGCGTTTTTTCGCGGTTGGCGATTTCATCGCGCCGCTGGTGCCGATCGGGCTGCTGACGGGGCGCATCGGCAACTTCATCAATGGCGAGCTTTGGGGCCATACGACCAATCTACCCTGGGGCATGCGCCTGCCTTGCGAGCGCTTCCCCGAGGTCTGCGTCGGCCTGCCGCTGGATGCCCAGTGGAGTCTGCCCATGCATGCCTCGCAGCTCTACCAGGCCGGTCTCGAGGGCCTGGTCTTGTTCATCCTGCTCTGGTGGTTCTCCAGCCGGCCGCGGCCGGTGATGGCGGTCTCTGGTCTGTTCCTGCTGCTCTATGGGCTGTTCCGCTTCAGCGTCGAATTCGTCCGTCTACCCGATGCCCACATCGGCTATCTCGCCTTCGATTGGTTCACCATGGGCCAACTGCTGACCCTGCCGATGTTGCTCGCTGGTGCATTGATGCTCGCTTGGGCCTATCGGCCGACGCGGGAAGGGCGCTAGCGACACCGAGGCGACACCCGCCACGCCGCCTGTCCTGCCGCAACAACAGATCGCGACATTGGGAGGGGGCGCACGATCGGACAGCTAATGTCGCATGCTTGAGGTCTAATCGCGTCTTCATCGACTGACCCAGGTAGCACCCATGTCGCGCCCCGATCGCCCGCTCTCCTCCCGCGAACTGCTCAACCGCATCGGCCTTAACGAAGAGGCCCCGCACAGTCTGCTGCAAGAGGAATCACTCGATGAACTGCTACACGAGCTTGATGGTGATCTCGGCGGCGTGCTCCTAGAGCGCTATGCCAGCCTCAAGATCAGCCATGTGTTCCAGCCCGGCGAACTGGTGTGCTGGAAGCCCGGGCTGCGCAATCGGCTCGCACCGGCCTATGGCACCCCAGCCGTGGTGCTCGAGGTGCTCGAACCGCCGCTCTATGACGGCGAGGAGGAGAGCGGCAGCACCTACTTCCGTGAGCCGCTGAGCTTGGTGATCGGGCTGTTCTGGAATCGCGAACCCCATCGCGGGGATTTCGTTGCCTTTCATGTCGATGGGCGCCGCTTCGAGCCCTGGGATGCGGAGACGGCCTGAACATCCGCCGTCCTGCTCAGCCCACCCATCGCGTAACCGGAGATCATCATGGCCAACATCCTGTATCTGCATGGCTTTGCCAGCGGCCCGAAACCGAATAGCCCAAAGGTCGCGCTGCTGCGCGGGCTTGGACATCAGGTGCAATGCCTCAGCACCGAGGGCCGTTATCGGCCGGCGGATTATCTCAACGCTTTCCATCAGCTGACAAAGCAGGCGCCACTGCCGGATCTGCTCGTCGGTACCAGCCTCGGCGGGTTCTGGGCACGGCATTTCGGTTGTCGACGGGAGCGCCCCTGGATTGCACTGAATCCGGCGCTGCATCCCTCACAAACCCTGTCGCAGAACACCGGCACACTGCAACGCTTCGATGTAGAGGCTAGCTTCGAGTGGTCGCTCGAGAACGCCAACGACTATCTCGTCTTTGAAGATCAATGGCTCAACAGCGAGGTTCCCGGCCTGATCCTGTGCGCCAAAGACGATGAGGTGGTCGATCCACAAGACACTTGGCGATTCTCAGGCAAGAGCAAGTACGTCAAGTTGCCACGCGGAGGGCATGAACTCGCCAACACTGAGGACTATGCCGACATCTTGGCGCGGTTCATCAACAAGGCCCTTGGTGAGCGGTGACCCTGTACAACTCACCCCCAAGCAGAAACCGAGACGACTGATTGCCGACCAGAAGAGGGGCTCAAGATGACCACAATGACGCTGGAGCTAGACGACAGCAAAGCACAGGCGCTCCGAGAGCGGGCGCGCAGTGTTGGTCGCGAGCCAGAGCAACTGCTGGCCGAGTTCATCGATCAACTATTGAACCAGCCCGGCACCGAGATTGATGAGGCGATGGATTACGTGCTGGCGAAGAATCGCGAACTCTATCGCCGACTCGCTTGATGCGCTTTCTCTCGCTTGCCGAGGTGCTCACCCTGCAGCAGCGCCTGATCGCGACATCGGGCGGTGCCGACGGACTCCGCGACACCGGTGCTCTCGAGTCTGCCGTCAGCCAGCCGCATGCCAGTTTTGCGGGTGAGGATCTTTATCCGGACCTGATCGCTAAGGCTGGGGCTTTGGGTCATGCGCTGGTCATGAGTCATCCCTTCTTGGATGGCAACAAACGCTTGGGCCACGCCGCCATGGAGACCTTTCTGGTGCTGAATGGTCAGGAGATCATCTGCGAGTTGGATGAGCAAGAGAGTATGATGCTCACGCTTGCCACTGGGGAAGTCTCCCGCGCGGAGTTCACTGAATGGCTTCGGGCGCACACGGGCGCTCTTGGCATTTCGTGAGCGCATTGATGTGATTGATCCAGAAAATATTTTGCGCTCCTCAGGTAAGAGCCAGTTTGCCGAGTTGCCGCCGGATGGTCATGAACCCGCTAACGCCGAAGACTATGCCGACATCTTGGCGCGGTTTATTAGCAAAGCCCTAGGTGAGCTTGTCGAATACGAGGTATAATGATGATCACTTGAGTCCGATATAAAAAATTACTTATTCCTCAAAAATTTTGCCAACAAAGTGAAAACTATGCCAATCAATCTATTTTCCACATATTCGACTGGTGAGAATCGCGTAACAGCGTCAATTCTGGCCGTTCTACGTTCTCTATCAATTGATCACATGCAACGATTGATCGGGTCTCTGCTCGAACAATCTGAACTGGAACTCATTAAGTTCACGAATCAACCATCCAAGGGCGGGCAGGGCGTACCCGATGCTGAAATATCGAGTAGTTTTCGGATACTGATTGAAACGAAAACGGCTCGTAATATGGTCGATGAACAGCAGGTACGGCGCCACCTGCAACGACTAGATCGTCCTGGTGAAACGATCCAAACGCTGCTGATTCTAACGCCTGACGACCAACCTCCTGTTATTATTGGTGAAATTAATGATGAACGACTCGCTTGGACGTCTTTTGGTCTACTCTATCAGGCGATTGATGAACTTTTGGCCGATACCCAGGAGGTCATTTCAGAGCGTGAAGCGTTTCTACTGCGCGAATTACAAACGATGCTTTCAAGCGAAAAGCTTGTTGGCAATGAAGCAGATGTAGTAGTTGTTCCTGCCCGTCATGCTTGGCCCGAATATCAGCGTCATTCAGCCTATATCTGCCAGCCTGGCCGTTTTTTCCAGACAGTTTCATATCTTGCGTTCTACAGTGAGGGAAAAATCTGGCCTCTTATCCCGAGGATACTTAATGCCTATGAACATGTCGAATGGGGCAAAGGGCTTCATAAGGGTCCATTAGGTAAGATCGTCGATGATGTGTGTCAGGATACTAATAACACACGACAAGATGGATTGACCTACAAAGTATTGATCCTTTCAGGTCCTGACTCTGATGAAACAGTGCGGCTAGGTGGAGCAATCATTAACGATCTTGTCGCCAAAACTGGGCGCACAGTGGCATTCACACAAAATCAACGCTACGTCTCTCTGCAAAAATTATTAAATGTTAAACGGACATCTGAACTGGTCAAGTAGTCGTCCTCACCAACCTTGTCATTTGTCGGGTACACCGCGCGGAATCGAGCGCGGCCATTCTGGGGCTCTGGTTTGGAGTTCAGCAGGCTCTTGCTCGACGAGGTCGACAGATTGCTAACCGATCGGCGGCCGGGTCCGGCATAGTTGGGAGTGCACCGAGGTCGATGGGCGGGTGCAGTAGGTTGAGCGCAATCGGGATATCCCACCTCCGCGATCAATCGGATGCAGGGTCTGCAACAGGCTGCAATGTGAAGGTTTATCTTCAAACTGCACTTCTGGGCACTGTCCCTGGCACAACGAAGGGTGTTGTTTGCGCGTGAGGCCTATGACGATGCTGAAGCGTAGATTCCCGCACTGAGCGGTTGGCAGCTGGAACTTCTCACTGCGGGTGATGTGGCGAATTTCTGCAGGAAGCGCGAGTTGCTCGGCAAGGACTTTGGTGCTGGACTTGGACGGTTCTTGCTGCGCTTGGTCTAGAGGTTTTGAGTGAAGGGGTAAGCTGGTTCGGAGGATTTACAAAAATCCTTTTTCTGTTCAAGGGAAGGTAAACGCACCAAAATGCCAGGGCCGTAGCGTGGCATCCTAAGCATCTTGTGCAAGGGTTCACGCTTGGACAAGCTTCGTTTATGATAAGTGACTCCTGTAACACTCGCCAGTAGCCGTCTCAGCATAAAGATCGAGCTCTTGCATGGGTTAGCAGATTAGCAGCAGCTTGTTGAGTAATGAACAAGTTGGGAGTAACATTTCAGGTGCTGCCCATCGTCTTTAAAAGCCCCACAATACGAAAGAGCTTATTTCATGGCAAAATTGAGAATTGTTGGACAGTCGAAAGTTGGAACCATCAAGGCGAGATTTCGCGAAGTCGTCGGTGTCAATATCCAGATATATGATCAATCTGGAGAGCCAGCCGCAGATGAGTCTACGCTTGGGAGCATACGAACAAAGCGCTCAACTTCTCTGGAAGTAACCATTCTCGGTCAAACATTAGTAAAAAATGTTGAGGCATTCTTTGAGGATAACTATGGCGTCAAGATCGACATCTTGGCTGCCGATGGTTCTCTGGCTGATAACGACGTAACGTTGGGCTCGGTACGAAGGAGTTATGGTTTAAAGGATGAACCTGATTCCAATGGTGACGGTGACGGTGATGGCAATCAACAAGAGGAAGAAACGGTGATGAACCAAGACGACATTCTTGAAAAAATTGTGACGGAGTTCCGCTCCGACCCACGCAACAAAATTATTATTGATGGAAAAGATTTAGCGGCTTTTGCATCTGAAGAGGTTGGCCAAGAAGTAACTCTAGACCAGCTATGTAAGGCGGTTTCTTCTTTTGAGGAAGGGGAAGCCGAAGAAGAAGATGAGTCTTTAGTCGATGCTGCTACTGCTCTATGTCATCAAGTTGCAGACCGTTGTTGGGGTGAATGCCTTGATGAAGATGATGATGAATGGGAAGAGGTTGATATTTCCACTGAGTGGGGTAATGTCGACTGCGACAAGTCTGAGAGTATTTTTGTTACAATCTATCAAGAATAGGGTCCTGGCGTCGATTAGTGGTCATTAAGCTCTGAAGATGGCTTTTGATCTCTAACCTGCGTTAATGAGTTAGGATGCGGGGTTACCGATGACAAGGCGCAATACGCGTCTTGTCATTAATTGCTTGACACGACGCTATTATTTCTGTTGCCTACGCAATCTGCTGTCATTACGGCTTGCATTTCTAGCAATATGCGCAATCAGCAGGTTGGTTAGTCGTTCGGTCGGCCGGCCGGTCATCAGGGCCATAGCAGGGCGGCCTTAATCAAATAATGATCAGCGGTCTTCCGATGTCTAACACCTATGGCGGTTTAGACTTAGACTGTTGCTCCAATGATTTCGAAAATATTTTCGTTAGATAGATAAAGTGGTGGTGCTTTGGCTCGCAGGGATAGAAATAGTGTACGACGTGTTATTGAAGCGGCGCTCTCGCATGCATGTGAAAGGTTGCAGCACGATGTACCAAAAGTTCCACTTGATTATTGGAATGAAAGCGTCTTTCGGTTTTATCTTGTAAGAGAGTTGCTCTCTATTGACCAAACAATAGACTGTCGAACCGAATGGAATCGTGTTGATCTTATGATTCCTGGGGATTGTGGAGCAGTACTTTGCGAACTAAAATTTTTTCTGGCATTGACATTACGCAATAGTTCTGGTGATTTCCTAAGGTTTAAGGGTGGAGCAAGCTCTAAAAACTTTCAAGAGTACAGCCAGGTTATAAAGAAACTTCAGGCAGCCAGAAATTCTAGATGGACTGAAGATACTGGGGGTCTATCAGCAGCTTATCTGATCCTCGCGTATGCTGATTACGTCGGTGAAAAGAAGCCTAAGCGATCTTATCGTGACTTTTATGCGGAGCTTAAAGCAGAGCCGCCCATTGTTGAAATACTGTCAGTCGTTGACAGCGTTAAAATAGATGGCTGTTTTCAGTTTAGCTGTAAACTGCTAGAAGTTGAATTGCTTTAACTATCTGTCAAGTCCTAGGCTTGCATTTCTCAGCGGTCCTGATAGATCTGCCCCATTTTCCATACTTGTCCGGCCAACACCTGCCGCAACTCCAACGGTGCAATAACCTCAAGGTTATCGCCGGCACCCAACAGCCAGCGCAGCAACTGCCCGGTCTGCGGCAACCGCGCACTCACCTGCAGATCAAAATCGGAGTCTTCCGGCTCCTCCTTCGTTGTCTGCTCATCGGTCAAGGGACAGGCCAGCAGCAGCGAGGTTAGATAGCCGCGCACGCGGATGGTCAGATCGATCAAGGTGCCCTGACCGAAGTCGACTAACCCCTCGGCGATTGCCTGATCCAGATCGAATCCCGCAGCCTCGCGCGCAGGCATGGCGGGATCAAGCTCTGCGCGGATGAGCCGATGCAGGGCATACAGTCGCAACCCGTCCTCATTGTTCTTGAGTGCGATCAGGTAGGGGATGGGTCCACGCTGCACCAATGCCTGCGGATGCAACAAGGGCCGGCTGCGTTCACCGTTGGCGTTGCGGTAGCTGACCTTTAGGGCACACTGCTGGGCCAAGGCGCTGATCACCGCCTGCAAGACGGCTGGATAGAGCTCAACCGGACGCAGACGCAGGGTGTCGGGGACCACGCGCAACTGCCGCTCACTGAGCAGCGGTTCATCGAACTCATGGATGAGTCGCTCCCAGAGCCGATTGAGCTGACGCTGCGGGATCGCCTCGGCGATCAGGTCGCGAACCTGGCGCAAGGTGTACTCCCAGATCAGCGCATCGTCCTCGAGCGAGTCACCACAGCGCCGGTAGCGCAACGGTTTCCCACCCGGGTTGACGGCCTCAATGCGTCCTTCCTGGATGAGCGTCTCGAGGTCGCGCTGCAGGGCTCGCCGCCGTGAGGACAGCGAGCCCTCGCCATAGGCCTGGCCGAGGATCTCCAACAGGCGCGCGCCATCCAAGCATTGCGCCTGCCTCGCCCCTGGCTTCGGCAGCAAGGCCTCCAAGCGATGCAGGCGTTGGATACGGCTGTGGTGAGCGGCTGGCATGGGCGGATTATAGCCCATCAGGTTGGACAGTCCCTGTCGCGTGGGCATGGTTCAATAGGCCTCATCGACGACACAGGAGACCGCGCATGCCAACTACCCGCACAGCTTCTAGCACCCCAAGCACCGACGCCAAGACCAAGTGTCAGCGCCGTGCCTCTTTCAAGCTCTGGCGCGAGGATCTGGCCTCGGTGCCTGCAATCGATCTGCGCCTCGCCCGCCTTGTGCTCGGGGTGTTAGACGCGCTCAGTGCCACCGAGTCGCGCCTCAGTTCGCGCAGCGACGGCAATGATTTTGATCTGTTAGGACTGCTGCTGCCGTTGCTCGACCTCGAGCAGCTCGGCCAATGGGCGATGGCGCATGATGCGGTGATCCAAGACGAGACCCTAGAGCTGTTCACGCACTGGACCGGTGTTGATGACTTCGGCCTTGATAGGGATGATCTCAAACGTCTAATGCGGACGCTGATGCGTGGCCCCCGCACCATCGCCAAACGGCTCGCCCGCGCTGATGATCAGGTCCCGGTCAGCGCCACGACGCGATTACTGGTGGACGCTCTGTCACTGAACGCGGTCGATGCGCAGCTACTTGACTACCTCTATCTGCATCAAGCCTCCGAGGCCTTCCGCGATCTCTTGCGCTGCGGCAAGCAGGCGACTGCGAGCGTCAATCGCGAGCGGCTCGCCAAGATGTTTGGGCTGTCGGTGGCCAAGCTCGGTGAGCGCCTATCGGCGCAGGCGCCGTTGCGCCGGCTGGGGCTGATCGATTACCGCACCGATTCGGATCTCGAGGACTATCTGCGCCCCAGCGAGCTGCTCATCCAGATTCACGACACGGCACCAGACACGGAGGCCGCACTGCTGGCGTTATTGATCGAGCCAGCGCCGGCGGCGGCTTGGACGCTCGAGGACTTTCCGCATCTCCATCAGCACCTGCCGCATGTCGGCAGCGTGCTGACCACTGCCGCGAACACCGGCCTCAAGGGCATCAACGCCCTGTTCTATGGCGCACCCGGCACCGGTAAGACCGAGCTGGCCCGGGCCTTGGCTGCCGCGCACGGGCTGACGGCCTATCAGGTCAAGAGCAGCGACGAGGACGGCGATGGCCTGTCACGCTCAGGACGGCTCTCGGCTTACCTGTTGGCGCAACGCCTCTTGGCGCAGCGCACGGGCGCGGTGCTGATCTTCGATGAGGTCGAGGATGTCTTCGATGCCGGCTCCGATCTGTTCGCCTTTCTGCGACCCCGGCACAGCAGTCGCGAGAAGGGCTGGACCAATCGGCTGTTGGAAGAGAATCCGGTGCCGGCGATCTGGATTACCAATGACATCGACGCCATGGACCCGGCCTTCCTGCGCCGCTTCCTGTTGCCGGTGCCCTTCCACACCCCGCCACGCTCGGTGCGGCGGCAGATGGCTGAGCGCCACTTGGGGGCGCTGGGGGTGTCGGCCTCGCTGTTGGATCAACTGGCCCAAGATGACCAGCTCAGGCCGGCGCAATTCGGTGCGGCCGGGCAGTTGGTGCAGATCCGCGACGACAGCGACCCGGATGCCGTGGCCAGCCACAGCATCAGCGCCCAGCGCACCCTGCTCCATGGCGCACCGGCACCCCGGCAGCGCCGGCCGGCAACGGTGTTTGATCCGGCGTTGCTGAATCTCGCCGGCGAGTGGCAGCCAGCGCAACTGCTCAAGGCCTTGCAGCGCAGTGGTCGCGGCAGCCTCTGCTTCTATGGCGCACCGGGCACCGGCAAGACCCAGTTCGCTGAGGTGCTGGCCGAGGCGTTGGACCGCGAGTTGATCGCGCGTCAGGCCTCGGAGCTGGTCTCGCCCTATGTCGGGCAGACCGAGCAGAACCTGGCGCGGCTGTTCCAGAGTACCGACCCGGAGCGCAGCGTCCTCTTGCTCGATGAGGTCGACAGCTTCCTGACCGATCGCGGTCAGGCTCGGCACAGTTGGGAGCGCACCCAGGTCAACGAGCTGTTGCAACAGCTGGAGCGTTATCCGGGCATTTTCATCGCCGCTACCAACCGGATGCAGGGCCTGGATCAGGCGGCGCTGCGCCGGTTTGACTTCAAGCTACACTTCCGGGCACTGTCCCCGGCACAGCGGCGAGTCTTGTTTGCCCGAGAGGTCTATGGCGATGCCGAGGCGCCGATCCCGGCATTGATCGGCCGGCATCTGGATCAACTGGAGTTGCTCACCGCGGGTGATGTGGCGACTGTCTGTCGGCAGCGCGCGTTGCTCGGTGAGGACTTTGGCGCTGAGCCTGAGCGGTTTTTGCGCCGGTTGATCCAAGAGTGTCGGTTGAAGGGCGGTGAGCAGGTGCGGGCGGCTTGATGAGGTCAATCCTATGAATCTTATTGAACGCATTACAGAAGAATCACGGCATCTGCCTTTGCAAGCGCAAAGTGAGGCGCTTGATTTTATCGTCTTTCTGCGTGGCCGATACCAAAGGCAAGCCGCACCCGAGAAAGAATGACAGGTAACGACCATGACCATCCTGCAAAGCCAGATCGACGATGCGCCGAAACAACTCTGTATCGACCCGCCACCCGAATGGGAGCATCGCTGGTTAGAGGTCACCGTGCCGGAGAGATCGGCTGCCGCTGATGCGCTCAGTCCGGCATGGCCAGCCAGTCCTTCGGTACCAGATAGTGCTCGTAGAGTCTGGCCTCTTCGCTTCCTGGCTCTGGCTTCCAGTCGTAGCGCCAACTGACCTGCGGTGGTAGGGACATCAGGATGGATTCGGTGCGGCCACCGGATTGCAGGCCGAACAGGGTGCCGCGGTCGTAGACGAGATTGAATTCGACGTAGCGTCCGCGTCGATAGCATTGGAATTCGCGCTCGCGCTCGCCGTAGGGCGTGCCTTTTCGACGCGCGACAATGGGCTGGTAGCCTGGTAGGTACTGCTCGGCGACGCTGCGCATGAAGGCGAAGCTGCGCTCGAAGCCCCAGTGGTTGAGGTCGTCGAAGAACAGGCCGCCGACACCGCGCGGCTCGTCCCGATGCTTGAGGTAGAAATAATGGTCGCAGGCCTCTTTCAAGCGCGCGTGCAGCGCGCTGGCGTCTTCTTCAGCCGTGCCAAAATCCGCGCAGGCGGCGCGAGCGCTGCGATGCCAATCGCGCACGTCCTCATCGAAGCCGTAGTAAGGCGTCAGGTCGAAGCCGCCGCCGAACCACCAGACCGGTTCGCTGCCGGGCTTCTCGGCGATGAAGAAGCGCACGTTCATGTGCGAGGTCGGCACATAGGGGTTGCTCGGGTGCATGACCAGCGAGACCCCCATGGCCTGGAAGCGGCGGCCGGCGAGCTCGGGACGGCTGGCGCTGGCGGTTGGCGGGAGTGTGTTTCCATGGACGTGCGAGAAGTTGATCCCGCCCTTTTCGAACAGGGTGCCGTCCTCAAGGATGCGACTGCGGCCGCCACCTCCACCGGGTCGCGTCCAGGCATCCTCGCGGAAAACGCCAGCGCCATCCTCGGCTTCGAGTGCTTGGCAGATGCGATCTTGTAGGTCGAGCAGGTAGTGCTCGACGGCTTCGGTGTCGGGTTGGTCGGGTCTGGTCATTGGGGTGTTGGGGGCTGCATCGGCGAGAGCCTGGATCGGCTGGTACTGGATGTTGGGCTGGGCAAGAGGCTGAATGCACGGGCGATTGCTGGCTTGGCCTTTTGTCGGATGCTTGAGACGCTTGGCTCGGGTGTGGACGTCTGCTCAGGCGCTCAAGCGGCGCGCGCGCGTTGGATCATCTCGTAGGCGCGGCGGATCTCATGGGTCTTCTGGGTGGCCATCTTCATCATCTCCTCGGGCAGCCCCTTCGAGACTAGTTTGTCTGGGTGGTGTTGGCTCAAGAGTTGGCGATAAGCGCGCTTGATGGTGGCGTCGGAGTCTTTGGGGGTGACGCCGAGTACGGCGTAGGCCTCCCTGAGATTTGGGGCCCGGTTTGTTGCTGCGCGGCGTCTGCTGCCGGTGCCGCCCGTGCGACCCGTGCTGCCGGCACCCTGGGGGCCAGTGCTACCGGCGAAATTGCGCTGCAGCCGCACCAGGGTCTCGAGCTGCTTGAAGAGGATCTCGGGCACGTTCAGACCGACCCGAATCTGGCTCAGCACCTGGCGCTGAGCAAAGGTGGGCTCGCCGTCGACATAGGCCGCTTGGATCTGGATCTCGAGGAACATCTGGATCAGCGAGCGTTGACCGCGGCATTCGCGGCGGAAGGTCGCGATCACGGCGGGCAGATCGAAATCGGCGGACTTGCCGAGTCGGAACAACTCGATGGCGGCGCTGCGCATCTCAGGTGAGAGCCGAAGCTGCGTCATGATGCTCTCGGCGAGTGCGATCTCGGCCTCGGAGACTCGCCCATCGGCCTTGGATAAATGGCCCATGGTCGAGAAGGTGGCGGTGAAGAAGGCGCTTTGGATGCGCTGCCGATCACCCGGCGGCAGCTGCGCGTTGCGCTGCAGTTTCTTCAGGCCTTGGTCGACGCCATGGCCGAGCGCGGCCCCCAGCATGGCGCCGAAAGGCCCGCCGGCGGCGAGCCCAATGAATCCGCCAATGACCTTACCTACCCATCGCATCGACACTGCTCCTGACATTCATCGTGCATCGCTACCCACAGGCGCGAGGCGCTTGCTACGGCGTACCTACTTGCCCTTGATGTACTCGAGATCGGAAAACGAGTACACCCAATGCGGCCTGAAGGCAACCAGGATCACCATGATCCAGCCGTTGAGCATCGCTTCTGGGAGGAACATCAGAGGGAAGAATGGCACGACCGTTTGGCTCAGCTCGGCCATGGTGTAGGCGCCGGAGCCGGCGAGCAGCCAGGCCGCCATGTAGCCCATGGCAACGCCGACCAGTCCGGCGGTCAGGAAGCCGTTGACCAGCACATAGACGAAGAATTGCTTTGGCAGAAAGCGGCGAATCAGGATCAGCAACGCGAGGGTCAGGCTGATCGGCAGCACGCCGGAGACCAGCGCATTCAGCGCCAAACCGTCCCAAGCGCCGCCACCATTGAGGGTGATGCCGAGCAGTGCCAGCGAGGCGGCGATGACGGCAAACCCCCAGCCAAACATCAGGGTGACCGCCGTGAGGCCGAGCAGGTGATACGACAGCCCAGGCTGGACCTGCGTCTCCATCTGCCAGAGCAACAGCAGTGCCACGGTGGCGCCGAAGAAGACGTGAGTCAGGCGCGCCTCCAGGAGCTTGCGCCAGGGTGCGAGCCAGAGCGCGAGGAGCAGACAGATGCCGTAGAGGATGACGGCAGTCCAGATCGCGAACGGCGTGAAGAGGCTGGGGTCGAGCGTCATAAAGGGTCAGCACGGAGGTGATCAGCATGCGCGCTCGCTTGCGGACACAAGTATCGCGCAACGAGTGGGGAAGTCCGCCTGCTGAGGCGCTGCGATGCGGCGGAGGCTGCTTGCGTCAACTGAATCTCGTTTGAGGCCATCTCGATTCGAGCCCATATTAGAGATGATATCTTGTAGTTAGGTTGAGTTCAGCGGCTTCGACCTCAACCGACCTGCGTCACGATCCAACGAACAGGAGTGAGTATGAATCAGCGTCCCCTGGGGATGACCGACCTGCGGGTCAGCGAGCTTTGCCTGGGCACCATGACCTTTGGTGAGCAGAACACCGAGGCCGAGGCCTTCGCACAGCTCGACCGCGCCGTCGACGCCGGCATCAACTTCATCGATACCGCTGAGATCTATCCGGTGCCGCCGAAGGCCGATACCCAGGGCGCGACCGAGCGCTTCATCGGCAATTGGCTGGCCGAACGCGGTGGCCGCGAGCGCCTGATCATCGCCAGCAAGGTCGCCGGGCCGGGCGACTGGATCGACTATCTGCGCATGCCGGGGCGGCGACTGGATCGCGCCAACATCGAGGCGGCGCTCGACGCCAGCCTGAAGCGTCTGCGGACGGATTATATCGATCTTTACCAACTGCATTGGCCGGATCGGGAGACCAATTACTTCGGCCAGCTCGGCTACAGTCATGCGGAGACGGACGATAGCGTGCCGCTGCTCGAGACGCTGCAGGTACTGGATGATCTGGTCAAGGCGGGCAAGGTGCGGCATGTCGGACTCTCCAATGAGACGCCCTGGGGCACGCTGCGGATGCTGGCCTTGGCCGAGACCCATGGCCTGCCGCGCATGGTCAGTATCCAGAATCCCTACAGCCTGTTGAATCGCAGCTTCGAGGTCGGCCTGGCCGAGGTCGCGATGCGCGAGCACTGTGGTCTGCTGGCCTATTCGCCATTAGCGTTCGGGATGCTGAGCGGCAAGTATCTCAATGGTGCGCGACCGGCGGGTGCGCGGCTGACGCTGTTCTCGCGCTTCGATCGGTACTCGAATGCGGAGGCCGAGCGGGCGACCGCAGAGTATTGTGCGATTGCCCAGCGGCATGGGCTGGACCCGGCGCAGATGGCGCTGGCCTTCGTCACCAGTCGCCCGTTCGTGACCTCGAACATCATCGGCGCGACGACCCTTGAGCAGTTGGAGAGCAATTTGTCCAGCGCTGAGCTGAAGCTGAGTCAGGAGGTGTTAGGGGAGATCGAGGCGGTCCATATTCGTCAGCCGAATCCGAGTCCTTGAAGTCGGAGCGGATGGTGCGATGTTCGTTCGGGTGCGGTGCCAGGCGCCGAGGTCGGGTAACGCCGCGCTGGGGACGCCGTGAATACATCCAAGTAGGCTTGAGCGCCGCTCCCTGCGGCGCACACCCCACCGCGGCGTCACCCGACCCCGTCGCCACCGGCGTGAGTGCAAGGCTTAGGTGGGCGTTCAGCCGTCATGGTCACTTGGGGATCAATTGGGCCGCTCTGGCACTTTCGACGATGCCATCGATGCCAAGCTGGCCGCAGCTGTGGCCGGCGAGGGCGTTGGCCGTCTGTAATACCTGGTCGATCGGTTGCTGATCGAGCAGGGCAGCGATGGCGGCTGCATTGAAGACGTCGCCAGCGGCGATGGTGTCGATGATCTTGGCTGGTGGCTGGGCTGGGGCGAAGAGCAGATCGCGCCCGCTGACGAGCGCGTAGGCGCCCTGAGCGCCCCAGGGCAAGATCAGTAAGTTCGCGTTCGATTGGGCTGCAAACTGTCGCAGAAAGGATTCTGGGTCGTGCGCGCCTTGTTGCTCGGCGCAGGCTCGGGCAACGACGATGAGGCTGATTTCGGGCGCGGGGAGCTGGAACAGGGCCTCGATGCCGGGGCGGGGCTTTTCGATCTCGACCGAGATCGGCAGTTCGGGGCGCTCGGCGGCGACACGGGCGATCATCTGCACGGTCTCCTTGGGGTTCCGGCCCTCAAAATGTACCCAGTCGACGTTGCTGAGATCGATCCCCGCGAACTCGGCGGCGGTCAGTTCGGGTAGATCCCGGTAGTGGATGATGGTGCGGCTGCCGGTGGCGCGGCTGAGCCTGATGTAAGAGGTTGGCGTTGCGCCGCCGGGCACGATCTGAGCGGCGTCCAGATCGATGCCGCGAGCGGTCATGTCCTGTTGGATCAGCGCCGCGCCGCTATCATCGGCGAGGGTGCCTGCCCAGCGGCAGGCGTGGCCGAGTTCGCTGAGCACGGCGAGCGTATTGGCGCAGTTGCCGCCGCGCGCGATGCGCTGACTCAGTGCTCGCACCTCGTCATCTTCGGCCGGGTAGCGTTCGACCTGATTGATGATGTCTAAGGTGGCGATGCCGACGCCGAGTATTTTGGCGGCGCGGCCCGACGCAGCAGGGTGTTGAAGGCGGTTTTCGGGATTGGCCATGTGCATGAGCCGTTCGACAGTGGAGGGTGTAAAGAGCATGAGGCTAAGCTGAGTTGTGTTGCCCTGAATCTCCCCGGGCTCATCGTCCAGATTCTCGCCACGCCATGAGTGTTACCAAGAGATATGCGGTTCATCGACCGGGTTACCTGGTCGGAGGACCCGGGCGTTAACCTTGGTGTAGAAAAGTGCCACGCGTTTGCCGAGGTCGGCGATCTCATTGCGCTGGGTGCGCGGGATACGCTCGATCAGTCCGTGCAGTCGAAGCCAACGGAGGTCATAGGTCATGCGCCTCTCGCCTGTTTTCGTGCCTACGCATCGATGCGTCTGTTACCTTTCGCGCCGCAAGGCTCGATACCGGGCTCGCGGCTCACGAGTACCCAGGCGGGATTCTAACCCGTGTCCTTGCGTTCAGGGGCGTTAGGCTCGGCTTACGCTTTGCTCAGCGAGGCCTCAAGCTTATATCGGACCCAGCCCCATTAGCTCGCAATTAACGCCTGTGGTTAGGCGGGGTCAGTGTGGGGAATTAAGTATGTCCCCGGACTTTAAGCTCGCTTTTTCGACGCTTGGCGGTGGTCGCCGCCGTGCTTGCCAGAGGTCGTAATCCATCTGCATACCAAGCCAGATATCCGCGCGTCCGCCTCTTTCCACGCCAAGCCACGCCTCGATCCGCCGCGCCATGTCGGGAGAAATCCCGGCGCGCCCATTGAGTACCCGCGACAACGTCGTGCGAGTCACCCCAAGCTGCCGCGCGGCATCGGTCACCGTCAGACCCAATGCTGGTAACACATCGTCACGCAGCGTTTCGCCAGGATGCGGCGGATTGTACATATCACCCATGAGCGACCTCTGTTAATGGTAGTCCTGATAATCGACCAGTACGGCATTCTCGCTCTCGAAGGCGAAGGTCAGACGCCAGTGGCCATTGACCCAGACAGACCAATGTCCATTTAAGTCGCCGACCAAGGGATGGAGCCGCCAACCGGGAACATTCATGTCCTCGGGTACCTTTGAGCGATCAAGCTGTGTCAGCAAACGCGCTAACTTCGCTGCGTGGTGGGGTTGAATGCCCGCTTTCGATCCCGTCAGAAAGAATTGCTCGATGCCCCGATGCCGAAAGTTTTTGATCATGCGTGTAGCGTAGCGCGTCGCGATACAACCAGCAACAGGAAGACGAGCCCACGCACCAACCGTCCCGATCCGCACCCAATGTAAAACGCCCCGGTTTCGCGAGGGCGTCTCGATCAAGCCATGGAGCGGTGGTCGGAATTCAAGCCGCCGGTCATCAGGCACGGAAAAGCCCCTTCGGGTCAAACCCTCAAGGGCTGGAAGGCAAAGCCTGTGTTCAGGCAGGGATCAAATGAGGGTGGGGCGCTTTCGTTTGAATGAGTCCGAATTGACGGGCTTTCATCGAAGAACATCCAGGCGCCGGGTCGGGTGCTGCGGGTTGGCTCTGATCCCGATGTGGATTGTGCGCCGAGCGATGGGCGTTGCGAGGGGCTGTGTGGTTCTGGTGGGCTGGATGGTTATGACGATAGTCTCGCGCGGTTGCTGGCGATGGATTCCAGCGCGCGATTGCTTTCAGGGGCGCTGGATTCGAGCTATGTTCTGCGCGACTTTCCCGGTGGTGCGATTGATCACGTTCTTGTCGCGGGGCCGGCGGCGGGAGGGCTTGCGGAGGCGATGACGCCGGCGGTTACGGGTAGGCGGTGGATGGGGTCGGATCATCGGGCGATGGCTGTGGGGCGGTAGGGGTTGGGGCTAGAAAACAATTCGAGCAAGGGCATATTTTCCTTTTATATCAAGGTATTGCGCGTCAGCCATGTCAGGCAGGCACGAAAAACCCCGCCCCGAGGAGTCGGGAGCGGGGTTGGGAGAGCGGGCATTGGTGCCCGGCGTTCAGGGGCATTAGGCTCGGCTTGCGCTTTGCTCAACGGGGAGTCAAACTTATATCGAACCTGGCCCCATTAGCTGCCCTCGCCGCGGACGCGACGGCGAGCGTGGCCTCTTTCATCTGAGCGCGGGCGCCCTGTCCAGGGGCGGCGTCGGCCTCCTGGCTTGGGTCATCTGTGGATCTCGTTGACTGCACGATCTTCCTCTTCTCGGTTGAGTGTCAGGGTTGCTGGACGTAGCCAGGCTTCTTGGTGAGTCTGTCCCATTGGCCGAGCACGTCGGGCTCGACCACCTGCTCGGTCCAGTCGTCCGAGGCCACTTCCTGGATGGCGACAGAGACGGACTCGTCGCTTGAGTGGAGCAGGGTGGTCACATTCCGGACGATGGCCTCGGTCAGCCGAGACTTCTGCTCATCGGTCTTGCCGGGCCAGAGCTTCACGATGACATGGGGCACGCGGCATTCTCCTAGTCGTTGTCTTGGCTCCAGTGTGGCTGGGCGGCTCGCTCGGCTATTCGGCCGCTTCGATGCGGACCGCGATGGCGCCGTCCCTCAGCAGGGCGTCGATCGGTCCGTCGAAGGCACCGAGGCGCACCAGTCCCCTGGAAGACTGAAACGGCTTGTAGAAGATCGCGAGATTGCCCCAGGGGGCGTAGTAGGTGATGTCGCCCGCACTCGGGGCGTACTTGGCCGGTGCGCCTCGGGTGTCGAGCGTGCGCGGCAGGTCGGCGATCTTCTCGGTCGCGTGGTAGTCGGTGAGCGATAGCTCCAACGGCAGCAGAGCGGCGAAGTCGCGCCCCGCCGGGGTGTCGTCGAGCGTGGCGGATAGCGTCTCGCCACCGACGATCAGCTGGATCCTGGTCATGGCGGTCCCTTCCGGAGATGAGGTGTGCGGGGTCTCGGCCGGGGCCGGACCGGACAAGAGCGCGGCGAGCAGGCTCGCCACGCGCGGGAGTGTCGAGCCGTGCCGCCTGCTCATGGTCAGGAGCCGGATTTCGCCGTCTGCGCTTGCTCCGGCAGGACGGCCTCGATGGCCTGCTCGGCCCGGCGTCCCTCCTTCTTGCCCACGGTCTGGGTCAGCACCACGGCCAGATCCCGGATCTGCTGCTCGGTGAGTCCGGCGTTGGTGGCAATGCCGATATGCGCCTGGAGCTGGGACTGGACGCCATCGAGGCTCGCCAGGGCGGAGACCGTGGCGATCTCGCGGCTTTTGTAGTCGAGGACGTCGCGGGCGAAGAGGTCGCCGAAGAGATGGCTCTGCAGGAAGTCGTTGATCGCGGGCGCGAAATCGAACAGGGGCCCGGTCACCGGCTTACCGGACAGCTCGGTCTGAACCGACTTGCCGACGGCGATCGGATTCTTGTCCTCGGGCAATCCGCTCACCTCCGGGCCGACCGGGTCCTCGATGCCTTCGGCCTTGCGCGCCTCGACGACGCCCATGAGGGTGGCCAGACCGTTCAGGGCGCGCGGGAAGCCGGCATAGGCGTAGAGATGGATCGGAATCTCCTTGGTCTCGTTGATGGTCAAGCCGGCGTCCAGTCCTGAGGCGACGGCCCGCTTCAGGGCCTCCAGGTCGCCCTTGGCGGTCGCGGCGGCGATGGGCACGATGGCCTGCTGCTCGGCCGACAGGGCCTGGATGCTGACATCGGTCTGCTGCGTTTGCTGATACCCGCGCTGGTACTCTTCATCGCTGACCTTCTCCTTCCAGGTCACGTTCTCGCCGTCCTTGCTGCCGGTGATGACCAGATGCGTCATGGCGGCGTGCGGCGTCGCGCCGTGCCAGTGGTCGATGTCGGACGGACACCAGACCGTTTCGCCCTCCTCGAACGCGATCACATGGCCGTCCCGCGTGCCGGTGAGCGCGACGCCCGAAGTCACGATCATGTGCTGTCCGGCCGGGTGCTGGTGCCAGGCGGTTCGTGCGCTGGGCTGGAAGGTGACGTAGGCGCCGGAGAAATGGGCCGTTTCGTTGTCGGGGCAGAGCATGTCCACCTGGACGTCGCCGGTGAAATAGGCCTCTGGTCCCTCGAAGGATTGACGCGATTCGGCCGAGTAGAGCGTTTGGCCCGTCGGCGCGTCCGCCGCGAGCGCGGGCTGGCCGACCACGCTGCCGACGAGTGAGAGCAGCCACGAGAGACCGCCTGTGTTGCCTTGCATATCCAAGCTCCTCTGAATTGCGTTGTCGCACCGCGCCTGAGACGGCGGTGCCATCCGCCCCGGTCATGGCCGTGCGATCGGAGTGCGTTGGATAACACTCTAGGTGCTGACATCGGGGAGGCGGTAGAACGATCCTGCTCGGATCTTGCCTAATCCTCGCAATCTCGGAGGAAAGGGATGGGTATGCACCGCGATGCCCACCGATTCCTGTCTGGTGCGGGATCTGGTGCGGGAAACAGCCCTTCGGTCGGCAGGTGATTTTGAGGATGCACAGCCGTGCGCGCCGTCGAGCGCGCCACGGCTCGGCCGCTTTCGCACCAAGGCGGCCGACGGGATGTCAGGCGGCGCGAAGCTCCCGTGTCATCTCGGCCGGGCTCTGCCCGAAATAGCGCTTGAACTCCCGGCTGAATTGGGAGGCGCTCTCGTAGCCGACCCGGTCGGCGGCCATATAGGCCTTCATGCTCTCGCGCACCATGAGGTCTCTCGCCTTCGTCAGCCGGATCTTCTTCAGGTACTGCATTGGAGACTCCGAGGTGATCTCCTTGAAGGCGCGGTGAAAGGCGGAGGGACTCATGTGGACCCGATCAGCCAGGTGCTCCACATCGAGCTTGTCGGCGTAGTGACGCTGCATGATCCTGAGCACTTGGGCGACTTTGGAGAAGCTGCCGCTGTACATCGCCAGCGCATAGAGCACCGGTGCCTGAGTGCCGCCCAAGGCCCGAAACAGGACCTCGCGCATCAGACCCGGTCCCAGGAGCCTGGCCTCGGTCTCCGAGCCCAGCGCCTTGATCAAGCGTGCGACGGCATCCGCCATCTCCTCGTCCAGCGCGGCCGGGCCGATCCCACGCGGCAAGCCTCTCTCGGCGGCCCTGCCCATCTCGGCTTGCAGGCCCATCCCGCTGATCAGCTCGTTGAGCTGTCCCATCTCGATGTCGATGTAGAGACCAAGCAGGGGCTCTTCGGGGCATCCGAAGGTCTCGCACTCGAATGGCATGGTGACCGAGGTGACCAGGTAGTTGTTGGCGTCGTAGCGGAAATCTCGCCCTCCCAGATAGCCGGTCTTGTGGCCCTGGGCCACAACGCAAATGCCCGGGTCATAGACCATGGGGCGACGTGGAATCGGTTGCGTCGACTTGAAGAATCTGACCCCTTGGAGATTGGATTCCCTCACCCCGGACTCCATCGCCGGAAAATGCTTCAGCAGGATCGAAGGCTCTGGCATATCGAGCTCGCTGTCATAAGTCATGCCCTCTTTAGACAAGATTTTTTCCGGCAAAGCAACCTGAAAGCGCGGTGCGGGCAGGAATAGGCAAGAGATTGCGAGGATCAGGTATCTCAACTTAAGGTGCCGGACCCTATCCTCAACGCAAGACCTGACGAGTAGACGCCGGCGGCGCTCCAACCGCTGCTGTGAGTCAGGCGCATCGAAACGCACGCGGTTCATCCACTCCCAATTCACTGACAAGACCAGGGTGAAGATCATGAAGACCATCGGATACGCGGCCCATTCGGCCGACGCCACGCTCGTTCCCTATCATTTCGAGCGTAGGGAACTGCGCCCGAACGATGTCGCCATCGACATCCAGTACTGCGGTGTCTGTCACTCCGACCTGCATACCGTGAACGGCGATTGGGGCCCGCAGCCCTATCCGGTGGTCCCAGGCCATGAGATCGTTGGTGTGGTCAGCGCCGTTGGGCCCGAGGTAAAGAATTACAGAGAGGGCGATCGCGTGGCAGTCGGCTGCATGGTCGACAGCTGTCAGGACTGCGATCAATGCCACAACCACGAAGAGCAGTACTGCCGTAACGGCATGACACCGACATACGGGGCGCCGGATCGCATCAGCGGTGAGACCACCCAGGGCGGCTACTCCAAGCACATCGTGGTGCGCGAGGAGTTCGTGCTGCGCATCCCCGACAGCCTCGACCTCTCCAGGTCGGCGCCGATCCTGTGCGCCGGCATCACCACCTTCTCACCGCTGCGCACCTGGAACGTCGGCGAAGGGACGCGCGTCGGCGTCATCGGTCTCGGCGGACTCGGCCACATGGCGGTCAAGCTCGCCACGGCGATGGGCGCGGAAGTCACCGTGATCAGCCGCTCGACGAAAAAAGAGGCCGAGGCGAAGGCGAGCGGCGCCAGGGGCATTCTCGCCTCCACGGATCAGCAGGCGATGCAGGCTGCCGCCAACGCCTTCGATCTCATCATCGATACCGTGCCCGTGAAGCATGACCTGAACCTCTACACGCCGCTGCTGGACGTCGATGGCTCGCTGGTGATCGTCGGCCAGATCGGTCCGATGGAAGAGCCCATGACCATGCCGCTGGTGTTCGGCCGGCGCCGCGTGGCGGGGTCACTGATCGGCGGGATCGCCGAGACCCAGGAGGTGCTGGACTTCTGTGCCGAGCATCAGATCTACCCGGAATGCCAGATGATCAAGATGGACGAGATCAACGATGCCTTCGCGCACTTGGCCAAGGGTGACTTCGCGCATCGCATCGTCATCGACATGGCCTCGCTCAACCTCGACTAGAAGCACGAATCACGTGGTTTCTGATCGCAAGTTACATCCGGACGGGCCGCGCAGGCGACGCCGAGTGGCTAGCGGAAGAACTTCAGTTGGTGGATGCTTGCCGCCGGGACAGCGCGACCAAACGCAGAACTCCCGATCGCAGCCGCGAAGTTGTTGTCGTCTTTCAGGGCCGGTATGCCTGTCGGGTAAAAGTTGGCGAAGAGCTGATTGAAGTCGTTGGTCGGCAGGTCGTTGAAGAAGGGCCAAAATGGAGCCTCGGTGCGTTGCCGAAGCGCCGCAACGAGTCGCCGCTCTGATCCTGCCGATTCGCATTTGGGCTTCGATCTGGACCCTCTTATCGCTTGCGGGGGGCGTACGGCGAGCTCAGAAGCGCTCGGGCAGCTCGGCGGGAGACTCTGAGCGGCGCTCGTCGGCGCCGTCGGAGGACCGCGGCTTAACGATACGGAAGGTGAGCATGAACTGGGCCATCCGAGGCGAGCTCGATCGCGTTCTTGGGCGAGTATGCCCTCCCAATCGTCGCAAGATGGGGGTGTAAGCCCAAACCCCAGAAAATTCCGACGGCCCGCGAAAATGGCCAATTATGGCGGGCGCTACATCTACCTGAGTTGGCACTGCACGATCCAGGGCGAAACCGTTCCACTCCTAAATTGACGGGTCGTAGAATAACTTACCCTCGGGTCTGGACATTTCCGCTCGTCTGGTTCAAAACTGCCTGCCCCTGTTGGCTGACGAGGCGGTGCCGTGAATTTGCACGACATCACACTGCGCCCGGTCGCTGCTGATGAAGAGCCGCGCTTCAAAGCGCTGCTTGAGGCGCACCATGACCTGGGCGCCTCGGTGAAGATCGGTCACACACTCTGGTACGTCGCCCTCTGGCGGGAGCAGTGGCTGGCCTTGCTGGTGTTCAGTGCGGTGGTCTGGAAATGTGCAGCGCGCGATCAGTGGATCGGTTGGGATCGGCGCTACCAGTTCGATCGTCTGCATCTGATCGCCAACAACGCCCGCTTTCTCGTTCTGCCGCAATGGCCTGTCCCGAATCTCGCCTCAAAGGTCCTAGGTCTATGCGAGCGGCGGGTCAGCGCCGATACGGTTGGCCCGACACCTGGGCGCCTGTTCGGCTGCGTCGACAGCTGCGTTGCATTGCTCCGTGCCCTCAGCTCGGCAACCGAACCGTCAGCTCGCCGCCGCGTTGAATCAGCTCGAAGCGTTTCAGGAAGTCCATGCCGAGCAGGACCTGATCGCCAGGGAAGTTGGGCAGCACCGTGGCGCGGAGGTTGTGCGCGGTCAAGCCACCCAGGCTGACGCTGTCGAGCCGAGTGGTCCAGGTCTGGACCATCCCGTTTGCGGTCTTGCTCATACCGCCGGGACGCATCGGCAGGCCAAGTCGGCGTGCGAGCTGCTGTGACAGAGAGACCCTGGTTGCGCCGGTATCGAGCAGAAACACCACCGATTCACCGTTGATGGTGCCGGTGGCGACGTAATGCCCGGCACGATTTTGCTGTAGCACCACCTGGTGTACACCAGCCGGTCCAACCTCAAACGCGAGATCTTGGTTCGGGTTCTCTTTGTGGTTGAGGTAGTTCTGGAATAGGCTCGCCAGCAAAACGATGCCGACCAGCCAGGCCCCGAACAGCATCGCCCTGCCCAGCTTTGATGGGCCGTCCTGTCTTGATGGGAGTCTGGTGTTCATCCAGGAGAACATGGGGGCTGTGCGGTGGTTTTCGCGGGGCGTGCTTTCTAGGGTCATGGATTGCAGGTCAGTTCTGGCTGTCTTCGGCCATACGCTCCTCACGGAGGTAGCGGTCATACTTGTCTTGGCTCAGGCGGCAACAGACCGCGTACCAAAAGATGCCGACGCAGAAGACCGCGATCAGCAGCATGTCCCAGCCGAACGGGAGCCATTTGCGGCCTCCTCCAAAATCACCCAGGTAAGAGAGGACGCCCAACCCGAGCAGGTAAGGGATTAACCAGAGCGACTCGCTGATATCGAGTTGCTCGCCTTGCGTGTTCTTCACCTTGAGGAGCAGCAGTATGAGTCCAACCAACAGACAGGCGGCGAGCCGCCAGTAGGTGTCCCAGCCGCTCCAGTAGATGATCAGGGTCGCGACGATAAAGGCGAAGGGCGCCAACGCCGTCGCACCGGGCAGGCGGAAACGCCGCCTGCGCTCCGGATCAAGCCGCCGCAGCGCCATCAGCGCGACCGGCCCAACGGCGAAGGAGAGCATGATGGCCGCCCCGTTGAGGCTCAGGATCTCCTGGAACGGCAGCAGGAAGAATACTGCGGAGGCGACGACGAAGTTCAGCAGCATGGCATAGGCTGGCACACCGTATCGGTTCAGGGTCTCGAACAGCTGCGGGAAAAAGCCATTCTGGGCCAGCGCGAGCGCTAAGCGCCCCATCGAGCCGACCGAGACGAGCCCTCCGCCGAAGGGGGCGACCACCGCTCCGACATTGAGCAGGCTAACCAGCCAGAGGATGCCAACTGCCGAGGCCAAGCCGCTCAATGGGCCGAAATCGCCGCTGATATGCAACGTCTTCCAGCCATGTTCGAGGTCGGCGGGGCTGAGCGCACCAAGAAAGGCCAACTGGATCAGGGCGTAGATGATGAAGCAGATCAGGATGGTCAGCAGGATCGCGGTGGGCACGGTGAACTGCGGGTTCTTGGCCTCGCCAGCGAGGTCGATGGTGTGCCTGAAACCGATGAACGCAAAGATGATGCCGCCGCTGGCAATGGAGGCGAGAATGCCCTCGGCGCCCATGGCGAAGAAGCCACCGCCAGCTTGCAGATTGGATACCTCAAAGCGATCCAGGATGAGCACCAGCGCGACGATCACCGGTATCGCCAGCTTCAGCCAGGTGATCGACGCGTTGATGCGCGCAAAGAAGCGCACGCCAAAGACGTTGATGAGAGTAAACAGGAGCAGCATGGCAGTGGCCGTGGCCATGCCGAGCAGGCTCAGATGCCCGGGCGTTGGGCTCTGATAGAGCCAGGGAAGATGTGGCGCAAGGTAGCGGAGCATCGCTTCGACCTCAATCGGTGCGGTGGTGTTGTAGCCAACCCAAGCGCTCCAGCCCATGGTCATACTGACCACATTGCCGTGGCTAAACTGTGGTAGCCGCGCGATGCCTCCGGCAACCGGCAGCATCGCGGCGATCTCGGCGAAGGTCATTGCCAACAGGCCGATGGCCAACCCGCCAAGCAGCCAGGCCAAAAGGGCGGCTGGACCAGCGAGCTGGCTGGCCAGTAGTGGCGCGAAGAGCCAGCCAGAGCCAAGCACCCCGCTGACGCCGATGAAGGTCAGGCTGAGGAGCCCAATCTCGCGGCGCATGTGACCGCGCTTGGATGGTCTTTCGAGACCTTCAGTCCTCATTGGATCACCCTCAGCGCCGCCGGGTGCCCCCAAACAGCGAGCCCATGACGCCGCGCACGATCTGGCGTCCGATCTGGGTGCCGAGTGAGCGCATGGCGCTGCTAGCAAAGGCCTCGACCGCGGTCTGGTGGTTGCCGCGGCTCGGGGTTCGGGCGCGTTGCTGGGCAGGTGTGACCGGGACCGACTCCGCAGCCACGGCGGCCTGCTCTGCCATTAGCTTCAGTGTCTCGTAGGCCGATTCGCGGTCAAGGCTCTTCTCGTAGACGCCGGCGACCAGTGAGTTCTCGATCAGCGCACGGCGTTGAGCCTCACTGATGGGGCCGAGCTGGCTACCGGGCGGGGCGACCTTGACCCGCTCGACGATGCTCGGGATGCCCTCCAGATCAAGCGTCGAGGCCAACGCCTCGCCGACGCCGAGCGCGGTGATAGCGGTCTCGGTGTCCAGCCCTGGGTTGGTACGGAAGGTTTGGGCGGCGGCGCGCACCGCCTTCTGATCGCGTGGGGTGAACGCGCGCAGCGCATGTTGCACCCGATTGCCGAGCTGCCCGAGCACGTCATCGGGCACGTCCATCGGGCTCTGGGTCACGAAGTAGACGCCGACACCTTTAGAACGGATCAGCCGCACCACCTGCTCGACCTTGTCGGTGAGCACCTTGGGGGCGTCGTCGAAGAGCAGATGTGCCTCGTCGAAGAAGAACACCAGCTTCGGTTGGTCTGGATCACCGACCTCGGGCAGTTGCTCGAACAACTCTGAGAGCAGCCATAGCAGGAAGGTGGCGTAGAGGGTGCGGTTGTGGATCAGCTTGTCGGCCGCCAGTACATTGATGATGCCCTGGCCGTTGATGTCGGTCTGCATCAGGTCGGCGAGGTCGAGCGCTGGCTCACCGAACAGCAGGTTGCCGCCCTGATCCTCAAGCTGTAGCAACCGGCGCTGGATGGCGCCGACCGAGGCGGCCGAGACGTTGCCGAAGCTGGTGCGCAGCGAGGCCGCATTCTCGGCGACATAGTTCAGCATCGCGCGCAGATCCTTCATGTCCAACAGTAGCAGTCCGTTGTCGTCGGCGACGCGGAAGCAGATGTTGAGCACGCCTTCTTGGACATCGTTCAGGCTCAGCAGCCGCGCCAGCAAGAGCGGCCCCATCTCGCTGATGGTGGTGCGCACCGGATGGCCCTGTTCACCGTAGAGGTCCCAAAGCGTGACAGGACAGGGTCGGTAAGCGAATTCGACCTCGTCGAGCTGGAGTTCGCTGACGCGCTCGGCGACCTTGGCGTTGTCTCCGCCGGGCTGGCTGATCCCAGCCAAATCCCCTTTCACATCGGCCAGGAAGACCGGTACCCCGCGCCGGCTGAATTGCTCCGCGAGGCGTTGTAAGGTGACGGTCTTGCCGGTTCCGGTTGCGCCGGCGACCAGCCCGTGGCGATTTGCCATCCGCGGCCAGATGTGCACCGCAGCCTCTGCGCCTTTACCAATCAGGATGCCTTCAGTCATGGGGGTTCTCCAATGCACCGGGGTCTGCATGGCGGTTGTTTCTTGCCGGCAGTATAACCATCCGCACTCGCTTACTGGCTGCCGGTGGTGGGCCTGTGTTGATTTCAGCGACGGGTGTTGGTGGGTTGTCAGCGCGGTCGGCGATGCGCACAATCATGCTGCACACTAGTCAAACTGCAGGACTCGAGGAATTCCCATGTTCTACGCCGTCGACGATCTGCAGCGCCGCAAGGCGAAGGCCGCGCATGAGCTGGCGATGATCAACCTGCTCTTGTTCAATCTGCTGGCCGGTGTGGCGTTGCTGGCAGGCTCGATGGCGGAGTCTTACTCGGTGATCGCCCGTTACAAGTGGGCCTTTGTTGCGGTGCCGCTGACGCTCTCAATGTTAGTGATGCTATTGACATGGGTACGCGCGGGCCGGGCAAGGCACTCAGCCGCCTGGTTCGTCGCCGCGCATTGGCGCTTGGCCGCGGGCCGCTACCGCATCCTGCTGATCGCCTACCTGGTCAGCGCGGCAGTGGTGAGTCTGGCGTTTGTTGGCGGCAATGATCGGTCAGATCTGGAACGCCGGATTGCGGATCTCCCTCCGGCCCTGCAAGAGATGGAACGGCATAAGCTCGAGTCTCAAGATATGCGCGGTGCAATCTGGGCTCGCATCGGTGTGGTGCCGCTGCTGCTGACCGTGATGGGGCTGCTGATGCTGGAGTCTGGAGGCCTGTATCAGGCTGGGCGTGGCGAGCTGCCTGACGCGGTTAACGCGGCCTTTCCGCCGCCGCCAGACTTGGCCAGTCGCGACCAGCCGTTTGTGACGGATCGGGACTAGTCGTGGTCGGTATGCTGGTCGGCGCTGCCTGGCGTCAATAAAAGTTGACTCGACCATTGTCAGGTTGCCTTGTCACTCTGTTGGCTTTGTGCCAGCATTGAGTGATTGACCATATCGGTGGGGCTCGTGGCGGGAACCGTTGCCGGTATTGAGTGGCCGAAGCTCGAGCCTTGCAGACTTGAAGAGCGAATGGAGAGCGAATTTGTTTAAACACGAAACCGTCTCGTTTGATGATGAGCCGCTGATCCTCGTCGATGATGATGATCATGAAATCGGTCACGCGACGAAGATCAAGGCTCATTTAGGCGACGGGCTCTTGCACCGCGCTTTCTCGATCTTCCTGTTCACAGATGACGATCAGGTGCTGCTGCAACAGCGCAGTGGCGAGAAGCCCTTGTGGCCTCTGTTCTGGTCCAACAGTTGCTGCAGCCATCCACGGCGCGGTGAAAATCTGGAGCAGGCGACTCATCGGCGTTTGCGCGAGGAGTTGGCGATCGATGCCGAGCTGCGCTTCCTTTATAAGTTCCAGTACCAGGCTGAATTTGGCGCGCTGGGCGCGGAGCATGAGCTGTGCTCGGTCTATGTTGGTAAGGTCGAAGCGCCTATAGCGGTTAATGTCAATCCGAGCGAGATTGCCGACTGGCGTTGGATTCCTTGTGCCGAGACCGACCGCCTGGTTGCAGAGGAGCCGGAGCGGGTGACGCCTTGGTTTGTGATGGAATGGCAGCGTTTGCGGACTGAATATCGCGATCTGATCGCCGGCCTCTCCGCCGCCCCGTTGAGGAAGGTCGCTTGATCAAGTCACCGACCATCCCGCGCCTGCTGACGTTGCCGGTCGGGCTAGTCCCGAATACGCTGCGCACGGCCGCGCTGGTGCAGGTCTTGAACCGCCTCTTTGAGCCCGAACTGCGCGACGGGGAACTCGATTTTCTGGAGAGTCATGTCATGCGCATCGGCGTTGACGATGCGCGGCTAGAATTCCGTTTGACCCTGGCTGGGACGCGCATCAAGGCCGCGCCGCCTGGAGCGGCGACCGATCTGAGCATCGATGGCAAGGTCTACGACTTCCTGCTGCTTGCGACCCGTCGAGAAGACCCGGACACCCTATTCTTCAACCGTCGTTTGCGGCTTGGTGGTAGCACCGAGCTGGGTCTCTACGTGAAGAACTTCCTCGATAGCGTCGAGCTCGAAGGCCGCATCGGACCGCTGCTGAAGGTTATGAACGGCGCGACTGATCTGCTCGGGCGTTTCGGCCGGGGCTAGCGGGGTCAGCGCCGCGCTGGAGTGGACGCTGATCGCTGTGCCGCAGCGGGCGCTGATCTCCGCCTACTCCGGGTACGGCCTCGACATGAGGTCGCGTGATGTTGTGACGTGGCAAGAAGACTCTACTCCAACGCGGCATGCTCCCCAGCAGTTTGTTGCCAGCAGGCCAAGAGATAGATGCCGAGTGCGAGTAGACCGCAGAGACTCATCCCGGCGAGCATTGGCATCGCGCTGCCATCATGCAGCAGGCTCACGATCGAGCCCGCTAGGGCGCCTAAGCCGAAGCGCAGCGCGCCGGCGAACGCTGATGCCGTGCCGGCCATGGCCGGGAAGAAGGCCATGAAGCCAGCCATGGCGTTGCCGAAGATCAAACCGTTCATGCCGAGATAGACGCAAGAGACCGTCGCAATCAGCCAGAGGTCTGGCTGCGGCGTCATCAAGCTGAGGAGCAACAACGCGACCGCCGCTGTCGCCTGCAACGCGAGGCCGACGCGGAGCAGCCACTCCGACCCCAGGCGTCTCACCAGTGTGGTATTCACCGACGCCAACAGCATGGCGGCCAAGACATTGATGCCGAAGAGCGGACCGAAGGCCGACGCAGAGACGCCGTGCAGCTCGATGTAGACGAAAGGCGAGGCGACGATGAAGATCATCATGCCGCTGAAGCTGGCCGAGCCGGTCATCAGGTAGCCAAGCGCGGTGCGGTGACGCAGCAGCAAGCGATAGTTGCCGACGATGTCGCCCAAGTGCAGGCGATGTCGGTGCTCGATCAGCAGTGTCTCCGGCACCACGCGAAAGAACAACAGCGTCGCGATCAGGCTAATCAGCAGCAAGGCCACGAAGACCCAGTGCCAGCTTGCGTACCAGATGATCAGCCCGCCCAGACTCGGCGCCAGCAAGGGCGCAAATCCCATCACCAGCATGATCATTCCCATCACGCGCGCATAGTCATCGCGCTCGAACAGATCACGCACCAAGGCCGGAATGGTCACCGCCACCGCGGCCCCGCCCACTGCCTGAACGGCCCGCGCCACCAGCATCAGGGACATACTCGGTGCCAGTGCGCAGGCGATATCTCCAAGCATGAATAGGATCAGCCCGAGACCGATGGTGCGGCGGCGACCATGCACATCCGAGAGTGGCCCGAGCAGCAGCTGTGCCGCGGCAAACACCGCCAGATAGACAGTGACGCTGAGCTGCGCCAGCTCGATACTGGCATCCAGATCCCGCGCGATGGACGGGATGCTCGGCAGATACATGTCGATCGCGAACGGGGTCAAGGCCGCCAGCAGGCCGAGCACTGGCAGCAGAACCCAACGGTTGGTGTATGGCATGATGGGCTCCGATCTTACCCGATTGCGGTCTTGCCGCCTTGTCATCGCTTCAGCGACGTCTTCTTTCTGAAGCGAATCTGGCCTATATTCGCTTCATGTGGACCTGGCAGCATCAAGATTGGCCGAGTTTCCGTTACGACACGGAGGCATTTCGGCCGCAGGTGGAGACGTTTCATCTGAAATCCGAGCGTCTGATGGGTCGCATTGAGGCGCTGCCCGCAGACCTGCAAGCGGATGCGGTGATTGGCCTGATGCTGTCT
This sequence comes from Halochromatium roseum, assembly GCF_016653315.1. Classification (GTDB taxonomy): domain Bacteria; phylum Pseudomonadota; class Gammaproteobacteria; order Chromatiales; family Chromatiaceae; genus Lamprobacter; species Lamprobacter roseus. The sequence goes on along the minus strand of NZ_NHSH01000065.1, from coordinate 59,320 downwards.
GAGGCGATCAAGACCAGTGCGATCGAGGGCGAGTCGCTGGATCGGGACTCGGTCCGGGCCTCGCTCCTGCAACTGATCGCTCAGGACTCGGTGGCGCCCCGGCATCAGGACGAGAAGGCGGCAGGGGCGGCGGCACTGATGGTGGACGTTCGCAAACATTGGGCAGAACCGCTGGATGATGCCCTGCTAGGGCGCTGGCAGTCGATGGTGGTGGTGCATCAGCCGTTGAGCCTGGTGATGCGCGGTCTGTATCGCAATGCGCCCGAGCCGATGCGGATTGTCAGCGGTGTTTATGGCAGAGAGCGCATCGATTATGAAGCGCCGCCAGCGGCGACTGTCTACCAGGAGATGGCGCTGTTGCTGGATTGGTACAACCGAACCAATCCGTTGACGGCGAAGCCTGCCGAGGTGATCTCCGGTCCTGTACGCGCGGCGATTGCGCATGCCTGGTTCGAGCTGATTCATCCCTTCGATGATGGCAACGGCCGAGTGGGGCGAGCAATTGCGGATCACGCATTGTCACAGTCACTTGGCTACCCGACACTCGCCTGTTTGGCGACCGCGATCGAGCGTAATCGGCGGCAGTATTACGAGGCGCTTCAGCAGATTTCCAGAGGATCGCTCGACTTGAACCCCTGGATTGCGTTCTTTATCGACGCAGTCAATCAGGCGCAGGAGGTTGCCAGGGAAGAGATCGATTTTGTGTTGGGCAAGGCCAGATTCTGGGAGCGCTATGCCGGCCAACTCAATACGCGCCAATCCAGGATGGTCAGTCGGGTCTTCGCTGAGGGTACCAAGGGATTCGAGGGCGGCATCAGCACCCGAAAATACGAGGCAATTTGCAAATGCTCCAGGGCTACGGCTTATCGTGACCTGTCCGCGTTGGTCAAGATGGGCGTGATCGAGCCACTGCCCGGCGGTGGTCGCAATACCCGTTACCAGTTGCGCAAGGCCTGGCCTATCGACATTCATTCAACACTTGAACGGGCACCTGAGGTGCAGCGGTGACCAAGACCGCCCTGATGGGACCAGCGACTCGCCTACCACTGAATCTGATTTTCGACTATCCCGTGCGCTGGTCGAAGTACAAGGTGCTGCGCGACTTGCTGCAGAACTTTTTCGACAGTGTGCCGCGTGATGAATGGACCAACCGCTTCAGCCATCGCATCGAAGGGGCGCAGCTGAGTTTGAGCGCGACGGATGTCGGCTTCAGCTATGACTGGCTGGTTCCTATCGGCGCCTCGACCAAGCGAGACGGTGAGGGTGAGCATGCCGGATATTTCGGGGAAGGATTCAAGATCGCGGCTCTCTGTGCCGTCCGCGATCACGGTTGGGATGTCCAGGTATGGTCGCGCGATTGGCATCTACAGGTTGTTACGGACAGTCTGAACGTAGACGGTCGACGCCTGCAAGCCTTGGCCTACGATATTCGTCGTAACGAGACCGCTTCACCGGATACCCTGCTGACCCTGTCGCCGTTCAATGATTCGGATCTCTTGGATGTTGCGCTGCTGAGCTTCTTCTATCCGCAGAATCCGCTGCTCGGAGAACGGATCTGGAGCGGACCATCAGCCGCCGTCTATTTCCGCTCGTCCAAGCCGAAGCCTTTAGGTTTTCCGTCGACCGACCGAGCCGCCGGGCCGGGAATCATCTTTGCCGGATTCCAGGCTTTGGGCTCGATTCCCCATCCCCTCGTGTTCTGCCTGCATGACCACCGCGGCAACGACCGTGAGCGCAACAACTTCTTTCTCATGGATGTCGTCAACATCGTGAAGCGCATCGCCGCTCAGCTGCCGCCGGATGCAGCCGCCCAGGTGCTGAAGGTGCTGGGGCGCCATTGGTATGAGCATCCGCGGAAGCGTTACGATTTCGACTCCTGGTATCCAATCATCCAGACGCTGGTCAGCAAGGTTGCTGCCTGCCCCGACGCCAGCGCTCAGTGGCGGCAAGACCACCCCAACTTGCTCGTGGCCGAGCCCGTCAGGCGCAGTGACCTGCCGCGTTACAATCAGCGGCGTCAGGCGCTTGCGTGGTGGCGAGCCGAGGGTCGGCGTCATCGTTTGGTGCAGAAGGCGTTTCGCGAGCTTGGGTATGCCGACTTGGAAGCGATCTGTGCAGAGCACGATGGCTTCACCGTCAACCGTGAGCCGACACCCCAAGAATTGCCGCGCGTCGAGCTTCTGGAGACTGCTGCCAGGTTATTGCTGCCTGACTTGCTGACGCTGGTGGACCTTCCACCCTGTCGTGTCATCGATAATCGACGCGCGGTTTGGCAAGGCATGACCTCCTGTCTTCCCTTCACCGGCCCCGAAGTCCGTTGGCGGGGCCTGCGGGTGCGTTATCGGCTGCCCTATGTCTCATTGAAGGCAAGATTACTGACCGAGGGCCTGTTCGGTGAGGCGATGAGCACCTATCTCCACGAGATCTCTCACATGTTCGGCGGAGACAGCTCAGCGAGCTTCAGTCATGCCTTGTCGGAGGTGCTTGAACTCATCTGTAGCCATGCGGACAGCATGGCCGCGCTTCAGCGGCGTTGGGACAGGCTTTCCGATACGGGGTAGGGCGCCCTTGCAGTCTCGATGCTACTTTGAGCAGCTTCTGGAAATGTGTCACGACACTTAAAGGAACAAGCAATGAATGAATACCATAAGATACAGACGCTATTTAAGCGGGACATGAGCACAAAGCACAAGACGTTGCTTGAGGGTGAATGGACGTTGCCGGAATTTGAGTATCTGGCAAACAACCAATGGATCTTCACCGAGAAGGTGGACGGAACGAACATAAGGGTCATTTTCAATGCTGGGCTCGTGACGTTCGCTGGGAAGACGGATGCGGCGCAGATTCCTGGCCAGCTCATTGCTCGGCTCAATGAGCGGTACTTGCCACTGGCAGCAAGAATGCAAGATGTTTTTGGCCGCGATGCCTGTCTGTATGGCGAGGGGTATGGCGCAAAGATTCAGAAAGGAGGCGGCAAGTACCGGCAAGACCCGGACTTTGTTTTGTTCGATGTGCGAGTCGGCGAATGGTGGCTCCAGCGCTCCGATGTTGAGGATGTCGCGACGAAGCTTGGCATCGACGTCATTCCGATCATTGGTGAAGGAACACTTCATGACGCCGTCGAGTGGGTGAAACGCGGGATCAGATCCACTTGGGGGGACTTCGAAGCCGAAGGTATCGTCGCGCGCCCAAAAATAGAGCTTCGCGCTCGTAGTGGAGAGAGGATCATTACGAAGATCAAATGCCGAGACTTTGTTGCTGGCCTTGTTGCATAAACAATCTGCCGGCTCTAACCAACGTTGGCGACGACTGATCGCTTGCGGGCCGGAGCAGCCTGGCGTCCTCTTTGGTGTCGCAGTCTTGGTCGGGCTGGCGCTCTTGGTGACCGGCTGTGAGCGGATGCGGCCGCCATCGGACACGCTGGTGGTGGCGCAGGTGGCGGAGCCGCGCTCGCTGGACCCGCAGGTGACCACGGCGCTGAACGATTTCCGCATCCTCGTGAACCTCTTCGAGGGTCTGGTGCGTTATCAGCCAGGGACGCTCGAGCCGGCGCCGGCGTTGGCCGAGTCCTGGCAGATCTCGGATGATGGCCGTGTTTACACCTTCAAGCTCAAAGATGGTGTGCGTTTCCACGATGGCTCGCGCTTTGATGCCGAGGCGGTCCGCTTCAACTTTCAGCGCATGCTCGATCCGGAGCATCCGTATCATGATACCGGCCCGTTCCCGCTCGCCTTTTTCTTCGAGACAGTTGCGTCGATCGAGGTGCTCGATCGGTTGACAGTGCGGTTTCGGCTGGATCAGCCCTTTGCGCCGTTTCTCTCGAACCTGGCCTATCCGGCAGGGCTGATCGTCTCTCCGACCGCGGTCAAGCGCTGGGGCGATCAAGTGGGTCGACATCCGAGCGGCACAGGCCCGTTTCGGTTCGTCGACTGGCGCCCAGGGGAGCGGGTTAGGTTGGAGCGTTTCGCCGCTGACCATTTGGCGAGCAATCGGAGCTTGCGTGAGGAGCAGGCGCAACCGCTAGCCGGGCTGCAGTGTGACTCCGGTCGTGCCTCGGTGCGGACGCTGATCTTCCGCCCGATCACTGATCCGATGACGCGGGTGGCCGAACTGCTTGCTGGCGGCGTCGACCTGGCATTAGAGCTGTCGCCGGACAACGTGGCCAGGTTCCGCGAGCGGGACGGCTTCCAGGTGTTGGAAGCGACGGGGCCGCATCTGTGGTTTCTGATCCTGAATACGCGCGAGGGTCCGCTCAGTGATGTCCGTGTGCGGCGCGCGGTGAACCTGGCCATTGATCGACAGGTCATCACCGATGATGTGCTGCGCAAGACCGCGGTGCCAGCTGCCGGTCCGGTGCCAGAGGCGTTCGACTGGGCGAACAATCCTGAGCTGCGTCCCTATCGGCAGGATCGACCGGCGGCGCGTCGCCTGCTCGCTGAGGCCGGTTATGAGAACGGCCTAAGATTGCGCTTCCTGGTACCACGAGGCGGCTCTGGAATGCTCGATCCCTTGGCGATGGCGACGGCGATTCAGGGCGATTTGGGTCGGATCGGGGTCGACGCTGAGATTCGGAGCTTTGAGTGGAATGCCTATCTGGCGCGCGTCAATCAGGGGCTGGATACGGAGGCCGACATGGCCGAGATGGCCTGGATGACCAATGATCCCGATACGCTGCCCTATCTGGCCCTGCGTTGCGACGCGAGTCCGGAGCAGGGTGGATTCAACTCCGGCTACTACTGTAGCCGGCGGGTTGATGCGTTGATCGCGCAGGCGCGCCGCGCCACCGATCGCGACGAACGGGCACGCCTCTACCATCAGCTCGAGCGGGAGGTCCATCAGGATGTGCCTTGGGCGGTGATTGCCAGCTGGCGGCAGAACCTGGTAGCAAGCGCTGAGGTTTCCGGGCTCCAGCTCGAGCCATCATTCTACCTGCGCTTAGGGGCGGTCACCAAGCAGGGCTGCGCTAGCGGTACGGACAGCCAATGAGCGCCTATGTCCTCAAACGCTTGCTGCTGTTGTTGCCGGTGCTGTTCGGCGTCTCGCTGGTCGTGTTTGGCGTGATGAGCCTGGTGCCGGGTGATCCTGCGCTGGCAATCCTCGGTCCTTACGCGACGCCGGAACGCCTGGCCGAACTGCGCGCCGAGCTCGGGCTGGACCGTCGTTGGCCGGTGCGCTATGGCATCTGGCTCAGCGGCGTGCTAGACGGCGATTTGGGGCGCTCGGTATCGCTGGAGCGGCCGGTGCTCGATGTAGTGCTGGAACGCTTGGGTCCCACCGCCCTGCTGGCCGGTAGCGCGCTGCTGCTGGGGACGCTACTGGGGCTGGCAGCAGGGATGTTGGCAGCGCTGCGTCACAACCAGATGACCGATCGGTTGGTGACCTTTGGCGTGCTGCTCGGCATCTCGATCCCGTCGTTCTGGCTCGGGCTTGTGCTGATCCTGGTCTTCGCGGTCTGGCTCGGTTGGCTGCCCGCGAGCGGCATGACCTGGGTCTGGTCCGATGCCAGCGGCCTGTCTGCGGTGCCGGATATCGCCTGGCATCTCATCCTGCCGACGCTGAGCCTGGCGCTGGTGGCCGGTGGGGTCATTGGGCGTCTGACCCGCGGGGCCGCGATCGATGTGCTGGCCTCGGCGCCGATCCGCATGGCGCGTGCGCGCGGTATCCCGGAGCGGCGCATCTTGCTGGTGCAGGCGCTGAAATCGGTGTTGGCGCGGATGACGCCGGTGATTGGCTTGCAGGCCGGTTTCGTCATCGGCGGTGCGGTCTATATCGAGACCATCTTTCAGTGGCCGGGTCTGGGTCGGCTGTTGGTGGAGGCGATTGCAGCGCGCGATCTGTTGCTGGTGCAGGGTGGGGTGCTGGTGCTCGCGGCGGCCTATGTGCTGGTCAACCTGGTCGCTGATTTGGCCCAGCATGCGCTGGATCGGCGCACGCGGGCGGCCTGATGGGCGCGCTATCGAGCAGCGTTGGCTCTAGTCATTCGCGATGACGTATGGACAGCACAAGCGCACGACTTTGGGCCATGGTCGATCGATGCCGTTTGGCGATCAGCGAGGATGGCGATACAGCTCGCAGCGGTCGCGGGCTTGCTTGCGGGCTTGCTTGCGGGCTTGCTTGCGGGCTTGCTTGCGGGCTTTTTCGCGGGTTTGTTCGCGGGCTTGTTCTCTATCTGTTGGGTCCAGGCTGTGATGAGCATGCACTGGTCAGGCTGGCAGCGCCATCGCGGTGCGCTGCTCGGACCCGGTCTGCTGGCGCTCGTCTTGTCTCCTGCGCTGATTGCACCCTGGCTCCCGCTGGCTGATCCCACCCTGACCGAGCCGGCGCTGCGCATGCTGCCGGTTGCGGCACCTGGACACTGGCTGGGGACCGATGCGCTAGGCCGAGATCTGCTCTCGCGACTCATCTGGGGCGCCCGCTCAAGCATCCTCGTCGGTGTGCTGGCAACGCTGACTGCAGCGGTGATTGGTTCGCTGATCGGCCTCTTGGCGGGCTTCTTCGGCCGTCTGACCGATGCGCTGTTGATGCGCGGTGTCGATGTGCTGATGGCTTTCCCGTATCTGTTGCTGGCGCTCGCGATTGTTGCCGCGTTGGGGCCGGGGCTCAGCAATGCGATGCTGGCGATCGCGATTGCCAATGTGCCGTTCTTCGCGCGTGCGGTGCGCGGCGCAGTGCTCGAGATTCGGCACCAGGCCTATATCGACGCGGCTCGGCTGGCCGGTCATCGCGAGCCCTGGATCATCGTCGTCGAGGTGCTGCCGAATCTGGTTCCAACACTGCTGTTGCTGATGACCACCACGCTCGGCTGGATGGTCCTGGAGACGGCTGGCCTGAGTTTTCTCGGTCTCGGGGTGCAGCCACCGGATGCTGACCTCGGCGCGATGCTCGGCGAGGGCCGTGAGTTTCTGACCACCTATCCGCGGGTCGCCGTGCTGCCGGGGATGGTGATCTTGATGCTGGTGGTTGGGATCAATCTGTTTGGTGACGCGCTGCGTGATCTGCTCGATCCGCGCTTGCACGACCGCGCTGTCCGGCGCAAAGACCGAGCCAAAGACCGCGGCGAAGGCTCGGAAAAAGGCTCGGAAGAAGGCTCTGACAGAGGCTCTGAAAGAGGCTCGGTTAAAGGTTCGATTTCGGATGCTCTCCAGGATGTGAGCCATCGAGATGACTGCCATCAGGGCGCATTTGCCGATGCTGCGATCAGGAATGGTTCTTCCCTGTTCGCTGCGCTTGCTCATACCGACGCTTCCGCTGTTGCAGCTGGGAATGCGGTTGCTGATGGGCTTGCTCTTAAATCTGTCGATCAATCTTATGATCAGCACGCCGATGCTTGGGCCAATGTCTCGGGCCGCCTAGGAACTGCGTCTCAGCCAGCACTGCTCGAGGTGAATGCGCTGTCGGTGCTGGTGCCAGGTCAGTGCGGCCCGGCGATTGCCGTTGATCGGCTCGAGCTGCGTCTACAGGCCGGCGAGCGGGTCGGCCTTGTGGGTGAATCAGGCTCTGGCAAGAGTCTGACGGCGCTGGCCCTGCTCGGCTTCGCGCCGCCCGGTGGCGGGCTAGAGGGCGCGGTGCGTTTCGATGGTAATGAGCTGCTCGGGCTCGATGCAGAATCTCTGCGCGATCTGCGCGGCCGGCGTATCGCCTACATCCCGCAGGAGCCGCTCGATGCGCTGGACCCACTGCTGCGGATTGGTGATCAGCTGCGCGGGGCGATCCAAGCCCATCTGGTCGCGCAGCAGGCGAGCTTTGAGTCTACCGCTCGCGATCGTGCTAAGGCGGTTGCAGGTTCAGATGCAGATGCAGGTTCCTCTGCAAACGTCGGTCTTGGGAGTAAACGCCTGACCGGCGCCTCAGCCGGGGTTAGCAAGCCGGAGACCCTGTCGGACGTCGGTGCCCGCGTCAAGGCGCTGCTGGCGATGGTCGGGCTGGATCAGGTGCGAGGTATTCAGCGGCGTTTCCCGCATGAACTCTCGGGCGGCCAGCGCCAGCGTGTCGTGATCGCGATGGCGTTGGCTCATGAGCCTGATCTGTTGATCGCCGATGAAGCGACCACGGCGCTGGATGTTACCGTCCAAGCCGAGATCATTGAGGTACTGGATCGGCTGAGCCGCAGCCGCGATCGCGCGCTGCTCTTTGTCAGCCATGATCTGGCGCTGGTCGCTAGTCTCTGCGAGCGGGTGCTCGTGCTCTACGCCGGACGTTTGGTCGAGGACGCACCGCTCGAGCAACTGTTGCGTGCACCGGCGCATCCTTACACTGCGGCACTGCTGGCCTGCTCGCCTGAGCTGGGGCGGCCAGAGAAACCGCTCGCCGCTATTCCCGGTCAGCCGCCGGCGCCGCGCGTGGTGGGCCTCAACGGTGCGGCGGATGGCTTTGGCGGCTGTCGCTTCGCAGATCGCTGTCCGAACGCGCAGCCCAGATGTGAAGAACAGGAGCCAGGACTCGAGCGGTGGCAAGATCATCATTGGGTGCGCTGTTGGTTCCCGCTGCTGCGCTCAGACTGATGACGCGCGGTTTATAGGCTTGGCTTCTCGATAAGGGCTTCTCGATGAGGGCTTTACTCTCATGCTGACCGAGACTGATGCGGATGACCAGCCGTTGCTAGCGCCTCTATTGGAACTGCAGCGCGTCGGAAAGCGTTACCCGGCTGGAAGTGGATGGCGGGCGCTCTTGGGCGCCGGTCAGCGCTGGCAAACGGTTCTGCAGCCGACCGATCTGCTTATCCCAGAGGGCGCAGCGGTTGGCTTGGTGGGCGAGTCCGGCAGTGGCAAGACGACGCTGGCGCGGATCGCTGCCGGACTGACCACGGCGAGCAGCGGCAAGGTGCGCTGGCAGGGACGGACGCTTGCTACCTTCGACGAGGCTGAGCGCGCGCGTTGGCGGCGCGAATTGCAATATGTTTTCCAGAACCCGACCACGGCGCTGAATCCGCGGCGGCGGGTGGGTCGCATCCTGAGTAGCAGTCTGTCTGGGCTTGCTCGCGGCTCTGAGATCGGGCGCGATCGTCGCGCACAGCAGCGGCGTATCCGCGAGGTTGCGGATCAGGTTGGCTTGAGCAGTGCGATGCTAGAGCGTTTCGCGCATCAGCTCTCCGGCGGTCAGGCGCAGCGCGTCGCGCTCGCAAGGGCATTGCTCGGTGCGCCTAAGCTACTCATCTTGGACGAGCCGGTATCGGCGCTCGACCTCTCGCTGCAGGCACAGATCCTGAATCTGCTGGTTGAACTCAGGCGTGAGCTTGGGCTGAGCTATCTGTTCATTTCGCACGACCTTGCTGTGGTCGAGCGCCTGTGTGAACAGGTCTCTGTCATGCACCAGGGTCGAATCATCGAGCAGGGTCAGACGGCTGATATCCTGCGTGCTCCGCGCGAGTCGTATACCGCGAGTCTGGTTGAAGCGGTGCCGAGGCGCTGACCGGGGAAGACCGAGCGGACAGGCGCTGATAGAGGCGGAACTGTCCAGTTTATCCGCCCAAGCGCCAGTCACGGGATCGCCATCGCCCGGCGTCGTTTGCTCGTTAGGCAGCGAGACCCAAGGCTTGGGATGAGCGCAGCGGTAACAGCAGCGCCTCGAGGTCGAGCAGTTGCACCATCTGTTCGCTGTCTTTGCGTCGGCCGATCTCGTTGACGCAGCGCGTGCCCACTTCCCCCATGTCGGGAGCGCTCTGGCGCCCCTCTTCGTCCAGGTATTCCACCGCAGTGACCTTGTCCACACTCAGCGCAACGAGCTGCCCATCCCAGTCCAAGACCAGCGCAATTTCCCGAACGCTTGCGCGGAGGAACGCTCGGGTTTCGGCGAACAGGGCTTTGAGTCGCTTCAGCGTCGAGCCGCGGGCCTGTTCGAGGCGGTGCAAGGCCAGCTCGCGCTCTCCGTTTTCGCTCATGCGGATCAAGTCCACGCCTAAGGCATGAAGGGCTTTGTGTGGCTTGTCAAACGCCTGTAGCTGGTTCTGTAGAAGGGGGTTATCAGTGTGGAAGTGGTCATACCACTGTCCAAATGCGCAGCGATGAGGGTCGGTCGTTAGATGAAAGGTGCTCTCTTCGCGCAATGCAGTCTCAAGCGCCTCGAGCCAGTTGACGTGGTCCTGCTCGCGCGCCTCGAGCAGATCGATGAGCGCGTGCGTTTCCTGCTCCAGTGAGGCCATACCCAAGCGTTGACGGGTATCGAGGAGCACGGCGATCTCTCCGCGCAGGTCGATCACGCCCCGGATGTCGCTGGCGGCCTCGGGCAGCACCGTGTGCTTGGGGATCTCGATCATCTCGCGGACGTGTCGGGTGTTGATCGCGTAGAGTTGCGATTGCAGCTCGAACACTACCCAGGGAGAGTCGTCGGTATCGGACACGATCATCATTGATGCCTCAGTTATCGGCGCCCGCGTCCCCGAGCGGTAAAAAGGGCGAGAGTGGCTCCACGCGCCGTTAGCGCTTCATAATAGGCTTAATCTTAACAATTTTCCGGTGAAACACGGAAAATTCTTGTGGTTGATGAGGCGACTCTTGGGTCTACCCTCAATGGCGGAGGGCGCGGCCAGCGCAGCTCCATGGCCGTTTCAGCGATTCAAACCAGTCGCCAGGCGACTTCGGTCCCGGCGCGCAATGGCACGATCTCGTCCAACCCTGTGCTGATCCGCTTGGGCACCGACCAAGCATCGGCTTCAAGGGTAATCTTGTCGTCATTCCTGGGCAGGCCGTAGAAATCCGGACCATGGAAACTCGCGAAGCCTTCGAGTCGATCCAATGCCCCGGCGTCGGCGAAGACCTCGGCATACAGCTCAATCGCCGCCGGCGCACTGTAGATGCCGGCACAGCCGCAACCCGACTCCTTGGTGTTTTTTGGATGCGGTGCCGAATCCGTCCCGAGAAAAAAACTTGGGCATACCGCTGGTGGCCGCCTTCACCAAGGCCTGACGATGGGTTTCGCGCTTGAGCAGCGGCAGGCAGTAATGATACGGCCGCAAACCCCCATCGAAGATCGCATTGCGATTCAGTAACAGATGATGCACGGTGATGGTTGCTGCGACCCGCTCAGAGGCCTCCAGCACGTAGTCGACCGCGTCTTGGGTCGTGACGTGCTTGAGCACGGTGCGCAGGGACGGAAACCGTGTATTGATCTGCTGTAAATGCCGCTCGATAAACACCGCTTCTTGGTCGAAGACATCGATATCCCGGTCGGTGACTTCGCCGTGCAGCAACAGCGGAAGATCGACCTCCTGCATGGTCTCGAACACCGCATCAACCTTGCTCAGGTCCCGAACCCCGGCGTCGGAATGGGTCGTTGCACCCGCTGGATAAACCTTGACCGCATAGATCGAGCCTGAAGCCTTGGCCCGGCGGATCTCGTCAGGCGAGGTGTTGTCGGTCAAGTACAGTGTCATCAGCGGATCGAAGGTCATGCCCTCAGGAACCGCCGCCAGAATGCGCCTGCGATAGGCCTCGGCCTGGGCCACGGTGGTCACCGGCAGCTTTAAGTTGGGCATCACAATGGCTCGCGCGAAACAACGAGCGGTGTCCGCAATCACGGTCTTCAGCATGTCTCCATCGCACAGATGGAGATGCCAATCATCGGGTTTGGTGATTCAGTCATGCTGGCTGCAGCCTGCTCGTGCCTCGGTTACTGCAGCAGGAAACGGCGCAGCAGTGCCTTCAACTGGCGGATGTCGATCGGCTTGTTGAGGTGAGCATTCATGCCGGCTGCCAGGGACTTTTCGATAGCGTCGGCGTCAGCGGTCAGCGCGATGATCGGCATCTCGGCATCGTAGGGTGCGGATCTGGCGGGCAGCCTGGTAGCCATCCAGAACCGGCATCTGGATGTCCATCAGGATCAGCTCGGGGCGTTGGTCTGGAGTCTCTGCCATGGGGTGATCAGGGGTCGAGTTCGTACACGGGGTTTTAGTGCCTAGCCGGGTTTGGCTCAAGCCTGTGCGGTGCGCTAGGAATCATGGCTGTGACCTTGGGCAAGCCGGTACATTGACCTAGCCTAGCAGATCAGGGGTGTGCGAATGCGCGCTGCCAAAGCGCGCGGCGGCCGGCAGCGCTTCGCATCCATGCGTATGATGGGCAACGGGTTTATGATTCAGGCTACATTCAGGAATTGATTAAGAAGTGTCAATGCACCAGGGGTCTTTTACCTCACGCACATTTCTATCACCTTTTGGTCCTCTATCCGTCGTCATCCTGCTGCTCCTCAACGCGTTGATGCCGCCGGCCGCCCTGGCTGGCGATCTGCTGATCGATGCCGAGGAGCACCTGGCGCTGGGGCCGCATTACCAGTACCTCGAGGACCCGCGCGGGGAGCTTGAGTTCGAGGCCGTGATCGGCTCGGAGCGCTTCCTGGCCAAGGACTTGGGCAAAGACCCGAATCTCGGTTACGACACCTCCGTCTGGTGGGTCAAGGTGTCTCTGTTCTCGCCACGGGGTGGGCAGCGGCTGTTGGAGCTGCCCTTTCCGACCCTGGATGAGGTGCGCGTCTATTTGGTCGATCAGGCCAGCGGGGTGCTGTTGTATCAGGCGGCCGCCGGTGATCTGCGTCCCTTCGCTGAACGCCCCACGGTGCATCGCAACTTCGTCTTTCCGCTCCAGCTGCCGGCGGGCCAGCCCGTGGATCTCTATCTGCGGGCGGAGAATCAAGGCAGCCTGACGCTTGGCACCTTGCTCTGGCAGCCAGAGGCCTTTCAGATTGCGACGGCGAAGTCGAACTTGGCGCTCGGGCTCTATTTCGGCATCTTGCTGGCGCTACTCGCTTACAACGGCCTGCTCTACCTGTCGCTGCGCGATCCGCTCTATCTCTGGTATCTGCTCTTCGTGGCTTCGATGGCGCTGGGGCAGGGCGCCTGGACTGGATTGTTCTTCGCTGAGCTGTGGCCGGGGTGGCCGGCTTGGGGCAATCTGGCAACGGTGATGGGCTTCAACCTGACCGGCCTGTTTGGCGCCATCTTTTCACGCATCTTCCTTGATACGCGTCGTTACGCACCCTGGGCGGATCGCATCCTGCTGCTCTGGGCCGTCATCTTTGGTGCCCTAGCCATTGTTGCGCCTTGGAGCCCACATCAGTTCAACGCCATGGCGACCTCGATTGCCGGGCTGCTGTTTCCGGCATTTGCAGTCGGCGCGGGTGTGCAGGGATGGCGCAATGGGGTGGTCTCAGCGCGCTTCTTTATGCTCGCCTGGACCATCCTCTTAGTGGGTACCGCGCTGCTGGGCGCGCGTAACCTCGGTTTGGTGCCGACCAGCTTCTTGACCCGTTATGCGATGCAGATCGGCAGCGCCTTGGAGATGTTGTTGCTGTCGTTTGCGTTAGCCGAGCGGATCACTGAGCTGCGGCGCCTGGCGGCACAGGCGGCCGAGGCGCGCGCTGAGACCGAGACCAAGAGCCGCTTCCTCGCGCACATGAGTCATGAGGTGCGCACCCCGATGACGGGCATCCTGGGGATGGCGCAGCTGGTGCTGCGAAGCCCACTGCAAGCACAGCAGCGTAAGTATGTGCAGATGATCGAGACCTCGGCGGAGTCCTTGCTTGGCATCCTCAATGACATCCTCGACTTCTCGAAGATGGAGGCCGGCAAGCTGCGGCTCGAGCGGGTGCCGTTTGATCTGCGGCGGCTGATCGAGCGGGTGATGCAGCTGGTCGAGGTGGCGGCGCAAGAGAAGGCGCTGGCCCTGGTGGTCGACTATCCCGACGCGCTGGCGCGGATGTATCTCGGCGATAGCCTGCGCCTGACACAGGTGCTCACCAATCTGTTGAGCAACGCGGTGAAGTTCACCCCAGCCGGAGAGGTCCGCCTGCGCGTTCGCCAGCCAGCGCCCGGGCGCCTGCGCTTCGAGGTTGAGGATACCGGCATCGGCATGACACCAGAGGAGCAAGGACGCCTGTTTGCGGCCTTCAGCCAGGCCGACACCAGCACCACCAGGCATTTTGGCGGCACCGGCTTGGGGCTGGCCATCAGCCAGCAGCTGGTGACGCTGATGGGTGGGCGGATTGAGGTGTGGAGTGAATCAGGCCGAGGCAGCTGTTTCAGTGTCGACATTGAGGCGGCGGTTGTTCTCGATGAGGATGGTTGTCCTGAGGATGTTGATGCTAAGGACAATTGCGACGAGGACAGTTGTGACGAGGTCGCTCGGGATGAAGCCGAGCCTGATGATGGTTTTCGTGAAGAACCTCATGCTAAAGAGGCTGATCCGGAAGCATCTTTGGTTCATCCGCCTCCGTTTTCGCTTCAGCTTCAGTCTAACGGCCATGGCGACGCACCACCTACGGCAGATGGATTCCGCAAGATCCATGATGTTAAGCCTAAGCCTGGCGAACAGCCGCCGCTGTTTGCCGGTCGCAGGCTGCTGCTGGTTGAAGACAACTTCATCAACCGTGAACTCGTGCTGGGATTTCTGCGCAACACGGGTCTGCTCATTGAGACAGCCGAGAATGGGCAGCAGGCGGTCGATAAGCATGCGGGCAACCGCTTCGATCTGATCCTGATGGACGTGCAGATGCCCGTCATGGACGGTTATGAGGCGACGCAGCGTATCCGTGTCATGGATGCCAAGGTGCCGATCATCGCGCTGACCGCGAATGCCTTCCCAGAGGATATCGCCAAGTCCCAGACGGCCGGTATGAATGACCATCTCAGCAAACCGATCTCAGCGCGGGACTTGCTCTCACGGATAGAATGCTATTTGCCAGCCACTCATAATCCGTCAGCAACGGTTGCTGTCGCCCAGACCGCGCAGGCCGACCCTGAGCAAACAGCAACTGCCGTCGGCGCTGCCGAGCAACCACGGCTTGCGGGTTTGCTAACCCTCGATGTGGATGCGGCTTTAGCCCTCATGGGTGGGAATGCTGAGCTGTATGTTTCGGTCTTGCAGCAGTTTCTGTCCGATTATGCTGACTTCAAGCTTGACTTTAAGCTTGCTCGGGGCGTGCCGGATGCTGCCACGATTCGCCAGTAGCTGCATGTGCTCAAGGGTTTGACTGGTCATCTTGGTCTACAACGCCTGCAGGCGCTTGCCACGACCCTATACCAAGGGGATGAGCCAAGCCTATACGCGGCCTTTGATCGGGAGATGATCGAGGCGCGCAAGGAGATCGCGGCGTTTATTCAACGCCAGTCGTTGTGACGGGCGACATCTCCATGGTGACCGTCCAACCCTTGGCGCCGTGCGATGAACCGGGGCGAGCTGGTGCGATCCCGAACGCTAGCGACTATTGCGCTAGAGTGACTCTCGGGTTGACAACCGAGATCTGTTGAAGCTGGCCTCAATGCCCTTGTTGCACAGACCAGGGCGCGCGCATGGTCTAGAATGAGTTTCGAAATGGTCGCATCACTGTCGTCGGCCATCGTTTAATCTACCCGCCGTCAATGGACTGGGGTCTTAAGGGAGCAAGCCATGAGTGAGTCTGTGAACAGCATGTCCGCGTCAACCGACCAAGCCATCGTTTTCCCAAACGGCATCGGTGGTTTTGAAGACTATAGAGAATACCGGCTGTTACGCAGTCAGCAGCCAGAGAGTCCGCTGTATTGGCTGGAGGCGGTCGCCGAGCCGGCGATCAGCTTTACCGTGGTGGACCCGCGCGTCTACGGTCTCAACTATGTCCTCGAGCTGACCGAAGAGGAGCAGACCTTATTGGAGGTCACCGAATCCGACGAGGTCGTGGTGTTGTTGATGCTGGCCAAGCGCGATGCGGCGGACGCGGTGAAGCCGAGCATCTATGGCAACATCGCCGGTCCCATCCTGGTCAATGCCCGCAACCGCTTGGCGCTGCAAAAGGTGGTCAGAAACAAGCGTGTCGAACTCAACATCATCGGCGGTTGAGGGGTAATGCTTTGTGGTCACATCGGTGACCTTATCGCCACCGCTGAGATTCTTCGATCGCGAGATCAGCACTAGATCGCCGGCCTCGAGGCCCTTGGTGACTTGCACCTCGCGGCTGTTGCCGACGTCCAGTTCGACCGCGGGGTCAACTGGGCACGCCTAGCCGCTGCTGGGGCGATCGATGCCGCTGTTGATGTTGAGCAGTGTGCTCCTACTGGCGCCCGCGAGCGCCCTGAAGCCAGGGCATGGCAGGCCTGACTATTGAGCCGTTTGCGTTCAGCCGTTCCCGTTCGCGCGACGGCAGCACAACCCCAATGCGGCTAAGGATGGTCAATGATTGCAGGTTGCGGCTTGACGGTCGTGTGACATCGTTCATGAGCATTGTCGAATATTGATCTCAATCAACCCGGCGCGGCGGTTGTCTGCCTAAGCTAGCTCGGCACCGTGCCGAGGCACCAGTACCAAGGGGCGGTGTGCGCGATTGATAATCTCAATGAACGGAGGTTAGAAATGCTCATCAAGAAGCGTCTATTGCTCGCCGCCAGTCTGGCTGGCGCAACCCTGTTCGCGGCCGGCTCCGCGAACGCCTTCTGGGGGCCGTTCAACCCCTGGAACTGGGGTGATGGTTGGGGTCCAGGCTGGGGTAACGGCTGGGGTGGTCCTTGGCATGGGCCGGGTTACGGCTATGGCTATCCCGGTTACTGGGGTGGCTATCCCGGTTACTACCGCGGCTATCCTTATGCCTACGGCGTTGCGCCTTATGGCTATGGCTATCCCGGTTACGCGTATCCAGGCTATCCCTATTCGGATCCCGCCACCTCAACCGGAAGCGGCTCATCGAAATGAACCGCGCTGGGGCGCTTTGCTGTCGCAAGGGCCGGTTGGATCGGCTGGGCCTTGTGTAAACGCCCTCGCTAGTCAGTCTGTCGCATCCGACGCAGTTACTGGATGGCCTCGGTCTGCGTCGGTGCCTCCATGCAGGACTCGATCAGCGCTGGATCGAGCAGCGGCAGCTTGCGGCTGCGTTCGAGCCGCTGATACTGATGTGCCGGCAATGCGCCCTGCGGTAGCGGACAGGGCGAGCCTCGGGTAAGAGTGGGTCTGTGTCCTAGCTTAGCAGGCGTCGCAAAGCTCGATCTCGGCGCTGATCGGGAGGCTGTCATCGCGTGCCCATTCCATCATCGAGCCGTCGTAGAGGACGGCATCTTCGTTGCCGAGCACCGCGTAGGCCGCAAACCAGGTCAGGGCGGCGCGGTTGCCGCTGTGGCAGAAATGGATCTGCTCGCCATCGGTCGCGACGCCCCGGGCCTCGAACAGCGCCTTGAGTGCGCCCGGGCTGCGCAGCTTGCCGGAGCCGCTGTCGCTGATCCAATCGTGCGGCAAGTGGCGCGATCCTGGGATGGTGCCAGGGCGCTCGGCAGCGTCGCCGGTGTAGATGCCAACGAACTCGCCTTCGCTGCGGGCATCGACCAGCGGCGTCTTCGCGGCGAGCGCGTCGCGGACGGCTTCGGCGTTGGGAGCCAGCTCGGGTTGGAGCGTTGCTCGATACTCGGTTGCAGGGCGCTGCTCACTTCCACGCGCGAGCGCTGCACCCGTATCGGCATAACCGACTAGGCCGCCGTCGAGCACGCTCGCTTGCTCATGTCCTAAGACCTTGAGTGTCCAGAACACACGGGCAGCGGCGGCTAGGTCACTGGCTCCGCGCCCGGTTGCGACGATGACGACATGGTCGTCTTTGCTCACGCCAAGCTCGCTGAGCATGGCTTCGAGCTGCGCGATCGGTGGCAACATCGATGTCAGCTCACTGGCGTTGGCATTCGCGTTGGATCGAGCAGCCGCCTTGCTGTCTGGCTTCGGCGGCTGCGTGCGCCAACGATCATAGGGCGCATTCGCTGCGCCTGGGATGTGGAAGCGTTGATAATCCTTCGCTGATTGGATGTCCAGCACGACCAGGTCCGATTGGTCCTGGTTGGCCTTGAGCCACTGGGCGTCGACCAAGGGCGGTGCGCTGGCGAACGTCGGCGCACTCAGGAAGGCGAGGAGGGCGAGGAGCAGGGGGCGGATGTGTCGGTTCATGGGGTCGTGATGCTGCCAGAGTCAGGGTGATGTGAACAGCGCTTATAGGCCGCTTAACTGGCGACGAAGTGCGGTCCTTTGTCTCGTGCTTCAATCTTAAAAATAGAGACGAGAGGCGATCTTTTGCTCGGCCTGCCCGAGTTGATTCCACTGAGCTTCCGGATGGCTTCGGTCTGGGTCGGTGCGCCCATGCAGGACTCGATCAGCGCTGGATCGAGCTGCGGCAGCTTGCCGCTGCGTTGGAGCCGTTGATACTGCTCGCCTTCGAGGCCATAGAATTGAAGTCGCTCTTGTTGCCAGAACCAGACCTCCGGCACCTCCAGCGCGCGATAGACCTCGAGCTTGTTCAGCCCGCCGCTGGTGCGCACGACCTCGATGGCGATATCCGGTCGACTGGACTCCGTCTCGATGGGCTCGAGCAGATAGCACTCGTCGGGCTCGGCGCCGCGTTTGGCGAGCGTCGACTTGATGGTCCAGGAGCCAAACCCGGCTATGGCAAGATCCATCTCTAGCGCCCAGGCCTCGATCAGCCGGCCAAGCGTTGTCTTGTCAAACTCGTGATACCTGGATGGCGTCATCAGCTCCAGCACTCCGTCGATAAAGGTCAGCCTCGGGACCGCAGATTCACCGCGGATCTCGAGCAGCCGCTCGTAGTCGCTCCAGTCGGCATGATCGAGCAGGACGATTTGGTCGTCGGGCTGCGCGGCTCGATGGGCGGGAGCCGGCATGGGTGCTGATGCTGCTGTGTCGGCAATGCGCGCTGCGGTGGCGGCCATGGCGAGCCTCGGGTGAGAGTGGGTCTGCGCCCTAGCTTAGCAGGCGTCGCAGAGTTCGATCTCGGCGCTGATCGGGCGATAGGAGCTGCGCACCGAGCGTGCAGAGCAGGACAAGGGAGAGCCAGGCTCCAGGGTCACTCGTGTCTGCTCCCGGCCCAGTGCATCGAAGAAGGTAGGCGTTCGCTACAGCAGATTGCCATGCTCACTCGCCACCGCTGTCCTGCACCAACGCCAACATCTCGGCATAGCTCAGGCGGCTGCTGTCATCGGTCCCTTCCAGCAGCGCGTCGGCTAGGCTGCGCTTGTTGGCGTGCAACTGCAGGATGCGCTCCTCGATGGTGCCCTTGGCGACCAGTCGGTAGATGGTCACCGGGCGCTGCTGGCCGATGCGATGGGCGCGATCGGAGGCCTGGTCCTCGACGGCCGGGTTCCACCAGGGGTCCATGTGGATGACGTAGTCGGCAGCGGTGAGATTGAGTCCGGCACCACCAGCGCGCAGGCTGATCAGGAACAGCTCGCCATCGCCGGATTGGAAGGCGGTCACCGCGGCGCGGCGCTGCGGCTCCGGGGTGCTACCGTCGAGGTATTGGTAGCGGATGCCGCGACGGTCGAGATGCTCGCGGATCAGCGTGAGATGATCGACGAACTGGCTGAACACCAGTGCCTTGTGGCGGTTCTCGATCAGCTCGTCGACGATGTCGGCGAAGGCGTCGAGCTTGCTGCTCGGTAAGGTGCTGTCGGGCAGCGCGAGGCGCGGATGGCAGCAGGCGCGGCGCAGGCGCATGATCTCAGCGAGCAGCTGCATGCGCTGTTGGCCAGGGTTGGCGTTGGCCTCGGCGTCTTCGAGACGGGCGATGGATTCGCGGCGCACGGCTTCGTACAGCGCTTGCTCGCTGTCGCTCAGCTCCAGGCTCAGCGTGATCTCGGTGCGCGGCGGCAGCTCGCTCAGGACCTCGCTCTTCAGGCGACGCAGGATGAAGGGGCGCAGCAGCTGGCGCAGGCGCTGTCGGGCGCCCTGGTCCTGATGCTGCTCGATGGGGTTGGCGAAGCGGGCGTTGAAGGATTCCAGCGAGCCGAGCAGACCGGGGTTGATGAAGCGGAATAGGTTCCACAGCTCGCCCAAGTGGTTCTCGATCGGGGTGCCGGTGGTGATGATCCGAAACGCGCCCTGCAGCTGCATGATGGCCTTGGAGCGCTTGGTGAGGGCGTTCTTGAAGGCCTGGGCCTCGTCGGCGACGATGGTCTGCCACTGCACCTCGGCGAGGCGCTCGGCCTCGGTCTGCAGCAGGCCGTAGCTGGCAATGATCAGATCGAAGGGACCGGCCTGTGCCAGCATCGCGGCGCGATCACCGGCGCCGAAGCGCAGCGGGCGCAGGGTCGGCGCGAAACGCGTGGCCTCGTCCAGCCAGTTGCCACAGACCGAGGTCGGCGCCAGCACCAGCGTTGGCCCCTCGGGTGCGCGCGCCAGGATCAGCGCCAGCGCCTGAACGGTCTTGCCGAGCCCCATGTCGTCGGCGAGACAGGCACCAGCGCCCCAGTGCGCGAGCCGGGCCAGCCAGCGGTAGCCTTCGGCCTGGTAGTCGCGCAGCTCGGCTTGCAGGGTGGAGGGGATGGCCGGGTCTAGCTCGCGGACCTCGTGAAGGCGTGCGAGCAGCTGCTCCCAGGCCGGTGATGAGGCGATCTCCATGCCGTCCATGAGCTCGGCGATGGCGGGTGCCGCGAGCGGATGGAAGCGGCCGCGGTCGGTCAGGCCGCGCAGCCCGTCGAGACGGCGCCGCAGGGCGTCGCTCAGGCTCAGGATCTCGCGCTCGCCGAGGCGCACGAAGCGGCCCTTGGCCTCCGCGGCTTGGGCCAGCAGCTCGCGCAGCTCCAACACCCGGCCATCGTCCAGATGCAGGCCGCCGCCGAGCTCGAGCCAGTCTTGTTTCTGATTGACGCTGGTGCGCAGTTGGCCGACTTGGGCCGCGACGCTGAGCGTGATGCGCTTGCCCTTGGGCCAGTCCAACACCACCGCATCGCCCAAGGCTTGCAGTTGCTCCAGCGCGGTCAGGGCCGCCTCTGGGTCGTCGAGTTGCCAGCTCGTCGAGGCACCGTCTGCGAGTGCCGGGCAGGCTGTTAAGAGTTGTTGCACGGCCTGGCGCTCGGCGCGCAGATCGCGGGTGCAGCTGACGGCGCGGCCATTGAGGTCGGTCAGCAGGGTGGCGCTGCCCTCGCCGGGGTGCAGCTGGGGGCCGGCATCGCCGAAGGGATGCACGAAGAGTTCCAGCTGCAGCCCAAGATCCAGGCCTTGACCGGTCGGGGTCAGGTGCAAATGTGGGCGCACATCGGCCGGCACCTCTTCAGCGGCGCTGCTGTCCCCGCCGCCGATATCCGAGTGGACTGTTAGTAAGGGGGCCACCGAGGACAGCGTCTTCAGCAACTCCTTTTTCGAGGCTTTGGGCACGACCAGTCCGTCCGCGCCAAGGATCTCACCGATCTGTTGGTGGCTGCTGTCGAACTGCACCAGCCGGACGCGATGGGCACTTTCTTGCACCGGCTGCACGCCGCGCCCGCCTTGCGGGAAGGGCTCGATGCGAACCAGCAGGTCCTTGCCTTGCTTGACGACCCGCAGGGTGGGGCGAGCCGGGATCAGCTCCAGCGGCGTCTCGTCGCTCGGATCGGCCAGCACCAGCGGGTGGCCGACAGCGGCCAGCAAGGCGCAATCTGGGTTCAGGCTGTAGCTCTGTTGCGTCGCACTGCCGAAAGGGGTCTGCTGCCGCTCACGCACGATGCAGGCGCAGATGGCCCGGTCGCGAGCGCTGAGATGGGGCATCAGCTCGGGCTCGTTGGCCAGGCGAGACAGGGCGACGGCGCGACCCCGCGTCCAGCCGCCGCCCCTGGTGCGCTTCTGTTCGCGCGGCTCAAGGTTGGCATAGCTGCCTTGGATCACCAGCAGCCAAACGAGGCGCAGATCCTGCTCAGGCTGGTTGTTCTTGGAGGGGGCGTGATCGGGCGCGAGTCGCTGCAGCGCTTCCAGCGCCAGTGTCCAGGGCGGTTTGGGTTTGAGGAGATTGGTCAAGTTGACCAAACTTGGCGGGGTTGCGGGCGCCGGCGGCAATGGGTCTCGATAGCCGATCACATCGAGCAGCGCGATGATCTCGCTCAGGAGCCAGCGGGAACTTTGCTCGTCGAGCTGCGCGATACCCGGCGCAGTGTTTTGACTGCTGCCTTGCTCGGTGTGTTGTTTGGCGGTCTGCTGAGGGCTCTGCTTGGCGCTCTGCTTGGCGCTCTGCTGAGCGTACTGCTCAGCGTATCCTGCAAGCGCGCGCTGGATGTCGGCATGAATTGGCTCGCTAAGCCAGTGGAGCGCCAAGGCGCGAAACAGTAAAGCCAGCGGCCGATGGGCGCCATAGCCGAAGCCGTGCTGGATGGCATAGCACTCACTGGGCTTGCTCTGACCGGCCAGCACCTGAGCCAGCTCGCCGATGACGCGAAAGGCCGCTTCGAGCTTGTCTGTGACGCTCGCGCGCAGGCAGGTTTGCACCTGCTGGTGCACCTTGGCGAGATCGTCCGGCTCGCCACGCTGCAGCAGCGCCAGCAGATAGAGCGCGCCGGGTAGGCCAGGTAGATAGAGGTTGCGCTTGCGGGTGCTTTTGCGCTCTGCCTGATGGGCCTGGTCGAACAGGCTGATCGCGTCGGCGTCATCACCGCGCAGGACGCACAGCCAGCCCTTCAGCGTCAGGGCCTCGGTGGGGGTGCGCTCGGCGAGCAGGGGCTCGAGCTGTGCGGCGGGCAGGCGCAGCAGCTCCAGCGCGGCATCGGCATCGGCATCGGCCTGTAAGGCGCGCTCGATGAGGTCAGTCCGCTGAGCCTGGGCCTGGTTAGGGGCTTGATCCTGATCCTGATCTTGATCCCGGGTCTGGCCCTGGTCCTGGTGCTCAGCCATCGGGGTCAAGGTGCAAGCTCCGGCAGGACGAAGTCGAGCTTGGCCAGTCCCTTGCGGAAGGCGTTGAGCTTCTTCTGCGGCACGCAGAGCTGCCGCTCACCGGCGCGGCTGCAATGCGCGGCGGTGGCCGGATCGGTGCTGAGCATCGCGGCCAAGGCGGCATCGCGGCATTGGATCAGCCGCGCCGGGCCGGCATCGGTCAGCGCCGTGGCGCGCTCCTCGACGCGCGCGAGCAGATTGGTCGCCTCGGCTGGCAGGTCGCCCTCTACGGACGTTTCGAGGAAGGTTCGGATGCGCTCGCGCTCGGCGGCATCGACGCCGCGGTTGAAGAGGGCCTCCGTGTTCAGGCCCCAGCGATCCGCCGACAGCGACTTCGCGATCTGCTCTAACTGTAGCTGTTCGGCAGGCTCCGCTGGCCGGAGCAGATCGAGGTTTAGATCCACGTCCATCCGGAACAAGGGGGGGCGCTCCGCGAGCTGAGCGACGTAGTGCTCGGTCAGGTCCAGGCAGTAGGCACCGAGCGCGTTGAGGCGCAGGTAGCGCAGACCGTCGTAGCGGCTCAGAAAATCGAGGTCGTCGGCGCCCCAATGATCGTAATAGTCGGGTCGAGCGCGGTAGGGTCGTGAGTAGGCGATATCGATTATGCCGAGCGTGGCGAGGTACTCGAACAGATAAGCCAGCGTGTAGCGCGCCTCGAGGATCTCGAAGTTGGCAGCGCCGTCATAGCCGAGTGAGCCATAATTGGCATCCGAAAGATACAGCTTCCAGGGGTTTCCGCTGACATCGAAGCGGTAACCCTCGGCCTTCATCTGCCGGAACAGGTCATCCACGGCGAGCCATTCGCCCACCGGGCAGCTGGCGCGCAGGGCGTCTTCGATGACCAAGCGCCGGTCCATCGGCGCTGTGAGTCTGACGCCTTTGCTGGTCTGCCCCTTGATCAGGTCTACACGGCGCAGCTCATCGGGGCTGCCCTTGCGCTGCCAGCGCTCGTACAGCTGCTTGACGACCTCGTGAACGGGCTGCGACAGCGCCTTCTTACCCTTGGCGGTCAAGCCGAGCTTGCTGCCGTCGATCTTCGCCAGGCCGCCGGTCTGCAACAGCAGTGGCCAGGCAAAGGGGCGAATCGGGCGGATTGGTCCGCCGGCCCAGCGCGGTTCGTCATTGTCATCCTCGGCGCCATACCAGTCGCCGCCGAGCAGCACCGACTCAAGGCGCCGGATCGCGGCGGCGCTGGGCAGGCCGGTCTTGGGGCCCACGCCAATGCCGCCCTCTGCAATCAGCCGGAGCACCGCGGGTAGATCCTGATGGGCCATCATCTCGGTGTCTGCTCGTCGCAGGGGCTCGGACTCGTCACCGCTGAAATGCTTGATGGTGACCGTCTCCGGTAACTGCTCGTCATCCAGAGTGGCAATGCGCAGGGGCGGCGGCTCTGGTACCAGTTGCGCCAGACGCGCGGCGAGGTCGGTTGGGATGTCCGTGCCGAAGAAGAACAGCTTGAGTGTGCTGGGCTGGTGCTTGGTCTTCGAACGGCCGAGCCCGAGCCAGAGATAAGGGTCGTAGGTGAAATGATCCGGCAGTGCTTCATATTTGGCTTTGAAGGCCACTGCGCTGAAACTGCCATTCCAGTTGTAAAGGGTCTCGGCGACGGCGTTGCGCTCCAGCTCGCTCAGCCCGGCGACCAGTGTGGCGAGTGCATCGGAGAGCAGATAGCCAGCGAGGCCGTTGACCAGACTGTCTTTGACGTTCCCGGTCCGTAGGTCCGGGATCTGGCTGCAGCGTTGCTTCAGTTCGATCACGGTCAGTGATCTGAGGGCTTCTTTCAGTGTCATGGAATCGTCGAGGACGGCTGGGTTGTTCCGAAGCGATTGCGGGGACTCGACATCGGCTTCTGCAGACAGTCTTGTCAAGGTTTATCCTGAAAAATTGGTGTATCGGTTCGTCGTGCACGGTGATGCCGGTGCTGCCGGTATGATGTCGGATCTGGTGTTGCCCAGCATGGCCCAGCATGCGCCAGTCCAGCAATGTGTCGGTCCAGCATTGTTTCGGCCCAAAAGCTGCCATGGCGAGAGTTGCGCTGGCGATATCCAAAAATATTTTGGATCAATAGCACCCTCATTGCGCGCCCACCTTAGCCTTGGGGCTTCTGTTGCAATCGTTGGTCGTGGTACGCGCCCTCGGGCAGCAGCTTGGTGCCGCACGTGGGGCAGCGTTCATCCTGGCAGGGGATGCCGTTTTGGTGTGCGGTGCGCTAGTCGCAACTATACACTCGGAATTGTCAGGTGATGCGGAGGAACCTGCACTGACAAGTCGTGTTTTGGTGCTCTTTGCTCCACTCGGTTTCGGTGAGCAATCAGAACAACGCTGAGATGGCGCGGCTCGCGACGAACAGGGCCAGCGCCAGCAGCAGCGCGGCATAGATCCGTCCAACATAGACGACATGGCGCTCCAGCGCCACCAGCAGTCC
Organism: Halochromatium roseum; assembly: GCF_016653315.1. Classification (GTDB taxonomy): domain Bacteria; phylum Pseudomonadota; class Gammaproteobacteria; order Chromatiales; family Chromatiaceae; genus Lamprobacter; species Lamprobacter roseus. Next base: position 34,282 of record NZ_NHSH01000065.1, on the reverse strand, counting down.
GCTGCGCACCAGCACCAGGACCACGGTTGAGTACCACAGCGCATCGATGCCGCCGATGGTGAGCACCAGCAGCGCTTTGGCGCCGAGTCCCTGGTCGACGGTGATAAAGGGCGCGAACAGCGCCAGCATGAAGATCGCGAGCTTCGGGTTCAGGAAGGCGATCATGAAGCCATCGCGGGCGGCCATGACGATTCTCTCACCGCTGATCGCGTCCCCAGTGGCTGGTGTCATCATCGCGCGTTGGCGCAGCGCGCCGCTGGCCAGAAAGACCAGGTAGCCGGCAGCGGCGAGCTGCAGCAGTGCGAACAGCCTGGGCGAGGCGGTCAGCAACGCCGCCAGACCGGCAACCGTCAGCACGGCATAGAGCCCGACCGCAAGGCCGTGGGCCAGGGCCGCCGCCAGCCCCGCGCCACGCCCACCACGCAGCATGCTGCCGAGCACCACCGCCAAGCTCGGACCCGGGGTCATGGCGCCGAGCACGCAGAGCAGGGCGAGGGAGAGCCAGGCTTCAAGGGTCATTCATCACCTATCGGAGTTGTGTTCAAGCAAGCCCAGGGCTGTGCTGGCTCCAACAGAGACATTTGCGCAGTCTCTAACTCACTGAATTGAATGAGCCTACAAGTCGGGTCGGATTTCGTTTACCCCAGCGGAGAACGAACAATCAATGACTTGCGCGTGACGCTCGGCCGAGAAGGGGAAAAATCACCCCAGCCGCCCCGCAGGGGGTGAAAAAGGGCGGCCACCAAGGGATCATTGTCGCTGTCGAGACGACACCCCTGAAGAGGAGAGACCCCTTGGTGACCATGACACAAACGAACCTGTTTTCCTGGGACGCGATCGAGGCGCGCAGCGACCTCGATCGCCTGCAGTTAGCGATCGATCATCTCCCCGATGAGCGCCTGATGCAATACCTTGAGGTGATGCGCCAACAGGGGCGCAACGACTATCCAGTGCGCCCGATGTGGAACGCCCTGCTTGCCGGTATTGTCTTCCAGCACGCGAGCATCGAATCCCTGCTGCGCGAGCTCGCCCGCAATCCCAGCCTCATGGAGGCCTGCGGCTTCGACCCGCTGCCGATTCAGCGCAAGCCCAAGCCCCAGATCGTGACCGATCCTGAGACGGGCCTCGCGCGCATTGAGGTGCCGCCAACGCCAGCGCCGGTGCACGCGGCGCCTTCAAGCTGGAACGTCTCGCGCTTTCTGGCCAAGGTCATCGAGCTGGAAGAGATGCTGGGCATGATCAGTGAGCTGGCGGTGATCCTGCGCGAGCAGCTCATGGCGGAGCTGCCCGACTTCGGTCAGCATCTCGGCTTCGATGGCACCGACATCGCCAGTCACAGCACCGGGCAGAAAGCGCGCACGAGCGCTCAGACCTCCGACCCCGATGCCGATTGGGGCCATCACGAAACCCAAGGCGTTGATGCCGCCACCGGCAAAGCCTGGAAAAAGATCAAGCGCTGGTTCGGCTACGGGCTGCACCTGATCGCCGATACCCAGTATGAGATCCCGGTAGCCTTTGAACTCACGCCCGCCTCGGTGTCGGAACAGCCGACCCTACGGGCGATGATCCGCGACCTGTTCAGCGAGACCCCGGCGTTGGCTGAACGCTGCCGAGACTTCAGTGCCGATCGCGGACTCGATAGCGCCGAAACCAAGGCGCTGCTGTGGGATCAGTACGCCATCCGCCCGCTGATCGACACCCGAGCGCTGTGGCGCGAGGAGAAGAACGACCCAGACTACGACCCCTCCAAGCCGATCACTCGCCCCCTCAATCCCGAGCGGGCTGACACCATCGTGCACACCGAGAAGGGCTCGGTTCACTGCGTTTGTCCGGTCACCGGCGAACAACGCGACCTGGCCTTTCAGGGCTTCGAGGCCGATCGCAACGCCCTCAAGTACCGCTGCCCGGCGGCCGCCTATGGGCTGGAGTGCCAAGGTCAGGCCCAATGCCACCAGGCCGGTGGGGTGACACCCGGGGAGTTTGGGCGCGTGGTGCGCATCAAGCTCGATGAGCACGACCGGCGCATCTTCGTCCCCACGCCACAGGGTAGCCCGAGCTGGCAGCGCGGCTACAAACGCCGCAGCGCCTTGGAGCGGATCAACAATCGCATCGATCGCCACTTCGGCTTTGAGCTGCACTTCATCCGCGGCATCGCCAAGATGACTACCCGCGTCGGCTTGGCCATCGCGGTGATGATGGCCATGGCGCTGGGCCATGTCCGACAGGGTCGCCCCGAGCAGATGCGCTCGTTGGTGCAGCCGATCCCGGCGACGGGTTAGCCCGACCTCCGCTCAAGCAGGCGGTTTTGGATCGGGGCAAGGCTCCCGAGGGTGGCGCTTGCCGATGATTCGCGAGCGATGAGAATAAATCTCATCTGAAGGGTCTGGTGGCGCTCCCGTGCGCTTTGGATGCCCCGTTCGCGCTGCTCCGCCAGCGGAATCGCTCTGGCTCTGCGGGGGCTGGGCGGCCGAAAATCGCTACAGCGCAAATGTCTCCAACAAGAAAGCACTAGCCGGGCTGTTCTATTCAATGATATTGCCCAGGATGCTCGCCGCCAGCCTGATCGCTTGCCCTGATACCCGCACCGCGCAGGCTCGACTGCAACGACGGCACCCCACGCGCGTAGGTCATCGAGCGGGGGCGAGCAGGCAAGGTACCGCTGCCCGTGAAAGCGGCAGACGGGGTGAAATGCTACCCTTCTCATCAGGATCGGTTTGGGACTGCACGCTCGACATGGGTGCCACCAGCATCGGCCTCCTCGATGCACCGAAACAATCCTGCTCAATGGCCGCAGTCGGCGAGGAATCCAAACAGGACGGTTGGTCCGCTTGCAGCGGCCGCGGTCCTTGCGGCGCTGCCGCCGGTGGATCTGCAATCAACTGCCTGAGACCCTGATGAGCGAGTATCAATACTTCGAGTTCCAAACCATTGATCAGCCCTTGAGCGCTGAGGACATGACTGAGCTGCGGCGCTGGTCCTCGCGCGCCGAGATCACCCCGACTCGGTTTTGGAACGAATATCACTGGGGTGATTTCAAGGGAAGTCCACGGCGCTGGATGGAGCGCTATTTCGATGCCTTCCTCCACGTTGCCAATTGGGGCACGCGCTGGCTGATGCTGCGTCTGCCCCTTGCCTTGCTGAAGGAGCGCGAGATCGGTGACTATCTGCTTGAGGACGGCCTGGAAGGGTGGCAGACCGCAGAGCATCTCGTGCTCTCCTTCATCTCGCAGACGGACAATCCGGACTGGGAGGAAGGGCACGGCTGGCTCTCGTCTCTGATCGGGGTACGCTCGAGCCTGATGCGTGGTGACCGTCGCAGTCTGTATCTCGGGTGGCTGGCGCAGGCCGGTGCCGGTGATCTCGACGAGGTGGCCGAGGAGCCGCCGGTTCCGCCCGGCCTGGGCGAGCTGGATGCCCCTCATCGGGCCTTGGCCGAGTTTCTCCGCATCCCGCAGGATCTGCTCGTCACCGCCGCGGAGGCGAGTGCCCCGCTACAGGCCCATGCGATCGGTGCGGCCGACATTGAACGCTGGTTGGCCGAGCGCTCAACGGCCGAGAAAGATGCGTTGCTCGCGGAACTGATCATCGGCGACCAGCCCTATCGCCTTGCCGAGCTGCGGCAGCAGATCGAGCGCGAGCTGCAGCCAGGCGAGGATGCGGAGGGCTTGCCGGCTCGCCGAACGGTGGGCCAGTTGCTCGAACGCGCCGAGATGCTCCATCGCGAACGTCGGCAGCGCGAGGACGCGGCACGCGCCGCCGAACAAGCGCGTAAGGCGGCCGAAGCGGCCGCGGCGCGCAAACGCTATCTCACCACGCTGCGTGGTCAAGAAGAGGTGCTGTGGCGCAAGGTCGATGACCTCGTCGAACAGCGTTCTGCATCCGCTTACCAACAGCTGGTCGAGCGACTCAAGGATCTGCGCGAGCTTGCCGAGACCGATGGTGCGCTCGAGGCCTTTTCCGCTCGCTTGCGACGGCTGCGAGATCAGCACAGTCGCAAATCGGCGCTGATACGTCGGCTTGATCGGGCCGGGTTGGTGGGTTGATTGACACCGCGCATGCAGTAACTTCTCAATAAGTCATGGCAACCGGGAGTCGCTGCTGCGTTACCATGGCGACCAGACACTCTCATCCTGACCCCGACAAGTCCCTGCCTGAACCGCTGTGATCGAACTCCCACTCATTCCCGAGACCGAGCGCACCGCGCTGATCGAGGAGTTGGTGCGCCTGATCGAGACCTTGGCCGAGCAGACCCAGCAGCAGACCGAGACCATCCAACAACTGCGCGATGAGATCGCGAAGCTCAAGGGCGAGAAAGGCAAGCCGCGCTTCAAGCCCATCGGGATGGAGCAGAAGGCCGGACAAGGCGAGGACCAGGAAGGCGACGAGGACCCGTCCAAAGGCACTCGCAAGCGCCCGGGCTCGAGCAAGCGCGCCAAAACCGCGCAGCTGAAGATCCACGAAGACTGCCGTATTCCGCCGAGTCAACTACCCCCACCGGGCTCGCGCTTCAAGGGCTATCGCGACGTGGTGGTCCAAGATCTCAAGATTCAAGCGCACAACACCCGCTACCGCCTTGAGGTCTGGCAAACCCCGGATGGCGAGTGGCTGTGCGGCGAATTGCCAAGCACCCTGCAGGGCGGACACTTCGGCACCGGCCTGCGCGCCTACGTGGGCGCTGACTGCGCAAGTACCTCGACAACCGCCGCTGTGAGCCACTGCAGCTCCTCGTCGCTGATGATGAAGGGTGGCATCAGGTAGACCAAGCGCCCAAACGGACGCACCCAGACGCCTCGTTCGACGAAACGACGCTGGATCTCACGCATGGCGACCGGCTGTTCCATCTCGACCACGCCGATGGCGCCGAGGACGCGGACGTCGGCGACTCCAGGGAGTTCGCGGCAGGGCTCAAGGTCGCTCTTGAGCCGCTGCTCGATGCGCGCGATATTGGCCTGCCAGCCTTGGCCGCCGGTGCCGGAGCCAGGGCTAGGCCCAAGCAGCAGGTCGATGCTGGCAGTGGCGATGGCGCAGGCCAGTGGGTTGCCCATGAAGGTCGGGCCGTGCATGAAGGCGCCCGGCTCGGCGCTGGAGATGGCATACGCGACCTGCTCGGTCGTCAGCGTGGCGGCCGAGGTCAGATAGCCGCCGGTGAGCGCCTTGCCGAGCGTCATGATGTCTGGGCTGATACCGGCGTGCTCGCAGGCGAACAGCCGGCCGGTGCGGCCAAAGCCAGTGGCGATCTCGTCGGCGATCAACAGCACGCCATGCGCGTCACAGAGCGCGCGCACCCGCTGCAGGTACTCGGCCGAGTAGAAGCGCATGCCACCGGCGCCCTGGACAATGGGCTCTAGGATGACCGCCGCGATCTCGTCGCGATGGGTCTCGATCAGGCGCTCAAACTCAGCAATGTCGTCATCGCTGCAGGGCTCGCCGAAACGCGCTGTCGGGGCCGGCGCGAAGAATTGCTGTGGCAGTACTTGGTTGAAGAGATGGTGCATGCCGGTGACTGGGTCGCAGACCGACATCGCATGGAAGGTATCGCCGTGGTAGCCAGAGCGCAGGGTGAGAAAGCGCACGCGCTTGCGCTGACCGATGGCCTGCTGATACTGCAGCGCCATCTTCATCGCGACCTCGACCGCGACCGAGCCGGAATCGCAAAGAAAAACCTGCTGCAACGGCTCAGGCGTGATCCGCACAAGCCGCTCGACCAGCCCGACCGCCGGCGCATGGGTCAGACCGCCAAACATCACATGCGCCATCTGCTTGAGCTGCTCGCGCGCGGCCTGATTGAGCAGTGGATGGTTGTAGCCGTGGATCACGCACCACCAAGAGGCCATGCCGTCGATGAGGCGGCGGCCATCCATCAGCTCGATCTCGCAGCCCTGGGCGGCGCGGACTGGATAGACCGGGTCGCGGTCGATGGTCGAGGTGTAGGGATGCCAGGCGTGGCCGCGATCGATTGCCAGCAGGCGCTCGATCTCGGTGCTGGATGATAAAGCGTCGTTGGTGCTCATCGAAGACTCTGGCTTTTCAGCCTGTCGCGTTCGGGGCGTCATGGCGGAAGGCGGGCGCCAAGACTCGCAAGGCGGTATCCCCTTTGTCAGACATCGCCTTGTGGCGTCGTCTGTCGAGGCTCAGCGAATGCCGCGAGTCTGACCAATGCCCTGCTCGCGGGCGAACTCGAGCATGCGCTGGATCGGGATCACGGCGCGCTGGCGGATGGCCTCATCGATCTGGATCTCCTGGTCGCCGCGCCGCAGTACCTGTTCGAGATTTTGCAGCGCGTTCATCGCCATCCAGGGGCAGTGCGCACAGCTCTCGCAGGTGGCGCCTTCGCCGGCGGTGGGGGCGGCGATCAGCGTCTTGTCGGGTGCAAGTTGGTGCATCTTCCAGAAGATGCCCTCGTCGGTGGCGACGATGAATTCGCGATTGGGCAAGTCGCGGACGGCCTTGATCAGCTGGGTGGTGGAGCCGACCACGTCGGCCTGGTCGACGATCTCATCGGGGGATTCAGGGTGGACCAGAATGGCTGCGTCCGGATGCAATCGTCGGACGCGCTCGAGCGCGAAGCCCTTGAACTCCTCATGCACGACACAGGCGCTGTCCCAGAGCAGCATCTCAGCGCCGGTCTGTCTTTGCACGTAGCGCCCGAGGTGCTTATCGGGCGCCCAGAGGATCTTCTCGCCGCGCTCATGCAGGTGCTGGACGATCGGTAGCGCGATGCTGGAGGTGACGACCCAGTCTGAGCGTGCCTTGACCTCGGCGCTGGTGTTGGCATAGACCACGACGCTGTGATCGGGATGTGCGTCACAGAAGGCGCTGAAGGCCTCAGCCGGGCAGCCCTCGTCGAGCGAGCAGGTGGCCTGCAGCGTCGGCATCAAGACCCGCTTCTCGGGATTGAGGATCTTGGCCGTCTCGCCCATGAAGCGCACGCCGCAGACGACCAGCGTCTTGGCGCCACTCTCGGCGCCGAAGCGGGCCATCTCCAGCGAGTCGGCGACATAGCCGCCGGTCTCTTCAGCCAGCTCCTGCAGGTCGCCGTCGACATAGTAATGCGCGACCAGCACCGCGTTCTGTTCGGCGAGCAGGCGCTTGATGCGGTCCTTGAGCGCGGTCTTGGCGGCAGCGTCGAGGGCTGGCCAGGTCGGATGCGCAGGGACCTGGATGCGGTCGCGGATGGGGGCTTCCTGGGTCGCGGTGGTCATGCTTGTCTCCGGGGCGACTGCGGCTGTTCGTGGACGATCATCGTTGGTTGCTGAGGATCGATCAGGTCTTGGGCGCAATGCTGTGGGCCCAATGCTTGGGCGCAATGGCCGTTTTGTGTTCGGTCTTGGTCGAATCGCCGCTGCAACGGCTTACCGACGGGCGGTTGTTGAGCGCATCAGGCATCAGGCATCAGGCATCAGGCATCAGGCATCAGGCATCAGGCATCAGGCAATGAGCGCTAACTATTTGAGGAACGCGATGCGCTCGCGGTCGAGCAAGCGATAGACGCGCGCCGGGCGATGGCTGCCGCGCCGGCGGAGTTCTCCGGTGTCTTCGATGACCTCCAACGCTTGCGCCCACTTGCGGAAGTTGCGCTTGTCGATCTCTGCATCAACCAGGGTCTCGTAGACCCGTTGCAGCTCGCTGAGGGTGAAGGTCTCTGGCACGAGCTGAAAGGCGATGGTCGAGTAGTCGAGTTTGGCCACCAGACGGCGATGGGCCATCGCAATGATCTCGTCGTGGTCGAAGGCCAGTGGTGGCAAGGCCGTGACCGGAAACCAGGCGGCGGCCGCGGCATCATCGCCGGCGCGTACCTGGAGCCTAGACTCGGGTGCCAATGCCAGATAGGCGACGCTGATCACCCGCTCGCGCGGATCGCGTCCGGGCTTGCCGAAGGTGCCGAGCTGCTCGAGGTACAGGTTCTCGACCCCGGTCTCTTCCGCCAGCTCACGCGCGGCGCAGGTCGCGAGGTCTTCATCGATATCAACGAAGCCGCCGGGGAGCGCCCAGCTGCCCTTGTACGGCTCGTTGCCGCGCTCGATGAGTAGCAACTGTAGCCGATCGTCGCGAATCGTAAACAGGACGACGTCAGTGGTGACCGCCGGATGTGGGTAGCGGTAGCAATAAGGCTGCCCAGGGTTGGTGGCGGTGGCGGCATCGCTGGTTTGGGGCTTGTCGGTCATCGTTGACGGCTGTTGGCTGTTTCCCTTTGGTTAACTTAGTGTATGAGTTACACCTTTTCAAGTCGTTGCCAGTGTTGGTTGTCAGGATGCAGGCGCAGTCTGTTAAAGACCTGTTGCCGACTATTCGTGCGTGCAGCTAGCGCCACAGCCAGGCTGCGCCGCGCACACCACTGGCGTCGCCGAAGCGGGGCGGGATGATCCGGGTGGCGAGGCCATCGCCGAAGATGTAGGGGCGAATTCGCTCAGGCAGGTGCTGGTAGAGCCGCTGCAGATTAGACAGGCCACCGCCGAGCACGATGACCTCGGGGTCGAGCAGGTTGATCACCGACGCCAGCGCGCGCGCAAGCCGATCCTCATAGCGTTGTAGCGCGGCCTCGGCATCGGTGTCGCCCTGCTCGGCGGCGGCCGCGATGGCCTTGCCGTCGAGCTGGCGGCCGCTGTGGCGCTTAAGGTCCGCGCTCAGCGCCGGACCGGAGACCCAGGTCTCGATACAGCCAGACTTGCCGCAATAACAATGGGGCCCCGGGCGTTCATCGTCTTGCGGCCAAGGTAGTGGGTTGTGCCCCCATTCGCCGGCGATGGCGTTGGGTCCGCTGAGTAACTGCCCATTGATGACGACACCGCCGCCAGTGCCGGTGCCAATGATGACGCCGAACACCGAGCGGGCGCCGGCAGCGGCGCCATCGGTCGCCTCGGAGAGGGTGAAGCAGTCGGCATCGTTGGCGATGCGCACCGGACGCCGCAGACAGTGCTCCAGATCGCTGCACAGGCTGCGGTCGTTGAGCCAGACCGAGTTGGCGTTGCGCAAGCGTCCGCTGAACGGCGACACCGCGCCTGGGGTGCCGATGCCGATGCTGGCGCGGACCCCGAGTTCGGCCTCGAGTGCCAAGATCAGCCCATGGATGGCGGCAAGGGTGCCTGGGTAGTCATGGCGTGGCGTTGCAATACGTTTGCGCTGCAGCAGTTGGCCCGCGTCGTCCAGTGCGGCAGCCTCGATCTTGGTGCCGCCAAGATCGACGCCGATATGGATCGGCGTGCCCATCGCCGCCCGCTGACTCAGTCGCGTGCTGGAGTGGATTTGAGTCCGCGTGGATTGGTGAAGCGCTCGTTCAGATTCTGCACATAGGTCTCGCAGTCATGCAGCACCTTGGCGATGCGTCCCTCTGACCAGTCGTTCCAGCCCAGCGGCTTGCCGAGGAAGAAGGTCTGCCAGCTGCGGGTGTTGATCTGGAACGCCTCGAGCACATTGCCGGGCAGTTTTTCATCGCGCAGTTGCTTGCGCAGCCAGGGACGCACGCTGAAAGCGGCGAGCTTGCGCAGACCGAAGTGCGCGGCGACAAAGGCCAGCAGCGCAAGCGCCTCGGCACCCTGCAAGGCCCAGTTGAGGCCCCAGCCTTCAAGTGTCTCGAGCCAAGCCGGCTCATAGGAGAGCGCGTTCCAATGGCCGCTGCTGATGCTCCAAGCCAAGAACAATGAGATCATGGTGACGAGCACAATGAGGTCGGCCATCAGGGTGCGTGCGCGCCAGCGCCGCACGGCGGTCTCGAGCAGTGGCACGGTCTCATCGGCAAAGCTGGTCGCGGTCTGCCGCAGCGAGGCGACGATGCGATAGGCGCGCTCGATCTCGACTTGGTCCATGCGTTCGTAGATCTCGCTCAGGTCGGCATCACGTTTGCGCTCGAAGCGTTCGCGCCGGGTCGGGTCCTGGATGCCCGGTGCCGAGCCACTGTAGATGGTGAAGAAGCGTCCGGTAGTCATGCCGACCTCGCCAAGTGCCCGCAGCCAGGCGGCGACGACGTCTTCCGGGTTGTCCTCTTTGGCTGAGGTGTCGATCTGGTTCAGGATATGGAGAAACTTGCTGGAGTCGGCGCGGTTCTTGGTCCTGACCACCAGATGTTGCAGTGTGTCGCGCATCGCGCCCGGCTCTGGGTGGCGGGCGTCGAACAGCACCAGCACCAGATCGGAGAGGTCGATCATGTGGTCGGTGATGCTGAGGATGGCATCGCGCTGGGCGTCAGCGTCGAAGCCGGGTGAGTCGATCAGGATCTTGCCGCGCAAGCGGTCGCTGCAGGAGGTCTTGAGCTGCAGGTAGGCGTCGATACGCTTGCCTTCGCCACCGGCGACGCGCTCGATCTCGCGCGACATCTGGTAGAAGGGGAAGCGCGGATCGGAATCGAGTGACACGCCGGGCAGGGCGTGGCTGCGGGTCTCCGGGCTGTAGACGACGACGGTGAAACGGTCATCGACGGCCTGGTTGCCGGTGCGCTGAATGGTCTGACCGAGGAAGTCGTTGATGAAGGTCGACTTACCGGCAGAGAAGGTGCCAAGCACTGAGATCAGTGGCCACCAGGGTACCTGGCTGGCGAACGATTTGTTCTCGGGCAGTAGGTGCATGTCGTAGGCGACCCGGTCGAGCGTCCGGAAGCTCTGTACTGCGCTCAAGAGGATCGGGTTTTCCTGCTCTAGGTGGCTTTCGAGGTCGTTGAGACGCCTCTGCACGCTTTCCGGGCCGGCGGCTGAAGACATGCGTCATGCTCCTGTCAATAATCGTGGTCGAGCTCGAGGGCGGGTGAAAGCTTGAACGCCAGCGGATACTATACGCTCTGATCCATGCAGGGTAGTGTCCGTGCGGACTAAGGGGTTAAGTGCGCCCTCAGTCGATAAAGCATGCGGTAGTCAATGGCTTAGCTGTTTTTTGCGGCCGCCTTTGCGGCGAAAGCAGGATTTTGCGGCATCTAAGGGGCTGATTTTTTTGGCCTAAATGCCTGCTTTGCTTGATATCAGGCAGTATTTTCAGGATACTTCTCGGCTTGGCTCGTCTTCTATCTAGCCAACAATAACGATCAGACTCATCAGTACCACCACCGTCAGTGCGAATGGGCCTCAACTGCAGACTGCGTTCTCTAGAGCCGACCGCTGTTAGGCCGGGGCTATTGCCGATAGCCGAGCCGGTCTTACATGGAGTGCTGTGCATCAAGCGCAGCATCCCCTGCTCTTCTGCTGATCTCTGGCTCGCGGCGCCAGGCTTGGCAGGAGTGTGCCAGGGGCTTGAGCCGAGGCTCGCGACTGTCCAGCTTGCGGATTCGCCGTATTCAGCTCTCGGGTACCCGAAATCATGGGAAATCTAATTATGCGCATGCTCTCGATCGGGCTCCTCGCCGCTATGGGTGCCGTCACTGCGGTATCAGCCCAGACCGTAGAAGACATCTATGTCGTCAAGCAGGCGGAGGGTCTGCCGACCGTCTCCGTCGGCGGTACCGTCGTGCCGTACAAAGAGGTGACGCTGGCGGCACAGCTACCAGGGCGGGTCGACTATCTCGCCGGCATCGAGGGCGATGCATTCGACAGCGGTGATCTGCTGGTCTCACTGGACGCCAGCGAGTTGAAGGCCAAACGTCAGGCGCTACTTGCGCAGATGGCGACGGCGGACGCGCAATTGCGCAATGCTGGCGTGCAGTACAGTCGGGAGTTGTATTCGCCACGCTCGCGGACCTCGCCAGGTGGCATGGGCGTGCCGAATCTCTTCGATCAGTTCTTCACGCGGCCGATGGAGGATTTCATCGGTGATCGCGATCAGGACGCCGAGCTTTCTGCCGATCTATACGCCTCTGGCACGCAGATTCAGGAAGCGCGCAATGCCATGATGCAGCTGCAGGCGGAGTTGCGGGCCTTGGATGCGAAACTGCGCGATGCGCGCTCAATCGCGCCCTTTGACGGCGTCATTGTCAGCAAGTTCATCGAGGTTGGCGATACGGTGCAACCCGGCCAACCGCTGCTGACCTTTGCCGACGTCGAGTACCTGCAGGTCGAGGTCGACGTCCCGGCACGGCTGCGGCCTGGTCTGCGCGAGGGGGCGATGCTGCGTGCAGAGCTTGATGTTCCGGCACGTCCGCGCTCGGCGGCCGATGAGGTGGGTGATGCGGGCAATGTGCCGGTGCGCGTTGCGCAGGTCTATCCCATGGCTGATCCGCAGCGACACACGGTGAAAGTCAAGTTCGACCTGCCGAAAGGCGTCTCTGAGCCGGGCATGTATGCCAAGGTCTTGGTGCCGGACTTCAACGCACCGGCGCGCGTGAATCCGGTCGTGCCGCGCACGGCGATTCGCTATAACGGCAGCCTTCCTGGGGTCTATGTGCTCGACGAAGAGGGCAATCCGCACCTGCGTTTGATCCGCGTCGGCGAGCCGACACCGAATGGTGGTGTGACTGTGCTCAGTGGTCTCCGTGCCGGTGAGCGCATCCTCAGCAACCCGGGACCTGGCATCGCCACTGGCTGGTCGCAGGGCGACCGCTCAAGCCGCTGAGATGTTCTCCGAGGACCGAGGCGGGGTTCTGCCGTTTGTTCCCTGTCTCGGTTTTTTCACGTCTGCCCCTGATGTAAGAAACACGCTATGAGCCAGGACGATAGCCCTCGCACCGCAGCGCCAGAAGACGCTCGCTCCCTTGCTTCGATGGATGGTGACAGTCTCGGTCTTGCAGGCCGAACTGCCCGTTTCTTCATCCGCTCACCCCTCTCGCCATTGCTCTATGTGGCGATGTTGATGATGGGACTGCTCGGTCTCATCGCGACGCCGCGTCAAGAAGACCCGCAGATCTCAGTACCGATGATCGACATCATGGTGCAATATCCGGGCGCCTCGGCAGAGCAGGTCTCGAGTCTGACGATGCAGCCGCTCGAACGGATCATGAGCGAGATCCCGGGCGTTAAGCACGTCTACTCCGCCGCACAACGTGGCCAAGGGCTGGTGACAGTCGAGTTCGAGGTCGGCGAGGAGGTCGGCCCGTCGCTGGTCAAGGTCAACGACAAGCTGTCGTCCAACATGGACAAGATCCCGCCTGGGGTGATGCCGCCCTTGGTGAAGACCAAGGGCATCGACGATGTGCCGATCGTTACCCTGACGCTCTGGTCCAAGGACGTCGATGGCAACGGCCGGCCTGATGTCGATGACGGACAACTGCGGCTGCTCGCGCAAGACGTGCTGCAATCGTTGAAGGAGGTCAAGGACACCGGCAACAGTTTCATCGTCGGCGGGCGGGCCGAGCAGATTACCGTTGATGCCTATCCGGAACGGCTTTCTGGCTATCGAATCAGTCTGGACGAGGTGGCGAGTACCATCCGCGCGGCGAACGCTGAGGCGAGCGCTGGTGGTGTTGAATCGAGTGGCACGCATTTCTCAGTGGTCTCGGGCTCGTTCTTGAAGGGAGCTGAAGATATCCAGCGCTTGGTGGTTGGCACCTATAACGAGATCCCGGTCTACGTGCATGACATCGCACGCGTGCGCCAAGGGCCGGAGGATGCGGATCAGCTGGTCGCCTACTACAGCGGTCCGGCGGCTGGGAGTGATCTCAGGGCTGATGGCGCGCCTGCGGTGACCATCGCGATCGCGAAGAAAGAGCTGACCAACGGCGTGACGGTGGCGAATGCGATCCTGGACAAGGTCGAGGAGATCAAAGGCGAGCGTATCCCGAACAATGTTGCGGTGAGTGTGACTCGCAATTATGGCGAATCCGCCGATGAGAAGGTCTCGGAGCTGATCTTCAAGCTGTTCATCGCGACCTTCTTCGTCTTCTTGCTGGTACTGGCGGCCTTCCGCGCGCTGAAGCCGGCGATCGTGGTCATGTTGGTGATTCCGGTGGTCCTGTTGATGACCATCTTTGTGGCATGGATCGCCGATTACACCATCGACCGTGTGAGCCTGTTCGCGCTGATCTTTTCGATCGGCATCTTGGTCGATGACGCCATCGTGGTGGTCGAGAATATCTACCGGCGTTGGCTCGAGGAAGGTCGTACCGATGAGGTCACTGCGGTCGATGCGGTGCGTGAGGTGGGTAATCCGACCATCCTCGCGACCTTTACCGTGATTGCGGCCTTGCTGCCGATGGGCTTCGTCAGCGGCATGATGGGCCCCTACATGATGCCGATTCCGGCGCTGGGTTCGGTGGCGATGCTGATCTCGCTGTTCGCGGCCTTCGTGTTCACGCCCTATCTGGCGATCTCGAAGTGGCTGCGGCCATCCATGCGCTATTTGGAAATCGCCGAGAAGCGCGAGCATCAAGAGTCGAAGAACCTCGAGAAGCTCTATGTCGGCATCCTCACCCCGCTGATCGAGCATAAGCACAAGCGTCTGATCTTTAAGCTGGTGCTCTGGGGCACCTTCCTCTTCACCCTGAGCTTCTTCTACTTCAAGTGGGTGCCGGTGAAGATGCTGCCACTGGACAACAAGCCGGAGTTTTCGGTGGTGTTGGACATGCCCGAGGGTACCGCGTTGCCGGTGACCGCCAATCTGGCGCATCAGATGGCGGAGAAGATCCGCAGCATGCCGGAGGTCACCGCGATTCAGCTCTACGCTGGCACGGCGCGGCCGTTCGATTTCAACGGCATGGTGCGCCACTACTACTTGCGCTCCGATCCCTGGCAGGGGGAGCTGCAGGTGCAGCTGACCAATAAGCACGATCGTGACCGCAGCAGCCACGAGATTGCGGTCGAGGCGCGTGAGATGCTGAAGCCGCTGGCGGATGCGAACGGCGCCAGCATCGCCGTGGTCGAGATGCCACCTGGACCGCCGGTGCTGCAGTCAGTCGTGGCCGAGATCCACGGCCCGAGCGCGGAGGTTCGGCGCGCCTTTGCGCAGGAACTGACTGACATCTTTGCCCAAGCCGAGAGCGCGCGCGATGTCGACAACTATCTGCGCGAGTCCTTCGACTATTGGCGTTTTGATGTCGACACCGAAAAGGCCGTGCGTCGCGGCGTCTCGGTGGATGCCATCAACCGCAATCTGACTATGGCTCTTGGTGGGGCTGAGATCGGCGACGTGAAGATGCGTGCTGGCCACGAGCCGGTGGATATCGTGGTACAGGTGCCGCTCGCCGAACGCTCGCAGATTCAGGGCCTCGGTGATCTGCCGGTGCGAACCAATTCTGGCACGACGATTCCACTGCGTGAGCTGGGAAGCTTTGAGCGTGTGCCCGAGGAGTCGATCGTCTATCGGAAAGACCTGCGTGCGGTTGAGTACGTAGTGGCGGATGTCGGGGGTGCCCTAGCGGCACCTGTCTACGCGATGATGCAGATCCAGAATCGCATCGACGAGATGGGCTATGTAGCGCCGGATGGGGTGAAACCGGAGTCCTACTGGCTGGGGCCGCCGCCCTCGGATCAGGTATCGAGCTTTGAATGGGCGGGCGAGTGGACCGTGACCTACGAGACCTTCCGCGACATGGGTGCCGCGTTCGGCGTCGCCTTGATCCTGATCTACGTCCTGGTGGTCTGGGAGTTCGGAAACTTCCGTATCCCACTGGTGATCATGGCGCCGATTCCGTTGACTTTGCTCGGCATCATCCCGGCGCACTGGCTGGCCTTCGAGCTTGGCTATGGGGGCGAGTTCACCGCCACCTCGATGATCGGCTGGATTGCCTTGGCCGGTATCATCGTGCGTAACTCGATCTTGCTAGTCGATTTTTCCATCCATGAGGTGCAGAAGGGCGTGCCGGTCGCTGAGGCGGTGATTCGTTCCTGTACGACGCGAACACGACCGATCGTGATCACGGCGCTTGCGCTGGTGGCTGGCGCGAGCGTCATCGTCACCGATCCGATCTTCCAAGGCATGGCGATCTCGTTGTCATCAGGCGTGCTGGTCTCGACGCTGCTGACCTTGATCGTGATCCCTCTCGGTTGTGTCGCCGCGAGCAAGGATCTCTGTGAGGTGGCCGTCGCGAGTGCTCCGCCCGGGATGGTGGTTCCTTGCGCCGAAGATCTACAGCACGATGAGCCTGGTCGCGCGACCCACTCGACCTCTACCCAGGGTAAGCAAAAGAGCGGCGGCGTCTTGGCCAAGATTGGCGGCGTTCTGACGCTCGCGCTCTATGCCTTCCGAGGTCTGTTCTTGCTGCTGTTGGATTGGATCAAGGGAATGCTCAAGAAACGGCGATCATCACCGCCAGCGGGAACCGCGCCAGCCGGGCCACTGCCCAATGCGTTGCGTCAGTCAGAAACGGACGCCGGGTCCGCCAGTGCCTCTGTTGCCGGTGCGTCTGAGCGCCCGGAATCGGAGCCAGATCAGACGTCAGATCAGACAAGTAGGCCAGAGCCGACTACAGTGAATAGTGAGGCGTTAGCGGAGACGTCGGCTACAGCTGCCGAGCCTAAGGCACCGGCAAAGCCGGCTGCGGCGAAAAAGGCTCCGGTCAAGAAGGCAGCGACGAAGAAGGCGGCGACGAAGAAAGGAACGGCAAAAAAGGCGACGACGAAGAAGGCGGCGCCAGCGAAGCCGCAGCCGAAGGCCTCGAGACGCGGTATTCGCCTCAAGACGGACGATAACGACGGGCCTGAAACCAGTTAATGCGGTAGACACCATGAAAAGAATGCATTCGAGACCTTCAGCGCGAGGTCGCTCAACCCTAGGTGGGCGGCGACCTGTGCGGGCTCGGCTGCATCTGGTCTTGCTGGCCATGATTCCGCTGCTCGCAAGCCCTCTCCTATGGGCTTGGAATCCTTACGAGACGGATAGCCATGGGTCATCGGCTTATTCCAGCACAGCTCGCGCCTCCCCCGGTGATTACCGGACACCACGACCACCTGAATGGGGGCGAACAGATCCTGGTCGGCAGGGCTCAGACTGGCCTGGCGCTTGGGATAGCCGGAGTCAGTGGTATCTGTCAGAAGATCCTCGGGACGCAACCTGGTCCTCGGCGCCACGAGACGATTTCGATGCCGGCGGCCGTGGCGCTGCCGACCACGACCATCACTGGCAATCGGGAGCGCCGATATCCGACTGGAGCGATCAGCGTCGCTGGCGGGAGGCGCCGAGCGAAGGGAGCGACGGATGGCGACAGCCGAGCCAGGGCCGATATTGGCGCGACAGCGTCGGTGGTCGATCTGATGGCCGATCGCTGTATGAGCGACGCGACTATTGGTCAGGGGATGCCGCTTCGGAGTGGGATGTCTCCAGTCAGCAACGTTTCACGGACGCCGACGGCAATCGGCTGTACGGATCGGGTGGTTATCAGTTTCGCCCCGACCCCGATCTCCAAGCGTTGCGTCCAGGTGGCTCCGCCGGCTGGGAGTTTCGTCCGCTGTCCGAGCGGGATAATGCACGCTCACTCGCAGACAGCCCTTATCCCCAGATCGATGAGCGCGACTATCTGCCTCGCGGCCCCTGGCGCAGCTACCAAGACGAAGGCGTTACATTCGGTTACCATGCGGATGATGAGTGGTCAGGCTACTCGCCGCAGCCCTCGCTGCGTTGATGTCTTGCTACACTCCAACCCCTCCAGCCACTTTGCGTGATCGCGGCAAGAACGGATGATTACAGTCATCGGCTCCTTGAAGGGCGGCTCCGGTAAGAGCACCCTCACCTTTAATATGGGCGTCTGGTTGTCGATGGCCGAGGTCGACGTACAACTGGTAGACGCCGACCCACAGGGTACCCTGACCGACGTCACTGCGGTGCGGCGTGAAGAGGGTTTTGAGCCCGTGCTTCCAGTGTTGGACTGGGCCTCCCTTGGCACCGATAAGCTCCGTGAGCACGACGAGACCCTGATCGATGTCGGCACCTCTGATATGGAGGCCTTGCGCGCGGCGATACAGCATTGCGACCGTGTGATCGTGCCGGTACCTCCCTCGCAAGCGGATATTTGGTCAACGCAACGCTTCATCCAATTGGTGAAGTCGGTTGAGCGCACTCATCCCCCGGAGATTCTCGGATTCATCAATCGGGGCGATACCCATCATGCGGTCCGGGAGACCGACGAAGCGGCGGCCGCCTTGGTTGCGTTGCCTGATATCCGGTTCGTGAAGTCGCGATTGTCGCAACGCACCGTGTTCCGGCGGTCCTTTAGCGAAGGCTTGGCCGTGTTCGAGCTCGAGTCCCGAGGCAAAGGGGCGAAAGAATTTTACGCGCTCGCTGCAAGCTTGTTTCCCGAGGTGTTGAGTTAACGATCGGCACCGAAGCTCGGAGGCTTTGGACGTCTCGTCTTGAGCGCGGATTGCTTGTATAAGCCTGCGTTCGTGTTACGCTTCGTAGACTGATTTATCGGCAGGCTTGCCGACGCTGTCGTCAGTTTCAGCGCGGCAATCGGCCGATGCATACCACCCGGCGCCGACCCAATGGTCTGGCCTTGGGAGGGCCGCGGCGGTACCTGAGAGGTGGTGATTTCTTATGACAGGCAAGAACCCGCTCGAGCGAGAGGCTTTTAACAAGACGGGCACAACCGGACTCGAGTCGCCAGAAGGCGATCCTGCAGCGAGCCAGTTCGCGATGGATCGTCTTTCGCAGGCGTTTGAGACCAGCGCTCGACGCTGGGAGCTGATCGTTTATCCGACGCTGTTCGCCTTCATCATCCTCGCCGCCTATGGCTTTTATCTCGTGTTCAGCTTGGCCAAGGACGTCCATTATCTGGCCATCAGTGTCGACTCGAATATGACGGTACTCGCGAGCAACATGCAGTCGATCTCCGACAACATGGGCCAGATAAGTTCGAACGTCCGCACCATGACGGTGGGTGTCGATTCGATGGCGCGGGATGTCGCTACCCTAGAGCCGATGTTGAGTTCGATTGAGACCATGACCCAATCGATGCAGTCGATGACCTTCACCACCGCGACAATGCGCGAAGATCTTGGCTCGATGAATCGCAGTATCGGTCGCCCGATGCACTTCATGAATTCGTTCATGCCTTGGTGAGCCCGCTAGGATTGGGCGAGCCCGCTCTGGCGCTGGTGAGCACGGCCAACTCAGGGCTTGCCCCAGAACAATCCCCTGGCCGCGTGGCGAGCGAGGCCGCGACGACGACTGGCCCCCAGATTCGTCTCGTCGTTGCGATCTCTTCTCGCGCCCTGTTCGACCTCTCGGAGTCTCATCGCGTCTTCGAAGAGCACGGGGTCGAGGCCTATCATGCCTACCAGGTGGCGCATGAGGGTGAGATCTTGGCACCAGGCGTTGCCTTCTCTCTGGTCAAAAAGCTGCTCGCCCTGAACGAACGGCTTGGCGATCGGGGCCGAGTCGAGGTCATCCTCCTCTCGCGCAACAGCAGTGACACGGGGCTGCGGGTCTTCAACTCGATTCGCCATCATGGGCTTGCGATCCATTGCGCGGCCTTTACCAGTGGTGCTAGCCCCTACCGATACGTCTCCGCATTCGGCGCCCATCTCTTCTTGTCGGCGGACCGTGATGATGTGCGCCAGGCACTCGAAGCGGGCTGCGCCGCGGCGACCATCTTGCCGGCTCCGGCTCGACCCGCGGTCGACGACGATGATGAGGAGCTGCGTATCGCCTTCGATGGCGACGCCGTCCTGTTTTCCGATGAGTCGGAGCGGATCTTTCGCGCCGAAGGCTTAGCCGCATTCACCGCGAATGAGGTTGCTGCCGCGCAAAAGCCGCTATCCGATGGACCGTTCAAGGGGTTTCTCGTTGCACTGCGGCGCATTCAGGCCCTATTCCCGATCGATGAGGCGCCTTTGCGAACGGCGCTGATCACCGCCCGCGGTGCTCCAACCCATGAACGGGTGGTGCGCACCTTGCGCGCCTGGAACATCCGGATCGATGAATCGCTGTTCCTTGATGGCCTGTCCAAGGGGCCCTTCTTGGCTGCCTTCGATGCCGATATCTTCTTCGACGATCAAGAGCACCATTGCCGCGATACCCAGGGCCATGTGACCACCGGCCATGTGCCGCACGGGATTGCGAACCTGCGAGATACTTGACCTCGACGCACCGCCGTTTTGGGCAGCGCAAGACCGGTCACAGCAAGACGGTTTTCGAGGGTTCGCCGGGCTGCTCTCGCACCAGCCTTGGGACCAGATAGCCAGGCAGTCGCTGCCGGAGTTGGGTGACGAGGGCGCGGGCCTTGGTCTCCGGGACGTCAAAATGCGCGGCGCCGCTGACGGGGTCGAGCAGATGCAGGTAGTAGGGCAGTACCCGCGTCGCGATCAGGGCCTCCGACAGCTCGGCCAGGGTTTCAACCTCGTCATTAACACCACGTAATAACACGCTTTGGTTGAGCAGCGGCGTGCCGAGTTCGGCCAGGCCGAGCAGCGCCAGGCAGGCGTCCCGTCCAAGCTCGGCTGGATGATTGATATGGACCACGATGACGACCTGTAGCCGGCTGCCGGAGAGGATCGCGCAGAGCCGATCGGTGATCCGGCTCGGTAAGATGCTTGGCAGGCGTGTGTGCAGTCGGAGCCGCTTGAGCCGTGGGAGATCGTCGAGGCGCGTGATGAGCGCAGCTAGTGCACCGTCATCGAGCATCAGCGGATCACCGCCGCTGAGGATGACCTCGTCGATATCCGGGGTTCGCTCGAGCGCTGCGATGGCGGTAGCGAGTCGATCGCTCTGAGCGCCTGTGCTTGCATAAGGGAAGTGGCGGCGGAAACAGTAGCGGCAGTGCGCCGCGCAGGCGCCAGTCGCGATCAGCAGCGCGCGGCCGCGATACTTCTGCAGCAATCCTGGCACAAGGCCTGCGTTGGCGTCACCAACCGGGTCGGTGACAAATCCTGCTGCTGGGCGTGCCTCTGCGACGAGCGGAAGCACCTGGCGTAAGAGTGGGTCGTTGGGGTCGCCGCGGCGCATCAGTGCAGCGAACCCTCGGGGGACCAAGAGCGGAAAGCGGGCCGACCGCTGAATCGGTTCGGGTAGCTTGGCCGGACTGAGCTCGAGCGCTTGCAGCAGCGCGACCGGGTCGGTAAAGGCCGCCGCCAGCTCCTGTTTCCAGCTCGGGGTCTGCCATCGCTGTTGGGTTCGCGCTACCATAGTCGGTTTGGTTTCTGTCCGGTATTGGCGCCCCGAGTCATGACGGCCCAAGTCATAACGCTACCGGGTAGACCATCGCATTGAACGCACGATGCACTGCAAGAGGATCTGATGGCAAGTTACAAGACCAATGAATTCAAAGGCGGGCTGAAGATTATGCTCGATGGCGATCCGTACACGATCGTCGAGAACGAGTTCGTCAAGCCCGGCAAGGGGCAAGCCTTCAACCGCGTCAAGGTCCGCAACCTGAAGACCGGCCGCGTTGTCGAGCGGACCTTCAAGTCTGGCGACTCGGTCGAAGCGGCTGATGTACTCGAGACCGATCTCCAGTATCTCTACTACGATGGTGAGGTTTGGCACTTCATGGACCCGAGCAGCTTCGAGCAACTCACCGCTGACGAGGCCGCGATCGGCGAGGCATCGAAGTGGATCAAGGAGCAGGATCTCTGCAGCGTTACGCTCTATAACGGCCAGCCGATCAGTGTAGACCCGCCAAGCTTCGTCGTCCTCGAGATTACCGAGACCGATCCCGGTCTGAAGGGCGACACCTCCGGTGGCGGCGGTAAACCTGCGACGCTCGAGACCGGGGCGGTGGTGAATGTGCCGCTGTTCGTACAGACCGGTGAGATGATCAAGGTCGACACGCGCACCGGCTCTTACGTCTCGCGCGCCAAAGAAGAGTGATTCGGGTGATTAGACGATTGTTAGGCGATTATTAGCCAATTTTCAGGCAATTGCCGGCTGCCTGATCGCGATGGCGCAACGGTGAGTCGGGCAACGATCGCGCGTGACACGTTGCGAGGTCGCGCTGATGCCGGGCAGGCTTGCTGGCAGCCAAGCGCCTCGATCGATGTGCTGCGCGGGCGCGCGCGCATGCTACAGCGGTTGCGAGACTTCTTCGCCGAGCGCGAGGTTTTAGAGGTCGAGACGCCACTGCTCTCGGCAAGCGCGACGACCGATCCGGCCATTGAATCGCTGCGCACCCGCTGGTCTGGGTCTGGCGCGGACGCGCCGTCGGGCCAGCAGCTCTATCTGCACAGCTCACCCGAGCTGCCGATGAAGCGGTTGCTGGCTGCAGGCAGTGGTCCGATCTATCAGGTCTGCAAGGTCTTTCGCGATGGCGAGCGCGGGCGTCGGCATCATCCCGAATTCAGTCTGCTGGAATGGTACCGGCCCGGCTGGTCTCTGAGTGCATTGATCGATGAGGTCGCCGACCTGGTGCGAGTGATCCTCGATCGGTCGGGGCTTGAGCACGAGGTGCTGAGCTACCGGCAGCTGTTTAGAGATCGGCTGGAGCTAGATCCCTGGCGAGCAACGCCTGCCGTGCTCAAGGCCGTGGCGAGGGCACAGGGCCTTGAAGGCTGCGATCACCTCGAGCTGGACCGCGATGGCTGGCTGGACCTGCTGATGAGCCAGTGCCTTGAGCCTGCCCTAGGCCGTGGCTGCATGACCTTTGTCCGCGATTATCCGCCCAGCCAAGCGGCGCTTGCGCGGTTGCGCGACGGTGATCCGAGCGTCGCCGAGCGCGTCGAGCTATATCTGGAGGGCATGGAGCTGGCGAATGGCTTCGAGGAACTGACCGACGCGAACGAGCAGCGCGCGCGATTCGAAGCCGATCAGCGTGCACGCCGGGCTGCAGGGCAGCCGGTGCCGCCGATCGATGAGGCCTTCTTGGCTGCCCTTGAGGCTGGCATGCCAGCCAGCGCGGGGATTGCATTGGGACTCGATCGGCTGCTGATGTGCGCGCTTGGCGCAGATCAGATCGACGCGGTGCTGGCGTTCCCGGTCGAGCGCGCCTGAGGCGCTGTCAACCCTCGGGCCGCCTTGTGGGTCTTTGCGTCTGCCTTCCGTGTCGCATAGCCGGACGCATGGGTGCACAAACAGCCGGACAAAAAGCCGGATACAGAGTCCGGCGATGCTCCAGACGAGCTGCAATGAAGGCACACGACATCCTGCGCAATGCTCTGGTGCAAGTCGCTACGAGCGTATTCGACAAGCGCCTAAGGCTTCGCCCGAGCTGGCTAACGGTCGCGATCCAACTGACCGATCTGCTCGCCACAGCGCACCGCCGTGCCCGGCTGTAGCTGTGGCTCCCAGTGCGCGCTGTGCGCCGGAAACAGGAGGATCACGGTCGAGCCCATGTTGAAGCGGCCGAATTCATCGCCGCGGCTCAGGCTGACTCCCCCATCTCCAGGGTTGTCGACGCGGATCGCGTGCGCGCGGGGTGGGGTCAGGCGTCCAGACCAGAGGGTTTCGATGCTGCCGACGAAGATGGCGCCGACTAGGATCACGGCCATCGGGCCGGCGCTGGTGTCGAACAGGCAGATGGCGCGCTCGTTGCGTGCGAACAGGCCCGGCACGGCAGCCACCGTGGTCGGGTTGACGCTGAACAGCCGACCCGGGACCAGGATGGTCTGTCGCAGGCGACCCGTAATCGGCATATGGATGCGGTGATAATCCCTTGGCGAGAGGTAAAGGGTGGCAAAGAGGCCGTCCTGGAATGAGGCTGCGAGCGACGGATCGCCGCCCAATAGGCCCTCAAGCGAGTAGTGCTGACCCTTGGCTTGGATCAACTCGCCGTGATGAATCCTTCCAGCCTGACTGATGCGGCCATCGACCGGGCAGGCGATGGCATCCGCTAGGCTTGGTAGCGGTCGGGCATCGGCCCGCAGCCTGCGGGTGAAGAAGGCGTTGAAGCTTGGGTAAGCGCCTGGATCGGGCTCAGCGGCCTCCGTCAGGTCGACGCGGAAGATGCGGACATAGAGCCGAATGATCCAGGATGTCAGCGCCGGCCAATGGCGGCGAGTCAGCCAGAACATCGCGTTGGAGAGGGCGTGCTGTGGCAGCAGGTACTGCAGTCCAACGAACAGGCGGGCGCTCAAGCCGCGGGCTGCACGGCCTCGGTGGGATCTGGTGGTGGGATGGGTCACTGATGGGATCGCTAATCGGGTTCGCTAATGGGGTGCGCTGGGTGGATTCGGTAGCGAGATGCTTTAGACAGCGGATTCGGGCGATGCTGAACCGTAGGGATGCGTGGTGCCAGTCTTATTGGTCTGGATTAGTCGTCGTAGCGGTATCAGCCGGTTGCGGCGCGGCCACCAATGCCTCTGGCCGTTCCGACAGCATTTTTAGATCATCCGCGACCTTGGCAGCCGGCTGCCCGCCAGCGAACAGGGCTACCAAGCGCGCCCTTGGATCGACCAGGAACAACGGCGGCGGTTGCTCGGCAGCTTCTGCGGGCTCGTCCTGCCCGGCGCCAACCGCTGTCTTCAGCTCGGCCAACAGCTGTTCGGGGGCACTCAATACCCGCAAGCTTGGTGTGAGCTGCTCGAAGTCACGCGCGAGCATTGGTGCGTCATCGGCGCTGATCAGCAGGAGTTGCAGTCGCTTTCGCAGATCGGGCTGATCAGCGACCCGGTTTGCGATCTCGATCAGGCGCGAGACGCCACGATGGCCGGCCGCGCTCCCCGGCGAGCCGAAGGTGATCAGCGACCAATGGTCGTCTAGGTCGGTGCGGTTAAACGGACCTTGAGATCCATGCAGATCAAGCTCGGGCAGTTCAATGGGTGGGCGCAGCAACACGCCCTCGATACGCAGCGGGGGCTGATGGGCGGTTTGGAACTGGTTGCCCCACTGATAGCCGACGATAAACAGCCCGACGGCGGCGACCGCCATGATCAAGCGGGCGATGAAGGGGCGAGAGGAGCGCCGCATGCTCAGGCCTGAGACGGGCGAGCAGGGTGGACATCGGCAAGGCCTGGCCCCATCACAGATAACGTCAGGGTTTGGAGCGCAGTGGGGTGCATTGCTGAGACCAGAGGTGTGAAGGAGCGAAGGGCCGCTTGGAACCTCGCGAGTATAGCGACGCCCGCAGTGTTGCCTCAACAAGCCGCAGCCGACCCCGGGCTGCGCGCCTTCATGACAAACCCGAATTTCCACCAGGATGACGATGTCACCAAGATGACGAGGTCAAGCGCATGAGCGAGAAGATCAAGAAGACCGAGGCCGAATGGCGCGATCAGCTGAGCGCTGAGCAATACCGGGTGCTGCGTGAGCATGGGACCGAGCCAGCCTTCAGTGGTGCTTACTTTGACACCAAAGCGCCTGGTCGTTACCGCTGCGCAGCCTGCGGAGCGGAATTATTCGACGCCGAGCACAAGTTCGACTCCGGCACTGGCTGGCCGAGCTTCTACGCGCCGCTGAGCGAGTCCGCGGTCGAGACTGACACCGACACGAGCTATGGTATGCGTCGAACCGAGGTGCATTGCGCGCGATGCGATTCCCACCTCGGGCATGTGTTTCCGGATGGGCCGAAGCCGACCGGCCTGCGCTACTGCATCAACTCGGTGTCGCTGGAGTTAGAGCCTAAGGCTTGAGGCCGCCATCGTCCCGATTCTGCCGTCGTTACCCTGAAACTGAGCGTTAAAGGCTGCCTGCGCCGCGGTAGAATGACGGCCGCGTGCTATGCTCGCGAGCGTTTCTAAAGGCGGTCTTTTGGGGTGTCTTTCATGTGCGTTCTGTTCCCTTTGCGGGTGGTCACTGGCTTGTTGTTTGGCCTGTTGGTCTCGCCCATGCTGGCAGGCGCTGCCGTCGCTGGGCCGGTCGAGCAAGCCCTGGCGCTGCAGGACGCGAGTCTAGTGGTCAGCGATGGCCGCCGCCTGTTGATCGCCGAGGAGCCAGATCGGTTGTTGGTTCCGGCTTCGACCATGAAGCTGATCACCGCCTTGGCTGCGATTGAGCGTTGGGGGTTGAAGCACCGCTTCGAGACGCGCTTCTATCTGGGCCGCGATGGCCGCCTCTGGGTGAAAGGCGGCGGTGACCCTTACCTGGTCTCGGAGGAGCTGGATCAGGTGGTGACTGCACTGAAGGCTGTTGGGGTGCGCTCAGTGTCTGGGCTTGGGCTCGATGCCCAGCTGTTTGGAACCCAGGTCGTCATCCCCGGTCGCTCGTCGAGTAACAATCCCTACGACGCGCCCGTCACCGCGCTCGCGGTCAACTTCAACACCGTAAGCCTGCTGGTGTCAGCCGGGCGCGTCTCCAGCGCCGAGATACAAACCCCGATCACTCCGACAGCGCAGCGGCTCGGCCGTGGTCTGGGGGATGGTAAGCACCGCATCAATCTTGTTGATGGCGAGACCGCTCTGGGTCATTTTGGCGAGGTTTTCAAGGCCAAGCTGCAGCAGGGCGGTCTTCAGGTTGGGGGCCAGGTTGAGAGAGGCGCGGTTCCGCAGTCGGCGAAACTGGTCTACACCCATCGCAGTAGCCAGACGCTCGGCCAGGTGGTCAAGAACATGCTTGAATATTCGACCAACTTTGTCGCCAACGATCTGTTCCTGTTGCTTGGCGAGCAGGGCGGCCGCGCAAGCATGGCCAACGCGCAGCAGACCATCGAGCGCTGGGCGCGCCAGACTTTCGGCTGGCGTGATTTCCGCATCGAAGACGGCGCCGGCCTCTCACGCGGTAATCGCCTCAGCGGTCGACAGATGTTAGAGGTTCTCGAACGACTGCGGCCGCATCTCGATCTGCTGCCGACACAAGACAATGATGCGAACGTGCGTGCGAAGACCGGTACCCTGCGCGGGGTCAGCACCTATGCTGGGTTTGTGCGCCGCGGGCGCGACTGGCTGCCGTTTAGCCTGATGATCAATCAACCGGTGGCCTATGGCTTCCGTCTCCAGGTGGCGAGCGCCTTGGCCCAGTACTCGGCGTTGCGCAGGAACTGATGCTGCGCATGGACTTGCTAGGCATTGCACACTGGCGTAGGCAGCGATCGAGGGCGGCGTGCGAAGCGCAACCTCCGCGCCTAAGGTCCCGGTTCAGCTTGAGCCTGATGCCGATGACAGCACGCTGTGCGCGAGCGTTGATCGCGTTCGCGCTCATTCTTGGGCTCGCCAGCGGTTGTGCGGGCACAGCGCTTGCGCCGCTCGATACGGGGACACGGTCGGATTCAGCGTCAGCCGATCGGGGGGGCGCGCTGCCGGCCTATCTCAAAGGCATTGGCAGTAAAGGCTACCCCTCACTCGCACCCTTGCTGCGTCCGATCACGCCGGCGGTGGTCAATATATCGGTCGACTCCGAGACCCGGCTCGAGGAGCATCCATTCCTGCGCGACCCCGCATTCCGGCGTTTCCTGGAGCGTTTTGATCTGCCGTTACCCGAATCGGGGCAGCGTCAGCGCACCCAGAGCGCCGGCTCGGGCGTGATTATCGACGCCAAGCGCGGCTATGTACTGACCAATGCGCATGTGATTCGCGACGCAACCGAGATCACCGTTACCCTCAAAGATCGACGCAGTTTCCGGGCGACCTTGATCGGTAGCGATGCGAGCGCCGATACCGCCGTGCTAAAGATTCCACCGGTGCGGGCGCCGGCGCTGCGTTTTGGCGACTCTTCCGCGCTCGAGGTAGGCGACTTCGTGGTCGCGATCGGTAATCCGTTCGGCATCGGTCAGACCGTCACCTCCGGCATCGTCAGTGCCGTCGGGCGTGGTGGTATCGCTGGTGACACCCTCGGTGGTCTCATCCAAACCGATGCCTCGATCAATCCAGGTAACTCTGGCGGCCCGCTGGTGAACCTGGCTGGCGAGGTGGTCGGCATCAATACCGCCCTCATCGGACCCTCCGGCGGCAATGTCGGCATCGGCTTCTCGGTGCCGAGCAACCGCGTCCAGCGCGCCATGCGGCGCATCATCGATCAGCGTTAAGCAACTGCTCGTAGCGCCTCAGCTGGCGTGGATGTCTGCGGTGAATGTCTAGGGCGTTGCGCACAGCGGCTGAGGCGTTGTCATCAAACGGCAATCTTATAGTCATATCATATCAATGGTTAAGAGACACAATAGGTGACTCGATTCACCCCCCTGATGGAGTCTCTCCATGAACAAATCTGTGATTGCCATTGCTGTACTTGGCACGCTTTCCCTGTCGTCGCAGGCGATGGCGCGCGACACCATCAACATCGTCGGTTCTTCGACGGTGTTCCCGTTTGCGACCACGGTTGCTGAAAACTTCGGTAACGCGACTGAGTTCAACACGCCAAAGATTGAGTCGACCGGCTCGGGCGGCGGCATGAAGCTGTTCTGCGCTGGTGTTGGTGTCGAGCATCCGGACGTGACCAATGCCTCTCGGCGGATGAAGGTCTCGGAGTTCGAGCAGTGCCAGGAAAACGGCGTTGAGGAGATCACCGAGGTCAAGATTGGTTATGACGGCATCGCTGTTGCCAACTCGAAGAAGGCGCCGCAGCTTGAGCTGTCACTGCGTGACCTGTGGCTGGCACTAGCGAAGGATGTGCCAAACCCCAAGGGCGGTGAGGAGCTGGTGGCTAACCCCTACAAGACCTGGAAGGACGTCAACCCAGACCTGCCTGACGTTGCTATCGAGGTACTCGGCCCACCGCCGACCTCCGGCACCCGTGATGCCTTCGCTGAGATCGCAATGGAAGGTGGCTGCAAGACCTTCGATTGGATCGCCGCGATGAAGAAGGAAGACAAGAATCAGTACAAGGCCGTCTGCCGTTCGGTGCGTGAGGACGGTGCCTACGTCGAGGCTGGCGAGAACGACAACCTGATCGTGCAAAAGCTCGACTCCAACCCGGATGCGCTCGGCGTGTTCGGCTTCAGCTTCTTGGATCAGAACGCTGACAAGCTACAGGGCACTATCATCGACGGCGTCGAGCCGACCTTTGACAACATTGCCAGTGGCGATTATCCGGTTTCGCGCTCGCTGTACTTCTATGTCAAGAACGCTCATGTCGGCACCATTCCCGGCATCCAAGAGTACGTCACTGCTTTCACTAGCGAGAATGCCTGGGGTCCGGATGGCTATCTGCCGAGTAAGGGGCTGATCCCGCTGCCGGATGACATGCGTGCGACGGTTGCCAAGTCATCACAGGCATTGGAGCCGATGTCCAGTCCGAAATAAGCGCTGGCTCGATCCGCGATGCGGCTTTGGCGCGGCATTGTGGCTCGTAAGCGCCAGTGGCCCGTGAGGGCTGCTGGCGTGTTGCGTTCTAGCTGTACAGAGACTGATCAAGACCGCGAGTCCTTATGAGTCCTTCGCTGTTGTTGTTTATCATCCTGGCCGCCATGGGGTTGGCCTATCACATCGGGCGTAAACGTGCCATTGGCGTGGCTGGCGGCGTCACTCAGATTAATCGCTTGCACTCGTTGCCGGCCTACTATGGTTACTACGCCGCGCTCTGGGTTGGCCTCCCGGCCTTGCTGCTGTTGCTGTTCTGGACCGGTATGCAGGGCCAGATTCTGACTACGCTGACCCTTGCCGAGCTGCCACCGGAGATGACCGCTGAACTCTCTGAAGGACAGTTGAGCTTATTGGTCAGCGATATCCGTAACCTGGCCGACGGCAACCTGATGGGCCGCGAGCCAAGCGCGGAGGTCGAGGCGGCCGCTGCCCATTATCAGCGTCTCCAGGGCATTGCCACCGCAACGCTCTGGGCGCTGGTGGGTGCCATGGTGCTGGCGGGTATGGCCTGGGCCTGGCAGCACACCACGCCGAGCCTTCGGGCGCGCAATCGGGTTGAGTCGATCGCGATGATCGTGCTGGTGCTGTTCTCGTCCATCGCGATCCTGACCACGCTCGGTATCGTGCTTTCGGTGCTGTTCGAATCCATCCGTTTCTTCCAAATGGTGCCTTGGACCGAGTTTCTGTTCGGCACCAAATGGAGTCCGCAGATCGCACTGCGTGCGGAGCAGGTGGGTGCTTCAGGGGCCTTTGGCGCCATCCCGCTGTTCACTGGCACCTTGCTGATCTCGTTTATTGCCATGTTGCTGGCGGTGCCGGTGGGGCTGTTGTCGGCGGTCTACCTGGCTGAGTACGCGCCACGCCAGGTGCGCGCCTGGGCCAAGCCAGTGCTGGAGGTCTTGGCCGGCATTCCGACCGTCGTCTATGGCTTCTTCGCCGCTCTGACGGTCGCTCCCTTCATGCGCGGGCTCGGCGAGAGTGTCGGCCTCGACATCGCCTCCGAGAGTGCGCTCGCGGCGGGCTTGGTGATGGGCATCATGATCATTCCGTTCGTCTCTTCGCTCTCTGAGGACGTGATCAACGCCGTGCCGCAATCACTACGCGATGGCTCCTATGCGCTCGGTGCGACCCAATCCGAGACCATCCGTCGGGTCATCTTCCCGGCCGCGCTGCCGGGTATCGTTGGCGGTGTATTGCTGGCGGTCTCGCGGGCGATCGGCGAGACCATGATCGTGGTGATGGCCGCCGGCTTGGCCGCGAACCTGACCGCGAATCCGTTCGAGAGCGTGACCACGGTGACGGTGCAGATTGTCACCCTGCTCACCGGTGACCAAGAGTTCGATAGTGCTAAGACCCTAGCCGCTTTCGCGCTTGGACTCACGCTTTTCGTCGTCACGCTGATTCTCAATGTCATCGCGCTGCACATTGTGCGCAAATACCGTGAACAGTATGAGTAACACATCAACTGCAAGCGGCACGCGCCGCAGCCCGAGAGAGATCGTCGAGGCGAGCCTCAAGCGCCGCTATGCGACCGAGCGCCGGTTTCGGCTGTTTGGCGCCAGCGCCGTGGTGCTTGGGCTCAGCTTCGTGCTAATCCTCTTTGTCAGCATCGTCAGCAAAGGTTACACGGCCTTTTTCCAGTCCTATGTTGAGCTGCCGGTAGCCTTTAATGCCGAGCTGATCGATCCGAGCGGGACGCTGGCCGAGGGTGGCCTGGATGAGATCGAGATTGCGCGGCAACTGCGGTCTGTGAACTTCTTGAAGCTTGCTCGTGACGCCCTACGCGCCGAGTTTCCAGAGGTCACGGGCCGGACCCAACGGCGCAGTCTGGACGCGTTGCTCAGCCCAGGGGCACCCTTGCAGCTGCGGCAGATGGTGACCAGCGATCCGGCGGTGATTGGTAGCGAGCGTTCGGTCCGGCTGCTGGTCGATGATGACGTCGACATGTTCATGAAGGGACGCTCGACGCCGATCTCGCGTCTCGATGGCACTGGTGTTGCCTCCGTCGACGGTGATCTGGACAAGATCGGCAATGCGGTTGTTGTCCGGGTCACGGATGACGGCTTGTTGCCACTCCTCGAGCGGGCTCGGGCTCGCCTCATCGACAACGCCGACCGTCTAGCGCGCCAGCAGGCGCGTCTGCAGCGCTCGCGAGATGCGCAGACCGCGCTGCTCGAGCAAGGTGGACTGAGCGATGACCAAGCGGGCGAAGCTGAGCGTGAGGCGGCTCGCAATGAGCGCGATATGGCACAGCTGGAGACCAAGATCCAGGACTTACGCGCAGAGGCCGAAGGGAGCGATGCGTTGGTGCTCAGCGCCGACGCACCGAGTTTCCTGCTGCGTATCAACGATGGGCTGATCAAGCTGGTGGCATTGGGGCCGAACCGGGCGCGCGGTGAACTATTGGTGCCACCGGCCTCGGCCGCGCCAGCCGAGGCTGGCACCTGGGAGACGCTTGAGCTGACGACGCCCCAGGATGCGCGCCGACTCACGGATCAGCAACTCGCCTGGGTGCTGCAGCTGCAGCATGAGGGACTGCTGAGCAAGCGCTTCAATGTTCCCTTCTTCACCAATGGCACCTCGCGCGAGCCGGAGCTGGCCGGTATTGCTGGTGCGGTGCTGGGGTCGTTCTATACCTTGGTGTTGACGCTGCTGTTCTCGTTCCCGATTGCCGTCGGTGCGGCCTTATATCTGGAGGAGTTTGCGCCGAAGAATCGCATTACCGATCTGATCGAGGTGAACATCAACAACCTGGCCGCAGTGCCGTCGATTGTCTTCGGTCTGCTGGGATTAGCGGTGTTCATCAATTTCTTCGGCGTGCCACGCTCGACACCGTTGGTGGCGGCGATGGTGCTGACCTTGATGACGTTGCCGACGATCATCATCGCCAGTCGGGCGGCGCTGAAATCGGTGCCCCCTTCAATCCGGGAAGCCGCGCTCGGTGTTGGTGCGTCGCCGCTGCAGGCCCGGCTCCACCATGTGCTGCCATTGGCGCTACCGGGCATGATGACCGGCACCATCATCGGCATGGCCCAGGCATTGGGCGAGAGTGCGCCGCTGCTGATGATTGGCATGATCGCCTTCATCGTCGACATCCCGCAGGGGTTCACCGATGCGGCCACGGTTCTGCCCGTGCAGATCTTCCTATGGGCGGATAGCCCCGAGCGTGGCTTCGTCGAGCGCACCTCGGCCGCGATCATGGTGCTATTGGCCTTCCTCATCCTAATGAACCTAACCGCTGTGCTGCTACGCAGGCGCTTTGAGCGGCGCTGGTAATGAGATCCTTTAATGAATACGACCGCTGACGCTATTGCAGTGAAACCCGCTAACCTGACGGCCGATCACCTGGCACAGGATCAATCCACCACCACCACGGTCGGTGAGATCAGCTCGCCGAATCCTCGCATGCGGTGCCGGGACATCAACGTTTGGTACAGCGCCAACCACGCGATCAAGAACGTGAGTCTTGATATTGGGCAGAACGAGGTGGTCGCGATGATCGGCCCCTCAGGCTGTGGTAAGTCGACTTTTCTGCGCTGCCTGAATCGAATGAACGACACGATTCCGGCAGCGCGGGTGGAAGGCTCGATCAAGCTCGATGGCCAAGAGATCCAGGACAAAAGCATCGATGTGGTGCCGCTGCGGGCCCGAGTCGGTATGGTGTTTCAGAAGCCGAACCCGTTCCCGAAGTCGATCTACGAGAATATCGCCTACGGCCCACGGATCCATGGACTGACCAACAGCCGCGCCGAACTCGATGAGCTGGTCGAGACCAGCCTGCAGCGGGCAGGCCTGTGGAAAGAGGTCAAGGATCGGCTCGACGCGCCCGGCACCGGCCTCTCGGGCGGCCAACAGCAACGTCTCTGTATCGCCCGCACCCTCTCGGTCTCACCTGAAGTGATCCTGATGGACGAGCCCTGCTCGGCCTTGGACCCGATCGCGACCGCGATCATCGAAGAGCTGATCGATGAACTGCGCCAGCAGTACACCATCGCCATCGTCACCCACTCGATGCAACAGGCCGCGCGCGTGTCACAGCGCACGGCCTACTTCCATCTCGGCGATCTGGTCGAGGTCGGCACCACCGATGACATCTTCAATCAGCCCAAGCACAAGCTGACTGAGGACTACATCACTGGCCGTTTCGGCTAACCCGATTCAGGCCTCTGTCGAGTTGCAATAGGGGCGGGCATGGCCCGACGGGTCGAACCCGCGCTCTTTGCAAGAGCAGACTACCTGGACATCGAGTGCGGGGCTCCGGATAGCGGGCGATAGCGGGCGTTGGGTAAGCCGTCGGTGAGGATCGGGAGCTGATCGATGATCTGCGTCGTTAGCGGTTGGATGATGCGGGGGCTCTGCTGCGCAACCGGTCAATCAGCAACTCGCGGTTGCGGAAGCGTACATCTTCACCTGTGATCACGTAAACCACTTGCTCAGCGATATTGTTGGCATGGTTGCCGGTTCGCTCGAGGGCATGGGCGACCGTGAGCAGGCTGGCGAAGTGATCGCCGCTGAGTTTCGTGGCAGGGTCGAACAGGCTGATGCGCACTTGCTCACTCGCGGCTATGAGTCGCGAGTCCGCCTGGAAAACGGCAACGGCCTTCTGCAGATCGGCCTCGACAAGGCCAGAGACGGCATCCTGTAGTAGCTCACAATCGATGTCCATCAACCGCTGCATCGGCTCGATGGCCAATTCCGGTAAGAGTGGGCGGGTCTCGGTGTCGATCAGCTTCAGGCAATGCTTTGCAATGCGCTTGGCCTTGTCGCCGGCCCGTTCCAGCTCGCCCACGATGCGCGCCGTTGCCAAGACCAGGCGCAGGTCGATCGCGGTTGGCTGCCGCTTGGCGATGACCCGGAATACCTCTTCATCGGCGGCTAGGCTGAGTGCGTCGACATCGGGGTCGCGGTCGACGATCTCGCGAGCGAGTGCGCTGCTGTTGGTCGCAAGTGCCTCGACTGCATCCCTCGTCTGCCGAGCCACGGCAGAGACCATGTCGACGACCAGGCTTCGGAGATGGGCAAGCTCAAGGTCGTAGGCGCTTACGATGTGTTGATGATCGTCGGGCGTCTGCATCGATTCTAGCCTCTGATGTCGGGATGTGATGAGCTTAACGTGGTTTCACGTGATTCATCTGCCGGGGTGGCGAAGCGCCCTGAGAGTTAGGGCCGGTGGGCGCTGATGCCTTACTCGCGTAGGATTTTCGCATAGAAGTGTTAGCAAAAGGGGTTTCTCTTGAATGCATTGATTCGACGATCGTCAGATTCTATTCAGTAGACTTGTGACCAAATAATAATCGTTTTCTCATTGAAAAACATAGTTATTTTTGAGGTTGGCCAACCCTGCAACGACCAAGATCACCTGATCAGCCATGCGAGTAGCACGATTTCTGAACGTGTTG
>NZ_NHSH01000064.1 GCF_016653315.1 Halochromatium roseum | reverse complement strand
CCATTCAATTATTAATAGGGTCGAATTATAACTTTTCAAGGTTAAGCTGTTGTTTTGAAAAAGCTTACTGAAAGAATGCTCGTCAGGTTACTGAAAAATAAAAAAATATTATTTAGTCACAAGTCTAAGGTTTAAAAAGGGGCTGCACCATGGTTCTTCATCTCGAGAAACAATCGAATCGATTCTTGCTGTTGTTCCTGCTGGCTGATTTGGTCTTCATCCTGGTCCATATTGGCTTCAAGCTGGGGCTGGTGACAAGCCCGTTGTTCTCGATCGAGGAGGATCTCGGCTATGCCGAGGTCTACCAGTACATCAAGGAATATTGGATCGTTTTGTTGCTGTTGACCCTGGCAATCGGCCACGGTCGTTTTATCTACTTTGCCTGGTCGCTATTGTTTGCGTACCTGTTGTTTGATGATTCGCTGCAAATCCATGAGCGCCTGGGAGGCTATCTTGCCAATGCGCTGCAGTTGCTACCCATTCTGGAGTTGCGCGCGCAGGACCTCGGTGAGCTTGTTGTAACCTTGCTGTTTGGCACGCTCTTGTTTGCCATCATCGGTATTGCCTACCTGTACGCTGATCACATTGCACGGCAGGCATCCCGGCATCTGTTCGCCCTGGTGCTTTTTCTGGCATTATTTGGCGTCTTTGTCGACATGCTGCATAGTGCAATTCACTGGGGCGAGCCGTTTTGGCTGTTGATCGAAGATGGCGGTGAGATGCTGATCATGAGCGTGATTGCTTGGTACGTCTTTCAGCTCGGGGTTGAACCTAGGCGCGAGTCGCCGGACATCGTCCAGCTTGGCCTGCCGAACTCGGCATTAGACGCTGCGTTTCGCCGACCTTGACGTACCGCTCTTCCCAGCCTCCGGCAATGATGAAGAATGCCGGAGGCGTGCGGGCCTCGAGCAGATAAAGCGCCTACTCAAGACCTCAGCGCAGTTCGATATCGTCCAAGCGTCCGCTTCCGCGGATCAGGACAGCATCGACCCGCAGCAACTCCAATTGCGGCTCGGCGGCCTCGAGATCGGCGACCAGATCGCGCTCGATGCGCTGCCACTGGCCATTGGTCAAGCTCGCGCTCAGGCCGTGGTGAATGTAGATATCCCAGGTCCAGTCGTTGCCAATGCCGACGGGGCTGTATTCAAGATAGCGTTGGCCGTCGCTGGTCTGCACATCCACGTACAGCCGGAAGGGTTCGCTATAGCGCAGGTCGAGCACGAGCTGCGTGTGCTCGGCATCTTGCCAAGGCGTGCCATCCGCGTTGCGCAGCTGATAGCCGGTCTGCATGCCATTGCCCTGCAGCGCGATCACACGACTGCCGCGCGCGGCATCGGCCAGATTCTCGATTGCGCCAGTACCGGCATAGACGCGCCAGCCTGTCGTCTCCCCATCTTCGGCATCCTCATAGACTTGCCCTTCGCGATCGTCTGGGGAGGGTGGGGTCGAAGAAGCCTCACCGGCTAGAGTGATATCGTCCAAGCGTCCGCTACCGCGGATCAGGGCACCATTGACCTGCCGCAACTCCAATTGCGGCTCGGCGGCCTTGAGATCGGCGACCAGATCGCGCTCGATGCGCTGCCACTGGCCATTGGTCAAGCTCGCGCTGAGGCCGTGGTGAATGTAGATATCCCAGGTCCAGTCATTACCAATGCCGACGGGACTGTATTCAAGATAGCGTTGGCCGTCGCTGGTCTGCACATCCACGTACAGCCGGAAGGGCTCGCTATAGCGCAGGTCGAGCACGAGCTGGGTGTGTTCGGCGTCCTGCCAAGGCGTGCCATCCGCGTTGCGCAGCTGATAGCCGGTCTGCGTGCCATTGCCCTGCAGTACGATCACACGACTGCCGCGCGCGGCATCGGCCAGATTTTCGATGGCGCCAGTGCCGGCATAGACGCGCCAGCCTGTCGTCTCCCCATCTTCGGCATCCTCGTAGACGCGCCCTTCGCTATCGTCTGGGGGTGGGGTGGTTGGCTCGCAGCGTCCACCGTTGAAGGCATCGAGCAGGTTAGCCGTGGTCTGCTGCAGACGGGCATCGATAAGCCCTGTGTTGTCGAGTGCCCAGCTCCAACACATGGTGCCGCTGGCAAACACCCAAGCGCCGCTTGGTGCCTGATAGATCGATGCCTGCGACGTAACCCGGTCGCCGTAAGCGTCTAGGTACTCAGAGGCGGAGAGGAAGCTATGGTCGGTTCCAACCGGTGCTGGAAAGGCGGACTGGAAACTGTCGACCTCGTAACCGACGATACCGGGGACGCGGTCGCCGTCGACGAAGCCGGTGCCCGCATAGAGCCAGTGCCTGCTGTTCTGGACGACATAATCGGTATTTTCGTCCCAGTTGCCGTCGGTCAGATATTGCACGCCGACCAGTTGCTGCTCCGCGCGCCCCGCGATCTGGCGCCAGAGGACAGTCTTGCGGGCTGGATCTGCGATAGGGTCGATCTGCCAGTTTTTGTAGACGGTCAGCACGCGATCTGGCGTGCCATCGTCGGACGGTTCCAGTCGAGACTGCCAGTAGGCCGCGTTAGCACCAAAAAAAGCAAGATGGACGCCGCTGTCGCGCGCGGCCTCGACAGCGTCGCGCATCTCTTTGGTCCAATACTCGTCATGGCCGGTGGAGAGAAAGGCGTTGTGGCTGAGCAGCATGCTGCCGTTGCGGTGTGTGTCAAGGTTGGTGTTGTAGCTGACGTCGTAGCCTTGGCGCTCGATCCAACGCAGCAAGGAATACTCCCAGTCGAAGAAGCTTCCCGCACCCCTGCCGGTGTAGGGACGATCGAACGACACCTTAACCGCCCGTGGACTTCCACTGATCGTCGCTTCTCCATGGCTGTTGTAGTCGTACAGGCTTTTGCCGATGGCGCCGTCATTTGGATAGTTATTGTAGGCCTGATCGGTGGTGACGGAGCGTTGAAAGAGTAGGCTAGCGGCGCGCCTGTCATCACGGACGACGAAGATGACATAGTTGTCGAAGCCCTGAGCGTTAATCAGCTTGGCCGCATAGACGCCGCTGACCCAATCGGGCGGGATGGTGAGTGAATAGCTCACCTCCCAAGGCATCGACACCAGTCCCGTCGTTGGGTCTTGAATGGCATTCGGCTGGGTGTCTCCGGGCAAGGAGCCACTCTCAAACAGCAAGCGACCTCCAGAGCCACCGTACCAACCCAGACGGTAGATTTCGATGCGGTAGTCCTGTGCTGGCGTCACCGAGACATGAAAGTCCAGGGTCTCGTTTGCCGCGACGCTGGTTAGGGAGGCGAAGCCTTTGATCTGTTTGTCGATATCATTGGCGGGGTTGGAGAGCTGCCAGTTCGCTGTGCCGGCTTTGGTATTCTCTATAGCGACCGGATTGCAGTCCGCGGCCGCCGCCAAGGTGGCATCAACGCCTTGCATCATTGCGATGGCCAGCAGCAGGCAGGCAACTGACCGTTGCGAAATCACCCCCCAAATCATCAGGTAGCCATCGCTCCAAGGGTTGCAGTGCGTTCGCATGTGCTTCTCTCCTGGCGTCGTTTCTCGCTGTTGTTGAGTCTTACCTTTGCGGCCTTCGTGAGGTGAATGGAGATGCGCGAGTTGTGAAAATCCCGCGAGACCCGCGGGTCGGGGCCTCAAGCCGCGCGTTGCTGAACCGGCTGTTGCGTGACGCTCGGGGCGCAATCGATATAGAGGCGGTGCCAGAGCTCGAGATTGATCAGGCCGACGATCATCGAGCTGTGGTCTTCGGTACCGCGGTCGTGCTCGTCGAGCAGGCGCGAGACAAAGCGGGTATCGAAGCGTCCGCGCCGAGCAATGGTCTGCGGCGAGAGCAGGTCACGCGCAAATTCCCGGGCCGAGCCGCGCAGCCAGACGCCGACCGGGACCGGGAAGCCCTCTTTCTTGCGGTGCAGGATGCGATCCGGCAGCCATTTGGCGCAGAGGCGCTTCAGCAGATGCTTGCGCGTGAGTCCCTTGAGCTTGAACTCTGCTGGCAGCGAGGCTGCTAGCTCGACCAGCGCGTGGTCGAGGAAAGGCACCCGCGCCTCCAGTGAGCTGGCCATGCTCAGTTTGTCGCCACGGGCGAGCAGGCAATCGGGCAGGTAGACCTTGTTGTCGACGTAGAGCATGCGGTGCAGCGAGCCGTCGGCATCGGTCCGCGCGAGGTGC
Source organism: Halochromatium roseum (assembly GCF_016653315.1). Classification (GTDB taxonomy): domain Bacteria; phylum Pseudomonadota; class Gammaproteobacteria; order Chromatiales; family Chromatiaceae; genus Lamprobacter; species Lamprobacter roseus. Next base: position 120,065 of record NZ_NHSH01000064.1, on the reverse strand, counting down.
TCGTGGAAGGCTGGGCCGCTGAGCTGGTCGGCGAGCTGCGCCTTGAAGCCATGACTGAGCAGGCTCGGCTTGCGGCGGTCATCGAACAACGGAAACCAGTTGCGCAGCCGTTGGCCTTCATCGCGGTAGGTCAGCGCCTGCAGCATCAACTTGGGCCGTCTGAGGCCGGGCAATGCGCGGCTGGCCGTCGCGGTGAGCTGGGCGATCGATGGGGGCAAGGCGCCAAACAGTGGCGCGAGCCGCTCGCCGGCGTAGCGACCGTAGCCGGCGAAGAGTTCGTCGCCGCCCTCGCCAGTCAGGACCATCTTCACGTCTTCCGCGGCGGCCGCGCAGACGCGATGATAAGCGACCAGCGCGGCATCGGCGATGGGCTGATCGAGATGCCAGATCACCTTTTCGCTGAGATTGATGAAGTCTTCCGAGCGCAGCATGACCTCATGATGGTCAGTGCCGTATTGGCGCGCGACCTCGCGCGCGAACGGAAGCTCGCTGAAGCGCTCGGTGCCGTCGTGTTCATAGCCGATCGCATAGGTCTTGACCGGCTCATTGAGGAATTCGCTCATCACCGCGACCACGGCGCTGGAGTCGACGCCGCCGCTGAGGAAGGCGCCGAAGGGCACGTCGCTCATCAAGCGCAGGCGGACCGACTCGCGGAACATCGGCTCGAGGGCCTCGAGCGCGGCCTCTTCGGTGTCGAGCAGCGGGTTGGGCTGGTAGGAGATATCCCAGTAGCGGCGCAGATGCACGCCTTTGGCGTCGACGGTCGCGGTGAAGCCCGGCGGTAGGGCTTGCACCTGTTCGAACAGGGTGGCGGGCGCCGGCACATAGCGCAGCGACAGGTATTCGCTCATCGCCCGCGGGTCGGGGCGGCGCTCGATCTCGGGGTCTTGCAGGATCGATTTGATCTCGGAGCCGAACAGCAGGCGTTTGCCGGTATCGGCATAGTAGAGCGGTTTGATGCCCATGCGGTCGCGGGCCAGGAACAGGCGTTGGCGGCGCGCATCCCAGATCGCGAAGGCGAACATACCGCGCAAGTAGTCGACACAGCGCTCGCCGTGCTCCTCGTACAGATGCACGATCACCTCGCCATCACCGGCGCTGCGGAACCGATGCCCGGCGCGCTGCAGGCGTTGGCGTAGGGCTAGGTAGTTGTAGATCTCGCCGTTGAAGACCAGTGTCAGGGAGCGATCCTCGTTGAAGAGGGGCTGGCGCCCGGTCTCCAGGTCGATGATGCTGAGCCGGCGCATGCCGAGCGCTACGCCCTGATGCACGAAGTAGCCCTCATCGTCTGGGCCGCGGTGCTCGATCACGTCGAGCATGGCGGCGAGCACTTGGGGGCTGGCGGGGATGTTCTCGGCGTAGTGATAGCTTCCACAGATTCCGCACATAGGGTTAGGCTCTCCAGCAGCGCGGCAGGCGCTGCGCCAGGGGTCATGAATAGGCGGGACAGCGGCGCAAGGCGGCCTCGGTGAGGACCTTGGCGGTGCGCTGCGCGTTCTGTGCCGAGAACAAGGATTCGGCGATGAGGCGGTTTTGCTGACCGAGCTGGATGCGCAGGGTGTGCGACGCAGCGAGATGGCTAATGGCGTCGGCGAGGGCTTGCGGGTCGTTCTCTGGGACGATCACGTTCGGTAAGACGCGCGGGATCTCGACATGGTGGGTGGAGATCACCGGCTTACCGAAGGCCATGGCCTCGGCGATTACGGTCGGGAAGCCTTCGCAGACCCCGTCGCTGTCGATGCGACTGGGCAGGCAGAAGATCTCGCAGGCCTCATAGAGGGCCTTGAGCGCAAGGCCTTTTTGGCTACCGAAGAAGGCGACCTGGCGCTCCACGCCAAGCTCCTTGGCGAGCGCCGGAACGTCGACGGTATTGCGGTCTTCGCCGGCGCGGTCGCCAACGACCCAAACCTGAAGGTCATCGCGATCTAACTGTTTGATGGCGCGGAAGAGGGTTTCGTGCCCCTTGCGCTCGACGAATGCGCCGACCGTGAGGATGCGCAGCGGGTGGGACGGGCGAAACGCCTCGGTGTCGACATTGATGCGGACCAGGCGTAGCTTGTTCTCGCTGACGCGAAAGCGATCGCGCAGCAGCTCGCGATTGTGCTCGGTGACCGTGATCACCTGATCAGCGTCTTCGAGGGCGATCAGGAACAGCTCGGGATTCGGGTTCTTGTAGAGCTCATAGGCGTGGATGGTGACGACGAGCGGGCGGCCGCTGATGCGCTTGAGATACCAGCCGACGAAGAATTTGTGGTCGCCAAAGGTGGCGTAGAGGACATCGGCCGCTTCAGCGGCCTGGCGCAGGTGCCAGGCGAGCAGAAAATCAGCGAGGGAGCTGGTTTCAAGGGCCTCGCGCAGTAACCCCAGGTAGCGGCGTGGCATCGACGCCAGACCGGTCAACTGTGCCCAGATCAGTTCCGACCAGCGCCAGCGGTACAGGGTCCATTCCGGGCGCGGCGCATAGAGTCCGGGGCGGACCTTGGTCGGCAGTAACAGGATCTGGTGACCGAGGTCGCTGATGAGGCCGAGTTCGCGATGGACAAAGGCCTCCATGCCGGCCTTCATCGAGACGATAGCGGCGATTTGCAGCGGGGCGATCTCGCTTTTCATATCCATTCGTCGGTGCCTCGCGAGAGTTTCAGTGCAGCGAGTTGAGCCTGATCGCGGCCGGTCGATGCGGCTCGGGGGAGTGGCGTTGGCAGCGGCGGCAGATGCGCGTCGAGCGCATCGCTCAGACGTTTTGCTGAGGCCTCCCAGCTCCAGGCGACGGCGTCTCTGGCCGCCTGTTGGCCCAAGCGGCTGAGCCAGAAGCGGGTGCGCCAGAGCTGCTCCAAGGCGTCGAGCAGCGCCTCGATGTCTGCGCCATCGGCCCAGTACACGTAGGGCCGCTCGCCGAGGACGTCGGTGTGGCAGCGGATTCGGGTGGCCAGGATCGGCAGCCCGGAGGCCATGTACTCGAACAGCTTGATCGGACTGCTGACGCGAAACTTCTGCTCGTCCGGGAACGGCAGCGCACCGACATGGGCTTGCGCGAGTAGCTCGGGCACCGCCGAGTGGGCGACTGGCGGTATCAGCTGGATCGCGCCGCCCGACCGCAGGACCTGGCGCTCGAGTTGCGGGCGCTCGGAGCCGTCGCCGATCAGCGTCAGCCGAAAGCGTGGTCTTTCGAGGTTGGCGTTACGCACGGCAAAGCAGAGGCTCGAGAGATTTCGCTCCTTGTGCAACGAGCCGATGTAGACGATCTCGATCGGGCTGTTGTGCTGGGGCCAGTGGCGGGCGCCCGGCGCGACGGCGAAGGTCTCGCGATCGACGCCGGAGGGCCAGATACCCCACAGCTTGGTCTTTGGTATCCGGCAAGTCTCGGCCATTGCTGGCGTAATGCAGAGTCGCCCGTGGGCGAGCCGATTACCGAGCCACTGCATGGCTGCAAAGTAGCGCGCGCGCAGCCGGTCTTTGCGCGTGGTGGTCTCGTCCGCGGCCATGAACAGGGTTCGCGTGTCCATGACCAGGCGCGGACCTCGACGCCCAAGGAGACGCAGCGGCAACAGCCAGAGCGCTGACATCTCGTGGAAGAGGACTGCCGATAGGGCGCGGCGCTGGGCCAGGATCAGGGCTGCCACCCGCGCATGAAACAGGAGCTTGCCGAACAGCCAGATCGGAGGTGCATGGAGCGCGAGCACCTCGACGCCTTGGATCTGCGTGACACCGGTTGCGCTCGCATCGGCGGTCGTGGTGATCAACGTCAGCTGCCAGCCTTGGTGCCGCAGATGCGCTGCGGTCTGCAGCCAGGTAGCGGCGTCGAGATCGGTGCTGAGGTCGCCGGCGTAGACCCAGATTAACTGGCGGATGCGGTGTTGTTCAGGGCTCATGAGCGTTGCAGCTGGGTGTACTGGCCGATCTTGCGTGTGACAAGGTCACTGAACGCGGCGGCGCAGGCATGAGGTCCGAAGCTGACTGCGCGTCCGAATGCGGCCGCTGCGGGAGCCGCAGCACCTTGCGCGAGGAACTGCTTGCCGAGACGCAAATAGGCACGAACCTGATTGGCTGGACTCAGCCAGTGCATGCGATCTAGGTGCCGGTCGAGGATGCGACGATGGACCGAGAGGATCTCGGTGCGCGGATGCGACTGCGTCAGGGTTCCTCTGTGTTGGCGATACTGCGCCAGGTCTTCGTGCAAGGGTGTCGCTTTGTACGTCATACAAGCACGAATCCAGAAATCGAGATCCTCGGCCAAAAAGAAGTCCTCGCTGAAGCCGGTGCGAGCGAATGCCTCATACTTCGCCAGGTAACAGATGCCTACGGGCTTATGGATACCCAGCTCTTCTGCTGGGCCGACCCGCATCCGCTCACCAAGGGTGCCGTCGCTCTGCAGCAGCGAATAGTCCGCATAGACGATGTCGATCTGCGGATGCTCACTGAGGAACTTCAGCATGCGCTCAAGGGCCAGCGGACGGAATCGGTCGTCGTCTGACAGCCAGGTCAGGAAATCCCCCTGTGCCTGCTCGATTCCGCTGTTCAGTGCCGCCGGAAGGCGACGTTTGCTGGCATGACGCAGGCTGCGAATGCGCGCATCGCGTGCGCTTTGCTCGGCGATCACCAATGGACTTTCATTGGTTGAGCCATCATCGACGATAATCAGCTCCCAGTGCGGGTGCGTTTGCGCGATGCAGCTGTCGATGGCCTCGCGGAGAAAGCCCACATTTGCATTGTGGGTGGGCATGATGATTGAAACGAGGGGTTGGCTGCGATGGCTGTTTATCATCGTTGTGATCCGTCGGAGGTCGTGTCAGCGGCGATGTTTGCGACCTCTGGCTGGCAGTGCAGATGCCTCGATAGCCAGCCGCGAGCCGCAGCGATTTCTGCGCGAGTCACAATTGACCAGAGCAGCGCAGCAGGCAGGTAGCTGATGACGAGTCCGGCGCGCACAACAGCCGGCGCGGTGCTTGCCGTTATCAGCAGTCCACTGAGTAACGCAGTGATCAGGATGGGTTTGCCGACGGCGCCTTTGTCGACAACGATCCCGCGTCGGCGCAGGAAATAGACATTGACTGGGATCACGGCGGCGGTTGCGGTCAGCGCTGCGGCTGCTGCCCCGACCAGCTCGAAATTCGGGATGAGCACCAGATAGGCGATCATTAGCAAGCCGGTACGGACGCTATTGATCAAAAGGGGCCGAGTCGAGTCACCGACTGCCGCCAGTGTTGAGCCAAAGGTGGCCTCGATCATCAGCAGGCTAGAGGCAGCCATCAGCAGCGCGAAGGGGAGTGCGCTCTCAAGATAGGTGTCTGAGAACATGAGCACGACGATCTCCCGGCCGAAGCCAAAGGTGATGACGCAGCCAAGCCCAAGCAGCAGCGAACCGAATCGGGTTGAGTTGTGCAAGAACTCACTGACGCGGCACTTGTCTTGCTGCAGGGCATGACGGGCGACGAATGTGAAATAGACTTGGAGGAACGATTCGTGGAACTGCATCAGGCTTTCGGGGATGCGGCGCGCCACCTCATAGAAGGCAACGGCGGTGGTGCCGAGCAGTGAGCCGATCAGTAAGGTGTCGGCGCGCTGCGAGAGGAAGGAAAGGAAGTAATTGGCATAGAGCGGCAGGCTATAGCGCAGCATCCGCCGCAGCAGCTTGGCGTCGAACTCGAGTCCGAGTCGAGGCCTGCAGGCGAGCCCGGCATAGCCGAGTGCGGCGACGCGCGAGAGCAGCTTGGCGGCGAGTAATGCCGCGAGTCCCTCGCCCGAACCCAGAACCAGGGTCAGAATGACCAACAGATTGACAAGGCTGCTCAGGGCGTTGGTGATGCCAATCGCGCGAAAGGCGAAGCGCGCCTGGTGGTGTGAGAGGGTCAGCTTGAGGAAGGCTTCGAATACGAACCAGCTCACCAGCAAGGCTAAGAGTTTGGCTGTCAGCGTTACCTCCAACAGGCTCATCAGCGGCGCGGCACAAAGCCACAACGACGACGCTGTGAAGGCAACCGCTGGGGCGAGAAACAAGAAGGCTGTGCTGGTGATCCGCCGTTGTTGGTCGGGCGCATCGATGCCGGAGAGGAAGCGTGCGAGCGCCAAATGGATGCCAAAGCTGCTTCCTTCTGCTAGGAAGATGACCAGCGTCTGCAGCAGGAAGAAGGCCCCAAGCTCGGCGGCCGGCAGGATGCGGGTGCTGACCATCAGCCCAAGCATGCCCAAGACCACCACCGAGAGACTGCCGAGCCCGGTCGCGAGCATGCCCGCGAGAAAGCGTTGGAGGAGGCTTGCAGACATGATGGGCCCTAGTGCTCGGTGTTTGCCCGCATCATGGGCATGAGCCGTTGCGGCCTGGGCGCCTGCGGCTGAGCCAGGGCGGTCGGTTTGCACAGCTGGACTGTGGCGATCATTAGCGCGATCACCGGCGTCCAAGGCCAGAGCATCATGTAGGGCTCCAGCATCAGGGCGGGCACCAGTCCAACGAAGGCGAAGCTGCAGGCGACCGCGAGCCGCTGCGTTTCCGCGTCGAATGAGAGGGCGATGTGCTGACCCCGCTGTGGTCGCGGATGCGCGGCCGGTGCCAGCTGGACGCGCCGCGCCGAGAGGCCGCCCAGGGTGGTGCCAACCAGTATCCAGATGAAGGCCGCGAATCCGATCAGGCCGAGATTGAACAGGATCGCGACATAGCCGTTGTGGATGTAGCTCGGTGTCCTGCAGTCCATGCTGTCGAGGGGCAGGCAAGGCCGATACGGGGCCGCCAGTCCATGCCCAAGCAACGACGGTGGCATCACCTGGGGCAAGGCGTACTCGAGCTCGATCACGCGCTGCTCTAAGGTCTGTGTGTCGCGGTCGCCGCGGCGGTAGTTGTCTGGATCGAACATGCTGCCGATGCGCTCGCCGGTTGCTTGCAGGGATCGGCTGAGCTCAGAGTCCGGCGCCTGCGTTAGGGCGCCGATGACCGTCAGCGTGATGATCGCGCTCGCGGCTGCGCCGGCACGCAGGAGCTGTAAGCGCTGCGGCCTCGGCAGTAGGGGCAGGGCGGCGAGCAGAGCCAGAGCCGCGCTACCCCAGAGCGCCCGCCGAAAGGTCAGAATCAACCCAATGCCAAGCAGACCCGTGCTGATCCAGGTGCGCAGGGTCGATGCCATTGCCCTGCGCGCGGCGAGCGAGAGCACGCCCAGGATGAGGGCCAGGTAGATCAGCGATTCGCCGGGTGGGATGACCCGTGCAATCTCGTCATGCGTCAGTCCTTGTGTGTTCAGCGTCTCGACACGTCCCGGCAAGATCGGCACCCCTGGGCCTAGCGCGGTTTGCAGGATCGCGGCAACGGCGGTGATCACTGCCAGCAGCGTGACGCCAATCCAGAGCCGTCTCAGCTGGGCCCGGTCTCGGATCAGATTGGTGATCAAGAAGTAGATCACCAGGTAGCCGGCAGCGCGCAAATGGCGGATGCCGCTATCAGCGGGGGTGTCCCCGCCTGAGATGCCGTTGAGGGTGGCGAGCACACAGACGCCGATGAACAGGGCAACGGGAATATCCAAGTCGGTGCGACGAAAGCGGAGCGCGCGCGAGACGACGATGCGAAAGGCGAGGACTGCGAATAACCAGAGAATGATCAGGTCGGAGAGGTGTAAGCTACCGACGCCGAGGTTCAGCGGCGGGAGTTGTTCCTCGCTCAGGATAGTTGAGGTGTAGAGCAGCACTCCCAGGATGCCGTACTCAGGCCAGCGGCTGATCAACCAGAGGCCGAGTGCGGCGGCCGGCGCAAGCAGGACGGCGAGCGGTGCGGCATCGATCGTGACCACGCCGACCAAGGCCCCGGCGAGCAACAGCGCCAAGCCGAGCAGCGCCCTGGGCCAGCGCGCGCCGCTCGCGGCAGCGGTTGCGGTTGCGGCAGCGGTTGCGGTTGCGGTTGCGTTTGCGGCAGCGGTTGCGGATCTCGTGCCGATGCGACTGGCGGAGTAGGCGAGGTTGGTCATCTCGATGCGTTTGCCTCAGCCTGGTGTCGGCGCGGGATAGACCAGCGCCGGCACTGATGTCGGTGGACGTCCGCGACGGCTGCTGTCGTGTCCATCTGCGCGCGCCGGGAACAGCGCGGCGAGGCCGACGTCGAGAGGTCCGCTGATCTCGCCTTCGGAGACCGACCCGAGGTGGATGATGCCCAAGCGCCGCTCGAGCTGTATGGGTGTCGTGATCCCAGGGTCCAGGTAGTCGAGCAGGAGCGCGATGCCAACACCGCCGAAGGTGGCGACGAACAGGCCGAGTAGCACCAGGGTGCGCTTTCCAGGGCCGACCGGATCGGTGGCGACCGTGGGTGGCTGGGCGATACTGGTATTGACCAGCTCTTCGCGCGACATGGCCGCCGAGATCGCCGCCGTATCGGTCTTCTCACGATAGAGCCTGTGTGCGGCCTCGGCCCGTGCCAGCTCGCGACGCAGCTCTTTCGCCCGGATTCCTTTGGTGTTCAGTGCCAATAAGGTCTGTTCGATCTGGGCGGCTTGGGTCTCGAGTTCGGCAATGCGGGCACGTGCGCCCTCAAGTTCGGCCTCGGTGTCGATCAGCAGCGTCACCATGGCTTCGAAGCCCTGTGCGAGCGAGCGGCGGTCTTCGATGTCGAGGAGGGCGCCAGCGCGGGCCAGGGTTGCGCGGGTCAGCTCAATCTCGGTCCAGAGTCGGCCGCTGTCGCCGACTTGTGGGGCTACCCCTGCTACGTGTTGCCGATCAGTGTGCTGCGCTGCAGTCGGCGGCTCGATAGCAGGTTGGCTGGCCAGTTCATCGATTCGCCGCTGAATCATCTGCTGACGCTCATCCAGGCCGCTGAGTGTGACCTCTGCGTCGATGATCTGGGTCTGCAGGTGGTCGTAGAGGCTAGTGTCCTGTCCAACGTTGAGGTCGTAGCGTTTGAGCTGTCCGAGCTGTGCCAACTCGCTATAAAGACGATCGACTTCGCTCTTGAGCGCCTTGCCGCTGCGATCGTTCTGCGTCCGCAGCAGGAGGCCGCGTAGCTGGTCTTCGAGCACCCGGATGCGCGCGAGCTTGTCTGAGACTTCGGCCTGCTCTGCGCGCAGACGCTGCAGCCGGTGTCCTTGCTCTCCGCGTTGTTGCTCGACCTCGGTCAATTGCCCCTTTAACACGGCGCGCTGGCGCTCGAGCGACTCGCTGCGAACCCGTGCCGATTCGGAGAGGATCTGCTCGCTGGTTTTCGCGAGTAGACGGGTCAGTTGGCTGGCTTGGGCTCGGGTCTGGCTGAGGTCTTCGTCGATACGTTTCTGCCGATCGAGTATCGAGCGCTTCTCTGCCTCGAGCACATCGTGCCCCTCTGGCACGTCGATGATCGTGATGCCCGCGTCGCGCAGGTAGCCCTGCAAAGCGCTTTCAGCTGTAACCAGCTTTTCAGCCGCGGTTTCCGTTTGCCGGCGAAAGAAGCTTTCGGTTCCTGCCGGCTCGTAAAGCTCGGCACGATGGCGCTGATAAGCGTCGACGAGGGCGTCGAGAAAGGCCTTGGCCTCGCGTGGGTCGGGCCAAACGAAACGCAACGAGATGATGTTGGACTTTGGCTCAGGACTGACCTCGAGAGACTGCTGCATATCGTCCACCTGCTCTTGCAGGCTGTAGCCGTCCAAACCGCGTCCGCCTTTGCTGTTGTCTTTGCTTTTGGCATCGGCATCGGCGGCATTTGCCCCGATGAGCTGCTTAAGCCACCGGTCGGTGGCATGGAACCAAGCAAAGGCCGGTTCAGACGCTGGTGCTTCGACAGCAGCGGATCGGATGGCCTTGACGGCTTGCTCAATCAAGATGCGGCTGGTGAGGATGCCAACCTCGGTATTGATGTCTTCTTCATAGAGGCTATCGGAGACCCACATTGGCGTCTCGCGTGGCGACAGCGGCTCGCGAGCAACGCCCTTCTTGACCAAGACCTTTGCGGTGGCTTCATAGCTCGGTGTTTGCATGAGTGCGCCGAGCAACACGGCGATCATCACGCCCGTGGCGAACAGCAGCACCAGCCAGCGGCGTCGAAACAGCGGCCTTAGGAGATCGCGCAGGCCATAGGCTGGGCTGGCGATATCCGGATAGAGGTCCGGTGTAAACGCCCAGTGCGGATGTCCTGAATGGCGGTTCGGGCTTGGCAGGGCGGCGTCAAGAGCACCCTGATTTGAGCGCTGGTCAGCCATGAGCGGTTACCGGGATAGGGTTGGGGCCAGCAGCGTCGAGATCGCGCTCGAGGAATGACGTCACCAGTCGGCTATCAGTCCACTCGGCGATGCAATCGCCGACGCGGCGCAGGGCCGCCATGCTGAGCTCTGGATACAGCGGCAGTGACAGCAGCTGATCCGCTGCTGCTTCGGCGATCGGGAGGTCGCCCTTGTGATAGCCGAGCTGTGCGTAGGCTGGTTGCAGGTGGATCGGATATGGGTAATGGATGGCACAGCTGATCTGTTGGTCGGTTAGGAAACGCATCAGGGCATCGCGGCCTTTGGTGCGCACGGCGTAGACGTGGTAGACGTGGCGAGCGTAGGCGGCTTGGATTGGCGCGCGCACGCCAGGTACCCGGGACAGCAGTTCGTGGTAGGCATAGGCACGCTCCCGACGCGCCATGTTCCAGGAGTCGAGATACCGCAGCTTGACCTCGAGAACGGCGGCATGAATGCCGTCCATGCGCGCGTTCCAGCCGATCACGCGATGCTCGTGTTTACGCGCCTGGCCGTGGTCGCGCAGCATGCGAATCTGGTTCGCCAATTCATCATCGTTGGTGGTGATGGCGCCGGCCTCGCCGGGTGCGCCTAGGTTTTTCCCTGGGTAGAAGCTGAAGCAGCCGGCCCGCGCAAGGCCGCCGGCGCGCCGGCCGCGGTACTGGGCACCATGGGCCTGGGCGGCGTCCTCGATGACGCTGATGCCATGGCGTTTGGCGATGCGGTTGATTGGGTCCATGTCGGCGGTCTGGCCGAATAGATGCACCGGGACGATGGCTTTGGTGCGGGGGGTGATAGCGTCTTTTAGGGCCTTCGGCTCCATCGTCAGGGTGCCCTGATTGACGTCGATGAACACCGGTTTCGCGCCGCAGAAGCTGATTGCTTCAGCGGTCGCGAAGAAGCTGTTCGGAACCGTGATGACTTCATCGCCAGGTCCGACCCCTGCTGCGAGCAGCGCGAGCCAAACGGCGTCGGTTCCACTGCTGACGCCGATTGCGTGGCGGCAACCGCAGTACTCCGCGAAGGCCTGCTCGAAGCGTTCGACGAAGGGGCCACCGGAGAAGGCGTTGCGTGCGAACACGGCTTCGATGGCGCTTTGCACCTCGCTGCGCAGCGGTGCGTATTGGGCGCTGAGGTCAAGGTAGGGAATGGGCTCGTGCTTCTCGTGCTGAGTGGTCATAACCGTTGGATCTCGGGGTTAGTTGCAGTCTGGGATCAGGCATTCATCGCGTTGTCGAAGGGGGCGTGCCGGATTGCCGGCGACGATCCAGTGTGCGGGGACATCGTGGGTGACCACGGCGCCAGCGCCGATGATGGCGCGCTCGCCGATGCTCAAGCCGCACAGGATGGTCGCGCCAGAACCGATGGAGGCGCCTTGCTTGACCAGCGTCGGGATACATTGCCAATCGCTGTCTTGCTGTAGCTCGCCCTGCTCGGTCACGGCGCTGGGGTAGCTGTCGTTGATGAACGTGACGTTGTGACCGATAAAACAGCCGTCCTCGATCTGCACGCCTGCACAGATGAAGCTGTGGCTTGAGATCTTGCAGCGTCGGCCAATGACGGCGCCGCGCTGGATCTCGACGAAGGTGCCGATCCGAGTCTCATCGCCGATCCGGCAACCGTAGAGGTTGACGAAGTCGCGGATGACAACGCCGTTGCCGAGCACGACATCGGCCGCGATGCGGCGCAGCGCGGAGGCGTTTGCGCCGACGTTCTCAGCGCTCAGGTGGAGGGGCTGCGGCGCGTTCATGCCAAGCTCACCGCAGCGGTACCGTTGGCCAATGAGCGCGAGGCAGCCTCTAGGACGCGGACCACTTCAAGGCCATGTCGACCCTCAGATTCAATACTCACGCCGTCGCGAATGCGATAGAGGAAGCGCATGCATTCGACGCGAAGCGGTTCATCTTGGTCGATGAACGGGCTATAGACACCGCCGTAATGATAGGAGTAGAAGAACTCGGCGAAGGTGTCATAGGTGCGCGGCACCTCGACCCGTTTGTCATAGATCTTGAGCTTCTCCAGCGGCTCGGTGTCTTCGTAGACGATCATCTTATTCTCACCGACCACCGTCATCCGCCTTACCTTATTGGGATCGAGCCAGCTGCTCTGGATGGTCACGAAGGGCCCTTGGTCGAAGGACAACGACATATTGGTGACATCCTCGATGCCATCGCGGAGGTGCGCCTTACCTTGGCAGCTCACGGTATCGGGGCTATTGCCGAGTAGGTGGAGAATGATTGAAATGTCATGTGGCGCAAGGTCCCAAGCGACATTGATATCGTGCTGGAAGAGTCCGAGGTTGAGGCGCTGGCAGCCGATATAGAGCACGCGACCGATCTCTCCGCTATCGATGATCTCCTTCATCTTGCGCACGGCAGCGTTGTAGACAAAGGTGTGTCCGACCATCAGCGAGAGCCCGCGTGCATCAGCCATGTCGATGAGTTGTTGGCATTCCTCGCTGCTGCGCGCAAGTGGCTTTTCGATAAAGGTGTGCTTGCCAGCGGCGAGGCTCCTGCTGCCGAGTTCAAAATGGGTCGAAACCGGCGTTGCGATCGCGACGGCATGGACGTCGGGGTCGGCTAGGACGCGCTCGATATCTGGCGTGCAGCAGACTTCGGGGTAAAGACTGGTAACGCGAGCGAGTCGAGCAGCATCCCGATCACAGGCCCATTTCACGCGGCAATCGGGAATCGCATTGAAATTCCTGATCAGGTTCGGTCCCCAATAGCCGCACCCGATGACGGCAACATTGATTTGACTATCGCGCTGGATGTTCATAGAGCGGCTCTTATTGGTTGATTCTGGCTAGGTTGCTAGACGATGGGTCGGCGCTTGAGGATAGGTTCAACGCGTGAAATGAGCGATTGTCGGTTGCTGGAGGAGATGACGGGTATGCAGTGTTGGCCTGTGAATTCGGTGAGGTCTGCCTTGCATGGGCTATGACCGCGGCCGGGGTTCGAAGTAGGATGAATAGGTCATCGCGTAATCTCGTGCGAATGGCGTAGCGCACATCGAGCTCGAGCATCTTGCTGAATGTCGTCTTGTTTTTTCCGCTGACCTGCCATAGACCGGTCAGCCCTGGGAGGACGTTGAAGCGGGCAAAATGCCAGCGCCGGAAGCCCTCGAGTTCATAACCGAGGCAGGGGCGGGGTCCCACCAGGCTCATCTCGCCCCGCAGCACATTGATGAGTTGTGGCAGTTCATCGATACCGAGCTTGCGCATCAGGTCGGCACCGGGAATGACGCGCTGATCACCTGAGCTATCCAGCTTCGTCAGGTTGGCGTCGTTCTTGATGAGTTGACGCAGGTGGGCCTGATGATGGGTTTGGTCGGCATCTTGGCGCATGGTGCGCAGCTTGAGTAATGAGAACGGCTTGCCGAGATAGCCAAAGCGCCGCTGGCGAAAGATGATGGGTCCTGGGTCGCGTGTCTGCAGATAGAGTCCACAAGCGATGATCACTGGACCTAGCGCCAATAAGAGCGCGGATGCGCCAATCAGGTCCAAGCCCCTTTTCCAGGCCGGTATCGGCTTTCGCAGCAGATCTGATAGCGGGTGGATCTGTATCAGGTCCGGATTGATTAGGCTCTGCGCACCTTTCTTGGAATCGTTAGCATATTCAGGGCGGGCGAGCCGAATATTCCGCTCGCTGAGTGTTTCGACGCCATCACCATAACTAGGATCGTGGTCACGATCGGCGGTGATGGGCATTGGGTAGACCGAGATGAAACAATGCGCGTCTATTGGCATTGAGGTCTGTGCCAATACAGACTGAGCGATCCTTCTTGCCGTTGCCGCATCGGTATTCGGCAGCAACACGACCAGCTGTCCATTGATGTGGCCAACAACGCCGGACTCGGTGATGTGCTCGCGCAGAGGTTCGATCAGATCCTTTTCGATCTCGCGTTGCAGGGTTGGGTTTTCGAGGGTGTCGAATTCCATGAGTGCGAAGGGGTGTTCGCCGCGATCACAACGTTCTCGCGAGAATTCGATCAGTAGTCGCATATCATGTTCGGCGATCACGCCAAGACTGGCATCATGAGTCTTCACCAAGCGGGGCAAAATAGCTGCAGAGCTGAAGCGGATCATTCACTGTACCTATGCGGGCCCGGCGATGTCTGACGACATCAGTCCAATGCGTTTTCGAACCGTATTTTCGAACCTGCGTACACGCTGACGTGTGTCGAATGAGGATCGATGACGGTGCCTCGGTGAAAAGGCGGGCAAGGAATTGTTGAAGCAACAAGCCAGTTCACCGATAGCGGGCTCTATACTGGCCATACCGACGCGCTGAGCGAATCGGTAGCTTCCTTAGCGGGGCATGGGGTGAAGGCAGCTCGAATGGCTGCGGTGTCTCCCCGGACGGGCTTACAACTGGCGCTGGGTTGGCTGCTGCAGAGGCAGTGAAGGTGCGGACGGGTAGGGGATTACCGGATGGCAGTTCGCGGAGATTCACCGAGAACGCGGCTCCGTGAATTGCCGATTTGGCCGCTATCGAGAGAATGTAATGATTGCGCCACGCTAAAGGTCGCAACCTTAGGAGACGACCGCCGAAAAAGGGCTAGGGCGACTGCAGACGATGGTGAAGAAAACTGCCGATGAGGGTGCTGATGGGGCGAGTACGACCGGGTACCGGCTAGCGGCTTGGCAAGACTATCCTTCTCGGCGAGGTCATCCCGCAGCGGGATGGCCTCGCCAGCTCCTGTTAACGCATGCGGATGTTGTCGACGCGACCACTGCCTCGGATCAAGAACCCGTTTACACGTTCGAGCTGAGCGTCAGGGTAGCCGTCCGCCAGGTCAGCGGCCAGATCACGCTCGAAGTGATGCCAGCGTCCGTCGGTGACTGTCGTTCCGAGCCCATGATGGACATACTCTCGCCAGACCCAGGTCGAGGATTCGTCCACTGGCGTGTATTCGAGATACATCTGGCCGCGGCTGGTCTCGATATCCGCGTAGACATGGAAGGCTTCGGCGTATTTGAGATCCCATTCCAGGATCACATGTTCGGCATCCGCCCAGGGGCTGCCGTCCTCGCGTTGGAGGTGGTAGCCACTGTTCCAACCCGTGCCGTTCAAGACGATGACACGGCCGTCGACATCGGCATCGGTCTCGTTGCTGATGGTTTCGCCGCGCGAGCCTGTGTAAACGCGCCATCCGAGCGTGGTGCCGTCTTCGGCGTCTTCGTAAGTGACCCCTGGCTCGGGCTGGTCGGGTCCATCGTTGCCGGTCGACGCGAGCAACAGATAGCCGACGCGCTCGTTAACGTGTCGGGTCTCGTCATCGCGGGATTGCTCTTCAGCCACCCAAAGATCGACCGCGGTATTGGTGCGGAAGGTCCAGCGCAGGTTGGCGGTGTCGCCGCCGTTGGTGGTCTGCATCTGTGCGAGCAGGATCGGCGGCTCAGTCAACGCGCTCTGATAGGCCACTGTATAACTGGTGTGCCTCACCGCGTTGGGGGTGACGCCGACCTCGGCCCACAGGTCGCCGATGGTGCCGGTGCCCGGTTCGATGGCAATGTAGCTAAGGGTTTCTATGCCATGGGTCTGGTCCGCGGCCTCTTCTTCGCGCATGCCGATCTGGAATCCGGTTGCGTCGACGTTGCGGATGCGCGAGATCACCGGCGCCGGGTCGAGGTTACTCATAACGGCACTCAGGACCATGGGTGGCTCGCTGAATGGCGCGCTGAAAGACTGCTGCAAGAAGCCGGGTGGCCGGCCCGTGCTGATGCGTCCAGCCTCGATCCAGCGACCATCATCGGTTTGCAGGGTGCCCGCGTTCATCACCATCCAGCCCAGGGTCTCGTCGCCATGGCTGTCGTCAAGGTAGTCCCATTCCTGGATGCGTGCCCAAAAGCCGTCGCTGGTGACGCCGTCGATGCGCACCAAGGCCGGCTCTTCATCGGCTGCGCTCAGCGGGCGCGCTACGACCACTGGGTCAGTCCAGGCCTGTTGAAACGCGATCCACTGCCAGTCGCTGTTCAGCTGCACCTCACCGGCTTCCAGCGAGCCAGCCTCGGGGCCTGGCCCTGGCCCTGGCCCTGGCCCTGGCTCTGGCGGGCTTACGACGATGTAATTGGAACGTGTCAGCGTGTCGCTTCCGCCTGGTCCGCTGACCGTCAAGGCGACACTATAGGTGCCGGGCTGTACATAGCGATGTTCAACCCGTTCGCCGGTGGCAGTAGAGCCGTCGCCCAGCGTCCATTGGCGGCTGTCGATCATGCCGCTAGAGGTGTCGGTGAAGACCAGGCTCAGCGGGGCCTCGCCGCTGCGAGTGCTGGCGCTGAATGCAGCCTCCGGCGCAGCGGGCAAGGCGGGCACCGTTGCAATCAATTGCGGCGAGAAGCTGCTGCAGAGCAGCGAGTCGGTGACACAGGCGCGCACCGCAAACGCATAGGATCTGCCCTCCGCAAGATCGGAGACGGACGCGCTAGAGGCCTCGGTCGCGACTTGCTGATCCGGAGGCTGGCCCGCCTCCCCGTAGTGAAGCTCGTAGGTGATCGAGCGTGGGTCAGTGATGCTGCTCCATGTGAGTCTGGCATCGGCGCCGAGTGCCGGCTGGAGCATCGCCAGCGCGAGCATCGCCAGTACGACGAGCCCAGGCCGATATGCCGGTGTTGCGGTCCTTCGCAGCCGGCCCCCCTGAACAATCTGTTTCATGAAATACCCGTTATGACTGTGGTTACGTCTGTCAGCGCCAGCGCGGCAAATGCACCTGGCGACCGTTGGCGGGGGCTCTAGAAACAAGGCACAAGCATCCCTGCGCGGTATGGTCAGGGATCTGACCCCACGAGCGATGACTCTGGGCCTGCATCTGTTGGCCGCTCGGGGCAGCCCGAAGCTTGTGGCCTATTTCTGCACCAGGAAGACTGTTGGACGGCCCCCAGAACACCCAACAGCGTTTGCCTCAGGTTGCTCTCGTTGTCGATGACGAGAACGACCATCAGCCGTGTTCGGTCCGAACTGCGGGCGGTGACAATCGGTGACAGGTGCCTCGGTTTGGCCGGGCACGCGCTTGAATCGCGACTGCAGGTATCGAACCAAACGAGGCGTGTCTCCGGCAAATCTGGACACTCGAAGTGATGAGCGCCTGCAGCGGGAAACAGTGGTCTCGTAGCGCGGCCTCTTGCGTGCCGCCGAACAGGGTTGTTCTTGGTTCTTCTTCAGGGATTGCCCGATAGACTCGGGTCTCGTTTTGCGGGAGGCAAAGTATACATGCTTGACCATCCTGGTCAAGCCATGCGCGCGCTTCGCAGGTCGATCGTCGGTTGCATGAGCGACTGGGCGGGCGAACAGCGCCCTGTCTTCACGCAAGACGCATGCTCACGCGAGAGGTGACGGGCTTGTGGGGGGCCTTGTGGAAGGCCTTGTGGAAGGCCTTGTGGTAAGGCATTAGCGGAAGCGAAGGCGCTCGCCAGAACGACGAGTACCGAATTGCGCCGGTTAGAGGCGGGACGCCCACCGCGGACGCGGGGCCGCGGAGGGGCTTAGGCGGGAGTCCAGTGATGGGATCTTGAGCTTATGATGGGATCTTGAGCTTATGATGGGATCTTGAGCTCAGCTTGTGACGGCGACTCTATTCTCGGGCGATGCCGCAGACGAGCTGACTCGTTTCTCGGCCTCGAGCCAGTCTTCGATCTCGTGTCCAGGCTCGAAGCCGCGAGCCTCGGCGAGGTAATAGGCCATCTCGCTAATGGCCTCGTCGCGTGGGCAGTCGCCTTTTGGATCGCTCATGTTTTCTTCCATGATGTCTGGTGATGGCTGGGCTTGCTTGCCCTTACTGTGGCCCCGCTTATGCGGCGTCGTGCTTGCTTGATCATTCATCATCATGCTCCTGAAGGTCAATGGTGGTCGATCGGCACCCCGAGCCTCAAGCCTCAAGCCTCAAGCCAAGCCTCAAGCCTCGATGTTAGCTGTGCGTCTGTGCCTGATCTCGATGCGAGCCCTAGCCAAGGGCCCTATCCCAATACTAAGTAAGACCTTGGAGGGTCGCGATCGGGCATTGCCGGATCAGTCGCTCGGGGAAGATCGCGAACAAGGCATCAATACTGGCTCGATGCACCCGGGTCTGAGCCTCTCGCGACCAAAAATCCCTTAGCGGTGTTCGGGGGCACGCCCTGATCCCGTCGGAGTGGCACGGACGTTAGCCTGGCAATCAGGTACCGAGGATTAGGCGTGTTTGCAGCGAATAGCGACTCAAGCAGCACACGGCTCCCGGTTGGCCCAACTCGCGCTTAGGACTAACGCACCATGAGCCCATCTGCCGTCAAAGGGGCCACTGCGGCTCCGACCCTTTCGGTCGTCATTCCGGCCTTTAACGAAGAGCACAATCTGCCACGATTGATCGCGGAACTCGGTCCCGTCCTTGGCGATTTGGACCTGTCTTGGGAGATCTTGATCGTCGACGACGGAAGCGGCGACGGCACCTGGGACCTGATCCGAGCGCTTCATCAGCAAGAGCCTCGGATTCGTGGTCTACGGTTCTCACGCAACTTCGGCCATCAGCACGCGCTCATCGCTGGTCTTGCTGATGCGCGGGGCGATGCGGTGATCTCGATGGATGCCGACATGCAACATCCGCCGGCGTTGGTCCCGGAGCTGGTCGCGGCTTGGCGTCAGGGCAAGAAGGTGGTCTGCACCCTGCGCAAAGATAGCGATGAGATTCCGAGCGGGAAGCGATTGAGCTCGCGGCTCTATTACCGCCTGTTCTCGGCGCTGAGCGGCGTCGAGATCAAGAGTGGCATGGCGGATTATCGGCTGCTCGATCGGCAAGTGTTGGATGACCTTCTGCAGTTCCGAGAAAGTGGGTTGTTCCTGCGTGGGCTCGTGCAATGGATTGGCTACCCGAGGGCCGAGGTTCCGTTCAGCTGTGGCAGGCGGGTTGAGGGGAAGAGCCGGTATACGCTGCGCAAGATGGTTCAGCTCGCTTGGAACGGTGTCAGCTCGTTCTCGGTGGTCCCGCTGCGCATCGTGACGTTGCTGGGGCTGATGGCCTCGCTTGCCGCGTTTATGGGCTTCGCGTATGCCATCATCAGTCATTGGATGGCTGGCAACACGGCGCCTGGCTGGACCTCATCGGTGGCGATTGTCTCGATGCTGTTCGGCATTCTATTTGTTTGTCTGGCGGTGCTCAGCGAGTACCTTGGGCGCCTCTTAGACGAGGTTCGTTCGCGCCCGCGCTTCATTGTCAGTGAGCGTGTCGACGCGCCACTGCAACCTGTGGTGAGCCAGGCCATTGAGGCTGCTCCGTCAATCGGGGCGCGAGAACCGGTTCGGATCGCGGCGCGCGCATGAGCATGCGCGCGCATCAGGATCAAGGCGAAACCAAGCGGCAGGTCATCCGTTTTGCTGTTGTTGGCTGTATCAACGTCTTGGTCAGTCTGCTGGTCTTCCAGGTCTGCTATAGCGCTGTGCAGCTCGGTGCCGGCCTCGACCTATGGGTCGATGGCATAGCCTTGCGATTGGACCTGGAGTCGATCAACGGCGCGCTGTCTAACGCCCTGGGCTATTCGGCGGGGATGGTTTCGAGCTTTCTGCTCAATAAGCGTTGGACCTTCCGCGCGAGTGGGCCGCTCGGGCGCCAACTGCAGCGGTTCCTTTTCCTTAACCTAGTCGGACTGGCGCTGAGCAGCCTGAGCTTGTTGCTGTTCGTCGATCTGCTCCAGGGTCCGCATCTGGCCATTTGGGGCATCACGACCCTAGCTGTCGTCTTGCTCAACTTCTATGGCAACAAGCTCTGGACCTTCCGAGCGCAGCGACCGGTCATGAGCCATGAACGCGCTTAGACTCATTGTTCACGCCGACGACCTTGGCCTCAGCGAGTCGGTAAATGCCGGCATCCTCGAGGCTCATCAAGATGGGCTGGTCACTGCGAGCTCTATCATGGCCAATGGAACGGCCTTCGATGATGCCGTTCGCTGCTGTCGGGCGACGCCGTCGTTGGACCTTGGAATCCATCTCACGCTCACCGAGGAACGGCCGCTGTGCGACCCCGCGGATATCCCCAGTCTGGTTGACGACGACGGCCGCCTGCATCGGCACGCGGTCGACTTTACCCGTCGTTATTTGAGCGGCCGCATCGCGTCGGCCGAGGTGGCGGCCGAACTCGATGCGCAGGTGCGTCGGGTTTTGGACACAGGCTTGCCGGTGAGCCATCTCGATAGCCATCAGCACCTGCATCTACTACCTCAGGTCTGGGAGATTGCGGCTGGGCTCGCGCGCCGCTATCACATCCCTGCGATCCGTTGTCCGCTCGAGCCACTCAAGTTGTCGATGTTCTCGCGGCCACGGTTGTTGTCGCGCGCTGCTCAGTTGGTGGTGCTCAACCGCTTCGCCGTCCGCCACCGCGATGATCCCATGGTTTTAGCCAAGCATTTTCGTGGCTTCTTTTTCGGCGGACGGCTCACGGCCAGTCGGCTGGTGGGTTTGTTGCAGCGGCTTCCGGCGAGCGGCGTCTGCGAGCTGATGTGCCATCCAGGACAGAGAGATTTGTCCGGCGAATACAGCCATTGGGGCTATCAGTGGGAGAAGGAGCTTGCGGCATTGAAATATCCACTGGCGCGCCGTCTATTGGATGATTACGGCATCGCGCTGACCTCCTATGCAGATCTGGTCCAGTCCATGCTGGATCGACCTTGGCTGACAACGACAGCATAGCAGCATCAAGATGGCCCATCAGTGCGGCATGTACCTCTGGGTGAGCGGCTGCAGGTCTGTTCTTCGTATGAATCTGGTGCACGCACATCGAACCAGAATGCCTCTTGGCATGACGTGGCGCGTGCTGCACCTTGACCGGAGTAGCGACTAATGGATGCGAAGCGACGATTGGACCTGGCGCTCGATGCGAGCGGGATTGGGGTTTACCATATCGATCTGCGAACCGGAACGATCTGCGCTGATGGTCGGTATCTCGCGATGCTTGGTTATTCGCTGAGAGAAATCCACCCAACATTGGACTGGTGGCGCGGCGCATTACATCCGCATGAGGTTGATGAAG
Source organism: Halochromatium roseum (assembly GCF_016653315.1). Lineage (GTDB taxonomy): Bacteria > Pseudomonadota > Gammaproteobacteria > Chromatiales > Chromatiaceae > Lamprobacter > Lamprobacter roseus. The sequence continues at coordinate 98,919 of NZ_NHSH01000064.1, read as the reverse complement.
TGAACGCGTCGCTTGGTGAGCTCATCACTGGCAATGGTGAGCGGTTCCGGAGTGAGTACCGTATGCGTCATCGCGACGGACGCTGGATCTGGGTCGAGGATCGTGCCCGTATTGCCGAGCGTGATAAGCATGGACAACCACTGCTGATCATTGGCGTTCACATCGATATTTCACAGCGTAAGCGTGCCGAGCAAAAGCTCGCTTATCAGGCCGAGCACGATCAGCTCACGCATCTACTCAACCGTCACAGTTTCCTCTATTCGCTCAAGCGCGTCCACGCCGAGAGCCAGCGCACTCAGCGGCCTTATTGCATCGCAATGCTAGACTTAGACCTCTTCAAGCAGGTCAATGACACCTACGGGCATTTGGTCGGCGATCGCGTGCTCTCCAATTTCGCAAAGCTGTTGCGTCGATCGTTGCGCGAGGCCGACTGGGCGGCGCGTTGGGGCGGCGAGGAGTTCATCGTCTTGATGCCTAACACCGAGGCGGATCAGGCACAACGCTCAATGGAGCGTCTGCGCAAGACGCTTGCGACGGCACGCTTCGGCATGGTCGAGCCACCGATCAGGGTCACCGTCAGCGCCGGGATTGCCGAGAGCAATATGGATGATCGGGCTGGTGATGAGGTCATCAAGCGCGCCGATACGGCGCTCTATGCGGCCAAGCATCTGGGTCGTGATCGAGTCTGCCCAGCCTCAGTCTGTCAGATGGGCTAGAAGGCATTGACCGAACTGCCACCGCGGCAGGGTGGTCAGTCGATCGTCGCGTTGACCTTGGCTGCCCGGGGCCCAAGCAGGCGATTGGCCTCCTGGTAACGATCCCGAGACTGCTCTGGCTCGCCCCCTCTTGGCACAGCATCTCTTGGCACAGCATCAATCCTTCCGGCACGCTGCAGCCAGATCCCCGCTTCCAGGCGGGCACGCCAGCCGAAGTAGAGCAGGATTGCGGCGCTTTGGGACGTGAGAAAGGTGGTCAGGTCTCTTGACATCAGCCCCAAGGTCAATGCAATGAATAGGAAATGGACGATGTACAGCAGCCGATCTGGCGTTTCCAGTCGCAGCCCGCTGTAACGATAGGCGAGATAGGGCAGCCAACTGACCAGAACGTGCGCGATACAGAGAGCCGCACCGACGGTGGTCGCTGGTATGAAGAGGGCATAGCCGATCGATCGGAATAGCTGTAACAGCAAGTACAGCAGACCGCGTGACTCAGGTTGGCGTTGATTGTAGAGCCTGAAGGCTTGGCGAGCGGCGATCAAATAGCAGACCCAGCCGAACGCCAGTGCTATCAGAGCCTGCGGCGTCTGGCTGCTAGAGGTCGGTGCATCAGTGGCGTAGAGCAGCAGCAAGAGGCCTGGCGCCGCGATCAATAAAGAGGCGGTCCAAGCCGCTGTAGGGTCCATGCGATCGCGCATCTCGGAATAGCCGCTGGCCAGCGTCGGCGCTTGTTCGTGCTGTTCACCAATGACGTCGTTCTCCTGATAGCCGATCTCATACACCAGCCAGAATGACAGATGCATGAGCAGCAAGGCGGCGGCGGCGAGGAGCGGGTTCGGCTGGGTCCAGGCGAACGCAAGAATGAGCACCATGACGTCGCGTTTGAGCACCACCTGGCTGATGTATTGCTTGCCGGTGCGTTTGCCACGACTGCTGTAAAGAAAAGGAATGTAGCCCCGCGCTAAGGCGTCCTCATAGCGGGCATCCGGCCAGCGTGCGAGTACCGGGTGGCGGACAGCGTTCAGTACATCCTGATCCTCTGCGCTATCGGTGACGTACAGTGCACGCCGAGCAGTCTGCTCGCCGAGTACCTGCTGGAGCGCCGCCCATTTTCCTTGCCGGCGCAACCTGAACGCTGACCAGAAACCGCCGGCGACGCAGAGGCGCAGCCGTGGATCGATGGCCCGCAGAAGCGGATCAACGATGGGCCGCAGGCCGAAGGTCGCGACCAAGGGCGCGACCAAGGGCACGGCGGGTCCCTGGTCCAGCATTTCCAGCAATCGGCGGTTGGCATAGCGCGGGCCGAGCTGTCTGGCCTTGCGCCGCCATAACAGCAGATTCCAAGGCATCAGTAGCGTGGTCGTGAGCACCCGGAGCCAGTCGCGATAGCGGCTGACCGCGTCGTTGGAGGTGAGCCAACACCAGGGACGCAGCCATTCCAGCATGAACAGAATCAGCACCGCGGGAAGTCTTGGCCACAGGCTCTGGAGATAGACCTCGGTTGAATTGCGCAGCCAGAGCGTCTCGTCAAAATCCAGGATCACCGGAGTATCGCTCGCGACGCTGCGCAATTGAGCATTCAGCGCGCCTTCTGCCTCTTGTCTCTCGCTCGCTCGCAATCGGCTATTCATTGAACTTGACTCATGATGGTTGGGTATTGCCAAGGCATCATGAAAACCCCCTGCGCTGTATCGCGACGCCTCTCTCAGGGGCTATGCCATGGCCGTGGGTCCATTATTCACAGCCAGGTGACGGATTCGTCCGAGAAAACCTGATCTCATCATCGGTCGCCGCCTGCTTCGTGCGAGTGCAATGCCGCAGCCCTTTTCGTAAAGGGGGGGCAGTGCGGTCTGGCCAGTAAAGGGGGCCAAGGCTCAATATCTGTTATGCTTCGAGCATGCTCCAACGACCTCGTAGCCGTCATGATGACCAGCCGCCGCACCCGTGCGGTTTGGTGAGGAGACGCAGCGAGAAACTTTGCATTGTTTCCTCAGCATTTCAGTCAACCTTAGGTTTGATTGTTGAACACTTAAGTTGAGCGCTCCGTGCATCGATCTGCCTTGTCTTTACTGCTGTTGGCCCTCTCGGTCCTGGTCGCGCTGCCGCTAATGGGGTCAAGCGCCGTGCCGGATGCTGAGCGTCCGGTGCGGCTCTGTGTCGATCCAGCCTGGGCACCCTTCGAGTACCTCGACAAGCGAGGCCAGCACCAAGGGATGGCGGCCGACTATTGGCAGCGCATGACCGAGCGTGTCGGGCTGCGGACTGAGATCGTGCCGACGAGGTCTTGGGAGGAGTCCCTCGAGAAGGCCAGGCGGCGCGAGTGCGATGTGCTGACCCTGGCCATGAAGACCCCAGAGCGCAGCGAGCATTGGCTGTTCACCGAGTCTTACGTCAGCTACCCATTCGTCTTGGTCACACGCAGCGAAGCGCCCTCGGTCAACCGCTTGGAAGAGGTTGTGGATAAGACCCTGGCAGCGGTGCAGGGCTACGCTTACACCGAGCTGGTTCGAGAGCGCTATCCACAGATTCGCTTCATCGAGGTCGAGAATATCACCGAGGGTCTGCAGCGAGTCCGCCGCGGTGAGGCCTACGGGCTGATCGACTCACTGGCTACCGTGGCCTATGCGATTCAGCAGGCCCAACTTCACGAGCTGAAGGTGGCCGGTCGGTTTGCCGATCGCTGGAACTTAGCGATCGCTGTGCGTAACGATCGCCCAGAGTGGTTGCCGTTCTTCGAGGCCATGACGCAAACGCTGACCGCGGAAGACCGTCGCGAGATCGAGAATCGCTGGCTGGCGGCTTGGATTGAATCTCCGCCCGATTTGCGCTGGTTGTGGGCCTCATTGGTGGTATTGGCTTTGTCGGCGCTACTGGCCGGTTTTTTCAGCTGGCGACACCGACAGTCGAGCAAGCAAGCAGCGCTACTCGAACAACTGAATGCGGCGCTGATGGAAGCGCGCGATCGTGCCGAGCGCTCTGAGGCGCGCTACGCGGAGCTCGCAAAACAGAGCCGAAGCTATGCCTGGGATATTGACTACGAGGGCTATTACACCGATCTCTCGGATTCGGTCGAGACAGTACTGGGGTACCGGCCTGAGGAACTGATTGGACGCGCGTTTTGGGACATCATGCCGGCCGAAGGGCGCGACCAGATGCGCGACTTGAGTCAAGCGATGATCCGCGAAGGCCGTTACCTCGCTGGGTTCGAGAATCAGGTCGTCGACTGCAATGGACGCCGGCTTTGGGTCTCCACCAGCGGCATGCCCATGCGGGACCCATCCGGGGAGATCGTTGGTTTTCGCGGCATCGATATCGATGTCGACGAACGCCGGCAACAGCGGGATCTGCTGCAGCATTATGCCTTTTACGATGGGCTGACCGAGATCGCAAACCGGCGTTTGTTCCTTGAACGTTTAGACGCTGCGATTGCGCACTTTGGCCGCCACGGAATGATCGTTGCGGTGTTGGCGTTCGATCTCGACCACTTCAAGGCCGTGAACGACACCTATGGCCATGCGGCCGGCGACGCGATGCTGTGCCAGTTTGCGACGCTGGCGCAGGGCTGTTTGCGACGCGGTGATCTCCTTGCGCGCCTTGGCGGCGAGGAATTCGCCGCGCTCTTATACGAAACCAACGCCGAGGGTGCACTGCAAACCGCAGAGCGTATCCGTGCCTGCGTTGCTGCGGAGCCAAGGACCTTTGAGTCTCATCGGATCGCACTCACGGTCAGCATTGGTGTCACTTGCATTAGGGAGGGCGATAGCCCCGAGTCGATCTTGGCGCGCGCCGATGCCTCACTCTACACAGCGAAGCAGCTCGGGCGGAATCGTGTCGTCATCCACGACAACACTTCGGCCGCCGAGGTCGCCTGAGCCGCGCCTGAGCCGTGCCTGAGTCGTGCCTTAGCCAGGCTCGACCCGCACCGTTCGAGCCATTCCGGCGCCAGCCTTGATCAGCGCCGTCTGCGCCACGCTCGAACCGCTTGTCCATCACGCCCGAGACCATTGCATGCCGACACTACCGATGCCGATCGATCACACCGCGATTCGCGCAGAATTTCCGCTCTTTGAGGTCCGGGCTGGCGGCCGGTCGCTGGTGTTTCTCGACAGTGCCGCAAGTACCCAGCAGCCGAGTAGGGTGATCGAGACGGTTGCCGAGTATCAGCGCCACCAGCATGCGAATATCCATCGCGCCGTCTATCAACTCTCGCAGGGCGCGACCCGGCGCTACGAGGAGGCGCGCGCCACCGTCGCCCGCTTCATCAACGCTGCAGAGCCTGCTGAGTGCCTGTTCACCAGCGGCACCACCGGGTCGATCAACCTGGTCGCAGCGGCTTGGGGACGCGCCAATCTCCAGCCTGGCGACGAGATCATCCTGTCGATCCTGGAGCACCATTCCAATATCGTCCCCTGGCAGTTGGCCGCAGAGGCCAGCGGCGCGCAGATCAAGGTGATTCCGATCAATGACGCCGGTGAGCTAGACCTAGACGCCTATCGGCGTTTGCTCTCGCCGCGGACGCGGATGGTTGCCGTCAATCATGTCTCGAACGCGCTCGGTACCATCAACCCGGTGCAGGAGATCATCGCCGAGGCACACGCCGCAGGCGCGCTCGCCCTGATTGACGGTGCCCAGTGGGTCGCCCATGGGCGCACCGACGTGCAGGCGCTGGATGCCGATTTCTACGCCTTCTCGGGCCACAAGCTCTATGCTCCGACCGGCATCGGCGTGCTCTATGGCAAGCGCGCCCTGCTCGAGTCGATGCCTCCGTATCAGGGCGGTGGTGACATGATCGAGCGGGTCAGCTTTGCTGGTACAACCTATGCGGGCCTGCCGAGCCGCTTCGAGGCCGGCACGCCTAACATCTCTGGCGCCATTGGGCTCGGTGCCGCGATCGACTGGCTGTCTGCGCTCGACCTTGAGCAGGTCGGTGTCTATGAGCAGGCGTTGCTTGCCTACGCGACCGATCGGATCGCGCCGATCCCCGGTGTCGAGATCAAGGGCAGGGCGGCGCACAAGAGCGGTGTGATCTCGTTTGTCGTGAACGATCCGCCAATGGCCTCGCTCGATGTCGGCACCCAGCTCGACCTGCGCGGGATCAGCGTTCGCACCGGGCACCACTGCTGCCAGCCATTGATGGAGCGGCTCGGTGTTTCCTCGACCGCTCGGGCGTCGCTGGCGCTCTACAATTCGCGCGACGATGTCGATCGACTCGCCGATGCGCTCGCTGAGATCCTCGAGCAGAACCGTCATCGGGCGGCAGCGCGTGCAGGCAGGTTGCAGGCTGATCAGGATGATCTCGCGCCGAGGTTGCAGGTGCCCGATGCCACTATGAGCGCTGCTCCAGGCCAAGACATGAACCTGGGCGCAGGCATGCACCTGAACCAGGTCGCGGGCGCCGAACCGGCCTACCCAGCCGCTGCTGCGGATTCCCCGCAGGCCGCCGCCGACGCCATCGCCGAGGATTTTGCATTGCTGCCGGACTGGCCCACGCGGCATGACTATCTGATCGAACTCGGCGAACGGCTGCCGCCGATGCCGCTCGCGCTCAAGACCGACGCAAACCTCGTCCGCGGCTGTCAGAGCACCGTTTATTTGGCGGCTCGTCGCAAGCCGGGCTCGAAGGCGGTGATCGAATGTCTCGCCGACAGCGATGCGGCGATCGTGCGAGGCTTGATCGCGCTGCTGCAGCGGATCTGCTCTGGACAGTCCGCGGAATCGGTTCTAGCGTTCGATGTGGATGGCTTCTTCAGCCGCATCGGCCTTGATGCGAATCTCAGCCTGTCGCGGCGCAACGGCCTCGAGGCGATGGTGCAACGCTTGAAGGCCTTGGCGCGGGACACCTGAGCATAGGATTGCGCAGGCGCTGACGAGGGTGATCTCGACGGGTCGATCTATTCTTCATCGCCGGCTTTCATCGCCGGCCGCGGTGAGGGCCTGTTTCAGAATCGCGAGATCATCGATCTCTCGAATCGCGGTAACGGTCCCGTCCTCGGCCTCGATCAGCGTCACCTTCCCACGCTCGCGGGGAATCATGGCCGTGTCTTCGGCATCATGACCGAGCAGCATCGGGTAGGGCAGCTTGCGCATCTGTGGCAATGCAACCAGCTTGGAGACCACCGGCGGCATGCCGTCGATATCGGCAACGTAGACGATGCCGGCCGCAGCGAGGCTGTCGCCGGTTTGGCCGGCGAGTGCATCCTCGATCAGGCTGGCTGCATCGCGGCTGGCTGAGAAGAAGATCAGGCGTGTTTCGGGACTGACGGTCTGCGGCTTGTCATGCTGATCCACCAGGCTGAGCGCGGGAAGCGGGTCACCGACTGACAGTGGCGCAGCAGAGAGGACCGTTGGCAACAGGAGCAGGGCGAAGAGAATGATCGGTTTCATCATCAGTGTTTGACCGGAATGAGTGTTCAAGGTGTTAGAACCAAGGTTGAGGTGGTTGGGTTGAGGTGGTTGCATCCGTCCTCAAACCACCTGCTCAATCGGTTTTTCGGATGCTTTCGTCGATGTCTTCGATGTCGCCATGCGAGAATTCAAAAAGCCGACCTGCCCTCCAGCTTTGGTCATCGGGCTGCGAATCAAGCCAATCTGCGCTTCATGCTTGGCCAAATCCACCGCCGCCAGGCGTTTGCAGCACAAAGACGTCATTGGGTTTAACTGAGCAAGTGTCGGTGCCGGCGAGTGGCTCGATGTTACCGTTGGCGCGCTCGATCCAGTTGCGACCACAGGCGCCCGGTTCGCCGCCGGCAAGCCCGAAGGGCGGCACCCGACGGCGATTGGCGAGGATGCTGACGTCCATCGGTTCCAAGAAACGGATGCGCCGCTCGACCCCATCGCCGCCGCGGTGACGTCCATTGCCTCCTGATCCGCGGCGGATGGAGAAGGCGTCCAAGCGCACGGGTAAGCGCCACTCCAGAACCTCGGGGTCGGTCAGGCGGGAGTTGGTCATGTGCGTCTGCACCGCGCTGGTGCCGTCGAAGTCGGGGCCGGCACCGGAGCCGCCGCAGACGGTCTCGTAGTATTGGTGGCCTGCGTTGCCGAAGCTGGTGTTGTTCATGCTGCCCTGAGCGGCGGCGAGCACGCCGAGGGCGCCATAGAGGGCGTCGGTAATCGCCTGGCTGGTCTCGACGTTGCCGGCGACCACCGCCGCCGGATAACAGGGGTTGAGCATCGAGCCCTCTGGGATGATGAGATCAATTGGCTTTAGGCAGCCCTCATTGAGCGGGATCGCGTCTTCGACCAGGGTGCGAAAGACATAGAGCACGGCGGCGCGACAGATCGCCGCCGGGGCATTGAAGTTGCTTGGCTGTTGCGGGCTGGTGCCGGTGAAGTCGACGCACGCCCGACGCCGCTGCCGATCGATCGAGATCGCGACCGCGATCACCGCGCCGTCGTCCATCTCGACGCTAAAGCGACCCGGCTTCAGCACCTCGATGACGCGGCGCACCGATGCTTCCGCATTGGCTTGGACATGGCCCATGTAGGCCCGCACGGTGGCGAGGCCGAAGTGATCGACCATCTTCAGCAGCTCCTCGACACCCTTGGCGTTGGCTGCGATCTGCGCTTGCAGGTCGGCGAGATTCTGCTCGGGATTACGCGCCGGATAGGGACCGGCGCTGAGCAGCGCCATCACCGCCTCGCGCTGGAAGACGCCGTGCTCGACCAGCTTGAGGTTGTCGATCAACACGCCTTCCTCGTCGACGCTCCGCGAGCGCGCCGGCATCGAGCCGGGGCTGATGCCGCCGATGTCGGCATGATGACCGCGGCTGCCAACATAGAACAGGATCTGTTCGCCGGCGGCGTCGAACACCGGCGTGATGACGGTGACATCCGGCAGATGGGTGCCGCCGTTGTAGGGCGCGTTCAGCGCATAGACATCGCCCGGCGCCATGGAGCCAGCATTCTGCCGAATCACCGCGCGCACGCTCTCGCCCATCGAGCCGAGATGCACCGGGATGTGCGGGGCATTGGCGACCAGGGCGCCATCCGGATCGAACAGGGCGCAGGAGAAATCCAGCCGCTCCTTGATGTTGACCGAGAAGGCGGTGTTCTGCAGCCGGTAGCCCATCTGTTCGGCGATCGACATGAAGAGATTATTGAACACCTCAAGCATCACCGGATCGCAGTCGGTGCCGATGGCGCGGCCCTCGGCGCGGGCCTCGACCCGTTGCAACAGGAGGTTGCCGAGGGCGGTCACTGCGGCCTGCCAGCCCGGCTCGACGATGGTGGTGCCGGTCTGCTCGACGATGATCGCGGGGCCGGTGATGCGGTTGCCTGGATGCAAGGCACCGCGTTCGAACAGCGGCGCGGGATGCCAGTCTCCGCCGCTGAAGATCGACACAGTTGCGTTCGCGGGCGGAGTTGGCCCCTGTAATGCGTCCGGCATTGCCGTGACGCCTTCGGCCTGACCGATGGCCTCGACGGCGACGCTGGCCGCAATCAGAGGGGTGTCGGGCATCAGGAAGCCGAAGCGGGTGCGGTAGGCGGCCTCGAAGGCGCGCCTGATCTCGGCGGCGCCTGTGGCGGTCTGGTCGGTCATCAAGCCAGGGGGCTGCCGTGCGCTCGGGTCGGCAGGGTCGAGACCACCGCCGAGGTTGCCGTTCCCGCTGGCATTGACGTTCTCGCTAGCGTCGCCGCTGCTGTGATGACCCAGACCACCCAGTTTGACCTCAATCGCGCTATCGGAGCCCTGATAGCGCAGGTGGAGCGAACGGCACAGCTCGATGCGCGCGGCCGGGATCGATTGGGCGCGCAGTTCCTGCTCGGCCTCGTCCGTGATGGCCGCGAGTGCTGTCGCGAACTCGCCGCTGTCGAGTGCGTCCTCCAGCGGCTGCTCGAGCGAGCGCTCGCGCAGTGCGCGCACGCTTGCCAGCCCCATGCCGTAGGCCGAGAGCACGCCGGCGAGCGGGTGCAACAGCACCCGCGACATGCCGAGTGCATCGGCCACCGCGCAAGCATGCTGGCCGCCGGCGCCACCAAAGCTGACTAGGGTGTAGTCGGTCACATCGTAGCCGCGCTGCACCGAGATGGTCTTGATCGCATTGGCCATATTCTCTATGGCGATATGCAGGAAGCCCTCGGCGACCTGCTCTGGGAGCGGCCGCTCGCCCGTTGCCGCGGCAATCTCATCGGCCAAGGTGCTGAACCCGTTCCGCACCGCATCCAAGTCGAGCGGCTGATCCTGGCTCGGCCCGAAAACTGCCGGAAAGAAGCCTGGCTGCAGCTTACCGAGCATCAGGTTGCAATCGGTTACCGCCAGCGGCCCGCCGCGCCGATAGCAGGCCGGACCCGGATCAGCGCCGGCGCTCTCCGGGCCGACCCGATAGCGGGCGCCATCGAACTGGCACAGCGAGCCGCCGCCAGCGGCAACGGTGTGGATCTGCATCATCGGCGCGCGCATGCGCACGCCAGCGACCGGGGTCTCGAGGCTGCGCTCGAGGGTGCCGGCATAGTGGGCGACATCGGTTGAGGTGCCGCCCATGTCGAAGGTGATCAGCTTGTCGAAGCCGGCCTGGCGTGCGGTCTCGACCGCGCCGATGATGCCGCCTGCTGGACCGGATAGGATCGCGTCCTTGCCCTGGAACAGATGGGCGTCGGTCAATCCGCCGTGTGATTGCATGAATTGCAGACGTGGCTTGACGTTTGCGCAGGCTGACCGCTTCGTTTTCTTCGCGGCTCCTGTCCCTTGGTCATGCCTGTTTTGCTCAGCCTGGTCGGAGGCAGCAGGATGCTGGTTGCGCTGATCGCTAGGCCTCGCGGCAGTCCCAGTATCAGTACCGAGTAGGCCTTCGAACTGCTCGACATAACGCCGCAGCAGTGGTGAGAGGTAAGCGTCGACCACCGTGGTGTCGCCACGACCGATCAGCTTGATCAGCGGGCTGATCTCATGGCTGGTCGAGATCTGGCGAAAGCCGATCGCCTTAGCGAGCGCCTTGATGCGTTGTTCATGCTCGGGATAGCGATAGCCGTGCATGCAGAGGATGGCGGTGGCGCGGATGCCGTCGCGATAGGCCCGCTCGAGGCGCGGGCGCAGATCCTCAAGATCGAGTGGGGTGATCAGGCGACCATCGGCGCCGACGCGCTCCCTGACCTCCTCAACCCGCTCGTAGAGCATCTCCGGCAGGATGATCTGACGTGCAAAGAGCTGCGGGCGGGCCTGGTAGCCGATGCGTAGGGCGTCACCAAAACCGCGCGTGACCAAGAGCAGCACCCGATCGCCCTTGCGCTCGAGCAGGGCATTGGTGGCGACCGTGGTGCCCATCTTCACCGCCTCGATCGCCGCGCTGGGTAGCGGCGCGTCGGGCGCCAGCGCGAGCAGCCGGCGGATGCCCTCGATGGCGGCATCGACATAGGCCTCGGGGTTCTCCGAGAGCAGCTTGGTGGTCAGCAGCGCGCCATCGGGTCGCCGGGCGACGATGTCGGTAAAGGTGCCGCCGCGATCGATCCAGAATTCCCAGCCGCGAAGAGGCGGCTCGGCTGAGCGATCTTGGGCCGAAGCATCTGCACGCATTGCGACATCCGTTAGCGGTGGTTATGGTGGCGAGCTGACAGCTGAGCGCGACATACTAACCCTTGCGCCAGCATGACCGCTGCTCGAATGACGCGATCTGTTCTTTGGCGATGGTGCCCAGTTGGTCAGCCAGCTTGCCTGTAGGTGGCGTCTCACTGGCCGCGCTCGGGATCGGATAATCCCTTTTCCGGGTTGCAACCTGGGTTATTCGCCTTCACTGTCAACGACAGTCCGCAATCCTCTTGTTCCTCGTTGCCGTGATGCCTCTGCCGGGTGGTCGCGGCTAATACCTGCTGATACCTGCTGATACCTAAGGTGGTCCATCCCCATGTCTGATCTGACCCACGACGAACGTCTGTCGCTGACCCAGCGCACCATGAGCCTACTCGAGAGCTGGAACCTCTCGGCAAGCGACATGATGGTGCTGCTGCAACTCCCCGAGAGCGTCAAGGTGCGCAACATCTCGCGCTTTCGTGAGGAGGAGCCGTTTCCTGATAACGCCGAGGTCAACCGCCGCGTATCCTACCTGCTGCGCATTGAGGAGGCCCTACAGACCTACTTCCCGCGCAATCCGGAGATGCGCGACATGTGGGTGAAGCGCGGTAATAAGCAGTTCGGTAAACGCGCGCCGGTTGCCGTGATGGTCGAGGATGGCGAAAGCGGTTTGATCTCGGTGCTCTCGCATCTGGATTGCACCTTCGCTTGGGACCTGACCGGCTCCAAGACCACTTATGAGGTTGCCGGCTAGCGTTTGATCCCGTGTTCGCTTGAGATGGGGTTGAGCGCGGGCAGCCGCGCGGGCTGCAGCCGCCCGCCGAGCAGTCCGCGAAATGCCCCCAAACCCGGACGAAGGGCAAGGCGTAGCTCCCGCTTCCAGCGTTTCATATCCAGCTTGCCTCCATTGTAGAGGGCATGATCGAGTTCCTGGATAAGACCGCGAACACGCACCGCATCGGCCCCTGGGCGGAGACGCAAGATCCGATCCGCCATGCGCGGAAGTGGCTCTCGACTGGGCGTGCGCAGGCTCTGGCAGGCGCTACTCTGAAATCTCAGCGCCCACTCGCTCGGGCTGTCCGCGCGCTCGGCGGCGAGAGCGCAGCGATAGACCCGCAGGCTAGCGGGCATCAGCCGGTGCAGGCGGCCGCGCAGCGCGAGCCAGAGCGCGGCGACTAGCGCGCCTGGGTCGAGTCGGCGCAGGCCATTGCTAAAGCCGGCGCTCAGTCTGAATCTCAGTTCACCGCTGGTGCCGCGGAGCCTGTGCCCCCTATCTAGCTGAGAGGTCGCGCTCGCCCTCTTCGCCTTGGCACTGGACGCCGGTTTCTTGACGCGGTACCAGACGCCAGCCCAGTAGCCGATCAGTAGCAGCATGATGCTGCCCAGTGGTATCCAGAACCAGCGCCAACCCTCGCTGCCGCGGCCGCTCCGACGGCCTTCGTCTCTATCGGTGCCGTTGCCGAGCCATCCCGACCACCCGGAGCCGCGCCCAAATCCGAACGGGCCAGACTCGCCAGCAACGGAGAGGTTACGGATCGGAACACTCGAGGTCTCGCGCCGGGCGGCTTCTACATTCCACCAATTGATACGAAGCTCTGGCAGCTGGAGACGGCCGCCCGAATAGGGCACCAGGGTGTAGATCTCGGTGCGAATGCCTTCGAGCGTGCGTCCATCGTTGTTTAGGCGGGTATCGATGATCGTCTGCTCGCGGTAGGCGCGGAAGTCGTTCGACCTCAGCATCGGCTCGAGATCGGGCAGCTGAGCGCCCGTGCCGCCGGTTGCCCGCAGGCGCAAGCTGAGGGTGGTGGGCCGGCCTTCGGCGAGCGGTGTGCTCTGGTCAAGCTCGCGCGTCAGCTGCAGGGCTTGCAGCGGGAGCCAGGGTCGGACCGAGGCGACCACCGGCCGCACCTCGAGACGGTTGGGCGCAGCTGCCACTGCCGAAAACGGGACGCCACCGGCGAGGGTGCCGGAGACCTCGAACGGACCGAGCTGAAGTGATCCTTCGCGCAGTGGGATCAGCGTCAGCATGTAGCTGTTAACGATCTGTCGCTCGCGGCCGCTGCCACGAACGCTGGTGATAGGGCCCGAGAGTTCTTCCAACAGCACCGCATCAAAGCCGGCAAGCTCCGGAGAGGCGGTGGCGAGATTGCCAGAGCTGAGCACATCGAGCCGCACCAGCACGGGCTGCTGTACGTAAGGCTGGCTGTTGAGCAGGCTGACCTCCAGAGACGGCTGAGCGCTTGGTCGTGTGCCCTGCTGATACGGGTTGTAGCCGGGGCCGCTTGGGTAGCCGCCAGGCTGCTGATTGGGATAGGCGCCTGGGTAGGGGCTGGGTGCGCCCGCTCCCCAGTACACCGGTGGCAGCTGTTGCCAGGGCCCAGCCTGCGGGTAGCCAGCCGGCGGTTGTTGGCCAGGGGGTGATCCGGGTGGAACGCCGCGTGCATTGGTCGGGGGCTGGGGTCGGAAGGTCCAAGGGTTACCAGGCTGCTGCGGATAACCCTGCTGGGCGAGCCGCGCTTGCCCCCAGGACGCCTGCGACGGGTTTTGCGCGTCCTGAGCGCTGGTTGCCGTGTTGAGACCTGAGGCCGTGATGCCTACCGGGGTGAGGCCTAAGACCGAGGCTAGGAGTGCGATGGCGAGCGTGCGTAGCCTGATCCACGTCCGTTGGATGCTAGGGTCTTGATCCGGATGCCGAGAGGTTGTTGGGCGCTGTGGGTGTCCTGCTGCAAGCTTCGCTACCATGGCCGAGCCTCCTGCAATTGTCCACTGCTCTCGCGCAGACGACGTGCCTCCTCGAGCCGGAATTGGTTGCGCATCAGGTGCGTCGGATCGCCCTCGACCTGCTGCAGCCGCTGCTCGATCACCGCCATTCCCGGGCCGAGCGCGGCTTCGCCATCGAGCGCGGGTCGATCGCTGATCCCTTGCTCAGGGTCCAGTGCCTGCCAAGGCAAGGCGCCCTGCTGATCGAAGCGGTCGACCGACTCGGCTGCTCGATCGGCGGCGCTGAGGTCGGGCTCGGTGCTGGCCTTCGCGGCGCGATCACCCTTGGCATCAGGTCGGTCAAGGCGCGCGCTCGATTCAGGCTCTGGGCGCTGCTGATCCGCGTCGGCATCGATCTCCTGAGCGTCGGGCGCCTGGTCGCTTGCCGCATCGTTGCCAGCGCGCTCACCGGCGGCCTGCTCGTCGTCAGACTCCTGGCCTGCTCTGGACGCTTGGTCAGCGCCGGCGCCCGATTGCTCGTGATCCTGATCAGTCGATTCAGCGGCCCCTGCCTGATCTTCTGGAGTCTCGCCGCCGGCGCGCTGGTCCGCATTGGATTCATCGCCATGCTCGCCGGTTTGATCGTCGCTGTGCTGTTCGTCGCTACCGATTTCCTCTTTCGCGTCTTGGCTGTGTGGCTGCTCGCCCTTGGCTTGCTCTGAATCTGACTCAGACTCAGGTTTCCGCTCGCGGTCGTCATTCTCGCCGGTCTCATGGGCTGTCTCGGTGTCGTCGAGATCGCCACTGGCTTGGTCTGACGCTGATGCATCCTCGCCGCGGCCATCCTTCGCGTCAGCGCTGTCGCCGGCCTCGGCATCTTGCGGCTTCTGCTGCTCATCACCGCCGCTCTTGCCGCGCTGTTGATCGTCTGCGGTCTGCGCATCGGCTGCGGCGTCTGACGCCTGATCCTGGGCATCGCCTTGCTGGTCGCCGCCACCGGATTGTTGCCCTTGCTGCTCGCCTTGCTGCTGTTCGTCCTGCTGTTGCTCGCCTTGCTCCTGATCACCCTGCTCTTGTTCGCCTTGCTGCTGTTCTCCATCGTCTTTGGGCTCGCCTTGTTGCTGTTGCTCCCCGTCCTGCTCCCCGTCCTGCTCTTCAGGCTGTTCTTGGTCGGCGGCATCATCGCCAGCATCCGGGCTGTCTGCGGTCTGCTCGGTGTCTTGGTCTTCGTCCGGCTCAGGTTGCTGCGCTTCGGCAAAGGCCGCTTGCTCGAAGCGCGCGAGCCGCGAGCGCGCAAGAGCGAGGTTGTACAGTGCATCGTCGTGCGTGGGTTCAGCGCTCAGCACCTTTTCGTAGGCGTTGATGGCGCCGGCATAGTCGCCCTGCGAAAATCGGCTGTTTCCAAGGTTGTAAAGGGCCTCGGTGCGCACTGCATTGCGCTGCGGTTCGGCGAAGGCAGCTTCGGCTTCAGCGTAGCGGCCGGCGCGATAGAGTGCGACGCCGCGTCGGAATGGGTCGCTGAAGGTCGCTGCAGCGGCGGCGTAGGCGCCGTTCTCGTAATCGGCAATCGCCTCTTGCTCGCTGTTCTTGAGCCAGCCTGCTTGGGCTGTGCTGGGAACGGTCGCCGTGATCATCGTTGCGGCGATCAGCACTGTCGCGTCCAGCGCCAGGCCCAGCGTGGTGGCTAGAGCACTCGGTTTGTGGTGCTGACCTTGGTCCATCAGGCTGACCTCTCGCCGCCTTGGCTGGAGCCAGCGTTGTCCTGGCTGGCCGGTCGTTTAGGGCCGAGCCAATCCCGAAACCGCGGCAGCAGGAGCAACAGCAGGAGGGCGACCGGGATGTAGAAGCGCTCGTGCCAGACCCGGGTGCGGTCATTGCTGATCTCGGCCGGGAGTCGGCTCTGCGCGGCGACCTCGAGGATGGCGCGGGTGTCTTCATCTCGATAGTCGGCAAGTCGATAGAGGCCGCTGCCGGCGGCCGCTAGCGCCTCTAGCTGATCCTCGTCGAGGCGGGTGCGCACCGGCTTGCCGTTTGCGGCCAGCAGCGGCCCACGATCGCCGGGAACATCGGCGCCCTCAACGGTGCCGACGCCGAGCACATGCAGCGGCAGGCCGCGCTCGGCGAGCGTTCTGACGCGGTCTTCGAGTCCGGGCTCGTCGAAGTCGCCGTCTGAGATCAAGAGCATGGCCTTGGCGCTATCCTTGGGCAGGGCATTAAGCAGTTGCTCGGCGCGGTCGAGCGCGCCCTGCAGTCGACTGCCTGGCAGTTGCGTGAGTCCGGTGGACAGGGCCGGCAGCGTCAACAGCAGGGCGCGGCTGTCCTCAGTGACCGGGGAGATCACATGCGGTACCGAGGCGAAGGCGATCAGCCCGAGCCGCAGCTCCCGGTTCTGCAATATCAGGTCTTGAACCTCTTGGCGTGCGCGGCCGAGCCGGCTCGGCGCCGTGTCGGTGGCATCCATCGAGCGCGAGATGTCCAACAGGATCAGTAGATTGTCGCCCGGGTGAAAGAGCTGAACCGAGGCCGAGTCCCAGCGTGGTCCGGCCATCGCCGTGAGCAATAACAGCCAGAGCAGGGACCAGCTGAGGAATTGGCCCCAGCGCTCAGTGCGCTTGAGTTCGCGGACCCCAGACAGATGCGGCAATAGATGCGCATCCGCGTAGCGATGGATCGGGCCGCGCGCTGCTTTAGCGGTGCTGCGCCAGAGCCAGAGCGCGACCAGTGGCAAAGCGAACAGACCCAAGAACCACTGTGGCTGGCTGAAGTGGAAACCGGTCTCAGGCATGGCTCGATCTCCGCATGGTACGACGCCGGCCCTCGGGGAAGAGGCCGAGCAGGAGCAGGGCGAGCAGCGCGAGCGCAAGCGGCCAGCGGTACAGCGGTTCGGGCAGGAATACGGTGCGGGTCTCGGACTCGGTCTTTTCGAGCACGCCGATGCGCTGCGAGATCTCCTCGAGGGCGCGCGTGTTGGTGGCGCGGAAATAGGCGCCGCCGGTCACCTCGGCGATCTGCTGTAGGGTCTCTTCGTTCATGGTCAGGTCATCCCAGTACTCGATCTTGCCTTGGTGCAAGATCGGGATGCGCGCCTGCTTGCTGCCGACGCCGATGACGTAGATGCGAATCCCGTCGAGGCGGGCCAGGCTGGCGGCTTCGAGCGGCTGGAAGCTACCGGCGGTGTTGTCGCCATCGGCGATCAGGATCATCACGCGCGAGCCCTCGGGGCGCTGGCGCAGCTTCTTGACGCCGAGGGCGATGGCATCGCCGAGCGCGGTGCTGCCGCCGGCGATGCTCGGCACGATGCCGTCGAGCAACTGGTGGACGGCGTAGCGGTCGATGGTGAGCGGCGAAAGGACGAAGGCCTCGGTGCCGAAGATGATCAGCCCGATGCGATCGCCAGCGCGCTCGTCGATGAAGCGCCCCATCACGCCTTTGACCACCTGCATGCGGTTCAGCTGCTGGCCGCGATCGCTGAAGTCGAGCGCGTCCATCGAATGCGAGGCATCCACCGCGAGCATCAGGTCATAGCCCGGGGTACTGACCTCGGTATGGGGAACCAGCCATTGCGGGCGCATGAGGGCCAGCACCAGGGCTGCCCAGAGCAGATAGAGCAGCAGGCGGTTGATCCCGCTCATGAGGTCGTGGTCTGGGCGCCGTGCCCGATAGACGCTTTCGAGGGCTGCAAGCTGCGGATGCAGCAGCGTGATGCGCTGGTCTTGGCTGCGCGGCTCGGTCTCAGCGTCGCTGCCCGATTGGCGTGACCAGAAACGGTTGAGTAGAAACGGTAGTAGGAAAGGTAGCGGCAGCAGCAGACCAAACCAGGGCCAGGCGAATGCAAAGGCGTTCATCTGGTCGTCTCAGCGGCGGGTGGTTTGTGCTGACGAAAGGCCTTGGCGACTTTGTGATAGCGCGAAGTGAGCCAACCTGGCGCCCTGCTGAACAGGCTAAGCGCGGTATCGCTCTTGTTGTCTGCGCGCTCTGCTGACGTGCCTTGAGTGGACTCGGCTCCGCGCTTGGGCGCCTTGAGGGGGGCGGTGATCCAGCGCTCGGTGGCTGCGATCAGCTGCTCGAGTTGTCGCTCTGCATGCTGTCGGTCTGCAATCGGCGGCGGTTCTGAGCGCGGGTCGCGATCGCGGCTAGATCCTGGGGTCTTCTTGGCCGGGTCCGCGCTATCCGGCGCATAGGGCGCGCTGACGATGAGCTGGCCATGTTGGCGCCAGTTGAAGCCGTCCGGATCATGCGCGCTGAGCCAGTCGAGCCAAGCCTGGCCATGCAGGCCGGCGCAGGCGCTACGTCCGTGCCGCGCCATCGCGACGCGCTTGAGCAGTTCGGAGAGTTCGGCGAGTTGTGTCTTCAGTGATGTCTGAGGCGGGGCGCAGCGCAGGCGTTTCAACGCGCGACGCGCATCCCAGCGCCAGTCGCCGAGATAGAGTAGTGGGATCACGGGTAGAACCCAACGCACTTGTCTGAAGTGCCAGACAAACGCCACGACGCCGACAACCATTGCAAACAGCAGCCACCAGCCCGGCGCCAGCGGCCACCAGGGGTTGCCGAGGGCATCGTGGATGTCGCGCAGTGTTCGCAGGTCAGTATTCAAACTTTGGGCTCTTGGTTAGATGGTGCGTCAGATGGTGCGTCAAATGGTCAGGCAATCAGATGGCGCGTGAGCGCGCGCGTTGCTCGAGGCCGCTGATCAGGCTGGCGTGGATGTCTTGCTCGGTGTGGATCGGCATCAGGATGATATTCAAGCGGTTGGCAAGGGCGGATAGGGTGGCGCGGCGCTGTCTCCAGGCCTCGCGGTAGGCGGTTTGTGCCTGGCTGTCATCGGTATCGATCTCGATCAGACGGCCATCGGTGCCGCGGAAGCTGACCTTGCCCATCGCTGGGATCTCGCGATCGGCCGGATCATCAACCGGGATCAATACCACCGAGCTGCGTTGCCGGAGGTTGCCGAGTACCGATTCAAGATTGCGTGCCTCGCGGTTGAGGTCGGCGATGACGAAGATCAACGATCCCGTCGGCAAGCCACGGGAGGCGCGCTTCAGCGCCTCGGCGAGGCAGTCGATCGAGGCGCTTTCGGCTGAGCCGGGCAGGGTCAAGGTACGCAGCAGCTGCCAGAGCGCGCGCCGACCGCGTGCCGGGCGGAAGTGCTGCAGGCCTTGCTGTGGATCACCGAAGGCCATGCCACCGACTCGGTCTTGCAGCCGGCTCGCGGCCCAGCCGATCAGCGCCGCCGCTCGCGCTGCCTGTACGCCCTTGAAGGTGCCGCGGGTGCCGAAGGCCATGTGCGGGCCGCGATCGACGCAGAGCACCACGCTGCGCTCACGCTCCTCGCGGAAGACCTTCAGGTGCGGCTCATTGATCCGCGCGGTGACCTTCCAGTCCATATAGCGGATGTCGTCGCCTTCGCGGTATTCCCGCACCTCCTCGAAGTTGACGCCCGCACCGCGGAACACCGACGCATAGAGCCCGGCAAAGGTCGAGTTGACCAGATGATGCGAGGAGACACCGAGGGTGTGGGCTTGGTGTCTGAGCTCGAGCAGGTCGTCGAGGCGAGGATAGAGACTCATCTGTTGAGCAAGCCTGGCTTAATCGGACCGATGACGGTGACTCCTGCCACCATGACGTCGGCTAGGACGTCGGCTAGGACGTCGGCTAGGACGCCGATCATGATGCCTGCCGTGACAGGCCTCATCAGGGGATGGCGACCAGGTTCAGCAGTCGGTTGATGAACTCATCGGTGGTGATGCCCTCGGCCTCGGCCTCGAAGGTGAGCAGCAGGCGATGGCGCAACACCTCGGGGGCGATCAGCTGGATATGGTGCGGGGCGACGAAGTCATCGCCATCGAGCCAGGCGCGGGCGCGGGCGCAGCGGGCCAAGGCGATGCTGGCACGCGGCGAGCCACCAAAGCGGCACCAGCGCGCGAGTGAGTCATCGTAAAGCTTTGGCTGGCGCGTGGCCTGGACCAGATCGACGATGTAACTGAGCAGCTTCGGATCGAGATAGATCGCCGAGACCGCGCGCCGCATGGCGAACAGTTCCTGCTGGCTGAGCCGCTTCGGCGGAATGACCTCAGTGCGCTGCTGCTCGTTGGCATCGAGTTCGAGGATCAGTAGCTCCTCGTCGCGGGTCGGGTAGGTGACCACGGCCTGCATCAGAAAGCGGTCGAGCTGGGCCTCGGGCAGGTGATAGGTGCCTTCTTGCTCGACCGGATTCTGGGTCGCCAAGACCATGAACAGATCGGGCAGCGGGTAGGTGCGCTGGCCGACCGTAATCTGCTGCTCGGCCATCGCCTCGAGCAGCGCCGACTGCACCTTGGCCGGGGCGCGGTTGACCTCATCGGCGAGCAAGACATTGTGGAACAGCGGCCCTTCGCGGAACTCGAACTCGCCCTTCTCGTGGCGGTAGATGTCGGTGCCGATCAGGTCCGAGGGCAGCAGGTCGGGCGTGAACTGGATGCGATGGAAGTCGCCTTCGATGGCATCGGCGAGGGCCTTCACAGCGGTGGTCTTGGCCAGGCCGGGCATGCCTTCGACCAACAGATGGCCGTCGCTGAGCAGGCAAACCAGCATGCTATCGACGAAGCGCTGCTGGCCAATGATGCGCGAGGCGATGTGATCGCGAACGGGTTGAAGCGCGTCTGGTGTCATGCCGGTTTGTTTGACTTCCTGCGGATAGGGACGAGGCATAGGGCGACAGGATGGTGAATAGCGAGCGCCGGGGGTGTCCCAGGCTCCGCCGCCGAGCGGCGCTATCCTGAGCGGTTTAGTCGGGTCGCGCAAGCTTGCATCGGCCTGACCGGCAACCCCTTGAACCGAGTGTGAAGGCTGATCGTCCTGGTCGCGTGATGCCGAAGACAGTGGACAAGTCAGCCGCTCGCGGTTCTAGCCTGGTTAGTTGTCCACATTGAGTCAATGGGGTTGCTTGCCGCACGTTCAGCATACCTCAGTGTGCTCAGGGTTTCGAATTCACCAACGTAAAAACAATGGGTTATGCATCTGGTCAAAAATGCGTCAATCTGTCGTCGGGGCAGAGAAGACGGGCGTTTGGCACGTTTGTACTTATCTTTCCCACAGACTTATCCACAGGTCTGTTGAAAAAATGCTAAGTGGTTGATACGCCGGCTGGTCAACGGGTGCTCGCCATCGCGTGTCACGAGTTCGAAGAATGACGCGATGAGGGTCAGCGCACCGGCTTGACCGCGGTCGCGACAACGTAGTCCAAGCCGGCGTACAGCGTTTCCGGGGCGCGGCGCAGCGCAAGCTTGGCGGCAAAGCGTGCGACCGGATGCAGCCGTTGGAGGCTGTCGCGGTGCGCGCGCAGCCAGTGGTGAAGCGGTGCATAGACCTGATCTCTGATCGACTCGACGCGAATCTGCTCATAACCCCGCAGCTTCAGCTTGGCGTGATAGGTCGGGATGGGATAGGCATTGTCCCAAGGGATCGAGAACTTGCCTGCGACCAAGGCCCAGGATGTCTTGCGCTTGAAGCGTTGCCAGGCGCTGCCTTGTGCGGGTCGCGGCAAGATATCGGCGATGGCGATGCGCCCGCCTGGGCGGAGCACACGGAAGGCCTCGCGCAGGAACTGCTCACGGGAGCGAAAGTGGAACGCGCATTCCAAAGCGATCACCTTGTCGACTGACGCATCGGGCAGGTCCATCGCGGTCGCTGAGCCTTGGCGGAGATCGATCTGCTCGCTCAGTCCGCGCTCGGCGACGCGTTGGCGCGCGATCTCGACCTGTGACTGGGTCAGATTGAGGCCGATGATCTGTGCCGGCTGATAGCGTTCGGACCAGCGCATGTCTTGGTCGGCGAAACCATAGCCGACATCGAGCAGTTGGTCGCCAGGCGAGAGCTGCGCCGCGTCAGCGAGCAGATCCGCGAGCGCATTGCTGGCAGAGTCGAGATCCGTCGCATCTCGCCAATAGCCCAGATTGAGATAGAGCGCGCGCTCGGTCGCCGCGCGTGTCGAGAGCAGGTCGTAGATGGCAGGCACATCGAGCCGCTGGTAGGGATTGAACAGCCAGTTGATGTAGCGGAAGGTTTCCCCGGCTCGAGAGCGAGTAGCAGGAGCATTGGCTTGTTGGGCTTGATCGAGGTGCGGCATGAGCGGCCTTTGTCGCTTGGTGTTTAAGGGACGTCGACAGGCGTCGATGATTGGGGCAATCGCTGAGAAGTGGCAGCGGTGAGTCGCCGGACTGCCGACTGCGGGCGCCGAACGGGTGGGTTTCGCGGTAACCGATCGGAAGCCAGACGGAAGCCAGACGGAAGCCAGATGGGACTAAAGATTCTGGCGAGGATTGCGTTGCCCCCTTGCGTTGCCGGTCGTATTTCGTGGTAAATGCGCTGACACTTTGATGAACGAAGGAGAGACTTCTGATGGCAAAAACACGCTACTCGTTCGTGCAGCGGCTGCTGCACTGGTTGATCGCTCTGTTGATCTTCGGGCTGCTGGCGATGGGCTTCACCTTCTGGGGCCTTGGCTACGAAGGCGTCAACGGTCTATTCGGAGATGAGCTGACCAACACCTTCTACATGGCCCACAAGAGCTTTGGGATTCTGCTGTTCTTTCTGGTGGTGTTGCGCTTGTTGCTGTTTCGATTCTCACCGGCGCCTGAGTATCAGACCCCGCTTACAGGTGCGGAGCGCGTTGTGAGTACAACCACCCATGTGCTGATGTATCTGCTGTTGATCGGCATTCCGGTTGGCGGCTGGCTGGCGACGGCGATCAGCGGGTTTCCGATTCAGTTCTTCGGTTGGTCGCAGCCGGGCCTCGATCCGGCCAATAAAGAGCTTGGTGAACAGCTGTTCCTGATGCACGGCATTGGCGGTGCGGTCCTGCTGGCCGTCTTACTGCTGCATATCGGTGCCGGTCTCAAGCATTGGAAGTTGAAAGACGGGATCATGAAGCGCATCAGTCTGCCCTGAGCCTGGCTCAGGCTGTCATCGAGTTCGGCCTGGAGTCGCCGCGAGCCGTCATAGGCTCGCGGCGGAGATTGGAGAGCTGATCTCGACGCGTTTGCGGCGTTTCCTAAGAAAGGCTTGCTAGGCTTGACTTGAATCTTATGTGATTCATTTGTCCGGAGTGGCACCACGCCATGAGCCTTAGGTTTGCGAACATGGCGCTAGGCCGATACAAGATTGGACGCTGCCGCCTGAAGCGGTAACAATCAGGCACCCGGCCGCGGTTTTGTACCCGCCACAACAGTATCGAGGTTGACGACGGCGCCCATGGAGATCGACTGGACCGACTACGATTGCGATGGTTTCTACGATGAACTGCTCGCGGCACGCGGCGAGCCACGCCCCGAGGTCGATGCCTTGGCGGCGGATATTCAGGCGCTCGGCGGTGACGAGCTGATGGCGCGCCAATTGGCCGCCGAGGTCTCGATCAAGGAGATGGGGATCACCTTCACGGTGTACTCGGAGGAGGGCGGGGCGATTGACCGCGCCTGGCCCTTTGATGTGATTCCGCGGGTGATCCCGGAGCGGGAGTGGCGCCAAGTCGAGCTTGGGCTGAAGCAGCGCGTGCAGGCGCTGAACCTGTTCATCGACGACCTCTATCATGACCAGCGCATCGTCAAGGACAAAGTGTTTCCTAAGGATGTGCTGGCAAAATCGGTCAACTTCCGGCCGCAATGCGTGGGCATCGACCCGCCTTTCGGCATCTGGGCGCATATCTGTGGCTCTGACCTGGTGCGCGATGCCGATGGCACGCTCTATGTGCTGGAGGACAATCTGCGAGTGCCCTCGGGCGTCTCTTACATGCTCGAGAATCGACTGGTGACCAAGCGCGTCTTCCCCGAGCTATTCGAGCACTATGCGCCATTGCCGGTGGATGACTATCCATCGCAATTGTTCGACACCCTTGCCTCGCTCTCGCCGCGGCCGGCCGAGTACCCAGAGGTCGTCGTGCTGACACCCGGCATCTACAACTCGGCCTACTTCGAGCATGCCTATCTGGCGCAGCAGATGGGCGCGGAACTGGTCGAAGGCCGCGATCTGTTTGTCGATGATGACGATTGCTGCTACATGCGCACGGTCGATGGGCCAGCGCGGGTGGATGTGATCTATCGGCGCGTCGATGATCTGTTTCTTGATCCCGAGTCTTTTCGCGAGGACTCGGCATTGGGTGTTGCCGGCCTGATGCGCGCCTGGAAGGCGGGCAATGTCGCGCTCGCCAATGCGCCCGGTGCTGGCGTTGCTGATGATAAGGTCGTCTACGCCTTTGTGCCTGAGATCATCAAATACTATCTCGACCAAGCGCCGATCGTGCCGAACGTGCCGACCTATCGCTGCATGGAGCCGGATGCGCTGCAATATGTGCTCGAGCACATGGCGGAGCTGGTGGTGAAGCCAGCCAACGAGTCCGGCGGTTATGGCATGTTGGTCGGACCGGCCTCGACCCAGGCCGAGCGCGACCGGATGGCGGCTGCGATCAAGAAAGACCCGCGCAATTATATCGCCCAGCCGACCCTCAAGCTCTCGACGGTGCCGACCGTGATCAAGGATCGTCTCGAACCGCGCCATGTCGACTTGCGCCCCTTCATCCTGTCTTCTGATCGCCAGCAGGTGACCATGGGCGGGCTGACCCGCGTCGCGTTGCGCAAGGGCTCGTTGGTGGTCAATTCATCGCAGGGCGGCGGCAGCAAGGATACCTGGATCTTGCCGCAGGACGTCGCCAGCGAGACCTACGAGCAGGCCCAGGGCGAGACCAGTCAACGCCAGTCACAAACGGCTTCAGGCTGATCCGGAAAATAGGCCCCGAAAGCAGGCCCCGAAAGCAGGCCCCGAAAACACGCTCGTTCGTCCCTGAGTCCAGAGTATCCCTCCGTTAGCGAGATCTAGATTCGCCATGCTCTCCCGCGTCGCTGAGAACCTCTACTGGCTCGCTCGCTATATCGAGCGCGCCGAGAACACCGCCCGCATCGTCAACGTCAACGCCAATCTGTTGCTAGATCTGCCCAAGGGCATCGCGCCCGGCTGGAAGCCCCTGGTCGATATTACCGGCGCGCACGAGCTCTTCGAGGAGCATTACAAAGACTACGGCGAGCGCCAGGTGATGCGTTTCCTGCTCGGCGATGAGCGCCACCCGGGCTCGATCCTCTCGGCCCTCGAGGCGGCGCGCGAGAATTGCCGCACCATCCGTGATTTCGTTCCGCGCGAGGCCTGGGAACAGATCAACGGCCTGACCCTCTATGCGCGTGAGGGGTTGCAGAAGGGGCTGACCAAGAACGGCCGTCACCCCTATCTGCGTGGGCTGATCACCAGCAGTCAGCTGATCAATGGTTTGCTCGATGGCACCATGCTGCACGATCAGGGCTTCGAGTTCTTGAGCCTCGGGCGCTACATCGAGCGTGCCGATATGACCACAAGGATCGCTGATGTGCACTCGGCCGCGCTGCTGCCAGATGCCGACGAGGTGCGCCCCTACGACAACATTCAGTGGGTCAGTGTGCTGAAATCGCTGACCGCTTATCAGATGTATCGGCGCAGCACCCAGATTCGGGTCCAACGCGGTCCGGTGCTGGGTTTCATCTTCAAGAGTGCTCGGTTTCCGCGTTCGCTGCGCTGGTGTATCGACCACAGCCGCATCTGTCTCGAGCGTCTGCCGCGTAACGAGGCCTGTCTGCGCGTCAACGGGCGTCTGTCGCGTGCGCTGGATGCGGCCGAGCCCGAGCGTTTCAGCCAAAAGGATCTGCATGAGTTTGTCGATGAGCTTCAGCTCGGTATCGGTGATCTCCACCAAGAGATCGTGCAGACCTGGTTTCCGCCGCTGGTTTCAGCCGGAGCTGCCTAAGAACAGCAAGCGCTGGCGCATTGGGACTTCGCTTTGTAATTGCCGTGGCGGGGCCACTGTGGCAGCCTATCTTGTCGACTTAACACCACTGGAGGCAAGAGTTCATGCGCGTCATCCTGCTTGGCGGACCGGGTGCTGGAAAAGGCACTCAGGCGGGCTATATCAAGAAACAGTTCAACATCCCGCAGATCTCGACCGGGGACATGCTGCGCTCTCACGTCAATGCGGGTACTGAGCTTGGGCTGGCGGCGAAGAAGATCATGGATGAGGGAGGGCTGGTCTCCGACGAGATCATCATGGGGATGGTCAAGGAGCGGATCACCGAGCCCGACTGCGAGAATGGCTTCCTGTTCGATGGTTTCCCGCGGACCTTGGCGCAGGCGGATGCCTTGAAGGAGGTGGGGGTGCCGATCGACGCGGTCGTCGAGATCGACGTCCCTGATGAAGAGATCATCAAGCGCATGTCTGGGCGCCGCGTGCATCCAGCCTCCGGGCGAACCTACCACATCGAGTACAACCCACCGAAGGAGGAGGGCAAGGACGACGAGACCGGCGAGCCGCTGGTGCAGCGCGACGACGATAAGGAAGAGACGGTGCGCGCGCGGCTGAAGGTCTATCACGATCAGACCGAACCGTTGATCTCCTACTACTCGGCCTGGGCTGATAAGGGCGGTGAGGGTGCGCCACGCTATCTTCGTGTTGAAGGTGTCGGCGGCGTTGAGGCGATTCGTGACAAGATCATCGCCGGGCTGGAGGCGAACGCGAGCTAGAGCGAGTTAGGCAGCGGGTCGGCATGCTACCGGCCCGCTGTTGCTGGCCCATCCCTGGCCAAGCGGAGCCGCGACGGTGCGGCTGTGCTCGTTCAGCCGCTCATGACGAGGTCTGCAGACGGCGCTCCGAAGGGTTTCAGGCAGGCTTGCGGAAGTGCATGATGCCCCAGCTCAGGTAGCCATTGCGGCCGCCCTCGACCCAATGGCCGAGTCCGGTGAGCATGCGCTCGATGTAGTCTTCCGAGACCTTGCCCTTGAGGTGATCGCGCTGCTCGCGCAGGGTATCGGCCACCCGCGCATAGTGGGTGATGAGATTCTCGGTGAGATCGACGACCTCGATCTCTTCCCAGCCCAAGCGTCTCGCCTGCTCGCGATAGAACGCGAACGAGCCGAGGCTAGACAGATGAATGCGGTCGAAGATCGGCTGCAGCACGCCCGCGGGGCAGTCGTCGGCCTGCATCGGGTCGGTGAAGATCAACTCGCCGCCGGGCTTCAAGACCCGATCGACCTCCGACATGACCTGATCGCGATGGCCTGAGTGGAGGATGGCATCCTGCGACCAGGCGATGTCGAATCTCGCATCGGGCGCAGGAATCTCCTCGAAGCTCGCATCGACGACCTCGATGAGGTGGTCGAGGCCCGCGGCCTGATTCATCTGCCGGCTACGTTGGTTCTCCGCCTCGCTGAGATTCAGTGCCAGAACCTGGCAGCCGAAGCGTTTAGCGAGATGGCGTGCGGCACCGCCATAGCCGGAGCCGAGGTCGATCACGCGTGCGTCAGGCTGCGACAGCGGTGCGGCAATGCGGTCGGCGATGCGCTCGACCGTCCTGGCCGAGGCTGTTGCGATGGGCTCATCGGCGTGCTCGTAGAGTCCGATGTGGATATCTTCGCCGCCCCAGATGTGGAAATAGAAGTTGTCGGCGTCTTCGCTGTTGTAATAACCGCGAGCGGTCTCGACAGCCTCTGAATACGGTTGACTCATCCGTTGCCTCCTAGGTAAGCCTTCTCGGCGCAATGGATAAAGAAATCGGGCTCAGTGTCGCGGTAGGTCTCTTGGAAGTCACCGTAGGTGTCGACACGCTGGAAACCAACCTCGCGCATCAGCCGTTGCACATAGGCCTTGCGCAGCGGAAACATGTTCAGGTGGTATGCAGAGCCGTCGCTGAAGCTGTATTTGAATCGAGCGAGCGAGTCGTCAACATGCTCGGGCTCGGCGCGCACGTTGTCGCCGCAGTAGTAGTAGTTGTGGGTCGGCTGGACCTGATGGTCGAGCAGGGCGTCATAGTTGCGCTGGTCTAGGATCAGCACGCCGTCGTGGCGCAGCGTGGCATAGAATTCGGCCAAGGCCTTGCGGCGGTCGAGTTCTTCATGCAGGTGAGTAAAAGAGTTTCCGAGGCAGATGACGGCATCGTAGAGGTCGTGGACGCTCTGGTTCAGCCAGCGCCAGTCGGCATGGATGGTGCGCAGGATGTGGCCACGGCGGCGTGCGTTCTCGAACGCCTTGGCCAGCATGACAGGGCTGCCGTCTGCCGTGGTGACCTCGAATCCGGCCTCGAGCAACTGAACCGAGTGAAAACCGGTGCCGGCGGCGACATCGAGCACCTTCTTTGCGCCGCGCTCGCGTAATTGTTCGATGAAGAACTGGCCTTCGGCCTTTGCGCGTGCGTCCCAATCGATGAGCTCGTCCCACTTGTCAACGAAGCCCTCGATGTATTCTTCTTGATACTTTTCGCTGTCGCGGACAGCAAGCGGATCAGAACCGTAATCTTGTCGAGTTGATGGTTGCTGCATGGTCTGGCTCCCTAGAGATGGGCTGCGGATGGGCTGCGCGAAACCCCGAGCCAAGGCGCAAGGGCGTTTGGCAGCGCTAGGCGATACGGTGGCTCGCGAGCGAGTGAGCCGTTCTGTGCAGCATCGAGGATGTGCGAAAGAACGGCGAAGAGGGCGGTATAGTACATCGTACCCAAAGCTTTTGGAACGCTGTTGCTAGGGTTTTCTGTGCGAGGGCGTTCCTGGGGAAACCGTATTTTGCTGATTTTATTTTGGTTCTTCGAGGCCATCAGTCAGTGAAAGCCTCTAAGATTTATTTTGTGACCGAATGTTGGCGGATTGATGACGATGACGACGTTAGATAGTCGCTGTGACGACGTGTTGGTGGCCCTGAGACGGGTCATTCGTGCGGTTGGCCTCCACTCACGGCAGTTGGAGCGCAGCCATGGACTGACCGCGCCGCAGGCTCTGGTGTTAAAGGCCATCATCGATTTGGGTGGCGCTTCAGTTGGTACGGTCGCCAAGCGTGTCAGCCTGAGCCAAGCCACAGTGACCGATATTCTCAATCGGTTGGAGAGTCGGGAGCTGGTGGCGCGGGTGCGCAGCAGCGAGGACCGGCGGCGGGTCATGGTCAGCGCGACCGACAAGGCGGTTGCGATCATGTCGCGCTCGCCGCCGTTGCTGCAGGAGGCCTTTGTGCAGCGCTTTCAGGCACTCGAAGAGTGGGAGCAAAGCCTGCTGATCTCGTCGCTGCAGCGGATCACGACCCTGATGGGGGTAGAGCAGCTCGATGCATCGCCGGTGCTGGCTGCTGAGCCGGTTGCCTCAGGCGATGACCCGATGCCGGCCGCGAGCGACGCTCATGGGATCGCGCCGATGCTTGACCCGCCAGGCATTTGAAGTCAGACAGTGGAGGCCAGAGACTTGCAGCCAGGGAGTCGAGATCGGCTTGAGTCGGCCCTGTGTCATGTTATTTAAAGCGGCCGGCAGAGCACCCGCGCGCGGCATGAATGCCCCTTGCGTGCCGACTTGGGCTAGTATGCCGCTCGCGGTCGTCTGGATCGCGCTAATCTTTATCACTGCGAGCCCGTGAAGACCGCTAGCATTGCCTACCGCGTTGCCGATTTCTTGCGCCGCCATCCGCCGTTTCAGTATCTCGATGAGTCGGAACTGCTCGAGCTGGTTGCGGGCGGCCGCGTGCTCTTCCATGAGGATGGCGAGCTGGTGTTCGAGCGCGGCCAGAAGCGCCGGCCCTACGTCTATGTGATCCAGCAGGGCGTGGTGCGCTTGGTCGACTACGACGAGAGTGGTGCCAAAGAGGTCTTACGCGACGTGCGCGGTGAGGGCGACCTGCTCGGCGTTGGTCGCTATCTCGGCATCGTCGAGCATACCTACACCGCGCGCACTGAGACTGAGGTCATCCTCTATGCCTTGCCGGCGGCGCCGCTCTGGGAGCAGATCAAGCGGCATCCGCGCGCCAGCCATTACCTGGCTGCCTATTTCACGGTCGCGATCGCGCCGCCGGGGCTCGAGGGCGATTCGACCCGCTCCGATGAGCTTCGTCTGGGCCGACGACCCGTCGACTGGATGGCGAAACGCGTCCATGAACCGCCCTCCGCGGTAACCTGCGGACTCGAGACGCCAGTGCGTGCCGTCGCCGCGAGCTTGGCGGATCAGCCGCCTGGAGCGGCGGCAGTGGTGATTGATGCCGAAGGCATGGCGCGGGGGCTGGTCTCGACACGTGTACTCAGTG
Organism: Halochromatium roseum; assembly: GCF_016653315.1. GTDB lineage: Bacteria > Pseudomonadota > Gammaproteobacteria > Chromatiales > Chromatiaceae > Lamprobacter > Lamprobacter roseus. The sequence goes on along the minus strand of NZ_NHSH01000064.1, from coordinate 68,909 downwards.
ACCGGGTGGCGAGCGGTGAGTTGCCGCTCGACGCCCCCGCGATGCAGTTGATGGCCCCCGTTGCCGACACCTTGCGCATCGGCTTGCCCGCCGGCGACTATCTAACACGGATGCTCGAGCTTCAGGTCGAGCATCTGGTGCTGACCGATGATGGCTCGCCGCAGGGCAAGGTGTGCTCAGTGCTGGCCAGGCGTGATCTGACGCGGATCGAGGCCGCGGCACCCCTCGCCATTGTCGAGGACATGGCGCGCGCGGGTGGCATCTACGAGCTGTCTCGCCTGCTGGTTCAGGGACAGACCTTTATCGCTGGTGGTCTGACCGACGCTGAGTCCCTGCGCTGGCTTGCGCCGATGGCGACCGCGCTCTATGCCGCGGTACTGCGTCGGGTGGTGGTGCTAGTAGAGGGAGCCTTGCTCGCCGAGGGTCATGCGATACCCGATCTCAAACACTGTTGGGTGTTCTTTGGCTCGGCCGGCCGCGGCGAGCTGACGACCCTCTACGACCTCGATCACGGACTCATCTACGACGAGCCCGAGCCCAACCAGCGCCGCGCGGCACGCAGCTATTTCCTCGAGCTTGGACGCCGGGTCAGCTCGGCCTTGGCCGCCTGTGGCTTCGTCAGCACCGCTAAAGGCATCGTCTCCGGCCATCCAAGCGCTTGCCGTTCGATCAACGAGTGGGAGATCGGCTTCAGCCACTGGATTCAGGATCCGATCGAGAGCTGTGTCTATCGGGCGACCTCGTTCTTTGATCTGCGCCCAGTGCATGGCGATTGCAGCCTCGTGAACCGTCTGCAGCAACACATTCATCGCGAAAAGGACCACAGCACGGGGTTCGTGTCCCTGCTGGTGGCGGATTCCATGGCCAACTTGCCACCCTTGACCTTCTTCCGCGGCTTGGTCATCGACGACAATGGCCGCTATACCGAAACCCTGGATCTCCAGCGGGCTACCTTGCAGCCGGTGGTTGATCTTGCGCGTGCCCTGGCGCTTGATGCCGGGATCGATCATCCGGTCGGTACGCTTGAACGCTTGCAGGCGTTGACGCCAGATGATAACGATGCCGTCCTATTGGTCAACGAGACCATCGCTGCCTTCCGCAATGCGCTGTTTTATCGCACCCGCGCGGGCCTCGCTGGGCATTGTGATGGCAGTCAGGTCGAGCCTTCAACCTTGACGCGACTCGAGCAGAATCTGCTCAAATCCGGCTTTCGAACCGTGTTGCAGTTAATGGAGTACATGGGCAAGCGTTATGGCGCCACGCGACGCCGATGAACGGGCCTTTGATGAGCGATCAGCGACAGATGAGCGATCAGAGGAGCGATCAGACGCCGCTCGACCGCGCGCTCGCCGACTATCGGGCTGCCTTCGCGCCGACCTGGAGCGACACTGACCGACTCGAGCAGGTGCGCTTCTGCGTGCTTGACTGCGAGACGACTGGGCTTGATCCGAGGCGGCATCGGATTGTCAGCATTGGCGCGATCGCGATCACCGAGGGGGAGGTGGATCTCAGCGATCGCCTCGAGATCTTGTTGCGGGTGCGTTTCAACACCGCGGCGACCTTGGTGCATGGCATTACGCGCGCCGAGACAGAGCATGCACTGGAGGAATCCGATGCGCTCTCAGCCCTGTTGGGCTATCTCGGTGATGGGGTCATTGTTGGCCATCACATCAACCATGATCTGGCCATGATCGAAGCTGCGCTGGCGCGCCATAGCGATGACCGACTGCTGAATCGGCACCTGGATACGGGCCAGCTGATGTTGGCCTTGCTGGACGATGGGGCCTTTGGCGCTGAGCCGGGGCTCGATGATCTCTCGCTCGACGGACTCTGCCGATTCTTCGGGATCGTACCGCACGACCGCCATACGGCGCCCGGTGATGCCTTCCTCACCGCGTTGGTCTTGCTCAGGTTGCTGCGGGTGGCTGCGCGCAGTGGGCGAGAAACCCTCGCAGAACTGTTGCGTCAGCCAGCATCAAATTGTTAGCCAGTGCTTGCATACTTTCGAAAACGGCCAATGGTTGATTGCCGCAACTTGAGTGAAATATATAGAACATGTGCATACTTCGGCCGTAGGGCCGAGGTTATACAGAACTTAGGAGTTGCGGAACGTCGTAAAAAATTGACAACAAGAATCGATAATCAGTATCTAATGTCGGTTAATGAGCGAAAACAGAATCACGGGGTCTGGATGCTCACGACGGTCGTGCTGTCAATGTGATGGCTTGTTCGAGTGTGGGACTTGTGCGAGCCATTGAGTCTGTAGATCAGACGTTCGTTCAAGCAAAAGGATTGGCCGCACAAGTCCGATATCGTCAGCTAGCGCTTAGCACTATTGCGTCGTTTGGCAAGCCCAAGACCTGCTAGGCCGAGCCCGAATAGCGCCAGGACTGAAGGTTCCGGCACAGGGTTGTCGATCGAGACGCCGGCGATCGTAGCGCCATCAAAGGCCATTCCCGAATCGTAGTCAGCATCATTCCAATTGGTGACGCCAAAGTTGAGGTAGTAGTCGCCGGCAGTTGGAATGGTGTATGTGGCCTGAATCCAGCCTGTATAGCCGCATCCTGTGCTCCAGCAAGTATCGGAGTGGTCTCCAAGCGGTGACCAGGTCGGTGCACCGCCTACGATGGGCGTACTCGTCGGGTTCAGGGTCGCAGTTGGAGTCGGCATGCTGATTCCAGGTACCGTATTTCCACCAGTAGTTGTGCGAGCTGTAAAGAGCAATGACACTGGGTCCATGAGGTCGTCGAGTAGCTGAGCCCAAGCGTAATCTGCAAAGCCCGCGCCGTCGGATGTCACGTAGTTGAAGTAAAACTCCAATGCATCGCCCGCATCGGCACTGAAGAGTGGCGAAATGATGGAGGAGCCGTTTTCTGGATCTCCGTCTCCGCCAACACCGGGTAGGTTACCTACGCCAGTGAGCCCTCCGTTGGTTGTGACGTAGCCATATTGGGTGTTGCCAGTAGGCGACAGCGTCACATCGCCATCCGCACCCAAGACGCCGAAGGCGCCGGTTCCTGTCCAACCGGTAATATCAAGGGCGTTACTGTTGGTTGCGAACGTTAGGCCGCCGATCGCCGCAAGCAAAGCAAGGCTAGAAACGCGTTTCGAAAACATAGAGTCATCCTCGTGAGGTTTGGAAATTCAGTTGATGTTGAGCCCACACACAAAGGTTTGCGCCGAAAGCTGCAACCTAATAAATCGAGCGGGCGTCACCGTGTATCCCGACAAGAGTACTAAAGCATTGTTTATGCCAATATTTAACTTATTGTTTTATCTTGTTTTTAGTTCCAAAAGAAATTTTTGTGTAAAAAAAATTGACAGATTGGGCAGCTTGGAAGATCAGGAAAACAAGAGCAGCCGCGGGAAACTTGGCGATATCAGTGAAACTGATCCGTTTCAGAATTTACAACTTATTGATTTTAAAGATTTATCTTCAGAAGAGATTTCGTGTAAAAAAAACTGACAGGTTGGGGGCTGGGAGGATGTTGGAAACAAGAGCAGACGGGGTAAAACTTGAAGTTATCAGTGGGACTGATTCCTTTCAGGGTTTTAAGCTATTGTTTTTAAAGGTATATCTTCAGAATTGATTTTTGTGTAAAAAACTGACAGTTTGAGTAGCTTGGAGCATGATGAAAACGAGAGCAGTCGGGGTAAGACTTGGCGGTATCTGTGAAATGGAGCCGCTTTCAACCTACAAAGAGTCATCGCGTTTGGCGCTGTTGTTCCAGGTATCTGACCGAGTTGACCATATATTCGACCGCAGCCTCGATTTGCCGGTCGGTCAGGCGTTCATTGCCGCCTCGCGGTGGCATCTTATAGTTGCCATCCTCGCCCTTGATGCCGTGGATCGGGCTCTTGAAAAGGGTCTGCACGCCCTTGGCGATGCGCGGCTCCCAGTTCGGATAATCGGTCACGGCCGGGGCGCCAGCAGCGCCCATCAGATGGCAGGCGCGGCAGGTGCCCATCCACACTGAGCGGCCTTCAGCCAACACCGGGTCGGCAAAACGAGGCATCTCGAAGCCGGCGGCGGGCTCAGTAGAGCCAGGACCACAGCCTTGAGCGAAGGCAGCTGTCAGGATGAGGAGAACGGAAAGGGTCAGTCGCATCGGGCTCGCAGTGGTCATTCAGTGCTGGCTCTGGGCAATGCAGGCGCGCCGCGTCGCGTGCAAGACTTGCGGCAGGCGGCAGGCTGGTCGGTTGATCTATGACGGCTAGGATGCCACAAGGGGTATCACTGGGGGTAACGTCAAGTCGACGTCGTCCATCCAGCCTGACCGGAGATACCTGATGCCGACCATCCGTGCGCGTCGTCCGCATGACGACAGTCCTTTAGTGCCATCCCTGTCCCTAGCTCGAGTTTGGTTAGCCCTCGTGCTGTCGATGGGCCTTGTTGCCTGTGGCGCCGAGCTTGGCGCTGAAACCGAGACCCCGAGTGAGTCGGTCGCGGAAGCGGCCGCTGATTCGCCGATGGAACATGCGGCGAAACACCTCGACCCGAAATATGTCTGCCCGATGCATCCGCGGATCATCCGCGATGAGGAGGGCAGCTGCCCGATCTGCGGCATGGATCTGGTCAAGAAGATGATGGACCCGATGACCGGTAAGTATCCGGAGGTGGCCTTGACGCCGGCGGTGGTGCAGACGCTGGGGGTTCGCACCGCAGCGGTCGAGCGTGGCACGCTCTGGAAGTACATCGAGACGCTGGGTCGCATTGCCTACGACGAGACGCGGCTGGCGCATGTGCATCCGCGTGCGCCGGGCTGGATCGAGTCGCTGAGCCTGCGTGCGGAGGGTGAGCCGGTGCGGGCGGGGCAGGAGCTTGCTGAGCTCTATGCACCGGCGATCCTGAACGCGCAGGTGGATTTCTTGCTGGCGCAGGATCGTAATGCCGCGGATCGGCGCCGGGTCAGTGAGGACAAGGCGCGCAATATCTTGCGGCTGTTGGATGTGCCGGATGATGTGATCACGGCGATCCAGCGCGATGGCGAGGCGCGCAATCGGGTGCCGATCCGGGCGCCGATCGATGGCATTGTCACCCAGATGATGGCTCGCGATGGGATGTATGTGACCGAGTCGAGCGAGATGTTCACCATCGCGGATCTAAGCCAGGTCTGGGTGATGGTCGATATCTATGAATCTCAGATCGATTGGCTTGAGGAAGGACTCACGGCCGAGATGAAGGTGCCGGCGCGACCTGGGCGGACCTGGGAGGGTGAGGTCGATTATCTCTATCCGGAGCTGGACTCGGTGTCGCGAACGCTGCGTGTGCGGCTGGTGTTTGAGAATCCGGATCTGGCGCTGAAGCCGAACATGTTTGCCAATGTGGTGATCTATGGCGGACCGAAGCGCGAGGTGCTGAAGATCCCGGCCGAGGCGCTGATCGTGACCGGGGAGCGGGAGGCGGTGGTCAGGGTGCTCGGGGATGGGCGTTTTCAGCCGGTGGATGTGGTCACTGGGATGCAGCGGGCTGGGGAGGTCGAGATCCTGTCGGGGCTGGAGGAGGGCGATGAGATCGTCCTTTCTGGACAGTTCTTGATCGATTCGGAGTCGAACCTGCAGGCGAGCTTTCAGCGGATGTCGGGTGTCGGTGGATCTGGGGCAAGTGACGAGGACGGTGCTAGCAATACGGGTGGCGGAATGGCCGAGGGAGGGTCGCATGCGCACCATTGATGCTGTTGAGACGGGTGTTGTTTCTGGACGCTTTGGTTTCCGTTTAGCACTGGCGTTGCTGTCAATGCAGGGGGAGCAGGGCCTTGATCTTGGCGGTCTGGGCGGCCGGGTAGCGCCCGGCGGGGGACGCCGTGAATCCGTCCTTGGAGGCTTGAGCGCAGCATCCTTGCTGCGCACACCCCCGCCGGGCGCTACCCGGCCGCCCCTTGTCGGCGTTGGTGCTGGTTTGGCGCTGGGCGGCGTTGTGCTCGATGGTGGCGCTGGCATTCGGCTTAAGCGGTCATTTCAGGCCCTGGAGGCTGTGCTGTGAAGTCCGTCATCCTTTGGTCGATTCGCAATCGTTTTCTGGTGCTGCTGGTAGCGGTGATGCTGACCGGTTGGGGCATCCTGGCGGTGAAGCAGACGCCGCTGGATGCGATTCCGGACCTCTCCGATGTGCAGGTGATTATCAAGACCCGCTTTCCGGGGCAGGCGCCGCGGGTGGTCGAGGAGCAGGTGACCTATCCGATCACGACGACGATGCTGTCGGTGCCGGGTGCGAAGGTGGTGCGCGGCTTCAGCTTCTTTGGTGATTCCTTCGTCTATGTGATCTTCGAGGATGGCACGGATCTGTATTGGGCGCGGGCGCGGGTGCTGGAGTATCTGAATCAGGCGGCGGCGGCCTTGCCGGAGGGGGTCGAGCCGCGGATTGGGCCGGATGCGACCGGGGTTGGCTGGGTCTATAGCTATGCGCTGGTGGATCGCACCGGGCAGCATGACCTGGCCGAGCTGACCAGTCTGCAGAATTGGTTCTTGAAGTTCGAGCTGCAGTCGGTGCCGGGTGTCTCGGAGGTGGCGACGGTCGGTGGCATGGTGCGCCAGTATCAGATCGTCGTTGATCCTTCGAAGCTGCGTGCCTATGGCATTCCGCTGCAGCGGGTGATGGCGGCGGTGCAGGGCGCGAATCGCGAGGTCGGCGGCTCGGTGCTGGAGTTGGCCGAGGCCGAGTATATGGTGCGCACGCGCGGCTATCTGACCTCGCTCGAGGATATCGAGCTGATCGCCGTGCAGTCCACACCGGAGGGCACGCCGGTGCTACTGCGCGATATCGCGCGGGTGCAGATCGGCCCGGAGATGCGCCGAGTGGTGGCAGATCTGGACGGCGAGGGCGAGATCACCGGCGGCATCATCGTGATGCGCTCGGGCGAGAACGCGCTGGCGACGATCGAGGCGGTGAAGGCGCGGTTGGATGAGTTGCGCGCGGGGCTGCCCAAGGGGGTCGAGATCGTCGAGACCTATGATCGCTCGGAGCTGATTCTGGGGGCGGTCGACAATCTGCAGACCAAGCTGATCGAGGAACTGATCGTCGTTGCGCTGGTTTGTATGGCCTTCTTGCTGCATCTGCGTTCATCGCTGGTGGTGATCATCAGCCTGCCGCTTGGCATCTTGGTCGCGTTCATCATCATGCAACTGCAGGGCATTAACGCCAACATCATGTCGCTCGGTGGCATCGCGATCGCGATTGGCGCCATGGTGGATGCGGCCATCGTGATGATCGAGAACGCGCACAAGCATCTGGAGCGCTACGAGGCCGAGCATGGCGAGCGTCCGCGCGGTGAGCAACATTGGCAGGTGATCGGCGAGGCGGCGGGCGAGGTCGGTCCGGCGCTGTTCTTCTCGCTGCTGATCATCACGCTGAGCTTTCTGCCGGTGTTTACGCTGCAGGCGCAGGAGGGCAGGCTGTTTGCACCGCTGGCCTTTACCAAGACCTATGCGATGGCGGCGGCGGCCGGGCTGGCGGTGACCCTGGTGCCGGTGCTGATGGGCTATCTGGTGCGCGGACGCATCCCGAATGAGATGCGCAATCCGCTCAACCGGGTGCTCATTTGGCTGTATCGGCCGCTGCTGCGTGCGGTGCTGCGCTGGCCCTACACGACCCTGCTGGCGGCTTTGCTGGTGCTGGTCAGCACCCTGATCCCGCTGTCGCGGCTGGGCTCCGAGTTCATGCCCGATCTCTACGAAGGCGATCTGATGTACATGCCGACGACGCTGCCGGGGCTGTCGATCGGCAAGGCGCAGGAGTTGTTGCAGCAGACCGATCGGCTGATCGCGACGCTGCCCGAGGTCGAGCGGGTGTTCGGCAAGATCGGTCGCGCCGACACCGCGACCGACCCGGCGCCGCTGACCATGATCGAGACCCTGATCCAGCTCAAGCCGGAGTCCGAGTGGCGCGAGGGGATGACGGTCGACAAGCTGATCGAGGAGCTGGATGCGACCGTTGATCTGCCGGGTCTGACCAATGCCTGGGTGATGCCGATCAAGACCCGCATCGACATGCTCGCCACCGGCATCAAGACCCCGGTTGGGGTCAAGATTGCCGGGCCCGATCTGGCCGAGATCGAGCGCATTGGGCAGGCAGTGGAGCGCGCGGTGCTGCAGGTCGAGGGCACCAGCTCGGCGTTCTCGGAGCGGGTCGCCGGTGGTCGTTATGTCGAGATTCGGCCGGATCGATTGGCGGCGGCGCGGGTCGGGCTCAATGTCGACGACATCAACCGGGTCGTCGCTGCCGCGATCGGTGGTATCAACCTGACGCAGACCGTCGAGGGCTTGGAGCGCTATCCGGTCAACCTGCGCTTCCCACGCGAGCAGCGTGACAGCGTGCAGGAATTGCGCGAGCTGCCGATCGTGACTCCAACCGGCGCGCAGATCCCGCTGGCGCAGGTCGCCGAGGTGGTGATCGCCGACGGTGCACCGATGCTCAAGAGCGAGAACGCGCGGCTGAACGGCTGGACCTTCGTCGATATCCGTGGGCGCGATCTCGGCAGTTGGATCGAGGAGGCCAAGCAGGTAGTGAGCGCCGAGGTCGAGCTGCCGCCTGGCTATTCGCTCGCTTGGTCCGGTCAGTATGAGTACATGGAGCGCGCGCGAGAGCGGCTGACCCAGGTCGTGCCAGTCACCTTGGCGATCATCTTCCTGCTGCTCTATCTCGCCTTCCGCAGCAGTGGCGAGGCGTTGCTGGTGATGTTGTCGTTGCCGTTCTCATTGGTCGGTGGCTTCTGGCTGATCGATCTGCTCGGCTACAACCTCTCGGTGGCGGTCGCTGTGGGCTTCATCGCGCTGGCCGGGGTTGCCGCTGAGTTCGGCGTGGTGATGTTGGTGTATCTCGACAATGCGCTGAAGCAGTGGCGCAAGGAGGGCCGGCTGACCAGTGTCGAGGAGCTCAAGGGTGCGATCGAGGAGGGCGCGGTGCTGCGCATCCGGCCCAAGGCGATGACGGTAGCAACCATCTTCGCCGGGCTGCTGCCGATCATGCTGATCGGCGGCATTGGCTCCGAGGTCATGCGCCGCATTGCCGCGCCGATGGTTGGCGGCATGATCACCGCGCCGCTGCTGAGCCTGTTCGTGATCCCGGCGATCTATCTGTTGTGGCGGCAGCGGGGGTTGCGGCGAGGAGAGTAGCTATGCTTTAAAAAGCACCCAGCCGGCGTCAGCCGATCCGTTCGACATCGAAGCCCACCAGCTGCCGCTGCTGTTCGCTGAAGGCGATGCCAATCAGAAAAACCGGCTGCCCGAGCGCGCGGTATTTGTCGGCATAGCCTTTGTCTTTGATCTGCTGCAAGGCGCTGCCTGCAGGCGAGCGTTCGGCAACCTTGAACTCGAATAGCCAAATCTGGTGGTTGAACTTGAGCGTCAGGTCGATGTGCCCGTGGTGGGTGATGTCTTCGGCGATCAGCTCCAGGCCAAGCGCGGCCAGATGGCTGTAGAAGACGCTGGCCCAGTAGCCTTCGTAGTGAGCAATCGGCGTGTTGTCGTGCCAATGATGCGGGATGGCGGCGAACAGGCTGTGCAGGTGCTCACGCAGCGGTTCGGGGTCGCCAGCCTGGAGGATATCGTAGAGCTGCCCGGACAGTCGGCTGGCCTGGCTGGCGTTGCCCATCAATGCCTTGGCCAGCACGTCATTGAGGGCGCTCTGCACTTCCAGGTTGGGATAGGTCAGGCGGTAGCGCGCGCGGGCGCCGATACGTTGCACTTTGGCGAAGGTGAGATAACCGGTCTGCCATAACAGGGCTTCGGTGGCGATATGATCGACATCGAAGCTTGACAGCAGCTCGTCGTCGGCGATGGTCTGGGATAGATCGGGGGTGAAAATTCCGCGCTGCATCAGCAGGTCAATCAGCCCGGTGGGTGAGCCGGTCTCGAACCAGAACGAACGCAGCTCGCGTTTCTGGAACAGCAGCAGCAGGTCGAAGGGGTTGTAGACTGCATCGCCCAGCCAGTTGTAGCCGTTGTACCACTGGCGAATCTCGGTGCGATCCAAATCGTGCAGCTCAGGCGCAAAGACGGTGTCCAGATCAGTCTCGGTATAGCCGCACAACGCCGAGTAAGGCGCATCGACAGTGATGTCGTTTAAATTATTCAGTCCGGAGAACAGGCTTACCCGGCTGAACTTGCTCACTCCGGTGATGAGGACAAAGCGCACATCGCCCTCGCGATCCTTGATCACGGAGTAGAGATTGCGCAACCCGTCGCGCAACTCGCGCGCCAGTTCCGGACGGGTCAGGTTGTCGAGGATGGGCTTATCGTATTCGTCCACCAGCACCACGGCGCGCTGGCCGCTCATTTGACGGGCAAGGCCAATCAGTTCGGCGAGACAGGCTTCCGGCTCTGGCTCGGTGCATTCGACATCCAGCTCGGCGATGTTCAGACGCAACTGCTCGCCAATCTTGGTATCGAGCCGCGCGCGAGAGCGCACCACCCCGCCACCGAAGCTCAGGCGGATAACCGGGTAACGCACCGACCAATCCCAGTCGGGATGAATCGCCAGCCCGCGAAACAGCGGCTCATTGCCTGCGAACAGCTCGCCGATGGTGTCGATCAGCAGAGATTTGCCGAAGCGGCGCGGACGGGAGAGAAAGTAAAAGCTGCCCTCGTCGATCAACCGGGCGATGAAGCCGGTCTTATCGACATAGTAGTAGTCCTCCTCGCGCATCTTGGCGAAGGTCTGTATGCCAATGGGCAGTTTGCGGCGGGGCATGATCGCGGCCATGGGGATGCTGGTGATGGGCTGCGATCATCGAACAACAGCGCGATAAAGTCGACCCTGTTCCCGAGGGAGCAAACGGGGCTCGGCGATCCGTCGGTCTGACAAGACACCCCGCCCGCAGGCGCGAAAGATGCTGGGTTGGGGGCTAGAAGGCAGCAAGAGTAAGGCTTGCAAAGGCGCCGACAGGGTGAGTTAAGGCCCGACCGGACGCGGCTTGATCTTGGGGTCGATGACCATCTTGCGTTTGTTGGGGTTCCAGGATAACGCGCGGTAGCATCCTTGCGCTGCGGCCCGGCTTGAGGGCTTCTGTTGGCCGCAGTAACGGCCTCCAAGTGCCAGCCACAGCCTTTGTTGCTCGACTTTCGCGCCGAACGTCCCACCGGACCAAGCGTTGATATATCCGCTTGGCGTCGAAACGAAGACATCGACTTGAGAGCCACCCGAGCCAGAGAACGCTGAGGCGGCACCGTCGCAGTTGAGGGCCGACTGATCGATCGCATAATCTGGTTGGTCATCCCCGTTGAGATCCGCGCTTAGGATGGCCTGTTTCGGATTGACAAGTTTACCATCGACCCCGCGACACGAGGATTTCAATTCCGAGATTTGCGCCTTAACGGGCGCAGGAAGCTAAGCTGCGATAGCTGATGTGGCGCTTAACGGCAGCAGAACAATGAGCGCAAGACCAATGAATCGAGTCATAGGCGAATTTCCTTAGATTGCGTTTTCAATACAAAGGAACAGGGCACCGTGATGCAGCCAAAGAATTCGCTCTCGGCGCCATAAGCCATGAACCGCCCCGGCTGCGGCAGGGTATCACCGGGGCGGTCATGTCGGCTCAAGCGGCGGATGTTAGCGGAGATTGGGTGCCTCGACGGAGTTTCGGGGGCCGCTGTCCTGTTAACAAGCGCCCTCCCACCAGCGCGAGCAGTCCTGCTCCCAGCAGGAAGATTGAGGCTGGCACGGGGACACTCGTGGGTGGGGGCGCGCTGGGTTGAGGGGAGCGAGCCCCAGTGGTAAGTGAATTGTCGCTTGCCACGAATCCTTCAGGTTGGAGCCATGCACTTGCCCGGCCACTCAGGAGAGATATTTTTAAATCTCCTGCATTGAAGGAAAACAAACTTTGTGGGGTATTAACAATATTTAAAGTACCTTGTTTTAACCAATTGCCGTTGGGAAACTGCTGGACCTGATTCATTACGGAGAATTCCACGTTCTGAGTAATTGTTTGACTGTTATCCAAATCAGTAATAGAAATCGGCAAAATAATCGATTGAGAGTTTACAAATGTTTGATCTGCCGGAGCGACAAACACTAATGCAGGATCACTTCCTGTTCCTGTGGCATAACCAGCATTCCCTATCACGTCGCTACCATCTAAATTAAAAGAAAAATACGATTCGAAAGGGTTAACAGTGACATATTCGACCGTCACCGTCGTGGTTGATTCGAGGTAAAAGTTGATCAGCGTGGCTTGCGCCCCCCCCCCGACAATGAGCGCCATGGCGGCGGCGGTGGATGTTGCCAAACGACGTACTGCCTTCGAGTTCATAGGGAATCTCCTTTGCACATATCGATGAATGTTGGAACTGAACGCGAACTTCAGAGAAAAAGAGGAAACCTTGGTTCCTGTCAGCCGACAGCTTCCCTGGTCGCACGGTGGCTCAAGCAAAAACCGAGCCACTTTTATTTATGTCTTAAAAATAGCACTTATAGAAATAGTGCCATCGCACGGCAGGTTGAAAGTGTAAAAATTTTTCGACTGTTTTCTTGGCGTAAATTCGCTTCCGTGACTTACTGCGGGCTAATGTCTACGATTTTAGTCAATTTTTTGGTTATTTGATTCAATGAGTTAGGGTGCTTTTAGTCGATCTTCGTGGTGTCCAGGCACCTTGGTTTGAGGTGTAAAAAATCCTGACACCTGAAGGCCGGTAAAACGGGGCAAAATGCAGAAAAATTCGCACTGAATGTGTTATGTGACGATATGGTTACGCTCGCAAGATAAACTAAATGTCTAAAAATCGGCAAGTTACTGATTTATCTAACCGCTTTTTGGTTTCTTCTCGCGGTGTTTTGCTACTGTAAAATTTTTCGACACCTTCGGGGCTCCCATCAGGCCGGAAGTAGTTTTTGATTGCTTCAGCCCGGCGCTGTTCTTCTCGCTGCTGATCATCACACTGAGCTTTCTGCCGGTATTTACGCTGCAGGCGCAGGAGGGCCGGCTGACGAGCGTCGAGGAACTCAAGGGCGCGATCGAGGAGGGCGCGGTGCTGCGTATCAGGCCCAAGGCGATGACGGTGGCGACCATCTTTGCGGGCCTGTTGCCGATCATGCTGCTTGGGGGTATTGGCTCCGAGGTCATGCGTCGCATTGCCGCACCGATGGTCGGCGGCATGATCACCGCGCCGCTGCTGAGTCTGTTCGTGATCCCGGCGATCTATCTGTTGTGGCGGCAGCGGGGGCTTAGTAAGGGCTAGAGGGACCACTGCACTCGCGCAGTCATGCCGAAGATCGTTACGGTTCGATGAGTCCCAGTATGCCTCTCATCGCCGACGCGACCTGCTGCATTTGCTGCGAAGAGGCACGGCCAATCTGCGCCCCGAGCCTGTCGCGCCGAACGGCCGTGAGTTTGTCTACCATCACGTAGGAACGGCGCACGGCCTCGCCAGCGGGAAGATCGAAGCGTGCTCGATAAGGTGCCGCCTCTTCATACGTGGTGAACGGACAAGCCAAGATTGAGCCCGGTCGTGCCGCTGCGGTATGCATCCGCCTGCACGACGAGCCAGCGTAGTCTCCCGGCGTCACTGCGAGGACGACATCGCCGCGGCTTACGGTTGCCAAGGTCCATCACGGAGTGTGTCCGCCTCATAGGACTCTACGGCCTTGAGTGTCGAAGCTTCGTCATGGAACGGCTCCGGTGCAACGAGGCTTCGTAAGGCTTCTTCGACCAATCGATCAAAGGGTACGCTGCGGGTCTGCGCAAGTGCGTGGGCCTGTCGGGAAAGGTCGTCGGGGATGTCGGCCTGTACGATCGTCATTTTGGTTCTGGAATTTGGATGATGTGGGATTTGGGTAACAGTATAGGGAATTGGGGACAAGAAGGCCGTTGCCCGCTCTCGATACGGTGTCGGCCAATCGGCTAAACTGCGGCGATGAGTCGTGATCAACGCATCCCCTGGCACGCACTGCTTGGCCAAGCCCTCGCCGATGCGCTCAACGGGCTACCCTACAACGTCAGCACCGAAGAGGAACTGGCCCTGCGCAGCCAGAGGCTCGACGTGCTCATCATCGAGGGATTTGGGTGACAGTATAGGGAACTGAAGTTTCCTGAGATCTTACGCCGCTCGATTCATTGAAGCTCAAGCCACCATGCGTAAGAGCATCTGGACAAAAGGATTTTGCGGGCTTTGGGATGGTCGGGGGCAAAGCGATTGAAAATCCGGATGCAGCGCCGCTTCGCAAGAGCCTGCGCACATCGGAGAAGGCGAAAGCCGATCGGCCGCGGATCTGATGTCGGCGCTGCGGTGTCTGTAGCAGGCGCTCGGCATAGATCCAGGTCAGCGTGGTTGCCATCATGCAGAGGCCGGGTGGTTGCGGGTGATTACTCACCCGCAACCACCCGGCCCTCACCGACACGCGCCTGACCTACATTGGTGCTCGCGAGAGCGATATCTTTGACCCGTTCGTTGAAGCGCCCATCCCCGGGCACGACGCCGATTGGCTGATACGGAGCAAGCATTGTGACCGCGAACTTACCGATGGACGCACGCTTAGCGACGCCCTGGATGCAGCCACAGCTGCTTACCATCATCACCATCGAACTCCCCGCTACCAATTGGGGGGCACACACGGCGACCATTTTCAGCTCAAGGATCAGGTCGTCACTGGGCAAGCACGCTACCAGACCTGTCAGTCTTTGACGGTTGGTCCCAATCTGAATGTCTCAGCAGCTGCTGTGCTGGATCTTGAGGCGGGGCAGCGGATCGTTTTTCAGGCCCCCTTCAGATTGTAGCCAGGTGCTCGGCTCACAGCACGTATTGGTGGGGCCTCACAGCAGCACAGCATCGCGACCGAAGTCAGCCCCGCTAGCAGTGGCACCCTCAGTTGCAGCCCCCGTTCGGTGGTGGATGGTGAACAGAGTACCTGCAGCGTCGCACCCGCTAGCGGCTTCATTATCGCCTCCGTGAACGGCTGCGGTACAGGGACGCTTTCGGGCAAGACCTACAACACTGCCCCGATCACAAACGACTGCACAGTCGCCGCGATGTTTGAGGCCGACAGACGCGGCGACTCAGTTTGCCCGGTGTTCCTGACGATGAGTGGGTTCTGGTCACTGCGACCGGCGGCCTTGACATTGATCCCGATGACAGCGGCGCGGTCGATGCGACCCCAACCATCAACACGGGAACGATCCATGCGGTTGCGCCTGCCGCTGCCTGGCGCGCCGGCGGTATCCGCATTAACGCCCTCACTGATATTGCATGGCGCTACAGCGCTGATTGGGTAGGAAAGGTGAGTCATCTGCCGCGAGACAACGGGCGAGGCCCGCTGGATCACGTTCGGCGTCTCCGTCGTTGGGCGATTGTTGGCCGTTGCGCACGGCGAGCGCGACGGAGCGATGCGTATCATCCGTGCCAGGCCTGCAGCCCGATCTGAAAGACGGCTCGACGAAGATGGCTGATGACAACGACCACGACGAGGGCACCCCGAGTCTTGTCAGAACGCAGCGCGGGTCAGCAGTCATCCTGCGCAGCCAGCGAATTGGGCATCAAGACAGGCTAAGCGCTCATGCCGCTTCGTCGCGCATCACATCAGGGTGTGTCAGCGCGATCTCCATGAGGCGCAGTGCGGCACCTGGCGGGATGTCGCGACCTTGCTCCCAGTCGCGGATGGTCGCCACAGGGGTGCGGATCAGCTCGGCAAACGCCTGTTGCGATAAGCCAAGCTTGATGCGTGCAGAGCGGACCAGGAGTTGCTCGGCTGTCGTGCGACGCCCGACCTGCTCGGCTTGCATCTCCGCCAAGCCCTCGCGCAGCCCCGGGATCTCTTCGCCGGCATCGGCCTCGATGGCGTTGGCGATCCTGTCAATGTTCATTCAATCGCCCTCTTGACAGCGTCAGTCGTGATGTTGTCCTGATCTGATTTGCGATAGAGCGTGATGAGCGTCAGCACGCCTTCTGACGACAGGTTAAAGTAGATGACCCGAACGCCGCCACGCTTGCCTTGGCCGGAGCAAGTCCAGCGCACCTTGCGTGCACCCTCTGCGCCGGGAATGACATCACCGGCAAGCGGATGTTGTGACAGCCACGTGACAAACTCCAATCGCTCATCCTCTGACCAGATATTGTCAGCAAGTCTCTGAAACGTGGGTGTTTCGATCACGGTGAGCATGTGTCTAACGATACGGGAAACCCGTCATGTCGACAACGACTTACGGGAGCCTCGCTGCATCGAACGCAATGACGAGGGCTGCTGCTGGGGTTGGGGAAAGGGATCTGGGTCAACAGCCCTATGTCCCCTAAGCTTGCCTGATCGCCAGTGAAGGCCGTCGCCCGTTCTCGATACACTGCCTGCCAATCGGCTAAACTACCGCGATGAGTCGCGATCAACGCATCCCCTGGCGCGCACTGCTTGGCCAAGCCCTCGCTGATGCCCTTAACGGGCTACCCTACAACGTCAGCACCGAAGAGGAACTGGCCCTGCGCAGCCAGAGGCTCGACGTGCTCATCATCGAGCAGCGCCCAGCGCCGCAAGACATTCAGCGCGTTCGCTCCCCGGAACAGCGCCCCGACGGACTGGAAGAGCTCGTCGCGCATAATCTGCTCAGCTTCAAGGCCAGCGGCGCCGTCTTCGACGCCTGGGCGCTCGAAGAGCTCAACAGCCACTACGTCACCTACCGCAAGCTCGCCTCCATCCGCGCGCTGCGCCCGTTGCCGGCCGCTGATCAAGACCCTGGCACGCCCGTCGTCGAGCCGCGCAGAGCTTACCCGCTGCTACCGGCGGCAGACTTTCGCAGCTACGCCATCGCGACCCACTTTCCACGCAAGCTGATCAAACAACTGCCCGCTGGGAGTTGTCAAAGGAGTCAAACACCGGGCATCTATCGGCTCCAGGCCGGCATGCGTGAAGTACGCCTCGTCGTCATCAACCAGCTCCGCCGGCTGCCGCATAATGCCCCTTGGGGGCTATTCTCCAGTGATGAGCGGCACCGACGCGCGGCGCTTGAACAGTACTGCCCGCGCAGCGAGATCGGTGTTCACCTGCATAATCTACTCGCGCACTATAGGTTCGGAGAGGGCAACATGGCGCACACCACAGAAGATATGAAACGCGAAGCCCGTGAGTGGCTCGTCAAGCACTATCTTGATCAGCTTGATCCCGAGGATCGGCTCAAGGGGCTCGATCCCGAGGATCGACTCAAGGGGCTCGATCCCGAGGAGCGACTCAAGGGGCTTGATCCCGAAGAGCGACTCAAGGGGCTTGATCCCGAAGAGCGACTCAAGGGGCTCGATCCCGAGGAGCGACTCAAGGGGCTTGATCCAGCCTTCATCGAAGCCTGGCTAGCTAAGCAGCGCAAGGATCATTAAAGAGCCATCTTGACGCCGGAAAAGTGATGCAGATGCGTCAAATGGATTACACCAGGCTCAGGTGCCTTGAATGCGATCGTAGTAGCGCGCCCGATAGAGCAGTCTTGGTGTGTCCCCATCGCTGAAGCCGGTGCGGGTATGCAGCACATTGTTGCTGATCAGTCCCCAGCCGGATTCCAGACGGCCTTGCAAATGCCAGTCCGTGTCGCGCTCGAGTGTGGCTTTCAGGTAGGCCACGGCCTCTTGCGTCAGCGGGTCGTCGCGCCAGCTGATATTGCGCGCTCGATGGGTGTAGCGCATGTGCAACTGGCCGTCAGGGCGGATCGAGAACACCGGCCCGGTTCGATCCGGGCGCACCTGCTCGCCGTCGACATAGCTCGCTGGGATGGTCATGCAGTCGGGGTGCATCAGGGCGCGGATGTACTCGGGTGATTGATCGCGCACCAGGATGTAGACGATCTCGTGATCGAGCAGATCGTTGGTGCCGCCCTGCTCGGCGGGGTGGACGCAGTGCAGCAGCAGGCTGTCGATGCGCTGCTCGGGCGCGTTGTAGTAGCCGTCGGTGTGCCAGGCGATGGGGCGGTTGGAATAGGGGATATAGTCGCGATGCCGGGCGTCGGTTTGTACCGTCAGTGAGGTGATGGCGTCCTCATCGGCGCCGCGGTTGTGGTCGAGCCGCTGCAGCCCGAACGCTGCACCAAGTTGGGTGGGGATCGCCTTGTCGGGATCATCGCCGGTCTTGCCGATGTAGATGGCCATGTTGGCGCGCTGGCAGCGCTCGAGGATGGCTGACTGCTCAGCTGGCTTGAGCTGGCGCGGGTCGTTGATCTCGACCACGAGATCCTCAAGCCGAGTGGGTGCTTCGGCGAGCTTGCGCTCGCGCCAGCGCTGATAGGCGCGCTCGGCAGCGAGATCGAATGGCGATGGGGGCATGGGTGATCCTTCCGGTCAGCGAGTCAGTGATGCCTATTCTCTCACGGTCAGCAGGGTTTTGGCTGAGGTTGCCTGGGGTGTAGCCTCGACATGGTGTCGCGTGATGTTGTGACGTGGCAAGAAGAGGCTCGCGAGATCTCTTTTCTCGTGTCGTCTACGCGACATGGCCCCTCTGATTGACATGATGCGGAGGACGCACCCGTTGCCTGGCTAGATGCTGAGCTGGCTCGGGTATAGACTCGACTTGTCAATCCTCACGAACCCTCTTGGCTCAGTCCAGTTGCGAATGCTTGAACCCAATCCGACGCTACGGCCCCGACCCTTTATCCGACAACTCGACATCATTGGGATGCGACGATTGTTGGCCGCAGTCGTTACAAGCTCGGCGCTGCTCCCGGTGGCGCCGCCGCTGATGGCTGAGCAGGATGCCGGTGCCAGCTACAACCTGCTCTTGAAGGCCTCGCTGAGCGATGACTGGTTCCTTATCTCGCGCTCAAACCTAGCCTCGCGGAACAATTTTGAGGACAACTTCCTCGCCTATACGGGGCTCGGGATCGGCTATCAGCTGACCCCGAGCTTCAGCCTGCGGCTCGGTTATCGGCGTGCCTGGTTTCGCTTCACTGACGACTGGCAGCCCGAGAATCGGGGCTATCTGGAGGGCTATTT
Organism: Halochromatium roseum; assembly: GCF_016653315.1. Lineage (GTDB taxonomy): Bacteria > Pseudomonadota > Gammaproteobacteria > Chromatiales > Chromatiaceae > Lamprobacter > Lamprobacter roseus. Next base: position 50,030 of record NZ_NHSH01000064.1, on the reverse strand, counting down.
CGCCGAGCGCCTCGGTGGTTTTCGCCTGACCAATCGCGCCCGAATCGAGCTGCGACGCTTCGATTGGCGCAGCGACGATGTACGGCTGCGCAACGAGATCACCCTGGAGGCACCTTGGGAGCTGACGCCGCTGCGGCTGACGCCCTATCTGGAAGAGGAGCTCTTCTACAGCACGCGAAACGAGTGGATCGAGGCCAATTGGCTCGGCGGAGGGCTCGCCTGGCGTCCGGCGAAAGGCGTCAAGCTCAAGCTGGGTTATCGTTGGAACCGGTTCCGCTCGGGCGACGACTGGTCCAACCGCAATATCTTGGTCACCGGCATCAATGTCTTCTTTTAAGCGATGCGCATGCGATCGGCCGCGGTAGCGGATATCGACGCATTGCTCGAGTTGGAGCGGGCGAGCTTCGCTAGTGATCGGCTCAGCCGCAGGCAGTTTCGCTACATGCTCACGCGGGCTCATGCACAAACGCTGGTCGCTGAGGATGACCAGCGTCTGCTCGGCTATGTGCTCGTGTTGTTCAGCCGTGCGACCTCGGTGGCGCGGCTGTACTCGATCGCCGTTGCCGAGCAGGCGCGCGGCCAGGGTGTGGGCCGAGCGCTGGTGGGCGCTGCCGAGCAGGCCGCCTGGGCTGAGGAGCGCGCCTTCATGCGGCTCGAGATCCGACGTGATAACAGGGCCTCGCAGGCGCTGTTCGAAGCCGCTGGCTATCGTCGCTTCGGGGTGCTTTCGGACTACTATGCCGACCACGAGGAGGCGCTGCGCTACGAGAAGCGGCTCTCGCCGGAACGCAAGCCAGTGCTCAAGCGCGTGCCGTTCTATGCGCAGACCCTCGACTTCACCTGCGGGCCCTCGTCGCTGATGATGGCGATGCAGGCGCTGCGACCAGAGATCGAGCTAACGCGCACCCTGGAGCTGCGCATCTGGCGCGAGTCGACCACCATCTTCATGACCTCCGGGCATGGTGGCTGCGGGCCGCTCGGCTTGGCGCTGGCGGCGCAGCGGCGCGGGTTTTCGGTTGAGGTCTTCGTCAATGACCCTGGCGTGCCATTGATCGATTCGGTGCGCAGCCCGGAGAAGAAAGAGGTGATGCGTTTGGTGCATGAGGATATGTGCGCTGAGAGCGAGCGCCGGGGTATCCCCGTGCAGCAGGGCACGCTCGGCATGGAAGACCTACAGGGGCGCTGGGATCGTGGCGCGGTGCCGCTGGTGCTGATCAGCTCGTACCGCATCTATCGCGAGAAATTCCCGCACTGGGTCGTGGTGACGGGGTTCGATGCCCATTTCGTCTATTGCCACGACCCCTATGTTGATCTGGACAACGGAGAGACGACACTGGACTCGATCGATATGCCCATTCGCCGCGAGGACTTCAGCCGCATGGCCCGTTATGGTCGCGTTGGGCTGCAAGCGGTGGTGTTGATCTCAGCATCGCAGGATCAGCCACAAGCGAATGATCCGGCTCTAGGCGGGCTGCGAGCTCATGGCTCGGTGGGCGAGCAGGAAGCCCAGATCTCGGCACAGGACAACATCGCCCATGGCTGAGCATCTGTTGCTGGTCGAGCAACCGGACGATTGGAAGGCCGGTTTTCCCCGCTTGCCCGTGGTGAGCGCGCGCGAATACCTGAGCGGTGGCGAGCTCGCCGCCAAGCGCGGCCTGCGAGTGATCAACCTCTGCCGCAGCTATCGCTACCTCTCGGTGGGCTATTACTGCTCGCTGCTGGCCGAAGCGCGCGGGCAGAAGGTGATCCCGGATGTGCGCACCATCCAGGAGCTGTCCAGCCGTTCGCTCTATAGCCTCTCGACCGAAGAGCTCGATGGCCTGGTGCAGCGTCTGCTCGGCCGGCGTAAGACCTCGGCGCTGGCGCCAACCGCTTACGAGCTGACCCTCTGTTTCGGTCAATGCGACGTCAAAGAATTGCAGCCGCTGGCGCGCGAGATCTTCGAGGTGTTTCGTTGTCCGATCCTGCGCGTCGAGTTCAAGCGCAACGGCACCTGGCGGATCGGTGCCATCAAGGCCCTGCCACTGGCGGCGGTGCCGGCCGAGGGCGAGGCGGCGTTGTTTACCGCGCTGGAAGGCTATCTGTCGCGGCGCTGGCGGCAGCCGCGCGCGCGACTATCCTATCGCTACGATCTCGCGGTACTGCATGATCCAAACGAAGATCTGCCGCCATCGGACGGCAAGGCGCTGCAGTTGCTGATCAAGGCTGGCAAGGCGCTCGGGGTCAATGTCGAGCTGATCCAGCGTAAGGATTACAGCCGACTCGCCGAGTACGACGCGCTCTTCATTCGCGAGACCACGCGCATTGGTCATCACACCTTCCGCTTCGCTAAGAAGGCCGATCGGGAAGGGATGGTGGTGATCGATGATCCGGACTCGATCCTGCGCTGCACCAACAAGGTCTATCTTGCCGAGCTGCTCGCGGCGCATCGGATACCGCGACCCAAGACCCTGGTGCTGCGCCGTGAAACGCTGCTCGAGGCCGAGCAGCAGATCGGCTATCCGGTGGTGCTGAAGATCCCCGAAGGCTCGTTCTCGCGGGGTGTCTTCCGTGCCGAGACGCGCGCCGAGCTGACCCGCATCGCGACCAAGCTGTTCAAGCAATCGGACCTGATCTTGGCGCAGGAATATCTCTACACACCCTTCGATTGGCGCATCGGTGTGCTCGGCCGCCAGCCGTTCTATGCCTGCAAGTATCTGATGAGCCGCGGGCACTGGCAGATCGTCAAGCATGAGCAAGACGGTCGCCACGAGCAGGGTGGCTACGAGACCTTGGCGCTAGAAGTGGTGCCGGCGGCGGTGCTGAAGACCGCGCTCAAGGCCGCCGACCTGATTGGCGATGGGCTCTATGGTGTCGATCTCAAGGAGACGCCAACGGGGCCGGTGGTGATCGAGGTCAACGACAACCCGAGTCTGGATGCCGATGTCGAGGACAAGGTGCTTGGCGATCAGCTCTATACAAGGCTGATTGGCGAGTTTGTCGCCCGTCTTGATCGGCGACGCGGCCAGCGCCCGTAGCAGAGGCGCCGGCCTCGCAGAGGCGCAGGATATCCGGTGCCTGTGCTAGCGCAGCCTAGCTGCTCTGCAACTGCGGTAGCGCGACGGCAAGCAGGCCCGGCGCGGTGGTTGCCGTCAGACCTGGGCTGCCTACTGGAGCATCTTGGTTGTCTTGGTACCCAAGCCCATGCCGATTGCAACATCCGCTTCTGGAACGGGATTAGCTGCACCCGCGCAGCAGCTATGCCTGCATCAATTGCACCGCGCCCGAGTGCGAGGAGCCGGGACATCTTGGGGGAACCTGCGGCGACGCGTTAATATGATGGTTTAGCGAGCGGACAGGACTTGACCGGTGATCATTGGCCAGCCTGGACTGCATCGCGCCGAGTTCGAGATGGAGCCCTGATGGCGAGCCCAGAGACCAACAACACCGATCTGGCCCGCGCCGAGATCCTCTGGAAGGCGGCGGATACGCTGCGCGGCCAGATCGACGCCGCCGAATACAAGCACGTCGTGCTCGGACTGCTGTTCCTGAAGTACATCGCCGACGCCTTCGAGGCCCGCCGCGACGAGCTTGAGGCGGAACTCACAGCCGACGGCATCACCGGGCCGCAGCTCGAAGGCCTGCTGGAGAACCGCGACGAATACACCGCCGAGCGGGTCTTCTGGGTGCCGCCCGAGGCACGCTGGCAGAACCTGCAGAACCAGGCCGCACGGCCCGACATCGCCACGCTGATCGACGACGCCATCCTCGCCGTCGAGCGCGACAACCCAAACCTCAAGGGCAAGCTGCCGCGCGACTACGCACGCCGCGGCATCGCACCGGAGAAGATGAAGGGGCTGATCGACCTGATCGCCGATATCGGCTTCAAGGGCGACCGCGCCAAGGCCCGTGACACGCTGGGTCGCGTCTACGAATACTTCCTCGGCAAGTTCGCCCAGGCCGAGGGCAAGCTCGGCGGTGAGTTCTTCACCCCGCGCTGCATCGTGCGGCTCCTGGTCGAGATGCTCGAGCCCTACGAGGGCCGCGTCTACGACCCCTGCTGCGGCTCGGCCGGTATGTTCGTGCAGTCGGAGCGCTTCGTCGAGGCCCACGGCGGGCAGAAGACTGACATCTCGATCTTCGGCCAGGAGTCGAACCCCACCACCTGGCGGCTGGCGCACATGAACCTCGCCATCCGCGGCATCGAGGCCAACCTTGGCGCGCAGCCCGCCGACAGCTTCCTGCGCAACTTGCATCCGGACCTCAAGGCCGACTACATCCTCGCCAATCCGCCGTTCAACATCTCGGACTGGTCGGGGAGGCTGCTGGCCGAGGATGTGCGCTGGCGCTTTGGCACGCCGCCGGTCGGCAATGCCAACTACGCCTGGATTCAGCACTTCGTCCACCATCTCTCGCCGCCGCCTATCTCAAACGGGGGCAAAGGCGGCGGGGTGGCCGGCTTCGTCATGGCCAATGGCTCGCTCTCCAGCGGTGCCGGCGGCGAGGGCGCGATCCGCCAGCGCATCGTCGAGGCCGACCTGGTGGACTGCATCGTCGCGCTGCCAGCGCAGCTCTTCCTTACCACCGGCATCCCTGCCTGCCTCTGGTTCCTGACCCGCGACAAGACCGGCAAGAACCTGCCCCATGGCGGCCGCGACCGCAGCGGCGAAACCCTGTTCATCGATGCGCGCAAGCTCGGTACCCTGCGCACCCGCACCCTGCGCGTGCTCACCGGCGGCGACGACGGCGAGACCCTGCTGGCCGACGGCATGGGCGACCCGAACGCCGATTCCGACATCGGCCGCATCGTTTACGCCTTCCGCCAGTGGCGCGGCGAGCCGGCGCCCGATTGGTGGGACGAGGCCTCTGTTGCTGAAGGCGGGCACGGCAGCTGGGAATACCGCGACATCCCCGGCTTCTGCAAGGCCGAGACCATCGAGGGCATCGCCAAGCACGGCTTCGTGCTCACCCCCGGCCGCTATGTCGGCGCCGAGGCGCAGGAGGACGACGGCGAGCCTTTTGAGGAGAAATACCCGCGCCTGTTAGCGGAGCTGGAGGCCTGCTTCGTGGAAGGAGAGCGGTTGATGGGCGTGGTGCGCGAGCGGCTGAACGGGGTGGGTCATGGCTGAGTCAACAGGCCCGCGCTGGTCGCCGTCAGGCGCACCCGACCGGGAGCAGATGCCATGCGTTATCTGAATCTCGATCATCTACGCCGCTGCATCGAGACCCTGCAGCAGTCGTTGCGGCTGTACCAAAGCGCCGAGCCCGACAGCATCGAGCAGGAGGTGTTTCGCAACGCCATCGTCAAGGGTTATGAACTGACGCAGGAAATCGCCTTCAAGCTGCTCAAGAAGGCCCTGAAGGCGTTCGGTCACGGCGCCCGAAAGCTCGAATCCACGCCCATCAAGGACATTCTCCGCCTCGCTGCGGTGCATGACCTGCTGACCTTGGAGGAGGTCGAGCGCTGGTTTCAGTACCGCGACAATCGCAACGATACCGCCCACGATTATGGCGAGGCCTTCGCCAGGGAGACACTGACGCTGATCCCCGGATTCCTAGAGGATGTCTCGCGACTGGCGGATCGGTTGGACGCCAAGCTCGGCAAGGAGGCGACATGAGCAGCGACTCCGACCGCCCGGCTCTGCACCTGCCCACGCGTTACCTGGCGATCGTTCAGGACATCCTGCGCCGTTATCTGCCTCACGCTGAGGTCTGGGCCTACGGTAGCCGCGTCAACGGCGATCATTACGACGCCAGCGATCTGGATTTGGTCGTGCGTCAGCCCGATGACCTCAGCCGCCGGCAGCCCGACCTGGATGAGATCGCCGCCGCTTTCTCTGACAGCGACCTGCCGATCCTGGTGCAGATCGTTGATTGGGCGCGTATTCCTGAGGCGTTTCGGGAGGAGATTGAAGCGGGGTATGTGGTAATACGGCACGCAGATAGCGCCCCTGCCGCACCCGAGGATGAGGATGTGGGCTCACATCCCAACTTGCTCCCGAACCCCGTTTGGGAACTCGGCTCAGGAAGCGCGATATCCCGCGCAGGCACAACGAGGAAAAAGCGCGCGGCAACTGATGATTGGAAAACGATGACCCTGGAAGAAGCCGGTGTCAGATTGCACGATTGTTTACACAAGACCCCGGCCGAGGTTCAGGACGGTGCCTATCGCTACATCGCAATTCCGCAAATGAGTCGTGGGCGTTTAGACTTTTCTTCAGCACGTCGAATTTCGGAGTCTGATTTCCTAGAGTGGACATTAAAGGCCAATCCTCAGGCGCACGATGTAGTGCTCTCACGGCGCTGTAATCCGGGAGAAACCAGCTACGTCTCCCCAGGAGAAACCTTCGCGCTCGGACAAAACTTAGTTCTTTTAAGGGCGGACGGCAGTTCTGTTTACCCCCCATTCTTGCGCTGGCTTGTTCGCGGCCCGCAATGGTGGGAGCAGATCAGAACGTATCTGAACGTAGGGGCTGTGTTCGATAGCCTCAAATGTCGCGACGTTCCTCAATTTGAGTTTCATATTCCACCGCTTCGAGAACAACGCGCCATCGCCGCCGTTCTCGGCGCGCTCGACGACAAGATCGAGCAGAACCGGCGGACGGCCCAAGCGCTGGAGCGGCTGGCGCGGGCCATCTTCCGTGCTTGGTTCGTGGACTTCGAGCCGGTCAAGGCCAAGGCCGCAGGCAGCACAGCCTTCCCCTCCATGCCCCAGCCCGTCTTCGACGCCCTGCCCACCTGCTTCGTCGATTCCGACATCGGCCCCGTGCCAGAGGGGTTGGAGGCAGCGGCGCTATCCAGCGTTAGCACGCTTGTAAGCGGCGGAACCCCGAAGCGATCTGAGCCAGCCTACTGGGGTGGCGACGTCCCCTGGTACTCCGTCAAAGACGCGCCGAGCGACGGTGAGATATGGGTATTCGACACCTCCGAGCGCATCACCGACGATGGTTTGCTCAATAGTGCGGCGAGAATGGTCCCCAAAGGATGCACGATCATCTCTGCGCGAGGGACTGTTGGGAAACTGGCAATGGCAGGTTCTCCGATGGCTTTCAATCAATCCTGCTACGGACTGTTGCCCGGCGACGATGCCTCCTTTTGCCATTTGTACCTTCTCATGCAGACGGCCGTTGCCAATCTGAAGCAGCGGACTCACGGATCAGTGTTCGATACCATCACACGCGCCACTTTTGACGGGTTGCTGGTGGCAAAGCCGGCAGGCGAGATTGTGTCAGCGTTTGAGGCCGTTGTTGCGCCAATTTTTGATCTGTTGCTGGCATCATTGCAGGAATCCTCGAAAATCGCCGATCTCCGCGACTACCTCCTCCCCAAACTCCTCTCCGGCGAGTTGCGCGTGAAGGAAGCGGAACGAGTCCTCGAGACGACGCCATGAGCCCCGCCAACGTCACTGCGCCCATCCCAGCGCGCATTGAATACCTAAAGGTGCAGAACTTCCGCGCCCTGCGCGAGGTGGAATTCAAGGAGCTGACGCCGCTGACGGTGCTGCTCGGCCCCAACGGCAGTGGCAAGTCCACGGTGTTCGACATCTTTGCGTTCCTCTCCGAGTGCTTCGAGCTGGGACTGCGCCGCGCCTGGGACAAGCGCGGGCGGTCAAAGGAGCTGAAGACGCGCGGAAGCGACGGGCCGGTGGTGATCGAGGTCAAGTACAAGGAGCCGGGCTATCCGCTGATCACCTATCACCTGGCGGTGGATGAGCGCGACGGCGCACCGCTGGTGGTCGAGGAGTGGCTGCAATGGCGTCGCGGTCAGCGGGGGAGGCCCTTCCGCTTCCTAGACTATCGGGAGGGACTGGGCCGTGCCGCAAGCGGCGAGGCGCCGGACGAACAGGACCAGCGCATCGAGATCCCGCTTAAGTCGCCCGATCTTCTGGCGGTCAACGCGCTCGGGCAATTCGCGGACCATCCGCGCGCGGCGGCACTGCGGGAGTTCATCACCGGCTGGTATGTCTCGTACCTCTCGGCCGATAGCGCACGGGGCCAGCCCGAGGCGGGGCCGCAGGAGCGGCTGTCGCGAACCGGAGACAATCTGGCCAATGTGATCCAGCACCTGGTAGAGCGGCACGGCGACCGGCTGGAGCGCATCTTCGAGGTATTGCGCCAACGGGTGCCGCGCATCGAGCGCGTCTTGGCCGACACCATGCCGGATGGCCGATTGCTGTTGCAGATCAAGGATGCGCCGTTCAGTCACCCGGTTTTGGCCCGCTTTGCCTCGGACGGTACGCTAAAGATGCTGGCCTATCTGGTCCTGCTCTACGATCCCAGCCCACCGCCGTTCATTGGCATCGAGGAGCCGGAGAACTTCCTGCACCCAAGGCTGCTGCCGGAGCTGGCCGAGGAGTGTCGCGCGGCCACGGCCGCGACGCAGTTGCTCGTCACCACCCATTCGCCGTTTTTTCTCAACGCGCTGCGACCGCAAGAGGTGCGGGTGCTCTGGCGCGATGAGCAGGGTTATACCCAGACGCGGCGTGCCGAGGACTTGACGGGTGTGCGCGCATTCACCGAGCAGGGGGCACTGCTCGGCCATCTGTGGATGGAGGGCCAGCTTGGTGTCGGAGATCCACTTGTTAACCAAGGCGCGCCGACCCGGCCGCTGAAAGGCGGACGCTCCGCATGAGGGCTTCGCATCTCGAGCTATTGGTCGAGGAGCCTTCGATGGAGGCTTTTCTGCGCGCCCTGCTGCCGCGTCTGTTGCCGCAGGACAGGACCTTCGAGGTGCACGCCTTCCAAGGCAAGACTGACCTGCTGGGAAAGTTGGAGGCACGGCTGCGCGGCTACGCGACCTGGCTCCCCGCCGACTGGCGCATCTTGGTCGTGGTGGATCGTGACGACGAGGATTGCCTGGGCCTGAAGCAACGGCTGGAAGCCGTTGCGCACCGGTCCTGCCTCTGTTCCAGGAGCCGCGCTGGCGGTCTGCCTTGGCAACTCGTGAATCGTATTGCCATCGAGGAACTGGAGGCCTGGTATTTCGGCGATTGGACGGCAGTGCGTTTGGCGTACCCGCGCCTCTCTGCGACAGTTCCGAACCAGCAGGGTTATCGAAATCCTGACGCCATTGCCGGCGGCACCTGGGAAGTCTTCGAGCGAATCATGCAGCGGCGTGGTTATTTCAAGGGCGGCCTGCGCAAGATCGAGGCGGCGCGGACGCTCGGCGGGGTGATCGAGCCGGAGCGCAATCGCTCACAGAGTTTTTGCCATTTTCGGGATGCACTGCTGGAGGCGGTCGCTTGATCGTCGCTTGCACTACGCATTGCATTGAGTAAAATTACTCAATGAAAAGCGTAAACATGGAAAACGACTACCAACGCCCCCAGGCAGCCGAACTGGCCCGAAGGCTGGCAGAGCCTCGGCGTCATGTGCAGGTGGTGACCGGTGCTCGCCAGGTTGGCAAGACCACGCTGGTGCAGCAGGTGACCGAGACGTTGCAGCGCCTAGTCCGCTTTGTCAGTGCCGATGAGCCGATGCTTCGCGATGGTGCTTGGCTGCGGCAGCAGTGGGAGGCGGCGCGGTTGGAAGCCGGCGCGGATGGCGGGTTGCTGGTGATCGACGAGGTGCAGAAGGTCGAGCAGTGGTCGGAATCCGTCAAGCACCTGTGGGACGAGGACACGCGCCGCCGTCGGCCATTGCAGGTGGTGCTGCTGGGCTCGTCGCCGTTGCTGATCCAGCGCGGGCTCAGCGAGAGCCTCGCCGGCCGCTTCGAGACCCTGCATCTGCCGCATTGGTCGTTAGACGAAATGCGCGCGGCCTTTGAGTTCTCGCTTGAGGACTATCTGTATTTCGGCGGTTACCCTGGCGCCGCGCCACTGGTTGTGGAAGCCGCACGCTGGCGGCGTTACGTGCTGGATTCGCTCGTGGAAACCAGCATCTCGCGTGACGTGCTGCTGCTGACCCGCGTGGACAAGCCGGCACTGCTACGTCGTCTGTTTGAGCTGGGCTGCCGCTACTCCGGACAGGTCCTGTCCTTCACCAAGATGCTCGGCCAGTTGCAGGATGCCGGTAACACGACCACGCTGGCCCACTATCTCGATCTGCTGGCGGCGGCGGGGATGCTGACCGGCCTGCAGAAGTTTGCCGGCCAGGCCGTGCGCCAGCGCGCGTCCAGTCCCAAGCTGCAAGTTCTGAACAACGCCCTGATGACCGCAGTGGCAGGACTGTCTCCCGAAGAGGCCCGAGCCGACCCCTCCTTCTATGGCCGGTTGGTGGAATCGGCGGTCGGCGCGCACTTGGCCAACGCCGCCCAGCGCGGCGACTGCGAGTTGTTCTACTGGCGCGAAAAGAATCGGGAAGTGGACTTCGTGGTTCGCGACGGCAAGCGTCTGTTGGCGATCGAGGTGAAGAGCGGCCGCCGGCGCGATGCCCTGCCCGGCATGGCCGCCTTCGTCGCGGCGTTCGCGCCCGATCGCACCCTGCTGGTCGGCGGAGACGGGATCGAGCTGGAGACCTTCCTGTCGCGCCCGGTGATGGAATGGTTGCAGCCATGAGCCCTTCTCAGCCTACCGAGGAGCTCGTCGAGGATGTCGCGGCCATCCATCTCGCGGCGATCGGCGCGGCCACCAAGCGCGGCGTTGAGATCGACGACGCGGGCGAACGCGGCGATGCGAGCGAGGTTGTGCTGAAGGGCCGCCTTGGTGCGGCACTGCATCGTCTCAACCCGGCTCTGCCGCACGAGACCGTTGAGGAGGTGGTGCGCATCCTGTCGCGCCCGCCGCATCCGACGCTCATCCAGAACAATCGCTGGTTGCACGAGCAGCTCACCGATGGCGTCGAGATCGAATACCGCGACGCCCGCGTTTGTGATGGGAGCGGCGAGACGCGCGGTGGACGCGCGCGCATCGTCGACTTCAACAAGCCGGTGGCGAATGAGCTGTTGGTGGTGCGCCAGCTCAGCATCGCAGGGGCATCGGGCAAGACCATCCGCCCGGACCTGACGCTGTTCCTGAACGGTCTGCCCATCGCGGTCATCGAGCTGAAGGACCCGACCGACACCCAAGCCGACCTCGGCGTCGCGATCGATCAGCTCGGTCGCTACATACGGACCGCGCCGGACCTGTTCGTACCGAACCTGCTGCTGGCAGTGTCCGACGGCATGCTGACCCGAGTCGGTTCGATCACCAGCGGGCGCAGCCGCTTCATGCCCTGGCGGCCGCTGGACGACGAGGGCGGCGGCGCGCCGACGCTGGAGGCGCTGATCCGCGGGTTGTTCGAGCCGCGGGCGCTGGTGGACTACCTGCAGACATGCGTCGCCTTCGAGGAGGACGAGCGCGGCGAGATCGTCAAGAAGATCGCCGGTTATCACCAGTTCCGGGCAGTGCGCAAGGCACGAGCCAGCGTGCTCAAGGCGTTGAAGCAGCGCCATCCTGCCCCCGACCCTCTCCCAGCGGAAGCGGAAGCGGAAGCGGAAGCGGAAGCGGAAGCCGGAGCGGGAGAGAGTGGCGGCGACGGTCGCGGCGGCGTGATCTGGCACACCCAAGGCTCGGGCAAGTCGCTGACCATGCTGATGCTGGCCGGTGCGTTGATCCGCGAGCCACGCCTGAACAATCCAACGATCGTCATGATCACCGACCGCAATGATCTCGACGATCAGCTCTTCGACACCTTCGCCGCTGGGCGCGCACTGCTGCGGCAGGCGCCTGTGCAGGCCGAGAGCCGTGAGCAACTCAAAGCGCTGCTCGACCGCGCGGCGGGCGGCGTGCTGTTCACGACCATTCAGAAGTTCGCCGAGGCGCATGGCGTGATCTCGGAGCGCTCCAACCTGGTCGTCATGGCCGACGAGGCGCACCGCAGCCAGTACGGCTTCGTCGAGGGCGGCGCGCGCTGGATGCGCGAGGCGCTGCCCAATGCCACCTTCGTCGGCTTCACCGGCACGCCGCTGGAGCGCGACGACAAGAATACGATCCAGGTCTTCGGTGAATACGCGGACATCTACGACATCCGCCAGGCCGTTGAGGATGGCGCGACCAAGCCGCTCTACTATGAATCGCGCATCATCAAGCTGAAGGTGGACGAGGAGGGCGCACGCGTCGCCGAGGACGAGATCGAGTACCTCGTCAACGCCGAGCGCAGCGGGGAGTCGGCCGAGGACCGCATCCGCGTGCCGTTGGAGTCGCTGGTCGGCGCCCCGGAGCGTATCGAACGCCTGGCGGCCTTTGTCGTCGAGCACTGGGAGAAGCGCCGCGCTGCCATGGAAGGCAAGGCGATGGTCGTCACCATGAGCCGCGATATCGCCGCGCGATTGTACGAGGCAATCCGCGTGCTGCGTCCGGCCTGGCACGACCCCGACGACGAACGCGGTGCGATGAAGGTGGTGGTGACCGGAACGGCCGACGACCCGGAGCCGCTGCGCAGCCACCTGCGCACAAAGGCGGTGCGCAAGCGGCTGGCCGAGCGCTTCAAGGCCCCGGACGACGACCTGCGGCTGGTGATGGTCTGCGACATGTGGCTGACCGGTTTCGACTGTCCGCCCGCGCACACGATGTACCTGGACAAGCCACTGGCCGGGCACAACCTGATGCAGGCGATCGCGCGGGTGAACCGCGTCTATGGCGACAAGCCGGGCGGCTTGATCGTGGACCTGCTGGGGCTGGCCGACCAGTTGGCTGATGCGCTGGCCACCTATACCCAGGCCGGTGGCACTGGCGAGGCCGTCCGCAAGGTGCAGGACGAGGCGGTGCCGGCGATGCAGGCCGCGTTCGAGAAGCTGCGCGACTTCTTCCACGGCTGCGACTACGAGCAGGCGCTCGACGCGAAGCCCGAAGCCGTCCTGCCGCTGTACCTGCGCGCGATCGATCATGTGTTCGGCCAGAACGACGGCTGGATACGCCTGCGCACGCTGGTCAAGGAGCTCTCAGCGGCCTTCGCACTGGCGGTGCCGCGTCCGGAAACCGAAGTCATCACGCCGCATCTGGCCTTCTTCCAGCGCCTCGTGGCCATGATCCGCAAGCGGCTAGCTGATGATGGTGGCGGTGGTGCGGGCCAGGCGCGCCAGCGCGACATCGACGCCGCCGTGCGCCAGGTGATCGGCGGTGCGGTCGATGCCGATGAGGTGATCGATCTGTTCGCGGTCGCTGGCCTGGACCAAGCCCGGCTCGATATCCTCAGCGACGAGTTCCTTGGCCGGGTGGCGGCGCTGGAGCAGAAGAATCTCGCCCTCGAAACCCTGCGCAAGCTGCTGAACGACCAGATCCGCATCACCGAGCGCACGAACCTGGTTCAGAGCAAGAGGTTCCGCGAAGCGCTTGAAGACGCCATGCTGCGTTACACGAACAAGGCGATTTCCACCGCTGAGATGATCGCGCGCCTGATCGACCTGGCCAAGCACCTGCGCGAGGCGCAGAAGCACGGCGAGGCGCTCGGGCTGAGCAGCGAGGAAACCGCGTTCTACGACGCGCTGGCAGAGAACGCGTCGGCCCGCGAGGCGATGCAGAGCGATACGCTTCGACTCATGGCCCGCGAGCTGACCGAGATGGTCAAGAAGATGCCCAAGCTCGACTGGACTCAGCGCGAGTCGGTCCGGGCGAGCCTGCGGCGCAATGTGCGGCGGCTGTTGGCCAAGTACGGCTACCCGCCGGACCTCGCCGAGGGCGCGACTCAGCTCGTGTTGCGACAAGCTGAGTTGTCGACGGAGCGCTCGGTGTCGTAGCCGAGGATCACCATAACGTCCACGCTGCCCCGATGAGTCTGAGCCGCAGTGGCGACAGCACCGGGTGGACGCGTCGGCCTAGTGCCGGGCGTTGCTGACCATGCAGCCGATAAGGCTGCGTTGTCTAGTCGGCTCGCGCAGCGTCAGTTCCTGCTCTGCTTCGCCAGGTAGTTGGTCATCGCCTGCTTGGCGGTGTTGAGCTGTGTTTGGCTACAGCTGTTGCCGTAGCGCTTACGTAGACCGATGTCGTTGTAGAGCACGGTGCAGCCGTTGCCCATCATGACCTCCATCTCGCCGTTGGATCGAACCTTGATCTCGGGTGCTGGCGCGGGTGCGGGCTTAATCTCGGCTGCGGGTTGAGCCTTGTCCTTGGACATCGCCGAGATTGCGGCGCCAGCGGCGATGGCTGCGGCGGCACCGATTGCGAGCGACTCGGCAGTGCCAAGGCCCTTTGGCTGCTTGCCGTTGTATTCCATCTTCACCACCCGACGGTCCTTTATCTCGCAGGAATAGTCGTATTTCTTGCCGTCGACCTTGGTCTTGCCGACCACCTTGTAGCGGTGGCCGCCACCGGGGATCTTTTCGGCCGACTCGCTGCGGAAGTCGCTCAGATTGTAGTTGTTTCGCATGCGCTCATTGCAATCGCGGATCGCGTCTTTCTCGCCATAGGCGAAGGCGGCGCCTGGGAGGCAGAGTCCAAGCGCAAGACCGCCGGCGACGAGTGGCTGGATGATGCGTTTGCTGTTCATGGCGATAGGTTCTCTTGATGATCAGGGAGATGACGATGAAGAAGGTCAGCATCGACCGCAATGGATTCTATGCCAGCTCAGGCGCAGGATTGAAAACCTCCTACGCTGAGCCTTGAGAAGGCGCAGTCGGCCACTGCGCGAAAAGATCCCGAAGCAGCGGGCTGCGAAGCAGATAGGCGATGATGGCTAGGTTAAGCAGCATGGAGATCAGGGATGCCTCGTTCAGGGTCGCGGTGAGCGGGTGTGCCGACGCCAGCAGGTTGGCTCCCAGCAACAACAGATAGAGCCCTGCCGAGGCCAACAGCAGCCCGCGCCCAAGACGCCACAACGCTGGCATCCAGCGCGGAGACCGCGGACGGCGGCGAACGCCAGCGAGGAGGACTGGTAGCGCGATGAGATCGGCGAGCAGATATTCGGGGCGGATCAGCTCGCGCAGCACTGTGATCTCTTCACCGGTGGTTGGCAAGAAGGTGATCCCGAGCAGCAGCAGATGGCGAACCAACAAGGCCAGGCAGAGCCAGAGCGTCACCGGGACCCGAAGGCAGAGGTGGTCGTCGTAGCGTTCCGGGGCATATTTCAGGGTCATCGTTAAGCGATCCTGTCGCCGGCGTCGGTTCTCATGCAGAAACATCTGCGCTGGTTTAGATAGCGCGTCGCCGCTCAGGACGATCAAGCGCTTGTTTTCATGGTCAAACCATCGACGTCGATGGTGTCGTTGTTGAGCCCTTAGTTGAGTCCCTTAGTTAACCCCTATAGTTGATCTCTCTGTGCATCGAGTTCCGCTGTATTTTCTGCTGTTGACCCTCTTGGCCTTGGCCGCGCTGCCGCTGATGGGCGCGAGCAGGCGCTCTGGGTCAACACTGCCGCCTTGGTTGTGATTACCTTGTTGATTCCGCTGTTTGGCTGGCTGTCTGACCGCATTGGGCGCAAGCGCATCGCCTTCATGACGCTGATCGCCATCGTGGTTGGCTTCTGGCCGGTGTTTCTGCTGTTTGAGCAGCCGACCATGCTCACTGTGCTTGGTGCCCAGCTTGCGTTTGCCGTCATCGTCGCCGCTCAGCAGGGCATCAACCCGGCCTTTCTGGCCGAGCAGTTCCAGCACCCACAGAGCCGGCTAACGGCGTTCTCCCTCTCCTTCAGCCTCGCCTACGCGCTCTCTTTGGCGGCACCACTCCGGCCTTGGCGGCATTGCTCGTGCATCTCACCGGCAACCACGAGTCGGCTGCGATCTACTTGACCATCGCCGCCATTATCTCGCTTCTTACTCTGATCACCATGCGGGAGCATGCTGGAAAGACGATGGCGTAAGCACGCCGATCACCGATGAGAAGGTCGACGCGATGCTGGAGCGCCTAGAGCGGATGCTTGGGCGGTGACGTTGGTCGCTATGATGTGCATCGATCGGCTCCGCTCCTTCTCATGATGTTCTGGCTGGCGCATTGCGGCATGCCGCTGGCTACCAACCCCGTGCCAGCAGCGGCTGCAAGAACTGGCCGGTGTAGGACGCCTCACAGGCGGCGATCTGCTCCGGGGTGCCGGTGGCGATGATCTGTCCGCCCTTGTCACCACCCTCCGGGCCGAGGTCGATGATCCAGTCGGCGGTCTTGATCACGTCCAGGTTGTGCTCGATCACCACCACCGTGTTACCGGCATCGCGCAGCCAGTGCAGCACCTGCAATAGGTGCTTGACGTCCTCGAAGTGCAGGCCGGTGGTGGGCTCGTCGAGGATGTAGAGGGTGCGCCCGGTGCCGCGCTTGGACAGCTCGCGGCTGAGCTTGACCCGCTGTGCCTCGCCGCCGGAGAGGGTCGTTGCGGCCTGTCCCAGGCGTAGATAGCCGAGGCCGACGTCTTCCAAGGTCTTGAGCTTGCGACGGATCACCTGGACCGGGCCGAAGAAGGCGAGGGCGTCCTCAACGGTGAGGTTGAGCACCTCGTCGATGGTCTTGCCCTTATAGCGCACCTCGAGCGTCTCGCGGTTGTAGCGTCGGCCGCCGCAGACATCGCATTGGACATAGACATCGGGCAGGAAGTGCATCTCAACGCGGATCAGCCCGTCGCCTTTGCAGGCCTCGCAGCGCCCGCCCTTGACGTTGAAGCTGAAACGGCCGGGGCCATAGCCGCGTGAGCGCGCCTCGGGAACATTGGCGAACAGGTCGCGGATGAGATTGAACAGCCCGGTGTAGGTGGCTGGGTTGGAGCGCGGGGTGCGGCCGATCGCGGACTGGTCGATGTCGACCACCTTGTCGAATTGCTCCAGGCCCTCGATGCCGAGGTGTGGCGCCGGGCGCAATGAGGCGTTGTTGAGCAGGCGCGCGGCGAGCGGATACAGGGTGTCGTTGATCAGGGTCGACTTGCCGGAGCCGGAGACGCCGGTGACCACGCAGAAGGTGCCGATCGGGATCTCGGCATCGATGCCGTGCAGGTTGTTGCCACTGGCGCCGCGGATGATGAGCGGTTGATCGGTGCGTCCAGAGCGGCGCTCGCTGGGGATCTCGATGCGGCGGGTGCCGCTGAGATACTGGCCGGTCAACGATGCAGGCTCGGCGGCGATCGCCTCGGCTGTCCCTTGGGCGACGATCTCGCCGCCATGGACCCCCGCGCCAGGGCCGAGATCGAGCACATGATCGGCGCCGCGGATGGCATCCTCATCGTGCTCGACGACGATGACGGTGTTGCCGAGATCGCGCAGTCGGCTCAGGGTGCCAAGCAGGCGGGCGTTGTCGCGCTGATGCAGGCCGATCGAGGGCTCGTCGAGGATGTACATGACGCCGACCAGCCCGGCGCCGATCTGACTGGCGAGCCGGATGCGTTGCGCCTCGCCGCCGGAGAGGGTCTCGGCGCTGCGCGCGAGGGTGAGGTAGTCGAGCCCGACATCGACCAGGAAGCGAAGGCGCTGGGCGATCTCCTTGGTGATCTTAGCGCCGATCTCGCCGCGTGCGCCGGGCAGCTCGAGCGCCTGGAACCAGCGCAGCGATTCGCCGACCGGTAGGCTGGAGAGGGCCGGCAGGTTGCGGCCGTCGATCAGCACCTGCCTGGCCGCCTCATTGAGCCGGCCACCGGCGCAGCTTGGGCAGGGGCGCGCCGAGATGACCTTGACCAGCTCCTCGCGCACCGTGGCTGAGTCGGTCTCGCGATAGCGGCGCTCCATGTTCGGGATGATACCCTCGAAGGTCCGTAGCTTGCCGCTGCCGCGCTCGTGCGGCAGTTTCAGTTTGAGCTTCTCCTTGCCGCTGCCAAAGAGGACCACCTGCTGTGCCTGTTCGGGGAGGTCACACCAGGCCGTTTCAATGTCGAAGCCAAGATGCTCGGCGACGCTGGCGAGCATCTGGAAATAATAGCCATTGCGCCGATCCCAGCCGCGGATGGCGCCCGTGCCCAGGCTCAGCTCCGGGTGCGAGATGACCTTGGCCGGATCGAAGAACTGCTCGACGCCAAGGCCATCGCAAGTCGGACAGGCCCCGGCTGGGTTATTGAACGAGAACAACCGCGGCTCGAGTTCGCTGAGGCTCCAGCCGCAAAGCGGGCAGGCGTAATTGGCCGAAAAGGTCAGCGGAGGACGCTCATGGCCGTCCTTGTCTGGGTCCATCCAGGCGACTCGCAGGATACCCTTGGACAGGGCGAGGGCGGTCTCGATCGATTCGGCCAGTCGCAGCTGCAGATCCTCACGCACGCGGAACCGGTCGACGACGACCTCGACGCTGTGCTTGCGCTTCGCGTCCAGCGTGGGCGGGCTGTCCAGCTCACAGAGCTGGCCATCGACCCGGGCACGAACGAAGCCTTGGGCATTCAGCTCGGCGAACAGCGACTGCTGATCCCCTTTGCGGTCGACCACCACCGGCGCGAGCAGCATCAGCCGCTCGCCCGCGGGTAGCGCCAGGATCTGATCGACCATCTGGCTGATGGTCTGCGCCGCCAGCGGCTCGGCATGGGTTGGGCAGTGCGGAATGCCCACGCGCGCGAACAGCAGGCGCAGATAGTCGTGGATCTCGGTGATGGTACCGACGGTCGAGCGCGGGTTGTGCGAGGTGGTCTTCTGCTCGATTGAGATCGCCGGTGACAGGCCTTCGATGTGATCGACATCGGGCTTGTCCATCATCGACAGGAACTGCCGCGCATAGGCCGACAGCGACTCGACATAGCGGCGCTGACCCTCGGCGTAGATCGTATCGAAGGCGAGTGACGACTTGCCCGAGCCGGACAGGCCGGTGATCACCAGCAGCCGATTGCGCGGCAGATCGACATCGATGTTCTTGAGGTTATGGGTGCGCGCACCGCGGATGCGGATCTGCTCAACCGATGATGGGTCACCCGGCATCAAAGCGTCCGTCCTGAGTGGTTACCAATCTCATTCATCCTTTGAAAGGGTCGATGAGTTCAGCGCCGGACATGGCCCTCATCCCTGGGTGGGATGTCGATCTTGTCCATCTTGACGCGTTCGTCGTCAGTCAAGGTCTCATCCGTTTCAGCTCTGCCTTGAGTGCATCCAGCTCGGCGCGTAAGGCGGCGACCTCGGTCTCGAGCTGCTCGACGCGCTGGGCGAGTGCTTCCTGCTCTGCGTTGGCGACTGGTCTTGAAGGCTGGCGGGCGCTCGATGCGATGGCAATCGACTCGGTAGAGGGCTCGCCGCACAGCAGATGGACGAAGCGCTGCTCGCGCATGCCGGGCTGGCGTGGCAGCTCGCGCACCAGCGGTGGGTTGTGATGCGCGAGCTGATCGAGCGAGGTCTGGACCACGGCCAGGCTGTCGAAATCGGCGAGCCGCGCGCAATGGGTGCGCAGCTCGCCGGTGGTCTGCGGGCCGCGCAGCATGAGCACACAGAGCAGCGCCTGCTGCTGGCGGTCGAGCATGAAATGCCCTGTCAGCTTGTGGTCGAAGCGCTCGCTGCGGCCGGTGAAGCCGGCGTGAACCAGACCCCGGTCGCGCAGCTGGCCGACGCAGTGACCAACCTCGCCGGGCGTGAGCTTCATCACCGGATCACGGGCGCTCTTCTGGTTACAGGCTGTCACCAAGCTGTTCAGCGTCAGCGGATATTGATCTGGCGTGGTGCGCTGCTTCTCCATCAGGCAGCCGAGCACGCGCGCCTCGACTGGCGTGAGCATCGCCTCGGGGGAAGCGGCCTCGTCGGGCGTCCGCTCAGTCGCTGCTGCAGCCGCTTCCGGTTGGTCGTTTTCGGTGTCGAAGTCCGGCGCGTCGCTCACTCAGAAGCCCTCGGTGGAGGTGAACAGGCCGACGCGCAGGTCCTTGGCGGTGTAGATGACGCGTCCGTCGACATCCATGGTGCCGTCGCCGATGCCAAGCACCAGCTTGCGCGAGATCACCCGCTTCATGCAGACGCGGTAGGTGACCTTCTCGGCACTCGGCAGCACCTGACCAGTGAACTTGACCTCGCCGACGCCGAGCGCGCGGCCATGGCCAGGGTTGCCGATCCAGGCCAGATAGAAGCCGACGATCTGCCACATGGCGTCGAGGCCGAGACAGCCGGGCATCACCGGATCGCCAGGGAAATGGCAGCCGAAGAACCAGAGTTCGGGCTTGATGTCGAGTTCGGCGATGATCTCGCCCTTACCGTATTCACCGCCATAGTCGGCGATGCGGATCACGCGATCCATCATCAGCATGTTCGGTACGGGAAGCTGGGCGTTGCCCGGCCCGAACATCTCGCCGTGGCCACAGGCGAGTAACTGCTCGCGATCGAAGGATTCGGTTCTGCTCATGATCGATTTGGATTCCGTCTCAGTGGGGCGTCTGAATAGGGCGCCTTGATAGGGCGAGATTGCACGCAATGATCAACCGTGGATGACGCGGGTAGGTCATCGAGGACAGGAGCGCTTGCGGCTCATCGGGCCAGTATTCGCTCGAGGAAGGGCACGATCTCGTCGAGCGCGATCAGCTGCATCTCGGCATCGCGCCGGCCCTTGTACTCGACCTTGCCGTCATCAAGGTGCTTATCGCCGATGACGACGCGGTGTGGAATGCCGATGAGTTCCATATCGGCGAACATGAAGCCGGGGCGGGCGTCGCGATCGTCGAGCAGGACCTCGATGCCGACGGCCTTCAGGCGCGCGTAGAGATCGTCGACCGCCTCGCGTACACGGAACGACTTGCCGAGCTTCATCGGCAGCAGCGCGACCTCGAACGGTGCGATGCTAGCCGGCCAGCAGATGCCGCGCTCGTCGTGGTGCTGCTCGATCGCGGCGGCGACCACGCGGGAGACGCCGATGCCGTAGCAGCCCATGGTCATGGTTACGGCCTTGCCGGATTCATCGAGCACCACGGCCTTCATCGCCTCGCTGTACTTGCGCCCGAGCTGGAAGATGTGGCCGACCTCGATACCGCGGGCGATGGTGAGCTGGCCTTGGCCGTCGGGGCTGGGGTCGCCTTCGACCACGCTGCGCAGATCGGCGACCTCGGGCAGCGGCAGATCGCGATCCCAATTCAGGCCGAACCAGTGCTTGCCGTCTTGGTTGGCGCCGGCGCTGAAGTCAGCGGTGACAGCAACGCTGCGATCGACCAGACAAGGGATCGGCAGATCCTTAGGGCCAAGTGAGCCGGGGCCGGCACCGATGGCAGCGCGGATCTCCTCTTCGTTAGCCATGCGCAGTGGGCTGGCGACCTGTGGCAGCTTCTCGGCCTTGATCGGGTTCAGCTCATGATCACCGCGCACGAGCAAGGCGATCAGGCCTTGTTCTTCGCCGGTCTCGGGATTGGCGCCGGCAACGACTAATGTCTTGACCGTGCGCTCGATCGGCTGGTCAAAGCCCTCGACCAGGTCGGCGATGGTCTTGGCATCGGGGGTGTCGACGAGACGCAGGGCTTCGGTCGGAGCCGCAGCAGCTTCTGCTAGAGCCAAGGCTTCGGCTAGCTCGACGTTGGCGGCATAGTCGCTGGCAGTGGAGAAGGCGATGGCGTCTTCGCCGGAGTCGGCCAAGACGTGGAATTCGTGCGAGGCGTTGCCGCCGATCGAGCCGGTATCGGCCTGTACGGCACGGAAATCGAGCCCGCAGCGCTTGAAGATGCGGCTGTAGGTCTCGTACATCAGCGCATAGGTATCAGCCAATGACTCCTGATTGGTGTGGAAGGAGTAGGCATCCTTCATCAGGAACTCGCGCGCCCGCATGACGCCAAAACGAGGGCGGATCTCGTCGCGGAACTTGGTCTGGATCTGATAGTAATTGATCGGCAGCTGCTTGTAGCTGCGCAGCTCGTTGCGCGCCAGCTCGGTGATGATCTCCTCGTGGGTCGGGCCGAAGCAGAACTCGCGCTGATGGCGGTCTTTCAGGCGCAGCAGCTCGGGGCCGTAGTGCGCCCAGCGGCCGGATTCTTGCCACAGCTCGGCCGGCTGCACCGCCGGCATCGCCACCTCGAGCGCGCCGGCGCGGTCCATCTCCTCACGGACGATGCGCTCGACCTTGCGCAGTACCCGCAGGCCCAGCGGTAGCCAGGTATAGAGCCCGGCTGCGAGCTTACGGATCATGCCGGCACGCAGCATCAGCTGGTGGCTGGCGATCTCGGCGTCGGCCGGCGTCTCCTTGACGGTGTTCAGCGGGAAATCTGAGGTACGCATGGGCGGCGGGACTCTGGGGGCAAAGCGCCGAAGTCTATCGGCGCAGCGGAGGTTGGACAACAACTGCCTGAGTCTGTTTCGGACGGCCTTAGTTGTCGAAGGCCTGCTCGAGGGCCTTGAGGTCCATGGCGCTCAGGTACGCCTCTAGGATCTCGGCGTCTGTGCCTTGGCGGCCCTCGAGCTGCAGCAGGATGCTATTGCCGATCACCAACGAGAGCTTCGCGGAGCCATTCTCCTGCGGTTCTAGGAGCCCGCGATAGCCCTGATGCACATAGGCACCAAGCCCTTCCGCGCCTTGGGTGAAGAACGGCGTCTGCATGAGGCCGCTGATGAAGCCCAAGAACGGGGAGTTTGCACTGAGCGTCATCATCAGCTCAGCGCCGGTCTCGGTCTGCCGGTAGGTGCGACTGAGGATCTTCCCTGTCAGCGCGGCCATGAAGCCGGTGGCCTCGGCAGTTGCGTCGTCAGCGGTCCAACCCGGCAGCGGCTCCGGAAACAATTGCAGCTGCTTCTCGGTTTGCTGCTGCTGGATTTGGACAATGGCGACGTTCAACGCCTCGGTGGCGACCCCTGGCTCGCCGGCCTGATAGGCGCGCCGCGCAGCGTCGATCTGATCCAGCACCGCATCCGCTTGCGCGGCGATTGGTGACAGCACCGCGCTGGCGGCGAGCAGGAACGCCGCGGTGGCGCAACGAACAGGCGAACAGGCTTGCATGTTGATACCTCGGTTGCCGGGCCAAAGGGTCTAGAATGTGCGGCTTGCCATTCAGTACATATGCTGCCCGCCGTTGACGGAGAGCGTCGTTCCGGTGACGAAGCTGGCCTCATCGGCGACTAAGAACAACACCGCGCGTGCGATGTCCTCCGGCTTGCCGAGACGGCCGACCGGGATGCGGGCAATGATCTTCTCGAGCACGTTGGCTGGGACCGCGCGCACCATATCGGTATCGACATAGCCAGGGGCGACGGCGTTGACGGTGATGCCCTTGGCAGCGCCTTCTTGGGCGAGCGCCTTGGTGAATCCGTGGATGCCGGACTTGGCCGCGGCGTAGTTGACCTGGCCATATTGGCCAGCCTGGCCATTGATGGAGCCGATGTTGACGATACGCCCGAAACTGCGCTCGCGCATGCCGTCGATGACGGCGTGTGCGCAGTTGAAGCAGGAGCCCAGATTGGTATCGATGACCTGCTGCCATTGATCAGGGCGCATCTTGTGTAGGGTGGTGTCGCGGGTGATGCCGGCGTTGTTCACCAGCACATCGATGGGGCCAACGTCCTGCTCGATACGCTTGATGCCATCGGCGACGGCGTCGAAATCGGCGACATCGAACTTGTAGGCTGGGATACCGGTGCGCTCGGTAAAGGCCTGGGCAGCCTGATCATTGCCGCCATAGTTGGCCGCGACCTGATAGCCGGCGTCCTTCAGGGCGATGCAGATCGCCTCGCCGATGCCACGGGTACCGCCGGTGACGAGTGCTGTTCTTGTCATCTTAGTGTCGCTCCTCTGATTCAGTGCGCTGTTGTTTAGCGAGCGTCTAGACAGAAGCGTCTAGACAGAAGCGTCTAGACAGAAGCGTCTAGACAGAAACGTCTAGACAGCTCGCCCAGAGCGACGGCCGCGCTCTTGACTGCCGTGCGCTCATGAAATAATCGCCCACATCGACATGGTACCGCAGACCTCGGCAGCGTTTCGCGGCGACGCGATGGTCGCGTCGGGCTAGAATGGCACGAGAATAACGATACAAGCTTGGAGGAGTTGCTGCTTTGAGAGACCGCTTTTTCGCGATCGCCGTGTCGCTGTTGGTATGGTGCTTAGCCGGTGCGCTATTCGGCGGCTTGTTTATTGGCCTGTATGAGGTGCTGGTCTTGCTCGGACTCAGCGGTTGGCAGCCGTTGGTGGTTGGCGCCGTGACTGCCGCGATGACCACGGCTGCCTTCTATAGCGCGATGCCGCTGGCCTTGGTCGGTGCCACAGCCGGCGTCTTGGCGTCAATTGCGTATCTGGTGATCTCAGGGCAGACCATCAGCTTGACCATGATCACGCTCGTCGCGGCCGGTAGTGGCCTTGCGGCGGGGGCCTTTTTTGCCTGGACTGGACGGCAAAATGCGCGCCCACTGGCGGAGACGCTGACCGGAATGCTCGCTGGTTTTGGGGCCGGCTTGGCGATGGTCGTTGTACTCACCACGATGGATCTTGCCGTTGGGCCCTTCGTGATGGCGGCTGGCGTCGTCGCGATCGTGGGCACCTTATTTCAGCTCAATGAACATTGGATCGTGCAGGCCTGCCACGGCTGGCTCCCGGATAGCCTAGCAGCGCCCTTGGTTGCGGGTTTGATCGCCTCGGTGGTTGGTGCGGCGGTGTGGCTGATGGCCGGGATGACGACGCCGATGCTGTTTGGCAGCGAGCGCTCGCTGATCGATCAGGTCTTACGGGAGGTGCCCACGGGTGCGCTCGGGGGAATGCTCGGCGGCGCCGCCACCGGTCTGATCCTCGAGCTGATGGGCTTTCGATTGGAAGATCATGATGTTGTCTAACGGCTTGGGCCCCTGGCTGTGGTCTGGTGGAAACTCCGATCGACAGCGCTCCGATCGACAGCGCTCCGGTTGATGTGAGTTGCATGTCAACAGGACAACAACAGACAACAGGTGAGACGCTTTTTGCAGCTGGCGCATTCGCTGCGGCGCTCGCTTGGCGGCTGTTCGTCTTCGCTTTGCTTTGGTGGCTCTTGACCAGCGGGCAGCAGGCTGCAGCGCTATTTGGCGCGCCCTTCGTTGTCGCCGCGGCCGTGCTCAGTACCCTGGCTCGGTTCAGCACGCGGGCAGGCTTCGCTAAACTGAGCCCGATCGCACCATTGGCGCTGCTGCGATTGATCGGCTTTTTCCTCTGGCATTCGTTGCTGGGCGGGGTTGATGTGGCGCTGCGTGCGTTTCGACAGCCATTACCGCTGCAGCCCGATCTGATCGACTATCCTCTGCGTCTGCCACCGGGTCCGGCGACGGTGCTGATGTCGGGCCTGGTGAGTTTGATGCCGGGCACGCTGTCAGTGATCTGCGAGGATCACCTGCGGGTGCATGTGCTCGACCGACGTGGCCAATGGCATGAGGACCTGGAGCGGCTGGAGCAGCGCATTGGCGCAGTCTATCGCCTCGCTGGCTTTTGATCTAATGCCCATGGCGCGGCGCCACTCCCGGAAAATGAATCGCGTGAGATTCACGTTAAGGAACGGCTCGATGCAGACCCTCTACTACGCCCTGATCCTGTTTCTGCTGCTCACGCTGGTGGCAGGGCTGTGGCGGATTCGGCGTGGGCCGACCGCTGCTGATCGCATGTTGGCAGCACAGCTGTTCGGCACCACCGCGACCGCCATCCTGCTGTTGATGGCCGAGGCCTCGGCAACGCCAGCGTTGCGTGATGTCGCGCTGGTGCTAGCGCTGTTAGCGGCGATCACGGTGACGGCCTTTACGCGCCGGGTGCGGAAGATGGCGTTCGCGGAAGACCCGGTAGACACGGACGGCTCGTTGCGAGACTTGCCGTCTGATTCGGCGAGACACTCAGCTGGAGATCGGCATGTTCGTTAGCCTGATGTCGGTGGCCCTTTTGGTCGCCGGTGCCGTCTTCTTCCTGGCCGGCACGCTGGGGCTGTTGCGCTTCCCGGATGTCTACACGCGGCTGCATGCCTTGACCAAGGCCGATAATCTGGGCCTGGGGCTGATGGTACTGGGGCTCATGGTGCAAGCGGAATCGCTGGCCGCGGCCGGCAAGCTGTTGTTCATCTGGCTGCTGTTGCTCGCCGCCTCGGCCACTGCCGGACAGTTGGTCGCGAGCTGGGCGCAAGGCAAGGGGATCGCACCTTGGCGTGGTTGAGCCTGCTGCCGCTAGCGATCGATCTGGTGTTGGCGCTGACGCTGCTGTGGCTGGCCTGGCGGGCGCTCAATAGCCCAGATCTGTTTCGTGCAGTGGTGCTGTTCATCGCCCTCGGGCTTGTTTTGGGCTTGGTCTGGGTGCGGTTGGATGCGGTCGATATCGCGCTCGCCGAGATCGCACTTGGGGCTGGAGTGACCGGCGCCTTGCTGCTCGCAGCCTTGGCAAAACTGCAGCCCGCCGCGTCTCAAACGGATGAGTTGCAAACGGCCGAGTTGCAAACGGCCGAGTTGCAAACGGATCAAGCCGCGGTGATGGCGCCGATCGCGCTGCGACTTTTCATCGCCTTGCTGCTGCTTGCGTTCCTGGCGGGGCTCGGCTTCGCGGTCTGGCAGCTGTGGGTGCCGGCACCGGGACTCAGCAACCTGGTCGAAGCGCGGCTTGACGAATCCGGCGTTGCTTATCCCGTGACCGCTGTGCTGCTCAATTTTCGCGGTTACGATACCTTGCTTGAGTTGGCGGTGCTGCTGCTGGCGCTGATCGGGGTCTGGTCGTTATCGACGGCGCCGCATCTGGGCGACGAGGAGCCGGAGCCGGCGCTTGCCGCGCTCAGTCGACTGCTGGCGCCGCTGATGATCCTGGTCGCAGCCTATCTGGTCTGGGTTGGTGCCTATGCGCCCGGTGGCGCGTTTCAGGCCGGCTCGGTGCTCGGCGCTGCCGGGGTGTTGCTGCGTCTGAGCGGCTGGCGGCTGTCGCTAAGCGCGACCGGCTGGCCACTGCGGCTGGTGCTCGTGCTCGGGGTGGCGGTGTTCGCGTTCATTGGTCTGGCCGTAATCGGCTTCGACCAGCCGCTGCTTGGCTATCCGCCGGGCTGGGCGAAGCCGGCGATCCTGGCCATTGAGCTGGCGGCCACGCTGTCGATCGGAGCCATCCTCGCGGCCCTATTCATCGGTGGGCGGCCATGAGCTCGGTGCTGGTGTTTGCCCTGGCTGGGCTCGGGCTGATCGGGCTCGGGCTCTATGGGCTCTTGGTACAGCGGCATCTGCTGCGCAAGGTGCTGGCCTTCAATGTCATCAGTAGCGGCATCTTTCTGCTCTTGGCCGGGTTGGCGCGACGAGCGCCTGGTGCTGAGCCGGACCCGGTGCCACAGGCGATGGTGTTGACTGGGATCGTGGTGGCAGTGGCGGCGACCGCGCTCGCGTTGGCGATGATGTTGGCGCTGCGCTCGGCAACCGGCCGGACCCGACTCGAGGACCATGGCGATGAGGACTAGCGCGTTGCCGATGCTGTGGCGAGGGCGAGGGCGAGGGCGAGGGCGAGGGCGAGCATAGGCATGAAAGCGAGTGCGATACGAATGCCGACGCCGATGCCGACTCGCGGGCGAGGACGAGTGCGATGCCCATGCTGTTGAACGGTGCGGATTGGGCTACCGCGCTGGTGTTCGTGCCATTGCTGGCGGCCTTGGCCTGCTTTCTTGTGCCTCGTGCTGCCGACTGGCTGGGAGTGTTGGCGGCCCTGCTGATCCTGCTCGCGACCCTGGGCTTGGTGCAGGATCTGCTCAGCGACGGGCCGCTGCGGGTGGCGGTCGGCGGTTGGGGAGCGCCGCTCGGCATCGATCTCTGGGCCGATGGGTTGAGCGCGGCCTTGCTACTGATGACGGCCTTGGTCGGGCTTGGCGTCAGTGTCTATGCGCCGGGATATTTTGCCGCGCATCCGCAGCAGCAGCGCTGGTTCTGGCCGCTCTGGCTGCTGCTGTGGACGGCGCTGAACGGGCTGTATCTGTCGGCGGATCTGTTCAACCTCTATGTGATGCTCGAGGTGCTGGGGCTGTCGGCGGCAGCGTTGACCGCCCTTAGCGGTAGTGCGACTGGGCTGAACGCGGCCATGCGCTATCTGCTGGTGAGTCTGCTCGGCTCGGCGGCCTATCTGCTCGGCGTGGCCTTGCTTTATCACGGATATGGGACGGTCGACATCGCCCTGCTTGGCCAGCGCATCGAAGCCGGTGCTGTCGCCACGACTGCGCTGCTGGTGATGGCTGCGGGCTTGTTGCTGAAAACGGCCCTGTTGCCCTTTCACTTCTGGCTGCCGCCCGCGCACGGCAGCGCCCCAGCGCCAGTGAGCGCCTTGCTCTCGGCGTTGGTGATCAAGGCCTCATTCTATCTGCTGTTGCGCCTGTGGCTGGATCTGTTCAGCGGACTCGGTGGGTTGCTCGCGGCGCTGTTGCCGGAATTGCTTGGACTACTCGGCGCCGCCGCCGTGCTCTGGGGCTCGGTGCAGGCCTTGCGCCAACGACGACTGAAGCTACTGATCGCCTATTCGACCGTCGCTCAGATTGGCTACTTGTTTTTGGGCTTCCCATTGGCCGGCGTTCAGGCCGAGGAGGTCGCCTGGCGCGCGGTGCTCTATCTGGCGCTGGCGCACGGCTTGGCCAAGGCGGCGATGTTCCTCAGCGCGGGCAACCTGCTCCAATTTGCCGGCCATGATCGCATCGCCGATCTCGATCGTGCGGTGCAGCGGCTGCCATTGACCCTGACCGCCTTCGTACTGGGCGGCATCAGCATCATGGGGCTGCCGCCAAGCGGCGGTTTCGTCGGCAAGTGGCTGTTGCTCGAGAGTGCCTTTACCCAGGGCCGCTGGGGGTTCGCGATCGTCGTGCTGTTGGGCGGGGTGCTGGCGGCTGGCTATGTGTTCAAGGTGGTCGGTTATGCCTTCACCCCGACCGAGATCGCCCAAGAGGGCGAGGCGGTGCCGCTGAGGATGCAATGGAGTGCCTTGCTGCTGGCCTTTGGCGCCATCCTGCTCGGCTTCTCGGCGCCCTGGCTGTGGCCGCTGCTCGGGGTTGGCGATCCCTTCGGCCTGCCTATTGCCGAGGTTGGAGCCGCGCGATGATTCCAGCCATTGATGCCGCGTTGCCACCGAATGCCTGGTTGCCGCTGCTGGTGTTGGCCAGCTCACTGCTACCGGGCCTGGTCATCTTTTTTCTTGCCGAGCAGCGTTACTGGACGCGCACGCTGCTCAATCTCGCCGGCTCCCTGGTCAAGTTGCTGTTGGTCGGCGCCATGCTCTGGGGCGTGTTCCATCAGCAGCAGTACGCGGCCAGCCTGCCGCTGCTGCCGGGGCTAGATCTGGTGTTGCGGGTGCGGCCGCTGTCGTTGCTGTTCTTGTCGCTTTCGGCCGGACTCTGGCTGCTGACCACGCTGTATGCGATCGGCTACCTGGAAGATTCGCCGAATCGCAGTCGTTTCTTCGGTTTCTTCAGCCTCTGTGTCACCGCCACCGTTGGCGTGGCGATGGCCGGCAATCTACTCACCTTTCTGATCTTCTTCGAGCTGCTGACGCTGACCACCTATCCGCTGGTGGTCCATCGTGGCACCGAGGAGGCGCGCCGCGCCGGCCAGATCTATCTCGCTCATACGGTGATTGCCGGTGCGCTGTTGCTGGCCGGTACCGTCTGGCTGTATACGCTTGCCGGCACGCTGACGTTCACCACCCAGGGCTTCGTCGCTGATCTGGTTGAGCGCCATCGTTGGTCGCTGATCGCCATCTTCGTGCTGCTGATCATTGGTGTTGGCGTCAAGGCGGCACTGGTGCCCTTGCAAAGCTGGCTGCCGCGGGCGATGGTGGCGCCGGCGCCGGTGAGCGCGCTTTTGCATGCGGTGGCGGTGGTGAAGGCGGGCGCCTTTGGCATCGTGCTGATCGTCTATGATGTCTTCGGCGTCGAGGTCGCGGCCGAGCTGGGGGTGACCAAGCCGCTGGCGCTGGTGGCGGCGTTCACCATCCTCTATGGCTCAGTGCGCGCGCTGTTTCAGGACAACCTCAAGCGGCGCTTGGCCTTCTCCACGGTCAGCCAGGTCTCCTACATCGTGCTCGGGGTCGCCATCGTCGGCCCCTTGGCGACGGTCGGCGGTCTGGTGCATCTGGTGCATCAGGGGGTGATGAAGATCACGCTGTTCTTCTGCGCCGGCAACCTCGCCGAGACCCTGGGCATCCACAAGGTCAGTGAGATGAATGGTGTCGGCCGGCGCATGCCCTGGACCATGCTCGCCTTCAGTATCGGCGTGTTCGGCATGATCGGGCTGCCGCCGGTGGCCGGCTTCATCAGTAAATGGTATCTGGGCTTGGGCGGGCTCGAGGCCGGTCTGCATTGGCCCTTGTTCGTGCTCGCTGGCAGTAGCCTGCTAAATGCCGCCTATTTCCTGCCGATCCTGCATCGCGCCTGGTTCTGTGAGCCGCCTGAGGCCTGGCCGGAGGAGCGTGATTTCGGCGGCAACAAGGAGACCGCCTGGCTGCTGCTGTTGCCGCCGTTGGTCACCGCCGCGCTGTCGCTGCTGATCGGCCTGTTCGCGTCGATGCCCTTTACGCCTTTGGAATGGGCGCGGCTGATCGCCGAGCGCGAGTTCTATCAGCCATGAACGTCGCCTCACTCCTGGCGACCCTAGGGCAGTGGGCGCCGTTGCTGGTGCTGGTGGTGCCCTTGGCCTTAGCCGGCCTGCTGGCGTTTCCGCGGCTGGTTGGCGCCGTTGGCCGGCTGGCGCCCTGGGCGATGCTACCAGCCCTGCTGGCCGGGCTGTTGGCGCCACAGACAGAGCTGTTACTGCCAGAGCTGCTGCTCGGTAGTAGCCTGATGATCGACCCCATCGGGCGGCCGTTTCTGCTGCTATTGGGGCTGTTATGGCTGGTCGCTGGCTGGCTCGCGGGTGAACGGCTGCGCCGCCGAGGGCCGGTGTTGCTGTTCTTGTTGGCGATGACCGGTAGCCTTGGCTTGGTGGTGGCGGGCAACCTGGTGGTGTTCCTGCTCGCCTCGACGGTCAGCGGCTATGCGCTCTATGGCCTCGCCGCTCGGCAGTCTGGCGCGCGTGCCTTCGTGGTGTTGTTGGTGCTCAGCGATCTGCTGTTGTTTGAGCTGCTGTTGCTGCTGGTGAAGAGCGGTATTGGGCTGAGTCTGGCGCCGGCGGTTGCACCCAGTGCCGCGATTGGCGGCAGCTTGGCCTTGCTTGTGCTCAGCGTGCTGGGCTTTGGCGCTAAGGCGGCGGTCTTCGGCCTGCATCTCTGGCTGCCGCGGATGCTCTCGGGGAGGGCCGTTGAGCTGCTCCCGATCCTGATCGGCTTCGTACTCGCTGCCGGCCTGCTGCCCTGGCTGCGGCTGCTGGCGCCGGGGGCATTGTCGGGTGATGCGGCAACGCTGCTGTCCTGGATGGCGCTGACCAGCATGGGGCTGGCGGTCATCTTGGGTATGCTGCAAGGCGGGCAGCAGGCCTTGCTCGGTTATGCGATCAGCGCCCTCAGTGGATTCTGGCTGCTGTTGCTGAGTGTTTCCGGTGGTGAGCTTGGCGCACTGATGCCGGTAGCCGAGACCGAGGCGCGTGCACTGGCGATGGCGCTGGCCTTGTGCCAGGCCGGGCTGGCGCTGGCGGCACTGCTGGTGCAGGGCGCGCGGCGCTGGGCGCGACAATCCTGGCTTGACTGGATGCTGAACGGGTTTGCGGTGCTGTTGTTTGCCGATGCGCTACTAGGCATGGCTGGGGTGTTGGCGTTCGACCGCGAAAACGGCTTCATGATCGCCGCCTGTGGCCTTTTTGGCGGACTCATGGGCCAGTTGCTCTGCGCGCGGCATGGCACTGAGACGTTGCAGGTGATTGGACCAAGCCGGCCGTTATCGCTGAGCCTGCTGGCAGCCGGGTGGGCCCTGCTGATGGCTGGTGGCGCGATGATCGCGCCCTCAGGCTGGCCGTTGGCCGCGTCATTATCCGCTCCGGTCTCGGCGCCACTGGCGGCCCTGGCCTTGATCGGCGTGACGACCCTCAGCGCCTTGCTCGCGCTGGCAAGACCAGCGCGAGCCTAGGCTTCTGGTCGGCTAGACCAGCACGCCAGGCGAGAAGCTATAGCTGTCGATGATGTTGAC
Source organism: Halochromatium roseum (assembly GCF_016653315.1). Lineage (GTDB taxonomy): Bacteria > Pseudomonadota > Gammaproteobacteria > Chromatiales > Chromatiaceae > Lamprobacter > Lamprobacter roseus. Next base: position 18,321 of record NZ_NHSH01000064.1, on the reverse strand, counting down.
GTAGTTGGCGCGCTCGAAGTCCGCCGGATTCGGTACCGCAAGCGCGCTGACACGACCGCGAACATCGGCAATCGACTCGAAGCTCTGCTCTTCCATCCAGTGCGTGATCCCTTCCAGGATACGCGCGATCTGCGGGGCGCCATTCTTGAGCAAGGTACTGCACAGATGGACCGCATCGGTACCGGCGAGCAGCAGCTTGATGGCATCCTCGGCGGTATGGATGCCGCCAGTGGCACCGATCGAAAGCCCATCGATACGACCGTAGAGGATCGCGATCCAGCGCATGGCCAGCAGCGCCTCGGCCGAGGTCGAGGGATGCAGGCTCGGCTGCAGACGCAGGCTGTCGATATTGATGTCGGGCTGATAGAAGCGGTTGAACAGCGAGACGCCATCGGCGCCGGCCTCGGCCAGACGTCGCACCATGTTGCCGACCGAGCTGAAGCTCGGCGAGAGCTTCATGTTGATCGGGATGCTGATCTGGCTCTTGAGCAGCCGCAGGATCTCGAGATAGCGCTCCTCGACCTGGCTGCCATCGAGGCTGATATCGGCGGCGACATAGTAGACGTTGAGCTCGAGCGCGTCGGCACCAGCCTGCTCGAGCTCCTTGGCGTGCGCGATCCAGCCGCCCGGGGTGACGCCGTTGAGGCTGGCGATGATCGGGATATCGAGCGCTTCCTTGAGCTTGCGAACATTGTCCAGGTAGTTGTCGAGCCCGGTACTGAAGTCATTCCAGTCCGGGATGAAGCCCTCGCCGATCTCAGCGAAGCCAGTGTCCTGCTGGTGCAGGAAGCGGTTCATGGTCTCGGTCTCGGTGGTCACGGCCTCCTCGAACAGCGAGTACATGATCAGCGCCGAGGCGCCCTGATCCTCGAGCTCTTTCGCTTGCGCGATGCTCTTGGACAGCGGCGATGAAGAGGGAACGATCGGGTTCTTGAGCTCGAAGCCAAGGTAGTTGGTGGTCAGGTCCATGGGGATCTCCGGGGCGAAGGTCGTAGTCGGGCGAGCGCGCTCGCGAGTGTGCCATAGCCCCTCGCGAGCGCTGTCGGCGTTTAAGGTCTCACTCGGCGTTCGCGGGCTTCTCCGCCTTCTGCCAGGCCAGATGGGCCAGTTGCTCATAGAGCGAGTACTTGCTCTCGACGTGCTTCTGCGCCAGCTTCAGGAAGCGCTCGGCATCATCCGGATGGGTGCGGTTGAGCACGCTGAAGCGGGTCTCGCTGGCCAGATAATCCCGGTAGGGGATGCTTGGCGCCTTGCTGTCCATGTGCAGCGGATTCTCGCCCTGTTCGATCTTGCGCGGATCATAGCGGAACAGCGGCCAGTGGCCGGAGTTGACCGCCATGTCTTGCTGGCGCAGGTTATTGGACATGTCAACGCCGTGGGCGATGCAGGGCGAGTAGCAGATCAGCACCGAGGGGCCGGGGTAGGACTCGGCCTCCATGAAGGCGCGGATGGTCTGCACGTCCTTGGCGCCGAAGGCGATCTGCGCGACATAGACGTTCTCGTAGGCCATCGCCATCATCGCCAGATCCTTCTTGAAGGTCGGCTTGCCGCCGGCGGAGAACTTGGCCACCGCGCCCATCGGCGTCGCCTTCGAGGTCTGGCCACCGGTGTTGGAGTAGACCTCGGTGTCGAGCACCAGCAGGTTGACATCGCGGCCGGTGGAGAGCACATGGTCGACGCCGCCATAGCCGATGTCGTAGGCCCAGCCGTCACCGCCGACGATCCAGACGCTGCGCTTGACCAGGTTCTCGCAGACGCTGAGCAAGACCTTGGCCTCGCGGCTGTCCATCGCGGCGAGCTTGTCCTTGAGCGCGGCGACCCGTTGGCGCTGCTCGAAGATCCCGGCCTCGGTGCTCTGATCGGCGTTGAGCAGGCCGTCGGCGAGATCAGTGCCGATCTTGTCGGCGAGCAGGGCGACATATTCACGGGCCTGGTCGGTCTGCTTGTCGACCGCCAGCCGCAGCCCGAGGCCGAACTCGGCGGTGTCCTCGAACAGCGAGTTGTTCCAGGTCGGGCCGCGGCCATCGGGGTTAGTGGTGTAGGGTGTGGTTGGCAGGTTGCCGCCGTAGATCGACGAGCAGCCGGTGGCGTTGCCCATCAGCATGCGGTCGCCGAACAGTTGGGTGGCGAGCTTGATGTAGGGCGTCTCGCCGCAGCCGACGCAGGCGCCGGAGAACTCGAACAGCGGCTGCAGCATCATCGCGTGCTTGATCTTGCTGGCATCGAGCTGGGTGCGATCGTACTCGGGCAGCGACAGGAAGAAATCCCAGCGCGGCACCTCGAGGTCGTGGCGCTCCTCGGCCGGGCGCATGTTCAGCGCCTTGCGCTTGGGGTCCTTGCGGTCGCGGATCGGGCAGACCTCGACACAGAGTCCACAACCGGTGCAATCATCGGGCGCGACCTGATAGCTGATCCGGTAGCCCTCGGGGAAATCCTTACCCTTGAGCTTGGCGCTCTGGAAGCCCTCGGGCGCCTGCGCGATCGCCTCCTCCGAGAAGATCTTGGAGCGGATCGCCGCGTGCGGGCAGACCAGCGGGCACTTGCCGCATTGGGTGCAGAGGTCGTCTTCCCACTGCGGTAGCTCGAGGGCGATGTTGCGCTTCTCGTAACGGGTGGTGCCGGTCGGCCAGGTGCCATCGGCCGGCATCAGGCTCACCGGCAGGCTGTTGCCCTGGTTGGCGATCAGGGTCGCGGTGACGCGCTGGACGAAATCCGGGGCATGGGCCGGGACCACCGGCGGGCGCTCGAACGCGCTGCTCGCGGCGCCGGGGATCTGCACCTGATGCAGGCCTTCGAGGGTGGCATCGATGGCGGCATAGTTGCGATCGAGCAGACGCTGACCCTTCTTGCCATAGGTCTTCTTCACCGCGTCCTTGATCTTGGCGATCGCCTCGTCCTTGGGCAGGATGCCGGAGATGGCGAAGAAGCAGGTCTGCATGATGGTGTTGATGCGTCGCCCCATGCCGGTCTTCTCGGCGATGTCATAGGCGTCGACGACATAGAACTTGAGGCCCTTGTCGATGATCTGCTGCTGCATCGATTTGGGCAGGTCATCCCAGACCCGATCCGCCGGGGTCGGCGAGTTGAGCAGGAAGGTCGCGCCGTCCTTGGCCTTGGCGAGCATGTCGTAACGGGTCAGGAAGGTCGGTTGATGGCAGACGACGAAGCTGGCCTCGCCGTCACCGATCAGATAGGTGCTGTTGATCGGGTTGGGGCCGAAGCGCAGGTGCGAGATGGTCACCGCGCCGGCCTTCTTGGAGTCGTACTCGAAGTAGCCCTGACCGAAGTTCGGCGTTTCCTCGGCGATGATCTTGATCGAGTTCTTGTTCGCCGAGACGGTGCCGTCCGAGCCCAAGCCATAGAACACGCACTCGGTAACGCCCTGGGTCGCATTCGGCTTGAAGCCAGGCTGCCAGTCCAGGCTCGAGTGGCTGACATCGTCGATGATGCCGACGGTGAACTTGTTCTTTGGCTGGTCCTTGGCCAACTCGTCGAAGACCGACTTGACCATCGCCGGGGTGAACTCCTTCGACGACAGCCCATAACGGCCGCCGACCACGCGCGGCATCCGAGCCATGTTGCCCTCGGCGACGGCCTCGGCCAGTGCCGTGACCACGTCCAGATAGAGCGGCTCGCCGTTGGAGCCGGGCTCCTTGCAGCGATCGAGCACGCCAACGGTCTTCACCGTCACCGGCAGCGCCTCGAGCAGATGCGCCTTGCTGAACGGCCGGAACAGGCGGACCTTGATCAGGCCGACCTTCTTGCCCTCGGCGGCGAGGTGCTCGACCGCCTCCTGCGCGGCGCCGATGCTCGAGCCCATCAACAGGATCACCTGCTCGGCGTCCTCGGCGCCGACGTACTCGAACAGCTTGTAGTGGCGACCGGTCAGCGCCGCGAGCTGGTCCATGCGCCGTTGCACGATCCCCGGTACCGCGGCATAGAACGGATTCACCGTCTCACGACCCTGGAAATAGACATCCGGGTTCTGGCTGGTGCCGCGGATGATCGGATGGTCCGGGTTCATCGCCCGCTCGCGATGCGCCTTGACCAGATCCTCATCGATCAGCGCGCGGATCTGCTCATGCGAGAGCTTTGAGATCTTGTTGACCTCGTGCGAGCTGCGGAAGCCATCGAAGAAGTGCAGGAAGGGCACCCGCGACTCGAGCGTCGAGGCCTGCGCGATCAGGGAGAAGTCCATCACCTCTTGCACCGAGGCCGAGCAGAACATCGCATAGCCGGTGGCGCGGCAGGCCATCACATCGGAATGGTCGCCGAAGATCGACAGGCCCTGGGCGGCCAGCGAGCGCGCCGAGACATGGAACACCGCCGGGGTCAGTTCGCCGGCGATCTTGTACATGTTCGGGATCATCAGCAGCAGGCCTTGCGAGGCGGTGAAGGTGGTCGACAGCGATCCACCCTGCAGCGCGCCATGGATGGCGCCAGCGGCGCCGGCCTCGGACTGCATCTCGATGACGCTGGGGACCGTGCCCCAGAGGTTCTTGACGCCCAGCGAGGACCATTCATCGGCCCACTCACCCATATTGGAGGAGGGCGTGATCGGATAGATGGCGATGACCTCGTTGGTCAAATGCGCGACGTAGGCGGCGGCTTCGTTGCCGTCGATGGTGACCATGTGCTCTTGCGACATCGTGTTACCACGTTGGATTGGGTGATGGGTGCTCCGACCGAGGGCCTATGAGCCGCCGGCGCGGTTTCCGAGGCGACATCGGCGATGTCTCCCGGGCAACCTGGACACCGGCTCGGTCGGAGGTGGAGAACTCGGCGAAACTATAACGAGATTCTTGCCTGCGCCGGCTGATCTCGGTCCAAGAACAACAAGGAAATCACCTCGCGCATGATCCGGGTCAGGAAATTGAGTCGGTTACTCCTGACGTGCTCAAGGATGCTCTCTGTCCCTTTCGGTTTAGGTCAAATCTGATTATTGCTTAACATCTTGGCAGTAGGGTTTTAGGTGTCGATCATCCGTGGTTTCTGGCGCCAGACGGGGTTGGCCTCGGGCTGTTGGCGAACACGCAGCGGGCTATAATCGGCCAATGACCGTCCCCCTGACACCGGCGCGCGCGATTGCCTTGCGGCGCATGACCGAGGCTGATCTCAGCGAGGTCATGCAAGTTGAGTGCGCGGCCTATGCGGTGCCCTGGACCGAGGGCATCTTTCGCGACTGTTTGCGTGCGAGCTATTACTGTCTGGTTGCCGATCGGGCGGGACGCTTGATCGGGCATGCGGTGATGTCGGTGGCCGCGGGCGAGTGCCACATCCTCAATCTCTGTGTGGCGCCGAGCCACCAAGGCCGTGGTCTTGGACGGCAACTGCTGCGGCGCGTGCTCGCGCTGGCGCGTCAGCGCGAGGCAGACACGGCCTTTCTCGAGGTACGGGCATCGAACCGGGGCGCGATCCGGCTCTATCAGGCCGAGGGGTTCGATGAGATCGGTCTGCGCAAGGGCTATTATCCGGCTGCTGAAGCGAGCGCCACTTCAGGTCGCTCCAGTCGCGAAGACGCGGTGCTGATGGCGCGGGCCTTATGATTCGATGAAAGCGCGCCAGCTCTTCCGCTACAAGGCCCGTCAGGGCGAGACCATCTGCGAGATGGTGATCTGGGCGCTTCCTGCAGCAACCAGGGAGCGGCCACATGGACTCAAATACCGGCTGTTTTGCGGCGTTCCTGGGCAGTGTCTGGTGCGCTATGACAATGAGTTGGGCAAGGGCGATCATCGTCACGACGGAGATCAAGAAGAGCCTTATCCGTTTTCATCCGTGGAGCAACTTCTTGCTGACTTTCGTGCGGATTGCGCTAGGCTCGCAGCTTGGAGGTGGACATGAAGACGATCGAGATCAGCGTACTCTCGCCAGAAGCCGCGCTTGGCGAGTTCGCCAAGACTTGGACTGCAGCGCAATCTTCTTCCCGTGACATGACGCCCAGGCTTGCCTTCGGCAGCCTGCGAGAGCTGTTTTTGGCGATTACCGAGCAGCGGCTGGAGCTGCTGCGTTATGTTGCAGCACATGAGGGGTTAAGCCTTCGGCAACTTGCGCAGGCCTTGAATTGGGATGGCAGCGATCTGCAAGCGGATGTGGCCGAGCTTGCTGATCTCGGACTCTTGGAGCGAGATCAGCAGGGTGCCTTGTCAACCCCTTATGACGAGATCCTGATCCACGCCGGGATTCGCGATGCTGCTTGAGTGTCTGGGGTTGGCCGCACTATAGCCATCTGAACTAATCCACCGGACAGAAATGACTGGAGGAGAACGGCAGAGCATAGAGCCGCTGGTCCGCGAGTCAGGGCTAATGACGATAGATCTGGTGTGGCATCGCGTTGGTGCGTGAGCGCTAGGGCGTGAACCCGTCGGGGTTTGCGCTGTCGTCTGCATTGAGTAGCGGTTTGAGCGCACGCTCGAAGTCTGCTGGGTTCAGATACTGAATGACCACGCCGCCGTCAGTATCGCGCGCGATATCAAGACCCTGATCCGGATAGAGCCAGTGCACCACGCCGCGCTTCTCGGTGAGCTGGCGCTCGGGCTCGCCGAAACGGCCGACAATATCCTCCGGGCGGAGGCTCTTCCAGGGGAGATAGGTGATCGAGCGGATCGGCGCCTCGGCGAGCGGTGCGGCATCCTCGGGGTCGAGCACGACCTTGCGGCTGCCGCTGGAGAGCTTGCTTGCGCGAAGACCACGGTCGTACATGCCAGCGAGCTGATCCTGCGGGACCGCGAGCGAGACCACCCAATCGGCCTTCAGATTGCTGAGCAGGATGTTGTCGAAGTAGGCCTCGACGGTGAAATCGGTGTCGGGGGCGTCGCGCCTGGTCTCGGCAAACAGATTGAGCTTGCCATCTTCGCCGAGCAGCGCGCGCAGATCAGTCAGGGTGCTCTCGCCGAGCGTCAGACCAAACGCCTGCAGCTGACCGTTCGGCGCGCGGCTGACATCCCAGGGATAGAGCCGAATCCCGGCGCGCTCATCCGGGAAGGCGGACAGCAGCATCCAGATGCCGATGAAGGCGAGGAGGGCGCCGGTCAGCACCGAGAGCAGGATCTTGCGGTCCATTAGCGATGGCTCATCTGTTTAGCGGTGACTCATGTGTTTCGCGTTTGCTCAGGCCTTTGATCTTGGCCCATGCGCTCATTGCTGGCTCAGGCGTCGCTGATCAGGGCGGCAACCACGCGCCGGCCCTCACCCGCGAGGATGTTGTAGGTACGGCAGGCGGCGCCGGTGTCCATGATCTCAATACCAATGCCTTGCGCGAGCAGGCAGGCATAGAGGGCCGGGTCTGGGAAGCGCTGGCGCGCGCCGGTACCAAGCACCACGACCTGCGGCGCCAACGCGGCAATGGCCTCGAAGTGCGCTGCTGCGAGCTGCTCGAACTGGGCCGGCCCCCAATCGGTCAGGATACGCCCAGCGGTGAGCGCGAGCGTGCCGCTATAGTGCTGGCCTTGAATCCGAACTTGGCCTGGCTCATGGGCCTCGATCAGTGGCCCCACGTCGGTCTCGAATTCGGAGAATTTCATCGCTGGCCTAGCCTAGCACCGGCGTGCTCGGTCCAACCGCTGGAGGCGCTGGCCGCGGTGCTTCACCGGTATCAAAGGTCTCCTCCATGAAGTCGATGGCGGTCCGCTTGGTGCGTATGAAGTGGGTCTCATCGAGCAGATTGAAGAGTTTGCCGCGGCTTAGCGTCTCGTAGACCTGAGACTTGAGGCTCGAGAAGTAGAGCTCAACCCCGTTGTCGCGGAAGGTCTCGATCACATCACGCAAGCGCTCCTCGCCGGTGACATCGATGTCGTTGATGCCGCTGCCATCGATCAAGACTGCGCGTGCCTGGGGGTTTTTGGCGCGCGCCTCAAGCAAGACATCCTCGAAGCGTGAGGCATTGACAAAGTTGAGCGAGCCATCGAAGCGCACGACGATGAAGCGATTGCCGAGCGGCTCGACCTCATTGGTGCTGACGCCAGCCAGGCTGCCGTCAGGCCGGCGGCCAAGGATGTCGGTGCGCGGCTGCATGGTGCGGACCAGGAACAGCACGATGGCGAGTCCGGCGCCGAGCAGGATGCCGTTGGCGAGCTGCGGCGCCATGGCCAGGGTGGCGATGAAGGTGATCAGGCCAACGAGGGCCTCCTGACGCTCGATCTTCCAGGCGCGCACCAGTGAGCGGATGTTGATCAGTCCGAACACCGCCATCATCACGATCACCGCCAGCACCGCCTGCGGCAGATGGTAGAGCAGCGGTGTCAGGAACAGCAGCACCAACATCACGGCGATGGCACTGATGATCGCGAACAGACCGGTCTTGGCGCCGTTCTTGGCCGCGACCGCCGAGCGCGAGAAGGAGCCGCTGACGGTATAAGAGCTGAAGAAGCTGCCGACGATGTTGGCCAGGCCCTGACCGACCAGCTCCTTGCTGGTATCGACGCGCTCACGGGTCTGCGCGGCGATGGCCTTGGAGATCGAGGTCGCCTCCATGAAGCCGATCAGCGCCATGACCAGCGCCGAGGGGAACAGGGTCCAGAAGAAGTCCATGCGCATCTCCGGTACCTGGAAGCTGGGCAAGCCCGCTGGGATGGCGCCGACCACCGCACCGCCGCCCATCATCTTGATCTGATCGCCATCGACCTTGTTGATGCGCCAGGTATGGCCGTCGGCCTGGGCATCGGCGGGTACGGTGCCGTGGCGGTAGAACAGATCACGGCCATCCTCGGTCAGCACATGCTCGAAGCGCAGGTTGTGCAGCGCGACCTGGCGCTCGTTGTTGGCCAGCTTGCGCTGATTCATCTCGCGGGTCAGCACGCGGAGATCGGCTTCCAGCAGTGCCACCTCGGCGAACCGGTCTGCGTCATCGGCGCTGATCAGCTCGCGCATGTCTTGATTGATGCGGGCGGTGGTGGTGCCGAGCGAGTCGATCGCGCGTGCGGTTGAGGCGAAGCCCGCCGCCAGGGTGCGCGCCTCTTGGTCTTGGATGGCGTCGAGGGGAACCGACTGGTTGCGCTCGAAGCCGATCCACCAGCTCAACAGCGTCAGCAACACCACCGCCAGCAGCACCCCGGGGATCTTCGGCATCACCCGGCGCGCGCCGATGATGATGACGAAGGTCGCGGCGGCGAACAGCAGCGTCGGCAGATGGGTCTGCGGTAACTGCACGATCACGGTCCAGAGGTCGAGCACGAAGTTGTCGGTGCGCGGGAAGGGCACGTTGAGAATCTTGCTCAGTTGCGACAGGCCGATGATCAGCGCCGCGGCATTGGTGAAGCCGACGATGACGGGACTGGACAGAAAATTGACCAGGATGCCCATGCGCAGCAGTCCGAGCGCGAGGCGCAGCACGCCGACCATCAGCGCCAGCATCACCGAGAGCACGATGAAGTCCTCGCTGCCAAGCGCCGCCAGCGGTAGCACCGCCGCCGCCGACATCAGCGACAGCATCGCCACCGGGCCGGTATGCAGCTGCGGCAGTGAGCCCCAGAGCGAGGCGATGATCACCGGCATGAACGAGGCATAGAGCCCGTAGACCACCGGCAGTCCGGCGAGCTGGGCGTAGGCCATACTCTGCGGTACCAGGACCAACGCGACGGTGATGCCAGCGATCAGATCGCCGCGCAGTCGGTCGCCAGAGAGCGGGAACCAGTTCAGGAACGGAAAGACAGTCTTCAGCATGGGGGCAGGGCGCATAGGGCGTCTCGAAACTCGATAGGTCGGCTTTACCGGCTTTTCTGAGGGGCTATTCTAGCCTGCCCGTCCCCTATTGAGCATTGATGTTCGGTGTGGAGTGCATCAATGCTATCAATTTGAATCCCTTGCGGTCGTTGAGACGACAATCGAGGTTGGCCTGCGGCACAATGGCTCGATGCAACGCTTAGGCTCACTGCGCAACGCCGTTCTGCTGTTCGTCTTGCTGCCACTGCTCGGCATCCTGGTGGTGGTGGGCATGCTGGGCCTGCGCGAGCTCGAGGGGCAGATGACGCGGCGACTGCAGGATGATATCGAGCTGGTGGCGCGCTCGATCCGTCTGCCGATCGCGGCCGCGATGGTGCGTGGCGATACCGATGCGGTGCAGGAGGCGCTGGATTCGGTGTTTCAGATCGATCAGGTGTTCGGCGCCTATGTCTATGACCGCGCCGGCGCGCGGGTGGCCACCAGCGGTCCGCGCAGCCCCTTGCTGGAGCGGCGTCGCGATGCGCGCGCGCTCACCGCCGAGGGCACCCAGGGGAGCTTCGAGGAGCGCCGCGGTCGCGAGGTGTTCTCGTTCTTCCTGCCGCTGTTCGACGGGGCCGGCCAGGTGGTTGGGCTGCTGCAGGTGACGCGCGATCTGTCCCGCTTTCAAGACTATCTGGAACGTCTGCGATGGCTCGGAAGTAGCGCGCTGGGTCTGCTCGCCGTGGTCTTCGTGCTGGTGGTGCTGATCGGCCATCATCGCGCCGTCGGTCGCCATGTGCGCGGACTCACCGGCGCGATGGAGCCGATCGGGACCGGCGAGGCCGGACTACGGGTGCCAGAACGTGGTCCCGATGAATTACGCCGTCTCGGCGCCAGCATCAACGCCATGATCGCGCGCTGGGAGGCCTCTGAGCAGCGCCTGCGCGATCAACGCGCGCGTGAGGCGCAGCTCGAGCGTGAGTTGCGCCAATCGGAGAAGTTGGCCGCGATCGGGCGACTCGCCGCGGGCTTGGCGCATGAGCTTGGCACCCCGCTCGGTAGTGTTGCGGGGCGCGCCCAGCGCGCCGCCCGTCAGCTGCCCCCGGAGTCACCCGCGCAGGGCGAGCTGACCCAGTTGCTCGCCGAGCTGGGGCGCGTGGAGCGCATTGTGCGTGAGCTGCTCGATTTCGCCCGTCAAGGGGGGTTGAATCGGCGCTTGGTCGAGCTGGCGCCCTTGATCAAGGGGGTTGTGGCGCGTTCTCGCCAGGCCGCGCCGCGCGACGACCTGCAGGTCGAGGTCGCATTGGCCGAGCAGCTGGCCGGGCTGAAGCTCGATGTCGACCCATTGCGGTTGGAGCAGGCGCTCGGCAACCTCTTGGATAATGCCCTACAGGCGGCGACGCATCAGGTGTGGATCAGCGCCGAGCTGACTGAAGATCAGCTCCAGCTCCTGCTGCGGGTCGCGGATGATGGTCCTGGGGTCGCGCCCGAGGCCGTTGAACGACTGTTCGAGCCCTTCTTTACCACCAAGCCGGCCGGCCAGGGCACCGGGCTCGGGCTGGCGGTGGCCCGAGCCGCCATCGCCGAGCATGGAGGTCATCTCTGGCTTGCCTCAGCGGCGGAGCAGGGTGCCTGCTTCTTGATCGCCTTACCGCTGTCTGGCGATACGCGGGCGGCCTTGAGCCCGCCCGAGCGTCTTGCGCCAGCAGCCAGACCGCACTGAGTCATGAGTCAAAATCCCAATCATGTCCGCTGAGCCTGCGCGTCCAGAAACCCCCGCAACCCCTGCAGCCGAGCGCCCACTGATCCTGGTGGTCGAGGACGATCGCGGCTATCGCCAGTTGTTGCTTGAGGAGCTGGAAGAGGCAGGCTATGCGCTGACCGGAGTAGCGGATGCATGTGCGGCACAAGCGGTCCTTGCCAACCAAGCGGTGGCGCTGGTCCTGAGCGATCTGCAGCTACCAGGTGAGGATGGGCTCGCGGTGTTGCAGGCGACCCGCGCGCTGACCCCGCGCCCCGGCTTCATCATGCTCACCGGCTTTGGCACCATCGACCAAGCGGTGGCGGCGCTCAAGGCCGGGGCCGATGATTTCCTCACCAAGCCGGTCGACCTCGAGCATCTGCGCTTGGCGGTGGCGCGGGTACTGGAAAACCGACAGCTACAGGCCGAAGTGGCGCGCTACCGGCAGGTGCTTGCGGGCGGCGAGTTCCACGGCATGCTCGGCAAGAGTCCGGCGATGCGCGCGCTCTATGACCTGATCCGTCGGATCGCGCAGTCTGATAGCAGTGTGCTGATCACCGGCGAGTCCGGCACCGGCAAGGAACTGGTCGCGCGGGCGCTGCATGCCGAGAGTCCGCGCGCTGCGGCACCGTTCGTCGCGCTCAACTGTGCCGGCATCCCGGAGAGCTTGCTCGAATCCGAGCTGCTCGGTCATGCTGCGGGGGCCTTCAGCGGCGCGCGAGGCGCGCGTCAGGGGCTCTTCGTCGAGGCCGACGGGGGCACCCTGTTCCTCGACGAGATCGCCGAGATGCCGACGGCGATGCAGACCAAGCTGCTGCGGCTGCTGCAGGATGGCCGCGTGCGACCGGTGGGTGCCAATCGTGAGATCAGCACCGATGTTCGCATTGTTGCCGCCACCCATCGCGATATCGGCGCGCGCATCGCCGAGGGGCAGTTCCGCGAGGATCTGTTCTACCGTCTGGAGACCTTCCGCATCCAGGTGCCGCCGTTGCGCGATCGGGGTGATGACATTGCCGCCTTATTACAGCGTTTCTTGGAGTCGCAGACGGTGGCGCGCGAACGGCCGGCGCGGCGTTTCGCGCCCGAGGCCTGGCGCGCCTTGCTGCGCTACCGCTACCCCGGCAACGTGCGTGAACTGGAGAATCTGGTCGAGCGCGCTGTGACCCTGGCGCCGGATGTGCTGATCGGCTTGGAGGATCTGCCGGAGTGCGTGCGCGCCGAAGCTAGCCTGAGCGAGGGGCTGGATCAGTCTGCAGCGGCCTTGGATTCGGCTTTGATTTTAGCTTCTGCGCCGGCCTCGATGGCGGGAGCCCTGGCGCAGCGAGCCTCAGCACCGCAAGCCGATGAAGACTGGCAAACCCTGGCCGAGGTTGAGGCGCGTTACATCCGCTCGGTGCTGGAGTGGACCCAGGGCAACAAGCAGCGCGCCGCCAAGATTTTAGGCATCGGGCGCAAGACCCTGTATCGCAAGCTCGATGATGAGCAGGCTGGATCATGAGCAGGTAACCGTGAGCAGGTCAGCGTTAAACAAACGCTTCATTGTCCGGGTGGCGACGCACGATGTCCCTTGGCGATGTGCAGGCAGGAGCTTCGAGCCAGCTCGGCGCTGAGCCGGGTCACTGTGCCACGTAGCCGAATGACACATGTGTCTTTTTGACTCGCTTGGCGAGCCCGCTGGCGCTGGCGCTCAAGCGGAGGACTGTGTTTCTAACACTCTGATCCTGAAGAGCGAATCATCTTTTTTATCCAGGTTGGCACGGCAGGTGAAAGAGGCTTGATGCCATTCACAACAGGTTCACCTGGAGGTTTCAGATGATGATGACACGCCAACCGCTCGCTCCCGCACTGGCACTCACTGCACTGCTTGCCGTGACCGGCACGGCCTGGTCTCAGTCGAACACAGCCGGCCAAGCTCCAGCTGGTCAGGCTCCGACTGGCCAAGGCCCGGCTGGCCAGGGCGCAGGCGGTGCTCCGGGCGCGGGCTTTCAAGCACCGACGAGTGCGCCGATGACGGTCGATGATTCAACCGTCTCGAACTTTGCCGATGCCTTCCTGAGTGTTCAGGAGATCAGCGAGGATCTCACCGATAAGTTATCGAACGCCCCGAGTGCCGAGGCCGCGCAGAGTCTGCAGCGCGAGGCCCAAGATGAGATGGCGCAGAAGGTCGAAGAGGCCGGTATTTCGGTTGAGCAATACAACGAGATTGCCATCAGTATACGCCGTGATCCGAAACTGGCCGAGCGGGTCAAGACGGCCGTTGATCAGGCGCGTTAATGACCCGTCAAAAACCTGCAGTCTGCACTCGGATGCTGAAGCGCTCGGGCCGGGCAAGCGCTCGCCCAGTGCTTGAGTAACGCCGATTGAGCTGCAGAGCCTGAGCCGCACAGGGCCTGAGCCTAGCCGCGCACTGTGTGAGCGTCCCTCGAACAAGCCGCCGGCCATCCTGGCCGGCGGCTTTCTGATTTTTGGCGATGGTTGCTCGAGTAGAGAGGAGATCGATATGCATCAGGGCTTTATCCTGACCGCCGTCCTGTTTGGGGTTATCAGCCTACCAGCGAGCGCCGAGACGGCTCTGCCTGCCGAGACCGCGGCCAAGGCGCAGGTGCTGATCGACATGAACCCGCTGCTTGGCGGTTATGCCATCGACGTGCGATCAAGCGATGCCGGATTGCGTCTCGACGGTGCTGTGGCCAATGAGATCGAAGCCAATCTGGCGATGCAGCTCGCGCGGCTGATCGCTGGGAATGACGCCGAGGTTGAATCGGCGTTGGCGTTGGATGCGCCGATGCCGGAGGTCAACAGCGGCTTGATCAGCGAGGTTCAGGATCGAACCACTGCTGCCCGGTTGCACCAACGTCTGCGCTGGCAGGTCAGCAATCTACCTCTGGATATCCAGATTGAGGTCGAGCGTGGCGTGGTGCGATTGAACGGCCAAGTCGGCACCTCGGCCACCAAGGATCGGATCGCCGCGATGGCGGAAAGCACCGAAGGCGTCAACGAGGTCTTCAATTACATCAGTGTCGATCCCGGCCTGATCGCCGACGAGCGCGAGCAGCAAGGACGTGCCGAGCAGTTGGAGCGAGGCGATGATTGGATCAGCAGCCGTTTGCGGGCCTTACTGCAGTCCGATACGACGGTGAGCGACCGTGCTATTGAGATCAAGGTGAGCGAGTCGGTGGTGACACTGAGCGGCTCGGTCACCTCCGCGGCCGAGCGTAGCGTTGCCGAGACCATTGCGAGCGAGATCCCCGGGGTGCGCGAGGTCGATTCGCGCCTGATCATTGAGCGGCTATTGTGACAGTCCTGTTGTGACAGTCCTGTTGTGACGGTCCTGTTGTGACAGGTTCGCGCCAGCCGGACAAAAAAAACCGCCCGAGCTGACTGCAGCGCGAGCGGTGTTTATAAGGAGGAGTGGATGGTTCCGGGAGCTAAGGTAGCAGCCTCTGCGTAGTGCGTATTTGACAATCCACAATCTGGCCCTTCTGGAATTTTAAATCTGGACCAGCGCTCGTGTTCGGGCGCTCGGGAGCGCATCAGAAACCTCCTGATCTTCGCCCCGGCGCGGACGAGCGAGGGTCAGCGTTGGCTCTGGCCGTCGCTGAGATTCCCTACTGGCTCATCACCCGGGGCACCGTACAGTGCGCCATCATTCGGGTTGCCCATCGTGCCACCCGCGCTTGGGTTCGGGTTGGGTGCTTGCGATGTCTGGGGCTGTTTGTAATTCCACTCCGGCTGCTTCGGCTCCTGGAGACCCTGCTCTTCCAGCGTGCCCATATCGGTCCCGTTGCAGCCGACGGCGAGCGCCAAGGCGGCGCCCGCTGAGAGCCCAATGCTGATCTTCGTCAAGGTCGCAAACGGGCGCGCCGTCGAATGCCGTTCATCATTCATCGTCATCATGCTCCGTGGTTTTTCAGTGAACCAAGCGCAATGCAGATGACATGCCAAGCCTTGGGATCATCGCAGGGTCCAACAGGCTGCACTGTACAGGCCGAGCAGTCGCACCCGCGCGAGAGGCGGGCGTGTTGATTGGATACATGTGTCGATCCGACCCGTGTCAAATCGACACCTGATGAGCAAGCTTGAGGTCGGCCCGCTCATCAGCGGGTTGAGCCTGATCACAGCGGCGCCAATCCAGCCCTGATCGGCAACCACGGCGACCTGGGTGATTGCAGACAGCGACCACCGGCTGGGGCCAGGATGAGGATCGCCGGCGGGCCCAAGAGGCGGGCTTCGACCAGTTCCTGCTGAAGCCGGTGGGTGCCGCGGAGCTGAAGGCGGTCCTCGCCTCAACGGCGTAGTGCTGCTCGACGATATCGCGGCCCGCAAACAGTGATTACGGGCCTCGCAAAGCCACGGCATCATGTCGTCAGCCTAGGGCTTCTCTGGCATACTTCCGCCTGATGAACGCTCAT
Organism: Halochromatium roseum; assembly: GCF_016653315.1. Lineage (GTDB taxonomy): Bacteria > Pseudomonadota > Gammaproteobacteria > Chromatiales > Chromatiaceae > Lamprobacter > Lamprobacter roseus. The sequence goes on along the minus strand of NZ_NHSH01000064.1, from coordinate 2,532 downwards.
CCACAGCCGCATGGCTCTCCTACTCCGGTGTCCGAGGATGCCGACGAGCCCCACAGTTGCTTCCCGCACTCGGCCTATTTGGCCAAGCAGATGTTTCAGGTGCTCGCCCATACAGGCGCTCGCCCATTCAGGTGCTCGCCGCTGGAAAGTTGGGCGGAGGGCTGATCGATGAGCCTCTGGACGCCGTTCTTGGTCCTCCTACTCATCCTTATCAATGCACTCTATGTCGCGGCCGAATTTGGCGCGATCAGCGTGCGCATCACGCGCGTCGAGCAATTGGCCGCGCAGGGTCGACGCCTGGCCGCCGGATTGCTGCCGATCCTGCGCGATGCGGGGCAACTGGATCGGTACATCGCCGGCTGCCAAATCGGCATCACCCTCTCGAGTCTGGTGCTGGGCGCCTTCGGGCAGGCCACAATCGGCCTCGCCCTGGGCCGGCTGTTGGCCGAGCATGGGCTCCTAGAGCCGGTCAGCGCCTATGCCCTGTCCGCGACGGTGACCTTGGTCCTGCTCACCTCGCTCCAGGTCATCTTTGGCGAGCTCATTCCTAAGAGCTTGGCGCTGCAGTATCCGGTGGGGACCGCGCTGCTCACCTATCCGCCCATGCGCTGGTCGCAGCGGCTGTTCGCCCCCTTTATCCGGTTGCTCAACGGCAGCGGCACGCTGATCCTGCGCCGGCTCGGGGTCTCCGCCGAGTCGAGCCACCGCCATGTGCATGCGCCCGAGGAGATCGAATTCCTGATCCGCGAGAGTCGTCAAGGCGGCTTGCTGCAGGACAAGGAGAGCGAGCGTTTGCGCGAGGCGATTCAGCTCGCCCAGCATCGGGTGCGTCACATCATGGTGCCACGCGGTCAGATCGCCAGACTCGATCTCGACGCGCCGCTGCCGGAGCTGCTGGCCGTCATCGACGCCTCTCCCTATACCCGACTGGTCGTCCACCGGGGTGGCTTGGATGAGGTGCTGGGCTATCTGCACGTCAAGGATCTGGTGGTCGCGATGGCAAGCGGAAGCCAGCTCGATAGCCTGCAGGCATTGGTCCGTCCGTTGCTGATCCTGCCGAGCAGCCTGAGCATCGACCGCGCCTTGAGCCAACTGCGCGATGAGCATGCGCGCATCGCCCTGGTGGTCGATGAGTATGGTGATGTCGAGGGGCTGATCAGTCTGGAGGACATCATCCGCGAGCTGCTCGGCGAACTCTCCGACGAATTCAAATCCTTGACCGGGCAGACACCAACGCCCGTTTCGGACGGGCGCTGGCGCTTGCCGGGCCGACTCTCGCTCGAAGCGGCGAGTGAATGGGCCCAGTCCCTGGGTGCCGCGCGTTTCCAATCGACCCATGCCGAGACGCTGGCCGGCTGGATTCTTGAGCAACTGGAGACCGTCCCCGCTGGCGCGCTCTGCCTGCAGACCGACGAGATGGCCCTGGAGATCGAGCGGATGACCGGTGCCGCCATCGAGTCCGTGATCGTCTGGATACCCGAGACTGTCGGCGGAGACGCGCATGACTGAGCTGCTGATGATCCTGTTGATCGTGCTTGCGCTGGTCGCCCTCAATGGGCTCTTTGTCGCCGCCGAATTTGCCATCATCAGCAGCCCGCGCACGGCCATGGTCGCGCGGGTCGAGGCGGGCGACCGTCGTGCCAAGGCGGTGGTGATCACGCTCGAAGACCCGAACCGGCTCGACCGCTATGTGGCCACGGCACAGCTGGGTATCACCTTCGCCAGCCTGGGGCTGGGGATGTATGGCGAGCACCAGCTCGCGCACCTCTTCGCCGGCTGGCTGGCCGCGCTCGGGCTGAGCGAAACGGGCGCGAGCCTGACCTCACATGGCCTGGCGTCGGTGCTGGCCATCGGCCTCATCACCTACCTGCATATCGTCCTCGGCGAGATGATCCCCAAGGCGCTGGCGCTGGGGCATGCGCAACGGGTTGCCCTCTGGGTCAGCACCCCGATGCGCGTCATCGGCCTGCTGCTCTTCCCACTGGTGCATGGGCTCAATCGGGCCGGCATCCTGCTGCTGAGTCTAGTTGGCGTCGAGCGTGCTCACAGTGCCCAGCATTACCTCGATCCCGATGAGCTGGAATTGATCGCGCGGGAAAGTCAGCTCGGCGGACTGCTCAGCGAGGAGAGCGGACGGGTCTTCCGCGAGCTGGCCGACTTCAGCGAGGTGACCGCCGAGCAGGCGATGGTGCCGCGGGTCTTCACCCAGGGTCTCCCGATCGAGGCCACTGATGCCCAGTTGCGCGCGATCCTCAAGCAACACCGCCACACCCGTTATCCCGTCTACCGCGGCGATCTGGATCATATCCTCGGTACTGTGCATATCAAGGATCTGCTCGGTCTGCTGCGCGAGGGCCGTGGTCTGGACCCGGCCGTGGTGCGCGAGACGGCCTATTTGCCCGAGACAGGGCGAAACCGTTCTACGCCTAACTGACGCACCTTAGAAGCACTTACCCTCGGATCTGGACATTTCCGCGCGTCTGGTTCAAACTGCCGGGCAATGTTGATTGGCGAGGCGGCGCGATGAACCTG
>NZ_NHSH01000063.1 GCF_016653315.1 Halochromatium roseum | reverse complement strand
GCACAGATGGACATCCGGCATCAAAAACGACGTAAAGATATTGAGCGATATTACAAAGGAAACGATCCTGATAGCGCGAATGATACTGGTTGAGCTAGGGGCTCGGAATTAATCTAACAAAGTAGTACTAGCCACTATCAACTAATCTAAAAGCCCGGTAGTACGGCTTGTCCTGCAGCAAACCGAACAGCCGCAGCGACTGACCGTCATAGGTACCGGGATAGAACAGCACCAGCGGGGTACTGCCCATGCCGGCGTGGAGGTTATTGAGCAGGTTGTGGGTGCGCAGCAATGGGTAGGCGCTGCCGACGCCGGAGACCAGCACGAGGTCTTGGGCCGCGGGCTGGGCTTGTTCGATCAGGGCTGCCGCGAGCTTGCCGGCATCGAGCGGTGCGGCGAGGGCTTTGAGCAGCGCGGCATCGCCCTTCTTGCGCTGCAGGTCGAGGGCCTTGTCGTAGAAGTTGCGGGACTTGAGGGTTTCGATGATCAGATCGAACAGGTTGACGTGGGTGGCGCGCAGATCGGGCCGGTGCTTGGGGAGCTGTTCGAGCAGGAAGACAATATGCTCACGCACCGCAAGCTCCTGCTCCGGCGGGTAATCGAAGGCGTAGAAAGGAATCTCGTTGCCAAGCCCGCGGCCTTGTAGGAAGTCATCGGCGGTGATCCGGCCAAGGATCTGATCCAACCGTTGCTCGAAGTCGCTGCTCATCTCGGTGCGTCCCGCTCGCTGAGTCCGATGCAGCGCAGTGCATACCATCGCTCGGCCGCGCGCAAGGCCTGTTTCACCTCGGCTTCGATCATGACCGTCTGCAGGCGACAGGCGCGATCGGCGGAGAGGAAGCCGGCCTCGCGCAGCATGCCGAAGGCGCGCGTGCGCAGCGTGGTGCGGGTGGCCTCGCTCCAATCCGGCATCTGCGCGTCGCGGGTCTTGCAGTCGGCGAGGTACTGATCCCAGTGGGCGCGCTTGAGCCTCGGCTCAAAGCGCCGATACAGATCACGAACCACGAGATCGAGGAAGTCGCCGAACAGCGGCGAGTAGCTGACCGTCGCGGCCAGCGTCGCCTGCGTGGCAACAGACCGGCTGCCGTCGCGGATGAGGGTCCAGAGGGACGCCGGCATCGCCCGCAGGCGCGCGCGAATCAGGTTGGCCTTGGTCAGCGCTGTGGATGGAGAGCGCTTGGCGAGGACGTTTTCAACGGCGATCGCTTGCTGCCACCGCCCCGGGTCGACCCCTTGGAGCAGAAGGTCGGCCACAACGCGACTCTCCGGCACCATCAGGCCGCCCTTGCTGAAGTTGGCCTTATAGCGTCCTGCATGCCCCGCGGGCTGGTTCAACGTCACCGCATTAGGTCATCGCCTGCGCGCCCGCCATCCCAAAGGATCGGCATCACAGCAGGCAATAGACCCGCGTGCCCTGACAGTCCGGGCCTGTCCGAGTCGAAGCCACCTGTCGCGAGGTGTAGACCTCTCATCCCCTTCTCCATGCGTCGACGCGGCGATATTCCCGCCATGCGCGTCGTCTGCGATCGATGGGGTTGATGCTAGGACAGGGAGCCTGAAGAGGAATTGACGGGGAGCAACGAAGGAGCCGGGTTCGACCTTGCGAACCTCGGCTGGGGCGCTCGGGTTTAACCCGCGACAAGCAGCGCTACACAATGACGCCGCGCGGGAATCAGCGCCTAACCTGAGCAGTCAGGACCCTAAGCCCAACTCGCCGCATCTTTCGGCAAACGACCGAAGTCATCGATAACCTGAACCGAACAAGGCGCGGCGCTCGCCCAAGTCCAGAGCACCAAATTGCGCCGCGGAGCCTCTGTTGGCGCTGGATTCAGCGCCGGTGCAAAGCTCGGAACCAAGGCACCTTGAAAATCCGCCGTCAGCAACGCGTCAGTGATCCGCCATGTCGCTGGCTGAAGGCCTCGACTCGCCAAGTCTTCCCACGGGCAGCCCAAATCAGCAGGATCAATGCTAGCTGATGCCAGTCGGCCGAGATGGGTGAGATCGGCGATTCGCTCGCAATGCACCTGGTAGGCAACGAGCGTCATCGGCTGCGCCTTGAAGGGAAAACCCTGCTGCGCTTCGAGCCAGGCAGTGGTGAGATCGAGCGAGGTATAGAGCGCGGACTGGCCCTTGCGGTTGAAGCGCCCGCCGTGGCGCTCAGCCCCTTCGCCGGATGTTGGGAGATACGCCCAACGCGGATGATGGGCGCGATAGGCCAGGCCGTCGAAGCGAACGGCGAGGTGATCGAGTTGGGCCGTCATCACGACTCGCCGGGTGTCGGCAATGGCTCAGGCATAGCCCCCATCAGCGATGCGCGACAAGTAATCCTTGACCGCTTGGGCGCGCCCTTCCTTGAGCAAATCCTCGGCGGTCTTATCACCGAAGGATGGCAGCGGTTGCGAGCGAAACCAGGCGAAGGCGCGTGCCGTTGATCCCGTCCAAGGGATCGCGCGATTGATGATGTCGACGGTATCGCGCAAACGCTGTTGGGTCTTTGGCGAGATGCTCCGCGCACGCTTGCTGAGTGCATCGCGCGAGAGCCCGGTGGCCCGCGCGAGCTCGACTTTGGTGACATGCAGTTGCTCGGCGAGCCGATCGGTCTCGACGAGACCTCGGTCCGAGAAGAGACAGGTCAAGTCTTCGACTGCCACAGCCATCGTTGCCTCACTCAATGCACCATTCATTGTGCAGATTATGCGGCATCGACGGCATTCTGCAAGCAGCAGCGCTCAACCTAACATCCAGAGAAACCGGGCTCAGGCCGCGCGCACCCCCACGCCCAGCATGGCCGATCAGCAGGATGCCCCGCCCCTGAAAGCGCACCTGACCCGACTCCGACAAGCGCCGCAGCATCCGGTGATCGTCATTTCGGCCAGGCATGATGGCGCTGTTGCAAGCGCTTGATGAGATACCTGAAGCCGTTGCCCCCAGCCGCCAGATCCGAACTGGGCAGCCAACCACAAGGTTCTATGGCATCACGTTTTCCCGAGATAGCCGAGAACACGACGCACATACTGCCGCGTCTCCCGATACGGCGGAATCCGATTACCATGCTTCGCGACAGCACCCTCCCCTGCGTTATAAGCGGCAAGCACCAGTGACAATTCGCCCTCGAAGCGCTCGATCAGAAACCGCAGGTACGACACCCCACCACGAATATTCTGTGCCGGGCTCCAACAATCGGTCACGCCAAATCGGCTCGCGGTGGCCGGCATCAGCTGCATCAGGCCGCGGGCACCCGCCGGTGACTGCGCCCGCGGCCGATAGCTCGACTCAGCGCGGATGACCGCATGCACCAGTTCGGGGTCGACCCCTTGGCGCCTCGCCTCGGCCTCGATCAGCGCGGCATAACGTGCCCGCCGCTTGGCGATCGTCGTTGGTAACGCACGGCGCTCGCGGATATGGCGGATGCTCGGCGCTAAAACCCGCCGGGACGGCCCAGCCGTGCTCCATTGCTGCCAGGCTGGCAGCAGCTCCCTCTGCCTTAATGGCGCCTCGAAACCAAACGCCTCAAGCCCAGGCGCCATGTTGGCGTCCGACGTCAGCGGGGCGAGGGCCATCATGACGAGGAGCAATCCACGCCCAGCTCGAGCGTGCGCCGACATCATCCTTGCTCCGCGCCCAAAGGCTCGTCGAACAACAGCAGCCGACGTCCCTCACGGCGCAACCGGCCCGCGCGCATCAGCTCCCCCAGTAGTCGACTGACCGTTGCCCGCGCACAGCCGATCCGCTCTGCAATGACCTTGCAGGGCGCCATGACCAAGGTCCCATCCGGATGCGACATCGCAGACGGCCAGGTCGTTGCCTCCTGCAAGACCTGCAGGATGAGAGATTCGGTGTCGGCAAAGCGGATCTGGTGCAACCGCCCGGACAGTGTCGTCATCCGCCTAGCCAAATACTGGGCCAACGCCTGGTGCAACGGGGCCTGCAGTTCCGCTAACACCCCATCAGCGAGTCGTGCATTCAGCTGAGCGATGTCGATCAACAACAGCCGCGTGAAGGCCGCGGCCCGATAGACGGTGTGGGCAGACGTCTCCCCGAGCAGAAAGCCCTGTGCATTGACCCAGTCGCCCGTGCGCAAGAGCGCGATATCGGACACTTCGCCATCCTGCTCCCAGATCACCCGCAATTGCCCGCGCAGCACGATGCCGATGCATGCCTGTGCCAGGCGCGCATCGAACTGCTCACTAGTGTTGACCTCGTGCTCAATCCCATAGGCGAGCAGACGCTGCTGCAATGCGCTGAGCCGTTCCGTTTGTCCGTTGGTGCTTGGCATCATGGCTGGAGTCCTCCATTGGCTGGCGTCAACGCAAAGCACCAGGCCTGCTCACCGCTTTGACTGTCGAAGACGCGACGCAGCAGGCCGCGGCGATGCAAGGCGTCGGTGAGTGCACGCACGGTGCCCGCCGGGAGGCCGGTCTGCTCGACCAGACCCTCGGTCTCGGCGGCCTGCGCGGAGCGATCAAGCAGGGCCAGTAACAACAGCTTCTCGTTCGGGCTGCAGCGCGAATGCCAGATCCAGCGTCGCCAATCGGCTTTGTCGTCGGTGTTGAGCAACTGCTGCAGGGCCTGACCCTGCAATTGGAGTGCGTTGGCCAGTCGTTCGGCCAACCTGGGGTCGAGCGATTTTCGACCATTTTCCAACTGAGAGATGGTCGCTGGAGACACACCGACGCGTTGCCCGAGCTCGCGTTGGGTAAGACCACGCGCTTGGCGTGCACGCTGAATCACATAACGTTGACGGGCCTCGCGGGTCATCGTGAGGGCATGCGACATGGGATGAGACTCCTTATACGGGTTTTCCCTTACACTTTATAATCACAAGGCGCGATCCGCGACGTTAAAAGATTATCATTTTTGATGTCTTTCTCGATGCCCCTCCATCCATTCACGGCTTCGCGATCCAGGCTCGTGAAAGCGATACGCTCGCAGCACCTTTCAATGCTGCGAAGTGGGTCGTCATGACGTCAGGCTGGAGATTCTCTCTCTCAGCGGAATACAGCTCATGGCTTCACAAACACCCACCTCCAAGCGTGCCTTCTCCAAACCCGTCCTTGAGCAAACGCTCACCATCCACAGTCAGAATGCCCAATATGTCCTTCAGCGTGGACATTCATTCATGCTCGTGGTCAGGGCGCTGTACTCAATCTCGGTGGTGCTGCGCATTCTGGCCGAAGAAGCGGAGATGGATCAGATTGAAGATCTGGTCTCGAGTCGGATTGGCGCTGTTGCTGAGCGTCTGAACGACGAGCATGCGCGGCTGAAAGTCCTCGCCGATGCCGAGGGTGGTGTGCCACTGCCGCGCTATACCAATCCGCGTGAGGTGACCTTGCAGGTGTCCTCACCCGCACTGGCGCAGTATGTGCGTCTGATCCTGCGCTTGGATCAGACCTTGATGCTGCTCGATGGGCTTTGGTTCGCGGGAGTGATCAACAACAAGCTGCGCAAGAACCTGACCCATGACTTGCGCCGCTTAGTCTATGGGCTCGGTCGGGATCTGATTGATCTCGAGCGCCGGGCAAGAGCGTCTGCTGAGCGTGCTGGCAAGGATGACGAACTGAAGCATGCCGATGTCGAGACTGGAGTAAGAGCACTGGCGACAGGCTCGCTGGTCGATGGTCGGAAACAAGAAGTGTCCGCACAGGACGATCATGCAGTCGATGGTGCAGAGGATCCGCAGAGCACAGAGCCTGAGACACCAGTCTCTGAGCCAGAGCCGCAGACTTGAGGTTCATTGGGCTGGTCAGTAGAGGTCCAGCAGAGGGCTACACGTCGCTTTCCAGTTGCCGGATTCCGACTGACAGTGATCATCCAACAGCTCGCTACCTAATCGCGATTGCTCCACAGCCGTTGTGGATAACCCTGTGCGCAGTCCTGGTGACATGTCCAAAAGCGTCCGCCGAATCAATCGCAGCGGCCGGAATGGTCAGTACATGACCAACCTTGCGGTCTGCTCGCAGCAGGCCGCGGATCGCTTGCAAACGCGCTTGCAAACTGCCCGGCTTTGCAGCAATCCCGAACCGCGCGGGCGCCGATCACAGCTCCAGTCGGCGCCCGACCCCACCGCTCACGCAGTGCTCACCATAGGCCTGCTCAAACGCGGCCGTTGCTGCATCGCCGGTGCAATGCGTCGGCAGCACATCGGTCACCCCGAGCGCCTGCAAAGCCTGCACGGACCGGGCAATCTCAACGCTGTCGGCGTACATCAGATGAAAACCACCGACCGCCCAGGTGATCGGCGCACCGAGCAGCGCCCGGCCCCGCTCGACGATCTGTTCCATGCCCGGATGGGCGCAGCCGCTGATCGCCAGGGTGACGCCACCCAGTTTTAGGATCAGCGCCTGTTCTGGCGGCTGACTGTCGAGCAGGCCGGTGGAGAACAGACCAGGTGCCAGGATCTGCGGCTCGGCACCGACGACGATGACTTCGCGGCAGAGGCTGTGCAGATCCTGGATCAGGTGTTTGGACTCACGTTTCGGAGTTCAAAAAAGCCATGCTGGCCGGTTCAAGCCTCGATAGAACCGGTCTCCACGCCCTCCAACCGAAGGGTAAACTCATCGAGTTGCAGTGCCTGGACAAAGAAGCTTTGCACC
>NZ_NHSH01000062.1:11310-62514 GCF_016653315.1 Halochromatium roseum | reverse complement strand
TGAGTCCGCCGTAGTATTTGGCGAAAGGCATCAGAGTGTCGCGAATCCTGGCCTGTTGCTCGGCGGTCTTCTTGAGCAGACGCTCGGCGACGACGAATTTGACGTCGCTGCGGGCAATGAGGATCTGTTCGAAGCGGTCCTTCACCCGGCGGATACTGTCGGCGACAAAGGCGAAGCGCGGGCTGTCGAAGATGGCTTCCTGGACACCGGCCATGAAGCGGAAGCGCAGGTCCTTGCAGACCTCGCCGACCTCGCGGAGGAAGTTGAGGTCGAGGATCAGCTCCTGGTCCTTGCGGGTGCGCAGGTAGTCGAGCAGCTCGTCGACCACCAGCAGCAGACCTTGTTCGGGGAAGACCTCGCCGAACTTGGCCATCATGTCCTCGAAGGCCCCTTTGTGGCTGCTGATGGTCCCGGCTTCGGGGAACACATAGTCCACGCCGAGTGTTTCGAGATGCTCTTCGAGTTCGGCCACCAGGATGTCACGCAGGGACATGGTGGTGGCGCCGATCTCGGTACGGATGACCTTGAAACGCCCGGCGATCTGTGCGGCTGCATCGCGCACCGTCGGATGGGTCACGGCATCGACCAGACTGGCGTCGGCGGCCAGGCTGGAGACCACCGACATCAGATGCGACTTACCGGTGCCATAGTTGCCGACTACCATGACCGCTTTGTTATCGGCGGGCTGGTCGAACTGCAGTTGCGGAATGATGAGCTGACCGAGGCGCTCGGCCATCTCGTCGGAGACGACGTAGCTGCGCACGAGCTGGGCGGCGGCGCTGGACTTGTCCGCATCGCGCAACTGGACCACCGTTTCGATGGGGTCGAATTGAATCAGATCTCCGTAGCGCATGCTGGCTCCTTGTGGTGATGCAGACTGGCGATTCAGTTTAGACGATTGAGATAGCCGATTCAGCGGTCGGAGTCGATCGTTGCACCGCCGTCCATGCCGACCACGAGCGTCTCGACGCTGTCGTAGCGACGGTATTCGGGGTGACCAGGCGCGGCGTAGTCGAGCCGCCCCGCCTGGTAACAACCGTTCCATGAGGCCAGAACCTGTCGGTTTCTGGACAACCTTTGCAGCAGCCGTAGGGGATCTTGCCGCAGCCGCGGATCGAACAGCAGCTCAAGGTGATCGAGGATGAGGAGTGGCTGGGGCTGGGGCTGGGGCTGGTTTGGATTCAGGGTCTGAACCAGCGCATCATCCAGCGTCTGCTCAAGGATGCGCGGTAGCCGCAGGGCTCTTTGCTTTGGGGTCAGCTCGAGCAATTGGGCGGACAACGCGAGATTCAGATTGATCAACGGGACCGCCCGCTTTGCAGCGATCCGTCGGAGCGCGGCGGTCTTGCCAGCGCCGGTCTCGCCGACCAACAGCACGAGCTGATGATAGAGACCCGCAGCAGCCACTAACGCATGGTGTAACCTGTCGTCGATGGAGCCGGTCATGACCACTCCCTGTTCATCAGCCTGGTCGCGGCGATGGGTCGCTGGATCATACGCCAACTGTCCGCCTGCTTGGGTCAGAGGAGTCTCCAAGCGAGCCTGAGCTGGAACGGGTTGCCGTTCCCAGCACGGGTTGCCGAACAGCAGCAGGCCTCGACTGATTGCCCGTGCTATCGCTTGCCCTGAAGCTCTGGGGTTATAGTCGGCTCTTCGCCTCGCCTCGCCTTGCTTTGGTGCTCAAGCGCAACGACGAGGCTGCGATGAGTGGATGCATCGGATGATTGGACGCATCGATGGAGACGGATGGCCGCATCCATGGCAACAACACAAGCGAGAGACGCGAAGAGAGACGCCCAAACAGAGACGCCAAGATGTCGAACAACCTCCACCCCAACACCCAAGGCCCCTTTCGCGCTGATCAGTTGCGCGAAGGGGATCGCTACGAGTTGAGCCAGGGGCATCCGATCTACTGCGCCCCTGCCGGGCGGGATCATGCCGGTCGCAACCTGGCTGGTGGCGGCGCCTTGGAGACCGACCCGGATGTGGAATGGGCGGGCGTCGATGCTGGCTTCTCGCCGGAGTCCGGCACCCTGTGTGCGCCCGATATCGCCATCGCCCCGGACGGCGATGAGCGCGGCTGGATTCCCGGTGTGCCGCCACTGGCGGTCGAATATGCCGGACCCGGTCAGGATGCCCAGGAACAGGAGACCAAGATCGCCGAACTGCTGGCCCATGGCACGCAACAGGTCTGGGTGGTGCGACTGGTTGGACCACGACTCGTCGAGGTGCGCCGGCGCGACCAGCCGGTGCAGATCCTTGGCCCTGGTGAGCTGCTCAGCGCCCCTGGCCTACTGCGCAACCCGGTGCCGGTCGAGGCGCTCTATGATCGCGATGCCAGCCATCGCGTCATGCTGCGCAATCTGTTGCAACGCGCCGGTTATGAGAGCATCGAGGCTATTCGCACGGAGGGCCTGAACGCGGGTGTCGAGCAGGGGATCGAGCAAGGCATCGAGCAAGGTCTGGTCGAGGCCATTGTCGATCTACTGACTGATCGCGGCTTGACCCTTGACGAGGCGGCCCACGCCCGTCTCTCGGCCTGCCATGATCAGGCGCAGCTCAAGCAGTGGCTGCGTCGCGCCGTGCGGGCGAAGACGCTCGACGACTTGTTCGAGGCCTAGCCTGAGCCTGAGCCTTATGCTCAAGATCACCGCAAGCATCCAGATCCCCGAGCAGGAACTGCACGAGCGCTTCGTGCGCTCGCCAGGGCCAGGTGGACAGAACGTCAACAAGCTCGCAACCGCGGTGCAGCTCAGTCTTGATCTCCGGGCTTCGCCATCGTTACCCGATGCGATTCGCGAGCGCCTGCTGAACAGCGGTGATCGACGCATCGATCGCGATGGGGTATTGACCATTCACGCCCATCGTTTCCGCACCCGCGAGCGCAACCGCGACGATGCCCGTGCCAGGCTCGCCGCGCTGATCGCGCGCGCCAGCATCGTGCAAAAGCCGCGCACCCCCACTAAGCCAACCCGCGCCGCAAAGCGCCGTCGCCTGGATGAGAAGGTTCGGCGTGGACGGATCAAATCGATGCGCAGGCCTGTCTCAGACGCCGATCGATCCTGATCCTGCTCGCAGCTGGCACAAGCATCTAGCGAGCCAACCGCCGTTTCCGTATCCTTGTGACATTCAGTTGTTGCCGGCGCAGGCGCGCGCCCAGCTCACCGACGACAGCATCCGATTGCCTGCCTTGATGACATCGCAGATTGCAGTCCAAAGATCCCGGCCGCCTGGGGCTTTCGGTAAAACAAGCGCTTCCTCGCCGAGGGTGGCGACGTGCGATATCGGTGAGTCCCTGAGGCTGCCCGAGGGCCCGGATAACCTACTCTTTACGCGGTCGACATTCAGACCCCGGTGGGTGATCTGCTAGAGTGCCGGCAAGCCAGTTTGAGCTGTTTGACCGCAGCGGTAACGCCTAAAACCCCTTTGTGCAAGACAAGATTCCATGAAGCAACAGATCCAAGGGTTGGTGCGCACTGCGCTCGATCAGCTCGTCGCCCAAGCTGTCCTCGATCCGCTCGCCTTTGATGATGGCTTGCCGGAGCCGCAGATCGAGCGCACCCGTGATGAAACTCACGGCGACTTCGCCACCAATGCGGCAATGGTGTTGGCCAAGCTCGCCCGTACCAAGCCGCGCGAGCTGGCCGAGCGCATCGTCGCCGCGCTGCCAGCATCGACGTTGATCGACCGTGTCGAGATCGCTGGCCCCGGCTTCATCAATTTTCATCTTGCTGCCAATGCCTTCCATGCGCAGGTTGCTGAGATCATTGCCCAAGGCCCTGCCTTCGGCCGTTCGCAGATCGGCGCCGGCAAGCGCATTCAGATTGAGTTCGTCTCCGCCAACCCGACTGGCCCTTTGCACGTCGGGCATGGCCGTGGCGCAGCCTATGGCGCGGTCGTTGCCGATCTCCTGGCTGCGGTCGGTTACGACGTGCACCGCGAATACTACGTCAACGATGCCGGTCGCCAGATGGACATCCTCTGCACCTCAGTCTGGCTGCGCTACCTGGAGCTCTGTGGGGAGAGCCTGCGCTTCCCCGCCAACGGCTATCGCGGCGATTACGTCTGGGATATTGCGGCCTCACTGCATCGCGAGCACGGTGACGACTATCGGATCTCGGTCGACCAGGTCTTCGCCGCCATTCCGGAAGACGCCGCGGCCGCCGACGAATTGGACGCCAAGGGTCAGCCGCTGCCCGATGCCCCGCTCGGCAATAAAGAGGATCACATCGACGCGCTGATCGCCAACAGCAAGCGCCTGCTCGGCGACAACCGTTATCGGTACGTCTTCGAGCTGGGGCTGAATACCATCCTCGACGATATCCGCCAGGATCTCGCCGAGTTCGGCGCCAGCTACCAGGAGTGGTATTCCGAGCGCACGCTCACCGAGAGTGGCGCTGTCCACCGGGCGATCGAGCGCCTGCGCGAGGGCGGCCACGTCTATGAGCAGGCCGGCGCGCTCTGGTTCCGCTCCAGCGTCTTCGGCGACGAGAAGGACCGTGTACTGGTGCGCGAGAATGGCCAGACCACCTATTTCGCCTCCGATATCGCCTATCACATGGACAAGCTCGAGCGCGGCTTCGAGCGCGTGATCGATGTCTGGGGCGCCGATCATCATGGCTATGTGCCGCGCGTGAAGGCGGCGCTGAGCGCACTCGGCGACGAGGCCGAGCGGCTCGACGTGCTGCTGGTGCAGTTCGCGGTGCTCTACCGCAGCGGCCACAAGGTACAAATGTCGACCCGCTCAGGCGAGTTCGTCACCCTACGTCAGCTGCGCAAAGAGGTCGGCCGCGATGCCGCCCGCTTCTTCTATGTGATGCGCCGCTGCGAGCAGCACATGGACTTCGACCTCGACTTAGCGAAGAGCCAGTCCGCTGACAATCCGGTCTACTACTGCCAATATGCACATGCGCGCGTCCAGAGCGTGCTGCGTCAGGCCGCCGATCGGGGCATCCTGGTCGAGCCCAGCAGCGGCATCAACAATCTCAATCAGCTCAGCGAGCCGCATGAACTCGCGCTGATGAAGACGCTGTCGCGTTACCCAGAGGTGCTCGAATCCGCGGCTCTTGGCCATGAGCCTCATCTGCTCACGACCTATCTGCGCGCATTGGCCAATGACCTACATACGTACTACAACGCCCATCAGTTCTTGGTCGATAATGATGCGCTCCGAGATGCGCGCATCAAGCTCATCCTCGCTACCCGCCAGGTGTTGAGAAATGGGTTAACGCTCATCGGTGTTTCGGCCCCAGATCAAATGTGACCGAATAGATGTGACCGAACAGAGAAAACCGGGATCAAGATGACCAAAGACTACCGCCGTCCAGCCCCAGCGCCGCGCCGTCGCGGAGCCCGCCGTGGTACCTGTGCCTTCTGGTTTTTGCTCGGCGGCGTCCTCGGTGCCTTCGGCGTCGGCTATGCCTGGATGATCCATGAGCCGGCTGCACCTGGCGCCATCAATGAAGAGGCAACCACGCGCCCACCAGCAACCCCACCGCAAGAGCGCCAATTCGACTTCTTCAGTATGCTGCCGGCCGAGGAGGTGGTGGTGCCGACCGAGGAGGCCGCCGAGCCGATTGCTTTGCCACCGGCTAAACCTCAAGCACCGGGTGCCGAGCCGACGCCACAGCCAGTCAAGACCGCTGCCGCAACACCAGCGCCCAGCCCCGTTGCGCCTAGCCCTGCGCCCAATTCGACCGCCAACGCTGCTCCGAGCGGCGGCAGTGGTGACTACCTGCTGCAGCTCGCCTCATTCCGCAACACCGCCGATGCAGAGCGACTCAAGGCGCAGATGGCCCTGAAGGGGATTCAGACCAGTATCCAAACCGTGACCATCGACAATGGCCAGACCTATCACCGGGTCCGCACCGCGGCCTACGACAAATCCGCCGCCCAAGCGATGCGCGCCAAGCTCCAGAGCGAAGGCCAAGAGAGCATCATGATTCGCACGCGTTGACAGCTCGCAGCCCTTGCCGGAGCCGCAAGGTGTAAACTCGACGCATACCGATAGCAGTCTCAGCCCAAAGTCTCGATGTCTGACGATAAGACCACCCATTTCGGCTACCAAAAGGTGCCGGAGAAAGAAAAAGCCGATCGCGTGCGCGCCGTATTTGACTCGGTTGCCTCGCGTTACGACCTGATGAACGACCTCATGTCGATGGGCATCCATCGGCTCTGGAAACGGCGCGCCATTGAACTCGCGGGGGTTCGCCGAGGTCAGCGTGTACTCGACCTCGCAGCCGGAACCGGTGATCTCGCGGAGCAGTTCTCCCGCATTGTGGGTGATTCGGGCGCCGTGATCATGTCCGACATCAACCAGGCGATGCTCGCGCAAGGCCGAACTCGGCTCGTCGATGCTGGCATCGTCGGCAACCTCGACTATGTGCTCATCAACGCGGAGAAGATCCCCTTCGCCGACGACAGCTTCGACTGCGTCACCATCGGCTTCGGCCTGCGCAACGTCACCCACAAACAGTTTGCGCTCGATGAGATGTTCCGCGTGCTGCGACCCGGCGGGCGGGCACTGGTGCTCGAATTCTCGCATCCGACCGTCAAGCCCCTCGCCAAGGCCTACGATGTCTACTCGTTCTCGGTCCTCCCAACCCTGGGTCGTTTCGTTGCCGGCGATGCCGACAGCTATCGCTACCTGGCCGAGTCGATCCGCATGCACCCGGACCAAGAGACGCTGCGCTCGATGATGGAGCAGGCCGGGCTGGAGCGTTGCGAATACTTCAACCTGACCGGCGGCATCGTCGCCATCCATCGCGGTTACAAACTGTGAGTACCGACTGGCAACCCCCTGGCGAGCATGACCAGACGAGCGAGCCTGGCCTAACGCCACCGTCAGCGCTCCTCGCTGCCGCGGAAGCGGTGATCAACCGGGTTCTCGCGCTCGATCCTGAAGGTGCCGCAAGGCTCGCCCGCGTGCAGGGGCAAGTGCTTCGGGTCGAGCTGCTTGGGTTCGGCATTCATCTGTTCGTGGTTCCAGAAGCCGCCGCGCTGCGCTTGTTCGGCGACTACGCCGCCGAGCCCGACTGCATCCTGCGCGCCACACCGGCAGCACTCCTAGGTATGGCCCTAGCGCAACACCGCGAAGACGAGGTCTTCAGCGGCGCGGTCCAGATCGATGGCGATAACGGTCTTGCGCAGACGATCGGCGACGTCTGCAAGGGACTGGACATCGATTGGGAAGAACAGCTCGCCGCCCTCGTTGGCGACAACATCGCGCACCAGCTTGGCAATCAGGCGCGCGCCGCAAGCCGCTGGGCTGAGCGCAGCCGCCACAGCCTGCAGACCGACGTGCGCGAGTCTCTGATCGAGGAAGGCCGTTTCTTGCCCAGCGAGACCGAGGTGCGAGACTTCCTCGACGGGATTGACCGCTTGCGTGACGACGTCGAGCGCCTCGAGGCCCGCGTTGAGCGGCTCGCTCGCCTGCAGAGCCAAAGTACAGGGACCGATCCCACCTAGCAGCCATCCAGCGTCTGCTTCCCGCTCATTGTCCCGCGGGGCCCATCGAGTCGGGAGGCCGTCGATGCGAGACGGCTTGAACCGCGCAGCTGCAGACACGTTTAGGACAGCCCGGAGCCACCGAACCGCTCATGTTTCGTCTCTCGCAGTCGCTGCGACTCCTCCACATCAATCTCGTGTTGCTCAAGCATGGCCTCGACGAGGTGATCGTCGCGACCAAGCTGTTTCGGCCGCTGCGCTTCTTCCTCTATCTGGCGCCCTGGCACTGGTATCGGCGCGACCTGCCGGCCTATCCGGTACGGGTGCGCCGCGCGCTCGAAGAGCTGGGACCGATCTTCATCAAGTTCGGTCAGCTGCTCTCGACCCGCGTCGATCTGCTGCCGGAGGACCTGGCAGTCGAGCTGGCGCTGCTGCAAGACCGCGTCCCGCCCTTCCCCGGTCCCGAGGCGCGGCGGCTGATCGAGAAGGCCTGGGGCGTGCCAATCGAGACTGTGCTCGATGAGTTCCAGGAGCAACCGCTTGCCAGCGCCTCAATCGCGCAGGTCCATACCGGACGCCTGAAGAACGGCCAAGCGGTCATCGTCAAGGTGTTGCGGCCGGATATCGCGCAGATCATCCGGCGCGATGTCGACCTGATGCTGACCTTCGCCCAGCTCGCGCAGCGCTATTGGCCTGATGGCCGACGGCTGCGGCCGGTCGAGGTGGTGCGCGAGTACGAGAAGACCATCTTCGACGAGCTTAACCTACAGCGCGAGGCGGCCAACGCCTCACAGCTCAGGCGCAATTTCAAGCACAGCCAGATGCTCTACATCCCCGAGGTGTTCTGGGACTGGACGCGGCCGACGGTGATGGTGATGGAGCGCATCTACGGCACCCCGGTGTCGCAGGTGGAGCAGCTCAAGGCGCAGGGCATCAGCATGCGTCTGCTTGGCACCCGCGGGGTTGAGATCTTCTTCACCCAGGTCTTCCGCGACAACTTCTTCCACGCCGACATGCACCCGGGGAATATCTTCGTCGAACCCTCCGGGCGCTATATCTCGGTCGATTTCGGCATCGTCGGCAGCCTGACCAAGGAGGATCAGCGCTATCTCGCCGAGAACCTGCTCGCCTTCTTCCGGCGTGATTATCGGCGCGTTGCCGAACTCCATGTGGAATCGGGCTGGGTGCCACGCGGCACCCGGGTCGAGGAATTTGAGTCCGCGATCCGCACCGTCTGCGAGCCGATCTTTGAGAAGCCGCTGTCGGAGATCTCGTTCGGCGGCTTCCTGGTCAACCTGTTCCAGACCGCGCGGCGCTTCGATATGGAGATCCAGCCACAGCTGGTGCTGCTGGAAAAGACCCTGCTCAACATCGAGGGTCTCGGCCGCCAGCTCTACCCACAGCTCGACCTCTGGACCACCGCCAAGCCGTTCATGGAACGCTGGATGCGCGAGCAGATCGGCCCGCGCATGCTGGCACAACGCCTGTGGCATAACTGGCCAGCATTGGCGGAGCGCTTACCCGATCTGCCAGTGGCGGTCACCCGCATCATCGATCAGCTCGAGCATCAGGCGGCACTCTATCCAGCAGGCGGCAGTCAGGGCCTGAACCGGCTGACCACGCAGATCCGCACTAACCATGGCCGAACCACCGCGTCACTGTCCGCGATCGCGCTCGCGGGTCTGGCAACGGCGCTGATCCTGACCCCGCCTGCCGCCACCGCAGCCATCCCGCTGCTCGCACCCATCGCCGCTTCCCTGCTGCTGCTCACGAGCCTGATCATCCTCTGGCGCAACCTGATTGCGCCGACCAAAGCCGAATAGCGATCTCGATACAGGGCGCGGCATTTGCCGGCGCCCCGCACCTTAGGAGGGTCTGACCTTGCGCTTGTGGCCAGCCTTCTCCAGCTCATCGAGATAGGTCTTCCAGAGTTCTTCTTGGTTTTCACCAAGCTTGTAGAGGTATTCCCAGGAGTAGATCCCGGTGTTGTGCTCATCGTCGAAGAACAGGCAAACGGCATAGTTGCCGACCGGCTCGATGCGATCGATGTTCACCTCCTCTTTGCCGAGCTGCAGAACACGCTGGCCAGGCCCATGGCCTTGGACCTCTGCTGAGGGTGAGTAGACGCGCAAGAACTCCACCGGCATGGTGAAGTGCTTGCCGTCATCGAAGCTGATCTCCAGCACACGCGAGCTACGGTGCAGATTGAATTCGGTTGGGGTGGGCATGAAAACTCCTCGGCTTTGAATCGTAACCACGAAACGCGGCTTGCGCACAAAGGTGGGGATTCAGACGCCGATATCGAGCAAGCCGCGCCGTATAACCTGCCATCGCTGAGCTGAGTCAGCGTACTCACCAACAACGCTCGACGCTAGCACCCTCACCTGATACCCCTTTCGCGCCGGTATTGCTCAGCGTCAAGGCACCGCAGGTGTCGTCGTCCTGGCCACCATTGCTGTTGGGGGTCGCCTTCAGCCTGAAAGACGTCCGCGTCGGCTTGGGATCGAGTGCAATCGAGTAGTACTTGGTACTCCCTTCCTTCGGCGCGGCAGCCAAGGAAACGGGCAGTGCCACCGCATTTCCTGCACCATCCTCATCGTAGCGGGCATGCTCGGTGTAGAAGCGGTGCATCCATTGCGCGCCTTCCGTGAGCACTGCCTTCGCGTCGGCGCGCCGAGCCTTGATCACAGTGTCCCGGTAAGACGGGTAGGAGACCGCAGCCAGGATACCGACGATCGCCACCGTGATCATCAGCTCGATCAAGGTGAAGGCACGGAATCTCAGAGATCTCAACGCTGCAACCTATTGTAGCTGTCGCCAGGATTGACGCCCCGCGGTCGCATCGCCGGCCTCTAACACGGGCATCAAACCGCCTGTCGAACCCGCCGTGTATTTGTGCTCAACAACTCCCGCAGAAATCACCGCGGGGGTATTGATGATGCCAACCTCCGACTCGACTGACGCAGGAGGTGAACTTGTTTCGAGATAGCCGTCGCCATCGATATCCAGCGCAATCTCGTCAATCACATCGCTCATGTCGATGCTGCCGTTTCGGTCAACATCGAAGACCGGCGTCCCCATCTGCGCCCCGGTGAGCATATCCAGTTCCGTGATCCAACTCGTCCCGCCAGCCTCGCATGGCTCCAGTGATGGTACCACCGAGGTGAAGATGACGCGGCCATGACGAACCAAGGAGGGACTCACAATGCGCTCGCCCTCGGCACCAGCAGTCGGTGAGATCAGGTCGAGGAACCAGCCTTTGCTCAGCGCCCAGCTCAACGGGTACTCGGATGTAATACGCCAATTACGCCCATTCTCGCTGATCTCGGCAAGGATCGCCTGTTGGGTCAGCTCGGAGCGCACAACGGGATCATCATCGTCCCAGATGCCGTACAGGCTCTGTACCTCGGTCGAGGCGTTATCGCCGACCTCGAAATACTGTCCGGTCCCGAAGAGTACGAGATAGCCCCCGTCTGGATGCGCGACGACCTCTGGCGGCGCAGTAATCGGTTGCCGCAGATCCTCCCCGCCGGAGGGATAGCTGGCCTGAAACAACGGCTCAGGATCATTACCCGACTTGAACGCGCTCCCCCATTGATTGGGATTACTGGAAAGATCGAATTTCCAAAGGTTGCCATGCAAATCACCGGCGTAAACGGTCTCGACCTCGCGATCCGTATTGGGGACCAGGACCGGACCCGCCAAGCCATTAGGGTCGGATGGGTCGCCTACCTCGGTCTCGATCGCCGTCAACAGTGATCCGTCCTCAAGGTCGATGACCAAGAGCACCGCGGCTCCATCATCACTGCCATAGCCGTTCCCCAGGATCACACCCCAATCTCCGCTGGTCAGCAAACCGACGGACAGATGAATGAATTGATTGACCGGATACCCAAGCGTGCTATCCGAAAACTCCCATAGGATATCGTTGGCATCGAACTGATCCGGATCACTGACATCGAGCGCGAACAGTGAGCGCCCACCGGCCCCAAGGCTACCGATCAAGACCGTCCGCCAAGAGCCTGCGATACAGGCATCGGCGAGCTGTGGCGAGCCATCGACATAGTAACGATGGCTGTAGCCAGGATCTGCCAGCGCGGGCAGTTCCGCTAGCAGTCCGGATGGGATGAAGGCGAATTGCTCAACACCTGTTTCCGCATCAAACGCGTGCAACATGCCATCGTTGGCGCCGACATAGAGCATCTTCGTCCGGGCCGCCTTCGTCGCCAGGTAGGTCGCGTAAGTGGTGCCGCCACAAGTCGTTGAACGATATCCATAGTCCGCCCCACCGGCGAATGCAGGATTGGAGTTGACGATGTCGCCGAGCAGATAGTCGCGCTGTCGGAGCGCCCCAGACGGATACTCCTCGCTCTGATCGCCCCGCACCCAGTTGACGACCGCCTCATCAAGATCCAGCGCGGTCAATGCAGCCTGCTGATCAGCGTCCAGACTACTCCAGCGGAATGCAACGCGTTCACCATCGATGATGGTGAAGACATCACGAACGCTCGCATCAGGAATCGCGCCAGCGCGATCCGTATCCCATACCGCATGTTCATCGATATTGGCATCGGCGTCTGGATCGCTCACTGAGCCGTCGCTCTCGATCTTGTAAGCAAGCAGCCTTCCGCTCCAGTCCGCCGTATTGAACTTGGCCTGATAGATCAGGGTATCCGCGTTGATCCGTGTCGAGTTCGAGGCGACAGAGGCCGAGGAACTGGCACTACGCAGCAGGATGCTGTTGACCGCATCGCTGATCGTCTCCTGCAGGTCTGCCGCTGTGTTGGCGGTCATCATCTCGCCACGGCTGTTGATGGTGGCATGGTAGAGATCATCGACCTGCACCGGATGACGCATAGTGCTTGGCTCTTGCCAATCAGGCGGGCCAGGATCAAGGTAGGCATCGTCGATATCCTGATGGGTCACACCGAAGATCTGACCTGTGGCGCCGAGCGTGATGCCGTAGGTCACCATGTGCAGATGTTCGTTACAATCGAGCCACTCAGGCGCCGCATCCGCGCCGCATTGTCCTGGAACAGGCACATCCCCACTATCGAGGCCGGACCGGAGCGTTTTGTCGTAATAGTGCATTGCGATATCGGCGATGGTGCTGCTGTAGACATCCGCATAAGGCGGTCCTTTCGAGCCATCGGCATTGCCGATGCCGCTGATCGTATCCGGGTTGGAAAATCCGTCAGTAAACAACAACGCAAAGTTCTTCTGGCAGCTGTATTCGATCACCGAGGTGTTACTGTCGAACTGATCACCTGCGTAGTCCAATGCGTGGCGATTCGGGGTTCCGCCACTACCGACCGCACCATAGAGAAAATCGAAAAAACCCGCTTTCTCTTGCGCATCGGCAAACTCCCACATGCCCTGCAACGATCGGTTGTTGATGCGAAAGCCACCGGCACGAAGAAAATCCAGATCGGCAAAGGCATGTCCTCCGCTACCGCGCAAAGTCAAATGACGCTTGCGATAATAGGTGAACCAGTTCGCAAAGTTTTGTATCTCCTCTGCATAGCTTCGGCCGCTCGGGAAGGTAGTCGAAGCCTTGATCTCATATCGCACGAGGCAGCCGCCATCGGGCGCGATCGCATCGACATCGCCACTTATAAACGTGCTCGGCGCCGCGACGAAGGCCAGGTAATGAGCCGGATTTGGCTGATCGCAAGAGCCGTGCATCTCATTGACGCTATAGGTTCCGGCCTCGGCTTTGACATAGTAGGTCGCGGGATAATAACGAATGCCGACATCCTTGTTTGAGTTCAGCGTCACATCAGATTGAGCATCCGACCAGCCCGATCCATCGTCGTAGTGGGTGTCAGAAGGGATCACCATCCCCTCGTGCATCTTGAACACCCAGTTGCTTGAATCGCTCTTCTGCTCGCTGGTCAGATCCAGCGTCCCGTCGCCCTTGACGGGGTCCGACAGCGCCGCCGAGGGGTCGGCATCGGAGAAGGTCTCGCTGCCGCTCGATGACCAGGGATCATAGGTCTCGTCATAGTCGTAGTACATGCCGTTATAATCGGCAGAACGCACAAAGGCGTAAGGCGCGATCGGTGGGACGGCATAGTGGTCATGCGCCGAATCCGAATAGACCCGCGCCCCCTCGCTGGTGCCATTGGGAAAGAGGTAGACATATTTTTTCCAGGTGCCATCGGCGGACCCGGCATTGTTGTAGTTAACGGCCCCGGATACCTCGCTGTCGTCTTGGCCACGCCCTACAAAGCGCTTGTCATTTGTATTCCACCATAACGCACCATCATTGCTCGGCAATAGCACTTCCGAATCCATGCTTCCCGAGTCGTCAACAATCAATATAATGTTGGGCTCCACCTGGATGCCCGAGTGCAGCGGTATCTGCGCGATCTCCACCGCCTCCACCACCTTTCCCGTCGGCACACCGGCGAAACAGGCAGCGACCAATGCCACTATCCGCAAATTCTTTCGTGTCGGCACCTTCGTTATCTCCGGTAAAGGGTCTGGACGATTGCGACCGCATCCTCGACACCGCCAACACCACGCGCCGTGACCCGATAGAGCCTGGTCGTGTCGATGGGCGCGAGCTTGACGCTACCGTCAGCAGGCAGCCCAGTGATCAACAGTTCCTCGATCACGAAGCGGCAGGGCTCAGCCAAACCGACAAGCTGCGGGCCCACGAGCGATTCAGCACCATCGCAATCGGCCTCTGATCCGTTCCAACAATAGTCGAGCATCTCGCCTGCTCCGGCAGCGGCGAATGAGGGGCGATACCCGACTGTCGATCCATCGAAGACCGGGAGACTGGCGCCCGCCAGGATGCCCTCTGCCTCGCGGATACAGGCCTCGGCACTCTGAAAGGCAAGGTTGCGCTGACGCGTATTGCTTGCCATGTTTTCATGCTGACTGTTGACCGTCATCGCGGTAACGCCCAACAGGGTCATCACGGTGAGCAGGATCAACGAGACGGCCAGCACCACCCCGCGCTGCCTGCGTGCACCCATCGCTCCCCTTCTCGCGCCAATGTTCTGCTGCAGAACGTGCATGGAGTCTCACTGCAGCCGGTTGCGCAGCGCGACGGTCTTCGACAACGATTGATAGACACGCCAATCAGCGGCCTGAAAACCGGCGCCAGCCTTATTCGCCTCCCCGGTATCCGCTGCGGGAAAGACCACCCAGGGCTGATCTTCCGTCAAATGATCCTGGCGGCTCGCGAGAAGCAGGTTGACGCGCACACTGCGGACCATACCCCAATCGGTTACGGCACTTGCATCCAGGTAATCCGGATCGACCCAGCCATCAGCATCGCTATCGATCCCGTAATGCAATTGCATATCCTCGACCTCCTCGACGAGCTCAAATGCCTGCGGAGTGGAACTGCCCGGCTCGAGCGAGACCCGGAATAAGGAGAGACCAGTTTCGCCGTTTCCGACGTAGTAAGCGATCGGCGTGAAATCGAACATGATGGAATCAGGACCGTACTCGTAAGGGGTTCCATTTGCGGTACATTCGACAGGTGAACCTAACCCTTTGGTACAGTTGCCTGGCGTTTCGGTACCCGTGTTATGAACGAGGGTAACGTTGCTCGTGTTGACGTTGGTAAGCTGCAAGATCGAAGCCTGCCGGGCGTCACACACCATCACGATGCTCCCGTCTTGCAGGTGATGGAGCTGATTGATCTTGAACTGCGCGGCTGTCGCGACATGCTGGACAATCGTGTAACCCTGACGGCCGGCTCCGAGGAGTACGAGGGCATCGGTCCCGGCAACCCGATCACCGATATCGGAACCGAATGCTTGACCTGGAAAGGCCTCATTGCCCTCGTAACCGATGACGGCTCCGGAAGCAAAGTCTGTCCACCAGCGCGCACTTGGGTCATTCAGCACATTCGCTACCGGCACACTCCGATGACAACCAGTGAACCCTCCCATCCGAATGTCCCGAGCTATGAATTCACTGACCGCACGCGCGTTCTCTTGAACCGATGACAGCCCCTCCTGAAATCGGTAGAGACGGTTGCTCCCCAGGAACAGCTGAAGCGTTCCCGCCATCAGGAACAGGCCCAGTACCATGGCAACCAAGAGCTCCACCATGGTCAGCCCTTCCTGCCTAGAAGCGCTGACCGACCCACTCATAACTCGGCTTCCATGAGAAACTGTTGGGGCGGCTCCTGACCACGGCTGTCGTCCCACTGGACAGTGACGGTCACGATCGCGTCGGTGCGCTCGATTGCACCCGTCCCTTGCGGAAGCTGGCAGGCGAGACTCGTGGTCCAGGCCAGCAGATCGCGCTGAGCGAGGGTTCCAGTGGGCGTGGCCTCAGCGCATGCGGGTGGTGATTCGGCGAGTGCCTGACCATCGTAGGCTCCACCCAAGGCCGCTGCCCGGTTGGCACGCATGCGATCGGCGATGTCGTAGGCGAGATAGGTTGCCTTGGAGCGATGTAGTGCGCTGGTATTGAAGCCCAGCGAGGTTGCTTGCAAGCCCGCGAGCCCCAGCAGCCCAATTGAAAGAATAGTCGCCGAGACCAGCACTTCCACGATCGAAAAACCGCGCTGAGACGAGCAATGAGATGCAGTTCTGCTAAGAACAGCTGGCTTCGACTGTTTCAACGCCAGTTCTCCCCGTCGGTTTGATCACAATAGCGCGCTTGCCGCGTCCTGGGAGACAGAGATCGAGCGTGAGTGTGCCGCTCTGCATCGAGCCATCGATCAGGCGGGCAAACCCGTCAGACGTGAAGGCGATATAGTTATCGACCCCGCTCGTGCCCGAGAGGACCTGGTCACCACTCAAGGGACCCTGGACTCGCAGGACAGGCTCTACAGGATCCAGGGTCGCATCCTGATCGAGATCGACGAAGACCAGCCAGCCTTGATCGTAGCCACCGGAGGTTGTACAGGATGCTTCATCGTCGCTTTTGCAAAGCACGACGCGCCGTCCTGTTTTCACCGACTCGCTCCGGGCAAGGCGGATGGAGGCTAGTAGGTCGTTGATTTGCGTCGCTGCACGACCATTCTGGATCGTCGCCTGCAACGATGGCACCCCAATGGTCAACAGGATAGTCGCCACTGAAAGCGTCATCATCAACTCTAGGAGATTGAAACCCTGTTGGCGTGAATGAGCCGCCGATATGGGCTGACGCTGGCAGCAAATCATGAGATCGGTTCCGCTTTTCGACGCTTGTCAATTCAGACCAAGCGATATGACGTTTTCCGAGAAGTTAGGCGAAAGACCAGCTTAGCGCAGTGAAACTGATCTCAAATCTGACCAACTCACCAGCGTTCAACGCTCTTCTGAGATAGCGGTCACAGTTTAAGGCCGAGTCAGGTCTATGGCAGGATGTCAGGAGCATCGTGAGGCGTCCACGCCCACCTCGGGCATCTACTCGGGTGGCCTAGAGCATCGATCTAGCGCAATAGTTTGATATCGACACCAACCACACAACGCCGCTCCGGTGATTGTCAAGGTACTCCAATCCCTCGAAATCATTGGCCAGTGGCAGACTGCGCAGCCACCTAGCCCACTCAGGGGTATTTGAGGAACGCGCGGCAAATCGAGCAGCGCGTCGTTGAGGCTGGCCTCCAAGTTGGGATTCGGTCAGCAGCGTTGGTACCCTGAAGGCGTCGGCCGAGCCGCGGCTCGAAGAGGATCGCGAGCCAACCGGTCTGACACAACAGCGTAACAACGTGCTGTTGTCGCTATCGACGGCTGAAGGTGATTGCCCGCGGGCGATCGGTGACCCAGATCGAGCCGGGAGCTGTGGCGCTATACCCAGAACGCGTCAGTCGATGGCAGCGCCTAGCCTAGCGTCGGGTAGCGGTGGGCTTGTCGACGGCATAGATGCCGTCGACAAGCCACCAAAGACGGACTCACGGCGTCCTAGGTCGTCGCTGCCCGACCCGGAGCGGTATGGAACAGCCGACGACAACTGATCGGCGATAGATATCAGTCAGCAGAGCGGTCATAACGCTCGGCAAGCCGCCCGGAGATCATAGCCTAGAGGATGTACTGTGACAGGTCCTCGTCCGCAGCTAGCTCGCCGAGACTCTTATCGACGTAGTTCGCGTCGATGGTAACGGTCACTCGGTCCATCTCGGTGGCGTTGAAGGAGACATCCTCAAGCAAGCGCTCCATCACCGTATGCAGGCGACGGGCACCGATGTTCTCGGTGCGCTCATTGACCTGGTAGGCGATCTCGGCGATGCGTCGAATCCCGTCTTCGCTAAAATTAATTGTCACGCCTTCGGTCGCCAGCAGCGCTGCATATTGATCGGTGAGCGATTCATCAGGCTCGGTCAGGATGCGGATGAAATCATCCGAGGTCAGCGCCTGAAGTTCAACCCGGATCGGCAGTCGGCCCTGTAGCTCAGGCACCAGATCCGAGGGCTTGGCTAGATGGAAGGCACCCGAGGCAATGAACAGGATGTGGTCGGTCTTCACCATGCCGTGCTTGGTCGAGACGGTACTGCCCTCAACCAAGGGCAGCAGATCGCGCTGCACGCCTTCGCGGGAGACATCAGCACCACCGCTCTGCTCGGCGCGGCGGGTGACCTTGTCGATCTCATCCAGGAAGACGATGCCGTTCTGCTCGACATTGTCCATCGCCTTGAGCTTCATCTCTTCCTCGTTGATCAGCTTGGCGGCCTCTTCATCGAGCAGCACCTTACGCGCCTCTCTGATGCGCAGCTTGCGACGCTTAGAGCGGTTTGAGCCGAGGTTCTTGAACAGCCCCTGCAGCTGATTGGTCATGTCCTCCATGCCGGGCGGCGCCATGATCTCGACGCCGAGTGGCGCCAGGCTCACCTCGATCTCGATCTCGCGCTCGTCAAGCTCGCCGGCCTGCAACTTCTGGCGGAACTTCTCGCGCGTGCCGGACGTGGCACCACGACCGCGGCTGTCTTCATCAAAGTCTGAGGGTGGCGGCAGCAACGCGTCGAGGATACGCTCCTCAGCGGCGGTCTCGGCGCGCTCGCGGTTGCCGAGCATCTGTTGCTCACGCTCCATCTTGATCGCCATGTCGGCGAGGTCACGGATGATCGACTCGACATCGCGCCCGACGTAACCGACCTCGGTGAACTTGGTCGCCTCGACCTTGATGAAAGGCGCATTCGCCAGCCGCGCCAGCCGGCGCGCGATCTCGGTCTTGCCGACGCCGGTGGGGCCGATCATCAGGATATTCTTCGGCGTGATCTCCGAGCGCATCGGCTCCGGGATCTGGGCCCGACGCCAACGGTTGCGCAGCGCGATCGCCACCGCGCGCTTGGCCTGGTCCTGACCGACGATGTGCTTATCAAGCTCGGCAACGATGCGTTTCGGTGTGGTGGTGTCGGACATAAGCGAGGTCGATCAAGAAGATGCCGGCGACAGCTAGGCGTGCCACGCGGCGAGATGGGTCAATTCGGTAGGCTAGCTGGCCGATGACCGCGGCAGCCCAAGAGCCCTCCGCGGGCGCCACGGCTAGCCCGCCGCGCTAATCGTCGGCAAGTTCCTCGAGCACGAGGTTGCGATTCGTATAGATACAGATGTCGGCGGCAATCCCAAGCGAGCGCTCAACGATTTCACGCGCGCCGAGTTCGGTATTCTCCAACAGCGCGCGCGCCGCCGAGGCCGCGAACGAGCCACCAGAGCCAATCGCCATCAGATTGTATTCGGGCTCAAGCACATCGCCGGTGCCCGAGATGATGAGCGAGGCCTCATGATCAGCGACACAGAGCATCGCCTCCAGTCGCCGCAGCATGCGATCGGTGCGCCAGTCCTTCGCCAGTTCGACCGCCGAGCGGGTGAGATGGCCCTGATGGCGCTCGAGCTTGGCCTCGAAACGTTCGAATAGGGTGAACGCATCCGCCGTGGCACCGGCAAAACCGGCAAGCACGCGATCCTTGTAGAGCCGGCGCACCTTGCGCGCGTTGCCCTTGACAACGGTATTGCCAAGCGACACCTGCCCATCACCGCCGATCACGACATTGCGCCCGCGGCGTACCGACAGGATGGTTGTCCCCTTCAGTGGTTCCATAGTGTCTCCTGGGTCAATCTCAGCGTGGGAGATCGGATCGCCCCATCAGCCATTCATCAACGGCGCGCGCGCACTGCCGGCCCTCGCGGATCGCCCAGACCACCAACGACTGACCCCGCCGCATATCACCAGCGGCAAAAACGCCATCGACATTGGTGAAGTAGGCCTTGGCGCCCTCGGTACTGCCTTTAACGTTACCGCGGGAATCAAGCTCCAGGCCTTTCGCCTCCTGTAGCTCCTCGAGCATCCCTTCGTGCACCGGGTGCACGAAGCCCATTGCGAGCAGGACCAGATCGGCCTTGAGCTGAGCCTCGGAGCCTTCAACCTCTGACATCTGCCAACGCCCGTTTTCATCCTTGTCCCAGCGCACTAGAACATAGTTCAAGGCCGTGACGTTGCCGTCAGCATCGGACTCGAATGACTTGGTAAGCACATTCCACAGCCGCTCACAACCTTCCTCCTGCGAGGTCGAGGTGCGCAGCTTGTTCGGCCAGTTAGGCCAGGTCAACCCCTTGTCTTCCTTCTCCGGCGGCTTGTCGAGGATCTCGATCTGGGTGACCGACATGGCACCGTGACGATTGGAGGTGCCAATGCAATCGGAGCCCGTGTCGCCGCCGCCAATCACGATCACATGCTGATCGTGGGCGCTGATGAAATCCTCATCCGGAACGTACACGCCTTGAACGCGTTTGGAGTTGGCGCGCAGGAAGTCCATCGCGAAATGGATGCCGTTGAAGCTACGCCCGGGGACATCGAGATCACGCGGCTTCTCCGAGCCACCGGAGAGGACGACCGCATCGTAGTCCTCCATCAGCGTGGCAATCGGCAGGTCGACGCCGATGTGGCAGTGGGTATGGAACTCGACGCCCTCGGCGCGCATCTGGCTCATGCGCCGGTCGATCATGGTCTTGGCCAGCTTGAAGTCTGGGATGCCGTAGCGCAGTAGGCCGCCGATGCGGTCCTCTTTTTCGTACAGCGAGACCGTATGGCCGGCACGGGCGAGCTGCTGGGCACAGGCCAGGCCAGCTGGACCCGAGCCCACCACGGCGATGCGCTTGCCAGTGCGATGGGTCGGCACCTGTGGCTTGACCCAACCCTGCTCCCAGGCCTTATCGGCAATCGCGCGCTCGATCGCCTTGATCGCCACCGGCTGGTCGTCGATGTTCAGCGTACAGCTCGCCTCACAAGGCGCCGGGCAGATGCGTCCGGTGAACTCGGGGAAATTATTAGTCGAGTGCAAGACCTCGATCGCCGATTCCCAGTCCTGCTGATAGACCAGATCGTTCCAATCCGGAATGATGTTGTTGACCGGGCAGCCCTGATGGCAATACGGAATGCCGCAGTCCATGCAGCGCGCGCCCTGGATACCGATCTCGGCATCGGTCATTGGCTTGACAAACTCGTTGTAGTGGACGACGCGATCGGAGGCCGGCTGATAGGCCAGCTCGATGCGCTCATACTCCATGAATCCGGTTGGCTTACCCATTTTCGACAACCTCTCTGAGCTTGGACGGGTGCGGCCGCGACGGGCTCGGTGGCCGACTCTTGCTCGATTGCATCTGCTCGAGCGCCCGCTTGTAATCGATCGGCATCACCTTGACGAAGCGGCCGAGCATCTCGGACCAATCATCAAGGATGCGCCGCGCGACGGCTGAATTGGTGTAGTGCAGATGACGCTCGATGAGCTGACGCAGGCGCAGCGCATCGTAGCGGGTCATATCGTGGCTGAGATCGACAAAGCCGTGGGTCTCGAGATCCCCGCCCTGATGATCCAATGCCTCAAGCGCTGCATCCTCGGCCGCGATCGGCTCCAGCTCGACCATCGCCTGATTGCAATGATCGGCAAAATTACCCTTTTCATCTAAGACATAAGCGACACCACCAGACATCCCAGCGGCGAAATTCCGACCCGTTGGCCCCAGGCAGACCATGACACCGCCGGTCATGTATTCGCAGCCATGATCGCCCACACCCTCGACCACCGCGGTCGCACCCGAGTTGCGCACACAGAAGCGCTCGCCAGCGACACCGCGGAAATAGACCTCGCCCTTGATCGCGCCATAGAGCACCGTATTGCCGACGATGATGTTGTCTTCAGCGCGATCAATACTCGCATGCTCTGGCGGGTAGATGATGATGCGCCCGCCGGAGAGGCCCTTGCCGACGTAGTCGTTGGCCTCACCGGCCAGTTCGATGGTCACGCCCTGCGCCAGCCAGGCGCCGAACGACTGACCGCCAATCCCCTGCGCCTTGATGTAGATGGTATCGTCCGGCAGCCCAGCAAGACCGTAGCGCTCGGCGACGCGCCCCGAGAGCAAGGTGCCCACCGTGCGGTTGAAGTTCTTCACCTCGGTCTCGATGCGCACCGGCTCGCGGTTCTCGAGCGCGGGACGTGCCTGCTCGATCAACCTGTGATCCAGCGCCTTATCCAGTCCATGATCCTGGCTCTCGGCGTTATAGAGGGCGACCTCCGGGCCGACCTTGGGCTTGGTCAGGATGCGCGAGAAGTCCAAGCCCTTCGCCTTCCAATGCTCGATCGCACGCCGCATCTCGAGCCGATCCATCTGACCGACCATCTCGTTGACGGTGCGGAAGCCGAGTCGCGCCATGTACTGGCGCATCTCCTCGGCGATGAAGAAGAAGAAGTTGATCACATGCTCCGGCTTGCCGGTGAACTTCTTGCGCAGCTCCGGATCTTGTGTCGCTACGCCGACTGGGCAGGTGTTCAGATGGCACTTGCGCATCATGATGCAGCCTTCGACGATCAGCGGCGCCGTGGCGAAGCCGAACTCATCGGCACCGAGCAGCGCACCGATGACGACATCGCGCCCGGTGCGCATGCCACCATCGACCTGCACCGCGATGCGCCCGCGCAGCCGATTCAGTACTAACGTCTGATGGGTCTCAGCAAGGCCGATTTCCCAGGGCGAGCCAGCGTGCTTGATCGAGGTCAGCGGACTCGCGCCGGTACCGCCATCATAGCCGGCGATGGTCACATGATCCGCATGCGCCTTGGAGACGCCTGCGGCCACGGTACCAACGCCGATCTCCGAGACCAGCTTGACCGAGATCCGCGCCTTCGGATTGGCGTTCTTCAGATCATGGATCAGCTGCGCCAGGTCCTCGATCGAGTAGATATCATGGTGCGGCGGCGGCGAGATCAGGCCGACGCCCGGCGTCGAGTGGCGCACTCGGGCGATCTGCGCATTGACCTTATGCCCCGGCAGCTGTCCTCCCTCACCGGGCTTGGCACCTTGCGCAACCTTGATCTGGATGTCATCGGCGTTGACCAGGTACTCGATGGTAACCCCAAAGCGCCCGGAAGCCACCTGCTTGATCGCCGAGCGCTCCGGATTCATCGAGCCGTCGGACAGCGGCGTGAAGCGCTCGGCCTCCTCGCCACCCTCGCCGGTGTTCGACTTACCGCCGATCGCGTTCATCGCCTTGGCCAGGGTCGAATGCGCCTCATAGCTGATCGAGCCGAACGACATGGCGCCGGTCGCGAAGCGCTTCACAATCTCCTTGGCCGGCTCGACCTCATCGATTGGGATTGGCTCATCGGCCCACTTCAGGTCCATCAGACCGCGGAAGGTCAGCAGATGTTCATTCTGCTCGTTGATCAGGCGGGAATATTCAGCGTAGGTGCTGGCATCATTGGCGCGGGTCGCGTGCTGCAGCTTGGCGATGGTCTCTGGCGTCCAGACATGGTCCTCGCCACGCAGCCGGAAGGCGTAATCACCGCCGACATCCAGGTGCTTGCGCAGGATCTGCTCATTCCCATAGCCACGCGAATGCCAGAGCACCGCCTCGCGTGCCACCTCGGCCAGACCAACGCCTTCGACCATGCTCGGGGTGCCCGTGAAATACTTCGCGATGAACTCACGGTTGAGTCCCACCGCATCGAAGATCTGTGCGCCACAATAACTCTGGAAGGTACTGATGCCCATCTTCGACATCACCTTCTTCAGGCCTTTGCCAACCGCCTTGATGTAGCGGCCCTGGGCCTCTTCAAAGCTCAGCTCGCCAGCACCCTCGGTGCGCAGCCGTGACAACAACGACTGGATGGTATCGAAGGCCAGATAGGGATTGATCGCCTCGGCGCCATAGCCAGCCAGGGTCGCGAAGTGATGCACCTCGAGCGCACCACCGGTCTCGACCACCAGCCCGGAGCTGGTGCGCAGGCCCTGACGGATGAGGTGATGATGAACCGCCGAGGTCGCCAGCAAGGCCGGAATCGGGATGAAGTCGGCGTTGGTATTGCGGTCCGAGAGGATCAGGATGTTGTGCCCCTCATGCACCGCTGCCTCAGCCTCTTGGCAGAGCCGTTCCAGCGCCGGCGCCATGCCATCGGCACCCTCAACGGCCGGGTAGACCATGTGCAGATTCTTGGTACGGAAGGCGCCGCCGGAATTGTCCTGGATGTGGCGGATGCGCTCCAGATCTTCGTTGGTCAGCACCGGCTGATCGACCTCGAGACGCCAATGCTGGCCAGCCTCATTGAGACCGAGCAGATTCGGACGCGGGCCGATCAGCGACACCAGCGACATCACTAGCTCCTCGCGGATCGGGTCGATAGCCGGGTTGGTGACCTGGGCGAAGTTCTGCTTGAAGTAGGTCGACAAATGCTTGGAGCGCGATGACAGCACCGACGGCGGGTTATCTGCGCCCATCGAGCCGATGGCCTCCTGACCCGTCGCGACCATTGGCGTGAGCAGGAATTTCACGTCTTCCTGGGTGTAGCCGAAGGCCTGCTGGGCATCGAGCAGGACGCTCGCTTCCGGCGCCATCGGCGCGACATCGGTCGGCAGCGAGTCGAGATGGATCTGGGTGCGATCGAGCCATTCTTGATAGGGCTTGGCGCCGGCCAGCTCGGCCTTGACCTCGGCATCGTCGATGATGCGGCCCTGCTCAAGATCGATCAGGAACATCCGCCCTGGCTGCAGGCGCCACTTCTTGACGATGCGCGCATCATCGATGTCGAGCACGCCCATCTCGGAGCCCATGACGACCAGATCATCATTGGTCACCAGGTAGCGCGCTGGACGCAGGCCATTGCGGTCGAGCGTAGCGCCGATCTGACGGCCGTCGGTAAAGGCGATCGCGGCCGGGCCGTCCCAGGGCTCCATCAGCGCGGCATGGAACTCGTAGAAGGCACGGCGCCTCTCGTCCATCAGCTTATTGCCGGACCAGGCCTCTGGGATCAGGATCATCATCGCCTGCGCCAGCGAATAGCCACCCATCACCAGCAGCTCAAGCGCGTTGTCGAAGCAGGCTGAATCCGACTGGCCTTCGGGGATCAATGGCCAGATGGAGTCGAGATCATCGCCGAGGATCTCCGAGCGCATGGTGTGCCGACGTGCCGCCATCCAGTTGACATTGCCGCGCAGGGTATTGATCTCGCCGTTGTGGCAGATCATCCGGAACGGCTGCGCCAGATCCCAGGTCGGGAAGGTGTTGGTCGAGAAGCGCTGATGCACCAGCGCCAGCGCCGACTCGAAGCGCTGGTCGCGCAGATCGAGGTAGTAATTGCCGACCTGACCGGCGAGCAGCATGCCCTTGTAGTTGATGGTCCGCGACGACATCGAGGCGACGTAGTAGGCCGTCTTGTCGTAGCCATGGGCACGGATCTCGTTGTCCATGCGCTTGCGCACCACGAACAGGCGGCGCTCGAAGGCATCCTGATCGGGGCAGTTCTCTCCGCAGGCGACGAAGACCTGGCGCACCACCGGCTCGGTCGGCAGCACGCTCTCGCCGAGTTCACGATTGTCAGTCGGCACATCACGCCAGCCGAGCACCCTCTGGCCACCTTCGGAGAGGTGACGCTCAACCGTCGCTTGCATCTCAGCGCGCGCGGCCTCGTCTTTCGGTAAGAAGACCATGCCAACGCCGTAATGCCCGAGCGCTGGCAGTTCAAAATCGACCACGGAACGGAAGAAACTGTCGGGCATCTGGACCAAGATGCCGGCGCCATCACCGGCCTTGGGATCAGCGCCGACCGCACCGCGATGGGTCAGCCGCTCGAGGATCTCGAGGCCTTGCTCAACGATGCGATGGCTCTTCTCATTCTTGATATGGCAAACGAAGCCAACACCGCAGGAGTCACGCTCGTGCGCGGGGTCGTACAGGCCCTGGGCGGCTGGATAGGCGCGAAGGTTCATCAGCGGACCTCCCTAAACCGGGTACATTACGGTCAAAAAGACGTCCCCTCAGTGCCTCGAACAGTCGGGGAAGTTCCGGTTTGGATTAAAGTGGTTTTACGCGTGGGTCGTGGCTGACGCCGCGGCATCGCGGAGCCAACCGATGGCGATGAGCTCGCAGCGCCTTTGACGTCAAGCACCGGGCGCACCCAGTTCTAACACGCGCTACAGAGAGCGAACCGCCAATCATACTGTGGATGCAGTCGCTATGCCATGCGGCAGCCAGCGATTGACTGTGCCACCCTCTTCAAGGCGGCAAACATCTGTGCCAATCAGGTGCAACAAGGCGCTAGACTGAGCCGACTTGGTGCAACAGCATCATCGCCAGGTTGCCACGCAGGACCCTGGAGCGCCTGAGCATCCGCAATCAGCATTGGCCTCTCCGCGTTCAAGCGGTCGCGCCCTGAGCAGCTGCAATGGTGGCTTGGAGCTGACCAGCATCGATATCGGCAGTCAGCAGCGCCTCCCCGATCCCTTGTAACAAGACCAAGCGCAACCGCCCACGCTGCACCTTCTTATCGACGGCCATCAGCTCGAGCCAACGCTCGCTCGGCAGGCTATCGGGCGGCACAATGGGCAGTCCAGCGAGGGCGACCACATCCTGAATCCGAGCGGTATCGGCCGGCTCGAGCCAGCCGAGACGCTCAGAGAGCTGGGCCGCCATCACCAGCCCAACGCCGACGGCCTCACCATGCAGCCAAGTGCCGTAACCGGTTCCTGCCTCGATCGCGTGACCGAAGCTATGGCCGAGATTCAGCAGCGCGCGCTGGCCCGACTCGCGCTCATCCGCGGCAACGATCAAGGCCTTATTTTCACAAGAACGGGCGATCGCGGTTGCCAGAGCGGCCGGATCAAGGGCCCGCAGTGCGGGCACCTGGTCTTCGAGCCAGTCAAAGAAGGGCCGGTCCGAGATCAGGCCATACTTGATGACCTCCGCCAAGCCTGCCGAAAGCTCGCGCTCGGGCAAGGTCTCGAGTGTTGCGGTGTCGGCGATGACCGCGCGCGGTTGATGAAAGGCGCCAATCATGTTCTTGCCAGCGGGATGGTTGACACCGGTCTTGCCGCCAACCGATGAGTCGACCTGCGCCAGCAGCGTCGTCGGCACCTGAATGAAGGGCACGCCACGCTGATAACAGGCTGCTGCAAAACCAGCCATATCACCAACGACACCGCCACCGAGGGCGACAACGGTCACATCTCGGCCACAGCGGCGCTCAAGCAGCGCATCGAAGATGCAATTGAGTGTCGCCAGATCCTTATAGCGCTCACCATCCGGCAGGATCACCTGATCGATCTCAAACCCTTTCAAGCCCGCCCGCAGTGCGTCCAAGTAGAGCGGAGCAACGGTCTCGTTGGACACGATCATCACTCGCTCACCAACGATGTACGGGCGGTAGCAGGCTGGATCCGACAGCAGATGGCGGCCGATGAAGATCGGATAGCTGCGCTCGCCAAGCTCAACGTCAAGCCGTTGGCGCTCTGCATCCACAAACGAGACTGGACCTAGGGTGCGCATACTAGAGTTCTTCGTCCTCGAAACGCCGGCGGATCTCTTTGACCACCGAGGCGGTACCACGACGCTCCGTCGAGACCACCATATCCGCAACCTGGCGATAGATAGGCTCGCGCTCGGCCATCAGATCCCGTAGCCGCTGTTGCGGATCATCGGTATCGATCAGCGGGCGACTGCGATCGCGCGCCGTACGCGCAAACTGCTGCTCTGGGCTGCAATGCAGGTAGATCACGAAGCCACGCGCAGCCAGCTGCTGGCGATTCTCGGGGGTGAGCACCACGCCACCGCCGGTGGCGAGCACGATACCCTCTTCTTGCGCCAAGTCTTCAACAACCCCACGCTCGCGCTTGCGGAAGCCCTCCTCACCTTCGAACTCAAAGATGGTCGGGATATCGACGCCGGTTCGGCGCTGAATCTCCTGGTCGCTATCGCGGAACTCGTAACCCAGCGCCTCGGCCAACTGCCGGCCGACGGTGCTCTTGCCTGCGCCCATCGGGCCGACGAGAAAGATGTTTGGTGGTCTGATCATGATGCTAGGTATGCCAGATTTGCCGATCACTAGCAAGCTGTAGGCCGAGTTCGAGGTTGGCAAGCGGCCATGACAGTCGCCCCGTCAGCGTACGGCGATATCCGACTCCAGGATCTTTGGGGTCACGAAGATCAATAACTCTTCGTTATTGTCGAGGCGACTCGTCGTCCTGAACAGATTACCCACCACCGGCAGATCGCCTAGCCACGGCACTTGCTCGCGCGCAACTGACTGATTGCGTTCGTAGACACCCCCGAGCACGATCGTCTCGCCGTTGTCGACCAAGACATTGGTCGTCACCGACTTCTTCTCGATTGGAACGCCATCTGGTCCCGCATTGGCGTAGTCTGGCGAGTCCTTGTTCACCTCAAGATCCATAATGATCCGATCATCGGGCGTGATGTGCGGTGTCACATTCAGCTTCAACGTCGCATCTTCGAACTGAGTAACGATTGCTCCATCACCCTGATCGTTCCTGTAAGGAATTTTTGTACCCACCGAGATGCTCGCCTGAGTCTGATCGGATGTAACAACACGCGGACTTGACACGATCTCGCCTCGATTTTCTCGTTGCATCGCGGAAAGCTCAAGCGTAATCAAATGTGAGCCAACCTTGCCAAGTAGAAAGTTGATCGCCCCAGATGGGGTGGCTGCGGGCAAGTTGACCCAAAGGTTCGGTGCATTACTGTCGTTAGTGATGATTGAGTTAAATGGCGTGCCGGACTCAAGGTCGAAACCATAGGGTCCTGCGTCAAAACTGCCAACACCATCGATGCCACCAGCGCCAGGATCCTGACCTCCAGCGACCAACAATTGATTACCCTTACTACTGCCGGTCGAGCCACTTACGCCGAAGCGAACACCCAAATCCCGTGCAAACTCGTTGCTGGCGATGACAACCCTAGCGTCGATCAAGACTTGTCGGACAGGAATGTCAAGGCGCGCAATAAGCTCGCGGATCGCTGAGAGACGGTCCACTGTCTCCTCAATAATCAATGCATTGGTGCGCGGATCGGAGGTTACTGACCCCCGCTCTGACAGCATTGGGGCAACCCGCTGGCTAGACATGGTAAATTGTTGCGTATTGCCGATATTGGCGATACCTCCAACCTGCTCTCGATGGCCTTCCAAGAGTTCTGCGATGTCGGTCGCCTTCGCATAGTTGATCTGTACGAATTCTGTGCGCAGCGGTGCGAGCTCCTCAATCTGCTGCCGTGATTCAAGTTCAAGCAGTTCGTTTGCTGCGATTTCCTGCGCTGGAGCGACCATGATGACGTTCCCAGTCTGTCGCATCGACAATCCTTTGGTCTTTAAGATGATGTCCAGCGCTTGATCCCAAGGCACGTCTTTAAGCCGCAGCGTGATGCTGCCACTGACGGTGTCGCTCGCCACGAGATTCAATCCAGTAAAATCAGCCAGCAGCTGCAGCACCGCGCGCACTTCGATGTCTTGAAAATTCAGCGATAGACGGTCACCTGAAAAGACGATCTGCTCGCGGGCCAGTTGCTCCTTCTCCGCGGCCGTCAGCGCTCGGAACTCGATCGTGAAAAGGTTCTCGGTCTGATACGCGAGGTAGTCAAACTCATTGGTGGTCTGGATGTCGACGCGCACATCACTTCCCACCCCACGTGACTCAACGGCAACCACCGGCGTGCCAAAATCAACCACGTCGAGGCGACGGAAGAGCCTCTGCGGCAGCGTGGCATTGCTGATGCCGACGATGACGTCGCGGCCCTCTTCAGTCACATTCACCCGCGTCTGTGCGGATGGTAAGCTGATGGTGACCCGGCCCTCGCCGTCCGCGCCACGGCGAAAATCAATATCCTTCACTGGTCCCGCACTGCGGGCAGCAAACCCCGAGCCAAGGCCGTCGCGCCGAGCGCGCGTCTGAGGCGCCGCGGCAACCGACTCTGGGTTCAATGCGATCCGCACGCGATTACCCTCGGTTTTGAGCGTATAGGGCGCGCTGTCGGTCAGGTTGATCACCACGCGCGTGCGATCACTGGCCTCGATCGCCACCAGGCTATGCGCGACACCAAGCCCAATCGGAATCGACTTACGGCCGAGCTGGTTCGATGCGCCGGGAAAATCGATCGCGATACGCGCCGGATTCTCGGTCGCGAAATCACTCGGCGTTGGTGGCACCCCCGAGAAGACCAGATCGATCTCGACCTGATTGCCAGGCAAGGTGGCAAATTCGGCGACCTCCAGACTCGCCCCAAGTGCCGGGCTGACGCTCACGAATGCCATCAGGCACACGAAAAGAGCGCCGACCAGCGACGGCCGCCGCTGCATATCGAGTCGTTCAAGCAAGGATTTCACTCGGGGCCTTGAGAGGTTCATGATCACTACCGCTCACTGTTTTAGTGCCATCGATGCCTGCCTCTGGTCCCACTCGCCAGGCGCCTTCTCAATAATCTCGGTCAGCAGCAACTCGGTCGGATCGACGCGAATGATTCTGCCGTCGTTGAGCCCAAGATAGTTGCCAGTGCGCACACGGTGCAGCATCCCATCGGGGTCCATGATCAGCGCCCAGCGCGTCTGGTCCTGCTCCAGGGTACCCACCATACGCAGCGAGTCGAGCGAATAGCGCTCCAACGGCTCCTTAGGTCGCAGCGGGTCGGGCGAGATGCCGGAGGGGTTGCGCCGCTGTGCCACATCAGCCGCTTGCTCGTCGAGCATGAACGGATCACGCCGCTCCTGCGGCCGATAGGGGAACGGGGCAACCAAGGCGACCTCCGGCACCGGCTCAAGCGGCCCAGCCGGCCGCGCCCGCACACGCTCGGCATAGGATTCCAGCTCAGGCAGGCCTGGATCAGCACAGGCTGAGATCAGCATGAGCGTCAGCGTCGCGGGCATGTGCCAGAGCACAACGCGTCTATTGCTACCGAACCGTCTATTGCCACCGAACCGCTGTACTCTGGCCGGCATGTGGCCTCTGATTAACGGCCTCATTGCGCTTCAGGCTCATCCAGATAGCGATACGTTTTCACGATTGCAGCAAGGGTCATCGAAGCCTTTGGCTCGCCCCTGCGACTCTCGCCACCGATTTCGATATTGTGCACCGTCACAATGCGCGGCAACGCAGCAAGGCCGCTGATGAAGGTCGCAAACGCATGATAGCGGCCGCGGACTCGGACCCGGATTGGCAATTCCGCATAAAAGTCCTTGTTTTCTTCAGCGGACGGCTGAAACAGCTCAAACTCGAGCCCGGCTGCCACACCCGTCTGGGAAACATCGACCAGCAACGACGCCACCTCGGTTTCATCTGGCAGTTGGCGCAGCATGGCACCGAAGGTCTCCTCCATCTCGGCGAGCTGCTGCCGATACTGTTCAAGATTAGCTGCCTTGTGCTGCTTCTGCTCGAAACTCTGGCGCAGCTCCAACTCCTTCTGCTCAGCGCGCTCCAGCTGCTCGATCTGGCCGCGGGTGATGAAGTGGTACCAAGCAAAACCGATCACGCCACAGCCAAACAGGATGAGGACGACTTTCGCCGCCAATGGCCATTCGCTGATGTTGTTAAAGTCGAGCTCATTGAGGTCCATCAGCGCCTCCCAACAGTAAACGCGATGACGTCTTCGTCCGCATCAGGCTGCAGACGCTGCTGCTCGAAGCGCAGCCGAAAGTGGCTGAAACCGGTGCCAGTCTCATCCTTGTTCTCGATCAGCAAGAGCTCTGGCTTGCCAATCCAGGCCGATGATTCGATGTTGCGCATCAGCGCAGAGACGCGCGCATTGGACTGGGCGCGTCCCTCGATGGTGATACGCCCGCCTTCTTGCTTGAGCTGAGTCAGGAACACCCCGACCGGAACCGCATCGACCAAGCGATCGAGCAGATGCACAATCTCTGGACGGCTTTCTTGCAGCTCCTGGATCACGCCCATCCGCGCAAGCAAGTCAGCCTTCTTCTTCTCGAGCTCGTTGATCTCTCGAATACGACGATTCAAGACCGTGATCTGCCCTTCGAGATAGCGGTTACGGGCTTGCTGGGCATCGATCATTGCATCGAGCTGAAGCTTGAGCAGCACGGCTATCAGGAGTACAGAGCCAAGCGCAGCCAGGGCAATCAGCCCCAGGTCACGCTGACGGCGACGGCGTTCCTGTTCACGCCAGGGCAGCAGATTAATCCGAGCCATGGGTCAACGAAACCGGCGCATCGCAAGCCCAGCCGCTATCAGCATCGTGCTCCGACCATGCTGCGACAGGAGGCGCTCAGCATCAGGAGACAGCGCCATCTCAGCGAATGGATCGGCAATCTGTACCGGCAGCGCAAGCCGCTCGGCAATCTGCTGCGCGAGATCGGGAACCTGAGTCACCCCACCGGTCAGCAAGACCTCATCGACCTGACTGAAGGCGCTCGTCGAATAGAAAAACTGCAGTGCGCGCGCCAACTGCCGCGCTAAGGCATCCTGGAACGGTCCGAGCACAGCCGCCTGAAGCTTTGGCGGCAGTGACGCCGTCGCGAGCTGTGACAGCGCTTCCTCCCGTCCCAGACCGGCGCGGCGCTGGACCTCCTCGACGAGTTGCTGACCACCGAAACTCTGCTCGCGGGCGTAGATATTTTGCCCGCCGCGCAGCACATGCAGGGTCATCGTCGTGGCGCCAATATCGACAACCGCGGTCAGTCGATCCGCCCCGGGCGCCGACGCTTGGATGAAGATGCCGCTGGCGTTCTCGACCGCATTCGACTCGATATCGACAATCTCGACGTTCAATCCGGCCAGCTCGAGTGCCGCAACTCGATCATCGACATTCTCCTGCCGCGAGGCCGCGAGCAACACATCGACCATCCCGGCAGCACCCTCGGTCGGGCCAAGCACATCGAAGTCGAGGTTGACCTCCTCTAGGGGATAAGGCACATACTGATCGGCCTCGAGCTGGATCTGGGCCTCCATCTCGGCATCGGAGAGCTCAGCATTGAGTGAGAGCACCTTGGTAATCACCGCCGACCCAGCAACGGCCACCACCGCACGCTTGGTCTTCGACTTTGAGCGTTGCAGGGCTGCAGCAATCGCTTGGCCGACCTGCGTCACATCGGCGATCTTCTTCTCGACCAGGGTATGGGACGGCAGCGGCTCAAGCGCTAGCGCTTCGACCCGGAAACGCTCTGACTTACCCGCAGAGCCTGGCCCAAGCTCAACGAGTTTGATGGCGCTTGACCCAATATCGATGCCAAGCAATGCATGTTGTTTCCAACCGAATCTGAACATCCCGCGTCAGAACACCCCAGCGGCGCCTAAAGTCTCAGCATTTCTCGAGTTTTCGTTGACTATATCAGAAATGCCAAAACCCTTACGCAGCAACCAAACCGACCAATAAACGCATGCCTAGACGAAACGGGAGCCGACACGCCCGCCGCTCGCGCCTACCACGCTCGACCCTAGACCAACCAAGCGGCAGCGCAAGACCGGCCACACGCAGCGCCTGCGCGAGCCAACGGCGACAACTTGCCTATGAAGCGGCCCGCATCATGCGCGAGCAGGAACTGCTCGCGCTGGACCACGCGCGGCGTAAGGCGGTCGAACGGCTCGGGATCACGAATAAGCGGTGCTGGCCAGACAATGCTGAGATTCAGGCCGCTCTGGAGCATGAATATCAGCTGTTTCAGCCCGAGGCCCAGCAGCAGGTCACCAGCACCCTGCACGAGCAGGCACTCGCCGCGATGCAGACCTTCGCCGAGTTCGAACCGCGGTTGGTCGGGCAATCCTTATCAGGCACCGCCTCGCTCGACCAAGGCATACGCCTGCATCTGTTCGCTGACGATCCCCGTCAAATCGTCTTCCGGCTGATCGACAAAGGCATCCCCTGGCAGGCGCATGATCGCCAGCATCGCTATGCCGACGGCAGCCGACAGATGCATCCGACCTTCGCCTTCGTCGCCGGCGAGATCCCGGTCGAGCTGGTGGTCCTGCCGGAGCGGGCTCGACGCAATCCGCCATTGAGCCCGATCTCGGAGCGACCAGAGCGGGGGCTCAATACCGACGCGCTCGAACGCCTGCTCCGGGAGGCTGCGGGCCCAAATGATGCCAACGATGATGGCGCAGCCCAGCAGGGTTGACCAGGGGCCCGATGACGAACGTGCATCGTGCGTCGCTATCCCGGCAAATGACCACCATGAGACATGGTTACCGCTTGGAGATCGGTACGTAATCGCGCACGCCCGGCCCGTGGTAGATCTGACGCGGACGCCCGATACGGTTGGCCGGATCGCTCATCATCTCCATCCAGTGCGACACCCAGCCGACCGTGCGCGCAACGGCAAACATCACCGTAAACATATTGCGCGGGATACCGAGCGCTCGGTAGATGATCCCAGAGTAGAAATCGACGTTCGGATACAGCTTGCGCTGGACGAAGTACTCATCATTGAGGGCGATCTCCTCGAGCTTGACCGCAAGCTCCAGCAGCGGGCTATCAGACGCCCCGGGGAATTCCTCGAGCACCTGATGGCAGACCTCGCGAATGATCTTCGCGCGCGGGTCATAGTTCTTGTAGACCCGATGCCCGAAGCCCATCAGCCGGAACGGATCATCCTTGTCCTTCGCCTTGTCGATGAACTTGGCAACGTTCTTGACATGACCGATCTCCTCGAGCATGTCGAGCACCGCTTCATTCGCACCGCCATGCGCCGGCCCCCAGAGCGAGGCGATACCGGCCGCGATGCAGGCGAACGGATTGGCGCCCGAGCTGCCGGCCAGGCGCACGGTTGAGGTGCTGGCATTCTGCTCATGATCGGCATGCAAGATAAACAGAAGATTGAGGGCCTTCTCGGCGAGCAGACCTGGCTCATAGTCCGCGCAAGGCGTCGCGAACATCATGTGCAGGAAATTCGCCCCATAGCGCAGGTCGTTGCGCGGATACATGATGGGCTCGCCGACAAAGTGCTTGTACGCAGCGGCAGCGATGGTTGGCATCTTGGCGATGAGCCGATGCGCCGAGACCTCCCGATAGCGCGGATCATTGACATCGATGGACTCATGATAGAACGCCGAGAGCGAGCCGACCACGCCACAGAGGATCGCCATCGGGTGCGCATCGTAATGAAAGCCACTGAGGAACCGCTTCAGGTTCTCATT
This sequence comes from Halochromatium roseum, assembly GCF_016653315.1. Taxonomy (GTDB): domain Bacteria; phylum Pseudomonadota; class Gammaproteobacteria; order Chromatiales; family Chromatiaceae; genus Lamprobacter; species Lamprobacter roseus. The sequence goes on along the minus strand of NZ_NHSH01000062.1, from coordinate 27,760 downwards.
GAGCATGGTGTGGCTGGTGATCAGATGCTCGAAATGATCCAGCTCCTCCTCGGTCGGCAGCTCGGCATAAAGCAGCAGGTAGGCGACCTCGAGAAAGCTCGCCTTGGTTGCCAGCTGCTCGATCGGGTATCCGCGGTAGAGCAGCACGCCCTTTTCGCCATCGATGAAGGTGATCGCGCTGTGGCAACTGGCGGTCGCCATGAAGCCCGGATCATAGGTAAAGAAGCCGGCGTCGCGGTAGAGCGAGGAGATATCGAGCGCGCCGGGCCCTAGGGTGCCGGTCTTTAATGGGTAATCGAAACTTTTCCCGGCCGCCTTGTCGGAAATGGTGATGATCTGATCGGCCATAGAGATCTCTCCCGTCTATCGGTCCTCTCGCCTCGGCACCTTGGTCTCGTCTAAGCGCCGGAGAGGATGTTCAGCCTGATCGCCAACGGCGCTCAGGCCTATGAAAGGATGGATGCGTGCGTTCTGAGTCGGTGCAGTTTGCACGAAGACGGTGCGTTGCGGCCAGATTTCGGTGCATCCAGGCAACCCCAGACGCCGTCCTAGCCACAACCAGGGTCGGTCCTCGTTCAGCCACTGCCATTCTACGCGAGCCCAGCGAGCCTCATCCGCACACTCGCCCGAGATCATTTAGCACAAAGGGTGCCGCAATCGACTCAGGCGCCGCGCGCGAACATGCACTGCACCGCTTCCGGCACACCGACACCAGCCATCGCAGCGCCCGGTACGAGCACGAGACAGGGAACGCTGCAGACCTGTCGCTCGGCGCCTGGGCCAGCGCGCGGAGAGCGACCGAGGCGCGGCCTCAGGCGCGGCTAGACAAAGACAGAGCAGAACGACTCAGAACGACTCAGAACGACTCAGAACGACTCAGACCGCGTCGGGCAACAGCCGGGCGACGCCACTGGCAACCGCTGCCCGCGCCACCGCACCGGCAACGCTCTCGCGCAGCCGCGGGTCTAGCGGCTTCGGGATGATGTATTCAGGCCCACGCGTCAGAGCCTCGAGCCCATAGGCCTCCAGCACTGACGCCGGCACCGGCTCCTTGGTGAGATCCTTGAGTGCATGGACGGCGGCAATACACATCGCCACATTAATGCGCGAGGCGCGAACATCGAGCGCACCGCGGAAGATGAAGGGAAAGCCAAGCACGTTGTTGACCTGATTCGGATAATCCGAGCGGCCCGTCGCCATGATCAGATCGTCTCGCACCTTCAGCGCGACCTCGGGCCGGATCTCCGGAACCGGGTTCGAGAGTGCGAAGACGATCGGCTGCGGCGCCATCGATGCAAGCATCTCCGGACTCACCAGATCTGGTCCCGACAATCCGATAAAGACATCCGCGCCTTCAAAGGCATCGGCGAGCGTGCGACGCTCGGTCTCCACCGCGATCTCGGCCTTGTGGCGATTCAGGTCGGTACGTCCTCGATGGATCACGCCTTTGCGATCAACCGTCAGGATCTTCTCCGGGCTTGCACCCAGCTCAGTGAGCAGTTTGATCGAGGCGATCCCGGCCGCTCCGGCGCCGAGGACGACGACACGCGCATCGGCCAGGGATTTACCCTGCAATTCGAGCGCATTAAGCAGCCCGGCCGCGATAATGATCGCGGTGCCATGCTGATCGTCATGAAAAACCGGGATGTCCAGCCGTTCGATGAGGGCCTGCTCAACGTCGAAACAATGGGGCGCGGCAAGATCTTCGAGGTTGATCCCACCGAAGGTCGGCGCGATCCGAGCGACGGTCTCGATGAAATCCTCAGGGGTCTCAGCATCGACCTCGATGTCGAAGACATCGATATCGGCGAAGCGCTTGAACAGGACCGCCTTACCCTCCATCACCGGCTTACCGGCGAGAGCGCCAACATTACCGAGGCCGAGCACCGCCGTGCCATCGGTGATGACCGCGACCAGATTGCCCCGATTGGTGTAGCGGTAGGCATCCTCAGCATTGGCGTGGATGCGCCGCACCGGCTCTGCAACCCCGGGCGTATAGGCGAGCGAGAGATCGCGCTGAGTGGCTGCAGACTTGGTGATCTCGATCGCGGTCTTTCCTGGCCGCGGCGTCTCGTGATAAACAAGCGCGGCCGCATTCAGTTCCGCATCGGCGTCGGTTTTCTTGTCGTCAGACATGGGTAGCGCTCCGGTGGCGGGTTAGCGCCGATCGAGCGCAGAAGGCGCGGCGGCGCCGGTAAAGTGTAACAGCGACCCGGCCTCCGGCCCATGCAGGGCGCTCGATGATCGGGTGCTCGATGCGATTAGCGTTGCCGGCAGGGTACCAGCGCAGCAGGTGCGTTCCGCCCTCTGGTAGGCCCTATGGCAGAGACTCAGCGACCGTATTTGCGGCGGAACTTGTCAACCCGGCCGCCAGTATCGAGGATCTTCTGTTTGCCGGTAAAGAACGGGTGGCAGGCAGAACAGACCTCGACGTGCAGCTCGTCTTTCAGCGTCGAGCGCGTGTTGAATGTGTTACCGCAACTGCAGACGACTTTAACGTCTTGATACTCTGGGTGGATGCCTTCTTTCATAGCCAGCCTGCTCCGGATCGGCTTTCTCGTCAGGTTAATCGACGAAGCATAGCGCGCTCGATTCGGCTCCGCAAGCTCCTCCGACCGCGCGGAACCGATGAGCGCACGCGATCCATCAGTCAACAGCCTCAGTGACGGCGGTCTCACGCAAGGCCTTCAAGGCCGCGCCCGATGGCCGATCAATGGCTGCAGCGAGTTCCGGCTTGACGGCCCGCACCAACGGCGCCGGCTCAACCTCATCCGGCGTTCGCCAAAGCCCAACCCAGACGACTAAGCGACCCAGCGCCGGTGCAGCAGTACTCACCGCGATCGGCACCGCCAACAGCGCGCCGACGAAGAAGGGCGAGATCACCAGCGCGCCTGGCGGCGCATGCAGCGTAAGCCAGGCAAACCCAAACAGCCCGAACAGGCTCTGCGGCCACAGTCGCCGCATCGCCTCGAGCGGATGCACACCGTGCGTCACGCGCCGCTGCGCATCCCAGACGACAGCGCGACCGAAAAGCAGATCGAGCAAGAACAGGCTGTGCGCGATGGCCATGATCGGCGCCAACAGGGTACTAAAGCCAACCTCAGACAGGCTACCAACGATCAACCGCGAGCCACCTCCGAAGCGCTGTCGACCGGCGCGAGTGCTGAGCGCATCGACGATGGTCGCGAGCTTAGGCGCGAAGACCATCACCATCACCAGCACGAACAAGGCCGCACCCGGCGCCGGCAGGTACACCGGGCCGGCCTCGCCGAAACCGAGGCGAAGCACCCCCACCAGCATCAACAGCACCCAAGCCGGCGAGGCTAAAAACATCATCACCGCCAACCGCAGCTGCCAACGACTCACCGGGTGCAGACCGGCGAGCTGATCGTGCGGCAGCCTCAGGTATTGCATATTGCCCTGACACCAGCGCAGGTCGCGACGGATAAACTCGAGCAAGGTCGGCGGATTTTCCTCCCAGCTACCGCCCTCGATCGGCATCACGCGCACCTGATAGCCCGCGCGACGCATCCAGGCCGCCTCGAGCTGATCATGACTCAGCACCCAACCCGAGAGTGGCCCCTCGCCAGTGATCCGCGGCAGCTCGCAGTGATCGATAAAAGGGCGCAGCCGAATGAGCGCATTGTGGCCCCAGTAGGGACCTGCATCACCCTGCCACCAGGCCGCACCGATGCTGTAGCTCTTCATGCCAAGACGCATGCCGAATTGAAACGGCCGCGCGAAGGCGCTGTCGCTCGGCAACCCCACCATCAGCGTCTGCAGGATGCCGAGCTGCGGATGCGCCTGCAAGGTACGCACCATGCGAAGAATCGTCTCCGCCGCCATCAGGCTATCGGCGTCTAGCACCAACATGAAATCGTGCGCGGCGCCCCAGCGCGCGCAGAAGTCACGCACATTACCGGCCTTAAAACCTGGATTCTCGGCGCGCCGACGATAGGTCACCTCGATCACGCCGCGCCAACGATCAGCGAGCCAGCCAATCCGCTCCTCTTCAGCGGCGATCACCTCGGGCCAGGTCGAATCACTGAGCACATAGACGCGAAAGCGGTCGGCGACACCGGCATCCGCCAGCTCATCGATCATCCGCTCCAGATTGCGGGCGACCAGCGCCGCGTCCTCGTTACGGATGCAGCTCAACAGCGCGGTACTGCTCGTGATTGGCGCCTGATCACCGGCCTCGGCCAGCAGCGGACAGACCGCCTGCGCCGGATCAGCAGTGACGCGCATGATCACGAGCCCGATGAGCGCATTCCAGAACCCGATCACGGTCCAGGGCAGGGTCATCGCGAAGCAGAGCACCAGCAGCGCATCCAGCCAATCGAAGCCGCCAGCCTGCAGGGTCCAGACCATTAACCCAAGTGCCACGGTGGTCGTCAGAATGGCCAGACCGCCAAAGAGCCAGCGGCGCCAGGCCGGCGCAACCGTCATCGCAATCGACATGCTGGACGCGGACGGCATTGGAGACCACACTCTTGCTGGACTGGTCAAAACGGCAGATCCTCATGGCTCAGGAAGGCTCAAGAAATGGACGAGGTTGGGGCAGACAAAACCCGAACAACAGCGAAGGCCCGTCTGGAAGACAGCAGCTGCGAATCCGAATGCGGTTGCGGCCGACGCCAATCAGGCTACTTTTATCAGCTCAGCTCCGGGATAGGGCCGATCGCGTGGATCAGGTTAGGCTGCGCTGTCGCCCGAATCAACAATCTGCGCATGCCCCCTGTGCGACGATGAATGACAACACGACGAGCAACGAAGACAACAAAACCATGCTGATCACCTTCAAGACCCCAGTCCACGCCGATATCACCATGTTCGGTGACGTCGCCAAGGCCCTGATTCGAATGATGGGACACAGCGGCTCCGTGCCCAGTGCGCTCCTCGCCGAGGACGTCCCGGCAGCACTCGCGCGTCTCAAGGCTGCAGTCGCGTCAAACCCAGAGGCCCCGCTCAATCCAGAACGCGACGAAAATGACGATGAAGCCGGCGCTCAGAGCGTCAGCCTCAGACATCGCGCACTGCCCTTGATCGACCTGCTCGAGGCGGCTGCCCGCGATGAGAAAAACGTCATGTGGGATAGTTGAGGCGACCACCCCCCAGCCGATGGCTGGGCAGTCCGGGCGAGCGCGAGGATTGAGACGATTTCTGTCAAGGCGCATACCGCCCTGCTGGTCTTTTCGCTCGCCCTCTTCGTCGCACCGCCTCGTCGCACCGCCGGTCACAGAGCCCGGCCATGCTCACGACGACGCGCCTCGAAGGCAAACGAACATCCTGCGCGATTCGGTACGCGCTTTCCCGACAATCGCCTTAGAAGTGCGGTTTTTCAGGCTCGGCGTCAAACATCCGCACGCTAGCCATGATCTCCTCGCGCGCGTCCTCGCGCCCTCCCCAGCCACCGACGCGAACCCACTTGCCTTCATCAAGATCCTTGTAATGCTCAAAGAAATGCGCGATCTGATCGAGCAGATGGGGGGGCATGTCCCGAAAGCTCTCGATATTCCGATAGCCCTTGAACAGCGAATCGATCGGCAGCGCTAGGATCTTGGCGTCATCGCCTGACTCGTCCGTCATCTTCAAGACCCCGATAGGCCGACACTTGATCACCGAACCAGAGATCAGCGGATAGGGCGTAACCACCATCACATCGACCGGATCGCCATCCGATGACAGCGTATGCGGCACGTAACCGTAGTTGCATGGATAATGCATTGCGGTCGACATGAAGCGATCAACGAACATGGCACCGGTGGCCTTGTCCATCTCGTACTTGACCGGTTCCGCATGCGACGGAATTTCGATGATGACGTTGATCTCGCTCGGGATGTTGTCGCCGCGCGGGACGCGTTGAAGGTCCATATTGAGCCTCTTGTCTAGGTCGATTCGGTTGAGGCAGCGCCCTCGCCGCCCCGGATAACAGCCGCACAGGATACCCGAACCGCTCGAGACCGACAGCAACGACGGCAAGGAGGCCGAGCGCAGGGCAGCAGATTGATCCCGAATCGGCGCATGAGCAAGGCGCCGCTGTCAGCACGCGCAGCCTCGAGAGTCAGAGGACGATCCCGCTCAGTCCCCTGACCAGATGAGACCTTCGAGCCGCCCGGCTGCGGCTCGCCCTCAGCCTGATGACTCCGCAGCCGGCGGCTTCAACCACTGTCAGGACGCCTGCGCTTCGTTGGCCAACGCTGAGCGCGCGGCGGTGAGCCAGCACGCCGAGGCGCGGCGCGACCAACGGCGCCCCCGGGCTGAAACGCGGGCACTAGATGATGCTTGCCGTTGCCGATCAGGTCAGCACGGCCCATCGACTTGAGCGCTGCACGCAAGTCAGGCCAGTTGGCTGAATCGTGCCAACGCAGGAAGGCCTTATGCAGCCGTCGCTGGCGCAGCTTGCGCACCACGCTGATCGGCTTGGCATCGCCGCGGACGCGCCGTAGCGGATTGATCCCGGTGTGGTACATCGTCGAGGCGAGCGCCAGCGGCGTCGGCAGGAAGGCCTGCACCTGATCGGGCCGCAGACGGTTGCGCTTCAGCCAGAGGGCCAGGTTCAGCATATCCTCATCGCTGGTGCCGGGATGCGCCGCGATGAAGTAAGGGATCAGGTACTGCTCCTTGCCGGCCTCGCGCGAGTAACGCTCGAATAGCTGTCGGAAACGCTCATAGCTGCCGATCCCAGGCTTCATCATCGCCGCCAGTGGCCCTGGCTCAGTGTGCTCTGGGGCGATCTTCAGATAGCCGCCGACATGATGCATCACCAGCTCGCGGATGTACTCGGGCGAGCGCAGGGCCAGGTCGTAGCGCAGCCCGGAAGCGATCAGCACGCGTTTGATGCCGGGGACCGCGCGCGCCTTGCGATAGAGTTGGATCAGCGGCCCATGATCGGTGTTGAGGTTGCCGCAGATGCCAGGGTAGACGCAGGACAGGCGCCGACAGGCCGCCTCAATCCGGGAGTCCTTGCAGGACAGGCGCCACATGTTCGCGGTCGGCCCGCCCAGATCGGAGATGATCCCGGTGAATGCGGGCGTGCGATCTCGAACCTCGGCGATCTCATCAAGGATCGATGCCTCGCTGCGGCTCTGGATGATACGTCCTTCGTGCTCGGTGATCGAGCAGAAGGTGCAGCCGCCAAAACAGCCACGCATGATATTGATCGAATGGCGGATCATCTCCCAGGCCGGCAGCCGCGCCTGGCCATACTCGGAATGCGGCCGGCGGCTGTAGGGTAGCGCGTAGACCTGATCCAGCTCGGCGCTACTGAGCGGGATCGGCGGCGGGTTCAGCCAGACCTCACGCTCGCCGTGCCGCTGCACCAGCGCGCGCGCATTGCCCGGGTTGGTCTCCAGATGGAACACCCGCGAGGCATGGGCATAGAGCACTGGGTCGTCGCGCACCTGTTCGAAAGATGGCAGCCGCACCAGGCTGCGCGCTCGCACTGGCCGCTGTCGGAGCTGGTCGACAGAGTGGTCGACAGAGTGGTCGACAGAGATCGACTGGCTGTTTGGTTTGGCACTTGTTGTGTTGGCGCGTGCTGTGTTGGGGCCCGTCTTGTTGTCGCCTGTGTTGTCGGCTGCTCCGGCAGCCGCCTGCGCGGCGAGTTTGGCGCCGCCTTGGACGGTGGCACGAGCGATCGTCTCAACGCCAACCTTGGCGGCTGCCCGCAGCTTGGAACCGGCCTCTGCGGGGGCATCGGCGCAGGTTGGCTGGCGACCCCGCACATAAGGTCCAGCATCGTCGTTTCCGGCTGTCGGCTCTACTGGCCAATCGGGGGTCTCGTAGGGATTCAGATGCGGTCGCACCGGCCCGGGCTGGTCTAGCTCGCTGGCATCGATCTCAGTCCAACCCTCGGGTAGTCCGCGTCTCATGAACGCGGTGCCACGGATGTCGCGGATGCTCGCAATCGGCTCGCCACGTGCCAACCGATGCGCCAGCTCGACGATCGCCCGCTCGGCGTTGCCGAACAGCAGCAGATCGGCCTTGGCATCGGCCAGTACCGAGCGCCGCACCCGATCGGACCAGTAATCAAAGTGGGCGATGCGCCGCAGACTCGCCTCGATGCCACCGATCACGATCGGCACGCCATGGAAGGCCTCGCGCGCACGCTGCGCATAGACGGTCACCGAGCGATCTGGCCGACGCCCACCCACGCCGTCTGGGGAATAGGCATCGTCGGAGCGTCGGCGACGATCAGACGTATAACGGTTGACCATCGAGTCCATGTTGCCAGCGGTGATGCCGAAGAACAGCTCCGGCTTGCCCAGCGCCCGGAACGGCTCTGCCGAGGTCCAGTCCGGCTGCGAGAGGATGCCGACGCGAAAGCCTTGCGCCTCCAATAAGCGGCCGATGATGGCCATACCGAACGACGGGTGGTCGACATAGGCATCGCCGGTAACGATGATGATGTCGCAGCGATCCCAGCCCAGCAGGTCCATCTCGGCGCGCGTCATCGGCAGCTCTGGCGCGGTGCCGAGCTTGTAAGCCCAGTGCTTGCGATAGGAGAACAGATCGGGAGCTTGTTGCATGGCCGCGTCGCCCTGCCTGAGTCCGCGAATGACCGCGGACGGAATCGAATAGCGTGCATTGTAGACCCGAGCAGCCCAGCACCTCGACCTCGGGGGCATGATCTTGACCTCAGTGGCATCGCCCAGGCTCATCGGGCGATTCGCCCTGAGATCCGTCCCCGGATCTGAGCAATGGCGCCTATTGAGACTAGCGCTCAAGTGCTGGTAACGAGGCCAAAACGACCTGCATCCGTAGGATGCAACCAGCGCAGCGCCCCACGAGCGAAGGTAATAGCACCAATCGCGCCACTTGAGGTGGACGAAGGCGTTTCGTCAGCGCACATGAAAGATGATAATGGGCCACTGAACATGCTCAGCTGCGCCGATTCAACATCCGGAGACTCCGATGCCCCAGTACCGCTCTCGCACCACCACTCATGGCCGCAACATGGCGGGCGCGCGGGCGCTCTGGCGCGCGACCGGCATGAAGGACGGCGACTTCGACAAGCCGATCGTGGCGGTGGCCAATTCCTTCACCCAGTTCGTGCCTGGCCATGTGCATCTGAAGGACATGGGCCAGCTGGTCGCCCGCGAGATCGAGGCCGCCGGCGGCGTGGCCAAGGAGTTCAACACCATCGCCGTCGATGACGGCATCGCCATGGGCCACGGCGGCATGCTCTATTCGCTGCCCTCGCGCGATCTGATCGCCGACAGCGTCGAGTACATGGTCAACGCGCACTGCGCCGATGCGCTGGTCTGCATCTCCAACTGCGACAAGATCACCCCCGGCATGCTGATGGCCGCACTGCGGCTGAACATCCCGACGGTGTTCGTCTCCGGCGGCCCGATGGAGGCCGGCAAGGTGAGCCTGGCCAACAAAGGCGACCTGAAGCTGGACCTGGTCGATGCCATGGTCTCCGCGGCCAACCCCGACGAGACCGACGCCGACGTCGCTGCCATCGAGCGCTCGGCTTGCCCCACCTGCGGCTCCTGCTCCGGCATGTTCACCGCCAACTCGATGAACTGCCTGACCGAGGCGCTCGGTCTGTCGCTGCCAGGCAATGGCTCACTGCTGGCCACCCATGCCGCGCGCAAGGCGCTGTTCCTCGAGGCCGGCCGGCTGGTCGTCGACCTGGCCAAGCGCTGGTACGAGCAGGACGATGCCAGCATCTTGCCGCGCGGCATCGCCACCTTCGACGCCTTCGAGAACGCCATCGCGTTGGATATTGCGATGGGCGGCTCGACCAACACCGTGCTGCATCTCCTCGCAGCGGCGCGCGAGGCCGAGGTCGATTTCACCATGGCCGATATCGATCGGATGAGCCGCAAGGTGCCCAACCTCTGCAAGGTGGCGCCCGCAACCCAGCAGTATCATATGGAGGACGTGCACCGGGCCGGCGGCGTGATCGGAATCCTCGCCGAGCTCGATCGCGGTGGGCTCATCCATCGCGACTGTCATACGGTCCATAGCCCGAGCATGGGCGCAGCGCTGGAGGCCTGGGACGTGATCAGCAGCGGCTCAGCCGAGGCCCGCGGCCGCTATCTGGCCGGCCCCGGTGGCATCCCAACCCAGGTCGCCTTCAGCCAAGACAGCCGCTGGCCAGAGCTGGATTTGGACCGCGCCAACGGCTGCATCCGCGCGATCGAGCACGCCTACTCCAAAGACGGCGGACTCGCGGTGCTCTATGGCAACATCGCCGAGGAGGGCTGCATCGTCAAGACCGCTGGGGTCGACCTCAGCATGCTGCAGGCCGAGCAGCTGCGTTACACCACCAGCGTGCCGACCTCGACGCTGCGCGGCTTCGTTGGTCCGGCGCGCATCTTCGAGAGCCAAGAGGCCGCAGTCACCGCCATCCTCACTGATCAGATCCAGCCCGGCGACGTGGTGCTGATTCGCTATGAGGGTCCCAAGGGCGGCCCCGGCATGCAAGAGATGCTGTACCCGACCAGCTACCTGAAGTCCAAGGGCCTCGGCAAGGCCTGTGCGCTGGTCACCGATGGGCGGTTCTCCGGCGGCACCTCCGGGCTGTCGATCGGCCATTGCTCACCGGAGGCAGCCCAAGGCGGCACCATTGGCCTGGTCGAGGAAGGTGACATCATCGAGATCGACATCCCCGGACGCTCGATCCGCGTCGTGGTCGACGACGCCGTGCTCGCCGAGCGTCGCCAAGCCATGCAGGCCCGTGGCGAGCAGGCCTGGAAGCCAGTGGATCGCCAACGCCCGGTCTCGCAGGCGCTGCGCGCCTACGCTGCGTTGACCACCTCAGCGGCCCATGGCGCCGTGCGAGATCTGTCTCAGATCGGCGCTTGAGGAACCTCATCCCCACAGCCTTTGCGCAGCAAGAAGCCAAGCATCCAGCGCATGCTCTTCTGTTCGGCCTTGATATCGGTCAAATCCGCCTTGAGGCGGGCGATATCGGACTTGGTCGCAAACGACCCCGCTAAGGCATCACTGAACGCCTCTTTCTGTGCCTCAGCCATCGCGAGTGCCTGCTGCTCGGAGACACCAGCAGCCTTAAGGCGCTCGAAAAATTTTAGGGTATCGAAGGTCACAGCCGTCATCAGGGCACCCTCATCAGGTGATCGCTTGGTCGATGATCGTCGCTTAGGCTACTCCATGCAGGCAAGCCACGCCTTCGGCGTTGCCGGTGGTTGTCTTGCGGCGCTGGGCGCTGCTCAATGATCAGCACGTCGAGCCGCTGGCTGCGTAGAGCCAGCCCCTCTTCGGTGCTGACGCGATAGGCGAGCCCATTGAGCGCATCGGCCAGGGCTTGGCCGAGCAGCCTGTGCCAGGGGATACGTTGGTCACGACTCATCGCGGCAGTCTAGCCGATGGGCGGGCAGTATCGAACGATGAATTCCCGGTCTCGCATCAAGCCGGCGACCGAAAAACCACATCAGCCCGAATCGGCTGGCCTTGTTGCCCGTCGCGGTGGTGGCTAGACTTTCACACCGGCTCAAATCCACGGGAGTCCGTTTATGTCCTCGCCCGCGTTCACCTTGCGCCATCCGCCGCCTCAGGGCACGCCCTGGAATGGCCGTTCCGATCGCGATCCCCCCATCGACCCACCGGAAGGCACCGCGGTGAGCGAGGAAGACTACTGGGCCTATTACTACGAGCACGAGAACGGCTACGAGTGGAACAATGGCATCTTGGAGGTCAAGCCGGTGTCGGATAGCCTGACCTTGCAGCTCTATCGTTGGCTGCTTCGGTTGCTGGAGTGCTATCTCGAGACCCACCGCAACGCCCGTCTCACCTGCCTGGAATTCGGCTTTCGCCTGAACCTGCCGAACACAGTCACCATCCGCAAGCCGGATCTTGGTCTGGTGCTCGACAGTAATGCCCAGCCGCTTGAGGATCTCGATCGCTCCTACCAGGGCATCTTCGATCTGTGCGTCGAGGCGCTCTCGGATAGCAAGCCGTCGGAGATCGCCCGCGACACCGAGCAAAAGCACGCGGAATACCAAGCCGCCGGGGTGCCTGAGTACTACATCATCCATCATGATCCGCAGTGGCTCTTGTTCTACCGCCGCAATGCCTCGGGTCTGTATGAGCCCATCCCCTGTCAGGATGGCATCCTGCGCTCCGCGGTGGTGCCAGGATTTCGCTTTCGCCTGGCGGATCTCAGCCGTCAGCCGAGTCTAGAGGCGATGATCGAAGATCCGGTCTACGCGCCCTTTGTGCTGCCGAGCTGGCAGCGGGATCGGCAGGCGCGCGCGCAGGCCGAACAGCGTGCCGACACAGCCGAACAGCGTGCCAACACGGCTGAACAGCGTGCCAACATGGCCGAGCGACTTGCCGAACGGGAACGCGCCGAGAAAGCGGCGCTGCTTGCGGAGCTAGCGAGACTTCGCCGCAAATAGGCTTTGGGTCGCGATCGCGTCGCTGCGAAAGTCCGCCGCTGGCAGCAGTGGGTAGGCCGTGCGCGGCTCGACGATGGGCCTGTCAGGGTCTTGATCGGCGGCCGGCGACTGGCGCAGCGCGCGAATGGAGGCCAGCTTGCGGTCGGTGACGGAGTGACTGATGAGCTTTTCGAGTGATTGCAAGACCTGACCCTCTTGCTCAAGACCTGACCCTCTTGCTTGCTTGCCGGCAGGCCGCGCATGACCTAAGCTGCTCAGACCGTCGCCGCGTTGACCTCATCTTGCGAGTAAGCACCCATGTCTGATCTCGCCTACACCTGGCCTGCCTCGTCGGAGCCATCCGAATCCCCGTTGCTGCCAAGCAGCGTCACCGAGCAGACCTACTGGGCTGAGTGGTATGAGCATCCGGACCTGAACCTGGAATGGCATGAGGGTCGCTTGGAGGAGGTGCCCGTGTCCGATCAGCTGACCGTCCAAGTGTACTTCTGGCTCTTGGAACTGCTGCTGCACTATCTGCGCCGCCATCCGGATGCTCAAATCCTGGCCCTGGAGACGGGCTTTCGCTTGGCCTTGCCCGACGGCAAGGTGAGTATCCGCAAACCGGATCTGGGCTTTATCCATCGCGATAACCCGATCCAGCGCACGGATACCGAGCGCAGCTACACCGGTATCCCGGATCTGCTCATCGAGGCGCTGTCCGACAGCACCCCGGCCAATCGGCAGCGCGACGAGGTGATCAAAAAGGGTGAATATGCCGCCGTGGGCGTGCGCGAATACTACATCCTGCACCACGACCCGGCGTGTCTGGCCTTCTACACCAGGGCCGCCAGTGGCCTCTATGTTCCCATTCCCCTCCAAGAAGGCGTGATCCATTCGCGCGTCTTCCCGGGTTTTTGCTTCCGTCGCGCCGATCTGCAACGCCGTCCCAGTCTCACCGAACTCCGCAAGGATCCCATCTACGCTCAGTTCGTACTGCCCGAGTGGCGCGAGGCCGAGGCCGTCGCCGAGCAGGCGCGTGCCATCGCCGAGCAGGCGCGGGCGCAGGCCGAGCAAGAGCGACATCGGCGCGAAGTGGCCGAGGCGCGGGCCAATGAGGAACGCCAGCAGCGCCAACAAGAGCGCCAGCAGCGCGAAGCCGCCGAAGCGCGGGCCGATGAAGAACGCCAGCAGCGCGAAGCCGCCGAGGCGCGGCTTGCCGAGCTTGAGGCATTACTAGCGCAAGGGCATACAGAAGGGCCGCCATGATAGACATCTCGGCGCCTGGTCATTCAGTGCTCTAAAGTCTATACGGCTGCCAGTCGTTCTATCCGTTTGGGAAGCGCATCTTGGGAAGCGCATCGACCAGGACTTGGTCGAGCAGTGCCTGCCAGGGGATGCGGTGATCACGACCCATCGGGGTCGTCTAGCCGCTTGGCGGAGCAGCGTATTGAGATCGAGCGATGGCCTTCACTGATGATCAGGTGGGCACAGGCGACAGGAGGTTTTTGAGCCTGGCCCCTTTTCCTCCCGGCGACTCAGCCGATCGCTAGCGAAGCTCGCCAGTTCCACCATTGCCGCTTCTCGACGACCCTCCGCTTAAGGTATAGAATCTTCACCTGATTCTACCTTGCCGGCAAACCAAAATGGCGATCAGCATCAAGAACCGCGAAGCAGAAACCTTGCTGCAGGAGATACAGGCCGTCACCCATCGCGGGAAGTCCCAGATCGTCCTTGACCTGCTGCGTCATGAGGTCGCAAGACTGCGCCGCGGCCACCAATTCGAGTCGCGTCGCCAGAGGCTTGAATCGATCGCCGAACGCTATGCTGCGCGCCTACCGCAAACAGGTCCATCACCTGATGAGATCATCGGCTACGATGACACCGGTCTACCTCGATGATCGTCGACACATCCGCGCTGATCGCCATCCTGCGCAAGGAACAGGGATACCAGGCTTTCATTGAGACCTTATTGAAGACCGGCCAGGTTCGGATATCAGCAGCAACGTTGCTGGAATGCCGCATGGTGGCGAACCGCGACAATGGACTCGCTGAGTTGGAAGCGCTGCTCGTCACCTTGGACGCGGACATCATCCCAGTGGATCAACCGCAAAGCGATATCGCTTTCCAAGGCTTTCTGCGATATGGGAAAGGTCAGCATCCAGCGGGACTGAACTTCGGCGATTGCTTCAGCTATGCGCTTGCAAAGGCCTATGATGAGCCACTGCTGTTCAAAGGTGACGACTTTCCCCGTACCGACATCGATGCCGCAATCTGATTTGGGCCGGTTTCCTGACGCAATCGAGCCTCGCCCGTCGATGGCGGGAACTCTGCGGTGAGGTTCGCCCGATGCTCGCTGTCTTCCCAGGGCGAATTGCCGCAAGCGGATGGCCGAGATCCTGCGGCATGACCAAGGCCCATGGGAAGCATGACATAAGGGCAAAATCACTGTCCCGCGCGCACGAGGCGAACCTTGAGCAGATAGGTCGAACCGGGGCTGTTGCTGACGTAGTCGTTATCGAAGAAAGAGACGGTCCACGGGAAACCCGATTGGGTGGCATACGGCGACGAAGACCAGAACCATCTTAACGGTGTATTCGGAAAATAGCGCTCGTTGATCGCCGGATCGTAGCAGCGCTGTTCGACCAATGACGCCAGCTCGTTCTTGTTCGGCAAGCGCCACAGATCGCTGCCGGCAAAGCCCTCCGCCTCGGCGAGCTTCAGCGCGCCTTGCCAGTGAAGGTTTGGGCGCTGCCGGTGACGCAGCCCGCCCCGCTCGGACCCTCGGCGCATTGCTTCCAAATCAGTCCGGTGGGCAGGTCGGTGACCGTACCGTTGCCGTTGTCTTGAAAGCGACTGTCAGGTGCGCTCGCGACCAACTGCTGCGTCCCTCTCAGTCGATCCCGCTCAATATTGCCGAAGGCAATGGAAAAGGTACAAACCCTGATCGGCGGCGATTCTTCGAGATTGCTCGCGGCTCGGCGTTGGAATGTGCCGCGATTCAGGACTGCCTCACCTCGTGCCAGGCGATGACTGCCGCCCCAAACATCGAGGGCAAGACGCTGCTGCTGCGCATCGTGTCGATGTTGACGAAGCTTGACCAAAGGAGACATGAGGTGCGAGAGCGTTCTGAAGTCTATAGGGGGCTCGATTGTGACGACAACGACAACGACAACGAATGGTCGCAGGACTTCTGCGGCGCTGCACTAGCCAAGGGACGGCAGTATCGAAAGCGGGCAACAGCCTTCACTGGCGATCAGGCGGGCATAGAGGCTTGCTATTCCCTTGCCGGTAGGCAACGCATGACCTAAGCTGCTCAGACCGTCGCCGCGTTGACCTCATCTTGCGAGTAAGCGCCCATGTCTCATCTCGCCTACACCTGGCCTGCCTCGTCGGAGCCATCCGCATCCCCATTGCTGCCGAGCAGCGTCACCGAGCAGGCGTACTGGGCTGAGTGGTATGAGCATCCGGACCTGAACCTGGAATGGCATGAGGGTCGCTTGGAGGAGGTGCCCGTGTCCGATCAGCTGACCGTCCAAGTGTACTTCTGGCTCTTGGAACTGCTGCTGCACTATCTGCGCCGCCATCCGGATGCTCAAATCCTGGCCCTAGAGACGGGCTTTCGCTTGGCCTTGCCCGACGGCAAGGTGAGTATCCGCAAACCGGATCTGGGCTTTATCCATCGCGATAACCCGATCCAGCGCACGGATACCGAGCGCAGCTACACCGGTATCCCGGATCTGCTCATCGAGGCGCTGTCCGACAGCACCCCGGCCAATCGGCAGCGCGACGAGGTGATCAAAAAGGGTGAATATGCCGCCGTGGGCGTGCGCGAATACTACATCCTGCACCACGACCCGGCGTGTCTGGCCTTCTACACCAGGGCCGCCAGTGGCCTCTATGTTCCCATTCCCCTCCAAGAAGGCGTGATCCATTCGCGCGTCTTCCCGGGTTTTTGCTTCCGTCGCGCCGATCTGCAACGCCGTCCCAGTCTCACCGAACTCCGCAAGGATCCCATCTACGCTCAGTTCGTACTGCCCGAGTGGCGCGAGGCCGAGGCCGTCGCCGAGCAGGCGCGTGCCATCGCCGAGCAGGCGCAA
>NZ_NHSH01000062.1:0-11213 GCF_016653315.1 Halochromatium roseum | reverse complement strand
CGATCTGCAACGCCGTCCCAGTCTCACCGAACTCCGCAAGGATCCCATCTACGCTCAGTTCGTACTGCCCGAGTGGCGCGAGGCCGAGGCCGTCGCCGAGCAGGCGCGTGCCATCGCCGAGCAGGCGCAAACGCAAGCCGAGCAGGCGCGGATGGATGCTGCGCAAGAGCGCCAGCAGCGCGAAGCCGCCGAAGCGCGGGCCAATGAAGAACGCCAGCGGCGCCAACAAGAACGTCAGCAGCGCGAAGCCGCCGAAGCGCGGGCCGATGAAGAACGCCAGCAGCGCCAACAAGAACGCCAGCAGCGCGAAGCCGCTGAGGCGCGGCTTGCCGAGCTTGAGGCATTACTGGCGCAAGGGCACACAGAAGGGCCGCCATGATAGACATCTCGGCGCCTGGTCATTCAGTGCTCTAAAGTCTATACGGCTGCCAGTCGTTCTATCCGTTTGGGAAGCGCATCGACCAGGACTTGGTCGAGCAGTGCCTGCCAGGAGATGCGGTGATCACGACCCATCGGGGTCGTCTAGCCGATTGGCGGAGCAGCGTATTGAGATCGAGCGATGGCCTTCACTGATGATCAGGTGGGCATAGGCGACAGGAGGTTTTTGGGCCTGGCCCCTTTTCCCTCCCTTTCCCTCCGAGCGACTTGCCGAACGGGAGCGCGCCTAGAAAGCGGCGCTGCTTGTGGAGCTAGCGAGACTTCGCGGCGAATAGGCTTTAGGCCGCGATGGCGTCGCTGCAAAAGTCCGCCGCTGGCAGCAGTGGGTAAGCGCTGATCCTCTTGCTGCTGCGAGGGCTGCTTCGCGGAGCGAGCGCGCTGAAAATCCTGCAACGGTCGGTGTTGCTTGATGATGAGCAGGTCGAGGCGCTGGCTGCGTAGGGCCAGCTCCTCTTCGGTGCTGACGTTGTAGGGTAGCCCGTTGAGCGCATCGGCCAAGGCTTGGCCGAGCAGTGTATGCCAGGGGATGCGGTGATCGCGACTCACACCCGAATTGGAGTGGCGCGGGTGATGAGCGGTCAGTGTTCGTGACTGATCCCGTTATCGATCAGCTCATCACGACGCTGGGGTATTAGACGCCGCTGCCAAGGGATGGGCGTTTCGTCAGCTGTCTCGTCGGCGGCGCTGTACTTTGGATCGGTGACTGTCGAGACGCTCGCGACCCTGCTACAGCAGCGGCACCATCAGCAGGGCCACAGTGTTGACGATCTTGATCAGCGGATTCACGGCCGGCCCCGCGACCGCCTTGTAGGCGTCGCCAACGGCGTCGCCGGTCAAGGCGGCCTGATGGCTCGCCGAGTCGGCACCGCCATTGCCGGCTTCGATCTGCTTCTTGGCATTACTCCAAGCGCCACCGCCGGCGGTCATCGAGATCGCGATGAAGAGCCCCGTGACAAGGGTGCCGATCAGCATCCCGCCGAGCGCCAGCGCCCCGGCATTGCCACCCATTAACCATTGCATCCCAAAGCCGACAGCCACAGGCACCGCCAGTGGCAGCAACGCGGGAACGATCATCTCCTTCAGCGCTGCCTTGGTCAGAAGATCCAGCGCGAGTGAAGACTGGGGCTTGTCGGAGCCATCAAGGATGCCCGGCGTCTCGCGAAACTGTCGACGGAGTTCCTCGACCATGCGCGCGGCTGCATGCCCCACGGCTTCCATCGCCAGCGCGCTGAACAGGTAGGGCACCAAGCTGCCGATGAACAGGCCGATGAGCACGGCTGGATGCGCTAGCTCAAACACCAGCAGCCGACCTGTGGCCGCCAGGACCTGGCTGTAATCAGCAAAGAGCACTAGCGCTACCAGCGCCGCTGAGCCGATCGCATAGCCCTTGGTGACCGCCTTGGTGGTGTTGCCCACCGCCTCCAGCGCATCGGTCACCTCGTGCACTGGCTCCCCCATTGCCGCCATCTTGGCGATGCCGCTGGCGTTGTCGGTGATCGAGCCAAAGGCATCCAGCGCCAACATCACGCCAGTCAACGAGAGCATCGCCGTCGCTGCAATCGCAATCCCATAGATCCCGGCCAAGGCATCGGCGGCCCAGATCGCCGCGCAGATCATCAGCACCGGCGCAACGGTTGCCTTCATCGAGACCGACAACCCTGCGATCAGATTGGTCGCGTGCCCGCTGCAGGACGCCTTAGCAATGCTGCGAACCGGCCCATGGTCAGGGCTCGTATAGTATTCGGTGATCACCAAGATCAGGCCCGTCAGCGTCAACCCGATGCCAGCGGCACCGAGCACACCCCAGCGACTGAACAGGACATCGCTACCCAAGGGGCTGAAGCTCGCGGGCAGCAGCAGCCAGGTCACCGGAACGAAGAGTCCAAAGGCGAGGACGCCGGCAACCATCAAGGCCTTGGCCAGAGCCGCCAAGATGCGGTCATCGCCAGGCTCCAGCTTGACGAAAAAGGAGGCCACCACCGAGGCCACTAGCGAGAGACCGCCGAGCACCAGCGGATAGACGATCGTCGTTGGCGCAGAGGCGCTGAACAACAGGCCGCCGAGCAGCATGGTCGCGACCAAGGTGAGCGCATAGGATTCGAACAGGTCGGCCGCCATTCCGGCGCAGTCGCCCACATTATCGCCCACCTGATCGGCAATCACCGCTGGGTTGCGCGCATCATCCGCTGCCAGTCCTGCCTCGAGCTGCCCCACCAGATCGGCACTGATATCGGCAGCCTTGGTGAAGATGCCGCCGCCGAGCCGGGCAAAGAGCGAGATCAGCGAGCCACCCAGGGCGAGCCCGACCAAGGCCTGCAGCGCTTGTCTCTGGCCGTTGAGGTCACTGGGGTCGTTTGGCTCCAACACCAGGTAATAGCCAGCCACCCCAAGCAGCACAAGACTCGCGACCAGTAGACCGCTGATCGTGCCACCCCGGAAGGCGACCTGCAGTGCCGCATCGAGGCCATTGCGCGCCGCCTCCGCCATGCGCAGGTTGGCCTGCACCGAGAGACTCATGCCGATGTAGCCAGCCAACCCCGAGAGCAACGCGCCGATCAAGAAGCCGATCGCGGTCGCGAGCCCGAACCAGTGCCATAAAGCCGCCATTGCCAGCCCAGCAACCAAGGCAAGGCTGAGCGACTGACGATTGAGATAGGCAAAGGCGCCTTGCTGGATGGCCTTAGCCAGCGCCCGCATCCGCGCATCACCCTGTGGCTGCGCCAGCAACCAGCGGATCGAGAAGATCCCATAGCCGAGGGCAACGAGCGCACAGAATAAGCTATAGACCAGACTGAGTGGCATGGCAGATCTCCCATGATCCCGAAGACGGCTCGGCTCCGCACCGAGACCAGACCAGGGCGCGGAGTCTGCCCAGACGCTGACTCAGCGCCGACAGAGGACTGCCGGCGCTGCACATGCTTCGTCCGCCGGCCTCAGAGGAGCGTATAGGAGACGGTCACCCCCGCCATCACGATGGCGACGATACTCATCAGCTTGATCAGAATATTCAAGCTCGGGCCCGAGGTGTCCTTGAAGGGGTCGCCGATGGTGTCGCCAATCACTGAGGCGCGATGCGCCGGCGAGCTCTTCCCGCCATGATGCCCAGACTCGATGTACTTCTTCGCGTTGTCCCAGGCGCCACCCGCGTTAGAGAGAAAGACAGCAAGCACGAAGCCAGTCGAGAGCCCGCCCGCGAGCAGGCCGATGACCCCGGCGACACCAAACAGGACGCCAACGAGCACCGGCGCCGCAATTGCGATCAGCGACGGAATCACCATCTCGCGCTGCGCGCCCACGGTGGAGATCGCCACGCAGCGCTCATAGTCCGGGGCCGAGGTGCCCTTGAGGATGCCTGGATCTTCGCGGAACTGGCGTCGGACCTCTTCCACCATCGTCTGCGCCGCACGGCCGACGGCCTGCACGGTGAGACCACTGAAGGTGAAGGCGACCATCGCACCGAGGAACAGCGTGATCAGTACCGCCGGGTTCAGCAGGGTGACATTATAGAAGGCCATGAAGTCGACCAGGCTCGCATCCACCGTGGCCACGCTCAGGTCCCGCCCGACATCAAGCGCAGTCTGACCGGCGCTGATCAACTCGATCCGAATCACCTCGATATAAGAGGCGATCAGTGCCAGCGCGGTCAACGCCGCGGAGCCGATCGCAAAGCCCTTGCCGGTCGCGGCCGTGGTATTACCGAGCGAATCGAGCGCATCGGTCCGCTCGCGCACCTCTGGTCCAAGCCCGCTCATCTCGGCGTTACCACCAGCATTATCGGCAATCGGCCCATAGGCATCGCTCGCCAGCGTGATGCCAAGCGTTGAGAGCATGCCGACGGCCGCGATCGCGATGCCGTAGAGTCCTTGTCCCATCCGCGTCGGATCAAAACCGGACGCAAACAGATAGGCCAGCATGGTGCCCGTTGCGACGGCCAGCACCGGAATTATGGTTGAGAGCATGCCAACCCCAATCCCGGCAATGATCGTCGTCGCCGCGCCACTTTCGGCCGCGACGGCGATGCTTCGCGTCGGCTTGAACGATGCCGAGGTCGAATACTCGGTCGAGCGCCCGATAATCAAACCGGTAACGAGGCCGGTGACGACCGCGCCCCAAATGCCCCAGGTGTTCTCGATCCCGAGCAGCCAGAGGACCGCGGCCGAGGCCAGCACAATCATTGCAGCGCTGGCATTGATCCCCTTCGACAGGGCGCCGAGCAGTTCCTTCTGGTTCGCGCCCTCACGCGTCTTGACCAAGAAAACACCCAGCACGGATAACATGATGCCAACGCCGGCGATGGCCATCGGCGCCGCGATCGCCTTCATCTGCATCGCCGGATCGGCAACAAAGGCCGCTGCTCCGAGTGCCGAGGCGGCCAGGATAGAACCACAATAGGACTCGAACAGGTCAGCCCCCATACCCGCGACATCGCCAACATTGTCGCCAACGTTATCGGCAATCACGGCTGGGTTGCGTGGATCATCCTCCGGGATACCAGCCTCGACCTTGCCGACCAAGTCGGCGCCAACATCAGCCGCCTTGGTATAGATGCCACCACCGACGCGGGCGAACAGCGCCTGCATCGACGCTCCCATGCTAAAGGTCAGCGCTGTGGTCGTGACGAGAATCAGATAAGCGCCCTGGGTTGGATCGCCGGGCGTAAATAGATCAATCAACACAAACCAGAAGGCCAGATTGCCCAGGCCCAACCCCACCACGACCAGCCCCATCACGGCACCGCTGCGGAAGGCCACATTGAGCGCGCCAGCGAGCGAGGTCCGCGCCGCGGCCGTCGTGCGCGTCGAGGCCAGGGTCGCTGTCTGCATACCGAAGTAGCCAGCCAGCGCAGAGAAGAAGCCACCAAAGGTGAAGGTGATCGGCAGCCACGGATTCTGCACCCCAAGCCCATAGGCCAGGTAGGCAAAGAGGCCCGCCACCAGTGCGAAAACGATCAGCATGATCTTGTATTGCTGACGCAAATAGGCCATCGAGCCCTTGCGCACATGCGCCCCGATCTCGCGCATGAGGTCAGTGCCCTCATCATGGGCAACCATCTCCTTAAAGAAGCGCCAAGCGAAGTAGAGCGCGAAGACGGAAGCGAGCGGAGCGAGCCAAAAGACGGGTTCGTTCATGATTCCACTTCTACAGCTAAGGGGCCACGCAGGCTCAGCAGCGCGGCAGGATTAAGGACTGAGAAAAACGCAACAGGTTGGTCAACGGTCGCCTTGGTCAATCGAAGTGCGAGATCTGCGCCGAGCGCCACCAGTCATAGTGGGTCGACTTCAAGTCCTCCCGGCTTGGGAACGGATAGAAGGCAAAGTGGTCATGATCACCCACATAGAAACCGGTTTGCACGGTGCGGTAGAGCACCGCGTCGCGCACATGCTTGAGGACCAGCTTGCTGTCCTTGGTGTTGGCGGTGAAGTCCGATAACACGTCACGTAGGTGCGGGATATAGCCATACGGCAGATCATCGGCCTTGCCGTTCAACGGGTCGAATGCGAGTTCGCCGAGCGTCATATCTGAGAACGCGATCCGCGGCAGGTTCACCGGCTTTTTGGGGTCGGTGATCGAGCGGCAGAATGCCTGTGGCTCCAGCCGACTCGCCACCAACGGGCTCTTCGGGCAGAACTCTTGATAGAGATGCAGCGGATGTTCCCGATCCGGGGTGTAATCGGCACGCTCGAGTTCGAGCGTGCGCCCATCATCGGTGACCAGATAAAGCTTGCCGATGGCGGACACCGGGATGCGCGCCAGGACATTGTAGATACCCAAATACACCGACGACTTCGGCTTGCCATCCGGTTGCGTCACGCAGCGCTCATCGGCGAGCGAGAAGGCGAAATCCTCAGAGCGGAAGCTGGGGTCGAGCTCAAAGAAGATGGATTCGCCGAACACGCGGCCACTCCTTCCCACCGCGTAATAAGAGCCGAACTCCTTCGGCTCGAGCATGGAGGCAATCAGCGCCTCCGGAATCAAGGACAGATAGAGATGGTAATCGCTCATGGTCGCTCCTTAACGATCGCACCAAGAATCCAGCCACCGCGACCGAGGGCCGGTCACGGCAGCGATTGAGAGGCCTACTTAAGAGGCGGCGGAACCGCGCCTAGATCTCGAAGACGTCGAGTTTCTTCGCCACCGGCGCGTTCTTCAAGGTCACATAGCGCGGTAGACCGTTCTCGAAGGGCGGATAGTCTTCCCCCTGAATCAGCGGCAACAGGTACGACTTACATGCAGCTGTGATGCCAAAACCGTCGTCGGTGATGAAGTCACGCGGCATAAACTTCTCGACGTTCGCTACCTCGGACAAGGGCGCCTTGCCGACTTGCCATTGGTAGGGATCACTACTCACGCGCTCGATCGTTGGCATAATCGAGCTCTCACCCGCAATCGCCATCTCGACCGCAGCACGGCCGGTTGCATAGGCCTGCTCAACGTCCGCCTTCGAGGCCAGATGGCGAGCCGCGCGCTGCAGATAATCGGCGACCGCCCAATGGAATTTATAGCCAAGCGCCTCTTTGACCAGATTCGCCACCACCGGCGCCGCGCCACCGAGCTGCGCATGACCGAAGGCATCGCGCGTACCCTGCTCCGCGAGGAAGCGTCCATCCGGGTATTTCGCGCCCTCAGACACCACAATGGTGCAGAAGCCGTGACTGTCCACCATCGCCTTGACCTTGGCGATGAACTGCTCCTGATCGAACTCGATCTCTGGGAACAGCACGAGCACCGGCATCCCATGATCCTCGATCAGGCCACCGGCGGCAGCGATCCAGCCGGCGTGGCGGCCCATCACCTCGAGCACGAAGACCTTGGTCGAGGTCTTCGCCATCGAGCGCACATCGAACGAGGCCTCGAGCGCGGACGTGGCGATGTACTTGGCCACTGAGCCGAAGCCCGGGCAGTTATCGGTGATCGGCAGGTCGTTGTCGACGGTCTTCGGCACATGGATCGCCTGCACCGGATAGCCGAGCGTCTCTGAGAGCTGGCTGACCTTGTAGCAGGTATCGGCCGAATCGCCGCCGCCGTTGTAGAAGAAGTAGCCGATGTCATGCGCCTTGAAGATCTCGATCAGGCGCTCGTACTCCCGCTTATTGGCCTCCAGGCTCTTGAGCTTGTAGCGGCAGGAGCCGAATGCACCCGAAGGCGTATAGCGCAGCGCCGCGATGGCCGCGTCAGACTCTTGACTAGTATCGATCAGATCCTCGGTCAGCGCGCCGATGATGCCGTTGCGTCCGGCATAGACATTGGCAATCTGCTCCGGATGCTGGCGCGCGGTTTCGATCACACCGCAGGCGGAGGCATTGATCACGGCGGTGACACCGCCCGATTGGGCATAGAAGGCATTCTTCGCGGTCATGGGAGTCCTCTTAAAGCTCAGTATTATCAGTGTGTTGTCGAGTCATCAAACAAGCACGCGCAGGCGCCTGTCGGCGCGATACGGACGCAATAGCGGCCGCGCAGAGCATAGCGGAACCAAGGGATCAGCATCGAGTTGAGCCTAAGGGTACAGAATGCGCGCGCCGACCGCAGCGAGAATCGATTGATCTGCACCAATCCGCTGCGCCTTTCTCGCCCCAGGATCGCGCAGGGCCTGCCTGCCGCTTCAGCGGAGCGATTTCCTCGATGAGGCCAGAATGGGCCAAGCCATGCTCGAACCGCGCCATCGGGCGCTGAACGATGTCGCCATCGATCAGCTCGAGGCGCTCGTCCTCTGCCCAGGCTTGGATAAGATCATCGATCGTTTGCCGGCGGATTGCTTCCATCCTCGACTCACAATGACTTGCTCAAGACCCAGCAGCACGGGCCAGCGTCGGCAGATCGTCACCGAGCCCAAGCGCTTGCCGAATGAACAGCGGTTTGATGCCCGGCAGATGCTCGGCGGCCACCAGGCCGAGCGTCCTGGCACCGACCAGGGCCGGATTGCGGTTGCCGAAGAGCCGCTTAAAGAGGTCCATCGCCATCAGCATGGCGGCATTCTCACCACGACGCGCACGCTCGTAGCGACGCAGGCTGTGCAGACTCCCAATTGCGCGCTGCTTAGCGCGGGCATGATCGATGGCGTCGAGCAGCGCGGCGACATCGAGGAAGCCAAGATTCACCCCCTGCCCGGCGAGCGGATGAATCCCATGCGCCGCATCGCCGATCAGCGCCGCTCGAGGACGCACATACTCACGCGCATGCTGACGGCTGAGCGGGAAAGCGGCGCGCGGGCCGGTGCTCAGAATCGGGCCAAGGCGTTTATCGAAGGCGATCTCAAGCTCGGCGATAAAGCCAGCGTCGTCGAGCGCCAGCAGCTGCTCGGCGCGCGCCTCGTCGGCCGACCAGACGATCGAGCAGCGACCATCGGCGAGTGGCAGGAAGGCCAGCGGCCCGGTGGGCAGGAAGCGCTGCCAAGCGGTCTCACGATGCCAGTGCGCGACCTCGACGTTGGCGACGATGGCGCGCTGGGCATAATCAGCGCTCTCAAGGCCGATGCCCAGCGCTTCGCGTACGAAGGAGGCACGGCCATCGGCGCCGACCACCAGCTCCGCCGAGAGGCGACGTTGATCGGCGAGCCGGATGTGCGCCAGCCCGCCGTTGACCCCGCACTTGCTCTTACCATTCATCTCGGCATTGAGCTCGGCATTGAACTCGAGCGTCGCCGGCCCTGCCGGCGAGAGCAGCTGGACCTGCTCGGGAGCTGCTGCAGCAAAGCCCTCGAGCCGCTCCCAGAGCGCCAATCGCGTCACCCGATTCTCGACGATATGGCCCAGGTCTGGCTCACCTAGCTCAGCTGAATCGAAATGGATCTCGGCACGGCCGACCGCGTCCCAGACCTGCATCTCACGATAGGGACTGACGCCCAGCTCGACCATGCGCGGCCAGGCACCGAGACGCTCCAACAGCCGCTGGCTGGCACGACTCAGCGCCGAAACGCGCAGATCGACTTGCCCGGCCGGCCAGCTGCGTTGCGGTGGCTGCCCGTCGACGACGGCGATACGCAGATCACGCTCGGCGCAGGCACAGGCCAGAGCAGCGCCGACCATGCCGCCGCCGACGATAGCGATATCGAAATGTCCTAGCTGGTGATCATCTGCATCTGGCATCAGTCAACTCCTCATCGCCGGCCTGTGCATCAGACCGCTCACGGAAACGGGGCTCAGTGGTCAGCAAATATCAGGATTCGCTTGGCCGGTCATCGACCGGGTCAACGACGAGCAGCGGCTTGGTCGCCGTGGCAGGCACCGGCGGCAACGCGCTCTCGGCTGGCAGCCCACGGGCGAGCCGGGGCTGACGCCCGATCGCGCCCATGAACCGGCGCGCCAGATGATGTCGCGCCGCCGGCAGCAGGTCCAGGCCCAGCAGCCCGAGATTCCGACCGGCCCGCACCGGCCCCCAAGGATTGACGAACAACCGTGCCAGGCCGTCTGTGAGACCGGCGATCAATGCATGCTCAGGCGCACGCCGGCGTCGATAGGGTCCGAGCACCGCCGGACCGCCGATATCCTGTGCCGTGCGCTGCGCATCGACCAGCAGATCCGCCAGCTCGGCGACGTCGCGCAGACCCAGGTTGAAACCCTGGCCAGCGACCGGGTGCAGGGTATGCGCCGCATTACCGATCAGCAGCAGTCGCTCGCGCGTGAGCTGGCTCGCTAACATCAGCCGCAACGGATAGGCGATGCGCCGACTGGGTCGCGTCAACGCGCCGAGGCGCGCACCGAAGCGTGTCTGCAGCGCATCGATGAAATCAGCATCCGATAGCCCCAGGATGCCCGCAGTCTCGGCCTGACGCGCGGTCCAGACCACACCGTAGCGGCCCTCGGTCATTGGCAGCAGCGCCATCGGACCCGTGTCGGTGAAGCGCTCGAAGGCGGTGCCGGGCCGAGTGGTGGAGGGAATCCGCTCTGGCGTCACCGTGGCAATGATGGCGTCGTAGCCGTAATCGCGTGCGCGCACCTTGAGTCCGAGCCGCTTGCGCACTGAGGACTCGCCGCCGTCGGCGGCCACCAGCAACCCGGCCGTCAGCAGCTGCGACTGCCCAGCCACGGCAACCTCCAGGCTGACGCGATCTTTGGTGATCTGCAGCCCCTGCAGACGCGCCGGCCGCAACAGGCTGATCCGCGCAGAAGCCTCAAGGCGCCTATTCAGCGCGGCACCCATCACGCGGGCCGGAGCCACATAGCCGAGCGCGGGCACACCCTCGTCCTCGGCATCGAGATGTGCAAAGCCGAAGTGACCGCGATCGGAGACATGCACATGCTGAATCGGCGCCGCATCGGGCTCGATCGCGGACCAGAGGCCCATGCCCTGAAAGATACGTGCGCTGCCGAGCGAAAGCGCGATCATGCGCTCGTCATAACTTGGATGCGCCGGCGCATTGGCCTCGGTCGCCTCAACCACAGCGATGCGCAGTCCGGTCTCAGCAAGCGCAACGGCAAGGCTGGCGCCGACTAGGCCGCCGCCGATGATGGCCAGATCATAGTCATGCATAGGGAAGTCTCGGATCTCCGCTTCGCGCCTGGATCAGTTAAAGAATTATTGGTGAAAGGATTATCGGTCAGAACGGTTATCGGTCAGAACGGTTATCGGTCATAAGGATTGTCGGCCAAAGGCTTCGGCATCGTCTGCTGATCGAATCGCCGGCTAGCTGCTCCGGCTCCAGCTTAAAAGACTTGTGACCAAATAATAATCGTTTTCTCATTGAAAAACATAGTTATTTTTGAGGTTGGCCAACCCTGCAACGACCAAGATCACCTGATCAGCCATGCGAGTAGCACGATTTCTGAACGTGTTGG
>NZ_NHSH01000061.1 GCF_016653315.1 Halochromatium roseum | reverse complement strand
ACCAAGAATATCGAAGGTTGGGTAGTTCTTTAAGTAAAACAAAACAAAGAAAAGTTTTAGCTCAGGAGTAGATAAAACACCTAAACGTCCACCACCCGGACGTCTTTGACGGCTTGCTCGATTTTTTTGGTAATTTTTTCGCCTATCTTGATCGAGAGCGCGAGTGAACTCAATCAGCAATTTATCAAAATCCTCTTCAGAAATCCCTGTGAAAGCAAGAAATTGCCGCTTGTTTCTGATATTGATCGATTTGAATTTTCTCATTTTGAGTTTTATTAAAAAATGGTTGCCATTCAATTATTAATAGGGTCGAATTATAACTTTTCAAGGTTAAGCTGTTGTTTTGAAAAAGCTTACTGAAAGAATGCTCGTCAGGTTACTGAAAAATAAAAAAATATTATTTAGTCACAAGTCTATTATGAGTCTGTGATATGAGACTGCGATCCGGATCCTGCGTCAGCGACCGCGGGTGAGGACCGAGTAGAGCCGGCCGTCGGCTGTGCGAAATTGGTAGCGCTGACGGTTCAGCGGACTACCAGGATTGGTTAGGCGCAGAAACATGTCGTCGAAATACTCAGGCACCTCGAGACTGAAGTTATGGAAGTTGCGCGTGCGATTGACTGGCGTCACGTCGACCAGCGCGACCCGGCCGTCGTTGCGATCGACCTCGACCAGCTCCAGCAGTTGCTCGATCTCATCGATGAGTTCGGCATCGGTCTTATCGAGCGTGCTTTGCCCGAGTCGGCGCTGCAGATTGACCAGTCGACTCAACAGCAGGGCGCGGTCGTTCGATGAGACGTAGATGGTTGTGTCGTCGACCAGCGCTGCGAGCTGATGCTTGAATTGCGCGTTAAATCGGCTGCTGCTGATGTCGGGCGCGGTCAGGATGACATCGCTGATCTCGCGCTCGGCGTCGGCGAGGTCCGGGGCCTGGGCGAGCAGCGAAATCGCGTCGACCACGACCTGTGAGCCTAAGCTGTTGGCCACCACCCAGAGACGCTGCGGGCGGACCTCATCGATCAGCAGGCGCAGCGTCGCCGCGAGTTCGGCGCCAGAGGCGGTCGCGATGCGCTGTGCTTGGCGGTAGCCGCGCAAGCTGTCGCCTTGGTTTCCCGGCCAGTCGAATACAAGCACCGGGGCATTGATGTCGAGGATGTGGGCGAGGAAGGCGGTGCCGCGCATCGCGTAATTCATGTCCGTGCGCAACCCATGCACAAGCACAAGTATCCCCCGATGCGGTGAGGCCGAGACCATGCCGCGCAGCTGTTGGATGAAGGCGGTCTGGTCGAGCCGGGTGATGTTCCTGATCTGGATCTCCTCATCGAGGAGCCAGCTGCTTTCGTCCAGCCACATGCCCAGGCCCAGGGTCGGCTCGATCTCGGTATCGAAGGAGCCGAACAGCAGCTCGGACGAGCGCTGGTTGCCAATCCGCTCGATCAGTGGCTCTGGGCCAGGTTCAGCGGTCCGGTTGCTGACAAAGAAGAAGCGAAAGACATTCTCAGCTCCGACGCGTGCGACCTGCATGCGCCGAAACTCGAAGGCTTCAGCGCGGCTCAGAGCGGCATTGGTCGAGATGAAGAAGACGTAGCCGCCGAGCGCGGCGAGCAGCGCCAAGACCAGACCACCGATCCAGAGCACCCGTTTCTTTGTCATCTTCATCGCCTGACCTAATTACTGAATCCTGTACTGAATCCTGCTGCGAGAGGGTAACTGGATCAGGGCCGTCGTCCAAGCGACTGCGAGCCCAGCACCAACGATCGGTTTTGCCAGTTCATGGTCGCCTTGCTCTTTGGGCGATCGCTGCGGTGCTAGCACGCCGTTACGGCCGCGATGTTGATCCATTCACAGACCTTGTGCACAACCCTGTTGATGGATTGCCGATAACGAACGCAATTCATTGGCTGAACAGGGCGTTGTAGGCTTCATTGTCGATATGCGCAGGGGTTGGTCAGCCGATATTAAATCAATGACTTGGCGCGCTTGCGCGCTCCCGTCACGAGAACGCTCGAGCGGTTCTTGTCAAGCTCGGGTTATCCACGGTGCCTGTGGATAACCCTGTTCGTAACTGGCGGACCTAGGCCGCCCGACCCTTGCTCTGGTTACTGTTTTGTGACGTGCCGCTTAGATCGGTCAATCGCTGAACAGTGCGGAACTTTTTTCGAACCCCGCTGAAAGGCGAAGTGGGATTCGGTCCCAAGCTGCGGCCAGACACTCGAAGCCAGGGTCACGGCTATTTTTTAAGCCCGAAGATGCTAACCCAGCGCTGGCGCGGTCGCGTATGATTCGATCGCTTAGGCCTGAGGATTGCTCTGCGGCTCGATCGTCCGATGCCAGTTGGCAAGTCACCTGTTGCTCAGCCGACGTCGACGGCAGTGCAGTGATGTACCTTGACTGCACTGTTGCAGCCACCTCATCGAAGTTCAGATCCGTTTCTCTCAAACTAGCGAAGGAGTCCCGCCGTGTCTTCTCCCCGTCGTTTTGGTCGTGAGACCGCCGCTTTGACCTCTGTGATTGCCTTGGTTGGAATGATGGCCGGTCCAGCCATCGCCGTTGAAGCCGAGGATCTGCGTTTCGACACCACGGAAGACCTCTATCAAGTCTGCGCCGCTGACCCAAGCTCGCCAGCCCAACTGGCCTGCACCGGCTTTATCGAAGCAACCGTCCAGTATCACGATGGGGTCGCGAACAAGCGCGATATGAAGCGTCTGATCTGCTACCCGGAGGGCACCACGGTTGCTAACGGCCGCACGGTTTTCGTCGCCTGGGCAGAGGCGAACAAGGGCGACGCTGAGCTCATGGGTGAGCAGCCGGTGGTTGGCTTGGTGCGGTCATTGGCTAAGGCCTATCCCTGTCGCTGAGCCTGTTATGGCGCCGGGGCGCGCATCGATGTCATAAAGAGCGCGACGGCTGCCGATGATGCAAGGCCGCGCGAAGCAATGTCGACTTAGCGCTATATCGACTTAGACTGGAGTGTTAACGATGAACCGTATTGGCCTCCTGGTTGTAGTGATGATTGTTGCAACGCTGGTGTTGATAGGTTGTGGCGAGACCACCACCAGCCGTGCCGGCAGCGGCGCCCTGATGGGGGCGGCTGGTGGTGCTGCGATTGGCTCGCTTAGTGGTAATGCGGGCCGTGGCGCTGCGATTGGCGCCGGTACCGGCCTGATCGGCGGCTATCTATTCGACCAACATCGGCGCGGCAATATCGACTAGGTCGCTGCTTATGTGAACAGACCGAGTACATCTGCTGAGCATATCGGCTTCCGATTCGCTTTGGCACTGATTCAACAAGCCATAGAGCGACTTCCGCGACCATTTGAGCGGCGGGCCATGTCGTGGCTTGTCGGGCAGTTGGGATCACCGTCGCCAGCATGGCTTGCGTTGGCGCTGATGGCACTCGCACTCAGCGGCTGTCAGTCCCTCGCGCCAACCAAGCCAGCGCCGGAACTGGCTCGGGAGCATCTCGAGCAGTCCCTCGCCATTCTCGGTTCGACACAGGCGAGCGATGCCGAGCGCACTCGAGCGCAGACTCAGTATCGGCGCACACTGGAGCGCGTTCTGCCCGCGGTTGCCGAGGGTGAGGTTGCACCTGAACTGATCATAGCCCCCGCTGATCCGCCGAACTGGCGCGATCCGCAGGACTTGGCCGAGATCGATCCGGTGCGCCGGCCCGCCAAGGCCGATTCAGGGCTACAGCGGCCTGGATTGGGGGCGCCCGCGGTTGGCTCGATCATTCCGGGCGGGGCCAACGCACCCAGACGCGGCTACCGGGTTCCGCTCACAGCGCTGGCCTTACCGGCACCGAAGGCCGATCAACTCCGGGTCGCTCTCGCTGATCCGCTGCGCGTGGAGTCGATTGATCTCGGTCCTGTCGCGGGTCCGCGAGACCAACGCCAGCCGCTGCCGGTCGCGATGGATCTCGAGGCTCCGCTCGATGCCACTCGCGCACTGGGGCCGGGGCCGCTCGCTGGTCTACATTATCTGCTGCGTGCCGATCGCTTTGCGGGTGAGTCGCGGCTGACCTTCTTGCAGCCGTTTGATCCCGAGAAGCGACCGCTGGTGCTGGTCCACGGCTTGATGACGACGCCGCAGATGTGGAACCGACTGGTGCGCGAGTTGATGGCGGACCCGAGCGTGCGGGAGCACTACCAGTTCTGGTTCTTCTATTATCCAACCGCACAACCGGTACCGCTTTCGGCCATGCAGCTCCGCGCGGAGCTGGATCAGGCGGTGGCGGTTCATGGGCCGACCAAACCGATCGTCTTGGTCGGCTACAGCATGGGCGGGGTGTTATCCCGAGCCCAGATTACGGGGTTGGACGCCGTTGCGGCGGAGCAGATCCTGCCCGGAGTCTCGCAGCTGCCGGCCAGCAGTCCGGTGCGGCAGGCGCTGATCTTCGAGCCGCGCGACGACATCAGCCGTGCCATCTTCATGTTTACGCCGCATCGCGGCAGCAGGCTTGCCACGTTTAATCTCGCGCTCTGGGTCTCGCGCTTGATCCGGTTGCCAAACTGGGTTCGCAATGAGCTCGAGTTGGTCACTGATCGTCTGGCGGGTCTCGACGCCGACCGTATTCCAACCAGCATCCAAGGGCTCTCGCCCGATTCTCCATTCCTGGCCTTACTCGATCAGGCCGAGATCAGCGTGCCGACGCATTCGGTGATTGGTAATCGGGGGCGGCGCGGCGAGATCAGCCGCAGCTCCGATGGGGTCGTCCCCTATTGGAGTGCCCATCTGCCGAGTGCCGAGTCTGAGGTGATCGTGCCGACCGGCCATGGTGGTTTCGCGCATCCGCTTGCGGTGCAGGAGCTGATCCGGATCTTGCATGAGGATCTCGCGTTAGTGAGTAGTGAGTAGTGAGTAGTTGAGGACTCATTGGGTGGTGGGTGGTTGATGGACTGGCTGATAGATGCGGCCATCGGCATGCAAGAAGCGGATGAAGAACTCGAAGAGCACCAGTCGTGTGGTTTGCACGAACACGATGAGACCCTCGAGCACGACGGCGAACAGATTGCCGAGCACTAGGATCAGTAGCCAGCCCAGGGGATGCTGCACGCTGTCCGTGTCCGCGAGCGTCATGATCGCGTGCGAGAGGGCCGCATGGGCGAGCGCAAAAGCGCCGACCCGAAGAAAGGACAGGGTGTTCAGCGCCAGCTCGAAGAGACTCAGTAGCAGCCTGCCAAGCGCTTCGCCCAGCGCCGCGCCAAGCACCGCGAGCCGTTGCGCCCTCGCCTGCATGGCACTGCCGACGAAGTAGTGCAGCAGCGCCAAGGGCACCAGCCAGAGGATCTCATGGACGAATGGGGTCAGTAGGAGCAGTAGATAGAGCACGAGGACTGCCGCGTCTACCTCCAGCCATTGTTGTAATGTGCCGCGCCACTGCGCCTCTAGGCCAGCAAAGACGAGGCCGAGCAAGAGCAGCAGGACGCCGAACAGCAGTGGCACGCCCAGCACGATCATCGGTGCCTCGAGCGGCTTCAGCCAGAGCGCCGGGATGAGAGTATCGAAGCCGAACAGGTCACCAAACAGCAGGCCGAAGAGCATCGCCGAGAGACCACAGGGGAGCAGGAAGCGGATCGCTGGCCAGCGCCACCAGAAGAACAGGGCAAAGGCGACCAGCATCAGGCCGTGGCCGACATCGGGAAACATGTAGCCGAACAGCAGCGGCACGATGAGCGCGAGTACGCCACTGGGGTCGACCTCGGCCTGGCCTGGCGTGCCCCACATCAGCAGCAGCGGCTGAAATGGCTGCGCCCACCAGGTATTTAGAGTCATCACCGGCGATTTGACCGAGGGTGGCGGCTCGGGGAAGCGCATGATCGCGCGGATATCGGCATCCCATAAGCGCTGCTGGAGTTGGCCTGGCTCGGGCGCGACGGTCCAGCCGGTGATGTGGCAGAGATCGTGCGCGCCGAGCTGATGTGCCGCATGCTCCAGATACCACGCCAAGGTCTCGAGATTGGCGTGGGCGGCGGCGATCTTCGGATCAGCACGGAGCCTGGCCAGTTCGGCCTCGATGGCCTCCAAGCGCGCCTGCTTTTCTCGTCGCAGCGAGTCGATGTCGCGGCGTTGTTGGCCGCGATCGGCGCTCAGCCAGGAAGGCATGCCGAGCGGCTCGCAGCCTTGCTCCAAGACCATGCGGCGCACGATGTCAGCATCTTCGGGCTTGCCGAGGAGGAGCGCAAAGTCATGTCGGGGGCCGTGGGCGACCCGATGTACCAGCGCTTGCAGGGCGGGCTTGCCATCGCTGTGGGTCTCGGTATCGCTGTCGGTCTCGGTCTCGGTCTCGGTCTCGGTCTCGCTGTCGCTGTCGCTGTCGCTGTCGCTGTCGGCGTCGTCTTGCGGGCAGGCGAACAGGCATTTGCATAGAAAGTGGCTGTGATGCGTCAGGCCCTCTAGATCGATACCTGCCGCATGCAGGGTCGCGAGGCCTTCATCCAGCAACCTGAGATAGTCGAGTTCGGCCTGCGCTTGCTCCTGGTGCTGGTGCAGATAATCGACGCGCTTGGCCCAGGCCTGTAGCTGATGCAAGGCGGTCCGGGCCAGAAGCGTTGGGCTGCCGACGAGCGCGGTCGGCTGCGCTTGACTGTTGGGGAGATCCTCGCGGTGCGCCTCGGCCAGCGCCCGGTAGCCTTGAATGGCGTCGTGCAGCTTGCGGGTATCGACGCGCTCTGGTACCCGCGGGTCGAGTTCCAGCTGGACCGCCCCCGAGCTGGCGAGCAGTTCAGTGGCGAGCAGGGTCTGCTCGCGCGGAACATAGGTCTCGAACCAATGGGCTTGGATCGGACGCAGTCTGAGCATGACGGATGGCCTCTCGCGCGTGCAGCTGTCTCCTTTAAGCCTAGCTCAGTTGAGCGCGCGCGTGCGTGCTCGCCTGATCAATACTCGAACTCGAAGGCCGCGCCGGCGCGCGCGCCGCTGTTGGCGCCAACATCGGTCTCGAGGCGAATGCGCGGGCCGACCTGCATGCGCAGGATGCCTTGGGTGTCGCCGACTCTGGTGCCTTGGCGGGCGCCGAGATAGACACGCTCGCTGAGGTAACGACCGCCTTCGAGGATGGCGTCGCCGCGGCCGTGGCCCTCTGCGCCGTGATCGAGGCGAAAGCGATCGAGCCCGAGTCCGCTACGGGTGCGCTCGAGCAATCCGAGTGCAGGGTTGTCGATGCCCGCCAGTGAGGTTGCGGCCAGACCGAGTCGTGCGATTTGCAGCGCCGAGAGCCGGGAGCGCGAGAGGCCAAAGAGCAACCGGGCGAGCACCTCGTCCTCGGGCATCTGCGGCTCGCCGGAGAGCCGGATCCGAGGTCGGCGTGCGCTGCCTTCGACGCTGAGGATGGCGGTGGCGCCCTCGGCCGTGACCCGCGCCTCGAGGTCGAGCGTCGGGTCGAGCATCGAGGCGCCATCGAAACCGATGCGTCCGTGGCTGAAGCGCAGCGGCTGACCGAGCAGCGCGTACTCGCCGCGCAGCAGCCGGAAGTCGCCGATGATGGCCGGATTGGCGAGGGTGCCGCGGGCGTTGATCTCGCCGCCAAGCTCGGCATCGACCCCGCGTCCGGTCAGGGTGATGGCGCGTGGGGCATCGATGCGCAGGTCGAGCGCGACCCTGGCTGGCGAGCCGAGTTCGATGCCGCTCCTGGGTCGCGGATCTCGCCGAGCTTGGCGACGCGGCCCGATCTCCTTTACCTCCAGCGTCGCAACGGTCGCCGGAAAACGCTCCGGGATGCGCAGCGCGATCTGGTCGAAACGAAGGCCGCCTTCGAGTCTCATATCGCCCGCTAGCTCGCCGCTGAGCCGAAGGTCGGCATCGGCTTGGAGCTTGAGTGCGTCGCGTCGCACAGGGCTCGCCTGGCGGGCAATGAGGCTGAGGTCAATCGGCTGCCTGGGTGCCTGCCAGCCGAGGCTGCCGCTCAGCTCGATCGTTCCTGGGTCGGCCCGTGCGCTCAGCCGCGTCAGTCTGAGACTGTCGCCGGACAGGGCCATCTCGCCATCGATCTGAGTCAGGACCAGGCCGCTGAGCTGATCCTTCCAGGCACCCTCGCTGAATCGAACGACGCCCTCGAGCCGCGGCTTGTTGAGTCGGCCGCCGAGGCCGAGATCCAGTGCGAGCTGACCCTCCAGTGTGCGGCCACTGGCGGCAAGTTGAGGGTTGAATAGCCCCGCGTCGAGACGGCCGCGTGTGTGTAGCGAGAGGGTTCCGAGCGTCGTGAACGGCGAGCCGTCGATTTGGCCGCGTAGGTCGAGATGAGCGTGCCTGCCAGCCAAGGCCGATGCCTCGATGGTCGTCGCTTGCGAGCCGACGCGCAGCGCGATCCTCAGCTCACCACTTGGCAGGCCGACTGCGGCACCGTTCTCCGAACGGATCTCTCGTGCGAGCAGATCCAGACGACCGCTTGGTGCGCTGTGCTCACCCTCAAGACGCGTCTCGAGGTCGATAAGCCCATTAAACCCGCGCACAGGCTCGGGCAGTGCGGCACTGCCTGGCAGGAGGTCGATCAGGGTCGCGAGCGGGATGTCGATTGCGCGCGCATCCAGAGCAAGCGCTGGTGCGAGCCGCCCGCTGAGCCTGACGCGGCCACTGGTCCCAGGCCATCCGCTCGCCGTCGGCGCCGAGAGCGCAAATGTCAGTGTGTCGATGTTCAGGCCATCGCTGAAATCGATAGACCCTGACTCGATCAGCTGCACTCCAAGGCCGTTAGCAGTGACCGCCGGGGTTCGCGCACGTGCAGACCCGAGCGCAGACCCGTTGTCACGGAGCCCCTCTCTCTGTGGTGTCGATTGGTCTGGTGCAACTTGGTCTGGTGCAACTTGGTCTGGTGCAACTTGGTCTGGTGCATCAGGCCTGCGCCGAATGAACTCGAGCGAGGCTGCGCTCAGCCGCAGCAGACGGTCGAAGGGCTTCAGCTCGCCAGTGGCGCTGAGCTGGAGCTTGGCGTCGCCGCTCAACGGCTTCAGGCGCAGTCTGGCTTCGGTATCCAGCAGCAAGTTGGTGATCGGTCCGCTGACCTCTGCGTTGAGGTCGGCGTCAACGCCGGGCGAACTCAGCTCAACCAGCTTAAGGGCCGAGTGAATCCGGGGCTGCTCCAGCACATCCTCGATCTCGGTTCGCAGCGCCAAGCGCCCCAGCCGGACCTGCTGCAGAAGCTGCAATCCCTCACCCTCAAACTCGGCGATCAGCAACCCGTTCGGGTCTGAGATCAGCTCGACGTTGAGACGTCCGGACAACGCGACAGGCGCGGAGATTGGGAGCCAAGGCGCGAGCAGCGGATTCAGCGCGTCCAGCTTGGCGACCTGAAGACGGATGTCGCCGAAGGGGAGGGGGTCCTGGCTTGGCCATCGCAGCTGGCCCGAGGCGCCGATTCCGGACCAGTGGCTGTCGCCCAGTGAGAGTTCTAGCGTCTTGTCTTGGTCGCGGCGCAGCTGCATCTGCACCGTGATCGGTTGACCGGCCCAGTCACCATCGAGCGCCAGGCTGGCCTCGGATGTCGCGGGGCGGCGCTCGAAGCGAAGGTTGACGGTCGCGAGACCTCTCAGGTCGGACGGATCGAGCGGCCTGATCGCGAGCGTGGTCTCGAGCGAGCCTTGGCGCGAGAGCACGGCGGAGCCCTGAATCGACAGGATTGGCGCCGCTGCGATCAGGCCGTTCAGGCGCAGTCGGTCGATCTCCAGTCGCTGTAACTTGAGAGCGAGCGGGGGTGACCATTCACCGTTGGAGCCGGTGTTGCCCGACGGCAGACGCCGCAGGTCAACGGCAGTGGCGGTGAGCGCGCGGATCTCGAGTGTGGCGACCAAGAGTGCGGTGGGATTGAGCTCCAGCTGAGCCTGTTCGATCCGCAGCCAGCATCCGTCCGCGTCGGCGAGTTCGAGCGACGCCAGCCGCGGTGCGAACGGCAGCGAGCCGCCGAGGCCGCTGATCCGCACCCGGCCGGCGGTTCCGGTGTTGATTGCGCTTGCGATCAGGTCGCGGCCGCGCTCGCTGTTGAGGCCAATCAGCAGGCCAACGCCAAGCAGGAGCGCGAGGGATGGACCCAAGGCCAGCCTCAGCCAGGCCCAGAAGCGCTCCCGGCGCCGTCGGCGTTGCCGTTGGCGTTGGCGTTGCCGATGCTGATGCTGATGCTGATACTGATGCTCGCGCGAGCGTTTCGGTGGCATCGTTTTCTTGCGCGTCATCGTCGGGATCTCGGCTTGCTCGGCATCAGAATGCCTGACCAATGCCGATGTAGAGCTGGACCGAGGCCTCGCCTTCGGCCTCGGTCAGCGGGCTCGCCAGATCGAGCCTGATCGGACCCACTGGGGTATGAAATCGCGCACCGAGCCCGACGCCCACGGCAAGGTTGCCGAAACCCTGGAAACCGTCCGCGGAGACGTCGGCGACATCGACGAAGGCCGCGACCCCCCAACGAGCGCCGATCCGCTGACGCAGCTCGAGGCTGCCCTCGAGCAGGGCATCGCCGCCCGCTGGCGAGCCGTTGGCGGTGCGCGGGCCGATCGACTGGTAGGGATAGCCGCGCACCGAGCCGCCGCCACCGGCATAGAAGCGCCAGTCGGGCGGGATGGCGTTGGCGTTGGCGCCGAAGATGCGGCCGATGGCGAGTCGCAGGGCTAAGACCCGGCGTCCAAGCCGCTTGGGCCTGGCCCCAACAGTCGGCGATGCGGGCGATAAGGGCAATGCGGGCAATGCGGTCGATGCGGGCGCTTCGTTGCCGACGGTTGGCGTTGACAGGTCGAAGTAGATCGCGCCGGACAGCCGTGTGCGCACGAAGCTGTCGCCCTCATCGCCTTGAACCCAAGGGGTCGGCGTGAGCTGCGCCGCCAGCCGCCAGCCACGGCGTGGATCGAGTGGGTCGTCGCTGGAATCCCAGTCGGCGGTGATCGGGAGCGACAGCAGTCGAAGCGCTTGAGCCGGTCCGTCCTGGACGATGCGCGCGTTCTCGACACCGATCCCGGCGCCCAGGCTGAGCTGTGCCGAGACCCGCTGCTCGAGCAGGGCCGACGCGGTCACCGCGTCGCGGTTGTAGGCATCCAGGCGCTCGCTGACCGCGCCCAGCTCAAGCCGCAGATCGAGATCGCGACGCCAGAGATCGGGAATCCGCAGGCTGGCGCGGACAAAATCGTTGATGTCGCCGATCGGCCCGGCGGAGAGCTGACTGACCTCCGCACCCAGGGTCAGGTGCTCGGCGCCACCAAAGAGGTTGCGATGGCTCCAGGACGCCGCGAGGCTGCCACCCTCATCGCTCGAGTAGGCGCCCGCAAGTCGCAGCACCCGCGGCGGGCGCTCAACCACCTCGAGTCGGAGCGGCAGACGTCCGCTCGCATCCGGCGCGGTCGCCGGGGTCAGGCGCGCCGAGGCGAGGGCGTCGTTGGCGAGCAAGGCCCGTCGCGCGGCCTCGAGCCGGCTCGGGCTGAACGGCTCGCCCGGCCTCAGGCCAAGCCGACGCCGCACGGTGCCCTCGCGCAAACGCTTAAGGCCGATGATCTCGATCTCGCCGAGGGGCAGGCGTTCGCCAGGCTCGACCTGATAGGTCACCGCCATGGTCCTTGTCCAATGGTTGACGATGACCTCGGGTGGGGGGACTTGCGCGAGCGGAAAGCCGTCTTCTAGGAGTGCTTCAAGCAGTGCGAGGCCGGCGGCCAGCACCTCGGGCGCGGTGGCTGGCGCGCCAGGCTTTAGCGTAAAGGCGGCGCGGGCGACGGCTGGCACCGGACCCGCGAGCTGCACCGAGTCAATCCGATACAAGGGGCCGGGATCGATCAGTAGGTCAACCATCACGCTCGTTGCCGGCGGCAACGCTTCGAGCCGTGACAGCAAGCTGGGATCGCTCAGAGCGCGGCCGTCGATGCGGATGCTGATCAGGGCATCGTAGTAGCCAAAGCTGCGCAGGACGTGATCGATGCGATCGAGGTCGCTGTTGGCGCGCGCGATCAGCCCGAACGGGCCGACCGGCGCCGATTCGCGCAGGCGCTCGAGCACCGATGTCTCGGCGATGCTAGGCTCCAGCAGCGGGTTTGAAAGCGGCGCGATGTTCAACTGATAGGGCAGGTGCAACGGATAGGGCAGGTGATCAGTCCCTGTCTCGCCATTGCTTTGGATCGCATCCACGGGTTCGCTGTTCGAGTGCTCTGGACTGCTGCCGCGCGGGTCGCGGCCTCGGGGTCTATCCAGCTCGATGCCTGTTGGTTGGCCGTTCGACGCATGGCTCGCCAAGGCGAACAGGAACAGCAGTAGCAATAGAGGTAGGGCACGTGGCGCGAGCCAAAGGCCTGCCGGGACAAGCCTGTAGAGTTCTGGCCCAAGAGCGCGATTGAGACCGCGCCCAAGCCTAGGCCTGAGACCAAATCCGACAACAGGCTTGAGACATGGTCTTGAACCTGGCCTCAGATCAAGTCCTGGTGTGAGACCTGGCCCGAGATCAGGGGCGCGCCTCTGGCGCGATCTCGACACTGGGCGTTGATGGCGAAAAAGAGGTTTCAGAAGGTTGTTCTCAGCAGCGACGCCCGAATCGCACTCTCGCCGCCGAGAGTCACGGACGATGATGCT
Organism: Halochromatium roseum; assembly: GCF_016653315.1. Classification (GTDB taxonomy): domain Bacteria; phylum Pseudomonadota; class Gammaproteobacteria; order Chromatiales; family Chromatiaceae; genus Lamprobacter; species Lamprobacter roseus. Next base: position 379,621 of record NZ_NHSH01000061.1, on the reverse strand, counting down.
ATCGTTTTCCGACGCATTCTTCACACGCAGGAGGCGAGAAATCGTGCTTCAAACAACAAAGACTGTGCAGCGGCTGGGTTTGCCAATGCTGCTGCTGGCGACCTCTTGCCTCGCGCTGCCAGAGGTCGCCAGCGCGGCGGCAGGGATGCAGGCTTGCGCCCAGATTCGCGATGATCAGCGCCGCTTGGCCTGTTATGACCAGATCAGCGGCCGCGCGACCGCGCCGGCCCCGACGGCGAGGCCTCTCGATGCGGACCCAGCAGCCCGCAAGCCCATGCGGATCGCCGATGCACAGACCCCGAAAGCGGAGTTCAGCGATGCGGCCCCGAGCGCATCCGACCCGTCCGGATCGCTGTTGGATCGGGCCTGGAGCTTTGAGCCGGACAGCGATCGCTATCTGATCAAGCTCTATCGCCCAAACTATCTCAATCCGGTGCGCTATCAGAGCCGCACCAACGACAAGCCTTTTGATCCGCTGTTCAACGCCTTTGATACCGCCGACGGTGATCTCGACAAGGTTGAGGCCGCGTTTCAGATCAGCTTCAAGAGTCGCGTTTGGGCGACCGATGATCGGCGTCTCGGGTTCTGGTTCGCCTACACCCAGCAGAGCTTCTGGCAGGTCTACAACGGCGACATCTCGAGCCCGTTTCGCGACACCAACTATAGGCCCGAGCTGAAGGTCGCCTGGCAGCCGCAATGGTCCTTCGGTGGTTTCGATTGGCGCCTGCTGAGCCTGGGCTATACGCACGAATCCAATGGCCGCTCTGATCCGATCTCGCGCAGCTGGGATCGCCTGGTGGCCGAGATCGGGCTCGAGAAGGACAACTTCGCGCTGCTGATCCGGCCTTGGATCAGGATCGACGATTCAAGCTCGGACAAGGATAACCCGGACATCACCGATTACTACGGCTACGGCGACATCACCGCCATCTACAAATGGCGTGGCCACAGCTTCACGCTGATGGCGCGGGGCAATCCGGCCGAAGCAAAGGGCGCGGTCAGAGCGAGCTGGATGACACCGAGGCTCCTCGGGCCGTTGCGCGGCTATGTGGTCGGCTTCAGCGGCTACGGTGATACGCTGATCGATTACAACTTCAAGCAGAATGCAATCTCGATCGGGGTTGCATTGAATGACGTGCTTGATCGCTAACCAAGACTGTTTCGCGAGACTCTTTCGTGACGAAATTGCGTTCGATGTAGTACGCAAACAGCTCTTTCAGGGTTTGTATTGGATCATCCGCTAACACCACGCGCTGCTCGCTAAATCGGATAATCGTCTCGCGCGGGCGTAGAACCTCTGCGAACATTCGTTTTGCGAACTCGCTATCGTTGGTATTGGGGTGTCGATCAAAACCCTCGGACTTCAGCAGTCTGTGAACGCGTTCCAGCTCCTCTTGGAGCTCGAACATGGCCTGACGAAATACCTTAGCGTCGAGCGCTGCGAAGAACTTCGTGATCCGTCCATGGCGACGGGTCAGCAGCTCGAAACCGAAATACCTCGCGGCCGGCGCCATCATCACGATACCCACGTTGGCGAACTCGCCTGTCTCCACGAATGGCATGAAGCGCACGATGGCGTATTGGCAGGGTGTCTTGCTCATGTCCAAGTCCAGAAGTCGTCGTTCTCGAAGCCCCTGAGCAATGCCTCGACCGCTCGTGTATCGAAGTCCACCGGGACCGTCTGCTCGTTATCGACGAACCACCAGGCATTGGGGATTTCGCTGAGGATCGTCGGCCAGGCATCCAGGGCGTTCGACAGCCGCTCATGGTATTCATCGCGCCGAAAGAAGTCACCCGAGAGCTGACGTGCTTGCGCCGCAAACACATGATGCTCGGAAAAATCGGTTCGTTCGGCCGCTGGATCGAAGGCTTGGTTGTGGTCAATGACGACCAGTTCTCTCGCGCCCGGCTCCCAGAACAGATTGGGGTTGCCGCCGTATTCCCCGAGGCATCGATCCGCGTTCCGTACCCACCAATCGAAGATCAGCACGTCCTGCTGCAACGAGTCGGGCACCTGATCGATGCCAGAGATCGTCAACTCGGTCACTTGGCGCTCCAGCGAACCGAAGGCCAACCCTGCCCCGAGTCCGTCCAGCGGCGTCCCCACATTGAACTCGGCCAGATCCTCCGGCACCAAGACCTGCTGAAAGGGTGCCACGGGCAAACCCATCAGCACAGCCAGCCGGCCCGCGACCCACTCGCAGATCTGGCTGCGTCGCCCTGCGTCTTTGCCTTTGACGAAATACACCTTGCCGTCGTCACACCGGCAGATGAAGGGCCGGGTCATGCCTTGCTCGGATCGGCGCAGGATTTCGACGATCTCAACCGGCACTTGTTGCTCCAGTTGAACCAAGAATCGGTGAATGAGCACGACCAGTAGCCTGAGCACGGTGAACGGCGCGCGTGCCGATCGTCAGCGCCAGCAACAGGAGCGCGATGAGCAGATCGATTGGCATAACAATACGTTGTCGATGCTAACACCATGGGAAGCTGGCAGCCGAGTCTGGGGATATTAGGCGAGCTGGGCAATCGGCGGTGTCGATCAGGTACATGCAGCAAACCGATTAGCCACCCATGCTGCCCACGCGTAGCCTGAAATCCTGCCTGGAGTCCTCCGTGAAGACCTTCTTGAAGTCCTCCTCAAGGTCCTCCTCAAGGTCCTCACTGGCAGGCATCTCACAGACAGGCGTCTCACAGTCTCACAGACAGGCACAGGATCGCCAAACCACGTTCATTGACACCACAAGCAGAGGCAACGATGACAAACACCCCAACGAGCACAGCCGGCCAATGTCCAGTGATGCACGGCGCCAACACCGCCGCTGGGTCCACGGTCATGGACTGGTGGCCAAAGGCGCTGAACCTCGACATTCTGCATCAGCACGACCGCAAGACCGATCCGATGGGCGAGGCCTTTGATTATCGCGAAGCGCTCAAGCAACTCGATGTCGATGCGCTCAAGCGCGATCTGCACGCGCTGATGACCGACAGCCAAGCCTGGTGGCCGGCGGACTGGGGCCACTACGGCGGTCTGATGATCCGCATGGCCTGGCACGCCGCCGGCTCCTACCGCATCGCCGATGGTCGTGGTGGCGCTGGCACCGGCAACCAACGCTTCGCGCCGCTGAACAGCTGGCCGGACAACGTCAATCTGGATAAGGCACGCCGGCTGCTGTGGCCGATCAAGAAGAAGTACGGCAACGCGATCAGCTGGGCAGATCTGATCATCCTCGCCGGCACCGTCGCCTATGAATCCATGGGTCTGAAGACCTTCGGCTTCGGCTTCGGCCGCGAGGACATCTGGCATCCGGAGAAGGACACCTACTGGGGCTCTGAGAAGGAATGGCTGGCGACCAGCGACAGCGAGGGCAGTCGTTATTCGGGCGAGCGTGACCTGGAGAACCCGCTCGCCGCGGTGATGATGGGGCTTATCTACGTCAATCCCGAAGGCGTCGATGGCAAGCCCGATCCGCTCAAGACCGCGCATGACGTGCGCGTCACCTTCGCGCGCATGGCGATGAACGACGAGGAGACCGTGGCCCTGACCGCCGGCGGTCATACCGTCGGCAAGTGCCACGGCAACGGCGACGCGGCGCAGCTCGGCCCCGATCCAGAGGGCGCCGAGCTGGAGGATCAGGGCCTCGGCTGGATCAACAAGACCCAGCGCGGCATCGGTCGTGACACCGTCAGCAGTGGCATCGAAGGCGCCTGGACCAGTTATCCGACGCGCTGGGATAACGGCTACTTCAAGATGCTGCTCGACCATGAGTGGGAGCTGAAGAAGAGCCCAGCCGGTGCCTGGCAGTGGGAGCCGGTCGACATCAAGGAGCAGGACAAGCCGGTCGATGTCGAAGACCCCTCGATCCGCTACAACCCGATCATGACCGACGCCGACATGGCGATGAAGATGGACCCGGTCTATCGCGAGATCGCGGAGCGGTTCTATAAAGACCCGGACTCTCTGTCCGAGGTCTTCGCCCGCGCCTGGTTCAAGCTCACCCATCGCGACATGGGTCCGAAGGCGCGCTACATCGGCCCCGATGTGCCACAGGAAGACCTGATCTGGCAGGACCCGGTGCCCGCCGGTCGCACTGACTATGACATCGAGGCGGTCAAGGCCAAGATCGCCGCCAAGCTCAGGGCGGGCGACCTGAGCATCAGCGAGCTGGTCGCGACCGCCTGGGACAGCGCGCGCACCTTCCGTGGCTCGGACATGCGTGGTGGTGCCAATGGGGCGCGCATCCGTCTGGCCCCGCAGAAGGACTGGGCGGGCAACGAGCCCGAGCGGCTGGCCAAGGTGCTGGCCGTGTTCGAGGACATCGCTGCCGACAGCGGCGCTAGCATCGCCGATCTGATCGTGCTTGGCGGCAATCTGGGCATCGAGCAGGCGGCCAAGGCGGCGGGCATCGAGATCAGCGTGCCCTTTGCACCGGGCCGTGGCGATGCCACCGAGGCGATGACCGATGCCGAGTCATTCGCGCCGCTGGAGCCGATCCACGACGGCTATCGCAACTGGCTGAAGAAGGACTATGTCGTGACCCCGGAGGAGCTGCTGCTCGACCGCACCCAGCTGATGCGGCTCACCGCCCCGGAGATGACGGTGCTCATCGGCGGCCTGCGCGTCCTAGGCACCAACCACGGCGGCACCAAGCACGGCGTCTTCACCGATCGCGAGGGCGTGCTGACCAACGACTTCTTCGTCAATCTGACCGACATGGCCTACCGCTGGCAGCCGGTGGGCGGCAATCTCTACGAGATTCGCGACCGCCAGACCGACGCGGTCAAGTGGACCGCCACCCGGGTCGATCTGGTGTTCGGCTCCAACTCGATCCTGCGTGCCTATGCCGAGGTCTACGCGCAGGATGACAACCAGGAGAAGTTCGTGCGCGACTTCGTCGCCGCTTGGACCAAGGTCATGAACGCCGATCGCTTCGATCTCGGCTAGATCGTGGCCCCAGCCTTCACGCCGGCATCGGTCGGTGTGAGGGCCTTGGAATGGTATCGTTGAGCGCGATGTTCGCGATTCGATGTTCGCGATTCAACGATGGGCCAGCAAGATGGCAGAGACGCACGCGCTCTGGACGATGAGGGGCATACCCTGGCTGTTACTGATCGGGCTGAGCCTGGGGCTTTCTATTCCTGAGGCCGCGAGCGCGCAAGCGAGCCACGCCGGCACACCACCGCTCACCGATCAGGAGCGCGCTTGGCTGGCCGCTGGTCACCGGGTGCGGGTGCGGATCAGCGACTATCCGCCCTACATGATCAAGGCGCCGCGACCAATGGGACTGGCGGTCGATTATCTGGATCATATCGCGGCGCAATTCGGCATCGAGATCGACTACGTCCCGGCCAACATGACCTTCGGTGCCGCCGTGGCCGACGTTGCCGGCCGTCGTCGGCACTATGATGTGCTGCCCACTTTTACGCGGACGCCGGAACGGGAGAAACAGTTCGCGGTCAGCGCCGATTACCTGAGCGCGCCTTGGGTCATCTACAGCCGTCAGGATAGCCCCTATCTGGTCGGCCTCGAGAGCCTGGACGGGAAGACGGTGGCCGCCGAGAAAGGCTTCTTGATCATCGACAAGCTCAAGCGCGATATTCCGGGCGTCAAGATCCTTGAGGTGCCAACCGCTCTGGATGCCTTGACCGCCTTGGCGACCGGGCAAGCCGACGCCTATGTCGGCAATCTGGCCGTGGGCAGCTATCTGGTCAAGGAGCATCGGCTCACGAATCTGATGGTGGCCGCGCCGACGCAATACGGCATCAACACCCAGGCGATGGCGGTGCGCGCCGACTGGCCGGCGTTGGCCAGCCTGATCAGCAAGGGCATTGCCTCGATGACGTTTGAGGATCGCAATGCCATTCTCGGCAAGTGGATTCATCTCGAGATGCGCCCGCAGCAGGACTATACCCTGGCGTTCGGCATCCTGGCCGCGGCGCTGCTGGTCCTGAGCGCGGTCTTTTTCTGGAACCGACAACTGGCGCGAGAGATCCTGGTGAGGGAGCGTGTCGAGTCCGAGTTGCGCGGCTCCGAGCTTCGACTGCAGGCGGAAAAGCGCGCGCTCCAGCAGACCAAGACCGAGCTGCAGCAGAAGAAGGAGGCGTTGCAGGATCTCAACGCCTCCTTGGAAGCGCGTTTGACCGCGGCGGTGAAGGATCGCACCCGCGCGCTCAGCGAAGCGGCGGCCCGGGCGCAAGAGAGCGACCAGGCCAAGTCGGCCTTTCTGTCCGCGGTCAGCCACGAGCTGCGCTCGCCGCTGCACGACATCCTTGGCTACGCACAGCTGCTCGCCCGGCGGATCAGGCCACCGGCCCGTGATCAGCTCAACATCATCTTAGACAGCGGCCATCAGCTCCTCAGGCTGATCAACGACATCCTCGACTACAGCCGCGGCGAGGTCAGCTCCATCGTGCTTGAGCCGGGGCCGCTGTCGCTGGTCCGCTTGACGCAAAACCTGACCGCGACTTACCAGCCAGTCGCTGCCCGCGGCGAGAATCAGTTGGTCGTCAAGCTCGAGATCGGCAGCCACGACTGGGTCGTCGCCGATGAGCTGAGGCTGACCCAGATCCTGCGCAATCTCTTGGATAATGCCTGCAAGTTCACGCGCAATGGACGCATCGAGCTGGCGATCGAGCGAAGCGAGAGCGCCGCGGAGGCAGCTCCCATTGCTGAGCCGGAGAGCGCTGTCGTGGCCGCTCAACAGCCCGCCGACTGCCTGCTGCGCTTCAGCGTCAGCGATACCGGCGTCGGCATCCCGGCGGCGAAGCGGCAGGCGATCTTTCAGCCCTTCCAGCGCTTGGAGCGGCATCGAGGTCTGCCCGGCGTCGGTCTCGGGCTGGCCATCGCACAGCAATTGACCATGGCCATGGGCGGACGCATCCAGCTGCGCAGCAGCGTTGGGCCAGAGTCCGGCAGCTGCTTCCGTTTCGAGCTGCGGTTGCCGATCGGCTCGGCGCTCGAGCAGCGCGCCGATGAGGACCGGATCATCACGGGCTACGCGGGTCCGCGTCGCACCCTGCTGATCGCCGATGATCAATCGACCAGTCGCGGCTTCTTGTCGGAATGCTGTCGCGGCTGGGGCTTCGAGATCATCGAGGCCGCCGATGGTGCCGAGGCCATCGAGCGTTTCCGGGCGCAGGAGGCGACGGTGGATGCGGTCTTGGTCGATCAGTTCATGCCCCGGCTCGACGGTTGGGGATGCCTGCAGGCACTGCGTGCTTCGGAGCGCGGTCGTCAGTTGCCGGTGATCCTGATCTCGGCCGTGCCCGCGCAGCGACCAGACGGTCATCCCGAAAACCTGGACTTTGATGGATGCGTGATGAAACCGCTCAACGAGTCGATCTTGGCGACCCTCTTGGGCGAAGCGCTGGCGCTGGATTGGGAGTATGAGACCACCGCCCCAGTCATCGAGGCAGCGTCGCCCGATGTCGCGCTCCTGTCGGCCGCGCTGAGCGCCGATGAGCGCGAGCGTTTGCTAGCCATGGTCGCCATGGGCCAGGTCGTCGGTCTGCAGGGGTGGGCGCAGGCGATGGCCGACAAGGACCCGGAGCGCAAGGCCCTGTGGCTGGGCATCGAACAGCGCTGTCGCCTGCTGGATCTGCAGGCGTTGAAACAGCTGGCTGCCCTGGACGCGCGAGATTGAGCTCGCTTCACCCGCTGGCTGATGTCTCTGAAGGGTTAAGGGGCTTTTGCAGTCTGATGGACTTTGCAGCCTCAGCATAAGACTGTGCAGCGAGCCCTGTGCCTGCTGCGATCAATGGCCTTGCTCAGTTACTATCGGCGCCAGTATCGATGACAGCAGAGTCTCTATCAGCATGGCCGACAACCTGGCGCGTATCTTGATCGTCGATGATCAGCCGGCATCGATCGGCCTGCTGATCGCCTATCTCCAAGGGCGTGATATCGATCTCTTAGTCGCGCAGACTGGCGAAGATGGTCTGCGGATCGCCGCTGAGGGTCAGCCCGATCTGATCCTGCTCGACGTGCGCATGCAGGGGCTGGATGGCTTTAGCGTGTGCCGACACCTCAAGGCCTCGCCGAGCACCCGCGCGATCCCGGTGATCTTCCTCTCCTCGGCGATCGAAACCGAGGATAAGCTGCGCGGATTCGCCGCTGGCGGCGCCGACTACATCACCAAGCCCTTCTCCGAGCAGGAGGTGCTGGCGCGGGTCTATCTGCAGATCGGTGGGCCTGAGCAGCTGAGTGCGTTGAGCAGTCAAGCGCTCGAAGAGCTTGAGGACATCCCGCTGTCGGCCTCGTCGAATCGGCTCGACCAGCGTCTGTTCACGGACGCGGTCGCGGTGCTGACCAAGCGGTTGGTCGATCCGCCGAGCGCGGTCGAATTGGCCCACCAGGTCGGTACCAACCAACAACGGCTCACCCGCATCTTTCGCGAGCAGGTCGGGATGAGCGCCTACGAATACCTGCAGGAGATGCGCCTGGAGCGGGGGCGGAGTCTGTTGCTGGATACCGATCTCCAGGTCCAGTTGATTGCGGATCGGGTTGGCTACCGCAATGCCGGAGATTTCACCCGCGCCTTTCGGCGCCATTTTGGGGTGACGCCACGGCAGTACCGGCAGGGTCGACTGCAGCCGGATGACAGTGATGAAGACTGATGACCAGTTTTGTGGACTCAACTGTATGGACTCAACCGCTAGGCTCAACCGCTAGGCTCGCGCACTGACCATGGCTACAGCACCCCGTCCCGCCCAGATCGACATCCGCATTGGACGGGTCGATCAACTCTTCCAGACCTTCGATCCCTCGCCCTTTCGCGAGCGCGATTTGGACCCGGATGCGACCGCCTTCATCGTCGACTGGGCGCGTGAACTGAACCGCCGGGTGCCGATTGAGATCCATCTCAATGTGAAGGATTCAGGACCCGAGCGGGATGCGCCTGAAGATGTCAGCGCCGCTGTGCGTTGCTACTTCGAGCACCGTGCCGAGGTCGCCGAGCGTGAGCTGCGCGAGCTGTTCCGCTTTGGCCGGATCTACCTTGCGATCGGATTGCTGATCCTGGTGCTCGCCCTCTTTGGCGCGGAGATCCTAGTGCTCAAGTTCGGCGAGAGTCCATCACTTTCGCTGATCGCCGAGAGCCTGATCATCCTCGGCTGGGTGGTGAACTGGCGGCCGTTGGAGATCTTCCTCTACGAATGGCGCCCAATGCGTCGCGATGCCAACCTGTTTAGGCGCCTGGCCGCGGCGCGGATCAAGGTTCAGGGTTGAGTGGGGCGGTTGGTAGGCTGGGCTTCACCGTCGCACCTCAACTTGCCCGAGAGCCTCTGGTCGACCCAACATGCTCGGTCTGATGCATCCTGTCACACTGATGTTCCGTCAAGCGCCCAACCCAAGGTGATGCCCGATGAACACGAAAGAACTGATTGATCAAGCGATTGCGTTGCCGGTCGAGGAGCGCGCCTTGGTCGTGGACTCCTTGCTGCGAAGCCTGAACCCACCAGAGTCCGAGATCGACGCACAGTGGACCAAGGAATCAAGGCGCCGGTTGACTGAGCTACGGTCCGGTCAGGTCGAGGCCGTCTCCGGCGAGGTCGTGTTTCAGCGGGTCTGGGACCGCTTCAAGCGATGAGCTATCGGTTCCATCCCGAGGCAGAGGCCGAGCTCAACCTGTCGATCGACGACTATGAGGCCATTGAACCTGGCCTGGGCTATGACTTCGCGCTCGAGGTCTACGCGGCCATCCATCGTATTCTAGACTTCCCGAAGGCGTGGGCCGCCCTTGATGACGAGGTGCGCCGTTCGCTCGTCAAGCGCTTCCCGTACGGCGTGTTGTACAGCGAAGCGTCCGATGGCATCTTGATCCTCGCGATCATGAACCTTCACCGAGCACCAGACTACTGGAAGCATCGAATCTGATCCTGCTGCAGGCCGCAGCAAGATCCAGGGTTCATTCATCCACGCCATCGGCAACAAGGGCTGCCGCTATGGCGAGCAGCAGGTTGCCGACGACCTGTCACTCCTCTGGCTCAGACGGGATACCGCAGGATGGCCGCGACCGCCTTGCCGGATTCCGGCAGATCCTCGGCGCGCACGCTGAGCACCTCACCGCCGGTGGCGAGCACCCGCCGTGCGACCTCATCGGCCACGCCATAGGTCTCCGCGCTGGCCTCGTCGGCGAAGGTGACGCGGCCATCGGCGTCGTCGACGGTGCCATTGACCACCTGATCCATATCGACCAGCAGGCTGGCGACAGCGCCGGCGCTCGCGGCACGGGCAGCGCGCACCAGATCGCTGGTGGCGCGGTCTTCGTTGATGCGCTGGCGGTAACGCCCCTGCCAATCGGCGATCTTGGCCCGATAGACCTCATCGAGTAGGGCGCGAGCGGCGTTGGCCAGCTCGGCCGGGCTCTGGCGCTCCGGGTTGCCGCGTAGGCCTTCCGCGAGCAGGTGCGGATAGCTGTTGACCGAGCGGTAGATGGCATCCAAGGCATCCACCGAGGCCAAGATCAGCGGCTCTTGCCGACCAGCGAGGATCGCCCGCACCGCGGTGTCGACCTGCCGCGCGTATTGACGCAGCCGCACCTTCTTGCCCTCGCTGCCACCGATGCGGCCGCTGTAGGAGCGGGTTGAGATGGTGCGCTTGCCGACCGCCGAGGCGGCATCGGTGGGCAGGTCCGGCACCGCCACCTCGACCGCCGGCGCATCCTTGCTGACCTCGATCAGACGCACGCCGCCATCGGCCAACGCGAGCACATAGCCAGCATCGCAGAAGGTGGTCGAGCGCAGCAGCGACTTCAAATGAAACCGATCCGAGACCTTGACCAGCGGTTGCAGCGCATTCGGTACGCGGAAGCTGCGCAGGTTATCCGGGGTGGCATAGATCATCAGCCCGCGCGCCTGATAGGCCCAGAACACATCGTCTTCGAGCAGGTCGTCGAGCTCTTCGATCAAGTCGCGTAGGCGGCGCTTGTCGGCGCCCGCGGCCTCGAGCTGATCGACGGCCTCCTTGACCAGATTCTTCAGCTGGATGCGGTCGGCCTCGGTGTCATCGGTGACCGGGGTGGTCGGTAGCGCGATGGAGACGGCCATGTCGCCGCGGAAGGCGGCCAGGTCGGCGTAGTCATCAGCGGTGGGGATATCAAGGTAGAGCATTGAGGCCTTCCGGGGTTCGGTTGTTAGAGAGGCGCGTTTCAGCGCGATAGCGTCGCGATCGGGGTCGTCAGCGCAGCCGGAGCAGCATGCCGGTTGCGAGATCGACACTGAGATCGCTCAGGGTGTCGATGATCTGAAGTGTCCGCATGTCACAGTGCACAGCTCACGCCGGCTCGCTCAGGCTTCGAGCAGCATCGGTGCGATCTCGGTTCGATCAGGTGCGATCAATAGAACGGATACAACCAGGGCAGCAGGGTCAAGGTCAGGGTGAACACCAGCAGCACCAACGGCAGGCCCAGCTTGGCATAATCGCCGAAGCGATAGCCGCCGAGGGTGCCGACCATGGCATTGGCCGGCACCACCGGCGTCATGAAGGCGCTCGAGGCGGCGAGCGCAACGGCCATCGCGAACGGGTAGGGCGAGGCACCGATCTCAGCGGCGAGTGCCATCGCCAAGGGCGCCATCAGCACCGCGGTGGCGGCCGGTACCACGAACATGCCCAAGGCCAGCGTCATCAGAAAGACCGTCGCCAGCACCAGGTAGGGACTGGCGGCGCCGAGCACGCCGACCAGCGCGTCGGCGGCTAGCTCGATGCCGCCGGTGCGCTCCAGCGCCATGCCGAACGGCAGCATGCCAGCGATCAGCACCAGGGTGCGCAAGCTGATCGCGCGGTAGGCATTGTCCAGATCGATGCAGCGGAACAGCAGCATCAGCAACACACCGACCAATGCGGCATGCATCGCCGGCAGCAGCTCCGAGACCATCAGCCCGACCGTGACCGCCAGCGCGAGCACCGCATAGGGCGCGTGCTTGGCGGCGGGTAGGCGCTCATCCAACTCTTTCGGCAGGTTGGTCGTCACCAGATCATGGTCCTGACCGCGCAGTTGCTCGATCGCGGGCCAGGCGCCGATCAAGAGTAGGGTGTCGCCGGCTTGCAGCCTGGTCTCAGCCCGCGCCTCGGCATTGAGCACGCTGCGGCCCCTGCGCAGACCGACGGCATGCAGCCCGCGCTCCAGCTGCACCCCGGCCTCATCCAGGGTCTTGCCGAGCAGCCTGGAGTCGGCGGGTAGGATCACCTCCGCCATGCCGATCGATTGGGCGCGGTCGGCGAAGTAAAGGCCGGAGAGCGGCAACGGCTCGAGTCCAAGCTCGGCGCATTGGGGTAGGGGTGGCGACTGGGACAGCCGCGGTGCCTCCTGCTGGGCCGCTGGCTCAAGGGCGAGCCCTGACAGGGGTCGGGTTTGCATCTGCGCGTCATCAGTGGCGGTCGAGGTCGCGCGATCGAGCAGGAGGATGTCGCCGGCGGCCAGGAGCGTTTCATCATCCGGACCGATGGCGCAGCCGCTGTACGCACGTCTGCGCTCGAGGGCGATGACACGCAGACCGCGATCCGGCGTCAGCCCAAGCGCGGCGAGCGACTGGCCGATGGCCGGCGAGTCAGGCAGAACCCGGGCGCGCAGCTCGCGCTCGGCAAGCTGATACTGCTCGACCCAGCGGCCGAGCCGTGGCTTGGGGTTCTCATCGTTCTGCGCGCCGGCCTTCGCCTCCGCGCCGAGCCAGCGACTGGCGATCATCATATAGAGCATGCCGAGCAGCAGCACGGGGATGCCGATCGGCGTCAGGGCGAGAAAATCCAGCCCCTCGGCACCGGTGCGGGTCAGCTCATAGTTGACGATCAGGTTCGGCGCGGCGGCGACCAGGGTCAGCATGCCGCTGATCAGCGCCGCGTAGGAGACCGGCATCAGCACCTGCGCCGGGCTCATGCCGGTGTTGCGGGCAATGCGCAAGGCCACCGGGATGAAGATGGCGACCACGCCCGTCGAGTACATCACCGAGCCTAGCGAGCCGACGATCAGCATCAGCAGCGCCACCAACCGTGCTGGCCGGTTGCCGCCGCGGGTCACCAGCCAATCGCCGAGGCGCTGGGCGACGCCAGTGCGCGCCAGGCCCTCGCCGATCACGAACATGGCCGCGATCAGGATGATGTTCGGATTTGCGAAACCGGAGATGGCCTCCCGGGCGCTGATCACGCCGGTCAGTGGCAGGGCCACCATCATCAACAGGCCAACGGCATCGGCGCGCGGACGGCCGAGCATGAACATCAGGATGGCGCCGGCCAGCAGGGCGAGCACCAGGGTCAATTCGAAGGTCACGTACACTCCTCGTTCAGCCGCTGGCCCAGAGTCGACGACTATAGCAATTGGCAAAGCGGACGAGGCCGGTCCAGCCTTCACGTTTCTATGCCGTGAGACGTAAAAAATGAGCTGGCAGCAACTATCGCGCCTTTGCGGCTTTCCTCGCACTGAGTCGCATGACTATGGTCTTGACCCATCGCCCCGATCAATGAGCCGGCCGTTGATGATCCGCGCGACCAGGTTTGGCGGCGTCGCCAAGCACATGGATCAGATCGGGATCAGATCTGGACCAGATCTGGTTCAGATCCGTGCCGAGGTGAACGACATCGATCAAACCCCTGTCTCCAATCCCAACTGAAGAGGAAGCAACCATGTTGAACGGTAAAACCGCCATCGTCACCGGCTCGACCAGCGGCATCGGCCTAGGCATCGCGCGGGCGCTGGCCGCCGATGGCGCGGACATCCTGCTGAATGGCTTTGGCGATGCTGCTGAGATCGAAGCGCTGCGCCGACAGCTGTCGAGCGAGTTCGGCAGCAAGGTCGCCTACTGCGCTGCTGACATGACCAAGGCCGCCGACATCGAGCGCATGATCGAGACCGCCAATCGGGAGCTTGGCAGGATCGACATCGTCGTCAACAATGCCGGCATCCAGCATACCGCGCCGGTGCAGGCGTTCCCGGTCGATCGCTGGGACGCGGTGATCGCCATCAATCTGACCGCCCCGTTCCTGATCACGCGCGCGGTCCTGGGCCAGATGCTCGAGCGCGACTGGGGCCGCATCATCAACATCGCCTCGGTGCATGGCCAGGTGGCCTCGGCGGACAAGTCCGCCTATGTTGCCTCCAAGCACGGCATCATGGGCTTCACCAAGGCCGTGGCGCTGGAGACCGCCACCACCGGCGTCACCTGCAATGCGATCTGCCCCGGCTGGGTGCTGACCCCGCTGGTGCAGAAGCAGATCGATGCCCTGGCCGAGCGTGAGGGGCTCTCTAACGAAGATGCCAGCGTCAAGCTGCTCGGCGAGAAACAGCCCTCGCAGTCCTTCACCTCACCAGAGCAGCTCGGGGCGCTGGCGGTCTATTTGTGCTCGGATGCCGCCTGCAATGTGCGTGGCGTCGGCCTGCCGGTCGACGGCGGCTGGCTGGCACAGTAGTGGTGCGGCGATCAGCCGAAGACCCTTGGAGGCTAGAGTGATGCAAGAGACACTGTATTGGGACGCGCAACGGCTGCGCAGCGCCATGGCGGCGAATCCTGCGATTCGCGTGATCGATGTCCGTTCCGCAGCGGAGTTCGAGTCGGAACATATCCCCGGCTCGTTGAATATTCCGATGGGCACGCTGGAAGAGCACGTCGGGGGCATATTGGAGGTGGTCAGCGACCCGATCGTCTTTGTCTGCCAGATGGGCGGGCGTGCGCAGAAGGCACAGCAGATGGCAGGCGCCGAGCGTGACGCCGATGCACTCGCCGACGGCGGTCTCGGGCATATCCATGTGCTCGCGGGCGGCCTGCGTGCCTGGGAGCAGGCCGGTGGCGAGCTGAAACGCGGACGGCGTGTGTGGAGCGCCGAGCGGCAGGTGCGCTTCATTACAGGGTCAATCGTGGTGATCTCGATCCTGCTGAGCGGGTTCGTGCCGGCGCTGAAGTGGATTGCGCTGTTCATCGGCGTTGGGCTGATCGTTGCGGCCTGGACCAACTTTTGCGGCCTTGAGCAGCTCTTGGCGCGGCTGCCATGGAACCGAGCAACCAGACCGAGTCCGGATGTCGTTGTCGAGCAACTGATCTCAGCATCGCGCAGGTCGGCTTGATCGCTAGGGCATGCGCATCTTGCGCTCGAATAGGCTTGAACGCTGGCAGGGATAACCGTTGCTGGGCGCAAGCTGATCCGGCAGGAGGGGCTACCCCATCGGGAGCCCTGCTGCCCCGCTTCGGCCGCACTGCCAGCCATGGCGGCTGGGGCCGCCGCTGGTCGGCAAGCCTGGCCGGCTTCCTCCTGTTGCTCGTCACCGCTGGCGCCGCGTCGGTCCTGGCGGACTCGTCGCCGGCTGCCAACAGCAGCGGGCTGTTCGGCTCCGCGCCGACGCCGACCGAAGTGGCCGCTGCCCGCGACAGACTGGCCGATGATCCAAGCCTGACCACCGAGGAGCGCGCCCGACTCAATGCGGATCTGGATCGGGTGCTGGCCAATCTGGATGCCCTGGCCCAGGCCAATGAGACGGCGCTCGAGCTGCGCGAGACCCAGGCCACCGCGCCTGGGCGGACCGCGACCATCCGCGCCCGCTTGGCGGCGGCCGAGCCCCGGCCTGATCCGCCGGTGGACCTGCCGGCCGACGCCGATCTGGACCTGGTGCAACAACAACTGGCGCAGGAGACCGCAGCCGTTGCTGCCCAGCAAGACCGGCTGGCGGCACTCGAGCAAGAGCTGACCGAGGACGCTGAGTCACTGCCCGGTTGGCGCCGTCAGCGTGAGGAGCTGCGCCAGCAGGCCCTGGATGTTGATGATGAGCTTGCCGGCGTCCTGGCCGCCGTTGCCGATGGCGCAAATCGTTTCGATGGTAGCAATCGTTCGGATGGCAGCAGTCGTTCGGACGGGATTAATCGCTTCACGGGCATCCAGGCCACCGATGGTGCTGATGCCGCCAATACTGCCGATCCCAACATCGAGACGCTGATCCGACACTGGCTGCTGGAGAGCCAGCGCGATCGTTTACGCGCCGAGGCGCTGGTGCTGGAACTGAAGGTGGCTGGAGCCGATGTGCGCCGGGCGCTGACCCAGGCCCGGCGCGATGAGGCGCGGCTCGCCCTGGATCAGGCCCGCGGCCGCCAGACCTGGCTCACGCTGGCGGTCGACGAGCGGCGCCGCGAGGAGGCCGCCCAGCTCCGCGCCGAGACCGAGGCGGCGCGGCTGGCGGTGGCCGACGCCCATCCGCCGGTGCGGGAGCTGGCGCGTGCCAATGCCGAGTTGGCCGAAGCCATCCAGGCGGTCGATCAGCGCACCGCGGCCGTGACCGACCGGCTCGCCGTGACCACCGCGACCACCGCCACGCTGGCGCAAGACTTCGCCAACGACCGCCAACGGGTCGCCGCCGCGGGCATGAGCCGTGCCCTGGGCCAAGTCTTGGTCGACCAGCGCGAGCGTCTGCCCGATCCGCGCGAGCTGCGTCGAGAGGCGGCCGAGCGCGCCGATGCCGAGGCCGAGGCCCGGCTGGCCCAATTGCGCTGGCGCGAGGAGCTGCTGATGCGGCGCACCGGGTCCGAGCCGCTGTCCCCCGCGACCCTGGCCGGCCTGGAGCCGGCCGACGCCGCCGGCATTGAGGCCCAGCTCAGTGAGCTGCAAGCGCGTCGCTTCGAGCTGCTCGAGCGTGCCATCGCGGCCGCGGATCGGCACCTGAAGGTGCTCGCGGAGCTGGACCTGGCCGCGGCCGATCTGCGCGCGCTGAGCCTCGATTACGACAACTTTCTGGCCGAGCATCTGCTCTGGCTGCGCAGCCACGTGCCGCTGGCCCAGCAGAGCTTTGCCGCCCTGCCGGCGGTGCTCGCCGAACTGCTGCGGCCGGCCCATTGGCTGGGGGTGATGCGGACCTTGGGCGCCAGGCTCGCCGACGCCTGGTCTTGGTGGGGCGGGCTGGCGTTGGTGGCGCTGTTGCTGGCGCTCGAGCGGCCCTTGCGCCGGCGCATCCGTGCCACGGCCGAGCCCTTGCGTCGTATCCGTACCGACCGCTTCGGCTATACCTTGTCGGCGATCGCGCTGACCTTGTTGCTGGCGGCGCCAGTGTCGCTGTTGCTGGCCCTCGCCGGCTTGATGCTGACCGGCGCTCCAGGGGCCGACGGCTTTGCCGACGCGGTCGGATACGGTCTGCTGCAGGTCGCCTCGGGGCTCTATTGTCTACGCGCGTTCCGGTTGCTGTGCATGCCGGGCGGGGTGGCCGAGCGGCACTTCCGCTGGCGTGCCGATACCCTGGTCCGGTTACGGCGCAGCCTCAATCTGGCCATCTGGACACTGTTGCCGATTGGCTTTCTTGCCGCGACCGTCAACGGGCTCGGGGAGATCCAGGCCGCGACTCTGGGGCGGCTGTTGCTGACCGCCGTGACCCTCGGTTTCGCGCTGCTGCTCGCCGCTGCCCTGCACCCCACCCGCGGGGTGCTCAGGGAGCTCTTGCGATCGCGACCCGGCGGCCTGGCCAGTCGCACGCGCTGGCTCTGGTATCCGCTCGCGGTGGTGGTGCCGCTGGCCCTGGCCGGGCTGACCTTGGCCGGTTTTCAATACACCGCGACGACCCTGTTTCAGCTCTGGATCAGCCAGCTCTGGCTGGTCCTGGGGCTGGTGGTGTTGCAACAGGCGATCCTGCGCTGGCTGCTGGTGACCCGACGGGCGTTGACCCTGCGCACAGCGCTCGCGCGCCGCGCCCGGCTCGCGGCGCTCAGCGAGTTCGGCACCGAGGTTGGCGATGAGGGGATGGGCGAGGGCGAGGGTAGTGCTGGGGGCCAGGGTGGCGCGGCCGCCGCGAAGACCGAGGCGGCGTTGGACCTGATGGCGCTCGACGGTCAAACCCGCAGCTTGATCAGTGCCCTGTTGACGCTCGGCACGGGCCTCGCGCTCTGGATGCTGTGGTCCGATGTGCTGCCGGCGCTGGGTGTCCTGGAGCGTATCCCGCTCTGGTACAGCACCCGCTTGGTCGAGGGCGAGAGCCGCCCGTGGCCGGTGACCCTGGCCGATTTGGGCATCGTGCTGATCATCGCTACCGGCGCCATCGTCGCCGTGCGCTATCTGCCGGCGCTGCTCGAGATCCTGATGCTCAAGCACACCGGCGTCAGCGCCGGCGCGCGCTACACCCTCATCACCTTGACCAGCTACGGCATCATCGCGCTGGCCGTGATCAATGGGGCCGGGCGGCTGGGGCTGCACTGGGAGCAGGTGCAATGGCTGGTCGCGGCCCTGGGTGTCGGCATCGGCTTCGGCCTGCGCGAGATCGCGGCCAATTTCATCGCCGGGCTGATCCTGCTCTTCGAGCGCCCGGTGCGAGTCGGCGACACCGTCACCGTTGGCCTCAACGAGGGCATCGTCACCCACATCGAGGCGCGCGCGACCACGGTTCGGATCAGGGACCAGCGCGAGCTGCTGGTGCCCAATAACCAATTGATCACGCAGGAGGTCATCAACTGGTCACTGACCGATCAGGTCATCCGCGGCGAGATCCGTTTGAGCATCGAGTACGGCAGCGACATCGAGGCCGCGCTGCGCATCCTCGCCGAGATCGCCGCTGCCGATGCGCGCCTGCTGACCGACCCGGCACCCGTAATCACCGCGGCCGAGTTCGGTGAGCGGGGGATCGAGCTGCTCTTCCTCTATTTCCTGCCGACGCTGGCCAACCGCATCCAGATCCGCGGCGAGCTGATCGTTGCCATCGATCGGCAACTGCGTGCCGCGGGCATTGCGATTGGGCTGCCGCAGCGGGATGTGCGACTGCGCGATGAGCTGCGGTCAAGCAGCTCGCGGTAGCCGTTGAAGCACTTCTCGGGGCCGTGCTTGGCGCTGAGCGGGATCACCGCGGCCGCGCCGCAGTGGGTGCAGGTGAGGCGCAGGGCGCGGATGGCGGCGATGGGGAGGATGGTGGGGGCATGGTTGCTGATCTAGGGTGCGTAGGCTAGGCTTTGAGGTATCAACATGTCAGAGGGTGTCAGCATGGAGACGATTTTTGACCATGAGCCGACGGCTGAAGAGTTGCGGTATTTCGCCGGGCCGTTTAGCCAGGCTGACTATCTGAACGGTTTGAGCGAAGAGGAGGCGGTCAAGGACTTGTGTCGGCTGTTTGGAATGCGCGGCGAGGTAGAGCGCGCGCTCGCGTATGCCGAGCAAATCGCCGACCGTGATTATGTTCGCTTTACCCTTTACAACGGCGATTTGATCGCTCCAACCGCCGCTGAAAACAACGCTTCTCGCGCGTCGAGCAGGTCTAAGGCGGCTTGAATCCGCGCTGGCGCCGCTCCGCTTTTCTTCGCTAGAAGGCGGCTGACGATCGCCGTTCCGAACAATAGGTCGGCCTGCGCGTTGATGGTCGCCAAGTCGCCTGCTAGCGCTTCTGTCGTCAAGCCAAGCGCGATCGTTACCCGCAAAAACCGCCGCACCAACGGCGCATAGCCATAGCCGTTTCCCATGACCCACGCTTGGTGTTGGGCTTTTCCGCCTAGCCGCTCAATAAAACGCGGATAGGTCAGCCGAGCGACGACTTGATTCAGTGTCTCCGCGAACAGGCGCGCCAGGTGCTCCTTCGGCAGCTTCGCCGCCTGATCCATCCCTCTCTGTCGGTTGTGCCAGATTTCATGCCATAAGGACTCCAGCGCGTACTCCTCCTCGCGCGTCATGGCTTGCTGTGCGGCACAGGCCGCTAGCCCACCAAATAGATCACGCCGCGAGTTGAAGCCTTGATAGTCGATCTCGCGGAACCAGAAGCCGCCTTTCCCGTCCGTGGCCATGTAGAAATCGTCATTCGGGCCACCTTCGCGCACAAACTTGACACCATGCGGCAGGTCGCCGGGTAGGCGATAGGCATACTCGCGCAGCAATACCTCGAGCGTGGCTAGGTCTTTTGCGGGGAAGCGGCGCGCAAGGCCGCGGATCGGCCAGGCGGCAAGCGCGTCGTCAGCGTTGGTTTCAAAAGCGGCCATCAGCCGATTGTCGACCTTTTGGCGCTTGCCCTCAATCGTCCGCCTAAGCCCCCCGGTCGGCTCGGCGTAGGGGTCATAGTCCCAACCCTTGTCCGGCTGATCCGGCAGTTCGTTGCGATGCCGCTTGGGGCCGGCGACAGTGCCGAGGAGCAGCTCACCGGTCAGGCTGAGCACGGTGGCTTGCAGATCCTGGTCTATCCGATGAAGCGCCAAGCGTATCGGGATCTGCTGAGAAAGCGGGAACGACAGCGGAAACGTCGCGAAAAGGCGATGATGGACTTTGGTCTGCAGGATGTTTGCGAGAGCGCTGCCGGTCCTGGCCCACCTCAGATGGCGCTGGCGGCAGGGGGACTGATGACGCAGGCGATCGAACGCGATCCCTATGGCCTCGACGCCTGGGACCAGTCGGGGTGTTGCTTCACGGGCGTCTGGCGTGACTGGACGGTTGGCTAGTGCGCTGTAGATTCAGCGCCAGCAGTCGACTCAGGATCTCCTCGTCTGACATCTCTGGCCTGTAGTCATCCCAGCCATAGGCTGCGGCGACCGCTGCATCAAGCGCTTTGTGGGCATTGTCGAGCCACGCTGGACGCTGGTTGTAGAGGTTGGTCAGGGTGCGCTTCTTTAGCTCTTTCTCATGTTCTGGCTTCGGGATGATGCGATCCGGGTAGCCGGGCACCACCTCAGGTACGAGGTCGATCCAGTCGGGCGGGTTGAGCCAGCGCTCGCGCAAGCGGTTGAGTTGGCTCGCAGCCTTGGCGATGGCGATCCAGTGCCTGACGACGGTGGTATCGGGATCAGGCAGCGGGGGCAGGCTGTCGCCGGGCTGGTCACTGAGCAGCGCTGGTTGTTCCGGGTTCCTGGTCGCCATGGGCATCGAGACCAAGGGGTCGGCTTCGTCTTGTTCAGCCGGGCGGGTGTCGGCTGGGGTGTAGCCCTCGGGAAAGGCGAAGGTCTCGAAGCAGGTTCCTGCGTTGTAGGTCGGACGGCCGCCCTCGTCACCGTCACCGTGCCGTGAGCCCTTCGCCAGCGCCCAAACCAGATGCAGCCGAGAGGAGAGGATGCCGAAGGTGATGTCGTCATCGCGGCAGATCACACAGAGCCGGGTATCGGGCAGGACCGATGCAGGCAGCCAGACGAAGAAGCGGTGCTTGGCGACCCTTGGTGTGGCGATGAATCGCGTCAGCCCAGCGAGTGATTGCCGGAGCGCGGCCCTGGGCCTTTCGTGAATCCACCAGTATGTCCGTGTGTGTTCGTTATTCACCTGACTGCGACTTGGCTTCACGCGCGTCAGCACATGCTGATAAGGCCGCTCGAAGAGCGCTGCATCCGCTTCAACGCGATCCACGCCGAAGTCGATGATCCAGTGATCAGCTGGTCGGCGTGCCAGATCCTGCCCATTCCGCCACGGCTTCAGCACCTCTCGGTTCGAGCGACCATCAGGGTTCGGAGCCAGCAGCCATTCCCGCGCCACGTCTCCAAGGATGTCGAAGTCACCGTACTTCTTGGTGCCCTCAAAGGCGACGGCATTGCTCGGTAGCGGTTGCGCTTGGCCGAGATCAAGATCAAGACCACCTTCCGCGTTGCCCGTGAGGTCTGCATAGATCGCTGCAACAGGCTGGCCGTTGAGGCGGATGCTTTGGCTTGCGCTCGGAGGCGCAAAGGCGATCAGCGAGACCCGCACATCAGCGCCCTCGTTGATCCAGGGCTCATCGGACCATGCCTCGAAAATGACGCCAGTCTCGGTGATCCGCGTCAGCACCTTTTGGTTGGAGCCACGGCGGATCGATTGGGTGGCGACCAAACCTGCGCGTTGCGTCTTTGCCGACGCGAGCTGCGCCCGTGCCTTCTCAAACCAGTAGGTCACTAGATCGGCGCCTGCAGGAACACGACCGGCATAGCGTTTAGCGAGTGCATCGAAATAGGCGTCACCGAGCGTTCGGCGCTTCTTGCTCCCACCGACAAACGGCGGATTGCCGACAATCGCATCCGCCTCCGGCCACTCCGGCTCGCTGCCATCCGCATTCAGCACGGCATCCCGGTTCTCGATGGTGTCGAGCGGCTTGAGGATCGGGTTGCGGTTGAGGCTGAAGCCGTGCGACAGCATCCACTGAATCTCACCGATCCAGACCACGACCCTGGCCAGCTCAGCGGCAAAGGGGCTCAGCTCGATGCCGAGCACGTTCTCCGGGCCGATCATCGGGAAGGCACGCGGCAGCCCCATCGCTTCGGCTTCGAGGATGATCTGGTGCTCCAGGTCTTTGAGCCCGAGCAGCGCCAACAGCAGGAAGTTGCCGGACCCGCAGGCGGGATCGAGGACGCGATAGCGCCGCAGACGTTCGAGAAAGCCCTGAAAGAGCGCGATCCCAGCGTGGGTCGCCTTGGTGCGGGCGGCTGGGCTCTTGGCGCTGGCGGCCTTGTCCAACTGTGCCTGGATGTCGAGCTTGACGGCGCTCCAAGCCTCCCGCAGCGGCTGCAGAACGACCGGGTCGACCAGGCGCATGATCGAGACAGGATCGGTAAAGTGGGCGCCGAGCTGGCTACGCTTGTCGGGATCGAGCCCGCGCTCGAACAGGACGCCGAAGATGATCGGATTGATGGCGGACCAGTCGAGTCGGGCGACCTCGATCAGCAGATCGACATCCTCGGACGTCAGCGGCAAGGTGGCATCCGAGCTGAACAAGCCGCCGTTGAACCAGTCGATCACATCGACGCCCATCAGACCGCCCTTGGCCATGGCGCCAAACAGGCTGCCGAGCATGCCCTCGAGTTGCGCGGGTGACTGTTTGCCCGCCTTGAGCAGCCGTGAGAAGAGCTGATTCGGCAGCAGGTCGATGTCTTCGGCGAATAGGCAGAACAGCAATTGCTGGCTGAAGTGCGCGACGGCATCGGCCGACTGTCCGCGCGAGCGCAAGGCCTGCGCCAGCTCAGCGAAACGCCAAGCGGCCTCTTCGGTGAGGTTCGCGGTGGTCTGCGCCGGCTTGAGCTTGCCCGGATCAGCGAATGCCCATTTGAGTAGTCGCCGCTTGGCCTGGTCGCGCAAGTCCTCGAGCTGCAGGCGATGCACGACTGGCACCAGGCCGGTGAAGGCGGTATGCAGCTCGATCGTCTGCACATCGGAGACGATCAGCAGCGGTGGGTACTCGAGCGCGGGCGTGTAGAGCTGGAGCTGTTTGAAAGCCTGTTTCAGATCCTTGCCGGGACTCTTGTACTCCCAAGCAAAGCAGCCTCGGCGCCAGACATCCGCCCAACCATCGCCGCCGCCGGCCTTGTCGGCGCCCTTCTCGAAGCAGAACCGCTCACCAGTCGGGTCGGCCTCGGCGGGCGTTGGTTCTTCGAGCAGATGGCATAGGTCGAGAAAGTGCTCCTGGGCGGAGGAGCGTTCCTTGAGGGTGACCCCGGTCCATTTTCTGACAAACTGGTCTGCGTCCATTGATGTGCTTTCCTCATGATTGGTGCTGAGATACCGCTTGCGACTAGAACACGACCATCTCTCTGGTTGAAAACAGACGGAGAAAGCGCTAGGTTAAAGGCGTAACGGTTGATTGCGAGGTCGGGACGTGGCTCACCAGTGATCATCCCGGATGGGGGCAACGCCCTGCCCCTAATCCCACCTCCGATAGATCAATTTTCCCTCGACGATCTCCTTGTCACGCTTCCGTTCGGCTAGCCGTACTGTGTAGTCGCGAAGTTTGTGCGTCCAGACCAAGCGCCGCTGGCGTCTTGAGCACGCTCAAAGACCGCGAGACAGGCTAGCCAACCCCGCATACCCACATCAGCTCAGATAGTAACGCTTGTCTGGTCCGCCGCGGCGACCTGGCTCCAGCCAAATCTCGTCCGGGCGCTGGATGTTGATGGCGGTAAAGAGCAGCCATTTCGCCCGCTCGCCTTTTTGGATCTTCCAACGCCCCTTCAGATCGAGGAATAGCGAAGCGTCGATGATGAGTTCATGGCCGACCATATCGGTCACGACCGCAGACTCTTCATCACCAAACTCGCGCATGAAGCGTTCAAACAAAGCCGGCTCTGAGAGTGAAGGTGACAGGCGTTCGACTCCGCTGATACAGCGCGGCTTTGGCATTTTGCCGCCGCTGGAGGGCTCGGTCTCACGCATCTTGGATTGATCGCGAACTGCGCCTCACTGGCGACGCACTTTTTAGCTCCGGTTGCGCTTGCGGGATAACAAGACCGCGGCAGACGCTACTTCGTTGCTCGGGTTCTGGGTCCCAGGCAACTGGTACTGGACCTCGGGCAATCGATAGTATGCAGTGCGGTGCCAAAAACTGCGCTCTCAGCAACTATCGCGCTCCTAGCTCTTCTTTCTCCTCAGTCCGCTCGCTATCGTGCCATGGCAGCGGCAGACAGACCATGAGCCTGTTTGTCGCCAGTGAATAAGACGGGATCTTCAGCGTAGTGCGAGGGGGCTCTGATGGCGGCTGACTGGATGGGTTTGTTGGGTATCTTGGCTGGCCTCGGCGTGTTGATCGCCTTTGCCTACCGCGGTTGGAGCGTGCTGCTGGTCGGGCCCGCTGCGGCACTGGTGGCTGCCGCGATTGCCGGCGAGCCGCTACTGGCGAGCTGGACCCAGACCTTTATGACCGGCGCCACCGGCTTCATCGCGCAGTTCTTCCCGTTGTTTCTGCTCGGTGCGCTGTTCGGCAAGCTGATGGACGATAGTGGCTCGGCGCTGGCGATTGCGCATGGGCTGACGCGGGCGCTGGGCACCCAGCATGCCATCCTCGCGGTGGTCATCGCCTGTGCGCTGCTGACCTACGGCGGCATCAGCCTATTCGTCGTCGCCTTCGTCATCGTGCCGGTCGCCGCGGCGCTGTTCCAGCGTGCCGAGATCCCGCACCGGCTGATCCCGGCAACGGTCGCGCTTGGGGCCTTTACCTTCACCATGACCGCGATGCCGGGCACACCGGCGATCCAGAACGCGATCCCGATGCCCTGGTTTGGCACCACGCCCTTTGCCGCGCCAGGGCTCGGCATGATTGCCGCGGCGATCATGCTGCTGTTCGGGCTCTGGTGGCTGGGGCTGGTCGCCGCGCAGGCGCGGCGCCGGGGAGAGGGCTATCAGCCGGCAGTGCAAGCTGATCCGAGCAAGGATGATGCGATGCTGGCCGACACGCAACCGGCTGGCACAAGCCGGACTGATCCGGCGATAAACCCTGCCGGGCCAGCGCCAGCAGCGACCGCGCTTGAGTCTCGCTCGGCGGCGGATCTGGCCGCGGATGGGCTGCTGCGCGAGCGTGCGAGCACGACCGATGTCTTCGATCCAGCCGAGTGCGACCATGGCCAGCGCAGCGCACAGGAGCCGGTCTTCGTGTTGGCGGTGCTGCCGATTTTGGTGGTGGTCGCCACCAACCTGCTGATGAGTCTGGTGGTGCTGCCCTGGTTGGATACCGACTTCCTTGCTGAGCCAGCTTGGGGTGCGACCTCGTTGGCGGCGGTCGGCGGTATCTGGTCGGTGGCGACGGCATTGCTGGCCGGCATCCTGGCGCTGATCGCCGGTAATCTCCAGCGCCTGAAAGCACTGCGCGCAACCCTGGATGCGGGCGCCAATGCCTCAGTGCTGCCGGTCTTGAATACCGCGAGCATGGTTGGCTTCGGCGCCGTGATCGCCGCGCTGCCGGCGTTCGAGCTGATCAGCGCCGCCTTCCTCTCGCTCGACGGTGGGCCGCTGGTCTCGCTGGCGGTGGCGACCAACGTCGTCGCCGGCATCACCGGCTCGGCCTCGGGCGGGCTGATGATCACGCTGCAGGCACTCGGCGACACCTATGCAGAGCTGGCAGTGGCCGCCGGCATCGATCCGGAGCTGATGCACCGGGTCGCCTCGATCGCCTCGGGCGGTCTTTCGAGCCTACCGCACAACGGTGCCGTGGTGACGCTGCTCGCCATCGCGGGCGTCAGCCACAAGGGCAGCTATCGCGACATCGCGGTGGTGATGATCGGCGGCACCCTGGTTGCGCTGATCACGATCATCGTCCTTGGGTTGTTGTTTGGCTCGTTCTGAGGCGGTGATGATCTGTTCGAATCCGCAGTTTTTTCGGTTAGCGCTGTCGTCGTCTCATGGGCCTTTGGGGTCTGCATTCTGCAGTGCGAGTCTTTCCGGCAATCACCTTATTACTCCTCTTCCATACTGATCATCGCCCGCTGAGATCGGGCTGGGGTTGAACCATGCAAGAACGTGACATCGATATCGTCATCATCGGCTCCGGCAGTGCCGGGCTCAATGTGATGGCCCAGGCGCGCGCCGCCGGGCGCACCTTTGTCCTCATCAACGGCGGTGAGCCTGGAACCACCTGCGCCCGCATCGGCTGCATGCCCTCGAAGGTGATGATCCAGATTGCCGAGGAGTATTACCGTCGCACCCATTTCGGCCAGTTCGGCATCGACGGCCACGACGGACTCAGCATCGATCACAGCGAGGCGATGAAGCATGTGCAGGAGCTGCGCGATGGCTTCGTCCAGGGCGTGGTCAGTCGTAGCACTGACAAGCTGCCCGCTGACGTCTTCATCCAGGACTATGCGCGGCTGCTCGAGCCGACGCTGGTGGAGGCGGGCGGTCAGTGCTTCCGCGCCAAGGCGGTGGTGATCGCGACCGGCTCGACGCCGATCCTGCCGGCACCCTGGCGCCAGTTCGGCGACCGCGTGATCACCACCGATGAGGTCTTTGAGCTTGAGGATCTGCCGGCGAGCATGGCGATCATCGGCATGGGCACCATCGGCCTGGAGTTGGGCCAGAGCCTGGCGCGCATGGGCGTGACCATCACTGGCTTCGATCAGATCGAGCGTGTGGCGGGTATCGCTGACCCCGAGGTCAATCGCACCGCGATTGAGCTAATGCGCAACGACTTCGCGATCCATCTCGGGGCGACGGCGACGCTGGAGTCGGTGGGCGAGCAGATCCAAGTGACGGCCGGCGATCAGAAGGTGCTGGTCGACAAGGTGCTGGCTAGCATCGGTCGGGTGCCGGCGGTCGAGGGGCTGGGGCTGGAGGTGCTCGGGCTGCCGCTGGACGCCCGTGGCGTGCCGCCGTTTGATGATCAGACCATGCAGGTCGGCGACCTGCCGGTGTTCCTGGCCGGCGATGTGACCGGCGAGCGTCAGGTGCTGCATGAGTCGACCGACGAGGGCAAGATTGCCGGCTACAACGCCGCGCACATCGATCAACCCGCCGAACGCTTCCAGCGCAAGACGCCGTTCTATGTCAACTTCTGTGATCCGAACATCATCGCCGTCGGCGCGCGTTTCGATCAGATCGACGCCGACCGCAGCGCGGTGGCCGAGGTCAGCTTCTCGACTGTTGGCCGGGCGCGGGCGATGGGCGCGGCACGCGGCGTGCTGCGGGTCTACGCCGACAAGGCCAGTGGGCGGCTGCTCGGCAGCGAGATGATCGCGCCGCGCGGCGAGCATCTGGGGCATCTGCTGGCCTGGGCCATCGAGCAGCGCATGACCGTCGGCGAGGTGCTGCGCATGCCCTTCTATCATCCGGTGATCGAGGGCGCGCTCAAGACCGCGTTCAGTCAGCTCTATGCCGAGGTCGAGGCCAAGAATCCGGGGCCGGTGACCGAGGTGGCGCCGCTTCGCCAGTCGTCCTGATCACGCGGGCGGTGCTGCCGCCGTTGCTCGAGCGCAACCGCGGCGCATCATCACGATCAACCTCAAGGAGCCGTGCGTGACGCATCCAATGCCTGTGATCCTCGATCAGCCACGGACCGACAATCCTGCCTCACCCAGCAGCGTTGGCGATTGGTCCTGGCAGCGCCGTCAACATCAGCCATCACGCATTCGACGACACCGTACCGGCCTATCTGGCGGGCATCGACCCAAGCAGTTACGACAACGTGCTGCTGCTGCGCAGTGAGCGGCTGCGAAAAAGCACCGAATCCGATTCGCGCACCATTCTCGCCTATCTGCTGCTGCGCGAGGTGACCGCCCATACGGCGGGGCCCAACGTGCTGATGGAGCTGACCGACGCCGATAACAGCCGACTGTTCGAGAACCGCTTGGAGAACGAGCACACGGAGATCGTCGTCACCTCACGCATCGTCAGTCATATGCTGGCTCGGGTTGCATTGCGCCGCGAGCTGCGTTGCGTGTTCGATGAGCTGCAGAAGGCCGTGGATGCGCGCGACAACATCGCTATCGGCATTCGTCGGCAGCGGTGTCGACGCGACAAACATGGCGGTGTGCTGATCAATCCTGGCCGCGATCAGACGCTCGAGCTTGGCGCCGAGGACGAGCTGATCCTGCTGTTCAAGCCTGATTGAGCTCTGCAAAAACCTCGTCTCGGACTGGGAGCGAGGCGTTAAGCTTCCTGGCGGGCCGGCGCCTCGGCGCCTCCAGTGTGTCAACGCAGGGGTCAGGTTGGTATCGCCGCTGTCGCCAATGCCTAATGCGGAGGCGCGGCTTGGCCTTCTCGGCAGGCCTTGACCCGCCTTCTGGCCCTCGCTAGCCTCTCGTAATGACCCTGCCGGGGCGCGCAGGAACGATCGGATTTCCGCCACTGACCTCATGAGCATCGACCCTCAACTGCTTCGGGCTAACGAGCTCGGCATCCGCTTGGAGATCGTCAACGGGCTGGCGATTTGGGAAGCGCAACCCCTCTATCGACACCAGAAGCACGTCGAGCGGATCAGCGGCAGCATTCGCCCCGCCGAGGATGCGGTCGACTGCGCCTGTGTCCATGCGATGGACGTCTACATCCAGTTCCCGAACGGCCTTAAGCGCCCCGATATCTCCGTATTCTGCCGCGAGCCCAGCGAGGAGGAGCAGGATCGCGCCCTGACGCTGATCCCAGAGGCGGTGATCGAGGTGGTGAGCCCTGGCTACGAGGCGAAGGATCTGGAGATTGGTCCAACCTTTTATCTCTCGCAGGGCGTCAAGGACATCATCGTCTTCGACCCGCGCACCCTGCTGGTGCTGCACGTGCGACAGGGTCATGTCAGCCGACAGGTTGCCCCGCACGAGATCCGGCTTGAATGCGGCTGTGTGCTGACCGTCTGAGGGAGCCTCGACAATGAGGACCGGCGGCTACAGCGACGCCTGTCGGTCAGCTTGGGCGCGACCTCCTCTTCGCAGCGCCATGCCATCGATGCCGATTGTTGATCGCCTCGTGCAGCGCGGTGATGGTGGGCATGCGGTCGTCAAGCGCGGCCAAGTTGGCCATGATCGCCTGCAGGCCGATGCCGCCGCCGATCGCGGCCACTAGCAGGCTGCCCGACTTGCGCTCAGAACACGCTGCTACGCGAAATCCAGATCGCTCGCAGAATCTCTCAGGCCGCTATATTTCAGGCAGGCGCTCCGAAATCGGCGAGTTTCTGTACGATCAGCGGCCCTTAGCCTACAAGTCGGACAGCCTCCTAAGAGTGCAGATCCCGTATCCAGGGTCAGCGTCTGGATCAGATAGGCCTCCAGCAGCTGCAACGCCTCGTTATCGAGCAGGTGGCGCACGAAGGCCTCCCAGCCCGGCACGTTCTGGATCTCATCTGCGGCGCATGCCGATGATGGTGTCGATCTTGCCGGGCAGGGCCGGTGAGACGGCCGCGCGCGGCGTTAGGGTAGGGAAGGATGATCGACTCGACCGATCAGTGAGCCGCTACGTCGAAGGCGAGCTTAGACCTCCTCGAGCAGGGTGTCGAGATCGATGCTGGCGCGCTGTCCCAGGTCGTCGCCATGCTCGCTCAAGAAGGCCTGGGCGCGACGGCGGCCCTCGTCGCGCAGCGTCAGCAGAAAGGCCCATTCCGCATTGAGCTTGGAGGAGTAGCCCAGCTCGAGCATCGCCGGGCTTGAGATGCGATGCAGGCGCATCGCCGCCCAGCGCGCGCCCTCGCAGTCGCCGGCATTAGCGACCCGGCGCAACAGCGCGATCATGCGCAGTTCCTTAAGCAGCGGCGCGTTGAAGGCGATCTCGTTTTCGCGGTTGAGGATGTCGCGCGCGGTCTTCGGCGTGCCGGGGCGCTCCACCGGGTTGATCTGCACCAGGATGGTGTCGTGGGCATCGGACTCGCGCACCAGCGGCGAGATGGTCGGGTTACCGGAGAAGCCGCCGTCCCAGTAGGCCTCGCCGTCGATTTCGATGGCGCGGAACATCATCGGCAGACAGGCCGAGGCGAGCAGGGCATCCGGGGTCAGCTCGGCATTGCGGAAGATGCGCGGGCGACCGGTGCGCACGTTGGTCGCGGTGGCGAAGACCTTGATCGGCGATGCGGCCAGACGGCTGAAGTCGATGCAGTCCGCGAGGATGTCGCGCAGCGGGTTGATGTCGAGTGGGTTCAGGTCGTAGGGCGAGAATAGCCGCGAGGCCATGTCCATGCCGAGGAAGAACGGCGAATGGTCCATCGTCCACTGGCCCATCAGGATGTCGACCGGGCTGCGCTGCAGTGGGCTCAGCCGGGCGGCCTCGGAGACGCGGCGCCAGAAGCCTTCGAGCGCGGCCTGGGCACCCGCGGCACCGTCCGCCGCGTAGCCGTCGCTCATCACCGCCGCGTTCATTGCCCCGGCCGAGGTGCCGGAGATGGCCTCGATGCGCAGCCAGGGCTCCCGCAGCAGTCGGTCGAGCACACCCCAGGCAAAGGCGCCGTGGGCGCCGCCGCCTTGCAGGGCGAGGTCGACCGCGAGTGGCTCGCGGTCCCTCCGCGAATGCGCGTTGGAGACGGGTTTAGCGGTGCTCATTGGTGCTCATCGGTGCTCATTGGATGTTGGATGTTGCATTAGCGGGCGTGTTGATCCGGCTGGGATGCGAGCCGGCCATCTTGGCTGGGCAGAGATCGGTCAGACCGATCGATGCCTGTCGATCCAGTTGGACAGTTCGAATGGGTCACGCATCTTGGTCAGCAGGTCTTGATGATACGTGGTGATCGGTGTGATCGGTGTGATCGGTGTGATCAAGCGGGATCAAGTGTGCAGAATGCCCCGAGTGTGGCGGCTGTTCATGACCATCATGCGGTCTCTCCCCAGTCTCTTGCTTGCGGCTCGGTTTCCGATCGTCACGGCTCAGTTTGGCTCGGGCTCCGAGCGAGTACCATGGCTCGCTCAACGACCAGCGTCTGGAGCCCAAGGCAATGCCACGTATTCAGATCGGCGAGATCGCAATCAATGTCCTTGACCACGGAGGCAGGGCCGGCGCCGATGTTGGAGCGGGTGACGGATCGGGCAATCGGACGTTACCGGTGCTCGCCATCCATGGCAACCTTGGCTGCGCCCATTGGCTGGATCTCGCCGTGCCGCTGCTGCCGAGCCCGTTGCGGGTCATCGCCAGCGAGTGGCGCGGCTGCGGTGATTCCGACAAGCCCGAGCCCTTTCCGGACTTCGCCAACTACCGGATGGCCATCCATGCCGCCGATCATCTTCGACTACTCGATGCGCTCGGCATCGAGCGTTGTCATCTGTATGGCCATTCCACTGGCGGCATCATCATCTCGCATCTGCTGACGCTGGCGCCGGAGCGCTTCGCCAAGGTGTTGATGCTCGATCCGGTGAGTCCATTTGGCCTCGAGCTGCATCCGGCCCAGCTCGAGGTGCTGCGGGCGATGCAGGCGGAGCGGGATCTTGCTTACGCCGGCTTGGCGACCGCCGCGCCGACCCTGTTCGAGCCATCGAGTCTGGCCGCAGGCCAGCAGCCGCAATTTGCCGCCTCGGCGACGCACGCCCAGCGCGAGCTGTTCGCGCTCCTCGTCGACAAGACGCGTATCCTCTCCGATGGCATCTGGTTCGGCACGCCGCGCGACCTGGGACGGGAATGGTCCGAGGGCGCGCTGGCCGAGCGCATGCCAGCGATGCGCCACGAGCATCTGATCCTCTATGGTGAGCAGGATCTGTGGATTCCCTCGGAGCATCTTGAGCGCATGGTCGAGCGTCTGCCGAATGCCCGACTGGAGCGCTTCGCCGAGGTTGGTCACTCGATGAACCTGGAGCAGCCCGAGCGCTTCGCGCGGATCTTCGCGGACTATTTCGGTGCGATTTGATGCGACTGCTGTTCACCCTGATCACTGGGCGAGCGTGATCGATCCGCTCAGTCCCTGGCCTGTTGGCTCAGACAGTCGGCTGCCGCGGCGCGCAGCGCTTCAAGACGGTTGCGGAAGAGGATCGCGCTGCTCGCCTTCAGTGCTCGTGGACGCGAGCATCGTCCTTGCGGATCGACCCCCATGCCGTTGACGGGATAGACTCAACCAGAGATCACAGAACCGAGGAGAATATGATGGCCGTCGTCGCAGAACGCGTTGACCGCTTGGAGGCCGCGCTGGCCGACTTCACGACCAGCGTCGGCATCGAATTCAACAAGCTCTACAACGTCCAGATTCAGACGCAAAAGGGCCTGCAGCGATTGCAGGACGAGATGCGTGAATTCAAACAAGAGATGCACGCGTTCAAGGACGAGATGCACACCTTCAAGGACGAGGTCCGCGCCGACCAAGAGGCGAGCCGCCGCGAGCGCATCGAAATGAATCGCAAGTGGGGCGATCTAGCCAATAAGCTTGGCACCATGGTCGAGGATCTGGTCTATCCGAGTCTCGCCCGCATCGTCAAGGAACGCTTCGGCCAAGAGCCGCGGGACCTCGTCGTCCGCTTCAAGCGCCGTCTTTCGGACGGCCGCCGCGAGGAGATTGACGCCTTGGCTGTCACCGACGAATTGATCCTGCTGAACAGCACCAAGGCGACGCTGCGTAGTGCCGACGTGGATGGCTTTATCGAGCAGATCACACGCTTCCGTGAATTTTTCCCCGAGTACGCCTCGCTACCCGTGGTCGGCCTGCTCGCGACCCTCAGCGTCGATGACAGCGCGCTGCGTTACGCCGAACGCAGTGGCTTCCTGGTCGCGGCCGTTGGCGAGGAGGTCATGGAGCTGAAGAATCGTGTCAACTTCGAGCCGCAGCGCTGGGTTTGAAGGCGCGCTCGAGCGCCTGGGGTGTTATTCCCCTCCCTGATCCGCAAACCACCGTCAAGTGTCAATGGCAACCACATCTGGACCTGGGTCAGGCATCAGAAAAGTGACAGTCAGTCGCGTAACCGCGCAGTCGACCGATTGGTGGCGGCCTACGATGCCGACCTCGTCCGGCGCGACGCGGCGGTCGCGAACCGTCATGGCGAGGTCGACCAGGCGCGCGCACGGGTGCGTGCCGTGGCAAAGCGCATTCGCCCCTACGCGTTGTAGTCTCAAAACCGCCCAATCGAGGAAAGCGAATCGATGACTGCCATACAATTCAAAGTCCCCGATCAGGTAGATATTCAGATACTGCAATCATCGTCTGAGCGGCAACAGACGTATCCGATGGCGTCTGGGGTCGATGACTACCAACGCCCCTTCAGCTAAGGGCTCGGCGGGTTTCATCCAGCTTTGAGCGGCAGATCGTACTCCTCTGCCCGCCAGGCTGCATAGGCCAGCGCGGCAAAAATGTCCTCCCGCTCCAGATCTGGGTAGTAGGAGAGAATGCCCTCGATACTCTCGCCAGCGGCGAGCAAGCCGGTAATGGTCCCGACCGTGATCCGAATACCGCGGATACAGGGCTTTCCGCCCATCTTGGCCGGGTCGATGGTGATGCGATTAAGCTCTGGATAAGTCATGTTGTCATCTTGTTTGAGCTGGGCGAGAACATCCGCGGTTTCTCCAAACTCCGATTCTGGCACGCTTGGCTTGAATCTGCGCGCATGCCGTGGATAGCGAGGACACTGCGGCCTTGCATCGGTGCCCAAGGCCGCCCATTGGCGGCCTGTGATGCCGTGATGGCGATGATGCCGGCGACTACTTGGCCAGTCCCGCCGGCCGCTCCTCCGCGCTCGCCTGCTGGCCAGTGTAGGCGGTACCGGCAATGCCCGGCAGATGGGTGGTGAAGCGATCGTCGATAAAGGCGCCAATCGTCTCCGCCAGCACATTGGGCGCGCGAAACACGCCGTAGTGGGCGGTTGGGTCCGGGAAGCTGGCGAAGACCGCGCCATCCACGGCGGCGGCCGCCTGACGCGCGTTGTCCACCAGCAGCCATTTGTCGGTCTCGACATGGACCACCAGCGTGCGCGCCTGTATCCGCCCCGGCTCGGCGTTGATGTTGTAGCGGAAGCCGGCGTCGTTCCGGTACCAGAAGTCCACCGCGTCTTCGTGCTTGGTGCGGGCGATGAAGGCGGCGGTCTGGTTACCCTCGGGCTGCCAGTGGAAGACCTCGCGCTCGATCTCGGACCAAGGCGCCGCCGAGCGCAGCGGGAAGCTGAAGCCGGTCAGTTGCAGCCGTGACCACATGAACTGCAGGCCCTGGCGCGGATGCTGCTCGATCGGCAGATGGTAGTAGTCGCCCTTGGTCTTGCGCCACACCGGATCGCTCTCCAGCGCGGCCTGCGCGAGCAGGAAGGTCCAGGCCCCAACCGGATCATCGCCGTCGGAGGCCGTGGTGCCGCCGATCGGCAGGATCGCCTTGACATAGCCGCTCGGCGAATGCATCAGCCCCCAGACCCAGGCCTGGGTGGCGCCCATCGAGACACCGGTGACCACCTCGACCTGGGCGATCTTGAGATGCTCGCGCAGCAACCGGTAGTTGGCCTGCACCATGTCGAAGTAGCTATAGGCCGGGAACTGGCGCCCGAGTCCATCCGAGGGCTTGGAGGCGCCCCAGAGGCCGATCGCATCGAGGAAGACCACATAGTAGCGATCGGTGTCGATGACCCGGCCCGGCCCGACGATGGGGCCGCCGGAGAAGGCGTTGCCGGCCTGGCCCTCGTACCAGAAGTTGTACATGTTGGTCGCGTCGCCGGAGTAGAAGGTATTGATCACGATGGCATTGGTGATCTCACCGGCGTCGTTGCGCTTGGGCGTGCCGACAGCGATATAGGCAACCCGCAATGGCTCTGACCCCAAGGATTCGAGCGTCGTGCCGCCGGCGCCGCCATCGTGCCAGCTCGCCGGGTCGGCATCCAGATCATAGGTTCCGCCGAGGCGGAAGTTGGGGATTGTGTAGTAGTGCTTGACGTGGTCGAGGGCCATGATGCCAGAGCTGGGCGTGAGCGCATCGGCTGGGGGTCTGAGCCGCTGATGGGGTGGCTCGCTAGCGGCGGTCTGAGCCGAGCTGGGCGTCTGGTTCGCATCAGCGGTCGCTGCCATGCCGGGCAGCGTGAGACCGAGAACAATCGCGGCGAGCAATGATCGAGCGACGGGTGCGATCGCGGTTGCGACCGAGGATGCGACCGGAGTGGTCGCCGCGGCTGAGGTCACAGCTTTGGCCGCGGTCATGGCTGAGCCTGTGCTCAACGCCTGGCCCCTCACCGCTGTCGTCAGTGGCGCCAGCATGCCTCGATGGGTAGTCGCTTGGTTTCTGTACATCACACACCTCACTTGGAAAGGCCGGCGGGTTGATCGGAGACCCCCGCGTTCGAGGGGGCCGCGCTCGGCGCGGTGCCATTGATCAGCGCGTCGATCACCTCCGGCGTCACCGTATCCACCTGACCCGTCTGGATGAACGAAACCAGATCGCGAGCGAATTCATCGGGCACATCGGTATGGATGAAGTGACCGACATCCGGATAGAGCTTGATGGTTGGCGGGTTGCCGGCCGCGGCCATGCGCTCGCGGAAGGGGATGATGATGTCCCCGGCCAGGTCGGTGAGCCCGTTCAGCGAGGTGCTCGGGATGAACGGCTCGCGGGCGCCGAAGGCGAGGAAGATCGGTACCTTGATCTGTGGCAGGCGCTTGTACAGCGACTGCTCATCCTCGATGGCGTTCTCTGCGCAGATGGTGAAGAGATCATAGATGAACAGGAAGGCCCATTGCTCGAATTCGCGTTGGTTGCCACTGATCATCGCGATGCGCTGATCGGTATGCAGGCGGGCGTATTCGGTGTCGTTGACGAAGTAGCCGAGCGGACTCGGTACCGCATTGCCGGCCGCATCGCGCGTCTGGAAATAGAAGAAGTCGCGGATGTCCTCGGGCGTGCGATCGAGCTCGATCTGGACCAGCCCGAGTGGATCATAGGCGGCATGCCATTGATCGAGATCGTAGGCGATGTTGATGTCGCAGATCGGCAGAGACTGCTCGCCGAGCTGGAAATGCGTTGGGTATTCTTCGAGACCGGCCGGCCCCTCCAGGATCAATCCTTGCACCGCCTCGGGATAGCGCAGCGCGTAGCCGAGCACGGTTTGACCGCCGAGCGAGTGGCCGTAATACCAGGCGTCCTCGACCCCGAGCTCGCCGACGATCAGGGCATGGAAGGCATCGCGCACATCATCGAGCGTGCGCGCCTGGAGCTGGTCGAGATTGCCCGGACCGGAGACGCCGGCCAGCGGCATGTCTGGCACGATGACGCGGAAGCCGCGCTCGACCGCATAGCGCATCAGATGACCGTAATGGCCGCCGAAGGCGCCCTTGCCGTGGACGATGACCAGTGTTGGCGGGTTCTTGTCGTCGCCGCAGTATTCATCCATGTAGCCGATCTCCCAGTCGACGCCGCGCTGATCCTTGACCCGCGTGAACTTGACCGGGAAGGGCATCAGCATCTCGTCGAGCCAGAACGACTGCGCTGGGTCCGGGCTCCGATTGACGCGCGGCCGGCGGTAGTTGATGGCCTCGCAGACGACATCCTGATCGGTAATGATCCCGGCCGAGCGCAGGAAGGCGTTGAAGGTCTGGTCTTGCGTGAGCACATTCGGCGCCTTGAACACCGCATAGTGCGCGATCGGGCTGGCGAAGTCGGTGTAGAGCCCGCCCGGGATCTGCTCAGCGGCCGCCCGTGCTTCGCCGGCGAGCAGCCATTGGTCGTTCTCCACGTGCACCACCAGGGTGCGCGGCTGCATCCGTGGCAACAGGGCGTCGAGATTGTGGCGCTCGCCGACCGTATCCCGATACCAGAGATCGACCGCGTCGAACTGGGCGGCGAGCTGCTGCAAACGACTGCCGGCATTGGCGCCCAGACGCGGGTCCGGGCTCCAGGTGAAGACCTCTTTTGATACCTGATCCCAGCCCAGGGATTGGCTGTGCGCCAAGTCGAAGCCAGTCAGCGCCAGGTTCGACCAATGGAACGCGACCCCTTGGTTGGGATGCAGCGCCTTCGGCAGCTCGTAGTAATCGGCGTTGGTATCGATCCACACCGGATCGGACTCCAGCGCCGCCTTGGCCAGCTGGAAGGTCCAGGCCGCGACCGCGCCACCCTCGCCATCGGTGGCCGAGGCGCCGCCGATCGGCATCACCGCCCTGACGAAGTCCGGGTACATCAGGCCCCAATAGTAGGCTTGGGTGCCGCCCATCGAGACCCCGGTGGAGAGCAGCACCTGGCCGACCTTGAGGTGATCGCGCAGCAGGCGGTAGTTCAGATGCACCATGTCGTAGTAGTTGTACAGCGGGAATTGGCGCCCGAGCCCGTCGGACGGCTTGGATGCGCCCCAAAGCCCGAGGGCATCGACGAAGATCACATAGAAGCGATCGGTGTCGAACAGCAGCCCAGGACCGACCAGGGCGCCGCCCGAGAAGGCGTTGCCGGCGCCGCCGGCGAACCAGTTCGAGTACATCGAGGTCGCGTCGCCGGAGAAGAAGCTGTTGATGACGATGGCATTGATGATCTCGCCCGCGGCGTTGCGCTTGGGCGTGCCGACGGCGATATAGGCGGTACGCGCCGGTGCGGCACCGAGCGACTCGAGCGTGGTGCCGCCGCTGCCGCCGTCTACCCAGAGCTCGGGGTTGTTGAGGTCGTAATGGCCGCCGATGCGGAAGTTCGGCACCTCGTAGGTCTGCTTCAGCGCGTCGAGATCCGCCACGGCGGAGCGCTCGGTGATGGCCGTAGGCGTGACGGCTGCAGCAGTCGCGGCAGCAGAATGGCTGCCTTGCGTCGGCGATTGGATGCGCGCCGTTCAATTCAGCGACCTTAATGGGTGAATGCGATGATCGATTCAGCACTGTATGATCAAACCCGCGATCGAGTCGCCAAAGCCGGCTTCACCGCGGCGATACAGACCAAGATCACTGTCTTCATCAATGCGGCCAAGGGCGGCAATGTCGCCTACCATTCTGGGGTGCAGTGGATGGCCGGTCTGAATGTCGCGCAGCAACAGGTATTGTCGCAGTACACCCGCGAGCTTGAGGCGATCTCCCTGTTGTCGCGGACTGCGCGCTGGTCGACGGACCCTGCGCTGTTCTTGCGCGCTCAGCAGATCGTCGCGCCATTGGTGACGGCCTGGAGCCATATCATGCTCGCGCCACTCGGGCCATTGCTGAATCGCGATGCCGCTTTCCGTGGAATGGCGTTGGGTCATGCGCAATTGGCCCGTATCCGGCTGACGCCGATCATCCCGGAGACGGCCGATGCACTCGAGCCATTCGTGGTCGCACTGCGACGGATCGAACAAGAGAATGCGCGCATGCTGCAGCTACAGATTCGCCTATTGAAGAGCATGGAGAGCGAGCTCCCAGTGCAGACGCGCGAGGCGCGGCTTTAGTCCTATCAAAGACTCGTCGATGAGGTGTTTCGTGAATTCCTGATCTGGATCGCCGAGCCCTGAGCGTTGCGGCACGTGCCCGATTAGGCGCCTGTGAAGAAACCAGCACGGACTCATTTGCTGATCGCTCGACTCGTGCCCTCACGAGCATCGCACTGCGCCAGAGCCACCCGGGCAGATGAATCGCGCGCGATCGACCAGCACGGCGGGCGCACACTGCCGATCGCACCGAGCATCCAGTAGCGGTAGCCCTGATCGAGCAAGCCGCTGCCACGGGCGTTGATCAGCCAGGCGTTGAAGAAGTGTCGGGATCGCTGGCTGGCGCGGTGCTGTCCGCGCCAGGCTCTAGGACGGTCGTCAGGCTGGGGTCTCAGCCGTCAGCGCTATCGGACGCGCGTTGGCCGCGAGCGGCGACGGCCCGCACCAGCGGCCCAATGGTGAGTCCTTGCACCAGCACCGAGAACACGACCACGAAGTAGGTGACGGTCAGCAGGATGTCGCCGGTCTCGCCCTCGGGTAGCGACAGCACCAGGGCCACCGAGATGCCGCCGCGCAGTCCGCCCCAGGTCAGGATCGGGACCACGCCCGGCTCGAAGGTGCGCGAGCGACGCATCAGGCGAACCGGGACGGCGATGCTGATCCAACGGCCGGCGAGCGTTAGTGGGATCGCGATCAGGCCCGCCAGGATCAGCTCGCCGCTGACCTGAATCACCAAGACCTCGAGGCCGATCAGCACGAACAGCACCGCGTTCAGCACCTCGTCGACCAGTTCCCAGAAGTCGTCCAGCCGGTGCAGGGTGGCCTCGTGCAGGGCAGCGGTCCGGCGATGGCTGCCGATCAGCAGGCCGGCGATGACGATGGCGATGGGGGCGGAGACATGCGCGTGGGCGGCGATCGCATAGCCGCTCATCGCCAACGCCAGGGTCAGCATGATCTCGACCTGGTAATTCTCGGTGCGCCGGATCATCTGCAGCGCGAGCCATCCCATCAGCCACCCAAACAGCAGGCCGCCGACGATCTCCTGGAGCAACAGGATCAGGGTGTCGAGGATGCTTGGGCTGGTGTCGCCGACGGCCAGCGTGAGCAGGACTATGAACAACACCACCGCGACGCCGTCGTTGAACAACGACTCGCCGGTGATCTTCATCTCCAAGGCCTTCGGTGCCTTCGCGCGCTTGAGGATGCCGAGCACGGCGACCGGGTCGGTGGGCGAGATCAGGGCGCCGAAGAGCAGGCAGTAGATGAACGGGACCGGTAACCCGATCGCCTGGAACAGCAGATAGCTGCCGCCGCTGATTAGCAAGGCGGCGCCGACGGTGCCCGCCGTGGCGAGCGTGGCGATGACCCATTTCTGCCGCGCAAGCTCCTTGAGGTCGACGTGCAGGGCGCCGGCGAAGAGCAGGAAGCCGAGCATGCCGTGCAGGAAGGCCTCGGTCAGATCGATGCTGTCGAGCATCAGCGCGACCTGTTGCTGCAGGTCGGGCAGGAACGGCAGCGGCAACTGCAGGGCCAGTGAAAACAGGATTGCGAACAGCATCAGTCCGATCGCGCTTGGCAATTTCAAGTAGCGATCGTTCAACCAACTGAAGACGGCGGAGAGGCCGATCAGCAGGGCGAGGATGTCGAACAGGCGCATGGTCAGGGTCCTCTTGATGATTGGTTTACGGTATCACGCTCGCGTTGCCTCCAAGGCCGCGAGCGGTCTTTTGACGCGATCAGCGTAGTTTTGCGCTGAGATTGCTGATTTCAGCGGATCTCGGAAGGCGGATGTTGTCGCGCGAGGCTGCGCAGGCCGGCGAGATCGATCTGGACCGCGTAGCGCTCGATCGCCCGCCAGAGCGGGGCGGATTCAGGATCGGACTGACACCGCTCGCGGGCCCAGTCGGCGATCGCGATGACCGCGCCGAGCGAGATCAGCGTGCGCAGCTCGGCGAGCTGGGCGTCGTCGAGTGCCGCGGCCAGGGCGCGAGCGGTTGATTCGTCGTCCTGCTCCGCGGCGGGCATGCGCTCGGGGTCTTCGGTGCTGCGCTCCTCGTCGCGGTCATAGTCCCAATCGAGCTCGAGCTGCTGCTCGAGGAGCTCGGCCAGGGCCCGCGCCGAGAGCGGCTTGAGCGCGACGGCATCAAAGGCGATCTCACTCGATAGACCCTCGGGTCGTTCCAGCGGTGCCGCCGAGATCAGAATCACCGGCAGCCTTGCATGCATGGCGGATTCGCGCACCTGACGCAGAAAGCCCCAGCCATCGAGCTGCGGCATGAACTGGTCGATCAGGGCCGCATCGGGGATTGGATCAGCGGCTTGCAGCTGCTCGAGCGCGTCCGCCCCATTCACCGCCAGTCGGACATCAAAGCCCCAGGCGCGAACGCTTTCAGCCAGGAACTGACGGCTACTCGGCATGTCATCGGCGATCAGCAGGGTGCGTCGTGGTCCCCGATAGCCGCGAATGACGCCCGTTTTGATGCGCGCAGGGCTGGCGTCCAGAATGCGTGCCTTGGGGATTTTTAGCTCGATGCTGAACAGACTCCCCGGTTGCTGATCCGGTTGGCTATGCACCTGGATGCGCCCGCCCATGGCCAGCGCCAATTGCTGGCTGATCGCGAGCCCGAGACCGAGGCCGGGCGCGCGATCGTAGCGGTCGAGGCGTTTGAAGGGCTCGAAGATCGCCGCCTGCTGCTCGCTGGGGATACCGATGCCGGTGTCACTAACCTCAAACCGGAGCCGAACCAGGCCGCTCTCGGGCTGCTCGTCCACTGGTTTGGCTGCTAGATCAGCGGTCGCATTGGCGAAAGCGTCAGCTTCCGCATGGGCTGGAGGATCATCATCGTTGGCGCTGACGTCAGGCTCGGTGGTGGCATGACCTGCTGGCTCGAACTGACTGATGCGCAGCTCAATGCGGCCCTGCTGGGTGAACTTGCAGGCATTGCCGAGCAGGTTTCTCAGGATCTGCGTCAAGCGGCGCTCATCGGCGATCACCCAATCGCCGTCGCCGACCGCGACCTGGATCTCGAGTTGATTGCCACCGCGCTCGGCCAGCGGCCGGTAGAGCTGCTTGAGATGCCTGGCCAAGGCCGACAGGGATAGCGGTGCCGGTTCCAGCAGGATCGGCTTGGCATCACCACGGCTGAATTCCAGGATGTCGTCGATCAGATGCAGCAGTTGCTGGCCGCTCTTCTGGATCACCGCGAGCTGTGCCTGCTGCTCAGGCGTGATCGAGCGCGAGAGCAGCTCGGCATAGCCGAGCAGGTCGTGCAGCGGGGCGCGCAGCTCATGACTGGCCGTCGAGAGGAAATTGGACTTGGCCTCGCTGTCGGCGATGGCGCGTGCATTGGCTTCGCGCAAGGCCCGGGTTTGCTGCTCGACCGCCGCGGCGAGCCTGGCGTTTTCCTGTTGCTGTGTCTCAAGGCTGCGCTGGCGCTCGGACTCCTCGCGCGCATGCAACTGCCGCTCAAGGTGAGCCGCCAGGTCACGTCGACCGCGGCTGTCGATGCCGAACACCCCGAGCGCAAACGACACCAGCCCGAACAGGTAGAGCAAGATGAGCGGATCATTGGTGAGATCCAGACTCGGCAGTCCGTTGGCGAGCAGCACGCGGATCAGCGCGACGATCCAGTAAAGACAGAACAGGAGCAACAGACCACGGCCGTAGGGTCGATGCCGAATGGCGCGCGCGGACCAGGCTGCAACTGGCCAGAGGACGAGCACCACCAGCGAGGTCAGGGCGCTGGTGCGACGGACCAGATGGTGCTGATCGGTCCAGGGGATGATCAGCGCAACACCGATGAAGATGGCGATGCAAGTCCCATAGATGACCAGCCAGAGGCGCTGGCGATAGAGCCGCAGAAAGGACAGCGTCATCAACGCGAACGCGGCCATCGCCAGGGCTCCGCTCGCGGTCAGGATGGGCACGATATAGGGCCTGATCGCCGGTATCAGGCTGGGCAGCAGGGGCACCAGGTAGATGAGCTCGAACAGGGTCGCCGCCGTCAGCCAAAAGGCCACCAGCGTATAGCGCCAGTTAGCCTGGACCAGCAGCACCAGCACGATCGCCAGGACGAAGCCGAGCAGCGCGACCTGGGTATCGCGCAGACGCGCGACTTGCCGTGCGCGCATCCCGGGATCGTGCAAGGTCAGGGAGACCGGGCTGAAGGTCTTGTCCTGGACACGCAGCACCAGCAGGAGGTGCTGCCCGGGAGCGAGCCGGAGCGGGAAGCTCGCCTCCTGCGCCGGGATGACGCGTGCTTCGAGCGGAATGCGCTGGCCGCCCGCGGCCTGAGCCAGGATCGCTCCGGTCTCGGCATCGATGACGAACAGCCGCACGTCGCGCAGTCGCCAAGGCTCCACCACGAGCCAGCGCTCGATGGGTGCCTCGGAGCTGTTCCGTACCGCGGCGAGCATCCACATGGTGACCGGAATGAAGTCCGAGCTGCGCGCCTCTGGGCTTGCGCCGGACGTCCAGGCCTCAAGCGGCAACGACAGCACTCGCTGCAGGTCGTTGTCGACGAGCGACTGATCAGGCGGATGAGCCTGCCGCTGATCTGAGTGCTGGGCCCGTTGCTGATCCTGCTGCCGGTCCTGCTGCTGATCCTGTTGCTGGTCCTG
Organism: Halochromatium roseum; assembly: GCF_016653315.1. GTDB lineage: Bacteria > Pseudomonadota > Gammaproteobacteria > Chromatiales > Chromatiaceae > Lamprobacter > Lamprobacter roseus. The sequence continues at coordinate 336,706 of NZ_NHSH01000061.1, read as the reverse complement.
TTGCTGGTCCTGTTGCTGGTCCTGTTGCTGGTCCTGTTGCTGCTCTGGCGCTTGAGCCGGCGTTTCCTTGTGGATCAGCAGTTGCTCTGAGAGCGACCTGGGGGCTGTCGTGTCGGTGAGATCGAGAGTCTCAAGCGTCGCGACAGCGCTTGAGACGGAGAGGACCATGACGGAATCCGCGCTCAGGGTTGCCGTCGAGGTCGCGGTTGCCGCCGTGCTCGCGGTCATGATCGCCACCGAGCACAGCAGCAGACGCCAGGACAGCGTAAGCCAGGGCAGCGTAAGCCAGGGCAGCGGAAACTTGAACAGCGCTCGTCGATCGGGAGGCGTGCAGATCACCGATGCGGGGGCTTCAGCTTGGGGCACCTTAAGACAACCTGCTCAAACGGCCTGCTCAGACGACCTGCTCAGACGACCTGCTGTTGAATCACCCTCACCGCCGATGCACGTGGCACGATGGGCCGATTGCGGGCGCTCAGCTCGGCGCGGGTTAGCGCCACGCCGAGCAACAGCAGCAGGGCGGAGAAGTAGACCCAGAACAGGATCACCAACAGCGAGGCGGCGGCGCCATAGGTCGAGGTAATCGCGGTCTCGGCGAGATAGAGGGCGATGCCATAACGGCCGAGAGTGAGCAGCAATGCCGTGACCAGGGCGCCGGGGAGGACATCTCGCCAGGTCAAGAGCACATCCGGGAGCATCTTGAATAAGGCGGCGATGAACAGCGCCGTGATCAGGACCGCGGCGAGACTGCGGGCGGCACCTGGGAACCAGTCCAAGAGCAGCGCCTGCAGTGGTCCAGGCAGATCAACGGCGCCGACCAAGGTCTGAATCGCAATCGCGACCACGAAGTAGAGCAACAGCACCAGGGCGACCAACAAGACGACCAATAGCGCCAGCAGTCGGGTGCGCACCAGCTGCCAGAAGGGCGCTAGGCGATCACGACTCGGCCTTGGACGCACCTCCCAGAGCAGGTTCATCGAATAGCGCAGTTGACCGAACACCACGGTCGCGCCGATCAGGATCGCGCCGATGCCGACTAGCGTTGGCAGCGGCCCGGTCTCCTCCGGCCGCGACATCAGGATCGCCTGCTCGATGGCGCCGGCGGCCTCGGCGCCCATCGCATCCTGCAACTGGGCGACGATCTCGCCCTGCGCCGCGCCTTGGCCGAGCACGACGCCGATCACCGTCACCGCGACGATCAAGGTCGGCGCCAGCGAGAAGATGGTGAAGAAGGCCAGCGCACCGGCCAGAATGAAGGCGTTGTGCTCGAGCCAGAGATTGACGCCGCTGACGGTGATGGTGAGCAATTGTCGAAGCGGGCGTCGAATAGGCGCTAGCATCCGTGTTTTAGTCATGACAGCGGTACCGGCTGAAGCTCAGCGCTTGAGGTCGCGGTAGAAATTTTCATGCGGACCCAGGCTCAGCAGCGTGCAGAGGCTGTCGCCCCAGGTATAGGCGAGTAGAAATGTTTGATGGATGCAGTCGAACTTGAATACCCGAACACCGGCCAAGTCACCCTTTTTCTCCTCACCGCATTCGGGGTCGCTGAGGATGGCGCGAATGGCGCTATGTACCGCCTCGCGCTGATTGGGATGGAGCTTCTTGTAGGCTCGCTTGAAGGCAGGACGCTGCGCGAGCGTTGGCGTCATGGTGCTGGCAAGTCGAAGGGTTCCGAGGGTTCTTCGAGCGCTTGCAGCGTATCACGCACCAGCTCGATGGGCAGATCGGGGTTATCGAGCGCTGCCCGGCCTACCTTGGCCCAGTAAGCAATCTGCTGCGGGATCGAGCGCATTTCGGCGCTGGCCTGTGATTTGGCAGCGGCATACAGCCGTTCGTCGATGCGAATGGATACGCTCATGGTGCGGCTCCTGTGGCGAGTTGCGACAAATGCAGTTTATGACCTTGCGGCGGCCCTGCCAAGCTCGCGTCGGGAAGGTTGGTCTGCAGCAACTCGATGCCGACGCACTGACCGCGACCTCAGGCCGTCTTTGTGCCCCAAGCTTCAAATCGCCGCCCATCGAAGTGGAAGGCGACGAAATCCCCGCGCCCCGGCTTCCAGCACACCGATGCGGTTCAGCCGTTCGCGCGAGGATTAGGGGATGTTGTCATAGTATCAAAAAATGATACTATGAAGCGGTGAAACGCAAGCATACCAAAACGCTCGAGCTGCTGTTCAAGCGCCCGGTCTCGGGCAGCGTGAAATTCCAGGACGTGCTTATGCTGCTGGAAGCGCTCGGTGCCACGGTCGAGTACAACCGCGAAGGCTCGCGCATCGGCGTGCTGCTGTTTGACGAAACACGCGTGCTGCACAAGTCGCACCCGGCGCCGGTGATGGACAAGGGCGCGGTCGCGGCAGTGCGCGATTGGCTAGCGGACCATGGAGTGACACCATCATGATGAACACCATGACGTTGGACGGCTATACAGCCGTCATCCGGTACAACCCAGAGACCGATGAGTTCCGAGGCGAGATTCAGGGACTCAATGGCGGTGCGGATTTCTACGGCAAGAATCCCGAGGAGCTGCGCCGTGAGTTCAAGGCGTCTTTGGATTTTTTCATCGAGCTGTGCGAGAAGCACGGCCGTGCCGTGCGCAAACCAGCCAGCGGTAAATTCGTGGTGCGCCTACCGCCCGACCTCCATCAAGCGGCCGCTACCATGGCGCAGGCCGAGGGGATCAGTCTCAATGCGCTGATGGAGCGCGCCGTGCGACATGAGCTGTCAGACGCTGCGGCCTGAGGCGGAAACGTCAGCTGCACATCTTGTTCGTCATCACAATTGTGCCGGATCAGCGGTGAAGGTGATGGTCAGCCAGCGGTCCGGACCGGCGCCGCCGATCGCAGCGCCAATCTCATCGCGCAGTGCGTCGATCTCGGTCAGCGTCAGCGCTCGCTCCGCTGGCACCAAGATCGAGATCTCGATGAAGCGCGCGCGTCCGGCCTTGGCGAGATAGCTGCGATAGTCGAGAAAGCCGTGGCGCTTGATGAAGTCGGTCATCAGCGCGCTGAGATGGGCGTCGAGATCGGCCGGGCTGATCTGCAGGATCTCAGCGAACGACTCGCGCGCCTCACGAAATGGCATCGGCAACAGCAGCAGCGTGATCAGCGCCAGCGCCAGCGGATCGATGAAGCGGATCAGACCCTCGGCAGCGGTGCCCTGAATCGCTAGCGCCACGGCGAAGGCGAGCAGCAGCGCACAGCCCATCAAGGCCGACAGCAGCCAGGCCTTGACATCGAGGCGCACCAGACCGGAATCGATGCGATTGGCCTGGCCGCGCAGCCACCACCAGATCCCGAACGAGATCAGCGTGACCAGCGCCGCATAGCTCAGCGCGATGCCGAACTCCGGCTCGTAGCCGCCCTTGAGCAGGCTATTGACCGCGCTGAGAAAGGCATAGGCCACCAGCACGATCAGGGTCGAGGCCTTGAGCGCGATGACCAAGGGCTCTAGGTGCCAGAAGCCATACTGGAACCGCCGATCATCGCCTTGGCTAGCGACCAGGCGCGCCACCAGCAGCGTCAGCCAGGTGATCGCCGCGTCGATCAGCGCAAACAGGCCATCGAAGAGGATCGCCGGTGAGCGCGCCCAGAGCCCGAGCAGCACCCCAAGCCCGGCGATGACCAGAGTTGCGGCCACCGAGAGCCGGAGTAGCCGGGCCTCCAGCTCGCTGCGTAGGCGCATGACGCGTTCGATCTGCATCGTTTGGTGTTCGCTCCATCTGCTGCGATCATCAATTCATTACAGTGACTTGCGCGCGTTAGCCAGCTGGTCTTGCGCCCAATCAAGCAGTTGATCCGCCAACGCGAGGGCCTCACTGGGCTCGATCATGGGGGTTGGATCGTCGTTGTAGCGAAACTCGACGGCATAAGGCGTCAGGCAGCTGAGCTGGGCCTCTGGAACCGGCGCTGGATGACCTGACGCTGACAGGCGGGATGCCAGCTCTTCAAGATCGTGCACGCGGCGGAAGCCGATGCCATGCAGCGCCATCACCGCCTTGAGGGCCTTCTCCGCGGCCTGCTGGGCATGGAAGCTTGCCACACTGGATGCGAGCTCCTCGACGGGCAGTAGCAGCTTGCAGGCGAGGCGATCTTTGCGAGCAAGCCGCAGCAGGCGTTCTGCCTCCTCAATGAAGGGATTCATGAATCACGCGCCCTTCCTTGCTGGCCCAATAGGCCAAGGTGCCTGGTACCTGCCGGCGGCGCTCAAACTCTCTCGCCGACATCAGCAGTAGATCGATCCCAACGCCAACGCGTCCGATGGCCTGCTTGAGCCTCAAGTATTCGGCCGGCTTATCCGGCAGCCTGCGCTCGATAACGAGCAGGTCGAGGTCGGAGTCGGCATGCGCCTGATCGCGTGCGTAAGAGCCGAAGAGGATCACGCGCGCCGGCTGCGAGAGCTGGACGACCAGCCGCTGGACGGCAGCCTGGATTTGATCTTGGTTGAGCATAGAGCCTGTGTGGGGATCGTTAAGCCGACTCGAAGCCCGCCCGCAAACCGTCGTTTCTTGCGGACTTGGCGCGTCATTATGAACGCTTAGAGTAGTCCAACGGATAGAGTAGTCCAACTGAAGGTCGTTGTGATCGCGTAGGCTCTGAACGCGATCAGTGACGTCTATCTCACGCTGGAAGGCGGTATTTCAGGGCGCTGGCTTGGCCAGCAAAAACAGCCAAGTGACCAGCACGAATGAGGCGGTGAGCGTGGGGATGGCAAAGGGCGTGGCGACGGCGACCATCGCGCCTTGCACGAGGACGGTGACGATGGTCGCGAGCAGCGCATAGAGGCCAGAGCGCAGACCGGGACGCGCGAAGACGGTGCCGACCGCGATCGCGGTGAGGATCGGGTTGAAGCCGAACAGGCCGCCGGTGATGAGCTGGCTTTCCGCGCCCAGCAGATGCGCGACGACCACCGAGATCAAGGCCGCGGCCAGCGCATAGCCAGCGGCGGCGATGGAGCCAATGGCGAGCCCGATCAGGATCAGCAGCGCGGCGATGCCGTCACCCTTCACGAACACCTGCGAAACGCTGATCAGGATGCCCTGGAGGAAGTCGAGGATGCGCAGCGGATCGGCGGCCTCGGCCGGGATCGGCTGAATCAGGCCACTGGTCGGCAAGGCCCCGGCCGGCACGCTGGAGAATCCGTTCGAGGACAGCAGTAGGAGCCAGCTGATGAGGATGAAGGGCGCGGTCAGCGCCGAGATTCCCCAGGTCAGCATGACCCGGGTCGCCGCTCGGGTGGCGATCACCGAGACCGCGCCGCCAAGCACGACATAGACCCAAAGCAGCGGCGAGGGGTCGAGAAAGGTGGCCAAGGCGATGCCGAGCAGATAGGCATTGAAGCCATAGAGACCGGCGTGTAATGGCGCGGTCTCGACCCGCAGCCAAAGTGCCGTCAGCGAGGCGACGAGCAGCGCGAGCAGACCGGCGATCGCGATCTCAAGCGCCCCGGCGATGAACGCGCCCCAGCCGATGGCGGCAAAGAAGAACAACCCCGAGAGCGGGTTGTCCTGAAACATCACCTGCCCGATACTCCGCAGATTGAAGTCGATGAAGCGCAGCGGGGAGGCCGAGCGGCAAGCCCTTTCCCAACCGTTGGCTGGTTGCGCGGTATCAGGCTCATTCATCATGACCTCCCGGTGCGTTAGGCAGACCAGCTGCTAGGATTGTATTCACTCAACGCCAGAAGAAGGGCGGCGAGAGCGCGGTGCCGGTGGCCTCTTCGCGCACGATCGCCCAATACTCGTGTAGCTTTGCCTTGACCTGCTCGGTCTCGCGCGCCAAGACCTTGATGATGAGGCCGGCGTCGTTGGGTAGCCGGCAGGCGCCGAAGGCCAGCCCGCCGACCTGATCGACCGCGGCGCCAATGCGCGCGTCGACGCGGTCGGCCACCGCCGGCGGCGTCAGCAGCATCAGGTTGCCGAAGACGTCGAAGCCGTCCATCACGCCGGTCTGGCGCAGTGCCTGACGCTCGGGCTCGATCACCAGCTTCTCGCTGAACAGCAGGCGGCCGTCGGGACGGGTTGCCGTCGTCGCCAATGACAAGAGCGTGGCGCCAAAGCACTCGTCCGGATGATGGTGCTTGCGGCCGGGCTGCAGGATCTCGGCGTAGAGCAGGGTGGCGCTGTCGGCGAGTTGGATGCGGGTCTCGCTGATGAAGCGCGCCCGTCGATGCGGGATGAGCGGCTCTGGCAACAGCTCGAGATAGGCGTCCTCGGCGAGCGCGATCTGCTGGGTTTGGGCGGCATAGTTGGCGTCCATCGAGTGGACCTTGGTCGCCGACTGGGTGGTGATGTGGGCGCGCGCTTGCGGGCCGAGGCCGATCTCGAGTGCCATCCGATCGCCCTGCAGCAGGCAGCCGGTGGTGGTGATCATGAACAGCCAGGCCAGATCGGGCAGGGCCTGCTCGGGATAGAGGGTGCGCTGCGCCAGCGCCGGGATGCGCCGATCCAACTCGGCGAGGATGGTGCGCGGGCCGCGGCGCTCGAAGCCGAGGCGCAGGAAGCCGTTCTTGCCGATTGCGGCGCTCGCCATCTGGGCCGGCTCGTCCTGAAAGGCGGCCAGTTCGCTGGCCTCGCGTCCGAGCCGGATGGCGGCATTGCGATCGCCGACGAAGCCAAGCGCTGGAAAGGCAAGGGCCGTCGACTGGGTCTGCGCGCGACCGTCCATCAGGCCGACGCGGGCTCGTCGAGCCTCAGGTCGAACAGCAGATCGGAACGGATCCGCGCGACCAGCTCGGGGATGCCTTCGCCCGTCTTGCAGTTGGTGAATAGAAAGGGCTTGTCGCCGCGCATCAGCCGCGAATCGCGCTCCATCACGCCGAGATCGGCACCGACATGCGGGGCGAGATCGGTTTTGTTGATGACCAGGATGTCGGACTGGGTGATGCCGGGGCCGTTCTTGCGCGGGATCTTGTCACCGGCGGCGACATCGATCACATAGATGAAGAAATCGACCAGCGCTGGCGAGAAGGTCAGGGTGAGGTTATCGCCACCGCTTTCGATCAGCACCACATCGGTGTCCGGAAAGCGCGCCTCCATGTCCTCGACCGCGGCCAGATTCATGCTCGGGTCTTCGCGTACCGCGGTATGCGGGCAGGCGCCGGTCTCGACGCCGAGGATGTGTTGCTCGAGCATCACGCCTTTCAGCGTGCGCTGCACCTGCTTGGCATCCTCGGTGGTCACCACATCGTTGGTGATGATCAGCACCTTGATGCCAAGATCAAGCAACTGCGGCGTGATGGCCTCGACGATGGCGGTCTTGCCAGAGCCGACCGGGCCGCCGACGCCGATGCGGGTGATCTTTTTGGGCATGGGTTTACCTTTGGCAGTAGAAGCTGGCAGTAGAAGCTGGCAGTGGAAGCTGTCCGCGCCCGCGGGCTCGGCTGGTGTGCAGCTCGGGATCAGTTCGGGATCAGCTCATAAAGAGCCGCACCCTCGCTTTGACGTGAGCGGCGGCGAGGATCTCGGTCACGGGTGCGAAGCCGGCCATGTCGGACAATGGCATGACCGCGGCGGCTTCATAATCGGCATCGGTCCCGGTACAGAGCGCGAACAGCCTCTGCTGGGTCTCGACATGGTCGATGCGCATCAGTCGCAGCGCCGCGCTCAGGATCATCGCCGCGACGCCGTAGTGATGCACCGCGAAGGCGTCTCGCGCCGAGAGCCCCTGCACCGCGAAATTGATCCCGAGCGCGACCGGATAACAGCCGGGCGTCGCGCCGTTGGCGATCTGCTCACGCCAGCTCTGGAGCAGGGGCGCCTCGAGGATCTCGGCGCTCAGCTCGGTGAACTTCTTGCCCATCCGCACGCTCATGGTGCGGGTCTCGCCGGAGAGCTTGCGCGCATAGACCTGGGCATCAATCTGCCCCAGCTGGGTCAGATCCTCGGCCAGCGCCGCGCGATGCGCCCAGATCAGGCCGACGCTGTCGCCGCGCGTCGCCTGTTCGAGTGCGGTGCGGGTGTAGGCGCTCAGACTCTCGACATCGGTCACCACCCGCTCGGCGATCGCGGTCTCCAGACCCGCCGAGAAGGCAAAGCCGCCGACCGGAAACACCGAGTCGCCGAACTGCAGCGCGCGCAGCAGCCGGGCTGCCTCATTCATACTGGCCGGAGCCGGCGCTATGGCTATGGCTATGACTATGGCTATGGCTATGGCTATGGCTATGGCTATGCACAGCCCCCTCGGCGGCACCAAACAGTCGCCGCGATTCATGCGGCGCCAGATAGGGCACGATCTCGGAGCCGGGCACGAAGCAGTATTCAATGCCCTCGAAGCCATGCGTCTTCATCACCGAGTTCATCACCTTGCGGTCGACGGTCAGCGGCACGTAGACGCAGGTGCCCTTGACCAGCGCTGGCCAATGTTGGTTACCGAGCGCATGCCCAAGCTCGACGCAGGTGCGCAGCGCAAACAGCTCAGCGGCGGCTGGCGTGCTTTGATCCGCGGTGTTCACGCCATGAATCGCAGCATCTGCATCTGTCATCTCCGTCTGTGTATCGGGAATCGCGCCGTTCCCGCGAGCGCCGTTTGCGCCATCCCCGAGTAGTCCGCCCAACTCGATCATCATCACATCGCGCAGCCGGATGCGCGCCAACAACGCCGTCTGTTGCTCGGCATCCCAGCGCAGTACGTCACCGTCGCGGATGAAACTGCCTCGGTCAAGCGAGATCGCCAGCTCCGCGCCGCCCGCCGAGCGTTTCCGAAAACGGCTCTTCTGCGCCTCCCAATGGTCGAGCTCGAGCGTATCGACACTCGCCGATGTCAGCCGGTCGGCCCATTCCGGCGCGGCGGCGTTACCGAGGATGGTCTCAATGAGGATCATGCAGGCTCTATTCCTGTTCGGACTCAACTAAAGAAGTACTTCTGATTCAACGACACGGTACGCAGCGGCTCGACGGTCGCATGCACGCCATCGACCGTCACCGCGAAGGTCTCCGAATCGACCTCAATGGTCGGCGTGCCGCTGTTGCGCACCATGTCGGCCTTGCCGATCTTGCGCGTGTTGCGGATCGGCTCGACCTGGCGCCGCAGACCCAAGCGTTCCTTAATGCCGGCATCATGGGCCGCCGCGGAGACGAAGGTCAGGCCGTTGTCGGTCTGTGACAGGCCCATGGCGCCAAACATCGGCCGGTAGTAGACCGGCTGTGGCGTCGGCAGCGAGGCGTTCGGGTCGCCCATCAGCGACCAGCTGATCATGCCGTTCTTGAGCACAAGCTTCGGCTTGGCGCCGAAGAAGCCGGGCTCCCAGAGCACCAGATCGGCGATCTTGCCGACCTCGACCGAGCCGAGCAGATGCGAGATCCCGTGCGCGATGGCCGGGTTGATGGTGATCTTCGAGACATAGCGCAGCACGCGGAAGTTGTCGTTGCCAGGCGCGTCCTCGGGCAGCTTGCCGCGACCGGTCTTCATCGCGTCGGCGGTCTGGATGCAGCGCAGCCAGCATTCACCGATGCGGCCCATCGCCTGCGAGTCGCTGGAGAAGATCGAGATCACGCCGAGGTCGTGCAGCACGTTCTCGGCGGCGATGGTCTCGGCGCGGATGCGGCTCTCGGTGAAGGCGACGTCCGAGGGGATGTCCGGGTTCAGGTGATGGCAGACCATGATCATGTCGTACAGCTCGGCCTGCGAGTTGATGCCGTACGGCAGGGTCGGATTGGTCGAGCCGGGCAGGACGTTGGGCAGCCCGGAGACCTTGATGATGTCCGGTGCGTGACCGCCGCCCGAGCCCTCGGTGTGGAACGAGTGGATGGTGCGCCCCTCGAAGGCGGCGATCGAGTCCTCGACGAAGCCGGACTCGTTCAAGGTGTCGGTGTGCATGCAGACCTGCACGTCCATCTCGTCGGCGACGGTCAGCGCCGAGCGCAGCACCGCCGGGGTGGTGCCCCAGTCCTCGTGGCATTTGAAGCCGACCGCGCCGGCCTCGACCTGCTCGACCAGCGCCGCCTTGCCATGGCCGTGGCCCTTGGCGAGGATGCCGATGTTCATGGGCCAGCCCTCGAAGGCGCGCAGCATGTTGTGGATGTTGCCGGGGCCGGGGGTCACGGTCGTCGCGTTGGAGCCGTCCGACGGACCGGTGCCGCCGCCGATCAGCGTCGTGGTGCCGTTGGAGAGCGCCGCCCAGGCCTGCTGCGGCGAGATGAAGTGGATGTGCGAATCGACGCCGGCGGCGGTCAGGATCAGGTGCGCGCCGGAGATCGCATCGGTGGCCAGGCCGCACTCGAGCCCCGGTGTGATGCCATCCATCACCCGCGGATTGCCGGCCTTGCCGATACCGCAGATGCGCCCGTCCTTGATGCCGACGTCGGCCTTCACCACGCCGAGCACGCCGTCGATGATGGTGACATTGGTGATCACCAGGTCCGGGGCGCCGCCGGCGCGCGTGAGCTGGTTGTCCATGCCCATGCCTTCGCGCAGGCTCTTGCCGCCGCCGAAGACGATCTCGTCGCCGGAGGGGCCGCGCAGATCGCGCTCGATCTCGACGAAGAGATTGGTATCGCCGAGGCGGATACGGTCGCCGGTGGTGGGGCCGAAGAGGCCGGCGTGTTCGTTGCGTGAGAGCGTTGCCATGGATGAGGTGTCCTCTGGTCTCTGGAGGTCAGCGGTCAGCGGTCAGCGGTCAGCGGTCAGTTGGCAGAAGCAATTGGGCCGAAGTCGGCGCGACGATTTAGGCGATTGCCAGAACAGTGCGTATCGCATTGCGCAGGGTATTCGCTTGCCTTCGAGGATCGTCGCCGGGAGCATGGCCAGGCGCTGTGACCAGCGGTGCGACCAGCGGTGCGACGAAGAAAGCGAGCGAACAGAGCAGCAAGTCGGTATACGCCTGGACAGCAATCGCCTTGGCTCGATTAGCTCGAGCGGAAGCCGCGCTGTGCGATGGCGGCGAGCGCCTTGGTCTTCTGTGGCTCGGCGAATTCGCCCGAGGTCGCGCCGTCGACCAGATTGTTGAAGCCGTAGACCTCGCGCCGACCGGCGTAGGGCACCAGCTCGACCTCGCGCTCGTCGCCGGGCTCGAAGCGCAGCGCGGTGGAGGCGGGGATGTTCAGGTGCTGACCGAAGGCCGCCGCGCGCTCGAAGTCCATCGCCCGGTTGACCTCGAAGAAATGGAAATGCGAGCCGATCTGGATCGGTCGGTCGCCGGTATTGCGGACCTTCAGCTTGGTGACCGGTCGGCCCTCGTTGAACGTTACCGGCTCACTGGCGCAGACATAGCCGCCCAGTTCAACCTCGGCGGTCATCGGATCAACGTCGGCCGCGATCTGAGGTCCTGCTTTCACTCCTGCCATCATCGCCTCCTAAGAAGGTCTCTACGAAAGTAAGATCGCTACTGAATCGGTGAGTGCACGGTGACCAAGCGGCTGCCGTCGGTGAAGACGGCCTCGATCTGCACCGACGGGATCAGATCGGCGACACCCTCCATGACGTCGTCCTTGCCGAGCACGGCGCCGGCCTCTTGGGTGACCTCTTCGATGGTCTTGCCAGCCCGCGCGCCGTCGAGCGCAATCGACGAGATCAGTGCGACGGCCTCGGGGTGATTGAGCTTGAGGCCCTTGTCGCGGCGCTTTTGCGCGACATCGGCCATCATATAAACAAGCAATTTGTCGAATTCTCTCGGCGTGAGATGCATCAGGTTTCCTCATTCAATGAGCACGGCACTGACTGAAAGTAGATTAGACATCAATCGCTGTGGCGACAAGCTTTTCGAGCCGTGCAAAATGAGCATTGAAGAACAAGAACTCAGCTTTCACTCAGCTTTCATAAAACTGAGCTAATCGAAAGCGGTTCTTAGCCGGAAGGCGGCTAAGGAGAACCCTGATTGATTTCCCTGACAGCCAGGACAAGGCCAAACAAGGCCACAGCAAGATTTTTAAGTGGTTGTTATACAAGCTGCTGTGGCTCAGGGCATCGGCATGAGGCATCGACATGATGAGCGCTCGCCTAGGACCCAGCGTCCCCAATAGTCTTTGATCTGCGCTTTGCAAAGGCACGCCGATGCCCTACTATCACCCTACTATCACAACGGCGACGGGCACAGGGCCATTCGCGACATGCTTGCCATGTTCGCAAAGCGCACAAGTTCCAGTGCTCAGCGTCCAAGTTTTCCAATCCATGCTTCGCTTTTAATCATTGCCAAAGCTGCCAACGATCCGGTTTGCCAGCGCAGTTTGACGCCGAGTCTGCTGTGTCCGTCATCATCATCACTCTTTTCATCATCATCAATCTTTCTTTAGAGCGTTTTCGTCACGAGCCATTCGATGGGAACCGACCACGCCTTACCTTCGGCAACCGATGCGCCGGTCGCGTCCGCGGATCGGGTCGTCTTGCTCGTCGTGGCCGGCTACGCCTTGGCCTTCGTGCTGTTCGGGCTGCTGATCGATGCCCCGAGCGACGTCCTGAGCGGGCTAGGGGCGATCCTCATCTCACGCGATACGCTGCTGACCGATTACATGGGCGTTGGCGGCATCGGCGCGGCCTTGGTCAGCACCGGTCTGTTGACGCTGGTGGCTTGCCTGATCTACGCACTGAATCGCGTATCGATGACGGGTACGGCCATCGCCGCGCTGTTCCTGGTGCTCGGCTTCGGGCTGTTCGGCAAGAACCTGCTCAACGTCTGGTTCATCATCGCCGGTGTTGCGCTGCATGCGCGCTGGCGCGGCCAGCCGTTTTCGACCCATATCAATACCGCCTTCTTCGGCATTGCGTTATCACCGATCGTCAGCGAGATCCTGTTCAGCACCACGCTGCCGTTCAGCGTCAGCCTGCCGTTGGCCATCGTCACTGGGCTGTCGATCGGCTTCATCCTGCCGGCGGCCGCGGCGCAGCTGTTTCGTGCCCACGATGGCTTCGCGCTCTATAACATGGGCTTCACCGCGGGCCTGGTCGGTACCCTGGTGGTGGCGATCTATGCCTCCTATGGCTTCGTCGCCGATCCGGTGTTCATCTGGACCACCGGCAATAACCTGCTGTTGGGCTCCTTTGTCGGCGGGCTGCTGCTGTCGATGGTGCTGCTCGGTCTGATCATCGATCGGCATGGGGTCGCGCGCTTCTGGCGGTTGATGCGTGCGTCCGGGCAGGCGCCGAGCGACTTTCTGGCCAGCGCCGGACTGGGCGCGACCCTGATCAACATGGGGCTGAGCGGCGGCATTGGGCTAGTCTATATCCTCGCCATCGGTGGCGACCTGAACGGGCCGACGATCGGCGCGCTGTTCTCGATCGTCGGCTTTGCCGCCTTCGGCAAGCATCCGCGCAATATCCTGCCGATCATCGCCGGCGTGTTCCTCGGATCATTGGTCAAGCCCTGGGGAGTGGCGGACCCATCGGTGCAGCTCGCGGCGCTGTTCGGCACCAATCTGGCGCCGATTGCCGGTTACTTCGGTTGGCACTGGGGGATCGTTGCCGGCTTCGTGCATTCCTCGGCGGCGCTCAGCGTGGGCGTGGTGCACGGCGGGCTGAATCTCTACAACAATGGCTTTGCCGCGGGCATCGTCGCCTCGATTCTGGTGCCGGTGATCCTCGCGATCCGTGCTCGTGGGGAGTTGGCTGGGCGAAAGCCCGTGCTAGCCGCCGGTGGCGAGATGGCGCGGACCTCGGCTGACGCGAGTGACGGGGAGCCGCCAACCGGCCTCGGAGGCCGAGAGCAAGTCTCGTCGGTCGAGGGCGGTCTTGATGATTTTCTTGTTTCTGTCTCTGGAGGTGGCGGTGGCCGAACGACGCAGGCCGACAGGCTGGGACGCGGACGCTGGCTGGGTGCCGTACTGCTGCGGGCGCTCTTCTTCCTGGTCATCTGGTTGCTGCTGTCGGCGCCGGATCTGGGGGCGCTGCGGAGGCTCCTGGAGAGCAGCGTCGGCGCACTGACCACCGGCTCCGGCGCTGCGATCGGGATAGGGGGCAGCGCCCAAATCGCCGCTGACCTGGCCATCGCCCTCATCGCCACCGCCATGGCGACCTGGATCAGTCTGTGGGTGCTGCCGCCGAGCTCGCGTCCATGGCATCTCCGCGCGCTGATGTCGCTGATTGGGCGATTTTTGGTGCAGTCGGTGGTCGGTGGGATCGATGTCGCCCGGCGCGCCTTCGATCCGCGTCTGCCGCTGCGACCTGGCTATATCGTCTTTACGACCCGCCTCCGTCGAGCGCATCAGCGGGCGATCCTGCAAACCTTTGCCAGCGCATCGCCGGGCGCCATTGCGGCCGGCACCGATGCCGAAGGCCGACTGGTCTTCCACTGTCTCGATACCCGCACGCCGGTCGCGGCGGGGTTGGCGCGGGATGAGCGTCTGCTGTTGCGCCTGTATCGCGAGGAGGGGGCGTCATGAGCCTGTCCGCGTTTCTGCTGGGCGCGGCGCTGTTCATCCTGGTGATCATCATCGTGGCGCTGGCGCGGTTGCTGTTGAGCCATCGGGCGGTGGACTGGGTGATGGCCGAGCAGCTGCTGGGCACGGCTGGCATCGCCGCCTTACTCTTGTTCGGTGTTGCTACCGGAAGACCGGGCGTGATTGACCTGGCCCTCATGCTCACGCTGCTCGCGACCTTTGTCACCGTCGCCTTTGCCGAGCCGCTGCGCCGGCGATTCGCGGCGCGTCGGCAAGCAAGGCAGCCGGAGCAACGCCGATGATCGAGGAGCACCGCCGATGAGCGATCTGGCGAGTCTGTTTACCCTGGTCGTCGTCTCGCTCGGACTGCTGTTCTTTCTCGCCGGCGTGGTCGGGCTGTTGCGGTTCCCTGATCCGCTCTCGCGCCTGCATGCGCTGACTAAGGCCGACGCACTCGGCCTAGGACTGGTCGTCATTGGGCTGCTGCCACAGGTGTCCTGGCCGTTCACCGCGCTCAAGCTCCTCGCGCTCTGGCTGCTGATGCTGATTGGCGGTAGTATCGCCGGACAGTTGATCGTGGCCACCCAGTTTGCCGCTGAAGCCGAGAGTGACGGCGACATGGCTGAGTTCGGCGACGGTGGCGATCTCCTTCCAGCGCCGGATGATTTGGCGACCGATGGCGCCGCCGCGGGCGATCTTGCCATCGTCAACGCATCCAATGCGGCGAATGCTGATGACACGGCTACGAGGGCTTCGGCCAAAGCTGCCGCCGAGGTCGAACTCGGCGAGCATCAGCCCGAGGATGCCTGCCGATGAGCGCCATCCTCGATCTCGCCTCGCTGGCGGACGTCGTGCTCGCGGTCACGGCGCTGCTGCTCGGCCTCTGGGTCATCCTCACCGCCGATGCGCTGCGCGCGGCGATCGGCTTTCTCGTCTACGGCCTGCTGATGGCGATCGTTTGGATTCGCCTGGATGCACCCGACATCGCGCTCACCGAGGCGGCGATCGGCGGTGGCCTGATCGGCTTACTGGTGCTCGGCGCCAGCACCCGGGTGCCGCCAGCGCCCGTCGCTCGGAGCGCGCGCCGCTGGCCGCTGCATCTGCTCGCGGCGCTGCTGTCAGCGGCGGTGGCGCTTGGGCTGGCCACGGTGGTGCTGAGCCTGCCAGACCCGGCGCCCTCGCTGGCCGCGACGGTGGCGGCGGAGCTGCCAGCGACGGCGGTCGAGAACCCGGTCACGGCGGTGCTGATGGCCTTCCGCGCGGTCGATACCCTCTTCGAGACCGTGGTGCTGGTGCTGGCCCTGATCGCGTTCTGGTCGCTGATCCCCGACGCGAGCTGGCGGCAACCCTTGGCGTGGCTGCCGCTGCCGCATCCGTCGCCGCCACTGGTGCTGCTCGCGCGGCTCCTGTTGCCGCTGGTCATCCTGGTGGCGCTGCATCTGTTCTGGATCGGCGCCAGTCTCCCGGGCGGCAAGTTCCAGGCCGGCGCCTTGCTCGCCGGGGTCTGGGCCTTGGCGATGGTCGCGGGCGTCATGCAACCGCCAGCGGCGACACAACGGTTGCCCCGGCTGCTGGCGGTGATCGGGCCGCTGGTGTTCTTCGCCATTGGCCTGGCCGGGATCTGGCTAGCCGGGGACTTCCTGGCCTATCCGCTCGGTGTCGAGAAGCCGCTGATCTTGCTGATCGAGGCGGTGTTGCTGGTCTCGGTGGCGGTGGTGCTGGGCTTGATCCTGGCCGGGCTGCCGGACGCGCGGGAGGATCGACCATGAGTTCAGTGACCTTCTACGGACTCTTGGGCTCGCTGCTGGTCGGCCTCGGCCTCTATGGCGTCATCGTCGGCCTTGGCGCGCTGCGCAAGATCCTGGCCTTCAATCTGCTCGGCAGTGGCGTCTTTCTGCTCTTCGGTGTCATCGCCCAGCGTGGTGCCGGGGCGGGTTTTGGTGGTGATCCGGTCCCTCAGGCCTTGGTCATCACTGGCTTGGTCGTCGCCTTTGCGGCGACCGCGCTGGCGGTTGGGTTGCTGGTGCGCTTGGGGGAGAGCGCAGCGCTTGATGATGTCGAGGATGCGCCAGAGGGGGAGTCCTGATGAACGCCGCGCTGATCCACAATGGCGGACGCTTGGCCAGCCTCGGCGCCTGGTCCGACGAGCTGCTGGTGATGCTGCTGGTGTTGCCGGTGCTGGCCATGCTGTTCGGCTTCGTGCTGGGTGGCCGCGCCGCGGAGCGCATCGCGCTCTTGACCTTGCCACTCGGGCTGGCATTGGCGGTCGCCGTGGCCGCGCTGGTGTTCGATCAAGGCGCGCCGCTGAGCTACGACATCGGCGGTTGGGCACCACCGCTCGGGGTTGCGCTGCGCGTCGATGGACTCTCGGCGATCTTGCTGCTAACCACGGCGCTGGTCATCACTGGGGTCGGGCTCTATGCCCGCGCCGATTTCGCCACCCCGGCTGCTGCCGGGGAGGCACGCGCGCCGCTGTCCTTTTGGACCCTGCTGCTCGGGCTCTGGGCGGCGCTGAACGCGGTCTTCATCGGCCAGGATCTTTTCAACCTTTATGTGGCCATCGAGCTGCTGACCTTCACCGCGGTGCCCTTGGTCTGCCTCAAGGGCAGCGCCGAGACGCTCCAGGCCGCGCTGCGCTATCTATTGTTTGCACTGCTCGGCTCGGTGCTCTATCTGCTCGGCGCGGCGCTGCTCTATGGCGCCTATGGCACGCTCGATATTGGCCAGCTGGCGGCGGCGATGCGGGGTTCAGGCGTGGCCGCGGCAGAACCCGCCGTGGAGCCCGCCGTGGAGCCGGCGGCGATTGCCGCAGTGGTGCTGATGACCGCCGGGCTGTTGGCGAAGACCGCGCTGGTGCCGCTGCATCTCTGGTTGCCGCCCGCGCATGCCGGCGCGCCAGCCGCCGCCAGCGCCATCCTCTCGGCCTTGGTGGTCAAGGGCTCCTTCTATCTGATCTTCCGGCTCTGGATCGACCTGATGCCGGTGGTCTACACGCAGCAGGTCGCGCAGGGGCTGGCGACGCTCGGCGCCGTCGCCATCCTGCTCGGTGGCATCATGGCGATCCGCCAGGCGCGGCTGAAGATGTTGATCGCCTATTCGACCCTGGCCCAGCTCGGCTATCTGTTCCTGATCTTCCCGCTCTTGGTCAGCCCGGTGCTGGTGCCGACGCTGGCCGATGGCGGCACCCCGGCGGCCTGGACCGGTGGCGTGCTGCAGTTGGTCTCGCATGCCTTCGCCAAGGCCTCGATGTTCATGGGCGCGGGGCTGATCGCGATCGCGCTCGGCCATGATCGCATCGCTGACCTGGGCGGTCTCGGCCGGCTGCTGCCGATCACGCTGGTCGCCTTTGCGCTGTCTGGGTTGTCCTTGATGGGGCTGCCACCGAGCGGGGGGTTCGCCGCCAAATGGCTGCTGTTGCGCGCCGCGATCGAGACCGGGCAATGGTGGTGGACGCTGGTGATCCTGTTCGGCGGCGTGCTCACCGGGACCTATCTGTATCGGGTGCTGGTGGCGGCGAGCTTTGCTGGTTCGGGTTCAGGTCTAGGTTCAGGGTCAGGGGCAGGGTCAGGCTCTGGCTCTGGCTCTGGCTCTGGCTCTGGCTATGATATTGGTACTGGTGCCGGGCATGCATCTCGACGGCAACCTCGGAGGCTGTCTGAGCCATTGCCGGAATTGGAGACAGGGGCCTCGGCGGCATTGTCGTCTGCATCATCATCGCGAACGCCGCATCAGAGGTTGGGCCAACCCGGTCCGATGCAGGCATCAGCTTGCCTGCAACGGCCGGTCGCGCGCTCGCGCGAGCTGATCGTGTTGGCCCTCGCCTTGGTCTCGATTGCGCTCGGGCTGGTGCCGCTGACCTCGTTTGAGATCCTGCAGATCGGTCGCGGTGGTGAGGCGATGGCGATGTTAGAGCCCTTGGCCGAGCCCGCTGGGCTCAGCGCGGTTGAGCTGCCGGCAAGCGGCGTGACGCCGGTCCCAAGTGCTACGGGGTTTCTGGCAAGTGTGATGGAGCCGCTGCCAGGTGTTGAGGGGGCACAGCCAAGCGCGCCGGAGTCACTGCCAACCGTCGCGGGGCCTTCAACCAGCTCTGTAACGCCACTGTCTAGCGTTGTCGGGGCTCAATCAAGCGCTATGGGGTCACTGCCATGATCGCCTCGCTGCCGATGGCCGAGCTGTTGGTTGGCGTCGGGCTGGCGACGCCGGCCCTGGCTGTGCTGGGCTGTTTTGCGCAGCCGATTCGCGAGCGCCTTTGGGTTCTGCTTGCGCTGATTCCGCTGCCGGCGTTGGCGGCTGCGATCGTCGCGATGCTGGTTCTTGGCCAGGGCGATATCGCCAACGGTGAGGTTGCCGCGATTGCGCTGCTGTTCGATCCCAACGGCCTTGCGATCGGCCTGGTCGTCGACCGCCCTGGCGCCGTGCTGCTCGGGGTTGCCGCGCTGCTCTGGGCCGCGGGCGGACTCTACGCCGCGCCAATGCTGCAGGCCTCACCGCATCGAGGTCGCTTCACGCTGTTCTGGCTGCTGACCCTGACCGGTAGCCTCGGCGTGTTCATCGCCGCCGATCTGGTCAGCTTCTACCTGTTCTATGGGCTGGTCAGCCTGGCCGCCTTCGGTCTGATCGCGCACGAGGGCACCGCCTTCGCGCGCCGCGCGACCGGCCTCTACCTGCTGCTCGCAATCCTCGGCGAGATTGCTTTGCTGCTGGCCTTTGCACTGCTCTCGGCGGCGAGCCCGGAGCCGAGTCTGGCGATCAGCAGCGTTGTTGCCTCGCTCCCAGCGTCAGCCTGGTCCGAGCTGAGCATGGCACTGCTGCTGTTGGGCTTCGCGCTCAAGATCGCCCTGGTCCCTGGCCATGTCTGGATGCCGCTGGCCTACACCGCGGTGCCTGTTCCGGCGGCGGCGGTGCTCAGCGGTGCCGCGGTCAAGGCCGGTGTGATCGGTCTGATCCGCTTCTTGCCGTTCGAGGCGGGGGCGCCGGCTTGGAGTGGGCTTTTGATCGTGCTGGGGTTGATCAGCGCCTTCTATGGCGTCGCGATCGGCATCACTCAGCGTAACGCCAAGACCGTGCTGGCCTATTCGAGCATCAGTCAGATGGGGCTGATCGCGGCGGCGACTGGGCTTGCCTTGCGCGCTGGAGAAGCGACCGCGGTGCTCTTGCTGACCCTCTACGCGGCGCATCATCTGCTCGCCAAGGGCGCGCTTTTCCTCGGTCTCGGTGTCATCGCTGATGGCGTCACCCGACGGCGCTGGCTGGTGCTGCCGCCGGCGGCGCTGGTCGGGCTCGGCATCGCCGGTCTACCGTTGACCGGGGGCGCGGCGGCCAAGCTGGCGCTGAAGCCGCTCTTTGAGACGCCCTTGCTCGGTCTGCTGGCGGCGCTCTCGGCGGCGGGGTCGACGCTGCTGATGCTGCATTTCCTGCGCCGACTCTGGGTCAGCGGTGATCAAACGGCGCTGAACTCCGGCACCGCGACCACGACCCTGCCCGCGGCAAGCACCGCCGTGACCAGACCCGATGAGATCGGCCCAGGTGAGAGCAGTCCGGGTGAGATCAGTCCGGGTGAGATCGGTCCAGGTGAAGCGGGCCTGAGTCAGATCAGCCGCGAGGCGCTGAATGCGCGTCCCAGGGGTCTGTTCCGCCGCCTGCTGACCTGGTGGCTGATGGCGCTTGCCGCGCTGTTGCTGCCCTGGCTGCTGCTGCCCTGGCTCGGTCTTGGGAACAGCCAGGTCTGGCTGGCGCGCTCGATCAGCCCCGTCGATCTCTGGAAGGCGAGTTGGCCCTTATTGCTTGGGAGCGGCGCGATGCTGGCGCTCTGGCGCTGGGGTGAGCGACTGCCGCGGCTGCCAGCCGGTGACATCCTGGCCTGGGGCGCGCCGTTCAGGCGTCTGATGAGCGCGATTGGCGCCGCTGTCGAGGCGCTGGATCGCGGCTTGCGCCAGTGGCCAGTGGCTGGCCTGTCTTTGCTGGTCATCTCCCTGCTGCTCTGGGGCGCGGTGCTGAATGCGCGCTAAAGGATTTCTTCGAGCAGATTCCCGCGCGATCGAGTACTGTTCAGCGGGGGCAAGATCGCGCTCGATACAAAAAAGCTTCAGGATTCTGACCTCATGAAGCAAATGCCAATTTCAAGAGCTTGCTGGCAGCCTCGCGGTCAGGCGAACCCTGCCGCTGATTCATGCGCTGCTTCATTCTCTTCTTCACCAAACCATCACGGAGTCCTCATGCGGCGAATCCTGGGTCTCTTCTTTCTGTCGAGTGCGATCGGCCTGGTCGCCTGTGAGTTCGGCGATCAAACAGCGGGGCCGGTGGCGCCTCCGCCTCCGCCGGCCGTTGGTGTCGCGCCGGTGGTCGAGCGTGAGATCACGCCGCAGATGGAGTTCGTCGGCCGTGTCGAGGCGATCGACGCCGTCGACCTGGTGGCGCGCGTCAACGGCTTCTTGACCCAGCGCACCTTCGAGGAGGGCGCGACGGTCAAGGCCGGCGATCTGCTGTTCCGCATCGAGCGCGAGCCGTTCGAGGCCAATGTGGTCGCGCGGCGCGCCGATGTCGAGCGCACCACCGCGACGCTGACCAACGCCCGGCTGCAGCGTGAGCGCCTCGAGCCGCTGATCCAGCGCGGTGGCGCCACCCAGGCCCAGCTCGATGCCGCCGTGGCCGCCGAGCAAGAGGCCAGGGCCGCGCGCGACGCGGCGCAAGCCGCGCTGCAGCGCGCCGAGATCGAACTCGGTTACACCGAGATCCGCGCGCCCTTCGATGGCCGCATCGGTCGCGTCGCCTTCGCCAAAGGTGCCGTGGTCGGCCCGACCTCGGGGCCGCTGGCGCGGTTGGTGCGCATCGACCCGGTGTTCGTCAACATCCCGGTCAATGATCGCACCATGCTCGCGGTGCGGCGGATGCGCGAGAACGCCGAGTTCTTGCCCTATATTCGCCTGGCCGATAACTCGATGCTGGAAGCGCCTGGACGCTTCGAATTCTTCGATCCCGAGGTCGATCAGACCACCGACACGGTGCGGGTGCGCGCCAGCTTCGATAATGCCAGCGAGGTGCTGCTGCCGGGTCAGTTCGTGACCGTCGTGGCCAAGGCCGCCCAGCCCGAGATGGCGATGGTGGTGCCGCAGATCGCGGTGCAGCAAGATCAGGCCGGGCGGCTGGTGCTGGTCGTCACCCCCGAGAACCAGGTCGAGCTGGCGCGCGTCGAGCTGGGCGCGCGGGTCGAGACCGACTGGGTGGTCACCTCTGGGCTGCAGCTCGGGCAGCAGGTGATCGTCGAAGGCGTGCAAAAGGCGCGTCCGGGCATGCTGGTGCAGCCAACCCCGGTATCCCCGGCGTCCCCGATCTCCCCAGTGTCGTCGTCGGACAGCGAGGACTGATCGATCATGTTCTCCGCCTTCTTCATCAATCGCGCGCGCTTCGCGATGGTGATCTCGCTGGTGATCATCATCGCGGGCACCATCGCCATTCAGGTGCTGCCGGTCGCGCAATTTCCGGACATCGTGCCGCCACAGGTCTCGGTGCAGGCGCGTTATCCGGGCGCCAATGCCGAGGTGGTCGTCGAGACGGTCGCGGCACCGATCGAGGCCGAGGTCAACGGCGTCGACAACATGCTCTACATGAACTCGACCAGCGACAACAATGGCAGCTATCGGCTCGACATCACCTTCGCCTTGGGCACCGACCCGGACATCGCCGCGGTCAACGTACAAAATCGGGTCGCGCTCGCCACGCCGACGCTGCCGGTCGACGTCACCCAGCAGGGCGTCTCGGTGCGCAAGCAGTCGACCAACATGCTGCTGATGTTGAACCTGATCTCGCCGAACGGGAGCTTCGACCGGCTGTTCCTCTCCAACTACATGGAGATCAACATCCGCGATGCCCTGGCGCGCATCCCCGGCGTCGGCGAGGCGAGCCAGTTCGGCCAGCTCGACTATGCCATGCGCATCTGGCTCAACCCGCAGGTGATGACCGCGCTCGGCGTCAGCGAGGCCGAGGTGGTCGATGCCATCCGCCGGCAAAACCTGCAGGCCGCGGTCGGCCGGCTCGGCGCGCCGCCGGGCAATGAGGGCCGCGCCTTCACCTACAGCCTGCAGGCGCGGGGGCGACTGACCGAGGTCTCGGAGTTTGAGGGCATCCTGGTGCGCTCCAACCCGGACGGCTCCAGCATCCGTCTCGGCGATGTCGCTCGCATCGAGCTGGGCGCCCAGACCTACGACGCCGATACCTGGGCCGATGGCGCCGCCTCCGCGGCACTCGGCATCTATCTGTCACCCGGGGCCAACGCCCTGCAGACCGCCGATCAGGTCTACCGGACGCTCGCGCAGCTCGCCGAGCGCTTCCCCGAGGACCTCGAGTACGCGATCTACTATGACACCACCGACTTCGTGCGCATCAGCATGCGCAACGTCGTCATCACGCTGTTCCAGGCGCTGGCGCTGGTCATCCTGGTGACCTATGTCTTCCTCGGCGACTGGCGCTCGACCCTGGTGCCGGTGCTGGCAATCCCGGTGTCGATCATCGGCGCCTTCGCCATCCTGCTCGCCGCTGGACTCTCGATCAATACGGTGTCGATGTTCGCGATCATCCTCGCCATCGGCATCGTCGTCGACGACGCCATCGTCGTGGTCGAGAACACCCAGCGCCTGATCGATGAAGAAGGACTCAGCGCCAAGGAGGCCGCCAAGCGCGCGATGGCGCAGGTCACCGGACCGATCATCGCCACCACCCTGGTGCTCTATGCGGTGTTCGTGCCGACCGCCTTCCTGCCTGGCATCACCGGTCAGCTCTACCTGCAGTTCGCGGTGACCATCTCGGTGGCGGTGACCCTGTCGTCGCTGGTTGCCTTGACCCTGAGCCCGGCGCTCTGCGGCCTGTTGCTGCGTCCCTCGCGCAAGCCGCGCGGACCGCTGCGCTGGTTCAACCAGGGGCTCGACCGGACTCGCAACGGCTACACCGCACTGGTCCGAAGCCTCGGTAAGCGCTCGATCATCGCGCTCTTGGTGATCATCGCCAGCGGTGTCGGCACCGGCTGGCTGTTCAACAAGGTGCCGAGCGGCTTCATCCCGAGCGAGGACACCGGCTACTTCTTCATCGACGTCTCGCTGCCCGATGCCTCCTCGGTCGCGCGCACTGGCGCGGTGCTGGAGCAGGTGCAGCAGATGCTGGAGTCGGTGGAGGAGATTGACCATGTCCTCACCGTCTCCGGCTTCAGTCTCCTGGCCGGCGCGCGCTCCAGCGGTGGTCTGGCGATCGTGATCCTCAAGCCCTGGGGCGAGCGCCCAGCGCCCGAGAATAGTGCCGACGCGGTGCTGGCACGGGTGCAGCCGCAATTGCTGTCGATCCCGCAGGCAACGGTGTTTGCCTTTGCGGCACCGCCGATCCAGGGGCTCGGCACCGCCGGCGGCATCGAGATGGAACTGCTCGATCTGGCCGGACGCTCACCTGACGAGCTGGCCGGGGCGCTACAGGGCTTCATCATCAACGCCAACGGCAACCCCGAGATCCAGCGCGCCTTCTCCACCTTCAGCGCGCGCACGCCGCAGCTGTTCCTGGACATCGACCGCCAGCGCGCCGAGGCCATGGGGGTGCGGGTCTCGGATCTGTTCCTGACCCTGCAGGCCAATCTCGGCTCGCTCTATGTCAACGACTTCAATCTCTTCGGCCGCACCTTCCGCGTCTTCCTGCAGGCTGACGCGCCGTTTCGGATGAGCCCCGAGAACATCGCCAAGCTGCATGTGCGTAACGCGCGCGGGCAGATGGTGCCCTTGGCCTCGCTGGTGACGGTGGAGCCGGTGTTGGGGCCGGAGAGCACGCGGCGCTTCAATATGTTCCGCGCCGCCAGTGTCAACGTGACGCCGGTCGGCAGTACCGGCGAGGGCATCGCGGCGCTGCGGCAGATCGAGCGCAATGAGCTGCCGGACGGCTTCGCGATCGACTGGAGCGGGACCACCTTCCAGGAGGTCCAGGCCGGCGGCGAGGCGGCGATCGTGCTGGCGCTGGCGCTGTTGTTCGTCTACCTGTTCCTGGTCGCCCAGTACGAGAGCTGGACGGTGCCGACCTCGGTCATCCTCTCGGTGGTCATTGCCGCCGTCGGCGGTTTGGGCGCGACCTGGGCGGTGGGACTCGACAACAACGTCTACACCCAGATCGGCCTGGTGATGCTGATCGGCCTGGCGAGCAAGAACGCGATCCTGATCGTCGAGTTCGCCAAGCAGCTGCGCGAGGAGGGCCTGCCGATCCAGCAGGCCGCGGCCGATGCCGCGCGCATCCGTTTCCGCGCGGTGCTGATGACCGCGTTCAGCTTCATCCTCGGCATGCTGCCACTGGTGCTGGCGACCGGCGCCGGCGCGGCGAGTCAGGTTTCGCTCGGCGTCGTGGTGCTTGGGGGTATGATCGCGGCGACCGTGTTCGGCATCATCGTGATCCCGCCGCTGTATGTGTTGGTGCAGAGCCTGCGCGAGCGGGTGAGGGGCGCTGAAGCTGGTCATGGAGGCGATGCACGGAAGGCTTAAGCTGTGTGTGGGGCGCTTGGTCGCCGTGATCTGATGTCTCGCTGTCTTTCCTAATCACTCCCAATCAGTCGCCACCGGCGAATGAGGTCAATCATGCTGAAGAATCTCGTCAATGGTCTTCATGTCTCCAAGGTTGATGGCCTTGCGAAGACCTTCCAGCGCACCGGGCGTATCGGATTTTGGACCCAGATCGTGATGGGGGCCTTCCCGGTGCTGCTGATGCTCTATGTGTTCACCTTTTCCGGCAGCGTCACCGGGCCGCGCCAAGGGTTGCCGATCGTCAGCTATCTGAGCGCAATGAATCTGTTGCTGCTGGTGTTCGTGATGTTCTGGTTCTCGCGTTATCCGGCCTTGGGACGCAAGATCGCTGACCCGACGCTGCGCCCGAGTGAGGGCAGCGTCACGCGCACGGTCTGGATCGGCCTGATCGCCAGCAGCGTGGGGATTATCTTCTCGATCCTGGTGATGCTGATCGAGGTTGCGCAGATGCTGTTCTACTTCCTCGCCGCGCCCCAGGGCGGCGTGCCAACGATCCAAACCACGCCGACCTCGCTCGGCGGCTCTTGGGTCTCGGCGGTCGATTTCGCCAGCCTGATGGCGCTGGTCATGGCGCTCGCCGCCGAGGTGTTGGCGACCGTCTTTGGCCTCTGGCTGCTGTTCCGCACCACGCATACCTACGAGTCGCTTGAGGACTGAGCCAGGGGACGGATGCGTTCAGGTCCAGTCCGTGAGCGGTGATCCGGGGCGAGCCCGTTCCGCGGGCTTGCTCCGAGCCGCCGCGCTGATCCTTGCGATCGCCGCTGTCTGGACGCTCTGGGCCGAATTCCATCCGAGCGAGGAGCGGGCGTTGCGCACCCTGGTCCATGATCAGCTCGATGATTGGTTTCCGGAGTTGATGAGCCCGACCGGTAACGGGCACGGCCTCTTCTTGCGCCTGCCGGCTGCGCCTGACACTGGTCAGACCCTGGCTGCCTTGGGCGCTCACCTCTCCGAGCGCCCACGCCTGCTGCTGATCCACGGCCTTGATGAGCCCGGCATCATTTGGGATGACCTGGCGCCAGCCGCCGCCGCGGCCGGCTTCGAGGTCTGGGAGCTACGCTATCCGAATGATCAGGGCATCGACCGCAGCGCGGCCTTCTTGGCCGAGCACTGGGACGCGTTGCCCACCGACCGCCCGGTGATCCTGATCGGCCATAGCATGGGCGGGCTGCTGGCGCGCGAATTCGTCAACCTTTGGCGGCATCCGGTTGGCGAACCGGTCAAGGTCAGTGGAGCGCCGATCGCCGGCGTGCTCATGGTCGGCACCCCGAATCAGGGCTCGGATTGGGCGCGGCTGCGCATCTGGCTGGAGCTGCGGGAGCATTTCGAAGACGCCCAACGCCGTCGCTTCTCGCTCTTCGCCGGCCTGCGTGATGGGCTCGGCGAGGCGAAGATCGATCTGCGCCCAGGCAGCGCGTTTCTCGAGGCCTTGAACGCGCGACCCTGGCCGGAATCGGTGCCGCGCGCCATCATCGGCGCACGGCTGGTCGAACCGCCGAAACAGCTCATCGCCAGTCTCAACGCGGCGGCGGCCGAGGTCGGCTCCGAGGCGTTGGGTGAGCAACTGCATGCCTGGTTCGATCAGCTGAGCAACGGGTTCAGTGAAGGGCTTGGCGAGGGCCTCAGCGATGGGCTCGGTGACGGCGCTGTTAGCGTCGAGTCGCTGCGGCTCGAAGGCGTGCCAGCGCCGGTCATCGTCAATGGCGCCCATCGCACCATGCTGCGGCGCCTCTTTGCCGATGATCCAACGCCACCGGCGATCGCGCCGATCCTCGAGCAGCTCGAGGCTTGGAGTCGATAGAGCTTGGCCGGCTGCCTGCTCTGCACCAAGATCCTTTTGATCGCATGCTCGTGTGTCAGGCCATCGCTGGTCAGGCCCTGCGACTGACTCCAGACCCATTGATCGCTCAATATCCAGTCTCGGTTCGGTGGTAGGCGACCGGACCGCGATCAGAACCTCGGTTGCGGTTGCGGTTGCGGTTGCGCTGGCGCTTGCACAGCCTTTGTCGACTTGGGTAGCGCGGTTGCTGCCGGTGCGCTCGAGCCGATAGACTGCCCCTTGGCCTCTGGCATTGCGCCGCTCAGCGGCCGCGTTCCGCGCTGGCCTGCCCACGCAATCTCCTGATTTGAAAACGCTTATGATGTTGAAGTATCGCCTATCGGTCTCTCTGCTAGGACTTGCCCTGCTGCTGCCAATCCCCGTATCGGCGCAGGAGGATGGCACCGCGATCCCGCGCTCCGCAGCATCGGAGCAAGGTGCTGAGGGCGATCAGGTTCCAGCGGAGCAGGGCACTGAAGGCGATCAGGCGCCGGCCGAGCAGGGCACTGAAGGCGATCAGGCGCCGGCGGAGGTGGAACCCGCGCCGGCCGACCGGCAGGCCGATGCGCTGCCGTTCAATCCGGCGACGGTCGGGTTGCCGTCGCTGCCTCAGCCGATGACCTCGGCGGAGGATTTTCAGGTCACGCTCGATCTGATCGATGCGCGGATCGCGGAGCAGGAGGCCGCGCTCGATGCCGCCGAGGCGGCGGCCGAGGAAGCGGCCGCGGCGCTTGAAGCGGGGACTCGGGAGGCGTCGGAGACCGATGCTGAGGCGGCGAGCGGCCTGAGTCAGGCTCGGGAGGCGGGCGATGAGGAGGCGACGGCCAGCGAATCAGACACGGAGCTTGATGCCGCTGCCGAAGCAGAGGCTGGGGCCGATGCAGCGGCTGGGGCCGATGCGGAGGCTGATGCCGCTACCGCCGCCGGCGCTGAGGCCGTTGAAGGCGAGCTTGTACTCAGCGCGCTCGAGGCGAGGGTGGCGAAGATTCGCGACAAGATCGAGGTGCTGCGCGAGCTGCGGATTGCGGTGCAGCGGCGCGCGACGCTGCGCGGGCGCTTGCAGGCGAGTGAGGCTGACCTCGAGGAAGGAAGCCAGCAGCTCGAGACGATCGAACGCGACGGGGTGGCGATGGAGCCGCCATTTCCGATCTCGCTGCTCGATCAGCAACGCGCCGAGCGCTCGATGACGCAGGGGCTCGAGGAGGTCGCGGAGACACGCATTGAGACGGCGACGCGTCGTCTGAATGACGCTGAAAAGGCGCTGACCGCGGCGGTGCGTGCGCGTCGTGCGGTGCGTGATCGACTGACAGCGGCTGATCGGAATGGTGCGAGAAATGGGATCAGCGCAACCGAGCGGGCTGCGCTCGAGCAGGAACTCGAGCTCGCGCGCCTGCGGGAACTGCTGGCTCGGCAGCAATTGGCTGGTCACCAGAGTGCGCTCGAGCTGACGCGCAACGAGGATCGACTTGCTGAGATCCAACAGACGATCCTGGACGCGCGCATCGCCTTTCTCGAGGGGCGCGTCGAACTCGCTCGCGATGCACTCGATCAGCGGCTCAGCGAGCTGTCGGCGACCGAGGCGGAAATGAACGCGCAGATCGAGGCCCTGCAACGCAGCGGGGATCAGGCGGAGTCCGACCTGTATCAGGCGCAGCGCCGATTCGCCGCGGCCGACGATAACGCGGACCAAGCGACCTTGAAGGAGTGGGTGTCGACGCGTCAGGCTGAGCTCACCGCGGCGCGTGTCAGTATTGATTCATTAACCGCGGCCGTCGACACGCTGAGCCGGATGCGTGGGCTCTGGAAGCAGCGTTATCAGCTCATGAATGAACCGGAGTCGCTCGACCTCGCGGCGCTGCTGCGGCAGATCATCATGGAGACCGCGGCGGCCCAGGCCGAAAAGGACGAGGTCGAGGAGCGTCTCAACGCCCTACGCTCGATCCAGCTCGCACAGACGCGGCGCCTGCGTGATCCTGATCTCAGCGAGGGCGCGCGCGAGGCGATGGCGGTTCGCAGCCAAGCTCAAGAGCTCGCTGAAGGCTATGGCCGCGCGCTGCTCGAGGTGCAGGATGAGCTGATCGCGCTGCTCGAGGGCATGCGCCCCCAGGCCGAGGCCTTGGTGCAAGAACAGACGCTGTCGCTGCAGCTCCTGCAAGCGCAGGAGACGATCAGCACCTGGTGGGAGGCTGAGATCCTGGTGATTGACGATCAGAGCATTCGCGCGCGTGAGCTGGCGGTCGCGGCACTGATGTTTCTGGTGGTGATCTTGGTGGTCTCGCTGCTGCGGATGGGCGCGCGGCGGGCCTTGAAACGGCGCAAGGCAAAGAACCCAACGGCGACCCATGGCGACTTTCGGCTGGCACTCTCGGCCATCGCTGGTAACACGAATCAGCTATTCGTGCTGATCGCCGCCTTCTATGTGGCGATGATCTTCTCCGGACTGGCCAGTCCGACGGTCAAGGACTGGCTCTGGACCCTGCTGGTGGTGGCCTTCTACATCCAGCTTGGCATCTGGGCCAATGCGGCGATGGTCGACTACTTCAGCCGGCGGCGGACCCGCCAGGAGATGCGCGACCCCTCAACCGTGACCGCCTATGGGCTGCTGCAGTTCTTTCTGCGGGTCGGTATCTGGATCACCGTCGTGGTCTCGTTGCTGGCCTATTTCCGCTATCCCGTCGCCGGCCTGGTCGGCGCGCTTGGCGTCGGCAGCTTGGCGATCGCCTTTGCCGTCCAGAACATCCTTGGCGATGTCTTCAGCTCGATGGCGATCATCCTCGACAAGCCCTTCCGGGTGGGTGACTTCATCATGTCCGGGCAGACCCTGGGCGTGATCGAGCATATTGGCGTCAAGACCACGCGCATCCGCAGTCTCTCTGGTGAGCTGGTGGTGCTCTCCAATAGCGATCTGCTCAACAGCCGCATCCACAACTTCAAGCATTTCAAGGAGCGGCGCATTGCCTTCAAGCTGCAAGTCACCTACCAGACCCCGCGTCATCTGATCGAACGGATTCCGGTGATGATTCGCGAGGTCATCGAAGGCCTGCCGAACGCGCGCTTCGATCGTGCGCATTTCGCGGCGTTTGGGGACTTTGCGCTGGTCTTCGAGACGGTCTACTACGTGCTCAGCCCAGACTATGCGCTCTATATGGATGTGCAGCAGGCGATCAATCTGGGCATTCACCAACGCTTCGAGGAGGCCGGCGTCGCCTTCGCCTATCCGACCCAGGAGCTGCTGCTGCGCCGCCTGCCTGAGTTCGACTTAGGCGGGGCCTCGACGCTTTCCGCTACCATTGATAACCCAGCTTGAGACGAACGGTCTCATCGCTGGTCTTGGTGGCCTGAGCGGGATCGCTATCGTAGTCGATCTCGTATTCGATGCTGGCGATGAAGCCGCCGATGAGCGGGATGCGAAAGCCGGTCCAAGACACCCACAGGTCTTTGCTTTGTCCATTGATGGCGCTGAAGCCCATGCCATTGAGATAGAACTGCAGCCGATCGGATAACAGGTCTTGCTCATAGTCGATGAAGACGCCCGGTCCCCAGCGCTTGGCGTCTTCATGTTCATAGAAGTCCTCGTGCAGATAGATCGTCCCGATCTCGGCGCTCAGACGGATGTCATCGTCGGTATTGAATTGATAGCCGAGCGATGGTCCGGCCAGGTAGCGCAGGCGCAGATCAGCGAAACGATCGTGTTTGAGTCTAAGCCAGGCCGCGCCATACCAGGGTGACGTTGGAAATCGCCGGGTGTATTTGTTCAGCAGGGTCCAGTTCTCGGTGGTCTTGATGCCGCGCGTGGTGTCGTATTCGAGCTGTCCATAGGTCTCGAGTTCGTGCCAACGGCGGCGGTACCTGAGATCGAAATCCAGATCAAGCTCGGTGCTCTCGGCATTGCCGGTCTCATCCTGAAGGGCGAGGTTGACGCGCCCGTTCAGGCGATAGCCGTTGCCGATCTCCCAGGGCTCGGGCTCGATGATCTCAACCCGTTCGGGCGGCAGCGACATCGGCTCGGTATCACCGGGAGGGTCGAGCTGCACCTGATCCTGCCTGTGCGTGACCTTGGCGACCTCGATCACGCGGTCGTCGTCGAGCAGGACCGCGGCCGGTTCGTCGAGGACCACCTCTCGCACCTGGTCCCAATCGATGCTGATCGTGCCCGCGTACGCGGTCTGCAACTGGAGCTGACCCTTGTCTTGGCGGATCACATCACCAGTCAGCCGATCACCGTTCTGCATGATGATCTCGTCGGCTGCCGCCGTGGCCGTGGCTAACAGGCCGACCACAGCGAGCTGTGATGGTGCCATCAGCCTTGGTTTGTAAAGGTTGTCGATGGAGAAAGTCATGAGTGAATGTCGTCGTTCCAGGTGTGTTGAATTGGTCATCTTATGCTTTACGCAAAAGTCAAGCGCAGAAAGCAAGTGATTCTAAGCCGTGCTACCTACTGTCGATTGCAAGACTCGGTCTTTGGTCGAGAATTGTTGCCGCCATTGATGCGGGCTGTTAAGCTCGATTCACGGCTGGTGATGCGTGGAAGAATGGGTGGCCGTTCAGGCAAGAGATGATCTCTCTATGTGCCAGCATCCAGAGTAACAACAGATGGCATAGCCTCTGACT
The DNA here is from genome assembly GCF_016653315.1 of Halochromatium roseum. GTDB lineage: Bacteria > Pseudomonadota > Gammaproteobacteria > Chromatiales > Chromatiaceae > Lamprobacter > Lamprobacter roseus. The sequence continues at coordinate 305,437 of NZ_NHSH01000061.1, read as the reverse complement.
CTAATCCGTGAGCGTGGCCTTTCAAGCCTCATTTAGCCATTATAGCGGCAGCGTTGAGATTAAAACATGCCGGATTCATGTCGGCTAGCTCGGCGTGATCCTGCTGCCGCGGAATTGATCGCATTGGCGCGAAAGCACTTGACGTGCCGGCTGCTCAATCAATCGTCTTTTATGACATCGGAGTGAACAATGAGTGATTTAATCGTAGTCTCGTTTCCGGATCAGGAGCTTGCATTCGAGCTTCGCGCCGAATTGGCCAAGATGCAGAAGGCCTACCTGATCGATATCGAGGATATCGTCGTCGCTACCCGTGACGAGAAGGGCAAGGTCAAGCTCCATCAAGCGGTGAATCTGACCAGTGCCGGTGCCGTCGGTGGTGGCTTCTGGGGAATGCTGATCGGGATGCTGTTCCTGAATCCGCTCTTGGGTGCGGCGATCGGCGCCGGTGCGGGCGCGCTATCGGGACGCTTCACTGATATCGGTATCAATGATGAGTTCATGAAAGGCCTGGCGGCGAATTTCCAGCCCGGCTGCGCCGCGGTCTTTGTCCTGGTGCGCAAGGTGACGGCGGATAAGGTGCTCGAAGGGTTGTCTGAATTCCGTGGCAAGGGCAAGGTGCTTCAGACCTCGCTCGAGAAGGATCGTGAAGACACGCTGCGTGAGTTTCTGGAAACCCAATCTGGAGAGTCGTCTACCTGATCTCGCTGTATCAGCCGACGCTCGACGCTGATCATCCCATTCGGCCAGCAGTGGAGCCGGCCATCTGCAACGATCGACATCGAGCAACAGTAGCGAGATCCAGCCGCGAGCATGCTGCGTCCGGTCGATCTCGCGTTTGTGCCGCAATCTGTCGCGCCACTCACGCAGGATGAGCCCTGGTCGCGATTGATAATGATCAACCGGAGGCGATTCCTGAGGCCACTCGTTGCTGTCAACCCCCTCGCTTGTGATGTAGATCTCGAACTCTGTTGATGATTTTGCCTAGCATGTTGTCGCGAAAACATTCGCCGTGCCTGCGCCCAGTTCCCTGGATGGGCTTGGCATCGAATGCTCGGCAACGCATTCGTCGCATTTGATTTGTGTTGGACGAGCCTCGCCTATAGGAAAACAAGGGTAGACATGCTGCAGCGCGAGCAAGACAACAGCAAACAGCTGCCTGAGAACCTTCAGCGCAGCCAGATCGCACTCCCGGCGCTACTCGGCGCGCTCGATAGCCTCAGCACTTACCTCTATACCAAAGATCTTGAAGGCCGCCACACCTACGCCAATCAGCTCGCCTGCCAGCTCTGGGGGGCGGCGCTGCATGAGGTGATCGGTAAGACGGACCTCGAGCTGTTCGCCCCCGAACGCTGTACCGAGGTGATCGCCACCGATCAGCGGGTGTTGGCGACCGGAGCGACGATTGCCCTCGAAGAGACGCTTGCCCTGCCCAACCAGCGCCCGCGCACGTTCTGGAGCGTCAAGGCGCCGCTGTGCGACGAGCAGGGCGGCATCATCGGCCTGATCGGCATCTCGACCGAGATCACCGAGCGCAAGCGCGCCGAGCAGCGCGCCAAGATCGAGCAGCAGCGACTGGCACGGCGGGTCGAGGAGCGCACCGAGCAGCTTGCCGCCGAGGTCGAGCGGCATGCGCTGACCAGCGATCAGTTGCGCCTCGCCATCGATGGCGCCGAGCTGGGCGTCTGGGAATACCATTTGCGACCAGAGCGCTTCTTCTGGTCCGAGCGCTGCAAGCGCCATCTGGGCCTGCCAGCGGGTGAGCCGCCGAGCTATGCTGGCTTTATGGCGCGCATCCATCCCGAGGATCGAGCGCGCGTCCAGTTGCTGGTCGAGCGCAGCCTGCAAACGCGGCAAGACTATGCCGCCGAATACCGGCTGCGCTGGGATGACGGTAGCGAGCATTGGATCAGCGCGTTGGGTCGGGTCTATTGCGATGCCGAGGGCGAGCCGACCCATCTTGCTGGCATCACTCAGGACATCAGCGCGCGCAAACAGGCCGAGCAGCGCCTGTTCGAACGCGAGGATGCCGCTCGGCGCCAACTGGCCGAGATTCAAACCTATTACGATACCGCGCCGATTGGACTGGCGGTGTTGGATACCGAGCTGCGCTATCGGCGCATCAATGAGCGCCTGGCCAAGTCCAATGGGCATCCGGTGGCCGCCCATCTCGGGCGCGGCCTGCGGGAGATGGTGCCGGATTTGGCCGCCACCCTCGAGCCAAGGCTAAAGCAGGTCATCGCCAGCGGCGAGCCACTGCGCGATCAGGAGATCCAAATCCCGAGCCGCGATCCAGCCTGCCCCCCGCGGTTTTACCTCGAGCATTATCACCCGCTGTTGGGCGGTGATGGCGAGGTGATTGGCATCAATGTGGTGGTCGAGGACATCAGCGAACGGCGCGCCCTGGAGCAACAGATCCGCGCCTTCAATGCCGATCTCGAACGCCAGGTGGCGGCGCGTACCGCCGAGCTTCAGGCGGCCCATGACGCGCGCTTGGAGAGCGAGGAGAAGTACCGCAAGCTGTTCAACAGCGCGGGCGATGCGATCGCGGTGGTCGACCTCGAAGGCAACTTCGTGGATATCAACGCGACCGCCTGCCAGCAGTATGGCTATGACCGCGAGACCTTCCTGACCCTGAACGTCGCCGATCTCGATGTCCCGGAAGAGGCCGATCAGATCAGGCAACGGTTGATACAAACCCATGAGCGCGGCGAGTACGCCTTCGAGGCGCGTCATCGCACCGCCGATGGTCGCCTCCTCACCGTCGAGGTCAAGGGCGTTGCCATCAGCGTCGGAGGTCGCGCCTACCTGTTTGGCATCTGGCGCGACATCAGTGAGCGCAAACGCAGCGAGTGGGTGCTGCGCGACGCCCACCAGCGCGTCAGTGAACTGCTGGATGCGATGGCGGCGGCGGTCTATGTAACCGATATGGAGACCTACGATCTGGTCTTCATGAACGAGACCGCGAGGGTGGTCTGGGGCGATGGCGCTGGCCGGCAGTGCTATGAGGTGCTGCAAGGGCTTGCGTCGCCCTGCGCCTTTTGCACCAACGACAAACTGCTCGATGCCTCCGGTGAGCCGAGCGGTTTCTACGAATGGGAGCATTTCAACACCCAGAGCCAGCGCTGGTACGCGCTGCGTGATCGCGCCTTGCGCTGGAGCGACGGCCGCCTGGTGCGGGTCGAGATCGCCACCGACATCACCGCCTACAAGCAGGCGCTGGCGCGGATCGAGCATCTCGCCTATCACGACAGCCTGACCGGCCTGCCCAATCGGCTGCAATTCATCGAGCGGCTCGGCGAGCTCACCAAGGCCGACGCGCAAGCGTCGTCCTTGGTCGCCATCTGTTATCTGAACGTCGATGACTTCAAGGCGATCAATGCGCGTGATGGTCGCGCCTTTGGCGACGCGGTCCTGATCGAGCTGGCGGGCCGGCTGCGTCGCGCGGTGCACCAGGCGGAGTCTGTCGCGCGCATGGGGAGCGATGAGTTCGCGCTGCTGCTCACCGAGCTGACGACCAGCGCCGAGGCCATCGACCGGGCGCGAGCGATCCAGCGCCGCGTTGCGCGGGTGCTCAGCGTCGAGGGACAGCACCTGCATCTCAGTGTCAGCCTCGGGTTGACCCTGTTCCCGATCGATCAAGCCGGGCCAGACGCCCTGCTGCAGCATGCCCACGAGGCCCTGTTTCAGGCCAAGCGCCGCGGCTCCGCGGGCTACACGCTCTATGATCCGATCCGCGATCATCGGACCCGGCAGCAGCGGCGACTGTATCAGGAGTTTGCCCAAGCCCTGACGCAGAACCAGCTGGTCCTGCATTACCAGCCGAAGATCCGGCTCGCCGATGGGCAAGTGCATGGGCTTGAGGCCTTGATCCGCTGGCAGCATCCGCACAAAGGCCTGCTGCGGCCGGATCAGTTCCTGCCCATCATCGAGGACAGCCCGCTCGAGTTTGCCCTCGGTGAATGGCTCATCCATGAGGCCTTGACGCAACAAGCGCGTTGGCGCGAGCAAGGCTATCAGTTCCTGATCAGCGTCAATATCAGCCCGCGCCAGCTGCAGGAGCGGAATTTCAGCGTTTTCCTGGAGCGCGCGCTCGGTCTGGATGCCGAGCGGTCGGGCGCGCGAGCGGGCCAATTGGGCACTGAGCCGGGTGGCCAGCAGGCGGGCGGGCAAGATGGCCAGCAGGCGGGCGCTTTAGATGGCGAGCAGATCGGCGAACGAGGCACTGAGCTGATTGCCGTCGGATCGGCGCGCTTGGAGATCGAGTTATTGGAGATCGCGCGCTTGGATGATGCGGTGGCCGCGGCGGCGGTGATGCGTGACTGCAAGCGGCTCGGCGTGCGTTTCTCACTCGATGATTTCGGCACTGGCTATGCATCGCTGACCTACTTTCATCAGTTGCCGATCGATATCGTCAAGATCGACCGCCGCTTCGTGCTCAACATGCTCGACAATGCCGAGGATCGAGCGATTGTCGAAGGCGTGCTGTTGATGGCGCGCACCCTGCCGCGTCCGGTACTCGCCGAGGGGGTGGAGTCATTCGAGATCGGCCTGCTGCTGCAGCAGATGGGTTGTGAGTATGCCCAGGGCTATGGGATCGCCCGCCCGATGCCAGCCGAGCATGTGCTGCCCTGGCTCAGCGCCTGGGCCAAAGAGCGCCGCTGGCATCAGTGAGCAACTGGCCCGAAGCCGCCAAGCCCCGATCCTTCCGCGCCCTGATCGCTTCAGGTTCGGCATGGCCTGGTTGGTGCGACGGAGCGATGGGATCAAGCGAGCGGCTGTCTGGCGTTCGAGCAACAGGCATTCGCGGCTGGAGAATCCGGGTTTCTGCCATTAGATGTCATGCGGTCTGCTCAGGCTGATTCAGCTTGTGGTAGCCTAGCTTGACAATTGTCAATCGGCTCTACTCCTGTTCTTCTCTCGAGGCCAAGAAACCCATGGATATCAAAGCCCTATTCGATGCCGAGCCAGCGTCACCGCTGTATGTCGCGATCAATCGTGTGTTGATCAAGAATGATCCGAATCTGATGCGCATGATGAAGGAGGCCAGTAGCAAGATGTGTCTGGCGACGGCGCTGACCCCTGGCTTTCGCGGCTTTGATCTGATGCGTCAGCGCGGTACCTGCCCGATGGGCATGCGCTGGGCGGCGAGCTCGGACATGGGCTCTGAGCTCTCTCACATCTGGATCGACCAGTTCACCTACTGGGACTCCTGGCAGGCGCATGAAGATTTCCATGAAACCTTTGAGGACGTGGTCGTCGAGGCCTGCGGCAAGTGTGGCGGGATGCTACTGGATGGCCCGGTTGAGCCGGTCTTCCGCATCGTCCAGAGCACGCTGCCCAAGCTCATCTCGAGCAACCAGATGATGAAGAAGGGTTTCGGCAACGCCGATGCGGTCAAGGGCTATGCACTCAATACCGGTGAGTCGGTGATGGTGCTGGCCGAGCACCAGGTGCGTCCCGGCAAAGAGTCGGAGTTCGAGGAGGGCGAGGTGCAGACCATGCAGATGCTCGAGGAGACGCCGGGGGTTCTCGGCTGGCAGATCCTAAAGCGCATCGGTCTCTCGACCCTCGGCAGTGGCCAGGCGACCTCGAAGTCGATGCTTGGTCAGCTGCGCGGCGAGCCGGGTGCGAAACTGGAGCGCTCGGCCGAGGTCTGGGAAGGCTATACGGTGCCTGCTGAATACCTGACCATGGTGGAGTTCGAAAACATCCAGTTTGCACAGAGTGGCATGCCGCATGTGAACGTGAAGCCGGAGATTCTGATGGTGCATGCGACTAGGGTGCTGGACAACTGCATTACCAAGCCGACGGTGCGGATTTCCGAGAGCATGTTCAGCGAGCATACCTATCGTGAGGTCTTGCAAGGGCTGCGCTAAGGGCTGCGCTGTGCCGCGGCCGGAAGCCGTTTATCGTTAGGTCGCTAAGGCTGGCGCGATCTTCCCTGATCCACGCCCTGGCGTCGCCAGGGCGTACTGCTCAAAACCTCAGATTTTGCTCAGATCCTGCTGCGAGTGACGGCTAACGGAGCCGCCTGCGCTTGATCCTTGATCAGTCGCAACTACCAGGATTTGTATGGCAGGAACTTGCCGTTCAAGGTCACCACGACCCGATCACCCTTCGGATCGGGCTGGCGCTGGATGTCCATGCTGTAGTCGATGGCGCTCATGATGCCGTCGCCGAATTCCTCGTGGATCAGCGCCTTAAGGGTCTCGCCGTAGACGCCGACGATCTCATAGAAACGGTAGATGAGGGGGTCGGTTGGAACGGTCTGATCCCAGGTCTTGTGCGGGAATGCCTGCAGCGCCGCGACCACATCGGAGCCGAGTCCAAGGGCTTCGGCACAGGCCTCGGCCTGGGTCTGATTCAGACTGTTCATGCCGAGGCAAGCGGAGCAGGTGAATTCCTTGGAGAGCCCAACGGCTTTGGCGATCGCGTCCCAGGTCAGGCCTTTGGTCTGCTTGGCGTCGAGAATGGTGGTTTTCATCTCGGTCTTGGTCATTGGCGGATGCCCCTTGTGCTTGAGAGTGGTTTTGAAGCAACGGGTTGATGACTCGCTGCACAGACGGTTGGCGCGGGTGGAAGAACCGCTGCGCTGGCTCCGTCACAGCTGTGCGCGCGTTGATTCCATCGTTCAGGCTTTTAGTGCGCAATGGTCGACGGGTTGGCTTGATGGGCCATTCTGCGTTTGTCTGCGGTTTAGAGGTTGACGGCGCGCAGCAGCGGGCCGGATTCGACCGAGCGGTCATCGGTAGCGCCGTTTGCGTTGCTCGTCGAATGGCTTACGGCATTGCTTGGCCCCTTGCCGATGGCATGGCTCGGCCTGTTGCTCACGGCGTTGCCGATGGCGTTGCTTGGGCTGCCTAGGCTGCTTGCGCCGCGCGCCGCCTCTGCCGGATCGACGATGCGCGGCGGGCCTTGATGACCAGAGCCGGGCGCGCCCGAGTTGGCCGAGCCGGAGAGTCCGTGCGAGCGCGAGACCAGGAAGTCGACCAGATGGGTGCGGATCGGGTAGTAGCCGGGATCATGCACGATGCTGCCGCGCTCGCGGGGTCGTTCGATCGAGACGCGGACCGATTCGGCGATCCGCGCTTGCGGGCCGTTGGTCATCAGCAGGATGCGATCGGCAAGCAGGATGGCCTCGTCGACATCATGGGTGATCATGAAGACCGTCTGATGGGTCTCGGCGCAGATCTTCAGCAGTTCGTCCTGGATGGTGCCTCGTGTCAGGGCATCGAGCGCGCCGAACGGCTCATCGAGCAGCAGCAGCTTGGGCTCGATCGCGAAGGCGCGGGCGATGGCGACGCGCTGGCGCATGCCGCCGGAGAGCTGCGCGGGCTTGCGCTGCTCGGCGCCATCCTTGAGTCCGACCATGTGCAGATACTTGAGGCTGTGCTCGCGAACGCGGGTCTTGCTCCAACCGGGCCAGCGCGCGGCGACGCCGAACATGACGTTGCTCAGTGCCGAACGCCAGGGCAGTAGCGAGTAGTTCTGGAACACGATGCCGCGCTCCAGTGCCGGGCCGCGCACCTCTTTGCCGGCCATCAGAACCTCGCCATCACTGGGCGCATCGAGCCCGGCGAGGACGTTGAGGATGGTCGACTTGCCGCAGCCCGAGTGGCCGATGATGCAGACGAATTCGCCCTTCTCGATGCCGAAGCTGACGTCCTCGAACACGGTCAGCTCGCCTTGCTTGGCCGGGAAGCGCTTGGCCAGTGATTTGATCTCAAGGAAATGCGGGTTCATCGCGGTCACTCCTGGTAGGTGACGAGCCGGGTGGCCGAGGCCAGCGCGAGGTCGAGCAGCATGCCGACGACGCCGATCATCAGGATCGAGAAGATCACGCTGGTCAGATCCAGGTTGTTCCATTCGTTCCAGACGTAGTAGCCGATGCCGGTGCCGCCGACCAGCATCTCGGCGGCGACGATGACCAGCCAGGCGATGCCGATGGAGATGCGCATGCCAGTGAGGATGGTCGGCGCGGCGGCGGGCAGGATGACCTGAAAGGCGGTCTGCATCGGCCCAAGCTCATGGGTGCGGGCGACGTTGACCCAATCCTTGCGCACGCCGGCGACGCCAAAGGCGGTGTTGATCAGCATCGGCCAGATCGAGCAGATGAAGATGACGAAGATCGACGAGGTTTCGGAGTCCTTGATGATGAACAGCGCGAGCGGCATCCAAGCCAGCGGTGAGATCGGCTTGAGCACCTGAATGAACGGATTCAGCGCCTTGTACATCATCGGCGACATGCCGATCAGGAAGCCGAGCGGCAGCGCGATCAGCGCCGCGAGCCCGAAGCCGGTGAGCACGCGATAGAGTGACCAGCCGAGCTGGATGCCGATGCCCTTGTCGTTGGGGCCGGCGTCATAGAAGGGATTGGACAGCTCGCTGATCGCCAGACCGATGATCTCGGAAGGCGAGGGGACGCGCGCCTCTTGGTCGGCGCCGCCCATCAGCAGTTCGTATTCGCTCAGCGCCTCCTCGGCCTGCGGTGCCGGGGTGCTGAGCTGCCAGAGCCCAAGGAAGATGACGAGCAGCGACACCGAGACGATGACGGCGCGCCAAGAATCGGATTTGAGCATGGGGTTGTTGGTCCTCAGTCTATGGATCGGTTGATTAGCCGGTCGAGCAGTAGGCGCGTCGGACGGCCTCGCTTGGCCAAGCTCGAAACCGGCTCGCCTGTGCGACTTGGGAGCCGCGCGTCTTGGTGGCCTGCTCGGAGCCGAGTCGTGGGCTGAACTGTCCGGTTCGGCATCAGCCCCAGCGGCCTGCCTGTCGAGCAAAGCCGCTGGGCGGTCAGTCGGTCTATCCTCACCCGCGCTTGATGGCGAAGCTCTCGACATAGGCCTCGGGCTGGGTCCAGTCGAATTCCTTGCCCATGATCATGTAGTTGGCGTTGGTGGTCTCGGGGACGGGATAGCCAAGCTCGGCCATGGTCTTGCCGGCATCAGAGGCGAGATAGACCTCCTGGGCGATGGCCTGATAATCGACATCGCCCTCGATGTAGCCCCAGCGCTTCATCTGGGTCAGAATCCACACCGCCATCGAGTGCCAGGGGAAGGGGTCGAAGTCGATCCGATCGGGGACGTCTTGGACGTTGCCCAGCCCGTCGGCAAAGCGGCCGGTGAGCACCTGCTCGATGACGGGCACCGGCTGGTTCAGGTAGTTGGTCGGCGCGATCGCGGCGGCGATCTCCTTGCGGTTCTCCTGCTTCTGCGAATAGAAGGTGGCGTCGACGATGGCCTTGAGCAGGGCCGAGTAGGTGTTCGGCATCTCTTTGGTGAACTGCTCGGAGCAAGCGAAGGCGCAGCAGGGGTGGCCTTCCCAGATGTCTTTGGTCAGGATGTGGATGAAGCCGACCTTCTCCCAGACCGCGCGCTGATTGAACGGGTCGGGTGAGAGGAAGCCGTCGAGATTGCCGGCGCGGAGATTGGCGACCATCTCCGGTGGCGGCACGACGCGGATTTGGATGTCCTGATCCGGGTCGAGGCCGTGCTCGGCGACGTAGTAGCGCAGCAGGAAGTTGTGCATGCTGTAGTCGAAGGGGACGCCAAACTTGAAGCCCTTCCAGTCCTTCGGGTCGCGCTTGTCCTTGTGATCGTTGTGCAGCACGATGGCCTGGCCGTTGATGTTCTCGACCGCCGGCATCCGATAAGGCACGGCGGTGGAACCAGCGCCGAGGCTGATCGCCAGCGGCATCGGCGTCAGCATGTGCGAGGCGTCGTACTCGCCGGAGAGGGATTTGTCGCGCGCAACCGCCCAGCCAGCGGTCTTGATCACGTCGACGTCGAGGCCGTATTTCTCGTAGAACCCGAGCGGATGGGCCATGATGATCGGGGTGGCGCAGGTAATCGGCACGAAGCCGACCTTGAGCTTGGTCTTCTCCAGCGGGCCGCCGCTCTCTTGCACCGCGGCCTTGATCGCGTCCATCGGCAGCAGGCTGCCGAGGATGCTGGCCAAGGTGCCGCCGCCAACCAGGCCGAGGAAGCTGCGTCGGCTCAGCTCGTTGTGGCCGAAGACGCCGCGCACGATGGCGCTCTCGACGACGCGGTCGAGCATGGCTTCTTGGGAGAGGGGTGCTTGGGGCGCTTGGGGGGCGTGGAGTTCTTGGGGCGCGAGTCGCTGCGCGGCTGTCGTCGCTGAGGCGTGGTGCTCGATCGGGTCTTGCGCTTGAGCCTGTTGATGGTGCCTGTGCGATGAGGAACTGGATGAGCAACTGCTGCACGCGCAGCCGGGCGCGTGGCTGAGGTCGAGATCGGGGTCGTAGGGATTGCCCAGGCTCTGATATGGCATTGTATTCTCCGCGGGGTTTTGGGTCAGAGGATGGCGGCCTGATTGGCGGTTTAGCGGCAAGTGCAGAGCAAGTGCTGAGCTTGCGTCCCGCCAACCAGCGGGGTTGATCTGAGTCAAGGCTAAGCAGGGAATGTGCCAATCGCCTGAAATCCTGTAGAGGCCTGATTCGGTTGAGGCTTCCGGCGGCTGTCCTGGTTGCCGAAAATGAACGAGATCTCGTCATTCACGAGATTTCGTTGTTTTTTGACGAGATGTCGTTATTTTTGGCGCGATGTCGATCACCATGCCGTCGATCAGGGCGCTGGTGCTGGCAGTTAGGTCAGTTGTATCAGTGAGCTGGTCCTCGGCAGGGTTAATGTGAGCAGTGTTAATGGAAGCTTCTTTGTGTTCATCCGTGTCCATTGAGGATGCCGCCTTTCGACTGCTTTTTGAGCAACATCCCGATGCGCTGCTGCTGTTCGACCCCTTTGCCGACAGCATCCTCGCCGCCAATGCGCGCGCCTGTGAATGGCTGCGCTGGCCCTTGGATCAGCTGATGGCGATGCGCCCGAGCCGCTTGCACGCCGGCGAGCGCGGCGCCTTGGTGGTCTTCACCCAAGAGGTGCTCGAGACCGGCGAGGCCTGGGCGCGCGGGCTCGGTTGTCAGTGCGGGGATGGCGAGCGCATCCAGGTCGAGTATCGGGCGCGTCGGCTGGAACTCGACGGGCGCTGCTGTGTATTGATCTCGGCGCGCGATCTGGTCACCCAGCGTCGGCGCGAGACCCGATCCGATGCCGATGACTATGTGCGCAGCGGACTCTCGGAATGGCGTCGGGTCGAACAGTTGTTCGCCTCGATCGAGACCGAGAATCGGCTCATCCTGCGTGCCGCGGGCGAGGGCATCTACGGCGTCGATGCGGACGGAATCACCACCTTCGTCAATCCGGCGGCCGAGCAGATGTTGGGCTGGAGCGCGGCGGAGCTGGTCGGTCGCGGCATGCATCAGACCGTGCATCACAGCCATGCCAATGGCAGCGGTTATGCCGATGACGACTGCCCGATCTATGCCGCCTTTCGCGAGGGCGCGGTGCAGCGGCGCGACGACGAGGTGTTTTGGCGCAAGGATGGGCGCTGCTTTCCGGTCGAGTACACCAGCACGCCGATCGTCGATCGTGGCAACCTGGTCGGTGCCGTGGTCGTGTTCCGCGATATCAGCGATCGGCGCGAGGCTGAGCAGCGCCTGCAGACGGCACTCGAAGAGGTCTCGGCGCTCAAGCACCGGCTGGAGCTGGAGAACGATTATCTGCAAGAGGAGTTTCGCGAGGCGAGCAACTACCACCAGATCGTCGGCGATAGCCGGGCCGTTCGCGAGGTCTTGTATAAGGTCGAGCTGGTCGCGCCGACCGATGCGCCGGTGTTGATCACCGGTGAATCCGGCACTGGCAAGGAGCTGATCGCACGGGCCATCCATACCGCAAGCCGGCGTGGCGATCGGCCGCTGATCCGGGTCAACTGTGCCGCGGTGCCCAAGGAGCTGTTCGAGAGCGAGTTCTTCGGCCATGTCAAAGGCGCCTTCACCGGCGCGGTGGCCGAGCGGGTTGGACGTTTCGAGCTGGCCGATGGCGGCACGCTGTTCCTGGATGAAATCGGCGAGATCCCGCTCGAGCTACAGAGTAAGCTGCTGCGCGTGCTGCAGGAAGGCGAGTTCGAGCGCGTTGGCGAGGGGCGAACGCGGCGAGTCGATCTGCGCATCGTCGCGGCAACCAACCGGCGGCTCGATCAGGAGGCCGAGGCCGGGCGGTTTCGTGCGGATCTGTTCTATCGGCTGAATGTGTTCCCGATCGAATCGGTGCCGCTGCGCCAGCGGCCTGAGGATATCCCGCTGTTGGCCGCGCACTTTCTCACCAAGGCCGCGCGGCGCTTTGGGCGTCAGGGGCTGCGGCTCAGCCGCGCCGACGTTGCCGCGATGCAGGACTACCCCTGGCCCGGTAATGTACGTGAGCTGGAGAACCTGATCGAGCGCGCGGTGATCGTCTCGACCGGCGAGCGGTTGATCATCGATCTGCCGGGGCGTCGTCCCGAGCGAGCGCTGTTGCCGCTGTCGGAGACGAACCGGGCGAGTTCAGGCCTTGGCGAGACAAACCCAATGGGTTCAGGTCTTGGCCAACCGGCAATCGCCGCACCAGGCAACGAACAGGAGCGCATCGCATTGGAGCGACGGATGATCGAGCAGGCGCTTGCCGCCAGTCAGGGCAAGATCTCTGGCCCTGGCGGCGCGGCACGGCGACTGGGTCTGAAGCCGACCACCCTGGCCTCGCGAATCAAGCGCCATGGCATTCAGAAGCGGTGATCGCAACCGTTAATGATGCTTGTGCGCTGGCATGGCGCTTGGGTCGATGCGCTTGACTGGCAGGCTCAGCGTCTGTGAGGCGCCATCATCGAAGTTGAGGGTGAGCGCGACCTGATCGCCTGGCGAAAGCGCTTCGGTGAGCCCAATCAGCATCACATGCAGGCCGCCAGGAGCCAGGGTCACGACCTTGCCGGCGGGCAGATCGATCTGTTCGATCTGGCGCATCTGCATCATGCCGTCTTCCATCTGGTGGGTGTGCAGTTCCACCACCTCGGCGGCATCGCTCTCGGCGGCGACCAAGGCGCGATCTTGCCCGCTCGCATTGGTCAGGGTCATGAAGGCGGCACTGTTGGGCTGGCCTGGCGGGACGGCGCGCACATAGGCATTGTCGATGCTGATGCCCTCGGCAAAGGCGATCGTCGGCAGGATGAGGCCGAGGGCGAGGCCGAAGCGCATCAAAAGAGGCGCAGTCTGCGGTCTCATCTCAGACCGAGGGGCAGCCTGGGTACCAGCCGCATCTAGGGTTGCTCGCATCGCATCATCTCCAAAGCTAAAGTGTCGAAATGGCGCTGCCGATCGATCGTTCATGGCTTGCGCAGGCTGCTCAGTGTAGGCGAATCACAGGCTGGATGGACCAGAAAAAAGTTGTTTGAATGGCTCTCGTTGGCTCATCCAGCGGACTCAGGCGCAAGCAACTCAATCAGGCGAGCGGCCTTATCGAAGGTCTCGAGATATTCCTGCTCGCAATCCGAGTCGTGCACCAGACCGCCCCCGGACCAGAAGCGGACCTGGCCGGCGCTGTGGACGATGGTGCGAATGGCGATATTGGTGTCCATCGCGCCGTCGAAGCCGAGGTAGCCGATAGCGCCGCAGTAGACGCCGCGTCGATGCGGCTCGAGCCTCTCGATAATCTCCATGGCACGGATCTTGGGCGCGCCGGTGATCGAGCCGCCGGGAAAGCAGGCGCGCAGCAGCGAGGTAGCGTCCTGGTCGGTGCGCAGTTCGCCGGTGATGGTGCTGACCAGGTGATGCACCGAGGCATAGGATTCGATGGCAAACAGCTCAGGGACCTGAATGCTGCCGGGGCGGCAGACGCGGCCCAGATCGTTGCGTAAGAGGTCGACGATCATGAGATTCTCGGCGCGATCCTTGGGGCTTTCGGCGAGCGCGCGTTTCAGTGCGGCGTCTGCTTGGGGATCGGCGCTACGCGGGCGTGTACCCTTGATCGGTCGCGTCTCGACGCGCCCCTCGCGCAGCGCGAGGAAGCGCTCCGGTGATGAGCTGAGGATCTGGCCAAAGGGGGTCTGCAAATAGGCCGAGAAGGGGGCTGGGTTCAATTGCCGCAGGCGACGATAGGCGCTCCAGGGATCGCCCGTGGCGCGGGCGGCGAAGCGCTGGGCGAGATTGATCTGGTAACAATCACCGGCGCGGATATAGCCCTTGATGTGCGCGAAGGCGGCGGCGTAAGCGGAGGGTGAGAGATTCGAGCGCAGCGGCCCGCTTGCATGCAGGGAGTTCTTCGCACGCAGCGGGGGGCATGCTACATGCGTCATCGGGCTGCACCCAAGCTGATCGGTGCTTGCTGGCCTTGACGCCGTTGCCGGGGGCGGCTTTGCGGCTAGGGCGCTGGACTCATCTGTCTGTGGGCTGGAGAGGATCTCGGAGAACTGCCTCAGCAGATGCGGCCAGCGCGCGCGGGTGCGTGCATCCCGGCCGGCGCCGACCAGCCAGCTACGATGCTCGGCATGATCAACGAGCAATGCCCAGTCGAAGATGCCGATCGCCATCTCCGGCAGTCCCTCAGCGTCGATGGCCTGTGCCGGCAGGTGCTCGATGCGGCGCGCGAGATCATAGCCAAACCAGCCCACGGCACCGCCAGCGAAGGGGAGGGCGGCGAAAGAGTGCTCGGCAGAGGTCTTGGTGCTTGGGCCGAGGGCCTCGCGTAGCAGTGCGAAGGGGTCGGCACGGGAGCCGCGGCAACCCTTCGCATCACAGACCTCGGTGATTGCGCCGCGTGTGACCAGGGTTGCGCTCGGGTCTGCAACCAGGATGTCCCAGCGGCCGCTGCCGCCGCAGGCCGCTGCGCTGTCGAGGAACATTGCCCAAGGCTGGTTGCTGAGCGGGGCGAACAGGCTGGCTGAATCGGCGCGGTAGGGAAGCTCGTTGAGATAGCGCATTCCATGATCGCCGACATCGCCCAATTTTGCGGGTTCCCGATGACTAGGTCAGAAAACGACCGCAGAGGATATGACCACCGGCGGCTATGCGCCGGTGGTCGTTTCAGGCCAAGGATGCTTGGCGCTCGTCGTCGCGCTCTAATCGTCGCTAGCGCGCTGGTAGGCGTCAGCGAGCTGCTTCTGGATATTGGCCGGGACCGGCGCGTAGTGGCTCAGCTCGATGCTGTAGGAGCCCTCGCCGCCGGTGATCGACTTCAGCCGCGACTCGTAGCCCTCCAGCTCGGCCAGCGGTGCCTCGCCCTCGATGACGATGCGCCCGAGGCTCTTGGACTCACTGCCGTTGATGCGTCCGCGGCGCCCGGAGAGATCACCGGCGAGATCGCCCATGTTGCTGTCCGGGGCGGTGATGCGGATCTTGACGATCGGCTCCAGGATCGCCGGCTTGGCCTTGAGCACGGCCTCGATGAAGGCCTTCTTGCCGGCGGTGGCGAAGGCGATGTCCTTGGAGTCGACCGGATGTGATTTGCCGTCGTAGACCGCGACGCGCACATCGTCCATCGGGTAGCCGGCGACGGCGCCTTCCTCGAGTACCTGGCGCACACCCTTCTCGATCGACGGGATGAACTGGTTCGGGATGCAGCCGCCGACGGTCTCATCGGCGAACTCGAAGCCGGCGCCTTGCTCGCGCGGCTCGATGCGCAGATAGACCTCGCCGAACTGACCGGCGCCGCCGGTCTGCTTCTTGTGCCGGTGATGGCCCTCGGCCTTGGCGGTGATGGTCTCGCGGTAGGGGATGCTCGGTGGCTTGGTCTCGACCTCAACGTGGAACTGCTCCGAGAGCCGACGCAGCAGCACCTTGAGGTGCACCTCGCCGAGCCCGCGCATCACGGTCTCGTTGGCGGCGGCGTTGTGCTCGATGTGGAAGCAGGGGTCTTCGGACTCGAGCTTGTGCAGCGCGTCGTTGAGCTTCTGCTCGTCGCCGCGCTTGGCGACATTGATGGCGAGCCCGAACAGCGGCACGGGGCATTCGATACTGCGCAGATGGAAATGATCCTCGTCGTGCGAGTCGTGTAGCACGGCATCGAAATGGATGTCGTCAACGCGCGAGACCGCCAGGATGTCGCCCGGCACGCCTTCGTCGGCCTCGATCAGCTCGCTGCCGTGTATCCGATACAGATGGGTGACCTTGAATGGCTTGCGCGCATCGCCGATGAACAGCTGGCTATTCGGCACGATACGGCCTTGATGGACGCGAAAGATGCCAATCTTGCCGCGGAAGGGGTCGTTGATGACCTTGAAGACGTGGGCGATGGCGTGCTTGCTGGGGTCCGGGTCCACCGAGACCGGCTTCATCTCTGCGCCTTCGCCCTTCATGAAGGGGGGTGGATTGCCTTCGGCCGGATTTGGCATCAGCCTGACCAGGATCTCCATCAGCTCCGGGATACCGGCGCCGGTCTCGGCGGAGCAGAAGCAGATTGGGACCAGATGGCCTTCGCGCAGCGCCTCTTCGAAGGGGTCGTGCAACTGCTCGGGCTTCAGCTCCGAGCCTTGCTCCAAATAGACCTCCATTAGCGCCTCGTCAACCTCGACCACCTGGTCGATGATCTGGCCGTGGGCCTCCTCGACGGAGGAAAAGTCCGTGCTGTCGCCGGCGGGATTGAAGAAGCAATCGATGACGCGCTTGCCACCCTCGGCCGGCAGGTTGATCGGCAGGCATTCGGCGCCAAAGGTGTCCCGCAGCTGCGCCGTCAGCTCAGCGAGGTCAACGCCGTCACCATCGATGCGGTTGACGATGATGATACGGCACAGGTTGCGGTTGTCGGCGGCCTTCCAGGCGCGCTGCGTCAGCGGTTCGATGCCGTTCTCGGCATTGACGACGATGGCGGCGGTCTCGACGGCGTTGAGCACCGAGAGGGTACGGCCAAGGAAGTCTGGATAGCCGGGGGTGTCGAGCAGGTTGATGTGCTTGCCGTGAGCAGCAAAACCGGTGATGCCGACGTCGAGTGAATGCTGTAGCTCCTTTTCCATGGCATCGGAATCGCACACCGTGGTGCCCTTGACCACGCTGCCGGGCTCGGCGATGGCGCCGGCGCTCGCAAGCAGCGCTTCAACGAGGGTGGTCTTGCCGGAACCGGCGTGGCCGACGAGGGCGATGTTGCGGACGTCCTCGGCATTGTAGTCAGACATGCAGGAACCCTTTAGCGCTTCAGTGGTTGGCTGGAGGCCATCGCGGCGGCGACGGCCGAATGTAACAGCGGGAGTATAGCGTAACCCAAGGGTCATTTAAGACCAGCGTGACGCGCGAGCGGCACGGCGCGTGCTTGAGGCGTGCGATAGATCAATCCAGCCCTTACCATACAAGCCGTTTCACCGGTGGGTAAGCGGATGGGTAGCGCTTGCCGCCCTAGAGGAGAAGGCTTCGAATGTTCGATATCGTCTGGATCGCGTTGGCCTTTGCGCTGGGACTCGGGGCGCGTCAAATCGGTTTGCCGCCGCTGGTCGGTTATCTGGTGGGTGGGTTCCTGCTGCACGCCTTTGGTGCGCGTGAGGATGCCCTGGTCGAAGAACTGGCCCACATTGGCATCACCCTGCTGCTGTTTACCATTGGCCTGAAGCTCAAGCTCAAGAGTCTGGCGCAGCCGCATGTGTGGGGCACTGCAGCGTTGCACATGGTGGCCATGCTGGCCATCGTGGTCCCCTTGCTGCTCGCGATCGGTGATCTCGGGCTGCCGCTGTTGGTCGGCGCCGATTTGGGCACCGCGCTGTTGTTGACCTTCGCGCTGAGCTTCTCGAGCACGGTGTTCGCGGTCAAGGTGCTGGAGGAAAAGGGCGAGATGGGCGCGCTCTACGGCACCATCGCCATCGGCATCCTGATCATTCAGGACCTGGCAGCAGTGCTGTTTCTGGCCTTTTCTGCTGGCAAGATCCCGACCTTATGGGCGGTGTTTCTGCTGCTGTTGATCCCGGCGCGGCGGCTGTTGCTCTGGCTGTTGAGTCGGGTGGGGCATGGCGAGCTGCTGTTGCTGTTCGGGCTGATCCTGGCGCTCGGGACCTCGCAGCTGTTTGATCTGGTGGGGATGAAAGGTGATCTCGGGGCGCTCCTGATCGGCGTGATGATTGCCCAGCATCCGAAGGCGAGCGAGCTGTCGAAATCCTTGCTTGATCTCAAAGATCTTTTTCTCGTTGGCTTTTTCCTGAGCATTGGCCTGCAGGGGCTGCCGAGTCCGATCATGATCCTGTTCGCGCTCGGTTTGCTGCTGGTGCTGCCATTCAAGTGGGTGCTCTATCAGCAGTTGATGCTCTGGTTTGGTCTGCGTGGGCGAACGGCCTTTCTCGGCGGTTTGACCCTGACCAATTACAGCGAATTCGGTCTCATCGTGGTCGCCGTGGGGGTCGAGAATGGCTGGCTCGACCCGCAATGGCTGGCGGTGATGGCGCTGGCGCTGGCGTTCTCGTTCATCGCCGCGTCGCCGGCGGCGAGTCGCTCACATGTTTGGTACGAGGTGTTGAGCCGCTGGCTGCGCCTGCTCGAGCGTCGACGGCGATTGCCGGAGGAGGCCGAGATCGATCCCGGTGATGCCAATGCCATGGTGGTCGGCATGGGGCGGATTGGCTGCGGTGCCTACGATGAGCTGGTGCATGCGCGTGGACTGCGGCCGGTCGGGGTCGATGCCGATCCCGATACCATCACGCGTCACCAGCAGCAGGGGCGTTATGTGGTGCAGGGGAGTGCGACCGATGCCGATTTCTGGCATCGGCTGCATCTCGACGATGGCCACATGCGCCTGGTGCTGTTGGCGATGCCGCGGGTCTCCGAGAATCTATTCGCGGCCGAGCATCTGCTCAAGGAGGGCTTCACCGGCACCATTGGCGCGATCGCCAAGTACCCGGACGATGAGCAAGCGCTGCGGGCGGCGGGTGTGCAGTTGGTCTTCAACCTCTACGCCGAGGCGGGTGCGGGTTTCGCGCAGCATGTCTGCGCCGGGCAACAATAGAATCAGTGGGTAGGATGTTCAGTATTCAGTGCTGATTGCAGTGCGACTGGTTCTCAGCGTGTTCAGCTTGACAAGTGCGTGTTTGCCGAGATGCTTGCTCGGTGGGGCCATGCTTGCGCTGCTGAGTTGGTCCGGAGCCTGAACACGAACGAACTCGCGTCCCATCATGAGCGGCATCAGCAGGAAGCTGGCTGCGCTCACAAAACCGGCAATGGTCAGTGCATCGATGATCATCTTTGTTTCCAGCCTCGAAACGAGGCAGTTGCGCTAGATGATCTAATATTACTAAATGCTTAATTACCGAACAAGCGACTCTGTCACAGTTCGGCACATCGCGGCACGCGCATGTGCATCGAAGACGATCGCCGCGCGCTTGATCGGTCCAGCAGCGACGCGCGTGCATGCACGCTTGCACCGAAGATGGGGCTTGTCGCCATCGCCCTGTCGGTTATAGTGGCAGCCGTCTATCATGACAGGTCAAGGCCACTGATCGGGCTTATGCAGTGCCCGGCTTCTAGAGCGAGCGCACCGCATGCATCAATCGACCAACCTTAGCGCGACTGAACCGCCAAACGCCGATCCGCGGGGGCAGGACAGTGCCTCGGAGGCGACGGCTTCGATCGGCCTCTCCGGCCGCATTGCACGCACCTTCATCAATACCCCCGTGACACCGATGCTCCTGATCGGGGCGCTCTGTATCGGCCTGCTTGGGCTGCTGTTCACACCGCGGCAGGAAGATCCCAAGATCTCAGTGCCGATGATCGATATCTTCGTCCAGTACCCGGGCGCGTCGGCGGTGCAGGTCGAGAGCATGGTGACCCAGCCGCTCGAGCAGCTGATGATGGAGCTGACCGGCGTGCGTCATGTCTATTCCGCCACCCAGCGCGGTGGTGCCGTCGTCACCGTGCGCTTCAAGGTCGGCGAGGACATGGGCCAGTCGGTGGTCAAGGTCCACGACAAGCTGCAGGCGAACATGGACCGGATGCCGCCGGATGTGCAGCCACCACTGGTCAAGCCAGTCAGTATCGATGATGTGCCCATCGTCACCCTGACGCTCTGGTCCGATGAGGTCGGGGACAGCCAACTGCGCACCCTGGGGCTGGATGTCCTGCAGGCGCTCGGCTCGGTGCCGAATACCGGCAAGGGCTTCGTCGTCGGCGGGCGTGAGGAGCAGATCCGGGTCGAGGTGATGATGGAGCGTCTGGCCGGCTATGGCATCACGCTCGATCGCATCGCGCAGACCATTCGCAGCGCCAATGCCGAGACCCAGACCGGCGCCACCGAAGGCGGCGGCACCTCCTACAAGGTCTATTCCGGGGCCTTTCTGCAGGATGCTGATGATCTTGAACGGCTGGTGGTCGGCTCCCAGGGCGGCCAGCCGATCTATATCCGTGATATCGCGCGCGTGCGGCCGTTGCCGCAGGAGACCGAGCAGGTCGTGACCCATCTGACCGGGCCGGCCTATCAGGGCAAGCATCCGGCGAACGGTGCGCAGGCGGTGACGCTCGCCATCGCCAAGAAAGAGGGCGCGAACGGCGTGACCGTTGCCGAGGCGGTGCTTGAGAAGCTCGCCGGTCTCGAGCAGCGGATGATCCCGACCAACGTGCAGGTCGAGGTCACGCGCAACTACGGTCAGAGCGCGAATGACAAGGTCAATGAACTGCTGAAGGCGATGTTCGAGGCGGCGCTGATCGTCTCCATCCTGTGCCTGATCGGCTTGGGGCTGCGCGCCGCGATCGTCGTCATCTCGGTGATTCCGGTGGTCATCCTGCTGACCATCTGGTGGGCCTGGATGGTTGATTACAGCATCGATCGCGTGAGCCTGTTCGCGCTGATCTTTGCCATCGGTATCCTGGTCGATGACGCGACCGTGGTGGTCGAGAACATCTTCCGGCACTGGCTGGAGCAGGGTAAGACCAGCATCGCCGAGGCCGTCGCCGCGGTCGACGAGGTCGGCAACCCGACCATCCTCGCCACCTTCACCATCATCGCCGCGTTGCTGCCGATGGGCTGGGTCAGCGGCCTGATGGGGCCTTACATGCGCCCGATTCCGGTGTTGGGCTCCTCGGCGATGTTCTTCTCGCTGATCGCCGCCTTCGTCTTCACGCCCTGGTTCGCGCTGCGCGTGCGCCCGCGGCTGAAGGCCTTGGCGAGTGCCGAGCGTCGCGAGCAGCGCACGCGCGAGATCGTCAGCCGCTTCTATCGGCCGCTGGTGATGCCGCTGATCGAGAACCGGATGCTGGGGAAGGCCTTCCTGATCGGCACCATCCTGACCACGGCGCTGGTCTGCACGCTGTTCTACTTCAAGGTCGTGCCGGTGAAGATGCTGCCGTTCGACAACAAGCCGGAGTTCAGCGTCGTCGTCAACATGCCGGAGGGCACGGCGCTGCCGGAGACCGCTAATGTGGTGCGTCGGCTGGCCGAAAAGCTCAAGGAGCTGCCAGAGGTGGTGGCTATCCAGACCTATGCCGGCACCGCGCAGCCGTTCAACTTCAACGGCATGGTCCGACACTACTATCTGCGCGAGCAGGCCTGGGAAGGCGATCTGCTGGTGCTGCTCGAGGACAAGCATGAGCGCAAGCGGGGTAGCCATGAGATCGCGGTCGCCGCACGCGCGCTGCTGACGCCATTGGCAGAGCGGCTCGGTGCGCGCATCGCCGTTGTGGAAATGCCACCAGGGCCGCCGGTGCTGCAGACCGTGGTGGCCGAGATCTATGGCCCAACCAGCGCGGTCCGGCGGCAGGTCGCGCAGGATATGACGGCGATGTTCGAACAGGCGGAGGGCGTGGTCGATGTCGATAACTATCTGATCAGGCCCTATGACGCTTGGCGCTTTGAGGTCGATACCGAGAAGGCGGTGCGGCGCGGGATCTCGGTCGACACCATCAATCGCAACCTGGCGATGGCGCTGGGTACGACCAAGGTCGGCGATGTGAAGCGCGGCACGGTGCAAGAGCCAACCTATATCGTCATCCAGGTGCCGCTTTCGTATCGCTCGGAGATTACCTCGTTGGGGAGCCTGCCGATCGGCGGGCCAGATGGCGGCATGGTGCCGCTGGCCGAGCTGGGTCGCTTCGTGCGCCAACCGGAGGATCAGACGATCTACCACAAGGATCTGCGGCCGATGGAGTACGTGGTCGGCGAGATGGAAGGCCGGCTGGGCGCGCCGATCTACGGCATGTTCGCGGTTGAAGATCTGCTCGAGGGCTATGATCCGCCGGGGCCGGGTGAGTCGATGAGCGGGATGCCGGATGGGCTGATCGGACCGCCGACGACCGATGCGGTGGCCGACTTCGAGTGGAGTGGCGAGTGGACGGTGACCTATGAGACCTTCCGCGATATGGGCATCGCCTTCATGGCCGCGCTGCTGCTGATCTATGGGCTGATCGTCTGGGAGTTCCGCGACTTTGCCATCGCCGGGCTGATCATGTCGCCGATCCCCTTGACCCTGATCGGCATCATCCCCGGCCATCTGCTCATGGGCGCCGAGTTCACCGCGACCTCGATGATCGGCATGATCGCGCTCGGCGGCATCATCGTGCGCCAGTCGATCCTGATCGTCGAGTTCGTCAAGATCGAGGTGGCGCGCGGCAAGCCGGTGCACGAGGCGGCGGTTGATGGCGCCGAGATCCGGATGCGGCCGATCCTGATCACCTCGCTGACGCTGATGGCCGGCGCTTGGGCGATCATCGATGACCCGATCTTCCAGGGCATGGCGGTGAGTCTGCTGTTCGGCGCTGGGGTGGCGACCCTAATGGCGGTGATCGTGATCCCGCTCGGCTGTATCTCGCTGACGCGCCGGTTCTATTTGGTCGAGACCGAGAGCGGCGAGCGGATGCTCTCGGCTGGCTATGCGGAGCTTGAGGGCGGGAACGGTGGCGCTGGTCATGGCGTTGGCTCCGGCAGTGGCGGCGAGGGCGGCATTGAGGCGCAAGACCTTGGCGAGGCTGGCAGCGTTGCCGAGATGGTGTCGACCACGGCCAAAGAGGCGCGGCAAGCGCAGACCTCTGGCGGCGATCTGCCGTTGTGGATGATTGTCTGGTCGGTGCTGGTGGCGGTGATCTCGGCGCTGATCAATGGGGTCTTTGTGCTGATCAGGCTGCTACAGTGCGCTGTTGATTGGCTGCAGCGAATGTTAGCCAGGGCTGCGGCTCGGGCTGGAGCCGACCCCGAGATCAAGTCTTGGGATGGGTATAAGCCTGAACCTGAGATGAGTGCTCGCGCTGAGCGTATGCGAGATCGAGCATCGCCGCAAAGACCGAATGGCGATCGCCAGG
The DNA here is from genome assembly GCF_016653315.1 of Halochromatium roseum. Classification (GTDB taxonomy): domain Bacteria; phylum Pseudomonadota; class Gammaproteobacteria; order Chromatiales; family Chromatiaceae; genus Lamprobacter; species Lamprobacter roseus. Next base: position 282,369 of record NZ_NHSH01000061.1, on the reverse strand, counting down.
ATCAGCCGGAGGTCGAGCCAAACAAGCGTTCGGTTTCTCCAGAGCGAGCACCTTCTGAGAAACACGAGCAGCCAGAGCAGCTGGAGCAGTCGGCGCAACTGGCGCAGCCGCAGGCGACGCAGATAGCGGACACTGCTCGGGCTGGTACCGCGAAGACGCAGGCCAAGAAACAGGTCGCGAAGAAGACGGCCGCGAAAAAGACGGTCGCGAAAAAGACGGCCGCTAAACAGCCAGCAGTTCGCAAGACAACTGCCAAGCCGACCAATCAGGCGACTGCTCATCAGGCAACCGCCAAGGAGGCGGTGACCAAGAAGGCGGCGACCAAAAAGGCAGGGACCAAGAAACCGGTCGCCAAGAAAGCAGTAGCCAAAAAACCGGTCGCCAAGAAAGCGGTAGCTAAGAAACCCGTTGCCAAGAAGGGCGCCGCGCGCAAGACCACGCCCAAACCAGCGTCGTCAGAAGCGCCTTCGCGTTCAACGAAGGGCGCTGATCAAAATCAGCCAGCAAAGGATAAGAATGACGGATCGGGCTGATGGTCTGCTATTTCCCCGATAAGCTGCGGCTCAAAGAGCAGGCCGATGAGGACCTGTACTTCGCGCGTCGTGACCGGGAGCTGATCGCCGAGCGACGTAAACACCTTCATCAAGGAGTCTCCATGACGACATTGTTCGACCCCATCCAGGTTGGCGCGCTCGCGCTGCCCAACCGCATCATCATGGCGCCGCTGACCCGCAATCGCGCGGTCGCCGGCCTCAAGCCCGGCAGCTTGCAGGTTGAGTACTATCAACAGCGCGCGAGCGCGGGCCTGATCATCACCGAGGCGACCCAGATCAGTCCCATGGGGCAAGGCTATCTCGACACCCCAGGGATCTATAACGGCGATCAGATTGCGGCCTGGAAACAGGTCACCGATGCCGTGCATGCAGCCGGTGGGCGCATCTTCATACAGCTCTGGCACGTAGGCCGGATCTCGCACAGCTCGCTGTTGCCCGACGGCGCTGCGCCGGTCTCTTCAACCGATCGCCGCCCCAATGCGCAGACCTTTGCAGCAGAAGGCTTCGTTGATGTTTCGCCGCCGCGGGCGCTGCGCGATGAGGAGATCCCTGGGCTGATCGACGATTACCGCCATGCAACGCGTTGCGCGCTCGAGGCCGGTTTCGATGGGGTCGAAGTGCACGCGGCGAATAACTATCTGCTCGAGCAATTCCTGCGCGATTCTGTCAACGATCGGGCTGGCCCTTATGGTGGCAATATCGCCAATCGCTCACGCTTAGTGATCGAGATCATGCAAGCCGTCGCCGCCGAGATGGGCGCGAGCCGTGTCGGCATCCGCATCAGCCCGATGACGACCTTCAACGACACACCGCGCGATTCCGATCCGCAAGCCTTGTTCGAGCATCTGGTCAGCCAGCTCGATCCGTTCGGACTGGCCTATGTGCATGTCATCCAAGGCGAGACCGGCGGCCCGCGCTACCCGGACGATGCTGAGCGTCCGTTCGACTATGCTGCGCTCAAGGCCTGCTTTAACGGTTGTTGGATGCTCAACAACGGTTATGGCCTAGAAGACGCGTCCCAGGCGATCCCCGCTGATGAGGCCGATCTGATCGCCTTTGGCCGGCCGTTCATCAGCAACCCGGACCTGGTGCGGCGGCTGCGCGAGGGCGCACCGCTCACACCACCAAATCCAGAGACCTTCTATGGCGGTGGCGCCGAGGGCTACACTGACTATCCGACCTTGGATGCGAGCTAAGGCGAGACGGCTTTCTTAAACGCCTTCGCCGCCATGAAAAAGCCTGGTACTGGGCGTGAGATCTCAGCTCGCTAGGCGTCTGGCTCACCCCGCCGAGGCGCAAGCGCTATCAGGCAGCGATCGCCTGAGGCTCGTGCGTCAGACAGGCCTTGGGGCAGACGCGCGAGCAAGCCTCGCAGCCGATGCAGTCGAGGGTGTTCTTGAGGTTCATGACCATCCCGGGCGCCTCGTCGAAATCGTCATCAAAATCGTCGTCATCGCCAAGGTCAAGCTCATCGCGATCGACCAGTTCGAAGACGTCGCGTGGGCAGACCTTGAAGCAACGGCCACAGCCGATGCAGTTGTTCTGATTCAGGTCGATGATGAAGGCCGGGGTCCACTGGACGCCGCCGCGGGTGAGTCCGGTGATGGTGCTCATTGGCTTGCTCCTTAAGGTGGTTGATGGAATGGCAGTGTCGCCAGTGCTCAGGCATCAGCGGTTTGCGCCTGTTCGAGCCGAGCCTTCGCCTCAGCCCAGGCCTGACAGGCATCGTAGGTGGCTTGTGCCACGGCCGGGATCTCGTCGAAGGCTGCTGGCAGACGGTCTTCGACCAGGTCGTGCAGCTCGCTCGCGCGTTCGCTGGCAATGCGTTTGGCCTTCTTCATGGTCTTTTCGAGGGCCTTGATCTCGTCGTCGCTCATCCGTTTCTCCGCGCGACACCCCGTCGTGCCGAGGTGTCTAAGGTGAGGTTGATTGGCTTGCCCAGTTGCTTGGCGGTTGGCTTGGCTGATGGCTTGGCTAGAAGGGCTGTCTCAAAGGCCGGCGACCCGGCTGTGCTCGCCGATCAACTCGAGCGCGACCGAGAGCAGCTTGTCGCCTTCGTCCTTCATCTTTGAGAGGGAGGGAAAACCGAAGCGATGCACGTCGCGCAATGAGCGATCCAGCACCACGAGCTTGCCGACGGTGATCAGCACTCGTCCAAAGCCTTCGTGGGTCAGATGCAATAAGGGCACTGCGCGCAGTCGGCACTCCTTCTCGATCAGGACTGCAATGGCGTTGTAAAAGGCCTGAATGCGGGCGACGACAATCTCATCTGGGTCACCAATGATCGGGATTTCGCGCTTTTTTTCCTTCGTCAGCACATAGGGCTCGAGCACCTCGGAGGCTGAGAGATCATCGTAGGTGCCGTAGGGGTCGATGGCGCGCACTTGACGCACCATCTCGCTAGCAAATTCGGTGCCCATCACTGGGTCATTCGGATCGATGGCCGCTGCTGAGGTTGGGGCCTCGGGCGTCTCAATGGTCATGGGTTTCTCCTATGTCGTTGTGTTTTAATGATATGTAGTTGACTTTCGAAATCGGTCAGCTACTTGGTCAGTCACTTGCTCTTCGGTCTTTTAGGCGCTCGCGAATCATTCTTCCCAGGCCTCGGTCGCCATGGCATCAAAGCGGCTCTCACTGCGCGGGGTCTGTTGCGCGATGGCGCGCTTGAGCCAAGCACTCGGGCCATCGCGCAGCTCGCGCTTGAGCGCGTGCAGTTGACTGCTGACCAGGCTCTCGGGAGCGACCTTGATCGGTTGAATGCCCTGCGCACGCAGCTTGCTGATGGCGGAGGCGCCAACCGCTTGGCAATAGACCGCAATGCAGCCGGCAAGGGCCTCGATCTTGGCGCCGAGCTTGTCTTCATTGCCGTCCATATCGAGGCGGCCGAATTGGGCGACCTCCAGCAGTTCGTAGCCGTTCGCGGAGACGCGATAGATGGCAAAACCCTCTGCGGCGCCGAAGTGCTGATTGACGTGGCGGCGGTCGGTGGTGGCGAAGGCGACCTTGATCGCGGTCGTTGCGCGATCATCGAGATCCCTGTTGCCGACAAGCTTGAGCTGGCGTTTCATGGTCATGCTGTTGGCTCGGGTTCGGGGCTTATCGGGAGCGATCATGCGAGTCAGCCGAGCTGCTGCGGAGTCTGCGAAGCGCTGACAGCGATAGCCTGTATGGGCATGGGCATGGGCATGGGCATGGGCATGGGCATGAGCACCGGCATGGCCATGGGTTAGGCATTCGTCAGGCCAGTGCCGCACCGATGCCGGCATCGAGCAAGCCTTGAGCCGGCCCAGCATCGCGCTCGTTTTCTGGCCATTGCTTCAGACGAGAGCGATAGGGTGCGATCTCGCCCTTGTGCAGACCCAGCATAATGTTGGCCAGATCAAACAGGGTTTGACGAGTGCCCTGATAGCCGATCCACTGCCGTTGCCAGCCGCCGACATGGTCGAATTGTGGGAAGCCAGCGCGCAGCAGCGGGATGCCAAGGCGCTCGGCGGTATGGGTGCCATGGCTATTGGTGATCAGCACCTCGGCACCGTTGGCGCGGGCGAGCTGCTCGAGGTCTTCCAGATCGCCGATCTTGACCTGTGCGGCGGCGACCTCGGCCAGGCTCGACGCGTTGGTCGGCGCAACCGCGGCGACGGTCTCGGCGCCCATGCTGGCGAGCAGCTGCGAGAAGGCGACGAGCAGATCGGCCTCGGCGGCGATCGCGAAGCGGCCCTGGCCGATCGAGAAGTGGGCATCGAGCATCGCGTCTTGCAGCTGCGAGCGCTGGCGCTCGATGCGCTCGGGCACCGGCTCAGCGCTGATCTCGGCGAGGGTGCCGATGAAGCGATCCATGGCCTCCAGCCCCATCAGATGCGGGAAGCGATGGTCTGGAACCCCGGTGCGCTCGGCGAGCAGATCGGCGGCGCCGGTCATCGAGCGGCCGATCACGAGCGTCGCGGCCGCATCGCCAAGGGTCGACAGCTCATCAAGCGGCGTACCGCCGATGGTCAGGGCGTTGTAGTCGTTATCGACGAGATGGCCGTCGAGCGAGTCGGCCAGATCGGGCAGCATCAGTGGGCGGAGCCGGAAACGCTCAAGCAGATCCTTCAGATGCTCGAGATCGCCGGTTGTCAGCGCCGAGCCGGCGAGCACATTGACCTGCCGCGGCCGACGCCCGGGACGGGTGCCAGCGGCAGTGGCCTTGGGAACCAGGGCATTGATGATGGCCTTGACGGTACTATTGAAACCGGTCTCGAGACAACCGCTGTAGTCCGGCGAGGCGACCGGGACCACCGCCACCTCAGCGTACTCCGGATGCCGATCGCGGAACATCTGGATGGCGCGCGGCACATCGGCGCCCTGGGTCTCGACCAGACCGGTGGTGGGGATGCCGATCAGTGCTGGCTGATGCTTGGCGCAGATCGTCGCTAGCCCTTCGACGATGCTCTCATCGCCACCCATGATGGTGCTGACCTGATCCATGGCCGTGGTCTGCATCGGCATCGGCTCGCGGAAGTGCTGGATGAAGAAGATCTTGCCGAACGCGGTGCAGCCCTGGGAGCCATGCAGCATCGGGATCGACCGATGCATGCCGAGGAAGGCGAGGGTGGCGCCGAGCGTCGAGCTGGCCTTGAGCGGACCGACCGAGAGGGCCTTGTTGCGCTTGATGATGGTGGGCTCAGCCATGGGCCGCCTCCGTTTCTGCCTGCGCGGCGACGATGCTCTCTTTGAGGGTTCCTGATGCCACAGCATCATTGGCGCTCGAGTTGGCTTCGGTTTTAGCTCCGGCTCTAGTGTCGGCTCCAGGTTCACCTTCGGCGCTCGCTCCAGTCTCGGTCTCTGCCGATGGTGCAAGCGACGCATCGGCCGCGACTCCACCGCTGGCACTTCGCCAGGGCGGAGCGCTGCGCACCGCCGCCCAGATTGGGCTCTCGATGGTCAGACACATCTGCCGCGCCAGCTCGAGCATGCCGTCGTAGCCGGCATAGCCGAATTCGCGCTCCTGGTTGATATCCAGGAAGGGGATGCGTGCCTTCAGTGCGGTGTATTGGTTGCGACCACCGGCGACCAGCAGATCGGCACCTTGTTGCCGATAGAGATCGAGCAGGTTGCGGGGATTGCCGTCCTCGATCATCACCGCCTCGTCGCCCATCAGCGCGCGGATGCGCGCCTTGTCGTCCTCGGTCGACTTGCGGGTGCCGGTGGCGACCACGCTCATGCCGAGATCCTGCAGCGCCGAGACCACCGACCAGGATTTGACGCCGCCGGTGTAGAGCAGCACCCGCTTGCCGCGCAGGCGCTCGCGCCAGGGCTCGAGTTCGACATCGATGCGCGCCTCCTCGCGGGCGATCAGCGCCTCGGTGCGGGCGCTGAGGTCCGGATCACCAATCAGGTGCGCAAAGTCACGCAGTGCCCGCGAGACGTCTGCGACCCCATAGAAGCTGCCCTCGAACCAGGGCGTACCAAAGGCCTGCTCGAGCTTGCGGACGACGTTGATCATCGCCTTGGAGCAGACCATCATGTTGACCTCGGCGCGGTGCATGGTCTGCACCTCGTGGAAGCGCGCATCGCCGGAGAGGGTGCAGAGCACGCGGATGCCGAGTTCGTCGAACAGCGGCATCACGCGCCACAGCTCACCGGCGATGTTGTACTCGCCGACCAGCGCGACATCATGCACCTTGAAGCCGGGCCGCTCGATGCCGGTCGGGATCGGGTCGGGCTCGCGGCCACCACAGACCTGCTTGACCATGGTCTCGCCGGCGATGCGGTTGCCGAGGTTCTTGGTGCCGTAGAAGCCGGCCGCATCGACCGAGACCACCGGCTTGCCGAAGCGCTCGGCGGCGGCCTTGCAGACCGCATCGACATCATCGCCGATCAACGCCGGCACGCAGGTGTTGTAGACGAAGACCGCCGCCGGATCGTAGCTCTCGATCGCCTGCTTGATCGAATGGAACAGCCGCTTCTCGCCGCGACCCATGATCACATCCTGTTCGGTCAGGTCGGTGGTCATGCCGAGCTTGTACAGGGTCGGGCCGGTCGAGCGGCTGCCGCGATTGTCCCAAGCGCTGCCGGCGCAGGCGATAGAGCCGTGCACGATGTGCGCGACATCGCCGATCGGCAGCAGCGCGATCTGGGCGCCATCGAAGGCGCAGCCGCCAGCGGTCGCGCCGGGCTTGGGTTTGGCGCAGCCGGACTTGGCCTTGGTGTTGTGCTCACAGGCGGGCTCGTCCAAGAGCGCGGCGATCTCTTTTTGCTTCATGCCTTAAGGGTCTCGGTGGCTGAGCGTTTGCGAGGGCGTGCTGACGGATGCATGCTGATGGGCATGCCGACGGATGCCCTAAACAGGCTGATGGATGACCTTAAAGCAGAGACCGTGCCACCGAGCGTCAAGACAGGCGTCTGAACCGCTGTTTGTTGATGGATCAGCGACTTAGGGAACTGGTTACAGAGCATCGTCGCGCTGCCCCGATTGTCGTAAAGCGAACAAGACGATCGCGTTGCAGCCTTTGCAACAGCTTCTGAAACGGCTGTTTGGAGCCAGAAGCGGTGTTTCGGGTGCCAGGCCCTAAAGGTGGCGCTTCCGCTCGGTGTCGAGCCTCGCATCCTGGTTCATTGGCATTCGCTTTGCTTGCTCGGTAAGGATTGCTCCCTATCTCCCAAGGAAACTCATGTCCATCGAACTCTCCGACCTTGCCAGTGCCATGCGCCGCGGCGATCTCATCCCTTATCTCGGTCCTGGTGTGTTAGCGCCGGTGGTCGAGCGCGAGACAGGGGCGCCGATGCCGGCCGACAGCGACAGCCTGATCCTGGCGATGAATAAAGGCCGGCCGATGTCGAAACGGCTGATGTGGGAATTCCCGCGCGCGGCTATGGATGTCGAGCTGAAGCGCGGGCGAAGCGCGGTCAACCGGTTCCTGGATCACACCTATGGCCAGCGCCAGTGGACGCGCGCCCCGCTGCACGACTGGCTGGCCGAGCTGGCACCGCACTACGTGATCGATATCAACCGCGATACCCAGCTACAGGAGTCCTATGCGGATCAGCCGCATACGTTGATCCGCGGGATCTCACGGATTGCTGGCACCGACTACCGGTTTCGCCTCCATGCCTACGATGGCAGCCGCTATCAGGAGATCGAGCAGGACCAAGTCGACCTGGCGCTGCCGATTCTGTTCAAGCCGCTCGGCAGTCCGCGCCCGGATGCGACCTACATCGCCTCGGATGCCGATTTCGTCGACTACCTGACCGAGCTGATGGGTGGCTTCGGGCTACCGCGCTTCCTCAAGGAATACCGGATCGGGCGCCAGTACCTGTTCCTGGGACTGCGGCTGACGCGCGACACCGAGCGCATGGTGCTCTCGGACGTCATCTACGCTGCCGGCGAGCCCGCCGGCTGGGCGCTGATCCCGGAGCCGACCGACAAGGAGCGCCGTTACTGTGAGAAGAAGGACATCCAGCTCGTCGAGTCCGACATCGATGATCTACTCGAGGCCGCTGGCTTCAGCGCAAGCGGAAGTGCAGCTGGTGACGTGACTGGTAGTGCGGCTGGTAGTGCGGCTGGTAGTGCGGCTGGTAGTGCGGCTGGCAGTGCGGCTGTCAGTGTGATTGCGGGTTCGACAGCAAGCGCGGCCGAGGTGGGCTGCTGAGATGCTCGAGCGTCCTGACCGTTACATCAGCTTCCGCGATATCGATTGCGACGGAAACGCCGAGCGCTTCGTCACCGCCTTACGCAACGCGATGCGCGCCGGCGAGCGCGATGATCCCTTCTGGAGCTACTTCGAGGCTAAGCTTGAGGGCCGCAATGGCCCCAAGCACGATGCGCTCTATCACATCCACTGCCATATCAACCACCTGCGCGAGCTGCTCGAGCGTTGGGATGAGACTGAGCTGGAAGCGATGCTTGAGGCGTTGGAGGTCGAGTGCTGCTAGCGCGAACTTAGCCGCACCCCCGTTCCATATAGCAACGACGCCATGAGATGACGCCATGAGATGACGCCATGAGATGTTGCTGCGTGCCCTCAAGCTCATTCAGTAAGCGCGCAACCTCTCCAGGCTCCAGCACTACCGAAAGCCGCCGTGATCGCTTCGCCCGTACGAGATCGTCCAGTTTCCCCTCTCGGCGATCAGTCGCTGCATAAGTGACTGGTGTTGACGGAAGAGGGTGCGGTGTTTGTGCTGAGGGCAGTTGCCAGGCACGCTCTGGGCCAACAAGCTGCTACGCCCGACCGCGCGGGACTTCTGCAGCGCTGCGGCCTTGGTGTGTTAAAAATGCCGCGTCACTGCTGCCCCGCGCGGCGGGTGAGCGTTGTCGTTAGTAGAATCAGGAGAAACTCATGAGATATTTCACACGTCTGTTTTGTGCTTCTTCGCTACTTATGCCGAAATTTTCTATTGCCCTAGCTGAGCAAGGAACGATTCAATAACAAGCGGTGCATCTTTGTGATTGACGATACGAATCAGTCTGCGCCAAATGCTGGAAAAGCCACCGCGATGATACCGAGGACGACCAGTGCATCTTGTTGCTTGCTCATCGTTTCCGCTCCGCTAGGATTCTCTCTAGGATTTCAATTTGCTGCGTAAAGTTGGCGATCTCTCTCGGCCAGTACGAGTTGACCAGGCCATTGAGGTGTTGCGGCCTGATCCAGCCTGAAGTCAAAGACCGCCCGCACTGAGGGCAGTGCGAGCGGCATCGGCTTTGTGTCTCCACCCATGCTCTGGCGTTGATCCGATCAACCCCGATCAACCCCGATCAACCCCGATCAACCAGTGCCGCGATGTGCGGGCTAGCCAGCCTCGGGCAAGCCAAGCTCGCGCCAGAGCTTCAGCGTCGGTGCCGACTGGTTCATGGTGTAGAAGTGCAGCCCGGGCGCGCCGCCATCGAGCAGCCGCTGGCAGAGTTCGAGCACCACATCATGGCCGAAGCGACGGATCGAGTCCTTGTCATCGCCAAAGCCTTCGAGTCGTTTTCTGATCCAGCGCGGGATCTCGGCGCCGCAGGCATCTGAGAAGCGCGCCAGCTGCGAATAGTTGCTGATCGGCATGATGCCAGCAACGATGGGCACCTCGATCTGCATCCGCTGACATTCCTCGACAAACCAGAAATAGGCCTCCGCACTATAGAAATATTGTGTGATCGCTGCGTCAGCGCCGGCCTCGACCTTGCGTTTGAAGTTCTCGAGATCCGCCTGTGCATTGCGCGCCTGCGGATGGAACTCGGGGTAGGCGGCAACCTCGATGGTGAAGCGATCGCCGTATTCCTCGCGTAGAAAGCTCACCAGTTCGTTGGCATAGCGGAAGGTGCCGAGGCCGGTGCGGCCCATGCCGGAGGGCATGTCACCGCGCAGCGCGACCAGGCGGTTGATGCCCTTGTCGATGTAATGGCCGACGATGTCGCGGATCTCGTTCTTCTCCGAGCCGATGCAGGCCAGATGCGGGGCGGTGTCGATGTCTTGCTCGCGCAGCCAGTCGACGGTGGCGAAGGTGCGCTCGCGGGTCGAGCCGCCGGCGCCATAGGTGCAGGAGAAATACCGTGGATTGACGGCGTTGAGCCGTTGGACGGTGGTCTTGAGCTTGTCCATGCCCTCGTCGGTCTTGGGCGGGAACAGCTCGAAGCTGAAGGTGCGGTCGTTGAGATCGGTCATGGGGATCTCCGCTCGTCTTTACCGTGAAACTGAGGTTTTTATCGTCCGGGGTGGCGACGTGCGCTGTCCGATACCCAGAAGCAGGGGCTTTGGTTCCGGGGCGACGCACCATGAGCGCTAGGCGCCGATAACCGCTCTCTGTGGGCGCCTAGTGCAAGGTCGTGCGCCGGCGCGCGTCGCCGACAGGGTCCGGGGATCGGTACGAAAACGGCCCTGGGCAGGCGATGCTCAGGGCCGTGCGTCGCAAGGATCAGCAAGCATCAGCCCAAGCGCCGCTCGCAGCGAGGCTCGGGCACGATGCCGCTGAGTACCGCTTAGTACTGCTTAGTACCGGTAGTGGTCCGACTTGAACGGCCCCTCAACGGTGACGCCGATATAGGCGGCCTGCTCGGGCGAGAGCTGAGTCAGCTTGGCGCCAACCTTCTCCAAGTGCAGCCGCGCGACCTCTTCGTCGAGATGCTTGGGCAGGATGTGCACGCCGAGTGGGTATGCATCCGGCTTGTTGAAGATCTCGATCTGGGCCAGGACCTGGTTGGTGAACGAGTTCGACATCACGAAGCTCGGGTGGCCGGTGGCGCAGCCAAGATTGACCAGGCGACCACGGGCCAGCAGGGTGATGCGATGACCATCGGGGAAGATGATCTGATCGACCTGTGGCTTGATCTCGATCCACTCCAGATCCTTGAGCTTGTTGACCTGGATCTCGTTGTCGAAGTGACCGATGTTGCAGACGATGGCCTGGTCCTTCATCCCGGCCATGTGGTCGTAGGTGATGATGTCGCGGTTGCCGGTGGCGGTGACGAAGATGTCGACCTGATCGATGACGTCCTCGAGACGCACCACGCGGTAGCCTTCCATCGCCGCTTGCAGGGCGCAGATCGGGTCGATCTCGGTGACCCAGACGTTGGCGCCGAGGCCACGCAGCGAGGCGGCCGAGCCCTTGCCGACATCGCCGTAGCCGCAGACCACCGCGACCTTGCCGGCGATCATCACATCGGTGGCGCGCTTGATCGCGTCAACCAATGACTCGCGACAGCCGTAGAGGTTGTCGAACTTGGACTTGGTGACCGAGTCGTTGACGTTCATCGCCGGGAACAGCAGGGTGCCCTTCTTGAACATCTCGTAGAGGCGATGCACGCCGGTGGTGGTCTCTTCGGTGACGCCGCGGATGTCCTTGGCCAGCTTGTGCCAATGCTCGCGGTCGCGCTCGAAGGTGCGTCCGAGAACGCCGAGCACAGCGGTCATCTCTTCGTCGTCATCGGCAGTCGGCGCGGGCACGGCGCCGGCCTTCTCGAACTCGACGCCCTTGTGCACCAGCAGGGTTGCGTCGCCGCCGTCGTCGAGGATCATGTTCGGGCCCTTGCCATCGGGCCAGTTCACCACCTGCTCGGTGCACCACCAGTACTCCTCCAGGGTCTCGCCCTTCCAGGCATAGACCGGGATGCCGCGCGCGGCCATGGCGGCGGCGGCATGGTCCTGGGTCGAGAAGATGTTGCACGAGCACCAGCGCACCTCGGCGCCGAGTTCGACCAGGGTCTCGATCAGCACCGCGGTCTGGATGGTCATGTGCAGACTGCCGGTGATGCGCGCGCCCTTGAGCGGCTGGCTCGGGCCGTACTTCTTGCGCAGCGCCATCAGACCGGGCATCTCGGTCTCGGCGATGTCCAGCTCTTTGCGGCCGAAGTCGGCGAGGGTGATGTCGGCAACCTTGTAGTCGTTGAACTCACTCATGGTATTCAGCTCCTGAGTATCTTGAGTGAGCGCCGTTGATCTGAATGGTCCCTTCGCGAGCCTGGCAGGACGAGATGGCGTCCTGTTGCAGCGCTCCTCGCGTGGGATAGGGGGACAGTGTGAGGTTCCGTTGACAGGGAAACTCCCTGTTTCGGGATGGCGATGCAGCCTCGAAGGCGGACCCTGAATCGCTCGCGATGCATCGTCCGGGCTGGCATCACGCCCTGAGTCGTCTTAGAGTCCAGCCGCCTCCTTCAGTGCCGCGGCCTTGTCGGTGCGTTCCCAGCTGAACTCGGGCAGCTCGCGTCCGAAATGGCCATAGGCGGCGGTCTTGCGATAGATCGGCTTGACCAGATCGAGCATCTTGATCAGCGCGTAGGGGCGCAGGTCGAAGTGCTCGCGCACCAGCAGGGCAATGCGGTCTTCGTCGATCTTGGCGGTGCCGAAGGTCTCGACCGAGATCGAGGTCGGCTCAGCGACGCCGATGGCATAGGAGACCTGGATCTCGCAGCGCTCGGCGAGGCCGGCGGCAACGATGTTCTTGGCCACGTAACGACCCGCGTAGGCGGCGGAGCGGTCGACCTTGGACGGGTCCTTGCCGGAGAAGGCGCCACCACCGTGACGGGCCATGCCGCCATAGGTGTCGACGATGATCTTACGCCCGGTCAGGCCGCAGTCGCCGACGGGTCCGCCGATGACGAAGCTGCCGGTCGGGTTGATGTGGATCTTGGTGTCCTTGTGCATCCACTCGGTCGGGATCACCGGCTTGATGATGTTCTCCATCACCGCTTCCTGCAGGTGCTTGTAGTCGATGTCTGGGTCGTGCTGGGTGGAGAGCACGATGGCATCGACCGCGGCGACTTTGCCGCCTTCGTAGCGCATGGTGACCTGGCTCTTGGCGTCCGGACGCAACCATTCGAGCACGTTCTCCTTGCGCATCTCGGATTGGCGCTCGACCAACCGATGGGCATAGGTGATCGGTGCCGGCATCAGCACATCGGTCTCGTTGGTGGCGTAGCCGAACATCAGGCCCTGGTCGCCAGCGCCTTGCTCCTCGGGGCTGGTGCGGTCGACACCCTGGGCGATATCGGTCGACTGCTTGCCGACCAGCGACATCACCGCGCAGGTGCTGCCGTCGAAGCCGACATCGGAGTTGTTGTAGCCGATATCGTTGACGACGCCACGCACCAGTTCGTCGAAGTCGACCCAGTGGTCGGTGGTGATCTCGCCGGCGACGATCACCGCGCCGGTCTTGATCATGGTCTCGCAGGCCACCCGAGCGTGCTCGGGGTTGCTGTCGTTGGCGAGGATGTTGTCAAGGACGGCATCCGAGATCTGGTCGGCGACCTTGTCCGGATGGCCCTCGGAGACCGACTCCGAAGTGAAGATGAAATTCTCTGACATAAATAGTAGGTCTCTCGTTAGGGTTCGCCTAGGCTGCCGGCAGAAGGCCGGTTGTGCCAGGTTGCGAACGGTTAATCATTCGACGAGAGCAAACCAGTGTAAACGATCAGCGAGCGCGTTCACAGGGGAGCCGGCTACTGAGCCGGCTAATCAAGGGCCTCGCGCGAGATCCTTCTCGGCACGCGTTATCTTAGCAAAAACAACTCGCTGAAGAGGGTCTGCGGGGGCTAATCGGTTGCTTGAAGATCGCACTCGATGGCTCGTTTTTATCGTACTCAGCGCCTTAGGTTTGGGGTGCTGTTGGGTTACCATAGGCCGTCCGTAAAGTTGAGTGCTTAGGAGGGTTATGAGCGATGGTTTCACTCGAAACGCCGGTCTGCGACTTTGGTCAGAAGGCGCCTGACTTTGCGCTGCTAGGGGTCGATGGTCGGACCTGGCGGCGTGATGACTGTGTGGGTCCTAACGGCCTGTTGGTGATGTTCATCTGCAACCACTGTCCGTATGTGAAGGCGGTTCGCGAGCGACTGGTGCGCGACGCGCGCGAGCTGATGACGCTTGGGGTTGGCAGCGTCGCCATCATGGCGAATGACCCTGCAGACTATCCTGAAGATTCGTTCGAGAACATGAAGGCGGTCGCGCTCGAGTTCGATTTTCCGTTTCCCTATCTTCTTGATGAGAGTCAGCAGGTTGCCAAGACGTTCGGAGCGATCTGTACGCCGGATTTCTTTGGCTACAATGCTGCGCTTGAGCTGCAGTATCGAGGCCGGCTCGACGAAAGTCGCAAGGAGACCGCTCCGGAAGGCGTCCGCCGGGATCTGTTCGAGGCGATGAAGCAGGTCGCCGAGACCGGCCGCGGCCCCGAGCATCAGATCCCGAGTGTCGGTTGCTCGATCAAGTGGCGGGATGATTGATCGGCGGGATGATTGATCATCGAGTCAGCCGAGGGTCGACTTGCGTGCCGAGGGATCGGTCCGCCCCGGATAATCTGAATGAGGTCTCTTCTGAGGTATCTCCCCTAAGTGTTTCGCCTGGCTCGAGATCCGAGTCTGCATGAGGGGGTCGTGAGGATCTGATGCAGCCGAGAGTACTTGCGCAAAACGCTTCAGTAATCCTTAATATTGGGATCTGGTAACGCAGCTCGAGCCTGAATCGAGGCAATTATCTTGGCTAATCGGTCGGGTTTCGGCGAGAATAATCCGCTCATGCCCGCTGTCAGCAGCGGCCTTGCCCGGGCGTTCGGCTGCTCGACCGCATTTGCCATCCAGACGAATTTCCAGGGCATTGACCTCCAAGTCGGCTATCCCCGCTTGGGCTCGGGTCCTTACAGCAACGACGCGCGATCCGCTGCCGTGCAGACGAACTAGCCGCCGCGGCCACCTGGGTCGAGGCGCGCTCGTACGTTGACGAATAACTTAGTCACCCGAAAGAAACTTGATCAGGAGGGGCAGATGTCCTCACGCAGAGAACTAGCCAATGCCATCCGTGCGCTTAGCATGGATGCGGTCCAGAAAGCCAACTCTGGACACCCGGGCGCGCCAATGGGCATGGCAGATATTGCCGAAGTGCTGTGGAACGACTACATGCAGCACAATCCGGAGAATCCGAGCTGGCCTGACCGCGATCGCTTCGTGCTCTCGAATGGCCATGGCTCGATGCTGCTCTACTCGTTGCTACATCTCACTGGCTACGATTTGAGTATCGAGGACATCAAACAGTTCCGCCAACTGCACTCCAAGACCCCAGGCCATCCCGAGTATGGTTATGCGCCAGGCATCGAGACCACCACCGGTCCACTTGGTCAGGGCGTCAGCAACGGCGTTGGTATGGCGCTGGCCGAGAAGGTGCTGGCTGCGCAGTTCAACAAGCCCGGCCATGAGATCGTTGATCACTTCACC
The DNA here is from genome assembly GCF_016653315.1 of Halochromatium roseum. Taxonomy (GTDB): domain Bacteria; phylum Pseudomonadota; class Gammaproteobacteria; order Chromatiales; family Chromatiaceae; genus Lamprobacter; species Lamprobacter roseus. The sequence continues at coordinate 267,159 of NZ_NHSH01000061.1, read as the reverse complement.
TATGTCTTTCTCGGTGATGGCTGCTTGATGGAAGGCATCTCGCACGAGACCTGCTCGCTGGCTGGAGCCCTCGGCCTGGGCAAGCTGATCGCCTTCTACGATGACAACAATATCTCGATCGACGGTGAGGTGCGTGGGCATGGCGATACCCCAGCCTGGTTCCTGGACGACACGCCTAAGCGCTTTGAATCTTACAACTGGCATGTGATCCCGAAGGTGGATGGCCATGACGCCGAGGCCGTCAAGGCGGCGATCGAGGAGGCGCGGGCGGTCACGGACAAGCCAACATTGATCTGCTGCCAGACCATCATTGGTTTCGGCTCGCCGAACAAGCAAGGCAAAGAGGAATGTCACGGCGCCGCGCTCGGCGACGACGAGATCGCACTGACCCGCGAGGCACTGGGCTGGACGCACCCGCCGTTTGAGATCCCAGAGGCGGTCTACTCGGGTTGGGATGCGAAGACCCGTGGTGCGGCCGCCGAGGCTGCTTGGAACCAAAAGTTCGCTGCCTATAAAGCCGACTTCCCGGCCGAGGCTGCTGAGTTCGAGCGCCGCATGGCTGGCGCGCTGCCTGAAGACTTCGACGCTAAGGCCTGGGAGTTCATCAAGGCCGTCGACGCCAAGGCCGAGAAGATCGCGACGCGCAAGGCCTCGCAGAATGCGATCAACGGCTTTGCTCCGCTGTTGCCCGAGCTGCTTGGCGGCTCAGCCGACCTGGCCGGCTCCAACCTAACGCTCTGGTCTGGCGCCAAGGGCGTGAGCCCGAACGACGCTAGCGGCAATTATGTCTACTACGGCGTGCGTGAGTTCGGCATGTCGGCCATCATGAATGGTGTGACCCTGCATGGTGGCCTCAAGCCCTATGGCGCTACCTTCCTGATGTTCATGGAATACGCCCGCAATGCGGTGCGCATGGCGGCGCTGATGAAGATTAATCCGATCTTCGTCTACACCCACGATTCGATCGGTCTTGGCGAAGACGGCCCAACCCATCAGCCGGTCGAGCAGGTCTCGATCCTGCGTCTGACCCCGCGCATGTCGACCTGGCGTCCCTGTGATGCAGTCGAGAGCGCGGTGGCCTGGAAGCTTGCGATCGAGCGTAGCGAAGCACCGACCGCGCTGATCTTCTCCCGCCAGGGCGCGCCGCACATGCAGCGCACTGAGGAGCAGATGCGCGCGATCGAGAAGGGCGCCTATGTACTGCGCGACTGCGACGGCACTCCAGACGCGATCATCATCGGCACCGGCACCGAGGTCGAGCTGGCGACGGCGGCGGCTGAGCAACTGAGCGCCAAGGGCCGCAAGATTCGGGTCGTCTCTATGCCCTCAATGGATACCTTCGACGCCCAGGACGCGGCCTATAAGGAGTCGGTGCTGCCGGATGCTGTCAAGGCGCGCGTCGCGGTTGAGGCTGGCGTTACCAGCCTGTGGCCGAAGTATGTCGGCATGCATGGCAAGACCATCGGTGTCGACCGCTTCGGCGAGTCCGCTCCAGCACCGGCGATCTACAAGGAGTTTGGCGTCACCGCCGAGGCCGTCGCCGAGGCCGTCGACAGCCTGCTCTAAGGCCTATATCGATCGCCCTGTTCAGCGCGCGGTGGCTTGCGCTGACAGGGTGAATCTCGCTCTCACCCGTTCTTTAGTATTCGTCTACGAGGAGTTATCCCATGACACTTAAAGTTGGCATCAACGGCTTCGGTCGTATCGGTCGTATGGCCTTCCGCGCAATCGCGAAAGATTTTCCGGACATGCAGGTCGTCGGCATCAACGACCTGCTTGATCCCGATTACCTGGCCTACATGCTCAAGTACGATTCGGTACATGGCAACTTCGATGGCGATATCTCGGTCGATGGCAACACCATGACCGTCAACGGCAACGCGATTCGCCTCACCGCCGAGCGCGATCCGTCGAAGCTAGCTTGGGGCGACGTCGGTGCTGATCTGGTGCTCGAGTGCACCGGCTTCTTCCTCACCACCGAGAGCTGCCAGGCACACATCGATGCGGGTGCCAAGAAGGTGGTGCAGAGCGCGCCCTCGAAAGACGCCACGCCGATGTTCGTCTATGGCGTCAACCACAACACCTATGATGGCCAGGCGATCATCTCCGCTGCCTCATGTACCACCAACTGTCTGGCGCCGGTCTCCAAGGTGCTGAACGACAACTGGGGGATCAAGCGTGGTCTGATGACCACCGTGCATGCCGCCACCGCGACCCAGAAGACCGTTGATGGTCCGTCGCAGAAGGACTGGCGCGGCGGTCGTGGCATCCTTGAGAACATCATCCCGTCCTCGACCGGCGCCGCTAAGGCGGTCGGCAAGGTACTGCCGGAGCTCAACGGTAAGCTGACCGGCATGGCCTTCCGCGTGCCGACCTCGGACGTCTCGGTGGTCGACCTGACCTGCGAGCTGAACAAGGATGCGAGCTACGAGGACATCTGCGCGGCAATGAAGGCGGCCTCAGAGTCTGGTGATCTCGCTGGCGTGCTGGCCTACACCGAAGACAAGGTCGTCTCGACCGACTTCCGCGGCAAGGGCACGCCGTCGATCTTCGATGCCGGCGCTGGCATCATGCTCGATAGCACCTTCGTCAAGGTCGTCGCCTGGTACGACAACGAGTACGGCTACACCTGCAACTTCCTGCGTCTGGCGCAGCATGTTGCTGGCTGAATGAGCTGAGATCGCTGTTCGGTGGGTAGGGCGGGTTGCAACCGTCCAGCCCACCGATCGCAAGCCATGATTCGGCGCAGATCGACGCGCAACCTGAGTCTGCGGACTCGGGCAAACGACAAGCCGGTAGGCAGACTGCAGCCAATAGAAATGGCTGTTCGAGCTAAACGCGCCTGTCTGAACAGCGCGGCAGGAACGATGCGGAAAGCCTGGCCGGTTTTCCCAATCGCTCACCGCTTTTTAACACCATCTCGATGAGGCCCTCTGCTATGTCCTTTACCAAACTGACCGATCTTGATCTGGCCGGCAAGCGGGTTCTGATCCGCTCTGATCTCAACGTCCCGGTCAAGAACGGCAAGGTCACCTCTGATGCGCGCATCAGCGCCTCGCTGCCGACCTTCGAGCACTGCATTAAGGCCGGTGCCAAGGTCATGGTGATGTCGCACCTGGGGCGTCCGGAAGAGGGCGTCTACTCGGAGGAGAACTCGCTGGCGCCGGTCGCCGCTGACCTTGGCGCGAAGCTGGGCCGTGAGGTGCGCTTGGTCAAGGACTATCTGGAAACAGCTCCCGAGGTTGCCGATGGCGAGTTGGTGCTGCTTGAGAACGTCCGCTTCAACAAGGGCGAGAAGAAGGATGATGAGGCACTCTCGAAGCAGTACGCGGCACTCTGCGATGTCTACGTGATGGATGCCTTCGGCACCGCCCACCGCGCCCAGGCCTCGACCCATGGCGCTGGCAAGTTCGCCCCAGATGCCTGCGCTGGTCTGCTGCTGGCTGAAGAACTGGACGCGCTGCAGAAGGCACTGGCCGAGCCCAAGCGGCCAATGGTCGCGATCGTCGGTGGCTCCAAGGTCTCGACTAAGCTGACCGTGCTCGAGGCGCTGTCGACCAAGGTCGATCAGCTGGTGGTCGGCGGCGGTATCGCCAACACCTTCATCAAGGCCGCTGGGCATCAGGTTGGCAAGTCGCTCTGTGAGGACGACCTGGTCGATACCGCCAAGGCGCTGATGGAGAAGATGACCGCCAACAACGCCACCATCCCGATTGCGACCGACGTGGTCTGCGGCAAACAGTTCGATGAGAACGAGCCGGCGGTGACCAAGCCGGTGGCCGAGGTCGAAGATGACGACATGATCTTCGACATTGGCCCAGACAGCGCCAATGCGCTCGCTGAGATCATCAAGAATGCCGGTACCGTGGTTTGGAACGGCCCGGTTGGCGTGTTCGAGTTCGATCAGTTTGGCGAGGGCACCAAGACCATCTCGATGGCGATCGCTGAGACCGAAGCCTTTACCCTGGCCGGCGGTGGCGACACCATCGCGGCGATCCAAAAGTACGACATCTATGATCGCGTCTCCTACATCTCGACCGCTGGCGGTGCCTTCCTCGAGTACCTCGAAGGCAAGACCTTGCCGGCCGTGGCGATGCTCGAAGCGCGCGCCAAGGGCTAACCCACCTGGATGATCGCTGGATCTTCGTCATCGCTGGATCTTTGCGTCTGCGCAGAGCGCGATCTTTCTGAGTGAAGCAAACACAATATGCCAAGACGTACCAAGATCGTTGCGACCTTCGGCCCTGCTACCGATGCGCCCGGTGTGCTCGAAGCCATGATGGATGCGGGCCTCAATGTGGTGCGGCTGAATATGTCGCACGATTCGCATGATCGCCATCGGGAGCGCGCTCGCCGCGTTCGTGAGGCTGCCCTCGCCAAAGGCCATCCGCTCGGGCTGTTGGTTGATTTGCAGGGGCCAAAAATCCGCATCGGCCGCTTTGCCGAAGGTGCAGTCGAGCTGGCCGAGGGCGCGGATTTTGCCATCGATGCCGCTTGTCCACTCGATGGTGGCGACGGCACATGCGTCGGCACAACCTTACCGAGTATGGTCGATGATGTGGCTCCAGGCGACCTGTTGCTACTCGATGACGGAGCGATTGAGCTGCTGGTCAAGGCGGTCTCTGGCACACGCATCGACTGTACTGTCGTGCTCGGCGGCAAGCTATCGAATAACAAAGGCATCAACAAGAAGGGCGGTGGACTCTCAGCGCCAGCCTTAACCGAGAAGGACAAGGCTGACATCGTCTTTGCCGCCGAGGTCAAGGCCGACTATGTCGCGGTCTCGTTTGTCTGCAACGGCAATGACGTTCGGCTTGCACGGCAGTTGCTCGAGGAGGCCGGTGGCAAGGGCGGCATCGTCGCCAAGATCGAGCGCGCGGAGGCCTTGACCGCACTTGAAGATATCATTGATGCGTCTGATGCGGTGATGGTGGCGCGCGGTGATCTCGGGGTTGAAATCGGTGACGCTGAGTTGCCAGCGGTGCAGAAACGACTGATCAGCATGGCGCGCGATCGCAACAGTGTGGTGATTACCGCGACGCAGATGATGCAGTCGATGATCGAGAACCCGATCCCAACCCGAGCCGAGGTCTTCGACGTCGCCAATGCGGTACTCGATGGCACCGATGCGGTGATGCTCTCGGCCGAGACGTCGGTGGGTAAGAATCCCGCCAAGGTGGTCGAGGCGATGTCGCGTATCTGCGCCGAGGCCGAGAAGGAACGCTTGGTGCGCCGCTCTGGCCATCGCATCGATGCCGTCTTTGGTCGTGTCGATGAGGCCATCGCCATGGCCACCATGTACACCGCCAACCATCTCGGTGTGAAGGCGATTGCGGCCCTGACCGAGTCTGGCTCAACGGTCAAGTGGATGTCGCGCATCAGCTCTGGCATCCCCATCTATGCGATGACCCGTCAGGTTCCAACCCGTCGAAAAGTAACCCTTTTCCGCGGCGTCTATCCGGTAAGATTCGATGTCTCGAGTACTAACATTCACGAGGTGAACATGGAGGTCATCGAAGAACTGCTGCGCCATGGCACCGTCCAAGAGGGCGATCTGGTGCTGATCACCAAGGGCGATCGATCCGGTGTCGAGGGGCAGACCAACATCATGAAGATCATGCGTGTCGGCGAGCATCGGCTGCTAGCCGGCGATTGATATATCCGATTGTTACATCCGAATGTTACATCCGAATGTTACATCGGCATCCGACTTTTTGAGCCAACCTTTCATTTTCAACGACAGAGGAGAACCGCAATGGCCCTTATTTCGCTTCGCCAGTTGCTAGACCACGCTGCTGAGCATCAGTATGGCGTTCCGGCATTCAACGTGAACAACCTTGAGCAGATGCGGGCCATGATGGAGGCCGCTGACGAGACCGATTCGCCGGTCATCTGTCAGGCATCGGCCGGTGCCCGCAAGTACGCTGGTGCGCCCTTCCTGCGCCATCTGATCTTGGCCGCGATCGAGGAATTCCCGCACATCCCCGTGGTTATGCATCAGGACCACGGTTCTTCGCCAGCCGTTTGCCAGCGCTCGATCCAGCTCGGCTTCAGCTCGGTGATGATGGATGGCTCCCTCGGCGAAGACATGAAGACGCCGATGGACTATGAGTACAACGCGCGCACCACCCGCCAAGTGGTCGATATGGCGCATGCCTGCGGTGTGTCGGTCGAGGGTGAGCTGGGCTGCCTCGGCTCGCTCGAGTCTGGCATGGCCGGTGAAGAAGATGGCTCCGGTGCCGAAGGCGTGCTGGATCACAGCCAGTTGCTGACCGACCCGGAAGAGGCGGCAAGGTTTGTCGCCGATACCAAGGTTGACGCCTTGGCGATTGCCATCGGCACCAGCCATGGCGCCTACAAGTTCACCCGTCCGCCGACCGGTGACATCCTGGCGATCGAGCGGATCAAGGAGATCCACGCCCGCATCCCTGACACCCATCTGGTCATGCACGGCTCCTCATCGGTGCCGCAGGAGTGGCTGAAGATCATCGATCAGTTTGGTGGCGCCATGGGCGAGACCTACGGCGTACCGGTCGAAGAGATCGCCGAGGGCATCAAGAACGGCGTGCGTAAGGTCAATATCGACACCGACCTGCGTATGGCCTCGACTGGAGCTATCCGCAAGCATCTGGCCGAGAATCCGAAGAACTTCGACCCGCGCAAGTATCTCGCGGCTTCGACCAAGGCCATGAAGGAGATCTGCAAAGCGCGCTACGAGGCCTTCGGTACTGCCGGTAACGCCAGCAAGATCCGCGCACTCTCGCTCGAGGCGATGACCCAGCGTTATGCCAAGGGTGAGCTTGACCCCAAGGTGAACTAATCACCGGCCGCATTTGCGGAGTTCGTAAAGGGCGCCTCGGCGCCCTTTTTGTTACGACGCCTATGCGCTCGCATTTCGCTATCGACAGCGGCCTCTGATCTTAGCTATCACCGGCGCTGAGTGCTGCTCCGGCTGGCTGCTCGTCTGCTGTCGCCGCTAAGCTCGGTGCCTTGAGTGTTCCTGCCTGCGCCAGCGCTGTGCGCAACTTGTTGCCGGTACCGGCGGGAACCAAGACCAGATGGGGGCCGCTTGGTAACGTTTTACCGCGCTTCAGTCCAGGGTTGAGCCGTTTCAGCTGCGCGACGGTGACGCCACAGGCACGAGCGGCCTGAGCAAGATCGATCTGTTGTCGGGATTCGACCACCTCGATACGAGGGCGATTTGCGATCTGTGGCATCTCAAGCCCTAAGGCATCATGCTCTCGCACCAGCTTGGCGATCGCGAGCAGCTTGGGCACGTAGTTTTCCGTTTCGGTTGGCAGATCGAGGGACCAGAAGTCGACCGGCTTGCCCGCTGCTTTATTGGCCCGCTGCGCCGCACGCACGCGGCCTGGACCCGCATTGTAGCCGGCCAGCGCCAATGCCCAGTCGCCGTCGAGCTCGCGATGCAACTGTCGTAGATAGGCGATGGCACCGCGCGTCGACGCCAAGATATCGTTGCGTCCGTCGTACCAGCTGTTCTGCTTGAGGCCCATCTCGACGCCTGTGTACGGCATGAACTGCCACATGCCTGTCGCGCTCTTGGGCGACACTGCGTGCGGGTTATAGCGGCTCTCGACCTCAGGGAGTAGCGCGAGTTCGGCCGGCAGACCATTGCGCTCGAGCTCTTCGATGATCAGGTGCAGATACGGCTGCGCTCGCTGACTCAGATCCGTGAGATAATCCCGGTCTCGCTTGAGTGCGCGCATCGCTTGCGCGACGCGCTGATGATCGGTAATCCCAAGCGTTTCGCCATAACGGACGCGATCCCAGAGGTCGCTGCTGGCTCCAGCATCGGCAATGCGATGCCGACGCTTGGTGTTGCCATCCTCGCGGCCAATGACTCGGACATCGAGGGCGGGTCGAACGTAGCCGTACTCTCGCGCTGAGACTGAAAAGGTCTGGCTACTGGCAATGTCATCGCCGATTGGCCGTTGGCTGGCGCAGCCACTGAGCTGGAAGGGAAGGCCGATCGCGACCGAGAGCAGGAGGATGCGGGCAGCACTTTGCATAAGAGAACGGGCAGTGGCTGGATGGAGAAAAGATGCGCTTTGTGAGTGTTTTAATGCGCCTCGTGCCCCCGAATATACGGGAAAACCCGAGGTCTTTCCAGCTGTAGGCGCTACCCATGCCAAGACGTTCGATGAAGTCCCGCTGCGAGGATGATAGCGCTGCAATCGAGGGCCTAGCCGCGTGGCTCAACACGGCAGTTGGTCGCGAGGTTGCGCGTGTCGAGCGCGAAGCTGTCGAGCGGATGATCGAGAATTCCTTTGGCCACTTCTTAGTCCAGATCGGTTGTATTCGAGACTTTCACGACGCCTTCGAACATAGCCGTATCCGGTCGCACGTGGTTCTCAGCGAACGATCTTGTGTGACTTGGAGTGGCTTGCCTTTGCGTGCGAAGCCAGCTGAACTGCCCCTGGCCCCGGCCAGTATCGATGTCTTGCTCTTGCCGCACACGCTCGACTTCGCGCTGCAGCCGCAACGCGTGCTGCGCGAGGCTGAGCGGGTTTTGATCCCGGAGGGGCGCATCCTGATTATTGGCTTCAACCCATTGAGCACCTGGGGTCTGATGCGCAGGGCGCCACATCATCGACAAGCCCCTTGGCGTGGTAATCAGCTGACCTCGTCGCGCCTCATCGACTGGCTTGATCTGCTGGGCTTTCAGCTCGAGATGCGCGAGCGGCTGTTGTTTCGCCCCCCTCTGCGCTCCGCCTTCAGTAGCCGTCTCGATTGGATCGAGGACACTGGCGCACGTTGGTGGCCCCTCTTCGGCGGCATCTACGTTATCCGCGCAGTAAAACGCGTGACCCTGTCCACCCCGCTTCGGCCGCGCTGGAGACAACGCTCGGCGTTTCTGCCTGGTAGCGCCGTCAAGCCAACTGCTCGTCAAGGTAATCATGCTCGTCAGTAACGCGTCTCCCGCAAACGCACCAGTTGACCGCGCAACGGCTGCAGTCGAGGTGTTTACCGATGGGGCCTGTAAAGGTAATCCCGGGCCAGGAGGTTGGGGCGCCTTGATGCGCTACGGCGTCCACGAGAAGGAGCTTTACGGTGGCGAGCGACAGACCACGAATAACCGCATGGAACTGATGGCGGTGATTCAGGCGCTGGAGGCGCTGAAGCGGCAGAGCAACGTGATCCTGACCGTCGATTCGCGTTATGTGCAGGATGGGGTCGAGCGCTGGATGGCACGCTGGAAGCGCAACGGTTGGATGACCAAACAGGGCAGTCCAGTGAAGAACCAGGACCTCTGGCTAAGGCTCGATCAGGCTCTCGCTGGCCACCAGGTAAGCTGGCGCTGGGTGCGTGGACACAGCGGCCACTCCGAAAATGAGCGTGCGGATCAACTTGCTAATCGAGGCATCCCAAAGCGGGCTTGATGGGTAACAGGATATGGGTGACAGGATGCGACAACTGATTGTCGATACAGAAACCACTGGGCTAGAGCCGAGCGAAGGCCATCGGATCATCGAGATCGGCTGCGTCGAGGTGGTCGAGCGCCAGTTGACCAAGGCCAACTTTCACCGCTATCTGCAGCCGGATCGTGAGATCGATGCTGGTGCGGTCGCGGTGCATGGTATTTCGAATGCCTTTTTAGCCGACAAACCGCGCTTCGCGGAGATTGCTGAGGAGTTGATCGAGTATCTCCGCGGTGCCGAGCTGGTCATCCATAACGCCGCCTTCGACGTCGGCTTTTTGAATCACGAATTGAGCCAATGGCGTGCAGATGCCCCTCGTATCGAGGACATTTGTACCGTGGTCGACAGCTTGGCGCTGGCGCGTAAGCGCCATCCTGGTCAACGCAACAGTCTCGACGCACTCTGTCGGCGCTATGAGATCGACAACACTCGGCGCGATTTGCACGGCGCCTTACTCGACGCGGAGATTCTAGCCGACGTCTACCTAGCAATGACGGGCGGCCAAGTTTCGTTGGCGCTCGGTAGCGAATCGAATAGCGATCGTCGGGATGGAAGGACTGAGGCCGGGAGCTCTCCAAGGCGGGTGCGAAAGGATAGGCCAGCATTGCGCATCGTGCGCGCGACTGAACGCGAACAGTCGGCGCATCGGGCTCGTCTAGAGGCGATCGACGCGCATAGCCAAGGTAGCTGTGTCTGGCTCTCGTTATCGAATGCAACAGCACAGGAAAGAGCGCAAGACTGAGATTGATCAGCAAGTCCCGCCCCAAGCAAAATGGAGCGGATCTTGGCTAGCCGGAGTTTTTGCTTTGCCCGAGTTGTCTCAGAGCACGCGCAAAAAAACGTGAACGCTTGCGAATCTTGAGGCACTTGTCTTGAGGCACTTGCTTTCGCGAACAACCAGCGCGAAGGGCGAATGCGAAGTATGAGCCGCCCAGCCGTTCAACTGATTGCTGCTCGGTTCCTTAGTTCGAGCGTTGCTTATGTGCGCTGGACGGAGGCGCCCCAGCCATCATTTCGAGGGCGCTCAGGTTGAGCACCTCGACATGCTTCCGATCGACGCGGAGCAGGCCATCCTCTTGGAAGCGTGTGAAGAGCCGACTGACGGTTTCTACCGCGAGCCCGAGGTAGCTGCCGATCTCATGCCTCGACATGCTCAGATAGAAGTCGGTTGGGGAGAGGCCGCGCTTGCTCAGTCGACTTGACATGCTCGTCAAGAAGGCCGCTAGGCGTTCTTCGGCGTTTTTCTTGCCGAGTAGAAGCAACATGTCGGCGTCCTGCCCAATCTCTTTGCTCAGCAGTCGATACATTTGGTGCTGAAGGGAAGGGATCGCTGCGGCCAATTCCTCGAAGCGCTGGAAGGGAACTTCACAGATTGCCGAGGTCTCGAGCACCTTGGCCGAGCAGGCGTGGCACGATTTATCGATGGCGTCGAGACCGATGATCTCGCCGGGAAGGTGGAAGCCGAGTACCTGCTCACCGCCCTCCTCGCTGGGCGCATAGGTCTTGACTGACCCGGTCTTGACGACATAGAGAGACCGGAAGCGCTCGCCACCACGGAACAGGTGGTCACCGCGGTGCAGTGGACGGGATCGCTTAATGATCGAGTCGAGACGTTCGACATCTTCCGGCGCGAGGCCCATTGGCAGACAGAGCTGCGACAGTGAGCAGTTCTTGCAGGCGACTCGGATCGTGTCGAACGAGATTACTTTTCGCTGAGTCAAAGCAAGATTCCAGTGAGTTGTTTGACCTTATTCTGCAACTCAAGTTGACATGCATCAAGCGTCAATCTGACTTACATACACGCGCGCTGCGCAGTGGAATAGCCGGTCGAGGTTTCGCAGGGGGTCGCGAGGCCTACCATGAAGGGGGCAAGTGCGACGATCGGGCGTTACAGTACAGCGGTGAGCTTTACAAGCGGGGACATCGATCTGGTCACCGACGCGCTCGCGGACAGCGATGATGACTGAGCCGACGGAACGGTGGCAAAGGGGGGTCGCTGAGTGTCACTGGAGATTCGGAAATCTCGTGATGTAATCGCCTCGAGCCAATACCAATAGAAAAAGCCGCGCCGAGGCGCGACTTAATGCATAACGGCGATAAACCGCTACTGTGGCTTACTTGGCCTCAGGAGCAGCCGGAGCGGCCGGGGCCATGGGTGCGCCGTAAGGCACGCCATAAGGGGCGCCGTAGCCGTAGGGAGCACCGTAACCATAAGGAGCGCCGTAGCCATAGCCCGGGTAGCCATAGCCGTAGCCATCGCCATAACCACGGCCATAGCCGTAGCCGCGACCGCGACCATAGCCACGACCGCCGCCGCTCATGCTCATGTTGAAGTCGCCATAGCCGTCACCGACCATGTCGCTGAACATGTCGCCCATGCCGTCGCCCCAGCCGCTGCCGTAGCCAGGTCCGCCGTAACCCGGACCGCCGTAGCCAGGACCGCCCCACCAAGCCTGAGCAGCGCCCATCGAGAAGGCGGCGCTGGTGGCAATGGCAGCGATTCCGAGTACCTTTGCAAACTTGGTCATTGTGATGCTCCGTAAGGGTGGTGAATCGATCCGTCGCAGCCCCTGCGATATTCGGGGTCGACTCCGCGTCGAGCTGCGATGGAAGTCCGCAGAGAACGAACGCGGCGAAGTATACGTGCACCAGTCGTTGCTTGTGAAGTCTATGATCGATGCCATGGCATTGGACGTTTGTCGGTTCGAATTGTGAGGTCGAGGCCAATTTGCTACCGTGAGAGGGGTATCCTATCTAGACCCAAGTCGTCTGCCCCACAGGTCATGCCCAAGCTTATTTTCGTAACCGGCGGCGTCGTCTCGTCGCTCGGCAAAGGTATTGCGTCCGCGTCACTGGCTGCGCTGCTCGAAGCGCGCGGCCTCAAGGTGACAATGATCAAGCTCGATCCGTACATCAACGTCGATCCTGGCACCATGAGCCCGTTTCAGCATGGTGAGGTCTACGTCACCGATGATGGCGCCGAGACTGATCTCGATCTCGGCCACTACGAGCGGTTCCTCCGCACCCGGATGGGGCGCAACAATAACTTCACCACTGGCCAGATCTACGAGAGCGTGATCCGCAAGGAGCGGCGGGGCGATTATCTCGGCCGCACGGTGCAGGTCATCCCGCACATCACTGACGAGATCAAGGATTCGATCCGTCTAGGCGCTGACGACACCGATGTCGCCATCGTCGAGATCGGCGGTACTGTCGGTGATATCGAGTCGCTGCCGTTTCTCGAGGCGATCCGGCAAATGCGCGTCGAGGTCGGCGTCGAAAATGCATTGTTCATGCATCTTACGCTGGTGCCGTACATCCCGGCCGCCGGCGAGATCAAGACCAAGCCGACCCAGCACTCGGTTAAGGAGCTGCGCTCGATCGGTATCCAACCCGACATTCTGCTGTGCCGCGCCCAGCGTGACTTGCCGGATGAGGAGCGACGCAAGATTGCGCTCTTTACCAATGTTCCGGAGCGGGCAGTCATCTCGGCCGTCGATGCCGATCACATCTATCGCATTCCCATGCTCTTGCACGCGCAAGAACTTGATGCATTGGTGGTCAACCAGTTCCGCCTCGAGGTGCCGGAGGCCGATCTGTCCGAGTGGCAGCGGGTGCTCGATGGACTGGAACATCCGCGCAATCAGGTCACCATCGGCATGGTGGGCAAGTACATGGGGCTGACCGAGGCCTACAAGTCGCTGTCCGAGGCCCTGATCCATGCCGGCGTGCAGACCAGCACCCGGGTCAATATCCGCTACCTCGACGCGGAGGAGATCGAGACCCATGGCCCCGGCTGCCTCGATGGACTCGATGCGGTTCTGGTGCCCGGCGGTTTTGGCGAGCGCGGCATCGAGGGCAAGATCGGCGCGGTAAGCTATGCGCGTCAGCATCGCATCCCCTACCTGGGCATCTGTCTCGGTATGCAGGTGGCGGTCATCGAATATGCGCGTAACGTGGCCAAGCTCGAGGGCGCCCATAGCACCGAGTTCCAGCAAGACACGCCGCATCCGGTGATCGCGCTCATCACCGAGTGGCAAACCGAACATGGTAAGCGCGAGACGCGCAGCGCCGAGTCCGACAAGGGTGGCACCATGCGTCTCGGCGGGCAGCATTGTCGACTGGAGCCGGGCAGCCTCGCGCGCGCCACCTACAGCAGGCCCCAGGTTCGTGAACGGCACCGACACCGCTACGAGTTCAATAACCGCTACTGTGACGCGATGAAAGACGCGGGCATGCGGTTCTCGGGCTGGTCGCTGGACTCCAGGCTGGTGGAGATCGTCGAGATCCCGGATCATCCCTGGTTCGTCGGCTGCCAGTTCCATCCTGAATTCACCTCGACCCCGCGCGATGGTCACCCTTTGTTCCGCGGCTTCATCGAGGCCGCGCTGGCCTACCAGAAGCGCAAGCACGGCGAGCAGCCCGCTGCAGCGGCCAGCGCACCGCTTCCGACTGCGGGGAAAGAGGAGCTGGCCTGATGCAACTCTGCGGCGTCGATGTCGGCCTCGAACAGCCACTGTTCCTGATTGCTGGCCCCTGCGTGATCGAGAGTGAGACGCTGGCGCAGGATACCGCTGGGCGGTTGCAAGAGATGACCGAGGCCTTGGGTATTGCGTTCATCTTTAAGTCCTCGTTCGATAAGGCCAACCGGTCATCGATCGATGGCTTCCGCGGTCTCGGTGTCGACGCTGGACTGAAGATCCTCGAGGGGGTGCGCGAGCGCGTCGGTGTACCGGTGTTGACGGATGTGCATGAAGATACCCCACTGGATGAGGTTGCAGCGGTGGTCGATGTGCTGCAGACACCGGCCTTTCTCTGTCGCCAGACCAACTTCATCCTCGCGGTCGCCTCGCAAGGGCGGCCAGTGAACATCAAGAAGGGTCAGTTTCTGGCACCCTGGGACATGGCGCGCGTGGTCGAAAAGGCGCGCTCAACCGGCAATCAGGCCTTGATGGTCTGTGAGCGCGGGGTCAGCTTCGGCTATAACAACCTGGTCTCGGACATGCGCTCGCTCGCGGTGATGCGCGAGACCGGCTGTCCGGTGGTGTTCGATGCGACGCACTCGGTGCAACTGCCCGGCGGCCAGGGCCACAGCTCAGGTGGCCAGCGCGAGTTCGTTCCGGTGCTGGCGCGTGCCGCTGTCGCCGCTGGCGTTGCCGGCCTGTTTATGGAGACCCATCCGAATCCGAGCCAGGCGAAGAGTGACGGCCCGAACGCCTGGCCATTAGAACTGATGGCCGAGTTACTGGGAACGCTTGTGGAGCTTGACCGCTTGGTCAAGGCACGAGGATTTCCGGAGCAACGGCTCTAGCACGACACCACTGAGGACGTCGCGACACCGATGCAGGCCGCCAGGGTAGCGGCCACTGAGGCGATCCGTTCGCGGCGCGGTCGGTTAGCGAGAGGATTCGCAAGTGATGCGATCTGACACTGATCCGGCTCGTGATTGTCGCGATCAGATCAGCGGCCAGGCATCACGCAGATCCCATAGCCAGATTATTTTTTTCCATTTGAATGAGGTTTAAGCCATGTCTGAAATCGTCGATGTTCGTGCCCGCGAGATCTTGGATTCTCGCGGCAATCCGACTGTCGAGGTCGATGTCATTACCGCTGAGGGTGCGCTTGGTCGCGCTGCGGTGCCGTCCGGCGCCTCGACCGGTTCGCGCGAGGCCCTCGAGCTGCGGGATGGCGATAAGTCGCGTTATCTCGGCAAGGGCGTGCTGAGCGCCTGCGCCAACGTCAATGGCGAGCTGCGCGATGCGGTGGTGGGTCTTGAGGTCACCGATCAGGAGGCGCTGGATCGTTGCATGATCGAGCTGGATGGCACCGACAACAAAGGACGGCTCGGCGCCAATGCGGTTCTTGGCGTGTCGATGGCCGCAGCCCATGCCGCCGCGCAAGAGAAGGCGGTACCGCTGTATCAATCCCTCGGTACCGGCGACTACCGCCTACCGGTGCCGATGATGAACATCATCAACGGCGGCGAGCACGCCGACAACAGCGTCGACTTCCAGGAGTTCATGATCCTGCCGGTCGGCGCACCGAGCCTGCGCGAGGCGGTGCGCTGGGGTGCCGAGGTCTTCCATGCGCTAAAGGCGGTGTTGCACGGACGCGGATTGGCCACAGCCGTGGGCGACGAAGGGGGCTTTGCGCCCGATCTGCCGAGCAACGAGGCCGCCATCGAGGTGATCCTCGAGGCCATCGAGAAGGCCGGCTATCAGGCCGGTAAGGACATCTATCTCGGCATGGATGTCGCGGCCTCGGAGTTCTACGAGGACGGTATCTACAATCTCAAGGGCGAAGGTCGTAAGCTCGACGCCGCCGGCATGACCGATCTGCTACTGGATTGGGTCGGTAAGTATCCCATCATCAGTATCGAGGACGGCCTCGCCGAGGGCGATTGGGAGGGTTGGAAGGACCATACCGAGCGGCTCGGCGGCAGGGTCCAGCTGGTTGGCGACGATCTCTTCGTCACCAATACCAAGATCCTACAAGAAGGTATCGACAAAGGCATCGCCAACTCAATCCTGATCAAGGTCAACCAGATCGGTTCGCTGACTGAGACCCTCGAGGCGATCCAGATGGCGCAAAAGGCCGGTTACACCGCGGTTGTTTCGCATCGTTCAGGTGAGACCGAGGACACGACCATCGCGGACCTCGTCGTTGCCTCAGCCACCGGCCAGATCAAGACCGGTTCACTCTCGCGCACCGATCGGGTGGCAAAATACAACCAGCTGATGCGGATCGAGGATCAGCTCGGCGATGCGGCGGTCTATGCTGGCCGTGATGCCTTTAAGCAACCGCTCTGATCGCTATGGCGCGGCCGCATGGTGGTCGCGCCCAGTGAGCCGACCGAAGCGGAGGATGTGACTCGATGCGCCAGCTCGTTTTCGTCTTGGTGGTACTCCTCGGTTTCCTTCAATTTCGCCTCTGGATTGGCGATGGTAGCGTCGCCGAGCTGCATGATCTGCGTGGGCGTATTGTTGAAACTGAGCAGGAGCTGGTCCGACTCCAGGCCCGTAACAGTGCACTCGCCGCTGAGGTCGAGGATCTGAAGACCGGGCTTGATGCGATCGAAGAGCGGGCCCGAAGTGAACTCGGCATGATCCAATCCGGCGAGGTCTTCTTGCAGGTGGTCGAACAGCCAAACGAGACTAAAACGCAATGACAGCAGGCCCTCAGCACTGGGTCGTGTTGCCGGCGGCGGGCGCTGGCCGCCGCTTCGGTGGCCCGATACCGAAGCAGTATCTGCCGCTACGCGGGCGCCGTGTAATCGAGCACAGTTTGGCTGTCTTCGTGCAGCATCCCCTGATCGCCGGCTGCGTCATCGCACTGAGCCCTGAGGATGAGTGGTGGCAAGACACGGCCTACGCCGATCATCCAGCGGTCAAGCGCGTCGCGGGTGGCGCTGAGCGTTCAGATTCGGTCGCGCATGCACTCGCCGCCTTGGCCGGCAAAGCTGCTGACGATGATTGGGTCTTGGTGCATGATGCGGCCAGACCCTGTTTGACCACTGGGGATCTTGACCGATTGCTCGCGGCCTTAGTGGACGAGCCGGTCGGTGCGCTGCTCGCGGTCCCGATGCACGATACGGTCAAGGCCGCCGAAGATGCCTTCGGTGCGCGCGTTGAGCGCACGCTGCCGCGCCAGCAATTGTGGCGTGCCTATACGCCGCAAGCCTTTCGGCTCGGACAGCTGCGCGAGGCCCTGGCCTATTGCCGGACGCAGGGTATCGCCATCACCGACGACGCCAGCGCGATCGAGCAGCTCGGGCTTCGCCCACTCCTGGTCGAAGGCCGTGTCGACAACATCAAGATTACCCGGCCTGAGGATCTGTCCTTGGCCGAGTTCTTCCTCGACCACTAGCACACCACCCGCGCCACCCATCAGGAGCGACGATGAAGCAACGACAGGCTAAACAGGGGCGACAGGGGCGGTCGTTCGACACCGCAGCGCAGATTCTGGGGGGCAGCCCATGTTAATCGGGCAGGGCATCGATGCCCATCGATTTGCCCCGGATCGCCGGCTGATGCTCGGTGGGGTCGAGGTTCCGCATCACCTCGGACTCGAGGCGCATTCGGATGGTGATGTGGTGCTCCACGCGCTCTGCGATGCGCTGCTCGGCGCGGCTGGTCTCGGGGATATCGGCCATCACTTCCCGGATTCGGACGCCGCCTTCAAGGACATCGACAGCCGCGTGCTGCTGCAGCGCGTGATGCAGTCACTCGCGGAACGCGACCTGCGGGTGCATAACGCGGATCTGACCCTGGTCGCACAGTCGCCCAAGCTCGCTCCTTATATCGCCTCGATGCGCGACTGTATCGCAGCTGACCTGGGCCTGGCGGTGGCGCGTGTCAACGTCAAGGCCACGACCAGTGAGCGCATGGGCTTCACGGGTCGGGGCGAAGGCATCGCCGCCTTCGCCGTCGTCCTGCTCGACGACGCTGGGACGACCGGGACTGCGACGGCTCGGTGAGTACCGCGCAGCCTCCACTCATCGATTCGGTCAAGCCATGGCGCTCGTTTTCCGAGCTACCCTATGCGTTTGGTGGTCCTTGCCTGAGTGCGCAACTGCGCACCCAACCAGCCGACTTCATCGTCGACGAGATCCTGGCCTTCGGCCCCGATGGCGACGGCGAGCACGCGCTCCTGCGCATTCGCAAGACCTCGGCGAATACTGAGTGGGTGGCTCGGCGCATCGCCTCGTTGGCCGGTGTTTCGGTCAAGATGGTTGGCTACGCCGGACTCAAAGACCGACATGCGGTGACCACGCAATGGTTCTCCGTCCACCTCGGCAACGCGGCAGAGCCACGTTGGCGGTTGCTCGCCGAAGACGGCATTGAGGTCCTAGAGCAGCATCGGCACCGGCGCAAGCTCAAGCGCGGGTCCTTGGCTGGAAACCAGTTCCGCATCCGGCTGCGCGAGACCAGCGGCGATCTCGATGCCGCAGCAGAGCAGCTCAACAGGATGGCGGCAAACGGGGTGCCCAACTATTTCGGGCCGCAACGGTTCGGGCGTGCTGAGGGCAATCTGCTCCGGGCGCAGGCCTTGTTTGCTGGCGTGGCGCCACGTGCTAGTCGGCATCAACGTGGGCTGTGGCTGTCGGCGGCGCGCTCGCAACTGTTCAACGAACTCCTGGCGCGCCGGGTCGAACGCGGCGATTGGGGCAAGGCTCTGGACGGCGACCGCTTACAGCTACGCGGTAGTCACTCGCATTTTTTGGTCGATCGCGTCGACGAGCGCATTGTGGAACGTCTCGATTCGGGTGATCTGATCCCAACCGGGCCGCTCTTCGGCGAAGGCGAGCCGCTGACCGATGGGCTGGTGCGTGTGCTGGAGGATCAGGTAGCCGCGGATTATCCCGACTGGGTCGCGGGCTTGGCGGCGGCTGGCCTCAAGCAAGAGCGGCGCGCGCTGCGGTTGGATATTGAGGCGCTTGTGCTCGATCGCATCTCGCCAGCCGAGATCGACTTAGCCTTCACCCTGCCTGCCGGCAGCTACGCGACGAGCCTGTTGCGCGAATTCAGCACCTGGACCGAGCCGAGGTCGCACGAACGCTGATCGCGGCACATCGTTCCACTCTCAGCGACGAATCTCAGCGACGAAGATGGGGCAGACCGCAAAGGTCGGTATCCCCAACGAGCCAGGAGCCCTGGCTCCTGGCTTGCGGGTCACTCGTTGCAATGGGGTTGCTGCGAGGCTAGCCGTTGATGGGGATCGAGAAGGTCCAGAAATTGACGACAAAGTGGACGATGATGCTGGCAAAGTAGCCTAGAGCGATGAATTTCGTCCACCGCAGATGCTCAAAGAAGGTGTAGACACCTTTGGCTTGTCCCATCAGCGCCACGCCAGCGGCTGAGCCGATCGACAACAGACTGCCACCGACACCGGCGGTCAAGGTGACCAATAGCCAGTGCCCCTGAGACATGTCCGGATTCATCGTCAATACGGCAAACATGACCGGAATGTTATCGACCAGCGCCGACAAGATGCCGACCATGGTATTGGCGAAGACTGGGCCGACATCGATGTAGGCAAACGCCGACAGCAGCTCGAGGTAGCCGATGAAGCCGAGGCCGCCGACGCAGAGGATGACGCCATAGAAGAACAGCAAGGTGTCCCACTCGGCGCGGGCGATCTTGTTGAAGATATCGAACGGCATGGTGTCTTCGAGCGTGCCCGCCTTCACCGTCGACAGCTCACCGCTCATGTAGAGGTAGTAGCTGAAGATCTTCAGATAGGCTAGACCGGTCATCATGCCCAGTACTGGCGGCAGATGAAAGAAGTTGTGCACGCTCACCGCGGTGGCGATGGTGAGCAGGAATAAAAACACGATGCGCTTGGCGCCGCGCTTGGTCTTCACCACCTCATCACTGGCCGGCGGGGTCTCGTCCGGGATCGCCTTGTGCATGAAGTAGGCGGGCACCAGATAATTGACCAGTGCTGGAATGAAGAGCAGGAAGAAGGTCTGGAACGGCAAGATACCCTTCTGCCAGACCATCAGGGTGGTGATGTCACCAAAGGGGCTGAAGGCACCGCCGGCATTGGCAGCGATGACGATGTTGATGCAGCCTAAGGCGACAAATCGGGGTTTATCGGCACCAACGGCCATGACGACAGCACACATCAACAGCGCTGTGGTCAGGTTATCCGCGACCGGCGAGATGAAGAAGGCGAGAAAGCCGGTCATCCAGAACAGCTTACGGTAGCTGTAGCCGCTGCGGATCAGCCAGGCCCGTAGCGACTCGAAGACCAGCCGCTCCTCCATGGCGTTGATATAGGTCATGGCCGCGAGCAGGAACAGGAACAGCTCGGCAAACTCCATGATGTTGTGGTGCACTGCGTCGGCGACGGCGTGCGGGTCACCGCCATGACCGGTGTAGAAGTAGGCGATGAACACCCAGATCAAACCGGCCGCCAACACCACCGGTTTCGACTTACGCAGATGGGTGAATTCCTCGGCCATCACCAGCGCGTAGGCGATGACGAAGATCAGGATGGCGGTGTAGCCGACCCAGTTGCCGGTCAAATCGATGTGCTGTCCGCCATCAGACGCCAATGCGAATGATGACAGTGAGAGTAGAAGCAGGCCAAACGCGACCTTGAGTACGGGATGGTGCATGGAGAGACTCCTTAGACGGCTGAGTCGCGTCAGTCGTTACCCTGATAGTACTTCGCCAGCTCGGTCTCCGAGAGGCGGGTGAGGCTGTCGCGCGGGAAGGCGCTCATCAATTCCCAGGCCAGATTCAGTGTGGCCTCGATACTACGGTCTTCGGCCTCGCCCTGGCCGACAAAGCGACGATCGAAGTCGTCGGCGAACTTGAGATAGCGGCGGTCGCGCTCGGACAGCTCATCGGCGCCGATGATGCTGGCCAGGTTGCGGGTCTCGAGGGCGCGAGCGTAGAGCGCATAGAGCTGCGCCGCGACCTTGGGATGATCCTCGCGGGTGTCATCCTTGCCGATCCCGTCCTTCATCAGCCTTGAGAGGCTCGGGGAGATATGCACCGGTGGGTAGATGCCCTGGTTGTGCAGCTCGCGCGAGAGCACGATCTGACCCTCGGTGATATAGCCAGTGAGGTCCGGGATGGGATGCGTGATGTCGTCAGAGGGCATCGAGACCACCGGCATCATGGTGATCGAGCCATGGCGCTCATGGATGCGCCCGCAGCGTTCGTAGATCTCGGCGAGGTCGGAGTAGAGATAGCCGGGATAGCCCTTGCGCGCTGGCACGTCGCCCTTGGCGGTGGCGACCTCGCGTAGCGCCTCGGCGTAGTAGGTCATGTCGGTCATCACCACCAAGACATGGCGGTCGAGATCGTAGGCCAGGTACTCGGCGACCGTCAGCGCGGTGCGCGGCAGGGTCAGGCGCTCGACCGGCGGGTCATCGGCCAGGTTGACGAACATCACCACGTTGCGCAGCACACCGGAGCTGGCGAACTCGTCGCGGAAGAACTTGGCATCGGCATAGCTGACGCCCATGGCCGCGAACACGATCGAGAAGCTCGAGTCCTCATCCTTGAGCTTGGCCTGGCGCACGATCTGCGCTGCGAGCCGATTATGCGGCAGACCGGAGCCGGAGAAGATCGGCAGCTTCTGACCGCGCACCAACGAGTTCAGCCCATCGATGGTCGAGATGCCGGTCTGGATGAACTCGCGCGGATAGCTGCGCGCGGCCGGATTGATGGCCGAGCCGCCAACCGCGCGGCGGATGTTGGAGAGGATCGGCGGACGACCATCGCGCGGCTCGCCAAGGCCGTTGAATTCGCGGCCTAAGATCTCCGGGGAGAGGGCGATCTCGACGGGCTCGTCGAGAAAGCGCACCCAGACCGCCTCCAGATCGAGGTCATCGGTGCCCTCGAACACCAGGATCATCACCTCCTCGTTGGAGGCGCGAATCACCTGGCCATCGCGGGTGCCGCCGCGGCCGTCGGAGATGCGCACGCGATCGCCAAAGGCGACCCCGGGCGTCTCGCGGACCAGGATCAGCCCGCCGCGAACCTCGCTGGCAGTTCGGTATTCTTTGATGCTCATGACAGGCGATTCATGCTGCTAGGGCTGGAGTCCAAGGGGAGGGCGTGCTTAGTCATCGCTGTGCTGTTTCGCATACTGCAGCCGGATGCTCTCGAAGGCATCCTCGATCTCGCGGCCAAGGTCGGTGATGCTCGCGACCTGATCGCTGTTATAGATGGATTTGCAGCGCCGCACCTTGGCCAGCTGCGGCAAGTCCTGCAGATGGCTGACCGGCACGCCGAGTTCGATCAGGGTCATGCCCTTGTCATAAATCGAGAGGGCCAGATCAAGCAGGGCGAATTGCTTCTGCGGCGAGCAGAAGGTGTCGACCTCATCAAGCGCACTCTGCTGCAGCACACCCTCCTTGATCAGCGAGGCGCCTTCCAGCTGCCAGCGCTGCGCGTCGGAGAGGGCCTCGGGGCCGACCAGGTTGACGATGCGTGAGAGTTCGGCATCGCGCGCGAGCAGAGCCAGCGCCTGGGTGCGGCGGGCCTCCCAGCGGCGATCGACCTCTTTGTGCCACCATTCGGCCGCGGCATGGACATGGGCCGAGAAGCTGGTCACCCAGTCGATGCTCGGATAATGACGGGCGTCGGCGAGCTCCTTGGACAGCGCCCAGAAGGTCTCGATGATGTCCTTGGTGTGGCTGGTCACCGGCTCCGAGAAGTCACCACCGGGCGGCGAGACGGCGCCGATCAGGGTCACCGAGCCAGGGCCGGCATCGTAGGTCTCGACGCGACCGGCACGTTCGTAGACCGCGGCCAGCCGCGACGACAGATAGGCCGGATAGCCTTCCTCGACCGGCATCTGCCCGAGCCGTCCGGAGACCTCGCGCAAGGCCTCGGCCCAGCGGCTGGTCGAGTCGGCGAGCATGACCACGTCGTAGCCCATGTCGCGATAGTACTCGGCCATGGTCAGGCCGACGTAGATCGAGGCCTCGCGGGCGACCACCGGCATATTGGAGGTGTTGGCGACTAGCAGCGTCTTCTCCATCAGCTTGCGGCCGGTATAGGGGTCTTCGAGCTGCGGGAAGGTCTCGAGCACATCGACCAGCTCGTTGCCGCGCTCGCCGCAGCCGACGTAGATGACGATCTCGGCATTTGACCAACGCGCGATCTGCTGCTGCACCACGGTCTTGCCGGCGCCAAAGGGGCCAGGCACGGCGCCCTTGCCGCCCTTGAGCTGCGGGAAAAAGCTGTCGATCACGCGCTGGCCGGTGATCAGCGGCGAGATGCCGTCATCGCGCTTGAGATACGGACGCGGCTTGCGCACCGGCCAGCGGTGATACAGCTTCAGCCGATGACTATGGCCCTGCTTGTCGCGCAGATGGCCGATGGTCGCCTCAATGGCATAGTCGCCATTCGGCGCCAGCTCGGTCAGTTCACCCTCGAGCCCCGGTGGCACCAGGATCTTGTGCAGCACGGTCTCGGTCTCCTGCACCGTGCCGAGCACCGTGCCGGGACCGATCTGATGACCGGGCGCCAGCTCCGGATTGGGCTCGAACTCCCATTCCCGCTCGCGATCCAGACCGGGCAGGCTCAAGCCGCGGCGGATGTAATCACCCGACTGCAGCGCGATCTTCTCCAGCGGTCGCTGAATACCGTCAAAGATGCCGCCCAGCAGTCCCGGCCCCAGCTCGACCGAGAGTGGCCAGCCGAGGCCCTCGGCGGGCTCGCCGGGTCGCACGCCATCGGTGCTCTCATAGGTCTGCACCGTCGCCTCGCGGCCATTCAGCGAGATCACCTCGCCGACCAGCCCGAGTTCACCAATCTTGACCTGCTCGCCACTGCGGATACCAGGCAGATCGATGGTGACGATCGGGCCGTTGATCTCGCGGATGAAGCCGAGATTGTTACGCTCACTCATCATCAACCCCCGAAGATGCTGCCGGTCTCGAAGCCGCTCGGCACCAGCCGCTCCAGGATGACTTGCTGTAGCCGTGCTTGCAGCCGCGCGACCCGCCCTTCAAAGGTATTGTCAACGCGAATCCGGCCATCGCTGCTCTCGATCATCACCCCGCCCAGGGTCTCGATCGGCTCCTCACTCAGCCTGACCTGGGTGCCGCTCGGCAGTCTGCTGACGAGGTCGGCCCAGTGGGTCTTCAGCAGTTTGCGGTCGGCGTTGTTGGCGCGCACCTCGACCTCCTCGTGCTCGATCTCAGCGAGGGCCGCCTCGATGAAGCCGGTGAGGGTCTGCAGATAGGCCGTGCTGTCCTTGGCATAGGCCAGCATCTGCTCGGCTAGGCGGCCCTCGACCTCGCGCACCAGGTTCCAGCGCACCAGATCCAAATGGCTCTGCAGCTTCAGCTCCTCGGCCTGGACCTGCTGGCGGTAGGCGCGATCGCCGAGGGTCTTGGCGATCGCCTCCTCGCGTTGCTCGCGCAGGCGCAGCTTCTCCGCCGCCTCGCGCAGGATGCTGTCGCGCGAGCGTTGCGCGCGCTCACGATATTCTTTGGCCAGGCGCTCGGCGCGGGCCAGGATGGCGTTCTCGAGCTGATCTGCTTGGGTCGTCACGTCGAGTCCTAGATGGCGGTCGGTTGCAGGGCGTTGGGTGACATGAGTGAGTCGAGAGGTCCAGAGGCCTAGAGGCCGGCTCCGAACATGCTGGCGAGCCGATCCGCGACCTCGCTGCCAAGCTTCGGCGGCGCGGCGAGCGGCGGAACGGCGACGACGACGATACGACCACCCTCGCGGCGGACCCGCTTCAGGTGCTCGACGTCCATGTTCATCACTTCGTCATCGACGATCACGAAGGCCTGATCGCGTCCTGCGAGCAGCTCACGAAAGACCCGATCGACATCGGCCGGAGCCGGATTCGGATGCGTCTCGAAGCCGATTACGCTGAAGCCCTCGGCGAGGCTGTCCTCGCCGAGGAACAGCATCCGCGTCGGTGGGGCTTTCGCGCTGGAGGCCGGGCTAGAAGCGGGACTGGAAGCCGCGCTAGAGACCGCCGGGCTGTCGCTGGGTGTGTGCTCGCTCATCAGGGCTCAGGGCTGTGTAGCGGTTCGGTGCGGCGGCTCAGATGCGATTCAGCAACAGGATCGAGATGACCAGGCCGTAGATCGCGATACCCTCGGCCAGACCAAGATAGATTAGCGTACGGCCAAGGTTCTCTGGCTTCTCGGTAATCGCGGCGAGTGAAGCAGCGCCAATGGGGCCAACCGCGATACCGGCGCCGATGGTCGAGAGTGCCGTGGGAATGCCGGCGCCGATGATCGCCAGCCCCATGCCAGTGCTGATCTCAAGGACATCGACCTCGACATCGCTGACAACATCCTCGGCGAAGGCCTCGTTGATCCCAAGCAGCAGCAGGCCGAGTTGGGCGCCGACAAAAACGACGAGCTGCGTGCCCATCGCTGGCGCCGTCCAGCGGGGTAAGCGCAGTGGCCGATCGGCCGGCCGGAGCTCAAGCGCGAGGCCGGTCAGTATCAGACCGAGGATGGCGAAGGAGATCAGTGCGACGAGCCAGTACATAGAGCGGTTCCTCGGGGTTCAAGAGTCGGAATCAGAAAGGAAGTGGCGGTGAAGATCAATCAGACCGGGCCGCGACGCAGTTTCAACGGCGAGAATTCGTGTCCATCGCCAGCGAAATAGCGGGAGAAGCCTTCGTAATATTGCAGGCGCATCACCTGGATCATGACGATGCCGCCCTCGAGCACCAACACGAAGACGTTACCGAGGATCACCGTGATCAGATGGCCCGCGGGTCCCATCATGCCAGCCAGGGTCAGGACGGCGAGTGAGAGTGCGGCATGATTCAGGCTGAAGGCGGCGACACGCAAGAACGACAGGGTATTCGAGATGTAGCCGATGATCGTCTCCAGGGTCTCGATGAACACCACCAGGATCTTCTCGCCGAGCGGTGCCTGCATGTGCGACCAGGCGTAGCCGGCGAGCGCGATCAGCGTGCCGATCACCAGCAACAAGGGTAAGGTGCCGAAGCGGCTGTTGGTGGCGATGCCGACAGCGCCCCAGACCAAAGCCAGATAGAAGATCAGATTGGCCAGACCATGGTGGCCGAACACCGCGGCCGCGAGATCCTTGACCGCAATCCGGTTGTAGATGGCAAGTCCGCAGGCGATGGCGATGAACAAGACGCCATAGCCGAGTGCGATCTGCAGCATCAGGATCGGATGGTGGATCGGACTCATCCAGAGCGCGGGCAAGACCTCTTCGTAACCGAAGATGCTGCCGAAGAGCACACCAAAGAACATCGATGAGAGGCCAGCCATGATGCCGAAGCGATAGAAGCGCCCGAGCTTGGCGCGGAACGCCCAGGCAACGCCGGCAATGACTGCACCTTGGCCGATATCGCCGAACATCGAGCCGAACATCAGCAGGAAGGTCACCGCGAACAGTGGCGTTGGATCGACCTCGCCGTATTGCGGGATGCCATACTGCTTGACCAGCATCGAGAAGGGCGCGAGATAGCGATTGTTGGTCGCGACTGTTGGTACCAACGGGCGCTCTGCGGGGGTTGGATGGCGGCTTTCGAGCTCGAATGGTAGCGACAGGCTGGCGCGCAGGCGCGCCTCCAGCGTGCTGAGTTCGCGTGCTGGCACCCATCCACTGACCACGGCGAGATGACCGGCACTGCGGATCGACGGGTCGAGGGTAACAAAGGGGGCCGCCATCTGCAGGGCCTGCCGCGCTGAGCGGAGCGCTTCGCGATGCTGCTGCTCCCAAGCGTTCACCTCGGCACTCAGGGTGTTGCGCTCGGCTTGCAGCTGCTGACGCTTGGCGTTGAGTTCATCCTGCTTTTGCTCAGGACTGGCATCTTCGAGCCCAGCGGGGATCGGCAAGGGTTGAAAGCTCGCCGAGCTGAGCACCGAGGCGAGCTGGCTCTCTTGCTCACCGCGCGGTCCGACGATGACCACGTGGGTGCTCTGCTCACGCTCGAGATAGGTAAACAACAGGTGGTTGGCCAGGGTTACCGCCCCCTGCAATCGGCTCAGGTTCTCACGTGGTACCACGCCGACGTAGAAATCCAAGAAGCGGGTCTTATTGCGCAGCGCACCGAGGTCGATCTCCAGGTTGCTGAAGTTTTCTAATGAGGCCTGCTGCTCGCGCAGGAAGCGATCCTGCTCGTCGATGCGCCGAAATCCCTCTTCAAAGCGCGAGGCCTCGGCCCAGCGCTCGGTCAGCTGCTCGTTGATGGCGCGCAGCTCGTCAGGCTCGATCACCCGCACCTCATCAAACTCCGGCGCTGCGTCAACGGCAACCACCTTGGCGATCTTCTCAAGCCGGCCATGGGCCTGCTGATAGATCTCGCGGTAGTCGCGCCCGGGGATGCCGCTCAGCAGCTGTTCTTCGGGTGGCCGGGTGTCCGGGTGGAAGCTCTCGGTCTCGGCCAGGGTCAGCGAGGCCTGTGGTAGGTCGTCGGTGATCACCAACAGACGGACATGCTTCATCAGCAATGGGCGCAGCCTGATCTCACGCCAGCTGTCCGGTGACCGCAGCGCCTTCCAGAGCTGGTCGAGCAGGGGGCCGACTTGGCGCAAGGCGGGACCAGCCTTGGCGGTGATGGCCCGGGTTTGAGGCTGGACTTTGTCGACGATGGCTCGAATCTGCGGCTCGACCTTGGCGCCGATGGCCCGGATCTGCGGTTCTGCCTTGGCAGCAATGGCGCGAAACTGCGGCTTGGCCTCGGCCAACAGCTTCGCCCAGAAACCACGCAGCAGGGCCCATAGCGACAGCAGTTGTTGCTGGATGGCTGACAGGAGCTGTTGTTTATTGACTGGCATGGGCTCGATGGTCATCGGCGGTGCGAGGCGGAGCCTGTGTGGTCAGGCAGCGGACGGCAAAGGCAGCGCACAATCTGGTGGATGCGCCTCGACGGCGATCTCGACCAGGTCGCGTGGTAGGCCGAGCAGTTGCCCTTGCACCAAGGCAAACAGCATGAGCACACCATGCTCGCGCAGGATCAAATAGGCGAGGCTGCGAGCGACGCCGGAGTGGCCACGGGCGAGCAGGAGACGTGCCTCCTGGGTGACATAACCGCCGAGGCGTTGCTGCACCTCGATCAGGCTTTGGCTACCGGCAAGCGCGCTGTTGAGTGGGTCCGGTAATGCAGCGATGATCTCCTCGAGGCTGTCGAGATTGACCAGCGTCAGCAGTCGGTCGCGATGCAGCAGGCGCACCGAGGGCACCAACTGATAGAAGGTCTCACTCGGCGAGAGCGCATACGAGAAGCGAAACCGTAACAACCACATCAGCGCGACGCGATCGAGCACCGCGCCGAGCAGTTGTTTCAGCTCAGGCTGGTTGCTGTCATGCACCTGCTGCAGCCGACGCGCCATCTCGCTGTAGTAGCGTTGATCGATGGCGGCTTCGAGGGCGAAGGGATCGCGTTTCTGCTCGAAGACCTCACGGCCCTGTTTCGCGATCAGGCTATAGGGACCTTGCTCCAGCTTACGCAACAGCTCGAGCACACCTTCGGCCTGGAAGAGATCTTGTTGGGGCAGGCGCACATGCGCCGGCAGTTCGAAGAGGTTGGCGCGGATCTCGGCTTGGTTTAATTCGTACAGCTTGCCGCGCAGTAGGGTCTTGAGGTTGAAGAGGGCGTATTTACGGCCCCAGGCGAGGATTAACCCGGCCTCTGCTGCTGCCATCGGACGGATCAGGATGCGCAGTTCGTCGAGCAACGTGTTGATCAGTGCCTGTTTGACGCTGCGGCTCTTCGCACGGCGATCGAGCGACTCCTCCAACAAGCCCTCGAGGCCGAACCGCTGAGCGAGTTCTTGCAGCGAAAGACCGCACAGGGTCATCACCTCATCAGGATCGACCAGATGCTCGGCCATGGCCGAGACACGGGTATTGAGATAAGGCTCGTGCATACCGCTGATGGCGATCCGAAAGGCTTAGCGCTGTGTGTCGAGCAGCAGGGCGAAGGCGGCGTCGAGGGCCTCCTGTTCGCGCGCTTCAGCGGATTCACGAAGACGGACATGGCGCTCTTCGTAGCGACGTTTGAGCTCGGCGACGGTCTGCTCCGCGCGCTCCTCAGCCTTGCTGATGAAGCCCCGGTGCAAATCCGGGATGCGCGCGGTGAAACGCTCATCTTCCGCGCGCGCATCACGCAAGGCCGCTTGGATGATGCGCTCTTGCTCTTGCTCGGCCTGTTGAGCAAGGCTTTCGGCCTTCATCTCGGCATCAAGGAGGCGTTTCAGCGTATCGTCCATCGGTGCCTGTCGATCTCGTCTGGGGTTAGCGCGGGGTTCAACCGCTTTGGCGGGGTGCAGGGTAACCTATTCTGCGGCGTTAGTGTCCATGCTTCGCAAGGTTGGTTGTTCCGCGAGTCGTTTCGTTGGCTGTCTTGCTGTAGGTTGATAAGGGTCGTCAGGCCGCTATAGCCTTTGGCTCCCCGTTATCCTGTCATCTGCGCTGACTGCCAGATCTGGCCATCGCGCGAACGCGAGCTGTTCTGGCCTGTTTGGTCTGGCGCTCAGGGAATGGCCATAATAGTCACATGCTCGGCGGCAAGCTGCCAAGCGCTGACCGATTCGATCGCCCCTCAAGGCCAACGAGAGCCAAATAATCGCTTCGATGCCAAACGTCTCCTCTGTCACCAAGCCACCGACGCAACCCGTGTCGCAACCGCCGTCGCGACCCGGCCTCGGCGCCCGTCTTCTGGGGGCCTTTCTGCTCTTCTGGAGCTTGGGCCTGGTCTCCTGCCAGTCGCTGTTTTTTCTTTAGCCACCATGCGCCAATCGCCCCAAGACCTGCAAACGCTGCTCGATCGGCTTGGCGTGACCGGCCCTGCGGCGCAGTGGCTGCTGGCGAGGCGTCAGGCCTTGGCGCCAACGACCGCAACGCCTGCTGCGTCTTCACCGGCTGTTGGCGCGGCGATGCGACCACGCCCGGTGCGCGCTTGGCTGCTCTGGCTGTTCTCGGCGCCGCTGATCCTGGCCGCCTTGAGTGCGCTCGTCGCGGGGCGGCTCGATGGCTTCATCAGCGATGCCTCAGCCTGGGGCTTGGTCGCCTTGGCCGCGGTGCTGACGCGGCGGGCATCGTTGCTGCCCGCTGCGCAGCCAGAGCAACGGCGTTTCAGCCAGCCTGGGCGGCGCTGGCAATTTCCGTTGCCTAATCTCGCTGCGGTCTCGCTAGCGGCTGGTACCTGCGTTGCCGCCGTCTATGGCGTTGGCCATCTGCTCGGGGTCGGCCTCGGTTTCGCGGCCGTCGCCGTATTGGCTTATCACCTGCTCTACGGCTTGGAGCCACTGCGAGTCGGGACGCCACTGACGGCGCAGGACAAGGAATCGCGGGCGGTGATCGAGGCGCTTGCCGAGGCCGAAGATCGGCTCATCACCATCGAGCGCGCCGCTGACGCGATTGGCAATCGCGAGCTGAGCCAGCGGCTGGCGCGTATCGCCGAGCTGGGGCGTGGCATCCTGGCGCAGATTGCCGAGCGTCCCTCCGACCTGCGCCGCGCTCGGCGCTTTTTGACCGTCTTCCTGGAAGGCGCCGAGCAGGTCTCCGACGGCTATGCGCGCACGCATCGGCATGCCGATTCAGCCGAGCTCGAGCAGAGCTTCCGCACCGTGCTGATCACCATCGAAGAGCAGTTCCAACGCCAGCGCGAGCGCTTACGCGAGGCCGATGTGCTCGACCTCGATGTGCAGATTGAGGTGCTGAAGAAACAGTTGGATCAAGAGGGGATTCGCTAGCGGCTTCGTATGCTGTGGAAGATCTGGCGGCAGGTCCGGTGGCAGCGATGGATCACCGCAAACAGGCCTCGTTAGAGGCCCGCTTGGTAGTATCCGCTCGGCTAATGAGAGCGTGTTTACATGTGTTGCCGAATGGGGAGGGGCGTTAACCCTCATCGACCAGGCCGAGGATGCAGCGCATAGCGGCCTGGTTGTTGCCCGTCGGATAGAAGCTGTTGAGGTCGTTGACGTAGGTCTGGCCATCGATCATCCCGGCGCCGAGCTTGGCGGTCTCGTCGAGGAAGGTCGTATCATTGCTATCGACGTCTAACAAGTAGCTGATCGGCTGCCCGCCGACGCTGAGCTTGCCGCATCGCTCATCGACCTTGTCGAGGAAGGCGTTCGAGGCTGGACCTTCGGGGGCGACAAGCGTACCGCCGCACCCACCGAGGATGGCGCCCAAGACCAGCAGACCGACGGGACGGATGATCGGGGTGAGGGCGCGCGGCATAGCAGACTCCTAGCGTCAGGTCAGGATGATGAAGGGTAGGGTGGAGGCGAGCGTGGCCGTCGTTCACCGGGTAACTGGATACCGAACCGGATGATCAAACCTCTGCGCGTCTCAGGGGCGGCTGTGCAAGCGTCAAGTCATCCGGCTGGCTGTTGCAAGTCTCAGGTTTGCCCGAGCGAGCGTCAAGTGATGCGGCTTTTGCGTTGTCGCCCGTGTTTGCTATTGCTTTCGTTGTCCGGGTTTACTATCCCCTCCAAGTGAGGTTTTCGGCGAAAATCCAGACTTCATCTCTATCAAGGCCATTCAACCGAGCGACGATCACCCACCATGAGCGAGAACGAGCAGCCGCGACAGGCCCAGGGTCTGTTTGAAGCCAGCGCCCAGTTGGCACCTGAACTGAGTGCCCCATCCCGCACGCATCAGGGCGCCGAGACCGGCCAAGGGATTGTTGCCCTGGCCGATGCGCCACCCGCCGAGCGCGCCGAGATCAAGGCCCTGCTAGCCGAACTGGATCTGACCGACAGCAGCGCGATCATGCACTTCGGCGCCAAGGCGCAGCAGCAACTCACCGCGGTCTCCGATCAGATGCTGGAAGGGGTGCGCAATAAGGACACGGGCGCCGCTGGCCAGACCCTGAGCGAGATGGTCGGCACGCTGCGCGGGTTCGATGTCGAAGGCTTGGACCCGAACGCCAAGCCCGGTTTCTTCAAGCGGCTGTTTGGTGCCGGCAAGCCGATCCTGCGCTTCCTGCAGGAGTACGAGGCGGTGCGCGATCATATCGACCGCATCAGCATCGATCTGGAGCGGCACAAGACCCGGCTACTCACCGATGTGACCGCGCTCGACCGACTCTACGAGGCCAATCTCGATTATTTTCGCGAGCTGGAACACTACATTGCCGCCGGCGAGGCCAAGCTCGCCGAGCTGGACCAGCAGACCATCCCGGCGCTCGCGGCCAAGGTCGAACAGGCCGAGGATA
Organism: Halochromatium roseum; assembly: GCF_016653315.1. Lineage (GTDB taxonomy): Bacteria > Pseudomonadota > Gammaproteobacteria > Chromatiales > Chromatiaceae > Lamprobacter > Lamprobacter roseus. Next base: position 235,078 of record NZ_NHSH01000061.1, on the reverse strand, counting down.
TGGTCGAGGCACAGAACCTGCGCGATCTGCGCGGCGCCCGCGATGATCTGGAGCGCCGCGTGCACGATCTACGCCTGACCCGGCAGGTGGCGATGCAGGCGCTACCGAGCATCCGCCTGGTGCAGGAGAACGACAAGGGGCTGATCGGCAAGATCAACTCGACCCTGGTCAACACCGTGCCGCTGTGGCGCCAGCAACTGGCGCAGGCGGTGACCATCTACCGCTCCGGGCGCGCCGCCGAGACGGTCAAGGCGGCCACCGATCTGACCAATGACCTGCTCAAGGCCAACGCGGCGAACCTGAAGACCGCCAATGCCGAGGCGCGGCGTCAGATCGAGCGCGGCGTGTTCGACATCGAGACGGTCAAGGAGGCCAACCGCAGCCTGATCGAGACCATCGAAGAGAGCCTTCAGATCGCCGACGAAGGCAAGCGCGCCCGTGCCGCGGCGAGCCTCGAGTTGGAGCAGATGGAGGCGGATTTACGCAAGACCTTGGCCGCGGCCAGCGCGCCGCCGGCGAGGGCCAGCTGAGCTGAAATCCTCGATCCGGCGCCGCATGGGAGGCCGCATCGGCCGAACGCGCATGAGGTCGCGCCAACTCCGGCAAGATGCACACGCGAGATTCCGGTTAACCGCACCAGGTTAACCTCACCGCGTCGCCCATCAGGGCTCAAGCCGCTCGATCTCGATGGAGTCGCCGAAGCAGTCGATGCCAAGACGCTCGGCGACCTTGAGGGCCTTGGGCTCGATCATCGGTGAGATCACGATCAGTCGACTGGCCTGGCGGTCGTGCTCTCGCTCGTAGAAGCGCGCCTTGCGCTCGAATAGGTACATGCCGCCCTTGTCGATGGAGGATTTGAGTTCGCAAAGGATCAGCAGTCCGTTCTTAATGATGACGTCGAGTTCGATCTGCTCAGGCTTTCCGAAGACTTCTCCGCTGTCATCATAGCCGTTGTAGTTGATCACCTCGACGCCGAAGTTCTCTTCGAGGATCGATGCCAGCGCATCACGGAAGGACTTCTCGGAGCTGAGGCCCCAGCGTGCGCCCAATGCGCCAATGCTGCGGTCATGTTTCTTAGCCATCGCGAGGAGTGCATCATTCATCCGCCGCAGCTCGGCCTGGTTTTCATCCCACTTGCGGTTCTGCTCCTCCCACTTGCGCTTCTGGTCCTCGCGGTCGCGTAGGTATTCTTCCCAGCGTCGGTCGGAACGGGCGCGCTCTTCGCGCATCTCCGTGATTGCCTGCTGGAACCAGTCCGTGGTCTGGGCGCGATCCGCGTAGAGGTCGCGGGTCAGATCCACTACGAAGGTGCGGAAGTTCGGGTCCTCGCGCAGATAGGTCGGCAGCTCCCGCTTGATGGTCTCTTTCAGCTCGGCGTCGATCATCTTGGCGTTCTCCAATGGTGTTCCAAGCGCGACCGCTATTCTATGCTTATCCAGCGGCTCTATCCTTATCCAGCGGCGTCCACCGCGTGGAACCCGGATAACGGCTGCCATCGCGCGCTGGGACTGGCTGGCCGCCGCTTCGCTCTTCGTCGTGGGTCAGGCGGCAAGCCCTCGCCCCCGCAACTGCTTGATCTGATCACGAAGCGCCGCCGCCCGTTCAAACTCCAGTTCCTTGGCGGCCTGATACATCGCCTTCTCTAGACTCTTGACCTTCTTCGCCATCTGCGCCGGTGTCAGATGGGCGTACTCGGCCATCTCGTCGGCCACCTTGGCGAAGTCGCGTGGCTTCATCGGCGCGCCGGGCACGTGCGCCTCCATGATGTCCGCGACCGCCTTCTGGATCGTCCTCGGGGTGATCCCGTGCCGCGCATTGTGGTCGATCTGCTTGGCGCGGCGGCGCTCGGTCTCGTCGATCGCACGGCGCATCGAGCCGGTGATCTCATCGGCATAGAGGATCGCCTTGCCATTGGCGTTGCGCGCGGCGCGGCCGATGGTCTGGATCAGCGAGCCTTCCGAGCGCAGGAAGCCTTCCTTGTCGGCGTCGAGGATCGCGACCAGCGAGACCTCGGGCATGTCTAGGCCTTCGCGCAGCAGGTTGATGCCGACCAGCACATCGAATTCGCCGAGCCGCAAATCCCGAATGATCTCGACCCGCTCGACGGTATCGATATCGGAGTGCAGATAGCGCACTCGGACCCCATGCTCGCCGAGATAGTCGGTCAGATCCTCGGCCATGCGTTTGGTCAGCGTGGTCGCCAGCACACGCTCATGATGGGCGACGCGCAGCCGAATCTCGGAGAGTAGATCATCGACCTGGGTGCGCGCCGGGCGCACCTCGACCTCGGGGTCGACCAGGCCGGTGGGGCGCACCACCTGCTCGATCACCGCGCCGGAGTGGTCGAGTTCGTACTGGCGCGGGGTTGCCGAGACAAAGATGGCCTGGGGACGCCGTGCCTCGAATTCCTCGAAGCGCAGCGGCCGGTTATCCAGTGCCGAGGGCAGCCGGAAGCCGTAATCGACCAGGTTCTCCTTGCGCGAGCGGTCGCCGCGGAACATACCGCCGAGCTGTGGCACCGTGACATGGCTCTCGTCGATGACGATCAGTGCATCCTTGGGCAGATAATCGAACAGGGTCGGCGGCGGCTCGCCGGGACCGCGACCGGAGAGGTAACGGCTGTAGTTCTCGATGCCCGAGCAATAGCCGACCTCGACCATCATCTCCAGGTCAAAGATGGTGCGCTGCTCCAGGCGCTGTGCCTCGACCAGCTTGTCGTTGTCGCGCAGCCAATTGAGCCGGTCTTTCAGCTCGACCTTGATCTGCTCGACGGCGTTGAGGATGACCTCGCGCGGGGTCGCATAATGGGTCTTCGGGAACACCGTGTAGCGCGGCACCTTGCGCTTGGACTCGCCGGTGAGCGGATCGAACAACGAGAGCGCCTCGATCTCGTCGTCGAACAGCTCGATGCGCACCGCCTCGTCGTCCGACTCGGCCGGGTAGATGTCGATCACATCGCCGCGCACCCGATAGGAGCCGCGCGAGAGTTCGATCTCGTTGCGCCGGTACTGCAGCGCCGAGAGCCGGCGCAGGATCGCGCGCTGGTCGATCAGATCGCCGCGCGACAGGTGCAGCACCATCTTCAGATAGGCCTCGGGGTCGCCAAGACCATAGATGCTGGAGACGGTTGCGACCAGGATGACATCCGGGCGCTCCAACAGGGCCTTGGTGGCCGACAGGCGCATCTGCTCGATGTGCTCGTTGATCGAGGCATCCTTCTCGATGTAGGTGTCGGAGGCCGGCACATAGGCCTCGGGCTGGTAGTAGTCATAGTAGGAGACGAAGTACTCGACCGCGTTGTGCGGGAAGAACTCGCGCATCTCGCCGTAGAGCTGGGCGGCCAGGGTCTTGTTCGGAGCCAGGATCAGGGTCGGGCGCTGCACCCGATCGATGACGTTGGCGATGCTGAAGGTCTTACCGGAGCCGGTGACCCCGAGCAGGGTCATCCCGGCCTCGCCGTCGTTCAGCCCCTCGACCAGCCGGCGGATGGCCTCCGGCTGATCGCCGGCGGGCTGAAACTGCGAGACAAGCTCAAAGGATCGAGACAAGGGTCGAGACATAGAGGCGTGTTTCCGGACGTCGCACTTACTGGGGCCGTTCAACTTGATCGCCGGACGAAACAGACTATAAAGCCTGGCGTCCACGCGCTTGTCATCGTCGGCCGTCGGGGCGAATGGCGATCAGTGTCAGTTAACCTGAATCCCGCGCGATTCATCGTCTGAGGGTGGCCGAGCCATGACCGTTCGGCGTTGCCGTATGTGAGAGCCAGGGATGCGCCAACGGCCGACCTGCGCGTGACACAGTGTGCGTTGTGACCGGAGGCTTGCTGCATGCATCGCGCGGCCGTTTCTGATTCGCTATGATCGGGTGCCTGTGGCTGAATGCCAATCCGCGTCGCTGAAAACGCGACCCTTGCAACATCCGGCTCGCTTGCCAGCCGGACGTCGCCTAATCCCAATCGCGCTATCCGGAACCCACCACCGATGACCATCAAGCTCTCCAATCGTGTCCAATCCGTCAAGCCGTCGGCCACCCTCGCGATCACCGCGCGCGCCAAGGAGCTGCGCGCGGCCGGTAAGGACGTCATCGGTCTCGGTGCCGGCGAGCCGGATTTCGACACCCCGGATCACATCAAGCAAGCGGCGATCGAGGCGATCAATGCCGGCTTCACCAAATATACCGCCGTCGACGGCACCCCTGAACTCAAGCGCGCCATCATCGCCAAGTTCCAGCGCGACAACGGCATCGACTATGCCCCGGAGCAGATCCTGGTCTCCTGCGGTGGCAAGCAGAGCTTCTTCAACCTGGCGCAAGCCGTGCTCGACCCAGGCGATGAGGTCGTCATCCCAGCACCTTATTGGGTGTCGTACCCGGACATGGTGCTGCTCGCGAGTGCCGCGCCCGTCTTGGTCCACGCGGGCGCCGAGCAGCAATTCAAGATGACGCCCAATCAGCTGCGCGGCGCCATGACCGACAAGACCCGCTTGGTCGTCATCAACAGCCCATCCAACCCGACCGGCATGGCCTACACCCAAGCTGAGCTGGCCGCACTGGGCGAGGTCCTGCGCGAGTTCCCGCGCACGCTGATCGCCACCGACGACATGTACGAGCATATCGTCTGGCCAGAGCGACAGCCCTTCGTCAACATTGTCAACGTCTGCCCAGACCTGCTTCCGCGCACCCTGGTGCTGAATGGCGTCTCCAAGGCCTACTCGATGACCGGCTGGCGCATCGGTTACGCCGGTGGACCGGAGTCGGTGATCAAGGCGATGAAGAAGATTCAATCGCAGAGCACCTCGAATCCGACCTCGATCTCCCAGGTCGCCGCCCAGGCTGCACTCGAGGGACCACAGGACTGCATCGGCGAGATGCTGACCGCGTTCAAGACGCGCCACGACCTCGTCGTCGAGCGTCTCAACGCCATCCCCGGCATCGACTGTCTGCCCACTGATGGCACCTTCTACGTCTTTCCCAAGGTTCAAGGCCTCATCGACGCGATCGACGGCGTGCGCGACGACCTCGAACTCGCTGAGTACCTGATCGAGCATGCCGGCGTTGCCTTGGTCCCTGGCTCCGCGTTTGGCTCGTCCGGATACGTTCGCATCTCGATCGCGACCAGCCAGCAGAATCTCGAGAATGCGCTGGAGCGGATCGCCGCGGTGGCTGGCTGACCTGTCGTCCGAACCGACCCGCGCTTGACGCGCATTGCCTCCTCGTTGCCATCGATTGCGACCGGCATGACCTGTTGGGTGTGGTGGCGGTGTCGACCTCACTCGGCTGGCTGTTGCGAACTTCTATCGAGGATTGTTGCCTGTTAGCGAAGCCAGACACGATTAGAACCGGCGAAGGCAGGTCGGTTCGTGATGAGTTTTGCGCTGAGCATCCCCATGTCCACCTGAACCGGAAACCATGAGTTGATGACGATGTCGAGGGCAACACTAGGATTGTTGGGTCTGCTTCTGGTCACTGGCGGTAGCTGGGCTCAGCCGCCATCGCCAGGGGTGATCCTGAGCGAGGCGCGGGTCGCGGAGGTCGCCGATCGGGTCGAGGCCCTAGGTACGCTGCGCGCGAATGAGTCCGTCACCATCACCGCGACGGTGACCGAGACCATCTCCAACATTCACTTCGAGGATGGTCAGCAGGTCGCGGCCGGTGACGTGCTGGTCGAGATGACCAGCCGCGAGCAGCATGCGCGTCTGGAAGAGGCCCAGGCGCGGCTCGCGGAGGCCGAGCAACAATATCAGCGCGTGAAATCACTCGAGGCCACCGGCTCCGCCTCGGCCTCGCTGTTGGATGAGCGGCGGCGTGATCTGCGCGCGGCGCGCGCGACCTTGGCGGCGATCGAGTCACAGCTGGCTGATCGATTGATCAAGGCGCCCTTCGCGGGCGTGGTCGGGCTGCGCAACATCAGCCTCGGCGCCCTGGTTGAGCCTGGCGATCTGATCACGACACTCGATGACGATCGCTCGATGAAACTGGATTTCCCGGTGCCGAGCCTATTCTTGCCGTCACTGAAGCCCGGGCTGGCGATCGAAGCGCGCTCGCCCGCGCTCGGCAATCGCAGCTTTAAGGGCGAGGTGTCGAGTGTTGCCAGCCGGATCGACCCCGTCACCCGCACGGTTCAGGTCCGCGCCCGAATCGACAATCCTGAGCGGGCATTGCGGCCTGGGCTGTTGATGCAGGTCGAGCTGCTGCGCGATCCGCGTGAGGCGGTGATGGTGCCGGAGGCGGCGATCCTGCAGCGCGGTTCCGAGCATGCCGTCTTGGTGGTCGAGGAGGGTGCCGATGGCGCGATGACGGCTGAGCGCCGACCGGTTGAGGTCGGTCTGCGGCGCCCGGGGGAGGTCGAGATCGTTGCCGGCCTGAAGGTGGGCGAGCGTGTGATCACTCATGGGGCCGACAAGGCGCGTCCGGGTCAGCCGGTGCAGGTCTTGGCGATCGATGACGGCAGCCGGCCGCTTGCGGAATTGCTGGCGCAGCCGGCTAGTAACAGCGTCGACACCATGGAGCGCATCCCTTGATCCTCTCCGATCTTGCCGTCACTCGGCCGGTCTTCGCCAGTGTCCTGTCGCTGCTGCTGGTGGCCTTCGGGCTGGTCGCTTTCGATCGCCTGCCGCTGCGCGAATATCCGGATATCGATCCTCCCGTGGTCTCGGTCGAGACCGTCTATCCGGGCGCCGCGGCGTCGGTAGTCGAAACCCGCATCACGCAGCTGATCGAGGATCGAATCGCCGGCGTTGAGGGCATCGACCGCATCGAGTCGACCTCCGAGGACGGCGAGTCGAAGATCACCATCGAGTTCAAGATCGGCCGTGATATCGACGGCGCCGCCAACGATGTGCGCGACCGCGTCTCGGGCGTGCTCGATCAGCTGCCGATCGAGGCCGAGCCACCGGATATCCAGAAGGTCGATAGCAGCGACGATGTGATCATGTGGCTGAATCTGGCCAGTGAGAACATGACCGTGCCTGAGCTGACCGATTATGCGCGGCGCTATCTGGTCGATCGCTTCTCGGTGCTGGATGGCGTGGCGCGGGTGCGGGTTGGCGGTAGCCAGACCTACGCGATGCGGGTCTGGATCGATCGTAATGCCTTGGCCGCCCGTGGCTTGACGGTGGCCGATGTCGAACAGGCCTTGCGCGCCGAGAACATCGAACTGCCGGCCGGCGGGGTCGAATCCATCGATCGTCAGTTCAGTGTGCGCACCGAGCGCAGCTTCCGCACCGCGGCCGACTTTGCGCAGCTGGTGATCGCGCGTGGCGATGACGGTTATCTGGTGCGCTTGGGCGATGTCGCGCGCGTCGAGCGTGGAACCGAGGAGGATCGCACCCTGTTCCGCGGCAATGGCACGCCGATGGTCGGGCTTGGCATCATCAAGCAGTCGACCGCGAACACCATCGCAGTGGCCGACGCGGCCAAGGCCGAGATGGCGCGGATCAATCCGACGCTGCCTCAGGGCATGCAGATCTTCCAGAGCTATGACACCTCGGTGTTCGTCAAGGATGCGATCGGTGAGGTCTACAAGACGCTGGCGATCGCCATTGTGCTGGTGGTGCTGGTGATCTTCCTGTTCCTCGGCTCGGTGCGGGCAATGTTGGTGCCGGCGGTGACCGTGCCGGTGTCGCTGATCGCCACCTTCAGCGTGCTGCTCGCGCTCGGCTTCACGGTCAATATCCTGACGTTGCTGGCGCTGGTCTTGGCGATCGGCCTGGTGGTCGACGATGCCATCGTGGTACTCGAGAACATCCATCGGCGCATGGAGCAGTATGGCGAGACGCGCCTGGTTGCGGCCTATCGCGGCACGCGCCAGGTCGGCTTCGCGGTCGTCGCGACCACCATCGTCTTGATCGCCGTGTTCCTGCCGATCGCCTTCCTGCAGGGCGATATCGGACGGCTGTTCTCGGAGTTCGCGCTGACCATGGCGGCGGCGGTGAGCTTCTCGACCTTCGTCGCGCTGACCCTGTCGCCGATGCTGGCGTCGAAGGTGCTGCCGGAATCCCATCAGCGTCTCAGCCTGACCGCCGGTGTCGACTGGGCCTTTGAACGCCTGCGCGCTGGCTACACCCGGGTATTGGCCTTCTTCTTGCGCCAGCGTTGGCTGATCGTACTGCTGCTGATCGTCACCCTCGGGCTGGCCTGGTGGCTGTTTCAGCAGCTACCAAAAGAGTACGCGCCCAGCGAGGACCGCGGCGCCTTCTTCGTGCTGGTCAACGGTCCGGAAGGTGCCTCCTTCAGCTACATGGAAGAGTACATGGACGAGATCGAGCGCCGCCTGCTGCCCTATGCCGAGTCCGGCGAGGCGATCCGGGTCTTGGTGCGCGCGCCACGCGCCTTCGGCAATACCGAGGTCTTCAACAGCGGCATCGTGATCATGGTGATGGCGCCGTTCGGCGAGCGACGACCGAGCCAGGTGGTGATGAACGAGATCCGCGCCAAGCTTGGGGATCTGCCTGGGGTGCGGGCCTTCCCGGTGATGCGCCAAGGCTTCGGCGCGCGCATCCAAAAGCCGGTGCAGTTCGTCATCGGTGGCGGCACCTACGAGGAGCTGGCGGCCTGGCGCGATACCCTGGTCGCCGAGATCGAGAAGGACAATCCCGGTCTACAGGGCCTGGATTGGGACTACAAGGAGACCAAGCCGCAGTTGCGCGTCGAGATCGACTACGACCGCGCCGCCGATCTTGGTGTCACCGTCGAGACGATCGGTCGCACGCTGGAGACCATGCTCGGCTCGCGCCGGGTGACGACCTATCTAGATTCTGGCGAGGAATACGATGTCATCGTCGAGGGCGAGCGCGACGCGCAGCGCACACCGGCCAGTCTGAGCAATCTCTACGTGCGCTCGCAGCAGACCGGCGAGCTGATCCCGCTGTCGAATCTGGTGCGGGTGAATGAGACCGCGGAGTCGAAGAGCCTGAACCGGTTCAATCGGGTGCGCGCGATCACGCTGGAGGCCAATCTCGCCGATGAGCTGCCGCTGGGCGAGGCCTTGGCCTATCTGAATGCCCTCGCGGCCGAGCATCTGCCGGAGCAGGCGATCATCGACTACAAGGGCCAGTCGGCGGATTTCCAGGATTCGAGCCAGGGCATCCTGTTCGTCTTCCTGCTCGGTATCGCGGTGGTCTATCTGGTGCTGGCGGCGCAGTTCGAGAGCTGGGTGCATCCGCTGGTGATCATGCTGACGGTGCCGTTGGCGATGGCCGGTGCCTTGCTGGGACTCTGGCTGACCGGACAGTCGCTGAACATCTATAGCCAGATCGGGCTGATCATGCTGGTCGGGCTGGCGGCGAAGAACGGCATCCTGATCGTCGAGTTCGCCAATCAGTTGCGCGATGAGGGCAAGGCGTTCGATGCGGCCTTGTTGGAGGCGGCCGATGTGCGGCTGCGGCCGATCATCATGACCGGGATCACCACCGCCGCCGGCTCGATCCCGCTCTTGCTCAGCAGTGGCGCGGGTGCCGAGACGCGCACCGTGATCGGTACCGTGATCCTCTCCGGGGTGCTCGCGGCGACCCTGTTCACGCTGTTTGTGGTGCCGGTGGCCTATTCGGTGCTGGCGCGGAGCACGAAATCACCCAGCGCCGTTGGCAAACAGCTGGCGGCCGAGGAAGAACGCGCGCAGTCCGGCGCAGTCGCGGTGCCGAGCGCCGATTAAGGCAAGCCGATGCGTGGGTTTACCGGTTGGCGCTGGCGGCGCCCGCGTTGGCTCATCCTGATGATGGTGCTGGCGTTGCCGCTGATCGGGCTACTGCGACAGTGGCTGTGCCAGACCGCTGTTGAGGGCAAGGTGACAGCGGTGCCCAGTGCACAGCTGTTGCAGATCGGGGAAGAGCGGGTGCGGCTTGACGAGGTGGTGCTGGCCAGCGAGCCTGAAACTGCACGCGAGGCGCGTCGCTTTCTGCAAGCTCGGCTGCAGGGCCAGTCGGTGCGCTGTAGCGGCTGCCGTCGCGCTGAGAGCGCTGTCGTCAGCGGTTACTGTGAGTTGCCCGATGGAACCCGGGTTGGGCGCTTACTCGTCGAGGCCGGCTTTGCTCGCGACTGCCCAGCAGCCTCTGGCGGCCAGCATGCCGCCTTTGAGACCGAGCGGGCGAAGGCGATTCCGTTGCCCGATCGCTGCCGGCCTTGGATGCGACGCGGTCCAAGGCCGCCGATTCGCTAGCCACGAAGGGTGTCTGCTGAATATCATCGTCTTCCCGATTTGAGCGTCAGGTTAGCGCTCATCGGGAAGGAGCGGAAAGTCAACCGCTACTTAATCTTGCCTTCCTTGTACATCACATGCTGGCGCACCACGGGATCAAACTTCTTGATCTCCATCTTGCCCGGCTGATTGCGCTTGTTCTTGGTCGTGGTATAGAAATGCCCGGTTCCAGCGCTGGAGTTCAGGCGAATCTTATCGCGTGCGGCCTTGGCCATGGTTGCTCGCTCCTAGAATTCTTGTGGCTGTTGGAATTCTGAGTAGGTGTTGATTCGGCGACGGCTCAGACGCGCTCGCCACGCTTGCGCATGTCAGTGAGCACGGAGTCGATGCCGAGCTTGTCGATGACGCGCATGCCCTTGGTGGAGACGCGCAGGCGAACCCAGCGATTCTCGCTCTCGACCCAGAAGCGATGGTAGTGCAGGTTCGGCAGGAACCGGCGCCTGGTCTTGTTGTGGGCGTGAGAAACGTTGTTACCGGTCAGCGGCCGTTTGCCGGTGACCTGACAGATCTTGGACATGGTGGTGCAGGGCTCCGATGCGAGTGGTCTCTGCGGCGATGGGGCGGGCGAGTCCTGGAGCCTCGAGCCGACCGCTGCCGCGACGTGCGCCGCCGACGCAGGACGCTGGCAGATCACGACGAATACGAAATACTAAGCCGATAAAAGTTAATGGAAAACGCGGCTAGCGTCAACTTCTATCTGCTTGCGAGGTCGGCACAAGCGCAGCGATTCCACCCATGGGCTAGATCAGACCACCCGTGGTGCTAGATCAGGCCTCCGTGGTACTAAATCAGCCCGCGCTCGGCGAACGAGGTGCCGTCTTGCTCACCGACGATGATGTGATCGAGCACACGCACATCGATGAGTTCGAGCGCGTCTTTCAGGCGTTTGGTGATGTGCAGGTCGGCCTGGCTGGGCTCGGCGACACCGCTGGGGTGATTGTGGGCGAAGATCACCGCTGCGGCGTTCCAACGAATAGCCTCTTTGACGACTTCGCGCGGGTGCACGCTGGCGCCATCGATGGTGCCGCGGAACAGCTCCTGATACTCGATGACGCGATGCCGGTTGTCGAGAAACAAGCAGGCAAAGACCTCATGTGAGAGGCCGCGCAGGCGCAGCTTGAGATAATCACGCGTGGCATCCGGGCTGGTCAGTACATCACGACCGGTCAGCTCCTCGCGCAGATAGCGGCGGTTGATCTCCATCACCGCCTGCAGCTGGACGTACTTGGCGTCGCCGAGGCCTTTGGCCTTGCAGAAATCGCGCTGGTTTGCGGCGAGCAGGCCAGCCAGACCACCAAAGGTTTGGATCAGATCACGGGCCAGATCGATGGCGCTCTTGCCGGTGATGCCGGTGCGCAGAAAGATCGCCAGCAGCTCAGCGTCGGTGAGCGATTGGGCGCCGCGCTTGAGCAGTTTCTCGCGCGGGCGCTCGTCCTCGGGCATGTCGGTGATCTTGGTCATGGGGTCTCCGTTCGGTCCTTTGGCTAACGCCCGAAACAGTGGCCTTAGAGGAGGCTCGGTGTTGGCTTCCTGCATCAAGACTGCCGACGCTGCAGGTATCGCTGTGCAGCAGCATGGAGCCGCTCGCCGGGAGGCTCGTCGTCGAGCAGGGCTTCGACAAAGGCCTCCTGATCACGCCTGCTCAGGCGGAGGCGTTCATGCTCTAGCAAGGTCTCTTTGGCCGCTTTTTGGGCTCTACTGACGACGAAATCCGCTAAAGATTGGCCTTCTAATGCGGCGGCCCTGCTCAAAAGCTGCTTTTGCTCCGTAGTGATCCTTGCTTCCAGTCGCTTTACCTGGTGCTGATTGACGCTGTTGAGTGTTTCCGACATCTGTTGTCCCAGTTGACGGCTAATCTGTGCTAACAATCTACGGCAGATAAACGCGCGATACAATCGATCTCAGCACAGCTGCTGAACCGAGACTAACCGGTTGACTGTACCTTGATCGGGTATGATGCAGCGCTAGCATTGACGAGGTTACTCAGTAGAGGTTGCCGACAGTGATCAAGCCCCGTGACCAGGAATTGCAAGCGCAGTTAGTGCATGTACTGCTTGGCATCAGCGGCGGGATCGCGGCTTACAAAAGCGCTGAGCTGGTGCGGCGTCTGATCGAGCGCGGTGCTGAGGTACGGGTGGTCATGACGCAGGCGGCACAGGCCTTTATCACGCCCTTGACCCTGCAAGCGCTCAGCGGCCACCCGGTACGCGCGGATCTGCTGAGCCCGGAGGCCGAGGCCGGGATGGATCATATCGCCTTAGCGCGCTGGGCCGATCAGGTGCTGATCGCGCCAGCGACCGCTGATCTGATCGCGCGCCTAGCCTGCGGGCTGGGCGATGATCTGCTGACCACGCTGGTGTTGGCGACTGAGGCGCCGGTGGCGATTGCGCCGGCGATGAACCAGCAGATGTGGGCGCATCCGGCAACCCAGGAGAATGTGGAGCGCTTGGCCGCGCGCGGGGTGCGGATGATCGGCCCCGCGGTTGGCGACCAGGCCTGTGGCGAGCAGGGTGCTGGGCGGATGGAGGAGCCGGTGGCGATCGCAGAGGTGATTTTAGGCGCTCATCAGGCACCTCATGATGCAGGCCAGGGTCGCGCCGAGTCTGAGGCCCGAGCTGGAGCCCAAGCCACAAGAGCTGGCTCCCAAGCGACAACGCAGTCAGCCAAAGTGGAGCAGCAGCGGCAGGATGCCGTTTCGAGCCGCGCTGGTGCAGCAGACGCTGAGCGGATGCTGCAGGCGACAACCTTCACTAACGGTCATCCGCTTGCCGGGCGACGGGTGCTGATGACGGTGGGCTCAACGCGTGAGGCGATTGATCCGGTGCGCTTTATCGGCAATCGCAGCTCGGGCAAGATGGGCTATGCGCTCGCAGAAGCGCTGCGCGCCTGTGGTGCGCAGGTGATGCTGATTGCTGGGCCGACCAGCGTTCCGGCGCCGGTCGGGATGATGCGAGTGGATGTTGAATCGGCGCTGCAGATGCGGGCTGCGGTGATGGCGCAGGTGCATACCTGTGATCTCTTTATCGCTACCGCCGCCGTCGCGGATTATCGTCCTGAAGCGCCGGTCGAGGGCAAGATCAAGAAGACCGACGCCGCAATGACGCTGAACTTGGTGCGTAACCCCGATATCCTGGCCGAGGTGGCGGCCTTGCCGAAGCAGCCGTTCACAGTCGGTTTTGCCGCCGAGACCGATGATCTCGAAGGCCATGCAAGGGGTAAGCTTGAGGCCAAGCAGTTGTCGATGATCGCCGCCAATCGCGTCGGCGACAGGTTGGGTGGATTCGAGTCCGATAAGAATGCGCTCATCTGCCTCTGGCCTGACGGTGGCCGGCGTGAGCTGCCCATGATGTCTAAACCCGCGCTGGCCACGGCGCTTGCTGATCTGATCGCCGAACGCTATGCCGCACAGTCTGCAGGTTAAGGTCTTGGATGCACGGCTGGGTGGCGAATTCCCGCTGCCGGCCTATGCGACTGTTGGCTCGGCGGGGCTGGATCTACGGGCGCTGCTAGCAGCGCCGCTCGAGCTGGCCGCTGGCGCCGTTGAGCTGATTCCAACCGGGCTGGCGATCCACATCGCTGATCCTGGTCTTGCGGCGATGATCCTGCCGCGCTCTGGCCTCGGTCATCGGCATGGCATCGTGCTCGGTAATCTGGTCGGGCTGATCGACTCAGACTACCAAGGCCAACTGATGGTCTCGTGCTGGAACCGGAGCGCCGAGTCCTTCCGCATCGAGATTGGCGAACGCATTGCGCAGCTGGTCTTGGTGCCGGTGGTGCATGCCGAACTCGAGCTGGTGGATGCGTTTGATCAGAGCGCGCGCGGCGAGGGCGGTTTCGGCCATAGTGGTCGGCATTGATCAGCCAGTCGCAATCAGCTTTCGGGACGCTAAGACCCTCCGCGAACTTGTCTCAATCGGCCAGCCACAGGTCCATAGCGCGTCGCTACACCGGACGATGAAGCGATCTTTTCAGGGTAACGGGCATGGGGGCCGCGCCACCCAGGCAAATGAATCCTGTGAGATTCAGATTACAATGTCGATCTGTTGATGCGAGGAGTTTCGATGTCGATTGCTGCAGACAGCGCCCAAAATATTGCCCACGTCCTCACCGAGGCGTTGCCCTATATCCGTCGCTTCTCGGGCAAGACCATGGTTATCAAGTACGGTGGTAATGCCATGGTCGAGCAGGCGCTGAAGGACGGCTTCGCCCGCGACATTGTGTTGATGAAGCTGGTCGGGATCAATCCGGTGGTGGTGCACGGCGGTGGGCCGCAGATCGGCGATCTGCTGAAGCGGCTGGGCAAGGCCACCGAATTCGTCCAGGGCATGCGGGTCACCGACAGCGAGACCATGGACGTGGTCGAGATGGTGCTCGGCGGGCTGGTCAATAAAGAGATCGTCAACCTGCTCAACCGCCATGGCGGCTCAGCGGTTGGGCTGACCGGCAAGGATGGTGATCTGATCCATGCCCGCAAACTTGTTCTGCGCCGTGATGCGCCAGAGCTCGAAGCCCCCGAGATCCTCGATCTCGGTCATGTCGGCGAGGTCGATAGCATCGATCCCGCCGTGATCAACATGCTAGTGCAGGGTGACTTCATCCCCGTGGTCGCCCCGATTGGTGTCGGCAAGGATGGCTTCTCCTACAACATCAATGCCGATCTGGTCGCTGGCAAGATGGCCGAGGTGCTGCAGGCCGAGAAGCTGGTCTTGCTGACCAACACGGCTGGACTACTCGACGAGCAGGGCGCGCTGATCCGTCAGCTCGAGGTCGCACGGGTGAATCAGCTCATCGCCGAGGGCGTGATCCATGGTGGCATGCTGCCAAAGATCCGCTGCGCCCTCGAGGCCGTTCAGAGTGGCGTGCGTGCCGCCCACATCCTCGACGGTCGCGTCGAGCACGCCGTGCTACTGGATCTGTTCACCGATGAAGGCGTGGGGACGTTGATTCGCGGGCGTTGAATGAGGCGCGAGCGATGCGCCTGTAGCCCGCAGCCTGATTTAAAGCGGCTGTCGCCTGAACTCTCAGGCGCTGGTGCTGAGTCTACAGAAACTGATACCGGACGCGTGCTTGATGGGCTAGGGTCAGTGCGTCGCCCCGCGGTGGCTGAAGGCCGCGGAGCGACGCGTTCCCGCCTCGCCGGAGTCACAGTCAAAGATTAGCTGCTAGCCGACGATTGAACTGCGACCCAGTCGAGGTTTTGGCACCCTCAAACTTCACTTCCATACTCAGCTCGATAGTCAGCCAAGGCGGCGAGCGTTGCTTGCGAAATCCCGCTCTCATCGACGTACTGGATCAGGCTATCCAGGTTGACGATACTCTGCACCGGGATGCCGTAGCGCGCGCGCGCCTCTTGGATGGCTGAGGTGCGGCCTTCGCCACGCTCTTGGCGATCCAGTGCGATAATCACGCCAGCGAGTCGGGCCCCGGCCTGCTCGATCAGGGCAGCGGATTCGCGTACCGAGGTGCCGGCGGTGATCACGTCGTCGATCAAGAGCACATCGCCCTGAAGGGGGCTGCCGACGATGATGCCGCCCTCGCCATGGTCCTTGGCCTCCTTGCGGTTGAAGGCAAAGGGCGTTTCCCGACCATGCTCATGGGCCAGCGCAATGGCTGTGGCCGCGGCGAGCGGGATGCCTTTGTAGGCTGGGCCGAAGAGCACATCGGTCTGCAGACCGGTGGCGATGATGGCCTGGGCGTAGAAATGGCCGAGCTTGCCCAGGCTCGCGCCCGTATTGAAGCCGCCCGCATTGAAGAAATACGGGCTGACGCGACCGGACTTGAGGGTGAAGCTGCCGAAGCGTAAGACGCCGGCCTCGATTGCGAAGCGGAGGAAGTCTCGTTGATAGGAATGCATGACGCCGTCTGGCCTCTCTCATCATCGTTACCGGGCCGGCATGATAGCCCGAGTCCGGCGCCGCGTCCGTGCGGGCGATACCTGTTGAGCGGCTGGCCTAATTGGCACAGCGGGCCTAGCTTGCACAGCGGGCCAGCGGCATCGCCTCTGCGGGGTCGCTGCGCATGATGACCGGCTCATTACTGACGGCCTGGGTGGTGGGGTTGCTCGGCGGGGTGCACTGCGTTGGCATGTGCGGCGGTATCGTCGCGACCCTCACCGCCGGACTGCCGCGTGAGCAGCGACAGCAATTGGCGCGGCAGCTGCCGTTTCAGCTCGCTTACAACAGCGGACGCATCCTCAGTTATACGCTGGCGGGCGCACTGATGGGCGCGCTGGGCGCGGTCGCGCTCGAGTTTCTGCCGCTGCATCTGGCGCAGCGGGCGCTGTATCTCATTGCGGCGGTCTTCATGCTCGCGCTTGGGCTCTATCTGGGCGGCTGGTGGCAGGGGCTGACCCGCATCGAGCAGCTCGGGGCGGGGCTCTGGCGTCTCATCGAGCCGATCGGGCGCCGTTTCCTGCCTGTGCGCCATTGGTCGCAAGCGCTGGCGGTCGGTCTAGTCTGGGGCTGGCTGCCCTGCGGACTGGTCTATAGCGTGCTCATCTGGTCCGCAGGCTCGGGAGGACCGTTGCAGGGGGCTTTGCTGATGCTGGTGTTCGGTCTCGGCACCTTGCCCAACCTGCTCGGGCTGGGTCTCTTAGCCGGCGCCGCCGCGCGTCTCAGTGAGCAACGCTGGCTTCGTCAGCTCGCGGGCGTGATGGTGATTGGGTTTGGTCTGTATGCGCTCTGGCAGGTGGTAGTGCTTTAAGGCAGCGTGCGCCTTGCCTTGGTACACAGGCCGGTCAGAAACCGATGTCCTGCTCATGCAAGCCCTCCTGCGACCCGGTCTCGGCGGAGTAATCCTGCGCTGTGACCCACCATAATCGATGTGTCAGTTTTTTTTACACTAAGCTAGGAATAGGAAAAACAATGACTTAGAGTGTTCTTGATCTGGATTTTAGATAAGGTAGACCGTCTTTAATACTTTTAAGATCAGTGACTTAAGCTAACTTTCAACTGCATCTACGACACCTCATCATAATTGCTGACTTGACGACATCTGTTGTCAAATATTTTTACAAAAGCGGTGACGAGAAGAGTTGTCGATTTTTTAAAGTATTGTTTTTTATTATTTTTTTAAGTTGGCATGAGTTTTGCTTTGTACCTGAGTGCTGTACTTGGGCTTTGTGCTTTGCTCCCTAAACCAAAGAGATCACATCATGGCTATTGATATGAAACCAATCCTAAAAACCAGCGTCATCGCCACTTTCTTTTACGCATCGACAGCAGTTGCAGTTCCGCTGGAGTTGGTTGGCGATGAAGGCCTGATTGTTTTTGAAAGCCTCGACAACGGTCTCGGAATATACGATGTTACCAATAATACTGGTGGCGGCCTAATCGGCTTTGGGGTTTCCAATAACGATTCGACGCCGGTGGTGAAGGATTTCGGTTCTGGCTTTACAGACCAAGGTACGGCGTTTGCCGATAATGACGGCGAAAACCAATTTACTTACTGGGTCAGGACACTGACCCAGTTAAACTGGGCTACGGAAAGTGTTAATCTTTTTGAAGTAGCAGCACCTGGAGAAACTCTCTCCACCTTCTTTGATATCTTCGGTGAATTCTCTACCGTAGCTGGCGGTGAAAACACGATCAACTGGTATGACGCTGTCGATGGCTGGCTTGAAGATGGCAACACGGTCTCGGGTTTCTTCGGCTTCCAGGCAGTAAACGTCGCCTCGTCGGTTATCGGCGTGACTGATGCCGCTAACGGGCCTGTCTATTTCACAGCCGGTCAGGCGATCACCGGTACTACAAACGCGGTCCCACTGCCCGCAACGGGTTGGCTGATGATCACCGGACTGGCCAGCCTCATCACCCTGCGGCGCAAGCGCCGCACTGATCGAACCGCGTAAAGCTAGTCAGAACGTCCCGCCGGATCAGCGGCGGGACAATTTTTCTATGGCGGCAGAACTGCGAGAACTGAAAACCGCGCTTGAGCAGATGTCTCTCAAACGAAGCGCATTTAACATCAATCTCACACGATTCATGTTCCAGGTTGACGCCGCGCTATGAGAGTTAGGTGCCGGGACCAGACACCTAAAAGCGGAAACCACCTAAGCTTCATGACTTGATGCCGTTGCGCGCATCGCTGATGCCCAATGTCAGCTGACCTGGGTTTTTGACGCGCAATTGCTTGGTGCGGCTCTGCAGCCCACTGACCAGATCGACCGCGCTGTAAGAGACACCGAAGCTCTCGGCGATGAAGCGCAGAAGCTCGGCGTTGGCGCGGCCATCGATCGGTGGCGCCTTGAGCTTCACCTTGAGCGCATCGCCGAACGGCTCGGCGAAGGCGTTGCGGCCAGCGCGTGGCTGTACGCGCAACCGCAGCAGCAGGTCGTTGCCCTCCCAGCGATACCAGTCAGCCGAGTCGACCATTATTTTCGGATGCCGTGCTCAGGCCAGCAAGCTGCTGGCCCATGGCTGAGACTTGGACTTCAATCGCCGAGAGACGCTGCTTGACCTCGCTCATGTCAGCGCGGATCTCAGAGCGCATGGTTCGCAAGATGTCTAAGACAAGATTGTCGGGCTCGTTGCTCATGGTATGACGTCACTCTTCTTTAGAACGGACTCCCGGTCAACAGCCGCAACGGCGGCAGCAACAGCATCTCGAGCAAGACCAAACTGATCATCACCACCATTGGCGATAGATCGATACCGCTCATCGGCGGGATCAGCCGTTGCGCCGGGCGCATGATCGGGTCGGTGACATCGCTGAGTAGCAACACCGCCGGATTATAGGGGTCTGGATTCACCCAGCTCAGGATCACCCGGATCAGCACCGCGAACAAGAAGATGCTGATGATCAGCGATACCAGCCCCGGCAGCGCCCAGAGCAGGGCGCCGAGTGGGTTGCGACCGAGCCCCATCAGCATCGACAGCAACGCCAGCTCGCAAGCCTTCAGCACCCAGGCCAGCACGACCGCCGAGAGGTCGAGTCCGGCATAACCAGGGATCACCTTGCGCAGCGGCCGCAGCACCGGCGAGGTCAGCTTGACCACGAACTGCGAGATCGGGTTGTAGAAATCGGCCCGCGCCCACTGCAGCAGGAAGCGAACCACGACCAACGTGATATAGAGCCCGAACAGGGTCTTGACCAGGAAGATCAGTGGGTTGGTAAAGTAGGCCTCGGTCATGTCTCCTCCGCGATCAGTTCGGAAAGCTCCTGCGCGCGATGCCGAGCAGCGGACACCGCGCGCAACGTGAGGGCCGGCAGACCACCCTCTTCGAACACCGCAATGGCGCGCTCGGTGGTGCCACCCGGCGAGGTCACACGCTGGCGCAATTGTTGCGGTGACTCGTCGCTCTCGACCGCCATCCGCGCGGCGCCGAGTGCGGTCTGGATGCTGAGCAGCCGGGCACCTTCGGGGTCGAGTCCCTCGGCGATCGCGGCCTTCTCGAGCGCCTCCATGAACAGGAAGAAGTAGGCCGGCCCGCTACCGGAGAGGGCAGTGACCGTGTCGAGTTCAGCCTCGGTCTTGACCCAATGGGTGAGGCCGCCGGCGCGCATGACCTCTTCGGCCAGGTTGATCTGCTTCGCCCAGGTACCGGCGCTGGCATGCAGCCCGATGGCGCCGGATTGCACCAGCACCGGGGTGTTGGGCATTGCGCGCACCAGCGGCGCGGGCTGTCCGAGCCAGCTGTGGATCGAGGCCTCGGTGACGCCAGCCATCACGGAGATGACCAGCGGCAGCGGCTCGCTGAGCAGGGCGCCGACCTCGCGGCAGGCGACCGCGGCCACCTGCGGTTTGACACAGAGGACGATGACCTCGGCGGCGTCGATGGCCTCGACAGTCTGAGCGCAGGCGGTGATGCCGAACTGCTCGGCGAGCGCTGCGCGCTTCGTGGTATCCGGGTCGCTGACGGTCAGCTGCGCGGCCTCATAGCCGTCTGCGATCAGCCCAGCGATGAGGCTGCGGGCCATGTTGCCGCCGCCGATGAAGGCAATGCGTGTGGTGGTTGAGGGCATAGGCAAGAAGATCCCTGACGTCGTCGGTTGTGCAGAAAGTGCGTCAGTCGTGGCGCGGACGCGTTGCGGCGCTGGTCGCTAGCTAACCAGCCCGAGCGGCCTCGTATGATGGTCTCGGGCCGAACACGGCCGTGCCAATACGCACCATTGTAGCGCCCTCGGCGACCGCGGCCTCAAGATCGTCGGACATTCCCATCGATAGGGTCGCAAGCGGCTGCTCGGGCGTGGCAAGCTGATCGCGCAGTGCGCGCAGCTCGGCAAAGGGCTGGCGCTGGGACTCGAGGTTGTCGCTTGGGGCCGGCAGGGTCATCAACCCCTCGATGCGCAGCCCGTCGATCGCGCTGCACTGCTCGAGCAGTAAGGGCAGCGCCTCCGGTTCGACGCCGGCCTTGCTCGCCTCGCCGCTCAGATTGACTTGCAGACAACAGCGCAGTGGCGCAAGCCCGAGCGCGACCCGCTGCGCGCCGAGGCGTTGGGCGTGATGCGCATCACCCAGCCCATGCACCCAGCAGAAGTGCTCGGCAATGAGCTTGGTCTTATTGCTCTGAATCCGGCCGATGAAGTGCCAATCCAGCGCCAGATCAGCGAGCAGCGCCTGTTTATCGCAGGCCTCTTGCACATAGCTCTCGCCAAAGGCCACTTGGCCGTGCTGATGGACAGCGCGGATCAGCTCCGCCGGCTGCACCTTACTGACCGCGAGCAGCGCGACGCTGCCCGGTTCGCGACCGAAGCGAGCCTCGGCAGCGGCGATGCGCGCACGCACCGCCTCGAGTCGAGCGGACACCTCGGTATTGTCGGAGGCGTTCATGGTGTAGCTGCTCCTCATTCAGGGCGAGATTCAATCGTCCAGCGCACAGAGCGCGTCGCTATCCAGGGCGATTAAGCAACGGTTTCAGGATAAACCCGTGCTGAACTCAAGGGATTCACGTGAATCTCGCGCGATTCATCTGCTGGGTGGCGCGGAGCCATGCGCGTTAACCTGAATCTCACGCGATACATTTTCCGGGGTGGCGCCGCGCCATGAGCGTTAGGTCCGGTCTGCAGGCTGGGTGTTGAGGTTATAAGGCGTCGGCTGCTCCAGCAGGCTCGCGACCAGCGCGCGCAGTGCCTGGCCGCGATGGCTGAGCGCATTCTTGGTCTCTGGCTCCAGCTCCGCGGAACTCATGCCGTGCGTCGGCACGCCAAAGATCGGGTCGTAGCCGAAGCCGCGCTGGCCGCGCGGTGCCTCGAGGATCAGCCCTTCCCAGGTGCCTTGGCAGATCAACGGGGTCGGGTCATCGGCATGGCGCAGATAGACCATCACACATTGGAAGCGCGCGCTGCGATTGGCGCCGGGCTGCTCGGCGAGCGCTTGTAGCAGCTTCTCGCAGTTGGCCTCATCGCTACTCTCGGCGCCGGCGTAGCGCGCCGAGTAGATGCCGGGCGCGCCCCGCAAGGCGTCGACCTCGATCCCGGAATCGTCAGCGATCGCCGCGCGGCCACTGCAGCGTGCCGCGTGACGCGCCTTGAGGATCGCGTTCTCGACGAAGGTCAGGCCCGTCTCCTCGGCCGACCCGATGCCGAGCTGGCCTTGCGGGATCAGGTGCAGCCCGGCGGGGGCGAGGAGCGCCTCGATCTCGCGCAGCTTGCCGGCATTGTCGCTGGCAAGGACGATGGCGTTGGTGTTGGCGTCAATCTTAGGCTGCATGCGTCATGTTCGTGCTTGTTCTGGGTTTCATCCGCGTCATCCACGGTTCAGTTCGCGGTCGCAAGGCTCAGTCGGTGAGTGCGGCGCGCTGAGCGGCAATGATCTGTTCGATGCCGATCGTCGCCAGGTCGAGCATGGCGATCATCTCGCTGCGTGAGAAGGGCGCCGCCTCGGCCGTGCCCTGGATCTCGATCAGCCCGCCGTCATCGGTCATCACCACATTCATATCGGTATCCGCGCTGCTGTCCTCGGCATAGTCGAGGTCCAGCACCGGCGTGCCGGCATAGACACCCACCGAGACCGCAGCAATCTGTCGCTTCAGCGGCGACTGCTGCAGCTTGCCGTGGCTGACCAGACCCTGGATGGCGATCTGCAATGCGATCCAGGCGCCACTGATCGCCGCCGTGCGGGTACCGCCATCGGCCTGAATGACATCGCAATCCAGCGTGATGCTGCGCTCGCCGAGCTGTTTAAGATCAACCGCCGCGCGTAGCGAGCGACCGATCAGGCGCTGGATCTCAAGGGTACGCCCGCCCTGCTTGCCGCGCGCCGCCTCGCGCTGCATGCGCTCACCGGTCGAACGCGGCAGCATGCCATATTCGGCCGTGATCCAGCCCTGACCTTTGCCCCGCAGGAACGGCGGCACACGCTCTTCGACGCTGGCGGTGCAGAGCACCCGGGTCTCGCCGAACTCGGCCAGGACCGAGCCCTCGGCCTGGGACGTAAAACCGGGGGTGAAGCGCAACGGGCGCAGCTGATCAGGTTGGCGGGCGGACGGGCGCATGTGGGACTCCATGGATGAAGGGGGCGAAGATAATGGAGGGAGGCGAAGATAATAAGCAAGGCGGTCTGGCCTGCGAGTTGTGACTGTGGCGCTCGTCAGGAGAGCGGTCTCGCCGTAGCCTGATTGTCGCACGTGAGCAGCGGCGATGAACGGCTGCGTGACCCCCGATGCAGCCGAACGGATTGTCGGCATGGCTCGGCTTTGGGGTCAAATCAAACCGCAGACGGATGAGGCTTCAGACACTTCATTGCCGCGCCTCTTCGCGGCTTTTGGTGTCCAGCTGTGATTCAATGCCAGTAATCCCCGGGCGCAACGGCTGATCTGTTTCAGCCGCTCAGCAACGCTGATCGCGTTATGATCGCGCCAACGTCCGCAACCTGATCGAAACAAAGCTATGGCTAAAAGCATGACCGCCTTCGCCCGCCAAGACCGCAGTACCGAGGCCGGCGAGCTGACCTGGGAGGTCCGCAGCGTCAATCATCGCTTCCTCGAGCCACATCTGCGCCTGCCAGACGACCTGCGCAGCCTCGAACCCAAGGTCCGCGAGACCCTGGGTCAGCATCTGAATCGCGGCAAGATCGACCTCAGCCTGAGGTTAGGCGGGCGCGGCGGGCCAGGCGGCTCCGCCGGCTCTGCGGAGCTGCGCGTCAACACCGCGCTGCTCGAGGCGCTGCTCAAGGCCGCCGACGAGGTCGCCACCCGCATCGGCGAGCCGGCGGCACCGCACATGTTCGACCTGCTGAGCTGGCCCGGCATGCTCGAAGAGGCGCCGAAGGACATGGAGGCCCTCAGCAGCGCCGCGCTCGAGCTCCTCGACCAAACCCTCGTCGCCCTCGTCGAAGCCCGCGAGCGCGAGGGCGAGCGGCTGAAGACGCTGCTGCTCGACCGCTGCGACAAGCTCCTCGAACGCGTTGCCGAGGTCCGCGAACGGATGCCCGAGGTCCTCGCCGCGGTGCGCACCCGCATCGCCGACCGACTCGCCGAGGTGCGCGACGAACTCGACGAGACCCGGCTCGAGCAGGAGATGACCCTGATCGCCCAACGCCTCGATGTCGACGAAGAGATGGACCGTCTCGAAAGCCACATCACCGAGGTCCGCGACAGCCTCAACAGCGACGAGCCGATCGGCCGCCGGCTCGACTTCCTGATGCAAGAACTCAATCGCGAGGCCAATACGCTGAGTTCGAAATCGCCCGATGCCGCGGTGACGCGTGCCGCCGTCGATATGAAGGTGCTGATCGAGCAGATGCGCGAACAGGTTCAGAATATTGAGTAGTGAGGCAGTTTAAGTAAGTCTCACCTTCGCCTAAGCCGACAACCGGAAACGACTTGGATGCGCTGTGCCTTGGCCGCTCTGGTTGCTACCAGAACTCGTCAACGCGAATGCGCAGACTCGGCAGCAGCAGCGGCGCCACGACCTCGCCCGGGCCGGGTCGCAGGACCAGCCGATAGTCGTCAGCGCCGGGCTCCCGATACAGCTCCAGGCGCCGATGCTGGAGGTCGACCAGCCAGACCTCAGGAACGCCGTGAGCCGCATACAGAGGCACCTTGACCTCGCGGTCGTAGCGCAGCGAGCTATCGCAGATCTCGATCACCAACAGCGTATCGGCCGGCGTGGGATTCGCGCCTTCGTAGAAGTCATCGCGCGGTCGTAGCAGCATCAGGTCCGGCTCAGGCTCCGAACGGGGCTGCAGCGTGAGCGGATTCTGCACGGAGACCAGCGCCTCGTCCCCGACACGCAGGTTCAGCAGTCGGTTCAGCCGCTTGTTCTTCCCGGCATGATCGGGTTTGATCGGTGGCGTGGCACGCAGCGCTCCGTCAATCAGTTCGACGCGGTCGTCTTCATCGAAGATGCCAGCGCGGATCATCTGATGGTAGGCATCCACGCTCAATGGAAAGATCGGACGCGCTTCTGTGATGATGGGTTCGGCTTCGACAACAGGCATGGTAGACCTCCGGTCGATAGGAAACAGGCGATAGCGCGGATAACAGTATCAGGTGTGCAATTCCAGTGATGCGATTTTTCAACACCGAAGGCCCGGTGCGGGCCGAAGACCATTACGTCTTGCCGCCGCTGCAACGCTGGGATCTTGACGACGTGCTCGCCCTAATCGAGCAGAAAAAATATTTCCTGCTGCACGCACCACGCCAGACCGGCAAGACCAGTTGCCTGCTGGCCTTGATGGACTACCTCAACCGCGAGGGCCGCTATCTGGCGGTCTATGCCAATCTCGAAACCGCCCAGGCTGCACGCGAAAACCTCGCACTGGCGATGACCGACATCGTGCAGACCATCGCCGCCGAAGCATGCCTGGATACGGGCGAGCAGGGCCTCGCGGAACTGGCAGAAGACGTGCTGGCGCACAACGCCCCAACGCGTGCCCTACGCGCCTTTCTGACCCGCTGGTGTGAGCGCTCCGAGCGGCCCCTAGTCCTCTTTCTCGACGAGGTCGACGCGCTGGTCGGCGATACCCTGGTCTCGCTACTGCGACAGTTGCGCGCCGGCTACCGTCAGCGCCCCAGCGCCTTCCCGAGCACCTTGGTGCTCTGTGGCGTACGCGATCTGCGCGATTACCGCATCCACGCCAGTTCCGAGGCGGAGCCCATCACCGGTGGCAGTGCATTCAACATCAAAGCCGAGTCCCTACGACTGGGGGATTTTCACCCCGAAGAAGTCAAGACGCTGCTCGGCGAGCACAGCTTGGAAACCGGGCAGCCATTCACCCCCGAGGCCGTCGAGCGGGTCTGGCATCTGACCCAAGGCCAGCCCTGGCTCGTCAATGCGCTCGCCTATGAATCCTGCTTCCGGATGCCCGAGGGTCGCGACCGCACCCAGCCTATCAACCGGGCGCTGATCGATCAGGCAAAAGAGCAGCTGATCCTGCGCCGCGTCACCCATCTCGATCAGCTCGCCGACAAGCTGCGCGAGCCGCGGGTGCGGCGCATCATCGAGCCCATGCTGGCCGGCACCGCAATGGATGTGATCCCCGTCGACGAGCGTGATTATTTGGTCGACCTGGGACTGTTGCGGCGCGTCAATGGCGGCAGCCTGGAGATCGCCAACCCGATCTACCGTGAAGTGCTGCCACGCACCCTCGCCAGCGGACCCATGGACTCCCTGCCGCACATCCGCCCGAGTTGGCTCGATGCCGCTGGCAACCTCGATCCGGACGCCCTGCTCAACGCCTTCCTCAGCTTCTGGCGCCAGCACGGCGAGGCCCTACTCGGCAGCGCGCCCTATCACGAAATCGCCCCGCATCTAGTGCTGATGGCCTTTCTGCAGCGGGTCGTCAATGGCGAGGGCAGCCTAGAGCGCGAATACGCCATCGGGCGCGGCCGCATGGACCTGTGCCTGACCTACCGCGCGCTGGTGCTTGGGATCGAGCTGAAGGTCTGGCGCCCTGGCGCGCCCGATCCACTGACGGAAGGCCTGGCGCAGCTCGATGGCTACCTGGCCCGCTTGGCGCTGAACAGCGGCTGGCTGATCATCTTCGACCGCCGCCCCGAGGCGCCACCGCTCGCCGAGCGCCTGGCAAGCAGCCTAACCAGCACACCCGCTGGCCGCGCAGTGCGGCTGATCCGCGCCTGAGCTGGTCGGCCAGGTTTCAGTATCATCCAAACCACCGCTGCAGGTTCCAGAACCAGATCTCGGTGGAGACGCCATGGGCGCTCCGGTCGCATCCAACGGAGATGGCAAGATGAGCTCTCCAGAGCTTGATCGCATGACCCTCGACCCAGGAAAGATGGGTGGAAAACCCTGCATCCGCGGGGTTCGGATCACCGTGGGTACGATGACCCGTTTGCTCGCGGCCGGCGCCCGGAAGTTGGGCAAGCAACGGGCGCAGTAGCATCAGATCAGGCTCCGGTTCAGATCGCGGCATCAGCCTGAGCGGGTCTTGCAGCGAAGCCAGCGTCTCCAAGATGTCAGTTTTTTTTACACCCCGGCCGTGACGGGTGACGACCCCGTCATGATCTGGGGTTTCTGGTCAGATTGCC
The DNA here is from genome assembly GCF_016653315.1 of Halochromatium roseum. GTDB lineage: Bacteria > Pseudomonadota > Gammaproteobacteria > Chromatiales > Chromatiaceae > Lamprobacter > Lamprobacter roseus. The sequence goes on along the minus strand of NZ_NHSH01000061.1, from coordinate 208,453 downwards.
CTGTGATACAGCCTTTGTCCTCGCCTGATGCCGTTCGTGGTGAGGTTTTTCAACCACGGATGGCTTCAGGTGTTCCGCCAGCATCCGGCCAAAGTGTCAGGATTCTTTACGCTTGTAAAAGCAGGGGGGCGAGAAAATTTTTTACCTTTTGAAACAATGACATGATTGTCGAGCCCCCGGCAAATTGGCGATTGGGCGCGGTCTGAGGGGGCAAAAAGCGACGCGAACAACGGCGTTTGACCCCGGGTGGCGGGGGTGAGTGTCGGGATTCTTTACAACATTGGGTTTTCGCAGGGTGCTTTCTGGTCGTTAAATTTATTAAGTACTTGAAATTATAGATATATTTATTTTTGGCATGAGGTGTGCTTTGGGGGAAGTGCCTAGGTGCGATGGCTGAAAGCACAAGAGTTCGTCTTAACAACCCCTGGCCACTTAATTTCACGCGAGACTTACCATGAAAAACTATCTGATTTCCGGTCTATTGGCTGTTAGCGCTTTGTTACCCTTAAGCGCGACTGCGGTTCCTCTGAATGGAACCTTTGCTGCAGCAGGTCTTAACGGGCCTGTAACCATCACGGGTGGTAATTTGAACACTGCAGATTCAATTACTTCCGCTTCTTTGCTCTTTGGAGTGACGGGTATTGATCCAACATACCTTGGCGAAGATAATGATTTCTTTACAAATGCCGACTTTAGTGTTCCCTCTGCAGGTACCATTAGTCTACCCTTGGCGATCACAACCTTTAATCCAATTACCAACTTTTTGACCTGGGGGGCTGGAAATAGATTCCAGTTTGACCTGGATACGCTGGTTCGTAATGTAAGCGAACCAAACTTTATGAATCTCTACGGTACCGGTGAATTCCGAGATACTACCAATTTTTATGACACCCAAACTGCAGCTATTGCCTTCTCCGCTCAGTCTGTTGGTGGTTCCATATCGTATTCCTTCTCTTGGGGTACGCCTCCTTTTTCGAACCCTGTTCCGGAACCCACCACCCTTGCCCTCCTCGGCATGGGCTTGATCGGCTTAGGCGCGGCTCGTCGTCGTAAGTCTGCTTAAAGTCGAGTGCGCAAAAGTCCCCCGGATCTCCGGGGGGCTTTTTTTCCTGAACCCAGCGCTGTCGCTGCCCCTCACCAACCGGAATCCGCCCGTCAACAGTGTCAGAATCTTTTACACTGTTGCCTACCCGTTAGACGCAACGGATAGAAGATCCAAACCACGCTGGCGGGCCATCCCGTTGGGGCCGCTAACGTGAGCAAGGCCGTTCGCAACGACGGCTTTTCCCGATTCAAGTGTCTCTTGAGCGCTTGGCGTCACGCCGGTTGATGCGACGACTGGATCTGCTGGGTGTGCCACGGTCTTGTCTTCCGCGCATCGCCCGCAACGCGGCGAGTCGCGCATCTTTGGCCAGCACCCAGCTCAAAGATGTGTAAGAATCATTGCGGTCCAGCACTCCTGAATCCAGCCCGCGAACAGTCTCACCGATAGGGGCCACGCATGTCCGATACCGACTTGGTCACACCCTACCGCGAATATTTCCAAGTGCTCTATGCCGACACCGACGAGTTGCGCCGGCGGGCCTATCAACTCAGGTACCAGGTCTATTGCCAGGAACTCGGTTGGGAGAGTCCGGATCGTTTTCCGGACGGCCTGGAGAAGGACGAGTTCGACGATGCCTCGCTGCATTGCATCCTTATCCATCGTCCCTCAGGCCTAGATGCGGGTACCGTGCGCCTGGTGACTACCCGGCCTGACAGCCCCGAGCCTTGTCTACCGCTGACGGCCCACTACGACAGCCGCCAGTATAACTCTGAACACAGTCCGCTCATGGTGCCGAAAGGGATGTATGGAGAAATCTCGCGTCTCGCGCTGACCGAGCGGTTCCGGCGCCGACCAGGAGAGCGCAACACACCCGATGGTGGACCGGACGTCTTCCAGTGGACGCAGACCGATCGCCGCCGCTTCCCGCACATCGCGCTAGGACTCTATCTGGCCGCCGCAACGGTTGGGTTGTCGCATGGTCTATCTGCAGTCTACGCGATGATGGAGCCACGACTAGCTCGACACTTGCATTATGGCGGTATCTTCTTCGAGCAGATCGGTGAAGTGGTGGAGTTTCACGGTGCGCGAGCGCCTTTTTACTTGTCTCGTTCCATGCTCTTCGAGCATCTCGGGGCGCCACTGCGTGCACTGCTAGACGCGATTGCCGAGGATTTAGGCATTGGGCTGAATGATCCCTGACAGCGCAACGTCGGATCATTGCTGAAGGCGCGGCCTAATCCTTTTTGTATCGAGAAAATGTCACATCAATGTCAGTTTTTGTCACTATTTGTCAGGATAGCCTGTCACAGGTAGTCGGGGCCTCTGAGAAAAAAAGATTGTCTTTTGTTTTATAAATAATATCAGTTAGTTAGCACATTTAGAGTTGGTTGTGGCAAGTTTTTTGCTTTATAATACCCTTTAAAGGTTGCTAGACGAGCGGATCACTGCGCGCCACCTGACTGACTTTTTGAGAAGACTATGGCAACCCCACCCACACACATGTTCACTACTAGACCATCTTTAGCGAGATTTTCTATGAGATCAACCATCCTTATCACTGCCATCGGGTCTATGCTGTTTAGCGGGGCCAGTTTCGGAACATTGTTCGAAGGTAATTTCGATGACGCCACGCCGGTTGTGATTAACAGCACGGGTTTGGAAGCATCGGATGTCCAAATCACTGGAATATTCCCGATATTAGGCATTGACACAAACGGGGATTTTATAATTAGCGACGATCCATTGACGGGTTTGGGTTATCCGATAAATTCAACGAGTTTTATCGGTATCGAGACACCCGATAACGACTGGGGGAAAGATCCAAGCCCGAACACCGGCTTGCTGTATGAAGGATTACTAAATGGAGAAACTCTCCAACATAATAAAAAAGGCACGAAAACAACCTATTACCTCGATCCGAACCTGTTTCTTACCAATTCTAACGACTCTTGGGTCGATGAAGAGACGGTTGGATGGATTTCCTTGGCAAACTCTGAAAATGATAATTCAGGAGAGTGGATCAGCGACGATAGCTACAGCTCTATTACCGCGGCCGATGGCACAGTGTTTAACTTGAATGATTTTATCGACTTATCATTCAACAATAGTGGTGATTGGTCCTTGTTCGTTGATCCTACAGCCATTGATGCTGCGACAGCAGCGCTTGGTAGGCCAGCACTTTTCGATCATCTAACGTTCGTGCTTAAAGGCAGTAATAAAAGTGATCCAAGCTGGGCTGTTTTTGATTTCAATTTTTGGGACCTGATTGACGATGGACTCGACATCAGTCTCGGTGATACTGTCTACTATTTTACGGGGTCGTGGAATACAGGAGTCATAAACAATCAAGATTTGTCTCACGTTGGGATCTGGGCACACGATCCACCCACCGTACTCACCGATAACGAGATTCCGGAACCATCAACGCTTTTGCTGATGGCCGCGGCCTTCGCCGGTCTCTACACAAGGCGCAGCTTAAGGCGCGCTTGATTGTAGCGGGGGCGCTTAAGTTTCCGCGCCTACTCCGCTTACGCTTCTCTAACCCGCAATGTGCTTCCGCCGTTGCGGGTTTTTGTTTCTTGGCCACAAACCTAACAGGACCCCGCCGATTAGCATTAGCGACAGGGGGCCGGGTTCTGGGACTGCGGTTACGTTGGGGGACATGATGTTGGAAATCCAGCTGGTGAAACTCGAAACCCGTGTTGATCCGGCAATATGACCATAGCCAGCGGTACCAGGACGATCAGTGAGATTATCCCATCCAAAAAAGGAATGAACGCCAGCCAGGTACGTATTGCCCGCTTCTTCGATAAACAAACCACCGCCACTGTCACCTGGAGCGATCAGATATTCGAGGTTGAGCGGATTCGGGTCCCCAAACCAGTTGTCTGTACTATCGTCAGGGTTATCGAAGTCTTGTAATAAGATCTGTTGATTCGAGTTCGTCTCATCAACAACATTTTGTCCAGCGCGTTTCGTCCCGGATGTTCCACTCATGTATCCCTCATTCCCGACACCAGTTGAACCAAAACCCACATTTGTTCCAACCATCCCCAGCTCTGAGGTTCCGGCATATAGCTCAGCAATGGTTACTCCACTGACCTCGCTGGTGAGTTCCAGAAGCGCGATGTCCCATCCTGACCATGCATCGTCATCCCAATTTTCGTGAACGATACGTTGCCCGCCGTTGTAGATTTGGCCTCCAACGTCGAAGGTGACGCCTCCTGTAATGTCTTCTCCATCAATACAGTGCGCGGCAGTCAGTACCCAACTGGAACCGATCAAAGTGCCTGAACACCGGTAGGTTGCGCCGGTTCGGGTAATTAACATGTCGCCGACGCCGGAGTAGCTTTCCTCGGCAGCAAGATTTTTGTACAAGTCATCCGTTCTGTCGTGCCTGATGACGCCTGCCGTAGCTGTTTCGTATCCAAGCAGGGTAGAACAACCTACGAGACTAAGGCCAACAGCCATTGAAAATCGACTGTACATGAGAGGTACTCCTAAAACGCAATGATCGTGAAGGTTAACCGAACCTGGCCCTGACTTCTTGCTGGCTGTGCGACTCCAGCCTGGGCTCCAGCCTGGCAGGAATAAACGAGCGCATGCGTTGCACTGGTGTCGCGATCAAATTGGCCTGTTTGCTAAAAGCCCAATCGTAACAAACCTGTGCTTCGGCCATGATTGGAATGACATGGTCTTGCACGTCCGGCAACCAGATACGCCCAGCGATTGGTAAAAAACCCATCCGGCCGTAAAGGGATACCGTCTGCAAACTGACCAGAGCAATGACGTGGCTGACCTGCCAAGATTGCAGCACCATGGCGGTAGCACGGTACAATTCGCGTGAAACCTGTCGTTTTCGGCGCCACTGCTGCCGCACCGCCAACATGCTGACTGACGCCATTAACGTTGATCGGCCTGGCCTCTGGAACTGTTGCGAGATCATGCCGTCGAGATAGGGTCGATAGTCGAAATGGTCATTGATGGGCAGCCCGAAACCGGTTTCAGCATTCACACGGATACAGCCAACGGGCTCGTTGTCGTCTTGAATTAGGATATGCGCGACTTTTGGAATATGGTCGTAGCGGTCCATAATGCACTCATGCGACGACAACGACCCGCCGTAGCGGCCTTCTTCCTCAACATAGACTTTGTGGCGTAGCCAAAGGATGTGGTCCATGTCCTCTTTACAGCAAGCAATCTTGATCTTTACCATGTACAGCTACCCAGACTGGAATTTCGTTATTAAGCAGGTGACGGCTTTGTGTTCAATCAAGGGCTGCCACTCGGATGGCACCTGAAATTCAGCCGGCCGGTCAAACCATCTGCGTCACTTGCTAAAGGAAACATCTTATGCCAACACCAAACCCATTTGACTACGATGTCGCATTTTCACGCAACATTGGTTGGTTTACTGAGCATGAGCAGGCGCGCTTGCGCGAATGCCGTGTAGCCATTGGCGGCCTTGGTGGGGTTGGCGGTAGCCATCTGATCACACTGGCTCGACTCGGGGTGAGCCGATTCACCATTACCGATCTGGATACCTTCGAGTGGGCTAATATCAACCGGCAGGCAGGCGCGGTGGCTTCGACCATGGGTAAGCCCAAGCTGGATGTGATGGCGGAACAGGTACGCGACATTAATCCGGAAGCCGAATTGAAACTGATGCCTCATGGGCTGACTTTGGACAATATCGACGAGTTTCTCGACGAGGCTGATCTGTACATGGACAGCCTCGACATTTTTTCCCTCGATATTCGCCGGAAAGTCTTTGCTCGCTGTCATGAGCGCGACATTCCGGCTGTGACTGCAGCGCCGATGGGCATGGGTACCTCGATGCTGGCTTTCGACCCGAAGGGAATGAGCTTCGAGGAGTATTTTCGCCTCGATGGCTTCGGGTTCGAGGACCAGATTTTGAAATTCATCGTCGGTGTATCCCCTTCGATGCAGCAGCGGCATTATCTGGTCGACCGCCGCTCGGTTAATCTGTTTAAGAAGAAGGTGCCATCAACAGCGATTGGTATTGAACTTGCCGCCGGGGTTGCCTGCACCAATGCAGTGAAGTTCCTGCTTCGACGCGGCGATGTGGTCACGGTGCCGCATGGGCTGCATTTCGATGCTTATCGCAATAAGCTTATCAAGACCTACCGTCCCTGGGGCAACGCTCACCCTTTGCAACGGATGATGTTTTGGTATATCAGGCGCCTACTGTTGGGCTGATCAAAAAAAAAGGCGCCCCAGGGTTGCGGCGCCTTTGAAATTGATTAGCTTCAGCAGGACTCCTGGCCCCTCATGGTCAGGCGTCCTTACTGGTTGATACGAACTACTTGGCCGACATTCTCCGACCGAGGGCGCCGAATCCGAGCAAGCCCACGCCAAGCAAGGCAAGGGATGCTGGTTCGGGTATCTCGAAGACGAGTGATCCTTCATGTTCGCCTGCCAAATAGGCGACTGTACCTGGCCCGTTATCGAAGGTCAGCACCGTCCCAAATGGCGTCACTGTTTCGGTCAGATCAAAGAACTGATAAGGCTGTGTGTTTTGGTCGCTGTTGGCGAAGATCTCAGTGTCTCCAGCCTGCCAAAGATCGCCAAATGAGCCGCCACCGATGTTGAACAGATCACCGAGGGTGGAACTGCCGATCGTCTGGTTTAAATCCAGGCCGGTGAAGTCAACCCTGCCGGCCAGGTTCAAGCTCTGGCCGATGGCATTGACCCCCCCGCCAGAAACCTCGATTTTCATGATTTCCTGACCAGCAATGCCGGAGTTGGAGTCCCAGAGATTCAGGCTGATGGTGCCGCCATTGTAGGTGATACCGCCGCTGGCATTGACAACGCCGGTCAGGTCATTCCAGCCGAACGACAGCGTCCAGTTTGGAAAGCCGTAGCGGTTGGTGTCCGGGCCACCCGGGTTGTCAAAGCTTACCTCAGGGCCAAAGCCTGTCACGCTATTAGAACCCAGTGAATTGTTACCGTAACCGGTGTTCGAGGGGTCGTTCAGTAGGCCACCGGTACCAACCACGGTATCACCCGGGCTGTAAATCCCATCGTTATTGGCGTCCGTGATGGTGGTGTTTGAGAAGTAAGTCAGCACCGCCTTATCGAACCAGCCAGTGGTGCCAGGTCCATCAGCGACGCTTCCGCCGACGTTGCCGTAGTCGTAGCCCACATCGATGAAAAAGGGGACTGCCTGAACAGCGCTCGAGCCGAGCAGAGTTGTTAGCGCCAGCCCCACGACTTTGGTTGTTTGCTTCGTCATCTTTACGTCTCCTCAGGCCTTAAAGACCCAGTACATTATCGTTAAAACGTCAGAGGCTGCGAGCCTGTTTTTAGTTTCGTTACCATGAGCACTCTCAGAAATCTCTGATAATAGAAGCAAGCATAGTGCCAGTTTTTACCTATCTGTTTTTGAAGGTTTTTTTTTTACGCATTTTTTTAACTGTAAAAATAGCTGACAACTGTTTATCGCCAAAATCGACACTCAGTACTAAGCTGGATGGCTGATTGAGCTAAAAACTCCTAACATTCTGTTATTGAAGACTATTTTATGCTAGCGTTCGCTCGCTGTGGCTGTAAAGAAAACGGACACTTGCATGTGGCTTTTTTGTGAGTACAAGGTGGTAAGCAGGCTCTCTCAAGAGGATAAGCCGCTCCTACGCGTACTGAACAGGGCGTAAAAAATCCTATAAGATACTGTTTATATATAATAAATGGTATTCTCGAAAGCGCCTAACGTCGCTCAGCAGGTAGGTGTAAAAAACTGATAATCGCTCGACGACGGCCTTTTTCCTCGGCGAGCGCGCCGGTGGAGACTCAAGCGGTGATTCGCTTGCGCGCGGTTCTTGGCCGCCCCGCTGTCAGCAATAAAAGTGCCGGCAGCGCCAGAAGGTCAAAGAGCAGCGCGGCGACCAGGCCAACAGCGGTCAGGAGTCCAAAGGCGGCGGATGGGTTGAAGGCGGAGGTGCCGATCAGCAGGAACTGGCCGCCGAGAATCAGGGTGGTGACGACGATGGCGCGTCCGGTTTGCTGGTAGGCGCGCGCCAGCGCCCAGACCGGAGGGCTGCCTGCGGCGAGGCGCCCGCGATAGCTGTGCATCAGATGAATGGTGTCGTCGACCGCGATGCCGACGGTGACGCTGGCGATCATGGCAGTGGCCATGTCGAGCCATACCCCAAGCAGTCCCATGATGATGAAGATCAGCGCGATGGGCGCCAGGTTGGGAATCATGCTGATGAGCATCTGAGCGGGGGAGCGCCATAGGATCAGCATCAGCAACGCGATCAGGACCACGGCGGCGGCCAGGCCACGAATTTGGCCTTGGATCAGCAAAGCCTCTTGGTCGGCGAACAGGCGGCCAAAGCCGGCCACACGCACCTGCAGATCGCCCAGGTCTTGGCTGGCGAGCTGATCGTCGATGCGCGCAATCAGATCATTGATGGCACGCGCGCCGCGTACATTGAGGTTCAAGATCAGACGGGTCTGGTCGAACTCACGATTGACCAACTCGTAGAGATCGGTGCCGTCGTAGACCAGTAGATACTGGGCGATCAGGTTTTGGCTCTCTGGCAACGCGCGGTAGGCCGGGTCTCCGCCATGGAAGTTCAGGTGCATTTCCTCAACGAAATCGACCATCGACAACGCGCGATCAACCTCCGGCTGCGCATCGAGCCAGCCTTGCATGGATTGAATCGACCGCAGCGCCTCGGGTTGCTTAAAGCGGTCGCGCTGATCGGCCTGGTATACCAGCTCTAAGGAGGTGACGCCGACCAACCGCTCACCGATGCGTTCGGTCGATTGGGTGATGGCGTGCTCCGGCGGGAAGAAGCGCAGCAGATCGGTTTCGGTCTGAATGCGCGCGATTTGGGGCACTCCAAGCGCCAGCAGTGCGGTAGTGATACCTAGCACCCATAAGGGTCGGCGCATGCTCATCGCGCGCAGGGTGCGCACCGTCATGTCGGTGAAAGCGATACGCTTGCGGCCCCGGTTCCAACTACCGTGATCCCAGCGTGCAAAGATGGGCGGGACGAACAAGGTCATGATGGCCGCTTGCACCAGCATACCGACAGCGGCCACCTGTCCGAAAGCGGCGATGGGCTGTATGGAACTGAAGCTGAGCGACAGCAGACCAACGCCGGTGGTCAACGCGACGAAGATGATTGGCTTGGCAACCTGACGGTAGGCACGTTCCGCGCGCTCGGGGCCACTTAGGCCCTGGCGTGCGGCGAGCGCCACAGCGTTCAGCCAATGAACCAAAGCGGCCACGGTGAGCGCCGACATCAAAGGCGGGAGAATGGCGGAAATCAAGGTATAAGGCTTGCCAGCCAGAATCAGCAGCGCAATGGTGACGTTGACCACGGCGGCAATCACCAGTGCACTGACCAGGACCGCGAGCCAGCGGCGGAACATCAGCCAAATGATGACTAATCCTAGCCCTAGGGTGCTGGGTACTAGCACCATGGTGTCGTGGATCATGGCGCGCAGTTGCGCCACGTCCAGGGCGATTTGACCGGCGATGGCGGTCAGCTGATCGTCGAGCTGGTGAGCGCTAATGGCGTCGCGCAGGGTGTTTTCCATCTGCAAGCGTTCCAGGCTGTTGCGCAGCTCGCGCGGGCGCACCACTAGCGCCAGCGCCTGGCCGTCCTCGCTTGCGAGCAAGCCGGCGGCAAAGCGGTCGCTGAGCACGCGGTCTCGGCGCTCTTCGGCCTGAGCAAGCTTTTCCATTTGCGCCTGATCGAGTAGGGGCTCGATGGCAAAGCCGTCATCGGTGCTACGCATGTGATCCTGATTGGCCAGCGACAGCACCCGCTCGACCATTGGGTCGTCCTCCAGCGACTCAGCCAGGGCGAAGTAACGGGTTAGAAAGGTGTCTTGCCACAGGGTCGCCTGCTCATCTTCGAACAACGCGACCAGAACTTGATCGAGCGGAAAGTGCTCCCGCAGTTGGTTCTCGAACTGCACGGTCGGAGAGTCGGCGGGAAAATAGGCCTCTGGCGCATTGTCCAGACGGATCAACATGAGTGCGCCGTTGGCCAGTACCGTCACAAGGATCAGAATCGCCAGGGCGGTGCGCCCTGAGAGGAAAAATGGCTTCATCAAGGCCTCCTAGGCGCGGTTGATGCGGGTAATCGTTTTGAATTCGGCATCGGGAGCAATCTTGCCGTTGAATCCGGGCGATGATGATTTTGCCCACAACATGCTCTCAACAGTTGCAGCGAGGCCTTCGATGTTGTCCAGTTAAGGCTAACTTTGAAGCTTGATCGCCAAGAGGGCGAGGCAATAGTGAAGGGGCACAGATCGATGGCCTTATCAGATTCTGCAAGCATCGACCGACGGCAACATCGGCAGACTCTCGCGAGTGATACTCGCCGATCTGTGCGAACGGACGTACTCTGTTATGCGCGCCTGGAGTTGTTGCCGCGGAAGTATGGAGGCATTTATCATAGTCTATCCCATAACCTGAGCTGCGGTGGGGTCAAAGTCCGCACCTTCCAACAACTTCGCGTCGATTCAAGCGTTCTCGTCAAGCTGTGCTGTTCGGAGGAGGCGGATCCATTAACACTGTCAGGAGCAGTTGTTTGGGTCTCCCGGGATGCGTGGAACGAGCAGTGGGAATTCGGAATCGCCTTTACGGATCTTGACCTTGGAATCATGCAGCGTCTCCAGGCAATGAACAAGGCCTTCGACATCAACTAGAACCTTTGTTGAGCCGGTTTCGCCTCAGACAGCCTGTTCATATCACACCGGCAGGTTCCCCGTAGGCGATTCTGAGCCTGCATTCTGGACTATGTTTTCGAGCAGTATTCGTTTAGTCTTCGGTCTAAGCAGCAATCTAACGCCTACCAAAACTGCTGTGGCTAACAAAGTGTGCTAACGATAGGGCTCGGAAAACCGCAACGCGGGCGAGACAATGTTGGGGGGAAGTGTGATGAATTTGTCAACATCTGCGATGAGTGAACGTCAGGATCAGTGTCAATCTTCAATGATGGAGAATCGGCGTTTCAAGCGGTCTGCAGTTGAGTGCTACGCACAATTGCAAATGTTTCCGCAGCAGTATGGTGGCGTCAACTATGGATTGTCTCAGGATCTGAGCGAAGGTGGGGTCAAGATTCGGACCTTTAGTCAACTTCCGGTCGATTCGAGCGTCATCATTCACCTAGGCTGCTCAGATGAATCAGAGCCCTTAACGATGTCGGGCTCCGTCGTCTGGGCTTCACGGGATGAAGGGCAAGAACAGTGGCTGGTTGGAATCGCCTTCACTGATATCAATGACGGAACCCGGCAGCGTCTGCAGCAGATCAACGCGCCTGTTTCGATCAATCAGGATGACGAGGACTGAATCAGACCACTGAATGCCCGAGGTAGGACCTCGGGCGCGGGCTTTCGTCAATGGCTAATCACTGGAGCGAAAACACTGGAAAGTCGTTGATGCTTTGTTGTTTGCCGAAGTAAACCTGGTTCATGGGTGCCCAACTGAAGTCGCGCAACAAGGCGCCAAGCCTCTGCTTCGTTTGATCAAGGTGCAGATAATGTCGAAATCTCGTCTTCCATGGGAGATCCGGAATTCGAGGTTGTTCTGCGTCGATCTCCCAGGGATGAAAATAAAAAATTGCCGACTGATGTTCTTTAGCGTTGACCCGATTAATCATCCAACGGGAAACAGGATAAGGGTAGAGTCTGAAAAATCCACCCCCACCGCAGGGTATGCGTCGCGAGCCAATCTCGAGTGTAGTAACCGGAATTTCCACTAGATCCGTGCCAGGAAGCGGGCGGAAAGCGAACCTCGGTGCATCCGGTATACCGTAGAGATCGTGATGGATTGGATAAACGCTTGAGCTATAACGATGGCCAGCGTTCAAAATCTCCTCATGTGCCCAAAGGTTAGTGCGATTGATGGAGTAGCTCGCTGCCCGATAACCTGTGATCGGGCAGGCGCAGATATCCTCAAGCAGTTTCTTCGTGTGCTGAATGTCCTGCGCAAAATCGTTTCGAGATTGTTTGGTAACACGTACATGGTCATAGCCATGGCTCGCCATCTCATGGCCCTGATCAGAAATTTGCTTGATCAGTCGCGGAAAGCGTTCTGCGATCCATCCGAGTGTAAAAAACGTCGCTTTAACATCGTGTTCGTCGAGTAGAGCGAGAATCTCATTAATGTTACGTTCCACTCGGCAGTCAATCTGGGACCATTGATCGCGATTGATATGGGCCTCAAAGGCAGATACCTGAAAATAATCCTCTACATCAATCGATAAAGCGTTAATTATTTTTGATGTTTGGGCCATCTGATAACACTCGGTTATTGTTGTCAGCAGCGCAAGGGCTACCAATCGGCAGCAATGCCGAATGTGACACGATTTTCTGTATAATCATCACCGCTTTGAAGTTGGTACGAAAAATCTAAATTCCAGTGTTGGCTAAGATTTTTACGTAAGCCAGTACGCAGCGCTAGTTGCTCGTTACGATCAGCATCAGTTGAAATTACCGAACTTGATTGATCTGTTTGTCGCCAATTCAACGCAGCAAGGCCTGATAATTTACCTGATAATTGGTGGGTATAGTCAACCCCAAGCTGTACGGCCGATTGGTCATTATCAGAGCCACTAAAATCACGGTGGACATAACGAGCATTGGCCGTCAAAACGCCGCGTCGCATTTCTAGCGCATACCTTGCGTTTAAGCGGTCTGCAATGAACACATCCGAGTTTGGTAACGCATTGTCGACTCCGATTATCTGATTCTGAGTAACATTTGGGATGGTCGGGTCGCCGAAGGGGGTTTCAAAATTAAAGACTGGTATTGCATCAACTTGAGTTCGAGCACTTGTTAGCTCTCTCGAATAAGTCGCCGACCATACTGAGCGCCTCCGCCGGTGTCTAAACTCGACGCTAGATGTGGTCCCAAAGTAGTGTTCCTCGAACTCAGCACGCAGCGATGTGCGCGGCGTTGGAGTCCAGGAAAATCCGCCGCCCCAGAGAAACCCGCGCGTGTCATTAGCAGATGCATAGCTATTATTCTCATAACCAGCGAACAGGTCTACGGCGAGACGGCGGCTCAGTTGGTATCCAAGAATAGCTGAAAAACTCGAAAATTCATTGTGACCTTCATCGTATTCAATTCGTTCTGTTTCCGCTAACAGACCCCAGAGTAAGCGACCAAAGTAATTTGAGTCAGACCGCAGCTCAAAATTTGCGCCATAGCTGTAACTGTCTGTCCCTTGCTCAGAGTAAAAGATGCCACTTTGTTCAAGCCCTAGTGACGCATTTGCGTAGCGGCCAAGACTTGTGCGTAGCAGTGGAGCAATAGCATAGGAATAGGTTGTTTGTACATTGTCCGTATTGTTGGCGGCATCGCCTCGCGCCTGGAAAGGATCGATGAAAGTCTGTCTGGCTGAGGCACTGAAGTCTACCGATAAACGGTCTTCATAGAGCCGTGTTGTAGCATTCGCTTGCAGATTATTATCGACTCGGTTATTAGTTGACTCAGAGAGATAATATAAAAGTCGGGGAGCATAGGCGAGGTTAACGTCAAGATGCCGCCCAGTCCCTTGAAGGACAAAGCCCGGGGTCAGGGAAGCAAAAACATCAGATTCTTTATTGGACTCGCTGAGATTGATATTGTCACTAAAGGTTGTGTCTAACGCCACTTGTTTCGAGAAATTCCAGTCGGCCGCGGATGCCACATTGCAGAAGGCGAAGGATCCTACAATGCCACTATAGGCGAACAACGCGACAAAGGTCGTCCTGAACCGATGGAAAATTGGGAAGCTGTGCATGATCGATCGGGCTGCCACTAAGCCGCTGGATGTTGCGGGGTTTGGGCAATATCGGGATCTGGACTTGGGTGGTCATGTCCATAACCGTAGCCATAGCCGTAACCGTAGCCTGAACCGGAACGATTGCCGAGGCTAGGCCGATACTTATTGAGTAGGAGTCCAATGATCTTATCGGGATCGAGCAGAGCAAGGGCTTCGTTTGCTGTGTGACGACTTGTTTGTTCAGCCGCAACGACCATAACGATCTGCCCGACGCATGAGCTGAGTACAGCCGTTTCGCTCGCCAATAATAGAGGAGGGGAGTCAAAAATGACGACACGGTCTGGATAACGCGTTGAGAATTCGGACATGAACCGTGCCATTTTCTCACTCGCGAGTAACTCAGTGGCTCGATCGTGGGGCCGACCAGATGGCAGAACCCGAAGGTTCGGCAAATCGGTTTTCACCAGCACATCGTTAATCTTGGTGTTGGAGTCGTCGACAAGGTCTAGCAGCCCGGCCTCTTGTTGGATGCCGAGGCGTTTGGCGGCGGTTGGTTTGGCAACGTCACCATCAATAAGGAGTACGGTACGATCGCGCTCCATGGCGATACTCATCGCGAGGTTTATGGCGTTAAAGGTCTTGCCTTCACGGGGTAGGGCGCTGGTCACTAAGATAAGATTGGCATTGTCAACAATATCAGCGCCCTTCTTGTCAATATTCATCAACAGCGGCCGCTTGATTTGTCTGTATTCTTCAGCGAGCTGTGAGCGCTTAGTATCGCGAGTAAGAATGCCATGTTTCCGGAGTTCATTCCAGGGAAAATGATGAATTTCCGTTCTCGATTTGGTATGGATGTGCGGAGAACGAGTTTCTGGCCTTTTTAAAGTCTCCTGATGCTGCGCCACCGGATCAGTAAGGGTCGGGCGCTCTCGCTGCTGGGCAGCGAGTTTTTCAAGGCTTTTTTCAATGGTACTCATAGTGGTCTGGAATTTAAATAATCACTGGAGAAATAACTTCTGAAACGAAGTCGGCAGTTAATCCAGAGCCAACAATCATCGATCCAATGACTAAGCCCATGATGAGTAGAAAGAAAGGTAACCAGAGAATTCTTTCAAGGCGGCGCTTTTGGGGCGTTCGGATCAGTGAGACAACACCTAGAACCGGCAATCCAGTTGTGCGATAAAGGACACGTCGATCATCATAGATTGGGCGAAGCAGATCGAGCGCAACCGCGGCTGCCGCACCGCCGCCAATTGCGACAACCAAGACAGCAAAAGCCAACAAAAGGCGGTTGGGTGCAGAGGGTTTCTTCGGCGCCAGAGGAGGGTCAATTACACGGAATTTGATGCCCTCTACTGAATTTTCCACCTGTTGAGATAGGCGTGCTGATTCACGTCGTTCAAGTAGCTTAGAGTGTTGGTTTGCAATCGTGTTGTATTCTCGAGTGAGTTGCGTGAGATCCGCCTCAATCTCTGGGATCGAGTCGATTTTCTCTGTAAGCGAGGTGACTCTGCTCTCAAACTCGTCAACACGCGCCTGAAGTGATGCAACGTCAGCTTCTGCTTCATTCAGCGCGATCCGTAAGTTGCCGTAAACAGTTGTTGATTGAACAAGACTCGATGGTTGATTTTCGTTGGCTCTCGCCTGTTGAGAAGAGCGACGTTTTAGCTCTGCGATCAGTCTTTGCAACTCGAGGACGTCAGGATGGCGTTCAGTGTAACGCAGCAGCAGATCATCGAGTCGAGCCTGCGCCGCTGAGACTTGCGGGTCGAGTGCCAACGAGTCATTTAGGGCTTCGGCGTTTCCGCGAGCTCGTTCGTTTTCAGCTTGAATTTGCTGCACAAGCTGATCTCTGCGTTGGATCGCCTCTTCTAATGCAAGTCTAGCGTCTCGGAGCTGAGCTCTAGCTCTTTCCAGGGTTGCGTAATAGCCAGTATTTCCAGGAAGTAAACCGGCGTTCCTACGCTTGAAGTCTGCGAGGCGCAGTTCAGATGCTCGAAGATCGGCCTCGTAGGCTGCAATTTCCTGATCTAGAAAGTTTTGCGCCGTCGTCGATGCTGTTTGGTCACCCGCCAAGGCTTCTTCAATAAAAATGTTCACTAAAGCCTGAACGACGCGAGTTGCACTTTCGGGATCTTGATCTTCGTACGAGATATTATAGATTGGAGCGTTGCGGTTGCCATTAATACGGATTTTCGTATTGAGCCGAGACAGTAGCTCTTCCTTTTCGCGGGGGCTATTGACAGTGAGCTCCAGGTCGCTCATGCGGATAGCCCTCTCCAGATTTGGCCGACTCAGGAGCATTTTGCTCATCAGCGATACCCGCTCGGCAAAATCAGGCTGGATGGTGAGGCCTCTCAAAAGTGGCCTCAATACGCTTTGGGTGTCGACGAATAAACGAGCAGAAGCGCGATATTCGTTTGGAATTGCTGAGACATAGACCCAACCCGCAATGGCGATCACCCAGGCGAGCCCGAGGGCTACCCAGCGATAGCGCAATACGCCTCTCAGGTATTGAAAAATTTCTGCAAGGAGGTCGTGCAGCAATGCGAAGTATCCTGAAAATTAAGCTGAGTGATGGATGTCGTGAGTTCAGTTGCGGCGATTAGAACCAGGCTTCGGGTATGATAAGGATATCGCCAGGCAGAAGGCTGACATTCTCGGACATGTCGCCTTTCCGGAGGAGGTCATCAATGCGAACTGAATATTCCTCAGGTTGTCCGTTGTTAAAGCGTACTAATACTGACTTGTTGCCAGCGGCAAAGGGTGTTAAGCCACCCACCTGAATCATGAGATCCAGCAATGTCATGTGTTTTCTGAAGGGTACTGCTGCCGGCCCCCTGCCTGATCCAGCGCCACGACCACCTGATCCAGAACTTCCCATTGCCTCGCCGACAACCCTGACCTGCTGTTGAGGTAGACCGACGAAATTATTGACGATCACTGTGACGATGGGCGAACGAACATATAGCGCCAATTCCTTTTCGAGGTCACGCGCCAACTCAGACGGGGTCTTACCGCTGGCGGGCATGTCTTCTATCAGCGGCGTTGTTAGCATACCGTCCGGCCGCACGGGCACAGTGCCAGAGAGTTCTGGGAAGGCCCAGACAAAGATATTGACAGCGTCACCAGGGGCAATCTCATACAGATAACTTTCCTGCGCGCTGAGGGAGCGTTGATCCGGCGGCACGGGCGGATACTTGCTGTCAAAGGCGCATCCCGACAAACCCGCGAGTGCGATCATGGCTGTTGCTAACCCAAGTGACGATCGGGGTCCCAAAGTCGTCTTGTTGTGGTTGGTCACTTTTGATCTCCCGATGAGTGCGACATGCTGAGTCTCGCTACTGGCTCTCGTTCGGCTTAAGCTCATATTTTTCGAGCAATTTATACAGTGTTGGCCGGGTAATTCCCAAAAGGCTAGCGGCCTGGCTCAGGTTACCGTCAGCCTGTGCAAGAGCCTTCCGAATGGCCGTTGTCTCTGCTTGCTTGCGAACCTCCCGCAGTGTCAAAGACAGCGTTGGCGTCTCCGAAGCTTCCCGCTCTAACCCGAGGTCCTTAGCTGAGATCACCGGGCCTTCGGCCATAACGACAGCCTTCTTCACCGTGCTATCCATCTCTCTGACATTTCCGGGCCAGGGATACTGGTCGATCGCGTTGACGGCATCCGGTGTGAAGCCGCGATGCGACTTACTAAAGAGTGCATTGTAGCGTTTCAGGAATGCCCGTGCGAGTACGATCGCGTCTCCAGGTCGTTCCCGCAGAGGCGGAAGGTGAAGCACAACCTCGCCAAGCCGATAGTAGAGGTCTTCCCGAAAACTACCTTTAGCGACAAGCGCTTGCAGATCCTGGTGGGTTGCCGAGATGATCCGGACATCGACCGGGATTTCTTCGCGACCGCCGACTCTCTCAATAACGCGCTCTTGTAAAAACCTGAGCAGCTTTGGTTGAAGTGAGATTGGTAAGTCACCGATTTCATCCAGAAAAAAGGTTCCGCCGTCAGCGCGCTCTATCTTGCCGGGGGTCTGGCGGACAGCGCCTGTGAAGGCGCCCTTTTCGTAACCGAACAGCTCGCTCTCGAGAAGCTGTTCTGGAATTGCCGCGCAGTTGACGGCAACAAATCGCGCTTCAACGCGTCGACTGAGGTCGTGAAGGGCGTGGGCAAATAACTCCTTTCCTGTGCCTGTTTCTCCGATGAGCAGGACTCTCGCGTCAGTATCTGCGACTTTTTCGACTTCTCGGCAAAGTGACAGTACATTCTCGCTACTTGTGATGAGGTTGGCAAACGGCGTTTCGGACCGGTGTTGCTCCTGGAAAATCCGATTTTCAGCTTCGAGGTTGAACAGGGCTTGAGCCCGGTCGACCACTAAACGCAGGGTTCCAGCGTCGATTGGTTTGAGATAGAAGTCATAAGCCCCTAAGCCGATGGCATTGACAGCATTTGTTCGTTCGTCATTACCGGTGACAACAATGATTTTCGTTTCTGGTGCCAGCATTCGAATATCATTGAGGGTAGCCAAACCCTCAGTCACGCCGCCAGGATCTGGAGGTAGGCCAAGATCGAGCGTGACGACGCTCGGCCTATGCTGGCGCACATAGGTGAGCGCTTCAGCTCGGTTTCCAGCAATTAGCACGCGATAGCCATCAAAACACCACCGTAATTGGCTTTGCAGACCAGTGTCATCTTCAACAATCAACAAATGCGGCGCGGGTTGACTCATGCACAATCCTCTGTCTGTGGTAATGCATTAGCAACTTCAGGTTCGGCAAGCATCGGAAGGTGGATGGTGAAGACTGATCCCGCACCCGGCTTGCTATCCACGGTCAGTTCACCACCCAGTGCGTAGAAAAACTGACGACTCTCGAATGCCCCTACGCCCATGCCGGTCAGTCCTTTGGTTGAGTCAAAGGGCTTGAACAGTCGTTCTCTGATGAAGTCTTGTGACATGCCTACGCCGTCGTCAGAGATCCGAATGATGGCAGTGTTATCCTTGCGCAAGACTTCAACGTCAACTGAGCCGTTACTTGAGGTTGCCTCGCGCGCGTTCTTGAGAAGATGTCCCAGCGATGTAATGAGACGTTCCTCATCCGCCTGGATAAAAAGATCATGATCAACGATGACAGCGCTGGGGATTGGTGGGGTTGATCCGAGCCGACAGATTGCTTCGGTCACAGCTGAATCAAGTGAGCAGCGAGTCGATTCTTCTTCGCGCTTGCCATGGCGCAGTTGAATCATCAGTCTTTCCATGCGCTCAACCGAGTTTTTGACCGTATGAATGACATCGTTGATAAATTCTGGATTGTCTTTGTGTCGCTCCGCGTTAGTGACAATCAGTGACTGTTGTGCGATCAGGTTTTTCAGATCATGCGCAACATAGGCAGCAAGCTGGTTGAAGGCTTCAAACTGCCTTGCGCTCATCAGTGCTTGGTCGGAGAGAAATTGTGCGAGCATACCTGCCGCTTGCAGTCCGGCTGTTTTTAGTAAGCTGCGGTCTTCCCAGTTGACATGACGAATAACAGCTGATCTCGTGAGGGCGACACAGCCAATGAGATTTGTTTGAAAAAACAGAGGGATGATGAGCCATAGTTCCGGCCAGTCATGGGACCAATTAGGAGCGTCGACTTCAGGGTAAGCCTCCGGTTGGCTGCGCATTTCTGAAAGATCAACAATCCAGCCGGTGTTGCGTATAAATTGGATTAAGGGATCGTCATCTTTTAAAGTTGGGAGTGGTAATGAGTCAACTTTGAGTTTTTCAATGCACTCAAAAGAACCTCTTCCGTTATTAATCCACATAAAACCGCCGGGGCTTTTAACAAGACCGCTTAACGCATGAATGATGGCCTTTGGTGTCGTTTCGTTGGTTGCGGCAAGACTCTCAGTGAATTGGCTCCATTCGGAGCGATAATCATATTTGAAACTGAAAAAGTGCTCGCTCAGAAGAATCTTCAATCTTGCCCTAATGTGACCAGAAAACAACAGCGTTATCAAGAAGAGGACCGCAGCAAAAAGGAATACAATTTGTAAGGTTGCGCCCCAGGCGCCGGAGGATGCTCTTATGTAATAACCCGCAACTGCCATGGCTATGAGGTAGAGGCCTGATCCAAGTAGCGTCGCAGAATGAAACACAACGCTTCTGGAAACATGTATGTCAAGCGACCAAGCAGGGTTTCTGGCGACTGAGACGGCAATGAGCGGAATCGCAATCGCGGTCACAAAGCCACGCGCACTCAAGAAATCGAGGTCGACACGATTCAATAGGACGGAGTCGGAGAAGAAAAATAGATCATAGGCAAAGATGACGCCAAGTCCAAGGCAAAGATGTTTAAGCGACCAGAGTTGCGATTGTGGATAGTTGCGGACAACCTGTTCAATCAGTAGCAAGCCAAAGACCGCCTGCAGGAGCCAGAAATAAGGTAAAAGCTTAAGAGACCATGTTGGCGGTATTAATGCTGTAAGCAGGGGAAGCGTTTGTGGGAGGATGCCAAAAACAAGCGTTGCTGATAATATAGAAATGAGTACAGAGTACCAGTAAATGCGTTTTGTTCTAGGTATTGACGAAGCAAGCGCCGAGGTCAGTAATAAAAAAAGACCGGCATTGCGCGCCAAGGTAGCGTATGGAACGAGACCTTCTGGAAAGGCGTCCCAAGCCGTATCCGCGAAGTAAATAGCAGCCCAGATGATGATGCTGCCAATGCCAATGATCGCGGGCAGGCCTTGTAGCCGACCCCGCCAGGCTGTGAGTAGAAGTATAAATAAGAGGCTAGAAGCGAGAAGCGCTGATAGATAACTAAAAGTAGCAGCGTTGAGCATGAGTCAGGCTTCGCGATTACAAGCATTAAGCTGATTGATGACTGACGAAGTAAGCAGCTATAGGTTGGGGTTAATCTGTTTTAACCATTCTAGTAGAGATTGTATCGCTGCGCTGGTTGACGCTATAACGATCTCGTAAGTCGATACTGAAGCGGTTATAACTTTTTGGCGTAATTCGTCATCAGTCATCACCATGCCGCCCAAGAAACTTGTCGTCAATAGCACAATCATGATGAGCACGATGACAATCACGCGCAACGGCTTTGATGGCGGAGTTTGTGGTTCCGCGTTTAGATTCTGATGTGGGGCGTACAGTGTTGTTTCGGGGTCGTTTGTGTCGGTGTCCGCCGGTGCGTCATTCGGGAGGGTCGATGTTGGTTGTGCAGTGAAGCGTAGATAGCGCGCTGCGTCTTCGACGGGAACAGTTTCCACTTTGAAACCAACCTCTGGCTGTTCGCTGATGTCGGGGGATTCTGTTTCTAGTGCAAGCGTGGGCGTGAGCGGAGCTGCTGGTTCTTGGTGCGTTTGGCTATCTTGAATGATCGGGGCTACAGGAGGCTCGGGGGGCTTAGGGGGCTTGATAACGGCGAGGCCTTTATCGATTTCAGACCATGGGGTGTCAGAGGTCGATTCTGCCTGATCAGCATCGAGGCGAGGTACCTCAACTAGGCCTTCCTCTTGAAGTTCGCGCAGAACTTCTTGGGCGTCATGTTGGGTCAGCTCATGCCGATCTAAGCTGAAGCCTCGCAGGAGCAGGCGACTGCAATACTGGTTGATCAGTCGCGGTATTCCCTCACTATAAGCATAGATGGCCCTCACGACGCCTGGCTCAAAGACCGGGTCACCGCTCCATCCTGCAGTCTCGAGTCGGTAGCGAACATAAGCGACAGTTTCCTGTGGCTTCAGCGGTTGAAGATGCATCGCGGCGACAATCCTTTGATGCACCTGAAGCATCTCTGGTCGCCGGATGAGATCCCGAAGTGAGGTCTGTCCGAGCAAGATGATCTGCAGCAGTGGTCGGCCGCCGCCTTGTAGGTTGGTCAGGAGCCTCAGCTCCTCAAGCGCTTGCACCGAAAGATCCTGGGCTTCGTCGATGATCAAGAGGACGCGGCGGCTAGATTGCTGCTCGCGACGGAAGAAAATCATCAACTCTCGCAGGAGGACGGCCTTCTGGTTTGACTGGACTTGTAATCCAAACTCGTAGGCACAAATAAACAACAGCGCTTCGGCATCTAACTGGGTGCAGTTGATCGTGGCAGTCGTGGTCTCAGTTGTCAGAAGTCGGGCCTGTAGGTCCGCGATCAACGTCGTCTTGCCGGTGCCAGGATTGCCCGTGATCATCACAAAGCCCTCGCCACGAACCAGCGCATAGTCGATGTATGCCTTCGCTCGCGAGAACTGCTCGTGGTTGAAGGAGAAGTGGTGGTCAGGCGTCAGTCGAAAGGGATCGGTGCGCAGACCATAGAAGCTTTCAAACATAGTGGTCGCGTGTTCTCGTGGATGCTGAGCGTTGGATAGCGCGTTTTGGTTCAGCTTTTGGCTGGTGCATGAGAGATTTCGCCGCCGAGCAGTGACCCCGGCCAGTTAGCAAGCAAGCTTGGTGTCTGGCCGATGATGACAGCAGGCTGCCACGCTAAGTGTCAGCAATGGCAGTTTCTGTCAGGTTTAGGTGCTGCCAGGTTTATCGTATGTGGCTCGACACCGGCAGACAGAGCAGCATGCCACAAAAATTACCTGGTAGCGCACTCAGGCATGACTTCTGCTTCACGAACCTGTATCCTGCCGCAAGGCCTAAGATCGCAAGGCAGGAACCGTCGATCCAGCTGACCAATTGGCACTGATTGGATGTAGCGATCGAAACTTCAAATTAGCTCGTCTCTGGAGATATCAAAGAATGAATTTCAGCTCAACGAATTTGAAGCATTTCGCGCAGTCGGTACAGGGTGTTCGCCAGTTGCCAGAACCCCAGAAACTGCCATCGACGTTTCGTGAGCGGGTCATCATGAACGTTTCACAGTGCTTGCGGGAGACCAACCCTGGGAGCCAAATCCCAGCGATGCGACAACTCTCGCTCTAAAGACGGTTACCGCGAAACAAGCGCTTCATCGCCAGGGGGGCGACCGAAGCGCCGCCGGCGTCTGGTCGAGAGACGCCGGCAAAGCGCATTACTGTTGAAGCCAGCGCTCTGCTTCTTCCCGCTCAGGGAACGGGGTCGGATCAGCGAGAACTTGCTCGACCAAGGCCCTGGCCTCCGTCAACTCGCCCTGTCCTTGCATGATGAGCGCCTTGTGGTAGCGCATGCTTGGATTATCAGGTCTGATCTGTAACGCGCTGTCGATCATTCGTCTGGCTTCGAGTAGCTCGTTCCGCCCAAGGAGTACAACCGCCAGCGTATCAGCGATTTCGGCCGAGTCCGGGGCGATTGAGTACGCCTGCCGCGCATAAATCAACGCCTGATCGGGATCACGTTCCTTCAGCAGCCAGGCCAGGTTATTGAGCACCTCAGGACTGGCGACGCCTTTATCGATCAACGTTTGATATTCCTTGATGGCTCGTTCAGAGGTTCCACGGGTAAGTTCCAGCTGAGCCAGCGCTAATCGCGTGCGATGATCGTCAGGATATTCCTCCACCCAACCTTCAAGCAGGTCGCGGGCGGCAGCAATCTGTTCCTGGCGTGTCAGTACGCGCGCTACGGGTAGCAGGCTCGCTGAGGTTGGCGACTGCTCGAAGACCCTGCGGTATTTCGACAGTGCGAGTTCCAGATCCTCAGCTTGTTCGGCGACTTGTCCCTCAAATTGCAGAACGTCATTGTGATCCGAGCCCAGAATCTCCCTGAGCGCATCAATGTTCTGATTGGCCACCCTTGGCGAATTCTCTGCAAGGGCCAGGCGCACCAAGCCACGCAAGGCTGGCACGGACTCGGGCTCCGAGTCCAGAATCTGCCTGAGGGTCTCTCTGGCGGATGAGAGCTGGCCAAGTCTGGCTTGCGTGTTAGCCAGGGTGAGTAGCACCCTTTGCTGGTTAGGCTGCAGGCGATTGAGGGTTTCGAGTGTTCTGAGGGCGGTCCGGAAACGCTCCAGATTGAGTTCAGATTCAGCCTTCAGTGCTAGTAAGCGAGGTTCCTGCCTCAGATCAGGGCTCGCTGTCGTGACCAGCTCGAGGGTTTTTTCTGGATGCCCCTGTCGCAGGTAGAAGGCGCCCAAATAGAACGTGGCTGCTGCCGACTGCGGATTACGCTCGACGCCACTGAGTAGAAAGGTTTCAGCAGCCTCGGGATCTTTTTGCAGCAGTGCAAGTCGTGCTGCCCCCAGCAGTAGACTGAGGTCGGAAGGGTTCTGCTGCAGTGCGGCTTTGTATCGGTTATTGGCGGCCTCGAAATCGTCTTTCTGCACGGCAATGGAAACCAATCCATTTGTGGCCGTGGCATTTGCGGGATCGAGCTTCAAGGCTTGCTCGAAGGCCGTCGCCGCCTTATCGAGGTCTTGATCACGTAGGTAAAGCAGCCCGAGCAATGCTTGGGTGCGGGCCGAGTCGGGCTGGCGGCTTGCGAGTTCCTCGGCCGCTTCGATGCCCGCTTCGGGATCGCCTTGCTGGATATAGGCAAGCACGAGTTGCTCAGCGGCGCTCCAGAGTTCGTTATCCTGATCAAGGTTCAGTTCGGAATCGACCCCGAGTAACGAACGGAACGCGTCGTCTGCTACAGCCAGATTACCCTGCAGTCGGGCGAGATCGCTTTGCATGAGGAGAACGTCGCGCTGGTTCGCGCCAAGTTGCTCCTGCAGTGTGGTCAGGTAGCCAGCAGCTTCGTCGATGTTCTGCTGCAGAATCGCCAGGCGTCCTAGTGCCAACAAGACCGGGGTGAAATCAGGATCAGCGGCGTGCGCCTGCTCCAGAGCAGCCTTGGCGTCTTCGGGGTTACCTAAGGCAATGTTGGTCCGCGCCAGCGCATAGAGCACGCGTGGATTCGGTTGCTCGAGAAGCCCAACGAGCTCCTGCAGCGATGCGCGAGCAGCCTGATTATCGCCCAACGCCAGTTGCGCATCTGCGCGGAGCCCAATGGCTGCGATGTTTTCAGGCTCTAGTGCGACAGCATCTGTAGCCCAGGATAAAGCCTCTTCAGCGTTGCCCTGTTGCAGATAATAGGCCGTCATGTAAAGCCTTGGCGTAATACTGTCAGGATGACGCTCGAGTGCCTGATCGAGATAGGCCTTGGCGGTCTTGGCATCATCTTGCGCCGAGGCAAGCTTTGTGAGGGCAATCAGCAGCTCAAGGTCATCAGGATGCTGCGAAAGGCTCGACTTGAGGATGTCGCTGGCCAAGGCATAGTCTTCAGCCTGCGCGGCCAGAGAGGCCAGCGCTCTACTCGCGGGGAGATGTCCGGGCTCTTTGTCGATCGCCTGCTCAAAGGCTGCCTTGGCCTGTTCGGTCTCGCCCTGTTGCAGATACACCGCTGCGACGAGAACGTGGGCATTAGCGGCGTTCGGATGTTGCTGTTGATAGGCTTTCGCAGTTTTCAGTGCTTCGTCCAGGTCGCCAGAACGCGCCAAACCAGCCACCAGTTTTTCGACTGCTGTGGCGGACTCTGGATTTTGCGCGGCTGTTTCGCGTAGTAGCCTGAGACCTTCTTCCTCGTCGCCTTGCTCTAGAAGGGCCATTCCTAAGCGCATGTCAAGCTCAGGCGAGCTTGGCGTAACGGCTTTGACCCGTCGCAGATAGGCCGTGCCTTCCTCGCGTTTACCCTGCATCATCAAGGTGCTGGCGAGCAAGTTCATGGCCGCAGCATCCTCTGGATCGCGTGCCACCAGTTCGCGCGCAATCGCTTCCGCTGCTTCAGCCTCGCCAGTCTGCAGCTGTGCCATGGCCAGCAGGCGTTGCGCACCGATGTCATCAGGCTGAACCGACAGGAAGCGCTGGAGGTGGATTTTTGCCAGCTTCGGTTCTTCGAGTGCCAGCCGTGTCGCGCCGGCAAGGCGCAACGCGGGTTGCAGATTCGGGTTGGAGCCAAGCGCGATATCGATGCGTTCGATGGCTTCGCGGTATCGATTTTCGGTATACAGTAATAATCCTTCGGCATAAGCGACGAGCGCATTGTCCTTCAGGGTTTCTTGCAAGTCGCCGATGTCTTCTCGCGCCCCAGCGAGGTTGTTCTGTTGAATGCGGGTATAGGCCCGGTTGAGCTGCGCGCGCGACGCTGTCAGTGGGTCCTTCATGGCTGCGGAAAAGGCCGCTTCCGCAGCCTCGAGATCGCCGACTCGGCGCTCGATCTCACCAAGCAGGAGGTTGGCGTTGCCATTCGTGGGCTCAGCGGTCAGTGTCCTGTCGACAAACGCGCGTGCTTGATCGGTGTTTCCTTGCGCGAATTGCACCTGGGCCATCGTCAGTGTCGCGGCCGGCAAGGTCGCGTCTGCTTCGAGGGCATTCTGCGCCTTGGCGGCGGCATCCTCAGTATCTCCGCTGGCCAGCGCTGCCGCGGCCTTCAGGGCGAGCAACTGCGCCTGCTGGGCCCCGGGCGTTGCCTGGTTGACATCGACCTCAGCGACCTTTGCGAACTCTCCAGCCTGAAGCCAGGCCTCGGCCAGCCAGGGCTGCAACAGCCCGAACTCCGCGCCCAAGCCTTGCGCGCGCTCCAACTCCTGAATCGCCGCAACCGCGTTCCCTTGACGGGCCAGCGTCTGGCCGAGCAGGGCACGGGCAACCGCCTGTTCCGGATTTGCTTGGAGCGCGTTCTTCAACTCGATGGCTGCGGTGGGTAGATCCCCTTCCTGCAAGGCGGCTTGACCGCGAGCAAGATAGTCATCCGAAGAAGCCGAGCCGCCGCAGCCGGTCAAGCCACCTGTCAAGCAGCCTATCGATAAGAGCCCGAGCAGCAACGAAGACGGCGCAGCATGTTTCCAAACCAACAAAGCCTTCATCAAAAGACCCCCCTGTTATTTATCATCGATTCATCGGCATAAGAGTACCATGGGAGTGTGCAAGAGGCGTGTGCCGGATAGGCAGTTGCGGACTTTCCGGATAGGATATTCACCAGTATTACGCTAACGGCTGAACTGGCCTCGCGAGGGACATCATGCGGTCTTCTCCCGTTCTTCTGGCATGTCTGCTCATGACAGCCTTGATCATCTCAGGTTTCCAGATCGGCCCGACCCGAGCTCAAAGCGGGGGCGCGATGGACCTGGTCAACTGCCTCGATCAAGAACGCCAGATCGTCCGGCGCTCACGCGCCGACCAATGCAGCGGTCGCGTCGTCAGCGACGCCGAGGCCAAGCGCGTCCGTCAACAACGCCGCGCCTACATCGCTGAGTCGCTCGAAGCGGAATCAGACGCCACCATCATCGGTAAACGCCTTACGAGCATCGGTGCCGGCTTTTTTGTCGATCGGCGCGGGTCGATCGTGACCAATGCGCACGTTGTGAAGGGTTGTTCCGAGCTTGCCATTACATCGCCAAACGGCAGTATGAGTCGCGTCAAGCTCGTCGCGACGCAGCCGAGTCGGGATTTGGCCCTGCTCAGCAGCGATCTGAAGCCAACCACTGTGGCTGAGATCGCGCGCAAGCCTGATCTGGCCGGGTCGGAGCTGTTCATCGTCGGTTATCCCAACCAGGGACTGCCGCCCCTGATTCCGTTGCTCACCGAGGGAATGCTCACCGATGGAATGCCCAGCCAAGCGTCTGGTCGTGGCCGTTCACCGCTCTCGTTTAAGGCGGCGTTGCGGCCCGGAAACAGTGGGGGTCCGGTGTTGAACCGGGCAGGGCAGGTGATCGGAGTGGTCTTCGCTGCAGTGGACACCAGCACGATCTACAAGGAACAGGGGCGCATCATTCGCGATCGAGGCGTGGCAATTCCAAGTCCGATGCTGGGCGAGTTTCTGGCGAGCCAGGGTGTGAGTGCCGACTTCAAACCCGCCAGCACCCAACGTTATGAGTCCGACCGGTTGCTCAAGGCAGCGAAGGACTACGTGATTCGCGTCGAGTGCTGGAACTGACGGTCGCCATCGTCATGACTTCCACTGCTCCCACGGCCACCCTATCGCGGATTCTTGCCGGACAACGTAAGCCGCTGATGGTTGTTGCCGCAGACTGTCAGATACGCTTTATCAATGACGCCTTCGAGCATGTGTTTGGCCTGCCCCGAAGCAACATCGTGGGACAGGATTCTTGCAGCCTAGACGCCATCCCCCAGAATGAATGTCGGCATCGGCGATTCTTTCGCGATCTAGAGCCCTATGCTGAGAACCACCTGATCAAGCTCGGCACAGGCGAAAGTCAGTTAGCCCAGATTTTTGGCTTTCCGATGCTGGACGAAGACGGCCAGATCTATCTCGGTGAACATCTACAGTTGCTCGGATCGCCGATTGCCGAGAGCAAGATCATTGGGCACGCAGCGGCGACACAGTCGCTACTCAGTGAACTGGAGCGGGCCGCGCAAACCGAGGCGCCGGTGCTGCTGCATGGCGAGACTGGCTCTGGCAAAGAACTGGCCGCTGAGCATATTCATCATCAGTCCCACCGGGCAGCCGGCCCCTTTATCGTGGTGGACTGCACGGTCCTCAGCGAGGATCTGTTTGAAAGCGAGCTCTTCGGCCACGCCAAAGGCGCGTTCACCGGCGCGGTGGCCAACAAAACGGGGATGTTCGAGCTGGCGGACGGCGGAACGCTGTTTTTGGATGAGATCGGCGAGCTGCCCATCTCGCAGCAGCCCAAACTGCTGCGCGCACTCGAAACCGGGTCCTTCCGTCCGGTGGGCGCCATCAAAAACCGCAACTCCCGAGTGCGGGTGGTCAGCGCGACCCACAAGGACCTGGCAGCGATGGTCAAGCAAGGAACGTTTCGGCAGGACCTGTTCTACCGCCTAGCCGTCTTGCCGATCATGATTCCGCCTCTACGCAATCGTCGGGAAGACATTCCTGAGCTTGCACAGTTCTTGCTTAAAGAATTGAGTCTGCAAGGGCTTGGGCAGCCCAGCCTTAGCAAAGCCGCCGTTCAGAAACTGCTTCAGTATGACTTTCCAGGAAACATTCGTGAGTTGCGCAATATTATTCACCTCGCAGTCGCGCTCAACCCGGGTGGAGAGATTACCGAGGCGTCCATCCGGCTACCAGAATCCCCAAGTGCTGCTCCTGCTTCCGTTCCAGCTCCAGCTCCAGCTCCTGCCCCTGCTGGGCTGCCAAGCTGTTTGGAAAACGCTGAGCACCTTTCCCCTATTGAATCGGCAGAGGCCAGCTACATCATGGAGTTACTGAAGCGATACCACGGCAACCGCAAGCAAGTTGCCGCTGGGCTTTCAATCAGCGAACGGACACTGTACCGGAAGCTCAAACGATACCGGCTCAATGTACATAGCCAGGATCTAAGCTCCTGATGATCCTGAGTGCGGCAGTGATTTCTGAACCCGAGCTTCTGCATTGGAACATTGCCAATGCCGACCGTGGTGCGCTTGGGCGCTTGCCTCCTGGTGATATTCGTGACCTGGTGCGCTCCAATGAAGCGCTGCCGCCAATGCCCGCGCTCGCCAAACGGTTGTGGTCATTCAGAGATGATGACAGCATCTCGGCCCAAGGCCTGGCCGAAGTGATCCTGCTCGATCCGTTCCTGTCAACCCAGATCCTCAGACGCGCCAACTCCGCCTATTACGGAGCCGTGCAGCCAATCGAAACGGTACAGGATGCCGTGACCCGCCTTGGATTCAGCGTCGCGCTGGAGTTCGCGTTGGCGTTGGCGGCTCTCTCGCCGCTGCGCACGCCAAACCGAGGTCCTATTGGCCGCGATCGGCTCTGGCAGCACGGGTTACGCTGCGGAGTCGTGATGCAGGAATTGGCGAGACAGCGACGATCCGCGTTCCAGCTACCCCCCGGAGTCATCCAGCTTTCAGGCATTACCCACGACATCGGCTACCTGCTCTTAGGTCATCTGCTGCCCGAGCAATTTCAGCTCGTCAGCCGCTTAATCGAAGCCAATCCAGCGTTATCCTTGCCCACCATCGACCGCTTTGCGCTTGGCGTCGAGCATACCCAGCTCGGTGAGTGGTTGTACGACGCCTGGGACATGCCGACGCCCTTACTGCTCGTGGTCCGCCATCATCATAACGCGGCCTATGAAGGGGATTACGAGCAGCTGGTCTTGCTCACCGGATTGGCAGACGCCTTGCTGGAGCAAGCAGGCCTCGGCCTAGGGGGGCAATATCCGCCTGAGGATCAACAACAGTTTGCCGATCGGTTGGGCCTGGATGCCAATGCCTGTGCGCAAGCGCTTGAACGCGCTGCCGCAGCGACGCTGTAACTACATGGCGCCTTTGCCAAACAGCACGACCTCTACGGTTTGGACAAGGATGAGGAGATCAAGAAAGGTGCTGTGATTCTTCACATAGTAGAGATCGTATTCGAGCTTGCGTAGCGCATCGTCCTCAGTGTTGCCGTACGGATACCTTAACTGCGCCCAGCCAGTGAGGCCGGGCTTGACCCGCAGACGGGCAGCATAATAGGGATGCTTGACGGCGAGATGGCCGACAAATTCCGGCCGTTCCGGTCGTGGGCCAACGAAGCTCATCTCGCCTTTCAATACGCTGACCAGCTGCGGCAGTTCATCGATTCGCGTCTTACGAAGAAACGCACCGACCCGGGTGATGCGAGGATCGTTCTTCGTCGCCCAGCGTGCCTTGCCATCCGCCTCGGCATCCACGCGCATACTGCGAAACTTCGTCACCTTAAACGGGTTGCCATCGCGTCCAATGCGGATCTGCCGATACAACACGGGGTGTTTGAAGCGGTCTTCAACGGCAATCGCGAGCGCCGCCAGCAGCATGATCGGGATCGTCAGCAAGAAAAGACCGCCGGAAGCGGCGATATCGAAGACGCGCTTCAGCAGCAAGGTCATATAACCCTGGTGGAAGCCCGACGCACGCACGAGCCAGCTCGGGTTGAGAAAATCAAGCTTGACCATGCCGAGCTCGCGCTCGAAAAAATCCAGCGGCTCGAGCACCGGTATGCCCGACATCCGACAATCGAGCAGTTCTTCCATCGGCAGCGCGCCGCGCCGATCTTTGATGGAGAGGAGGATCTCGCTCACATCGGCGGTGGTCGCGATATGCACCAACGGCGCGTTATGCGGCAGCGTGGGGAACGGATAGTCGTGTTGCGGTGCTTCTTGGGTCAAGGGCACAAGGCCAACAATGACCAGACCGCGGGATTTTTCGGCGAGCAAGTTATCAACAGCGCTGGTATCTCCGATGATAAGAATGCGGCGCTGAAACATTGATGGCTCAAGGCGGTAGAGGCCGAGCCGGAGCAAGGTTGTTGTAACAAAAGCGATAACAACGGTGATGGCCAGTACGCTGCGCCACACCTCGAAATGGGGCAGGGCGAAAGAGATAGCAGCCATGCCGATGCTGCCTATCAACAGTGCAAGCGCAATGCGGATGGCGGAGCCGGTTAGACCCTCGCGAAGGCTGGCCTCGTACAGGCCAACCGAAGCCATCGCCACCACGAACACAACGCCAACAAGCAGCATCAAGAACCCGAGTTCGCCGGGCCCGAAGGGGACTGCACTGCCGGTTAGCCAGAACCTGAGGTGAGTACCCCCCAAAAACGATAACGCAACAATAAGCCCCTCAAAAACTGCAAGAAGGACCAGCGGCAAGCGGAGGAAATGACCGAAGATTCTGACGGAATGCATCAGGCTTTATCGCCACATTCTAGGGGAAAAGCGGAATCAGCGATTTGAAGCTTCAACCTTTGCCAGGATGCCGGCAACTGTCAAGCCAATGCCACCGATAAACACGGACTGACTTTCGGCTCCGAATAAGTAGTAAGACCCGGTCAGCTTGACCAGAGCACTCACTAAGCACACAACGACCCCGCTCCAGCCAAGCACGGAGCCGACGAGTGACAATTGACTTTTCATAACGAGCCCCCCGAGACCCAGTAGGATGATAACGCCGAGCATATTATCATGCTGGTCAGTCGGGATGGAGACCAATCAAGAACCGGATGGTTTGTCTGATGAGCCCGAACCTTGCGGTTGAAGTGCGGCCTGGACGCGCCGCCAGGCTTTCCGCGCCAGATGCTGAAACAACAAGCCTGGCGGCATCCGCAGCCAATGTGCACGGAGATACAGCGCCCAGCGCGCCAACGCCGCGATCGGATCGGACTGATCCGGGTGGGTTGGCAAGATCGCGCGGGGCACGAGCCAACCCATGGCCCGTTGTACAAGCCAAGATGGAGCAGACGATTGCGCCTGTTGCAAAACAGCATCGGGGATCTCCGTGCCGAGCAACTGCCGGGAAAACACCAAACCATAGTGGAGCGGGCGCCCAAGCTGCAACTGCTCGGCCCGGGGAACGAGAGTCTCCCAAAACCCTGGCTCCTGGCCAAAATGCCGCAGTAAATCCGCAACATCCACCAGGTCGCGCAGGCGCAAGCCCTCCTTAGGGTCGCCTTCGTGAAACAGATGCACCAAGGCGTGCAAAATCATATCTTGCGGCCCGAGCACGCGAATCGGCGAGTCTGGCACAGCGCGGGTTTGTTGGAACAACAACGCCGGATCAGGCTGCAAGCGGCTGGTCCGCGGCAGAATCCGATGATGGATATCGACTTCGGTCTCGCGCTCGCGGTGGCGGAGGGCAGGGATCTCGTGCATCCATTCCCGGTAATACTGGTCATCGTAAGGGTCCAGCTGCGCGCCCATCCAGCCGCGTTCGAGCAGGCGTTGCTCCACTGCGGCGATCTGCTCCTGCGGCACGAGCAGATCAACATCGACGGCCAGCCGCCCGCGTGCCGCCGGTAAGCCGGCCAACATATAGGCCACACCCTTCAACGCCACGATGTGCAGATCGAGACCGCGCAACGCCCAAACAACGCGGTCCGCCTCCCAGGTGAGCCGTGTCTGGCGGTGCGCGACCAGATTCCGCGCCGCGCGCAAATGGTTGCCCGCCCGTTCGGGGATGCGATCGAGCAATGCGAGCTGCGCAAGATCGGCCTCAAGGCGCCCGAGCAGTTGGGTATGGCGAGCCAGCCGCAGCAGAAGATCCCAGTCTGCCGGGCTCAAGTGAGGCAGGTCAGCCGGCTGCCGCAGCGCTCCGATGAGCAACCGCGCCGCATGTCGCTTTTGGCAGAACCTGTCAGGCACGGGCAGAATCTGTCAGTTCGTTCAGAGCAGCCATCGCTTCCTTCAGGTCTGAATAGACCAGGGTGTAGCACTCGCAGGCATCGACCATCTGGCCAACCAACTCAAAGGCGGTTTGTCCGAGGAGGTTGTAATTAAAGGCGTTGGTGGCGACCATTAGAAAGGCATCCGGCTTCACCACCGGCTCGAGGCGCAGCCGCGAGTTGGCCACCCAGCGCGGAAATACCACCCAGCGCGGCCGAGCCGGTTCATCCATGCGTTGAACGCTCTCGCTCGGCGGGCGTACATGGGCGACCGTCCCTTTGTGGGTACCTTCAAAAGACGGGCCGAGATCGGCCTGCGGTGCAAAGGCGCGTATTACATCAATCGAGGCGTTCTTCAGAGGCAAGGAACGTGGCACAGGCAATAACAAGCCGTCCTCGGGTCGCACCAAACCAAACTCATCGCTCAGCAATCGCCAGCCAGAATGGATTAGCGCTGCGCACAAGGTCGATTTTCCATGGCCAGGAATGGCCGGCAGTAGCAGCGCTAGACCGTGACGTTCTATCACGGCAGCGTGGAGGATCAGTAAATGATTGGCTCGCCGGGCCAAGCAGAAATTGACCCCCCACTCAAGCATGGGGAAATGATGCGCACGCGGAAAAGGCGGGCCAATCGCACGTCCATCGACCAGAATGTGCAGTTCTGGGTTCGGCCAGCGGCGGTGAAGGGAATGCTGGGAAACAGCTAGATGGCAATCGATAATCGCAGGCTCGTCGACCAGCGGAAAATCGCGCCAAAAATGATGCAGGAGACCGGCAAGCGGCTTAATGGCCGTGCGCAAGCGTATTTGGAGTGGGCCAAAGCGAACCGCTATCCCTGCCCGGGCGAGCTTTTGGGCGAAAATCGGTTGCTCGAGAGTGCCAAGCTTCAACGGCGTCAGATGTCCTCTACAAGTCCACGCTCATGAAAATGATTCAACATGTTGCGAACTTCTTCCAAGGACGGCGTTGCGATCCGAGCCTTCTCCAGGCTCTGATGCAAGCTTTCAGTACTGGCCGGCCCCAAGTCTAGCCGTTCGATAATTGCTACAGCGCTAGGGTTTAAATAGTGGGTTTCTCCCGATCGCGGAAAAAAGACGATCTGCTCGCCCTGCCAAGCACGGACTGCCTTGCTTGCTGTGCTAGTCTGCCACATTCTGTATCAGTTTATGCAGTAGTGGTCGCCAAGTGACGCATTAGCTTGTGCCAAACTTGCTCGAGCAGCGTTGCAAGCGTCTTCATCTTGCACTACTGTTATCTCGTTACCCTCATCGTCTATCGTAGTGGTTGTGGCGCAAGCTTGATCAATCTTGTCATTAATAGCATCAATTCGCAGATTCACTCGGTCACAACTATTCATCGCCCTTGCAGCTCCGCTACCCAAAGTCAGCATTGCTGGCGCAGCCATTGAGGCCTGCTTGAGCAAGCGGCGTCGCGATGAGCTAACAGTTGGTGAGGCGTCATTCGGTTCTGCTGCGGTCGGCGTACTTATTGTCTTGCGGGTCAGATCGTTCATCGAGGGTTACCAGTATGACATGCTAAAAAATTAAGTTAAGCAAAAACCGCGCCAAGCAGACTGAGGTTGAGTGCTAGTCATCCTGCTGCCAGTATTATAAGACCCGAATCACCAGCGACAAGTTCTTGCTGTTACCTGGTTTGCTCAACGATGATCAGCTAAAACTAGTAACATCAGGGGCTTACTTGGCCACCTAGAGGTTTGATCCAGACGTTAAGCAAATCGGTGTTCGGGGCTTGCGCGACAAACCTTTAGACTGAGGCTAATATGATGAGGGTCTATCGCCAAACTTCGACAAGTTTAGCAGAAATCGAGCGACGAACCGTGATCTGGTTAGCCTTGAAAAACCCTCATTTTGTCAGTGGTTCGGGCCGTTCCTACCGCACAGCGTTTCAGGTGCGATCGCGCTGCTGTGTACCTGAGGCAAGCCCTGGCATGTTGACGAGACCCACGCAAGCCAAAGCTCGATGTGTCAAGGGCACCCCAGAGTGTTCCGCGGCGCTGATGTACTGATGGCGCTGATGCACCGATAATGAAGCAACCATCGCTCCTCAACACACCGGACGGCGTGGAACGGCAGCAACAAACCCTCTGTTTTCCTCGGGGGGCCTTGTACTCTCTGGCAGAGTTGAAGCTATCCGAGCATCTCGGCTGGCGTGGCGACAATCTCGACTGGCAGGGCGTGAGTTGCAGTGTATTGCAGTATTGGCCAGACTGCTCGCTCCAATGGGTTTCCCTGTCTGGCATCGCCGGCGTGTCGGGTCAAGACGGCAGTGCTTGGGAGGCTGATGAAGGCTTGCCGCGACTGCGTCTAACGAAAAACGGCACCCAGCGCTGTGAACTCAGTCTCGTCTGCCCATCGCTGAGCCCGGAGCGACTCGTCTCGCATGCAGTACAAAGGCTGACCTTCGAAACTCGCCTCAAGTGGATCTACCATCTCGAAGGCTCCCCAGGTTCAGGTTCCCCCGGCTCACCGTTAAGGGTAGAGGTCAAGATAACCCTGCATACCCTTGGCTACCTGGATGCGACGGTCTGCTTACACAATCCGCGTGCCGCGCTGCATCCCGGTGGCCGCTGGGATCTCGGTGATCCCCATTCGATTGTTCTCCATGGGGTAGGGTGGGACATACGGCCACTCATCCCGATAACGCCATCCTTGAACCTTGATGGTGACGAGTACAGCATGGAAGTCGGAGACTGCCTGATTCAAGCGAGTAGCGGGGGAGCGCACTGGCAGAGCCCCGTACACATGAGCGCTGACAGGAGTGTCAGATTGCCCTTCAAAGGCTATCGCTGGCACCACGCTGGAAAGGTCGTTACCGGTGACCGGGCCGCTCCCATCTTGCGGCTAGGCGGCGAAGAATCGTTGCTCCAGTTGTCGTGGAGCCATTTTTGGCAGCAATTTCCAAACCAACTCTCCTGCCACGCGCACCCTGAGGGGCAAGGGCAGGTGATTGCCTGGCGCTGGCATCGCGACGACGAAGAGATCGATCTGCAACCCGGTGAAAAGCTCTGCAAATCCTTCCGGGTGATGCTCGGGCAAGTTCCCGCTGCTCCGCAAGATGCGCCGCCACGATTCGATCTCAACAGCCTGATTGCCGCCAATGTCATCCCCTTTCTAGCGCAAGATGCCGATCCTTCCAAGATTGCCAGCTTGACCACTGTGGCGCTGGATGAGCGGCGTGGTTTCTTTGCCAAACGCGAGGCGCTCGACGCCTACGGATGGCGCAACTTTG
This sequence comes from Halochromatium roseum, assembly GCF_016653315.1. Lineage (GTDB taxonomy): Bacteria > Pseudomonadota > Gammaproteobacteria > Chromatiales > Chromatiaceae > Lamprobacter > Lamprobacter roseus. The sequence goes on along the minus strand of NZ_NHSH01000061.1, from coordinate 172,461 downwards.
GCGATCTGTTTGCGGATCATGAGTCGGCGTTAAGCGACGAACCAGGGATCTTCGTCTCCCACTACAACAATCAGTACGACCCGGTCAGCGGCTTTCTGTATCGCTATCTGATCACCGGAGACCCCCGCTGGTGGGAACTCGCCAGGGATCTCGTCGACCATATCGTCAATATCGACATCTATGACACCAACGAGGACAAGCCCGAATACAACGGCGGCTTGTTCTGGCATACCGACCACTACCTTCCGGCACTCACGTCAACCCATCGCTCATTCTCAGACAAGCATGACCAAGGCATCTACCAAGGGCACGCCGGCGGCGGCGGACCCGGTGGCCAACATTGCTATACAACCGGTCTCGCGCTGCACTACCTACTGACGGCCTCCGAGCGCAGCAAACAAGCGGTCCTGCAACTCACCGACTGGATCACCCGTTACTACGACGGCACCGACTCGCTGCTTGAGTTGGCCTTGGCACTGAAAAATCGCCATGTGCCAGGGCTGAAAAACCCCTTCACCGGTCAGTATCCGCTGGACAGAGGTACAGGAAACCTCATCAACGCGCTACTGGATGCCTACTGGGTCACCGGCAATCCTGCCTATCTCGATCAAGCCGGGCAGGTCGTGCGCCACTGTGTCCACCCAGCGGATGACATTTCCCTGAGAAATCTACAGGATGTCGAAGAGGCCTGGTTTTATACCGTGCTGCTGCAAGCCACCATACGGCTGATCTGGTTCAAGGAACAACGCGACCACTATGATGCCGACTGGGGCTACGCCGTCAATTGCTTGCTGCACTACGCAGACTGGATGCTGCTACATGAAGGCATCTACCTCGACACACCAGACATCTTGGAATTTCCCAATCAGACCTGGACGGCGCAAGATCTGCGCAAGGCCTGCATCTTCTATGCAGCAGCCAGGTATCACCCGACAAACCGAAAGGCCTTACAAGAAAAGGCGCAAGCCTTCGAAACCGAGATCCATCAGCGCCTGGTGGACCACGAAGAGACCGCATTCACCCGTGTGCAAGCCATCTTGCTGCAGAACTTACCCATGTTGGCGTACTACAAAGACGCAACGGCCTGCTCACACCCGATCCCCGAGATCGAAACGGCAGCGTCTCCCTTCGATCACAACCGGCTCACCGCAAGCAACGTCCTCAGCGCCTTTGTATCAAGACTGAGACGATTCGATTGGCGAAAAGAACAACGCTGGCTCTTCCCGCGTCTACCGCTGCGCCGATTCAAGCCTCATCGATTCAAACAGGCGGCATCCACCAATGCCTGACGTCACCTTTATCGTTCCCCACAAGGGGCGATCTGGCCTGTTGATCCAAACCCTGACCTCACTGGTCGAGCAAGAGACCACACTGGCATGGCAAGTCTGTGTCGTCACCCAAGAGCACGAGCTAACGCGAGAAACGCTCGCCGTTCCCGCAGAGACTGAGCTCATGCTGGTTCAGGTCCCAACCGACCTGACCATCTCCGACATGCGCAATCTGGGCTTGGCCGAGACCCGCTCCGAGTTCGTCGCCTTCCTGGATGCCGACGTCTCCCTGTCGCCTAACTGGCTCGACGTGATGCATCGGCTGCTAACAACCACCCCAGAACCTGCAATCGTCAGCGCGGTTCAGGTCAACAGCCAAGAGGCGCCCGTGCTCGAGCGCATCCGGACGGCGCTCAGCAATGCCAAGATCGACACCGATGTGGACTTTCTGCCCGGCCGCAACCTATTCATGCGCCGGCAGCTCGTCGAAAAGATCGGTGGCTTCCCCTCGCATCTCGTCACCTGCGAAGACTACTATTTCACTGACCAAGCCCGACGCCACGGCCGCCTGTTCTATAGCGCCATGGCGAGCTACATCCATCTCGGCGAGGATAAAGCCCTCTGGCCAATGTTCATCAAAGAGATCTGGCGCGGCCAGTCCAACCTGCGATCCGTACAGGGGCGGCGTATCCCATGGCGAGAAGTGCCGAGCCTGATCATGCCGATGTTCACGCCCCTGGGCCTTCTCATCATCCTTCTCGGAGCCATCACGGGCTCATGGGTCCTCGCTGGCGTGGGCCTCTGTGTCACCTTATTGCCGACACTGGTCTACAGCACCCGCCTCTGGACAATGGCCGACAAACAGATCCCCTTCGCTGAGATCCTCAAATTCTACCTGCTGTATTTTCCAGCCAGGGCCTACGGTACCCTGCGCGGGCTGTTCGAGCCCATCGCACACTAGACCAGCCCAAAAGTCTGTCATTAGCCGTCTGCCATTCAGCCGTCTGCCATCCAAAAGCCTGTCACCCAGAAGCCTGCCACCCGATGGAGCGTCCGATCAAAGTCCTGCAATTCATCTGTTCCACCGGTTTCTATGGCGCCGAGCGCTGGATTCTGGCGCTCGCGCAATACCTTGACCCAGAACAGGTTCAATGCGAATTGGCCGTCACCGAGGAGGCGCAAAATGTTGATCTGCAACTGGTGCGGGAGTACAAAAAGACCGGCCTGGCAACCCATGCCATCCCGATGTCTGGCCGTTTCGACCTCAAAGCCGTCAAACGCCTGTCCGACCTACTGATCACAGAGCATGTCGACCTGATCCACACGCATGGCTACAAGTCAGACATCCTTGGCCTCCTCGCCGCCCGTCGCGCAGGTATCCCGGTGATCATCACGCCCCACGGTTTCGAGAACGCCCAAGACCTCAAGCTCAGGCTCTTCGTCTGGCTCGGCTGCAAGGCCATGCGCTTCGCAGACAGCGTCGCACCGCTCTCCCCACAACTGATGGACGATGCACGCCGGCACCGGGTGGCGGAATCCAAGCTCACCTATATCCAGAATGGCGTCAACGTGCACGAGGTCGAAGCCATTGCAAACAATCCTGACGCCGTCGCGCCAAAACACAAAAAGCGCATCGGCTTCATCGGCCAGCTCATCAGTCGCAAGAACCTGCGAGAGATGCTGGACATCTTCGCCATGCTGCGCCAGTCGCGCTCTGACGTCGAATTGGTCTTGGTTGGCGACGGCGAAGATCGCGCCGAGCTAGAGGCCTATGCCGCGCGTCTCCATTGCGCGCCCGATATCCACTTTCTCGGGTTTCGAGACGACCGCCTGCAACTGCTCAAATCCTTCGACCTCTTCACCATGACCAGCACCCTTGAGGGCATTCCACGCTGCCTGATGGAAGCCGCCGCCATGGGCGTGCCCGTCGCGGCCTACGACATCCCCGGTGTTGATCAACTGGTCCGGCATCAACACACCGGGTTGCTGGCCCCCCTAGGCAACAAGGCCTCCCTGCTCGAGCACTGGAACACACTGCTCGATCAGCCCGCGACCGGTCAGGCGCTGGCAGCCGCGGGGCTAGACGTCGTCCATCAGCACTACTCCGCCAAACGCATGGCCGCTGAATACACAACCCTCTTTCGTCGCCTAACTTAGGGGGTTCATTGATGAGACGCCCACAGGTCCTGTTCCTGCTCAGCATCGACACCGAGGAAAGCTGGGATTGGTCCGGCCCCTTCCCAGAGGCAGACTGGTGCGTCCAAAACGTGCAGCAGCTCCGCCCCTTCCACCAAGTCTGCTACGACCTCGGCGTGCGACCGACCTTATTCGTCGATTACCCCGTCGCCAACAACGAACAAGCCGCCCAGGTCATCCGTGAGCTGCAGCAAACAGGTCAGTACGAGATCGCCGCGCACCTGCATCCCTGGTGCAATCCGCCCTATTTTGGCCGCCCGAATGAGCGGGACAGCCACGTCGTCAACCTGCCGATCGAGCAAGTCGAGATCAAGCTGAAAAATCTCGTCAAGATCCTCGAAGAACAATTTCAGGTCCGGCCAGTGAGCTTCCGAACCGGCCGCTGGGGGATCGATGGCAAGGTCATGCAACTCCTCAAACAGCATGGTTTTAGCGTCGACTGCAGCATCTATCCGTTCTGGGAGAATCAGTTCTTCGACTGCCACGACGCGCACCTAGCGCCTTATTGGGCCTCTCTGCAAAATCCACTAAAGGTCAGTGCAGAAAAGGACATGTTCGAAATTCCGGTCAGCGTTGGCTACAATTGGCGTGACTTCCACCGCGCGAACCGTTGGCACCGCCGGATCTCCTCGCCAAGGCTGAGCCCGCTCAAGCCCCTGGCACTGGCCTGGTTCACGCACTGGCTGAGAAAACTGTATCTCAGCCCAGAGCTGACAGCTGCCGAGGACATGCGGAGCCTCATCGACCAAATGCTAGAAAATGGGATGCGTGTTTTCCACATGTACTTCCATAGCTCTGGATTGGTTGATAATCCGAATTCCTTGGTATGCAATGAGAATGCATTTCATACCATCAGTCGGGCTTTGGCGGAGCTAGTTCGTCATCTACAATCCAAAGCGGATGTACGATTTTTAACTGCGAGTGAAACGGCTACATACTGGCGCGAGGCCAACCTCTGATTATCTACTTTAGATCCAACCGAGAACGTATTACTGATGCAGGGTTTCCCACTGCGATTGAGTAATCAGGGATTGCCTTAGTGACGACAGAGCCTGCACCGATAATACACTTTCTCCCGACGTCGGCCATAACGATGGCCCCGTTGCCAATCCAACTGTCTTCCCCTATTGATACCTTAATAAAAACGCCGCCCTGCTGCTGAATGGGGATTTGTAGATCAGAAAAATGATGCTGTTCGCGCCCGCTGACGATGTGGACGCCACTTGCGATAAGAGTGTTACAGCCGATTTCGCACATACCGATATTACTTTGTGGACCGATGTAGGTGCCGGAACCGATATTAGTATCCGCGTGAGAAAAAATGGTGCCGAAGCCGATAAAACAGTCAGGGTCGCATGCGGTCATCGTGAAACGGTAAAAGCCAATACGGATGTAACTGCCTAGTTTGCCTGGAAATAGGCTCAGGAATTGCGAAAAAGCAGCAAACATATCCTGTCGCAGACGCGCACCTATGATCCAATACAGCAGGAGCAAGGGAGATACTGAAACAACAGCCAAAAAGCGAACATAGGCCTTGAGTAAATTTTTCATGAGAAAGCCGACCAAACCTCAGTATTCAACGGATGAACATGTTGGATCTGAAAAGTACGCCATGAATAAGGCTAACATTAAAATCCCGATTCTGAAAATAGCAATCATTTCTAGCTTCCTTGTGCTGAGTATACAGATGGGGTTGGCTGTTTCACTTTTCTACTTATTACCTGACAATCTGCGATTGTCCATCACAGAAAAGATAGGGTTAAGATACCGATTTGAGAACTGGTGGTCAACATTTAACCAGCGGCAGAATCCGACACGTGAGATTGTCAGGGCGCCCAACTTTTCAGATAAGCCAAATCCATATATTGAAGGGGATTATCAGCCACGTGAATACAAAGAGACAGTTACTGTCGGTTCAACGGATGAGCTGGCAAAGGCTGTAAGCCGAGCAAACAGGGACGGCGGCAACATGAAAATAGTAGTTCTTGACGGAACCTATACGCTAAACGATACGCTTTACATCAAAAGCAATAATGTTGCAATAGTGTCGTTGTCTAAAAACCCCCAGAGTGTGATCATCCAAGGCGGAAGATTCAAAAATAGTGGCGTAGGGAATATATTAAGAATATCCGGCAGTCATTTTGTGCTTGATGGTGTGACATTACAAAACTGCAAATTGCATTTAATCCAAATTGCAGGAGAAGACAATGCGGATTACGTGGTGCTGCGCAACTCGATCTTTCAGGATGCCTATCAACAACTGGTCAAGGTAAGCTATGATTTAAATAAAAGTCCTGACATATCAGCTGATTGGGGTTTAGTAGAGGATTCGGAATTTAGATATTCGGAAGGTGTGGCGCCAAACTACTATACAGCTGCAATAGATTTGCATGCTGGAAACGGTTGGGTAATAAGAAAAAACACAATTAAAGATATTGCTAGCCCATCGGGTTCTGTGGCGCAATACGCTGTTCACATCTGGAATAATTCTCACAATAATCAAGTGATCGATAATGTATTTATTGACAATGATCGTTCAATAGGGTTTGGGATGGCAGCGAGAGCGCATCCGAACCTATATTACTCCAATCTGGGAGGAGAAATAGTTGGAAACAAGATTACGCATGCGGATAACGGGGATCGATTTGCAGATGTTGGGATTGGTATAGAAGGCAGCCCTAAAACCATCGTGCGGGATAACTGGATCTTTCACAAGCATAATTATCCGAACGCAATCGAATATCGCTTTCCGACTACATTCGACGTAGTCGTGGATTTTAATGTAGTAAACAAGAAAATCAAAGGTCGTAATGGTGGCCAGGCGATCGTTGAAAATAACAAGTTTGTCGACGATTAGTAGCAAGTATTGACGGGGTTATTTATTGAAAAGTGCGATCACACTCATGAGCCTACAATCCTACAACCTTCATGTGCGCTGTTTCATTACACGATAAGAGGTATCCGATGACGAACGACGACATCCAGAAGATTATATTCGACGCGCTTGCTATGGCGAACAATGGGCGCGAGGCTGATTCTCAGATTCCGCTATCGACGGAAACCCAGTTGTATGGAACGGGTGGACATTTGGATTCGATGGGGCTTGTCTCCTTCCTGGTCGACATCGAGGAGTCTTTGCAGGATAGTGGGATCTATATTTCACTGAGCGACGAGCGGGCCATGTCACAGCAGAACAGCCCGTTCCGAGACGTGCAAAGCCTATCAGGCTTCATCGTACAATTAATCGGCGAAAACTGATGGAAGTGCCTAAACATATATTGATCACTGGTGCAAGCCGAGGATTAGGTAGGGCGCTGGCAGAGCACTTTATTCATCGAGGAGATTTCGTCTACGGTTGTTCGCGATCTGACCAGACCCTTGATGCCGAAAATTATTGTCACTTCAAGGCCAATATTTCTTCGGAAAGTGACATCTCGGAGATGTTTAGCAAGCTGCGCAAGCAGACCAAGTACCTTGACGCACTTATCAATAACGCTGGTATCGCCAGTATGAACGCTTTCGCACTCACGCCGCTGGAATCGTTCACAAAGATATTTGCAACGAATGTGCAAGGAACCTTCCTTTGCTGCCAAAAGGCTCTCGGGCTGCTAAAAAAATCAGCAAATCCCAGGATCATCAATATGACAACTGTTGCTGTACCGTTCCAGTTGGAAGGTGAATCGATCTATGCATCGAGTAAGAGCGCAGTGGAAACCATGACACGTATTTTGGCAAAAGAATACGGAAGCTTCGGCATTACTTGTAATGCGATCGGCCCCTCTCCAATTGCGACTGATCTAATAAGAGGTGTTGCGATTGACAAGATTCAAAACCTTGTCAACCAACAGGCGATAAAAAAAATGGCGACAGCTGATGATGTGATCAATCTAGCGGATTTTTTCCTGCGTCCTGAAAGTGGCATGATCAGCGGCCAGATTGTTTATCTTGGGGGAGTGTCCTAATGATCGCTCATTTTCTAGACATTATGCGAAAGAATCCTGAGCATGAGGCACTCGTCTCATCCCAGTTTTCCGTAAATTATCGCGAATTACTAGAACGTTACGAACAGTACCGGTCGTGGATTGCACGGAACCGTATTCCTTCGGGCGCCGTGGTTTCCTTCGATGGGGATTACTCGCCGAATTCCGTTTCACTACTGCTAGCGCTTGCTAGCAATAAAAATATTGTAGTGCCTCTGTCCAATGACTCCCGGAACCACTTTTCTGAATTCCGGGAGATCGCCGCAACTGAGTATGATATCTCGCTCGACGGGAGCGAAGCCAAACTGCAACCCACTGGTCGCAACGCGGACCATCCGCTATATGAGCAATTAAGGGGGCGTGACAGTGCTGGGCTAGTGCTGTTTTCATCCGGTTCGACGGGCAAGAGTAAGGGAATTGTCCAAGACCTCGAAAAGCTAATGCAGAAATTCCGTATCCCTCGGAAGCCAATGCGGATGCTCATTTTCCTACAATTGGATCATATTGGCGGGATTAACTCATTGCTCTATTCGCTCGCGAATCAGGGCACAGTTATCGTGTCGGATAAACGGACTCCATCCAGCGTATGCAAGGCGATACAGGAATACAAAGCCGAACTATTGCCAACCTCGCCTACCTTTTTGAACTTACTGATGCTCTCTAGGGCACATGAAGAATATGATCTATCCTCCTTGAATCTCATTACCTACGGTACTGAGCCTATGCAGGAGAGCACCCTACAAAAGATTGCTAAGATCCTGCCCGATACCGAGTTGCACCAAACCTATGGATTGTCTGAGGTGGGGATTTTACGCTCCAAATCCCGCTCTACCGACTCTCTATGGCTCAAGGTAGGCGGGGAAGAATTTACGACCAAGGTCGTCAATAACACGCTATGGATCAAGTCGGATTCAGCGATGCTGGGCTATCTAAATGCACCGAACCCATTTGATGAGGAGGGATTTCTCGACACAGGTGACTTGGTCGACCAGGATGGTGAGTGGATCAAAATCCTTGGTAGAGCGAGTGAAATCATTAATGTAGGTGGTTACAAGGTTTACCCCGCAGAAGTCGAGAGTGTGCTTCTCGATATGCCGGATATCGATGATGTTGTGGTATTCGGGGAGGATCATCCGATTATTGGCAAGATAGTTGCCGCTAAATTCAAATTAGCGGCGTCTAAAACGCACAAACAATTGAAGGCCGAAATGCTCGGTTTTTGTAAAGACAAACTGCAGTCGTATAAGATACCTGGAAAAATCTATATCACGGATGACGAGACCTATAACGAACGCTACAAACGCATGCGTCGTAAAGAAAAGATTTAAGCCCTCAGCGGTAAAAGGTATGGGCTGAAAAGGCTGATTGAAGGCGCATGAAGGCTAAACGATAATTGCTTATTCTGGATGAAGGTCTGTTGAATTATGGCTAATGCAAAACATCAGGATTTCATCGACTTGATGAAAGTACTCGGCATGCTGCTAATTGTTGCTGGGCATATTATTGGTGATCCACAGAACGCTTACAACCTCATCGCACAACCAGCCTTCACTAAACAGATTGGTGTTGCTTTCTTTGTTTTCATCACTGGTTGGGGGCTGGCTAATAACCAACGACCAGCCGTTCGCGCTGTTTTTAACCGAATCTTCCCTTTTTATTTTTGGGGTATCTTTTTTGCTCTCCTTCTCAGTCTAATCAATTTATACATTAAAGGGGATGCGAATCTATCAAATTACATACCTTTCTTTTTTGGCGCAAATGTGTTTTTAAACTATTTTCCGGCTAATCCAACGACTTGGTACATCGGTGCCTACCTTCACATCCTATTGTTCTGGTTTCTATTCCTGAAAGGGAGGAGGGTAGGCCTGTCTCTTATTCTTGCGGCATTCATTGTAGAAAGTTGTGTGCGTAGCCTTTTGATATATCTTGACCAGAACTTTGTCGCCTATATGATTTTGCCAAATTGGATCACTGTATTCATGCTTGGAATGTATCTTCACAACAAGCAACAAAGCCGATCTTTACCTATCGCGTTTGGGCTCCTTTTTTTATGGGCTGTTTTCCTAGGAACCTGGGCTGCCTTGTCAAATTTAATACCCATGGGTGGCAGTTTCCCTTTTCAAACAATTAAAATTGATTCGCCTCTTGCGGTGCCAATTGAGTCGGTAATGATATCGATCATCTATATTGTCAACACATATTTCTTTTTTGAAATTGCTCGACGATTGCGCGGCCATCGAATCATATCGTATTTTGCGCGTGCTACGCTCATCATGGTTATTGTCCATATGCCAATTATTTATAGTATCCATGACCGGTTTTATACCTATTTTGATAATAGGCAAATCGCGCAGATTATATTGATAGGCTTAGTTTATGTTGCATCGGCAGTTATCGCTAACGTCTTACAGAAGTTTATTGACATCACAGCGTTAAGAGAGCTGTCGTGGAAATATCTCAGCAGTTTATATGCGCATACTTTTAAGAAGTAGTCCGAGTGTCATGACACTCGCAAGGCTGTGGTTGTCTATTCTTTTCTCAGTGCTTCTTTTGCCGGAAGCCTTGATGGCGAGCCAAGAAGGTAAGCATCTTTTTATTCTTTCTGGGCAATCGAACATGGAGGGTATGCATTATGAAAAGGATTTTATTCCACATGTCAAGAGGGCATTGGGCAAGCAAAGCATTATTGTCGTGTGGGATGCAAAGGGCGGTGAGCCGATTTCGCGCTGGTACAAAGATTGGTCTATGGTGTCCGGTAAAATTCGGCCGATTACGGGTGATTTATACAGCCGCTTGTTAGCAAAAGTCAGAAAGGTAACTGAAGGCAAGGAAATCAAGTCAGTGACCTTCATTTGGATGCAAGGTGAAACTGATGCCCTGAGCAGAGATGGGAGCGTTTATGGCTACAGCCTGATTGGTTTAGTCTCACAATTGCAGCAGGATCTCAAGCGCACTGATCTGAACGTGGTGATTGGTCGTATTAGCGATTACGGCATAACGAATAAGCGCTTGCCACATTGGACAAGGGTCCGCGAAGAGCAAGTTCGGTTTGCTAAATCTGCCCCATGCAGAGTCTGGGTCGATACGGATGATCTCAATGATGGCCTGAGCCGGAAGGGAATGCTCGTTCGCAATGACCTACATTATTCTGAACTTGGTTATGTCATATTAGGAAGACGGTTTGCAGAGAGTGCAATTAATTTGATCGAGAAACGGGCAAACCATCAGTGCGAGGCGCGCTGATAACAAATCTTTCACCTTAAAAGGATTATGATCAAAATAGATCACATAATACATAAAGTAAGACTGTTCCCAGTTTTTTCTGCTTTGTTCATCATTCTGTCAACCTACGGTTGCCAAGATGATGGACCGCGAGTATCACGTATTGAGGCCCGTCCAACCGAACCCAGTGTTACTATCAAACCTGGTGAGCAGGAACTCGGGCTTGGTGGTTGGCGTTGGGTGAATCGCGGCTTTCTCTGGCGGGATGGCACCTTATATATCCCAAAGGCCGCAACATCTGAAGAACCCCTACCTCTTCTTGTATGGTTGCATGGAGGGGGCGGTGAGTCCGACTCATTTAAGTTCTTTTTTCCGATCGCTGAAGAACTGAGTGTGGTGATTCTAGCTTTGGATGCACGCCACAACACTTGGGATGGAATCGACAGCCCGTTTGGCCCTGATGTTCTGTTTATTGATCTTGCACTGAAGCACACTTTTGCTAGGGTAAGAATCGATCCAAAGCGAATTGCCATTGGTGGTCTGTCAGACGGAGCTTCTTACGCCTTAGCAATTGGTCGGTCAAACGGTGACTTGTTTACTCACCTGATTGCCTTTTCGCCTTGGCGTTTATCCCCGCCTTCGCCTCCGATCGGCAGACCACTCATTTTTGTAGGGCATGGGATCAGGGATAATGTTTACCCCGTTCGGCTCTCTCGATTATTCACGGTTCCAGGGCTTAAGAAAGCGGGTTATGAGGTGATCTATCATGAGTTTGATGGGCCACATTGGGTCCCCGCGCCCGAGGCGAGGAGGATGATGGAGTGGTTGGTCCAATAAAACCCTTAACCATATATAACTACGTAGTTGCTTGTTCACTATCGCATCCGCACTGAAACCGCATCTTGAATATCGATGAGCCCGAGCGGTTTCCGATGTTTGTCGATGACGATAAGTTGGTCGATACGTTTTTCATTCATCATGGCCGTTGCTTCCTTCACCAAAGTTTCTGGTGGTATCGCTTTTGGGTTCCTTCCCATGTGCTTGTGCACTGGTTCGCTAAGGAATGATTGGCTAGTCCCGAGGCATCGCCGCAGATCGCCGTCGGTAAAGATTCCTTCAAGCTCGCCGTCATCGTTTACGACTACTGCTGCGCCTGGACGACCACGGGTATCGGTAATCTGATGCAGTACGTCACTACAGAGGGTGTCACTGGATACAACGCAGATCTCTTCATCTCGTCGCATAATTTCTGAAACACTGAGTAAAGAGCGCCCGAGCGAGCCTGCCGGGTGAAAGCCCGCGAACTCTTCTTCGGAGAGTCCTTTGATATCGAGTGCCGCCATGGCAAGCGCATCTCCAAGAGCAAGCATCGCGGTGGTGGAGGTGGTTGGGGCAAGTCCAAGCGGACCGGCCTCACGATGTTTGCCGAGGGCGAGCGTGACGGTCGAGTGGCGAGCAAGGGTTGAATCGCAATGTGCCGTTAGGCTGATTATTGGAGCTTCTACTCGCTTAAGAAACGGGAGGAGTTCGACAACCTCTTGTGTTTCTCCGGAGTTTGAAAGAAGCAGCGCAATATCATGTTTCGTGAAGCGCCCGAGATCACCGTGTACTGCTTCTGCCGGGTGGAGGTAGAAGGATGGAATGCCGATACTCGCAAAGGTTGCTGAGATTTTCATCCCGATAAAACCACTTTTCCCCATGCCGGAAACAACAACCCGGCCAACTTCTTCCACCTCAGAAAGTATGCGCACGGCTTTTTCGAACGAGTCCCCAAGTTGGTTCGCAATAATCGTCAAAGCCGTTGCTTCATCGTCGATAACCTCTTTTCCTATACGAAGAGTGTTGCTTGTCATCGTCTTCTCCTGGTGATACGGGAGGGTTCAAAACCACCCTGAGGTAAGTTTAGATTTTTAGCGCTGCCAGCTGGGTTACGAGACGCCTTGATACCCGCCCCATGCTCGGGGCCAATCGGGGTTGCAGGCCTTAAGTAGATTCGGTAAGCGCAGGCCGCAAAAAGAATCAACCAATAGAGAACTTCTGCCCTCATGCGGTCAATAAAAGTTGACGCAACCAGGAAGGAGATCAAGGCAGCTTGGAGAGCAGCCGCCAAATAATAGCGCTCAATATCCTTGATAGGTATTGCAGATTTCTTCACGGCTCGCAATTGAAGCCAACTGGCAGTCAGCATTGAAACAAAGAAGAAAAGACCAATATAGCCTGTCTGTGTCAATACTTCGAGCCAGGTAGAGTGCACTGCACGCCGCCTGCCACCGCCGGCAATGTAACCGGGTATGTAATCAATGGATTCTAAGAAGAAACCACGATAACCCTTACCGAACGGATAGTCGTAGGACATCCGGATTGCAGCCTTCCAAAAGAAGATTCTCGTAGCGCCGGTTTCCTCTTCGACAGTGGGTTGATGTTGTTCAAAAATTGTCATAAATCGATTAATGGCACTCTCGTCCAGCACCACCACCAAGGATAGCGCCCCGGCGATAGCGAGCCCCATCACCTTAGGCTTGATGGAACGATCTCCGCCTGGCGTTCGATATAAGGCATATAAATAGTACGCAGAACCCACCGCCATGCCCAGAAACGCCCCTCGACTGTTCATCAGAACCAGGCCATTGACCAGAAAGGCACCACACACGACCGAAGCAGCGCGTTCCAGGTGACTTCGTGCAGTCCAGAACTTGTGAAGCGCGAGTATCGCCGCCGGGAGTGTTGCTGCGGCGATACCATTAACTTCTGGTGAGTCGACGGTGCCTAGCGAATCAAGTCGGCCAGCGCTGGTTCGACCGAGGTGCCAGCCGTAGTAGCCTATGTAGGCGGCCGAGGCAATATACCCCCAGATGTAGGCGTTCAGTGCCTTGCTAGAGGTGCAGAGCGTGTAAGCCGCAAATACGATAACGACAGCCTTCACGTAATCGTCCAGCGCGATCAGGTGCAATGGCTGGCTTGATGCCCAGAAGTAGGTCAACGCGAACATCACAACCAGAAGGATCATCCACCGGAAAGCGGGAACCTGAAGTAGCCTTGTATCGCCCTTTTTCGAGGTGAAGATGGCCAGTGCAACCAGCAGTGTCGAGAAAATAAACGAGTAGCTAATATCTGGGATTAACGGGTACCACCACCGGCTGTTGTGATACATGAAGTAGATGATCTGATAGCCGATAAATGCCGCATAGGGTGCCGCAGAGATCGAGATGGCCATTGTGACCATCTGTGATAGATAAAAGACGAGAATGCTGATCAAAAACGCACTCCTCAGGAAGCGCTTCGATCAACCAAAGGCTGAGCGGATGCTTGCCCGACTCGTTCGCCAATTGGCGAAAACCAGGAAGTCATTAGAAGCCTTCACAACTCGCTGCTTGTAGTCATCGTGAAATTGTTCCTCATCAAGGCGCTGTGCAAGATCGAAAAAGGCTTCGTTATTGCTCAGCATCGCTGAGCGCAGGGCCTGCCTATCGCGATGAGAGAGTTTGTCACGATTGTCTGATCTCTTTAGGTTTGTTGCGGTTGGAGCGATAGAAGGCGTGTAGCCAAACAAGAAAAAGTCGTCTGCATAATAGTCAACCAGAGCGGCAAGCGATTCCTCGGAAAGTGAGGTATCAGGCGCAGCAGCGGTACTGTTTCTAGCGGTCGTGATATCGAAATCCGTGAGTGAAACCTTCTTGACGTACTGCCATGTGTTTTTGATCTCCTCGACTTGGCCGGTGAAGTTTGCCAGATACTGTCGCTTTGGAGCGAGGATTCGATGCTGGGGTTGGGCGTGATGTTCCATCTTTCTCACCGGAATGGTGAGCATGTGGCTGACCACCTCATCGATGCCCATCTCGGGCGTGAAACCGAGTTGCCGTAAGGCATCGAGCTCGAATCCCCGGCTTCGCGCCTTGATGAATTTATCTCGGTAAAAGGAGATGAACTTCTCTATTGGATGCCGGACGTAGGTAAATACAGGCAGGTCTGGGCGCGGCGCACTGGCGGGGCGCCAATGAGTCAGGCACTTGCCGATGATGCTGTGCTCGGTCACGTCATCAGGTGCCGTCGGGCATCTGCGCAGCAAGGCATGACTGATCGAACTGCTCGCAACTTTGGGTACCGAGAGGTAGACCAGAAACACGCCGGGGACAAACTTCACAAAACTGTGATTTGTCGGTCTCAAAATCATCGCAATGGGCTGCCTAGTTGCGGGTCAATCGTATCAGGATGCGGCGATCAGACGCCTCGGGCGCATGATTGCGGTGATCATTCGATTGCGCCAGCCGTTGGAATGGCCCAGCGAGATGAGCAGATCCGGGCGCACGGGTCGACGAATCCAGCGTACCAAGTCGCGCAGACTCCCGATGTGGGTCACTTGACTCGGCAGAGTCATGTCGTCTCGCTCAAATCCACCGAGAATCACTGTTCGACCACTCTGGGCCGACAGACCAGCCACGACAACCCGGCTATAGACAATGATGGCTGACTCAGTGTCAGGGTATGGGTCATCAGTGTGCTTGCTAGCGATAGAAGCTTGGGCAAAGGCTGCCAAATGCTCCCGGTTCCCGAAAGGATCAGTCTCATCATAGGAAAACAGTCCCTGCGACAGCAGCCTATTCAGAAATATCCAGAAATGTTCGCTGTCATAGGGTGGGGTCTGCTGCTGGAGCAGGTGGTCGCGGATCTGAGAGAGATCCCGCACATCCGAGGTGAAGGACTTTTCGCTATATACCGAATTTCCCAGCGTAATGACCGGGATATTCTGCATCAGGGCCTCCAAGCCGACGGTCGAGTTGATCACCAGAACCGTATCGACGGCTGTCAGCAGGCTGTGCAGCGTGTAGTGCCAGCTGCAATGCATCTGTGGATGATCACAGGCGGACTCGATCGCCAATCGACGTTTTTCGTCTTCCGGATGGGGCTTGACGATAACGTGGATGGGACACCCTTGAACGGCCGCTGACACACACGCAAGGAGGTCAAGCATGGATTTAACAAGCGGCGAATGCTGAACGATATTGGTATCGGAGTCGATCTGGCAGGGCAGCAGCACAACTCGCTCAGACTCATCGATCCCGAAATGACGGCGAATACTTGATCGGTCTGCCACCTCACCGACATTAACGATGGATTTGCCGCTATCGCCGAGCACCTTGAACGCGTCCTCCAGCAGCTGCCTGCGGCTTTCGGGAACTGAGTCGACGGGGGGGGCAAGTGGCCCCGCGAAGGCGCTCTCGTAGTTAACGCCCTGCTGATCGACAACGAGTGTCCCGGGTATCAGGCCGCGCTCGAGAAACAGGCAGGGGAGGTCGTGAGACTGCGCAGCTCGTGCCAGACACTTGGTCACAGCGAGTGTGCCATTCCAAGTGGCCACCAGTTGCGGCTTCAGGTCGGCAATCAATTGACTGTAGGCCTTCAGGAACTGCTTGACTTTCCAGTCCTTGTATTCTTCAGACAACCGGTCGGCTCCAGTCGGATGCGGATAGGGGTCCGCCGGAGTCCACAGCCAGTCTACCTTCAGGTCGAGATCGCCCAGATCGTCCTTCGGATCGAGTTCGGGATCTGGCAGGTCTCGATACGAGAGCAGCGTCTCATTGACGGTAAATGCCACGTACCCATCAAGTCCCAGCCGCATCTTCCCGGACGTGTCGGATGTCAGAAAATAGATCTCCGCCCCGCATTCGGCCTCGAGAAACCGCGCCACTGGCAGAATCAATTGCAGATTCTTGGCAGAGTGCCAAGTGAACATCAGTATACGGGGGCGGGGCTGGTCCAAGAAGTGGGATTCCTGATCGGGCAGCACTCCGCTGCATTGGGCGGTCGATGGGAGATCGGGCGTTTGCATAGATCTAGTTCAGTGGCTGAGCAGCTTCAATCGCGGGCACCGGCGGGACCTGACAGTCCCACGCCCGTTGTTGTAGGGTCTCATACGCAGGAGCGGCGACGGCCATTATCGCCTCGACCTGCGCCTCAGTCAGCTGCTTCTGCCATCCGAGTGGATCAAAATTCTGTTGGCGGTAGACGCTAAAGAACTCGGAAGATGAATCGCGGCTGAGTAGGGACTGCCTATTCGTGGGCGACCCGTTCAGAAACTCACCTGTCTGCTCTGTGAAGCTGATGCCGATGGCCTGCAGGAGCAAGGGCGTTGCTTGCTGCCTTGCTGCGTAAAAGGCCTCGTAGTCGAGGTAAATCGAAGTAATCGATTTTCCCATTTCGAGGTAGCGCTGGTTCTGCGCGACCCACATGGCAGCGAGTTGGCGTTCGATGGGCTCCTGCATCCAACCCTCGAGTGATGGCTCAACGGCCAAGGACCTCAACGAGGACTGATTGTGGGCGTGGAAAACCTTCAATTGCTTTGCCGTGGGCGGTTGCATTCTGCCGCTGGCAATACCCCGCAGGTGTGACGCAATGGCGCCGCAGGGGTGGCGAAACACAAACAGGCTCAGGTCAGGCGCAAGGCCCGCCAGTATGGAATCCAGGTTCACCGCAGAGCGGGTCTCCTTGATCAGGAGCAGGCTACCGCGGCCTCGCGGCTGATAGAGGGTCCGGTACAGCGGCGACAGCAGCTTCGGTAGCACATTGGTCGCCATCCACATCAGGTGATGCAGGCGCGGATTTGAAAGAACCAGATGATCTTTATCAAAGAAGGGAGGGCGGTCGGCTTCGTGATGGGCCGTGAGTGCCGTCTCGAGGACGGTGTGGCGCTCTACCTCGGTGATTCCGTGGTTTTGCTTGAGTTTCTGCCACAACTCAGGGGGCAGTTTCGCCCATAGCCTACCGAAGAACTCGTGTCGATAGATGACCTCAGGGCTCGAATTGATCAGATTCGAAAGCCAGGTTGTGCCTGAGCGTTGATAGCCAGCTAGGACCAGTAACCTCGTTAACTCAACCATAACAATGCATTTGGTGCGCCTTCGACCGCTGCAGTATGGGCGTTCCGGTATGAGCAGGCAAGCCCTGTTGCGCAGCATCGACTACGACGCACGGGGGCAGCGCGAAATGTGCATTGACCCCACATCCGGCGTCCGCTAACCTCTCACTCCGTCAGCCATGCTAGTGGTCATCCGGGTAGTCGGGTCTGCATTCTCATCGGTAGTTTTACACTTGGCTCACTCTGTCATCGTCATTCCGGCCCGCTTCGGTTCCAGTCGGCTGCCTGGCAAGCCACTGGCCAACATCAGTGGGCGCACCTTGCTGCAGCGGGTTTGTGACTGCGCATTGGCGGTCCGAGAGGGCGCGGTGCCAGTCTATGTCGCGACTGACGATGAGCGTATCGCAGCGCAAGCTCAACAGTACGGGGCCACCCCGTTGATGACGCCGAGCGAATGTCCATCAGGCACCGACCGGGTCCATGCCGCACTGGCCGCGCTCGCGCAGCCACCCAACTTCATCGTCAACATGCAAGGCGATGCACCCTTTACCAGCCCGGCGACGGTCTCCGCACTGCTCGATACCCTAGAGCAGGACAATACCGACGTCGTCACGGCCTACCAGCCCCTAACCTGGGACAAACTCGACCAATTACGTCGGGATAAGACAGACGCGCCCTTCAGTGGCACCACGGTCGTTGTCACGCCCAGCGGGCGTGCTCTGTGGTTTTCCAAGAACATCATCCCCGCCCTCCGCGATGAAGCGCGACGACGCGTCGAACACGCGCACCCCGGGGTGTTGAAACACGTCGGCATCTACGGCTATCGGCGTACGGCGCTCGAGCGAATCGTCGCCGCGCCACCATCCTTCTACGAACGCTGCGAAGGCCTCGAACAACTGCGTTTCCTCGAACTCGACATGATCGTACGGGCGGTCCCGGTGCCGGCATCGGACTACGCCTTCTCGCTTGGCGTCGATTCACCGGCCGATCTGGAGCGCGCGAACGCGATCATCGCCGCACACGGCGAACCACCTTGGGCGCCGCAATGATCACGCTGATCATCGCCCGGCACGGCAATACCTTTGATCACGGCGATACCCTGCTGCGCTGTGGCGCCCGCACTGATCTGCCCTTGTCGGCCAGCGGACAACGCCAGGCCCGAGCGCTCGGTCGCGAGCTGCAACAGCGTTTCCAACAGCTGGATGCCGTCTACGTCAGCCGCCTGCAGCGCACGCAGCAGACCGCGGCGCTGGCCCTAGAACACTTTGCGCAGTCCGTCGAGACCCACGTCAGCCCCGCGCTGGACGAAATTGACTACGGCCCCGACGAGGGGCAGCCGGAATCTACCGTCCTGGCCCGCCTCGGCCCAGCGGCGCTGGCGCGCTGGGACCAGCAGAACATCGTCCCACCAGGCTGGCACTGCGAACCCGACGCGATGATGCAGCGCTGGCGCGATTTTCTCACCCAGGTGACCATCCCCCAATATCGTGGCGCGCGCATTCTCGCTGTCACCAGCAATGGCACCGCGCGGTTTCTACCGGAGGTCGTCACGCGCCACGCGAGCTGCCTACCTGGCGAGGGCTTCAAGCTTGCCACCGGCGCCTATGCGCTGCTGCAGCATCAGCACGGGGAGTGGGCAATCGATAGCTGGAACCTCAGACCCGAGCGAGCTGACAAGAACACTTCCCTAACCGGCGCCGGCGCGCAACCCGAGGACAACCGATGACGATCAGGCTCGGCAATTTCCAGATCGGCAACACGCAGCCGCTCACCATCATCGGCGGCCTCAACGTGCTCGAGTCACAGGATCTGGCACTGGAGGTCGCCCAGGTATTCGTCGACACCTGCTCGCGCCTCGGCCTGCCCTACGTTTTCAAGGGGTCGTTCGACAAGGCGAACCGTTCATCGATCCGCTCCTACCGCGGATCGGGTCTCGAGGCGGGGCTGGAGATTCTGGCGGCGGTCAAGCAGCAGTTTGGGGTACCCGTCATCACCGATGTTCATGAACCGTTTCAGGCCGCCCCAGTCGCTGAAGTAGTCGACATCCTGCAATTACCCGCATTCCTGTCGCGCCAGACCGATCTCGTGACCGCACTGGCGGCCACCGGGCGACCGATCAATGTCAAGAAAGCCCAGTTTCTCGCCCCGGCCGAGATGGCGCACATTGCGCAGAAGTGCCGTGAAGCCGGCAACGATCAGGTCATGATCTGCGAACGCGGTACCCAGTTCGGCTACAACAATCTGGTCGTCGACATGCTCGGATTTCCGATCATCAAGCAGATGGGGCTACCGCTGATCTTCGACGTGACCCACGCGCTGCAGTTACCAGGCGGTCGCCCGGATTCGGCCGGAGGGCGGCGTCAGTCTGCGCTGGCCCTAGCCAAGTCGGGCGTCGCCCAAGGCATCGCGGGGCTCTTCCTCGAGACCCATCCCGATCCGGAACAGGCCAAATGCGACGGCCCCAGCGCACTGCCGCTGCGGATGCTGGATGCATTTCTCGGCCAGCTCGCGGAGTTGGACCGGCTGGTCAAGCAACAGCCGGAGCTTGCCATCCTCTGACGGCGCCTTCGACCTCCGGCTGCTCAGCGCAAGCGCGATCAAGGTCAGTTCTGCTCGCGCCGCAAGACTCGGAATAATTGGAAAGGGCAGCAGATTGATGTTGGCGAGCCAACGCAAACAATCACTTGCTTGAATCACGATGGAGCGGTAATGAGATCAACCGTTAGTAAACTGCTCAGGCTAACCAATCCCGGAAGCGGGAAAAGGCTTGTGCTGCTGATCCTGCTCATGATCATGGCGGCTTTCATGCAGGTGGCCGGTATCGCCTCCGTCATGCCCTTTCTAGCGCTGATCGGCGATCCGGATCTTATTCATTCGAATCCCGTACTGGCGTATGCCTACCAGTACCTAGAATTCGATTCAGAAAGAAGTTTTCTTTTTTTTCTCGGTATTGCTTCGTTTATCGCCTTTGTTCTCGGCACGGTACTCACCGTAACCACTCAGTGGGCGGTGACGATGTTCGGCGCCTGGCAGCAGTATTACCTATCCCGGCGGCTGATGCAGGACTACCTTCACCGGCCGTATGAATTTTATCTGACAAGAAACTCCAATGATCTTGCGAAAATAGTGCTCCAGGAATCGTCATTAGCAATCAATGGAGCATTGACACCTGCGATGCGCCTGCTGAGTCAAGCGCTGACAGCGATTGCGATCATCGCGTTCTTAGTTTTCATCTCGCCGATGCTGGCTTTTACCGTGGCTTCTGCGCTCGGGATCACTTACGGTTTGATCTACTTTATCTCTAAGCGCTGGTTAACAGCAGTAGGACGCGAGCGTGTCGCGGCGCAGCGCGAGCGGTTTGTCAGCGCTTCAGAAGCCTTTGTTGGCCAGAAGGAGATTCGTCTGCTGGGCCGCGAGAAGGACTATGTGGACCGCTTCGGAAAACCATCGAGGCGGCTTGCGAGCATTAACGCAAAAGCATCCCTGCTGTCGGATTTACCGGAGCATGCAATTGAGGCCATCGCATTTGGCGGTATCCTACTGCTCGTACTTTTTATGATGGCGGGCAACTCAAGCTTGGGTGGTATGCTTCCGATTCTCGGTGCTTACGGTTTGGCGGGTAAAAAAATCATCCCCGCTTTTCAAAAAGTGTTTTCCACCTTTGCCAGCGTGCGACTAAACATGCCGACCGTGGATAGCGTACTCGCTGATCTGAAGAAGATTGAAGCGGGAACAAGTGGTGCGCTGCCCTTTGAGAACGTAATCCCGCTGTCTCCCATCAGAACAGTGTCGGTATCGGGGGTGTATTACAGCTACCCTGGTACCGATAAATATGCACTCGAGAATTTGACGCTAGAGATTCCGGTCAATTCAACAGTAGGGTTCGTCGGACCGTCGGGGTCGGGTAAGAGCACGCTGATGGATGTCTTACTTGGTCTGTTGCCGCCCTGCAAAGGGGCGCTCAAGGTCGATGATATTGAGATCGATGCGAGCAATGTCAGGCGTTTGCAGGCGGCAATTGGCTACGTGCCGCAACACATATTTCTTGCCGACCAGAGTGTAGCGGCCAATATAGCCTTGGGTGTTTCCCCCTCAGAAGTTGACATCAATCGAGTGGAACGCGCAGCTAGGCTCTCGCATCTGCACGAATTCATAATATCTGATCTTCCGGATGGTTACGATACCCAGATTGGTGAGCGAGGAGTCCGTCTCTCTGGGGGGCAGCGCCAACGCATTGGTATTGCTCGTGCTCTGTATCGTGACCCCGCAATTCTTGTCTTTGACGAGGCGACAAGTGCTCTGGATAACGCTACTGAACGTGCACTGATGGAGTCGATAAACGAGTTGAGCGGTAGTAAGACCATCATCCTTGTAGCCCATAGGTTAAGTACGGTGCGGACCTGTAGCACCATCTATTTACTGTCGAAGGGTCGAATCGCAGAATGGGGTAGCTGGGATGAACTTAACAGCGAAGGAACACGATTTGCCAGTATGGCCAACGGCTAGAGTCCCTCAACTATCATCAACGTGTGCAGAAAGCTGGAGTAGTGCGCCAGACATGAATTATCTCTAAAATCTATGACTCAAAAAAATATCGACCTTAGCACTACCCGATAACTGAGGAAACGAAATGGACAAGTCAGCTATTGGGGCTATGATTAAAACATTTTATTGGCACGAGCGGATAAAGTCCCGCCCCCGTCTTGTTCTTGATCGTGTTATCCGCAAGCGTCCCTGGAACGATTTTAGGTACGGAAACGCTGGTGATATTTTTGCTATCAATATTTTAAATACCTTCTATCCCGGCCTTCCGGTTACGAATCTCACAAACGCACCAAGGATCTTATGTGTGGGTTCGATCGGCCACAATTTGCAACCCGGCGATGTTGCATGCGGCATCGGATGCAGAACGAGTGAACTGCCTAAAGTGCAGAAAGAGTCAGCATACATACATGCTTTAAGGGGGCCAATCAGTCTTGATATTTTTAGGAAGGCTGGTTACGACGTTTCGACTGTTAAATTCTTAGCGGACCCCGGGCTACTAATTGCCAAATATTCGTCTGAACGAAGCTCAATAGCAGGGCGGGTCATTTTCATCCCCCACTATCGGGAGCGTGATCGGTTTGCCCGGAACCTCCCGAAAGGCATTAGATATGTCGATATCGATAACCCGCCTCATCTCCTCGCTAAAGCGATAATGAAAGCAGAATGCGTCTATTCATCCTCCCTGCATGGGATAATATTCGCACATGCGCTTGGGCGGCCGTGCGTTTTTGTTAAGCCATCGACAAAGGAGCCGCTTTTAAAGTTCGAAGACTATTATTTGTCTATGGGGCTCTGTTTTCCTCGTCCGCTTGATTCGATTTTTGATGCTGATTATCTAGCTGCACCAACCTCACCGGTCGAACTCAGCGTCAAGTCATCAGAAATTGTATTCCCACCTTTCAGCTTTTTGGCGAATCGCGGCATTATTGAAGTGTAACCAAAAGTTTGGCCCCAGGACCTTACACCTGATCATATTCGGACGCGAGCGTGTGCCCCAAGATGGCCCGCTTACGGTATGAGGACTGAAAGGCGATCTATCTAGTCATCCGGCGCAAGCCACCACGCAACCCTCGGTGGATACCATGTTGCGGATGCTCGCTATCGCTGATGGCTTCCTTAACCCAAGGAGCGATGGCTTCCGGGGAGCAAAAACGCTCTGGATGGGACTACAGAACTACAATGGGATCCGGATTTCATGCTCGTGTTGGAGGCTCAGCACAGCGTCGGGGCGAGTTATGGGTAAAGTATGGCCCTTCTGATTATTCATTTATCTCACCCACTTCTTGAAGCCATCATAGATCTTCGATAAAGTTAATCCCTTTGAATATGCACCCTTATTTGCATGTGGGAATGGATCGCTGGGTATATCCTTTCCTAAGAAATTGCAGAGTTCGTTCCACCCACTCCCTTCTTCCCAATCAACAACAAGTAGATCACCTGGGCGGTTATGAAAGTAGCGCTCCACTTCGCTATTGTGTTTTTCATAACGTTCAATAAGTTGTGACTCTGAAACATTAGGGAATGGTAGTCCATACAAGGTACGACGTATTTCGTTTACCTCCTCCGATGCATCGGATTGTTTGTTAAGCATATTCTTGTAACTACGAATCCATTTTTCAGATTTTCTTTTTGTTAATACAAATTGACTGCCAGGAAAAGCCTCATCCAGTTGCTTGTACACAATTATCCATGGCCAGTCTTCAAAAGTATCCTTATTTTCTGCTAATGCTATTATTCTGGATAGATCACCTTTTCCTACGTCTTTTACCAGCTCAAGGTTTTGACTTTGGTGATCGAAACCCAATATTTGGAAGCACTTCCCTAAAGTTGTAGTCCCTGTCTTTGCCCAGCCGATACCAAAAATCTTGCTCATTTGTCTTCCTGTCTTTTTTGATTTATACACATAGCGCTGCGCTATCCACCGAAAAATTCCTGGCGGTGGCTGCGCCCGATCCACCTTAGCCCCAACAGATTTCTGAGGATCTGCTTCGGTCGCCTGATGGTCGACCCGTTCAGCAATGCCTGGTGCAAAATCGTAGACGTCCCGCTGTGCGATCCGGTATTTCCTACCCGGTACACTGCGCCACGGAAGGGTAGAGGAAGCAGAGGCGTGCCGCACGCGGCGAGTTTTTTGTCGATGCGATGATGGCTGCCAAAACTGTCCTTGATCCATTCCAAGTCGGCTTCTTCAAAGGTTTCGGGGATTTCATACAGATCGCGGCGCACGATTAGGCAGGTTCCGCATTTATGATTGAAGTCGTTATACTCAAAAAGATAACGGCCGCCATCATTCCAGAGCCATCCGCGTGTTACCACCCAGCCGTTGGCGGAAGGGTTTTGAGCCACATATTCCGTGATGCGGTTACTCACCAGATCATCGTCGTCGCAGATCATGGTATACCGGCTTTGCCGGGCATCCAGCATCCCGGCAAGAACCCGCCGGCCTTTGTCTGCACGAAAGGCGTCCAGAAAAGCCGCTTTACCTCCTTGTCCAAGTTCATGCAGATCGTTGGGCGGAAATGTAACGCGGCAGATCGAGAATTTATCCGGCAAGGGCGGAAGAACAGCTCCCACATTGGCGACTACGATACCGCGCCAGTCGGGATGCGTCTGGGCCGCAATGGAGCGGACGGTCTCTGACAACTTGCCAGTCAGTGCGTCCCAGTCACGTGCGTTATCTTGGTGACGTACCGGTACTATAAAGGTGAGAAGCGTCATGGGGTTACTAGAAATGCGTGCAGTTTTCGGCCTGCGACTGCGCCCAGGCGATACCGTCCTCGAGCGAACTAGCCAGGTAAGAAAAATCCGTTCCACCCGAGAAGGCCGCCAGGTACCCACGGACCTTACCATAGTTGTTGTCGAGAACGGCGTGGGGCCGCCCCAGCAGCAGGGAACATATGTGAACATGCAGCCGGTCCGTGACGATCGCGCGGGCGCGCGAAATCTGCGGAATACCACGCTTCATCAGGCGTTGGTTTGCAGCGGCGTTTAGCATCCGGAACCTGCGTTCGGCTGGCTTGCCTCCGGCCAGAGCGGACAGCCAACCCCATCGCTTGACACGGTCGACCGAACGGCGATTCTCCGTAATCCAATCCTCCTGCGGAATGTCCGGCCAAGCCCAGGCCGAACTTTCGCACGTCTTCCGGGCAGACTCGCGATCGTCGCGTAGCATCGCGAGGACGGGAATCGAGGTCTCCGGGCGCGAGAGTGGTCCGATCGCGAAGGCCATGTCGGGGCAGAGGTGTGCGGCGCAGTTGAAGTGCTTCTCGGCGAATTCCAGCGATTGCTCGTCGCGCACCAGCAGGACGAAGTCACCATGCCGATCGATCGCTCTGGCGGAGGCGTCGATCCGCTTTGCATCATTGAAATGGATGGACTGCGGAAACTGGATGATCCGACGGTCGGTCAGCTCAGTGAGCAAACTTTCGCGGAACCCCTGGTGGCCGGGCCAAATATCGCCAAAGGTTCCGCCGCCTTGAATGAAGACCGGACCGACTGGAACACGGCGGCGCAACTCTGCAGCCGAGAAATCCTTCCTTCGAGAGACGTAATCTGGCGTCTTGCCGGAGAAATATTTTCGCAGGTATGCGATCTCGCCCAGCCAGATTGCCGAGTCCCCGCAGTTCCTGATGTCCGGGAAACCCAATATCGCTAAAGGTTCATCCGGAGAAATATAATGCTTCAGGATGCCGTGGATCTGGCGTTCGAGGTCAGAGATCAGTTCGAGACGCGAGAGGTGAGCCATTGTTGCCTTCTACTGTGGAAGCGGCCTTCGGTGACATGCTCTGTCTGAGGCCGCACGCTGAGACCGCAGTGTTGCGGCGAAATGAACAATAAGACGGACTACCTTGACATTCGCTGCCATGATGAACATGGCAACTCGATGGCAAAACCGCGAATCAATCCGTTAGCACTGCGCACGGTACAGGTAGGTTGCACTTGATGTGGGGACCACTACGCTAATGCCTTACCTGGTGGGGTCTAGACCAGATGCGCAGAATCGGTTGAGATTCGCGAAAAATTAGATGTGCTTTTTTATTTTTTCTAAAATTCTAAAAAATGATTTCTTTTTAGGAGCAACATTCTTTTTGGGGAAAGGGACTGAGGGTGTTGGAAGGTTCAGGAAGGGACAAAGTTTTTCCCAACCATCGCCTTTTGTGACATCAAAAACTAAAATATCATCTTTTCTGCCTTCGAAGTACTGATTAACTTCATCGTAGTGCTTGGTATACTGATTTTCCCAACCATTTCTGTCTACATCTAACCAACTAATATCTTCATCTGGGTTTTTTTGTTTTCTCTCTTGGTTCCTTTTCACGTGTTTTTCTCTACTATTTAGCCAGCCTTCTAAATCCCTAGTGTTTAGTATAAATTTACTACCTGGGTACTGTTTGTCAAACTCTTTAACTATATCGACAGTGTGTACACCTTTAGCCCAATCAGAAAACGCATCATACTCTTCCAGGCTTTTGAGGATATTTTCTCCTGTCAGGTAGTTATTTTTAATGACGTCTTTGATGTTTATGCCTTGATCATCTTTAAGATGCACGCTTTTTAAGCCTAGAATTCTAAATGCTTCATGTAAAGATGAAGTTCCTGTTTTGTTTAACCCCACGCAAAATATTTTTTTAGTCATGTTCATTTTTTCCTGCTAAATGTGATGTAGTCGCAGTTTTTCGGTAAATCGAAGGGTGTCGAATATTTTCTTTTTTAAAGTCTGTGGAAAATAACCAAATTCAGTGTTTAAAAGTAACCATTTATTGGTAAAGCCGGGGGTTTTGAATTCATGAGTCGCTAACAGTCGAAATTTGACGCCAGCGCCGCCCCACGGATTTGGACCGCCAAATGGGTCTGGTCAGGAAGAGCCGAGGGGATTACTTGATTTATTTAACCTGAATCAAACTCACCTCGCCGCGCAATCTGCGTTTAACTTGTGCTCGAATTCCCTGCACTGGGTCATCAATGGCAGATTTAAGTAAGAAAGATAGAGCCGTGGATAGAAGGGCAGTGGCTAGGAAAAGTATCAAACCCTGCCAATGTAAACCGCGCGCTACAGCCCCACCTGAAACCACTACAATAAACAGAGCAACTCCCCAGTGGGACAGATAGATGGGGTAGCTGTAGTAGCCAAGCTTCGAATCAAATTTTTCGCTGATACCAGCCAAACCCTGTTTGGCAAGCACTACAGTGACTAGCGCACTAAGCGCGATGTTGACCAACCAGGATATCGGCGTGTAGAATCCGAGCCATGATGGGTAGAAAAGCGCAAGTATAGCTGTGAGGTAATTAATTCCAATAAGTGCAAAGCAGTTCCAGGCGTGCAGTACCCTCCTGAACCGTTTAAGCCAGCGGGCTATTGGCTTAATGTAGAAATAGATTGTTGCACCAATCGAAAATGGTAATGATCCGGCGGCGAGCGCTGAGTATCGGTAATCGTAAGGTAGAACCAGGGCATAGGTAGCAACAGTGTAGACAAGACTTACGACAAGCCAAATAAGACACAGCGTCCTGCTCTTCGATATGCCGATCGCAATAAGAAGGTAGAAAAGCAGTTCCACCGTTAGCGCCCAAGTTGCCGGTGCTAGCCGCGGTTTTACTTCCCCTGGAAAAAAATCCAAGTATATCAGAGATGCATTTTGCATCCATGACAGGAAGTTATTCGGCTGATAAATCGCGCTGCGAAAGCCAGCCGAAACCTCGTCCCCCACACTCGCAACCAGCAGGCTGCTGAGTAAGAGGATGCTCCAGTAAAGCGGGTACAGACGGAGAAATCGGTTAACGGCAAAGCCCCGGGCACCCTTCAATGTGTAGCCGTAGGTACCGTGCATGATCGTGGTCATGAGATAGCCGCTGAGCACAAAGAAGCCCTGAACGGCAAAATGCCCCACTATCGGTACAGTGAGAATATGGTGAGCGACAACGACCAATGCGAGGGCTGTGCGGTAGAGTCCGAACATAAAACATCCACCCCATCAAGATAACTGTTGGCCGATCCGATCTATGTTCGCTACCGTTGCATTTCTATTTCCATAAGCTGGGCACCGACTTGGAAGTATAGATGCGCCAAATCTGCGCATCAAGTCTAGAAATCACTCAACTGTTAGCAAAACGCTTCGGCGAACCCTTTGCGTCGATCCACCTGCATCTTGCACTCGCTGACGCCAAGACCTAGTCCTCTGGTTTAGACCGTGCCTTACAGCCCCTGTGCGCTCGAAGATATCTTTTTCGATTAACCAAGCGGAAGAAGCCGCACCGTCATGCATGTCGGACGATTGCAACATTGCTACTGTCTCGGGCTTTGATCGAGCAGCGCCGCGCTTTCGGCGCTCACAAGCGATCCGCCTGGCGCAGTTAGTGCATCAAGGCAAAACAACTTTGGTTCCTTCCAACACCTCACGCAGATTCCCGGCCAACGCCGTCTTCGCTCCCTCATCCCCATGCACCAAGCGGACCTCAGCCGGCGCTGTGGGAATGCCGGTGACAAACTCGATCAAATCCCGCTGATCCGCATGCGCTGAGTAGCCGCCGATGCTGTGGATCTGGGCGCGGATGTCGTAGCGCTCGCCGTCGAATATCACGTAGCCTCCGCCCGGGCCGTAGCGCTGGATGTCTCGCCCGGGCGTGCCCTTGGCCTGGTAGCCGACGAAGAGCACATCATGGCGCGGGTCGCCAAGCATCGCCTTGAGATAGTTCACCACCCTGCCGCCGGCGCACATGCCGCTGGCGGCGATAACCACCGCGGGCTGGCGGCTGTGGGCCAGGTAGTTGACCATGTGCATGTGGTCGGCGTGCTCGTCGACGGTGACCAACTGCTCGAAGGCGAGCGGGTGGCGGCCTTGTTGCAGCCGGTCTTGGGCCTCGTCGTCCCAAGCCTGGCGCAGGCGCCGATAGCCTTTGGTGAAATCGGCGGCCAGGGGTGAGTCGAGCACCACTTGCAGGCGCTGCCAGTGCGCGCGTGCTTGTGCGCCATCCTCACCATGGCGGTGGAACAGGCCTTCGAGCTCGTAAAGGAGTTCTTGAGTGCGCCCGATGCTGAAGGCCGGGATGAGGACGGTGCCACCATCAGCGAGCGCGTGTTCGATCACCGCACGCAGGCGCTGGACGCGCGTACTGCGGTCTTCGTGGCAGCGGTCGCCGTAGGTGCTTTCGAGCACCAAGATGTCGGCCCTCTCAGGCGGCTGCGGTGCGGGGAGCAGCGGTGTGTCCGGGGCGCCGAGATCGCCGGAGAAGACGATGCGTTGGCGCTGGTCTGGAACCTCGATCTCCACATAGGCCGAGCCGAGGATATGGCCGGCGCGCTGCAGGCGGATCAGGGGTCCGCCGTCGGTCGACTCGCCGGGCTCGCTGGCCCGCTCGAGCGCGACGACACCGCCCTGCCCGTCAAGCCGGTGCCATTGCCCGAACGGCAGCGCGATGATGCGACTTTGCAGCATCGCGAGCACGCGCTCGATCAGGCGCTGATCGCGGGTAAAGCCGACTTTGAGCGCGTCCTCGAGCACCAGCGGCAGCAATTCGGCAGAGGCGGGGCTGGTGGGGATCGGACCGTGGTAGCCAGCGGCAAGCAAGTACGGCAGCCGCCCGACGTGGTCGATGTGGACGTGGGTGATGATCAGCGCCTGGATCGGGGCGATGTCGAAGCCGATCTGCAGTTGGTTGGCACGCGCGCCATCGGTGCCGGCCTCGTCGCCTTGAAAGAGGCCGCAGTCGATCAGCAGCGACTGGTAGCCAGGGGCGCCCTGGGAGTCAGGGCCGACGGCAGCCGCGTATCGCAGCTCGTGACAGGAGCCCGTGACGCCGGTGGTGGCGCCGTGGTGATGGATTTCAGGGGTCATGCATGTCGCCTAATCAAGTGACTCACCGTTCCTTGCGCAAATGTCAGGGATTGGACCACACGCGGGGCAGCAGCTTGTTTCAGCGGCGCCAGAGTGACATAGAGCCAGGCTCGTGCGCCGTGGCTATCTCCAATCACATTCAATCAGCGGTCATCTTAACGCAAAACGTGATCTGAACAAGAGGGTGACCGGTGGCCGCGGGGCGGCACATGGGGCTGCTGACCGAGCCGTGCGGTTGGGGTCCTGCGGGGTTGGGGGGGTTGTTTCCGCCCGATGTACAAGACAAGCGAGCGTGAGTGCGTGGTAGTATCACGCATCGAACAACCGAAAACGGCTGTCGGTTCGCGAACTGAGATAACCATTTTTGAATTTTTAATTGCTGATGGGGGCCGAGAACGTCTTCGCGTATCGATGATACCGGCAGTGAAGATCCGGGGCAACAATGCGTTTTGTAACCAAAAAATTAAGCCGTGTTGCAATCATGCCGATCTGGCAACGTGGCAATCCGTATCTCGGTCTCCTTGCCGACTCGCTGCGGGCAAGAGGGCTCGACGTTTCGTATGATGCACTTCCGTGCGCACCCTTTGGCTTTACCCGTTACCGGCTTACCAATCGGGATATTGATGTTATTCACGTCCACTGGGTAGCTGCGCTTATCACTCGTCTGACCTGGTCTCGCTCGAGCAGCCTGTTTGCCCTTAAGCGCTCTCTGTTTCGACTGGATGTCATGCTGGCGCGGCTCCTTGGTTTGCGCATTGTGTGGACCATACACAATTATTACGCTCATCAGGGCTTTGATCGGGAGCGTGAAAGGCTGATAAGACGGGCGTTTTTACGTTTTGCACACAGGGTTATTGTCCACAGTGATCCAGCGTTGCAGAAACTGATGCAGATTTATGGCACTGCGCTTCCCGAAAAGGCGTCTGTGATTCCCCACGGAAATTACGATAGTGTTTATCCGCCGTCTTCGATGTCGAGTGCTGACCTAAGAGGGGCGAAGGCGATCGCTGCCGACGCGGTCGTGATCCTGTACTTCGGTGCGCTGCGACCTCAGAAGGGGTTGTCAACACTGAAAAAGGCGGTGGTGGAAGCGGGGGGGCTGCCAAACAACTGCTGGCTGATTCTTGCGGGGCATTGTGAACCGGAAGATCGGCGGGAGTACGAGGAAGCATTCTCTGGTTTGGACCGAGTGGTGCTTGATTTCCGGTATGTTCCGGACTCGGAGCTGATGGACTACATCACACTGGCCGATGTGGTGTTGATCCCTTTTTCAGAGACCTTGACGTCGGGTTCGGTGATTCTTGCGATGACGTGCAAAAAGGCATTGATCCTGCCCGAGTCCGCTTTGGTGCTGGGCGTGGTGCCGCCAAACGGAGCAGTTTATTTTTCTTCGGCTACGGATTTGGCGCAGCGGCTACAGACCCTCGATCGAGGGGAGCTGGCGGCAATGGGCGAACAGAACCGATTGGCCGCAGATGCTTTGGCTTGGGATAAGGTTGCGGGCAAGACAATCGAAACCTATGAGTTGGCCTTACGCTGACTAAAGAACGAACAAGCTCTCAGCCTGAGGGTAAATCTAGTTAAGGGAGGCCTGATGTCTCCCAAGGAGTGCGGAAAATGGAAAGCTGTGTAGCTTTCGTGTCCGACCAGCGGTATTTGCCACTGATGATGGCAACCGCCACCACTGCAGTGAACCGCAGTAGCATGCGGTTCCCAATAGCCTTGCTAGGATTCGGGGTGCCGCTTGCGGTGAAGCAGGATGTCTGTGCCTACTTTGCCAACTTGGGTGTGGATATTGAATTTATCGATCACTCTGGAGAGGCGCATGGTCTGGATTGGAGTGCGCTGCCTGTCAAGCTCAAGGATATGTCGACCGCCGCCTATGGCCGACTGATTCTGCCAGAACTCCTGTCGCATCACCGCAATATTTTGTACATGGATGGCGACATGCTGGTTGATGCGGATCTAGGCGAACTCATCGCCAACCCCCCTGTGCGGTTGGCTGCCGTAGAGGCCATTCATCATATCGATAAACAACCTCAGGTTTATGAGCTGAATCCATCGCTCAAAAGGCGCCGCTCCTACTTTAATTCCGGCCTGTTTTATATCAATGTCGATTTTTGGGCAACAGAGGGTGCTGGCAAACAGGTTGTTGAGCTCATAAAAAGCGAGCGTATCAAGACGCCGTTGCATGATCAGGACTATCTCAATATCTGTTTCGGCGATATCTACCAGAGGCTTGATCTCAGATGGAATTTCACTTGGCCGATGTCATACCTGGTTCCTGCGCTTAGGCCCTTTATTGTGCATTTTGCAGGTCGGCTGAAACCCTGGGATCAGGATGAATGCCGATGTCCCGAGGTCTTTTCCAAGGTCTACAAGCGGTTGTTCGCACAGATGCCCCGCTCGGTGACAGGCAGCATCCCGGAACTGGGCTTTCAGGAGTGGGAGCGCAAGCGCCTACGGCGCCTTCGGTATCTGTTGGCGTTCGGCAAGCCGAGTGGGTCGAGTTGGAACAAGCGGCACGCTAGCGTGTTAGAGGATTGGTGTGGAGAGGCATCCCGTGTCTAAAAGAGTCAATCACTCACCTGATACTGGTAGATGACGGGATTCCACGAATCCCCCTGCTGGTAATCGTTCTTCCCCATGAGATAGAGCTTGCTCGTCACCGAGTCGAAGTAGGCGCCGATGATCCAGGGTGCTTCGGGCGCGTGCGGTGCTAGGAACCCCCATTCGACTGGCTTTGGCTCGGATGGGTTCTGGGCGCCGAAGATGTCATCCTGATCCCAGATCCAGTAATAGTTGTCGTAATCATTTTTGATGCAGGTGTAATTACCCTTGTTGCCGCCGTATGGCGGTTCCCCGTAACTAATGCCACCCTCTTGGCCGGCGTTCAAGCCAATCGAAATGTAGCTGTCTTTCCAGAAAAAGCTCACCTCATAGCGAGACAAGCGATTGAAGATCGGGTTTGCGGGTCGGTTGCACCCTCCGGTCCCGTGTTCTCCTGGTGTCAGCGTGTGCGGATAGTACAGGTGTGGCGTTAGGGCGATGGTGTCGCCGCGCTTTTCAGGGACGGTTCCGTCCCATCCATGCAGGCCCGCGCCGGTCGACACACGGCTGATGATGTTCGTCCAGTGCTCGGGGTGCATGTAGAGCCGGCCACCGACCTTGTCGATCAGATCATCGGGTGTCCGCAGAATTTGACCTGCGGCCATTTGGCGATTGGTGACGTTGAAATAGCCCTGTTTATTGCTCCCGTCTGGGTCCATGACGGCAATGAACTTGGTGTTGCTTTTATTGGCATCGTAGTGTGCATTGATCGTGATGTAGAGCTTGTCGACAATGTCGTCGTAGTAGACATCGCTCAGGTGAGTGCGGCGCGTCTTTTCAGGCTCGACAGGGAAAAAGGGCACCACGAGTTCTGCAATTGGCATATCCGCGATATTCGTCGTTAGCGCTGGCGTTGGTTTGGAATATTTGCCGACGGCCTTTGTTTTGTTTCGGTTGTTCGTGAGCCAGATGCCGTCATCTGTGACCGCGAAACCGCCCTTCATGCCATTGATTTCTCCGATCTCGTCCCAGCGCCCCTTGCGATGGCGCCAGGCGCCCTCGAAGGTGAGTGTCGGCATGCGCGAGGTCGCCCCGGGCGCAATCCACGGCCCCTGAGCTGGCTCTGGAGAGTCAGACTCAACCTCGGCTAAGGCGACAGTAAGCAGCTGCTCATGAGCGAAGGCGCTGTCGTCATCAGAGATGAATGCGCCTTGGTCACTGCCCTGGCCGGCTTGCAGTGACATCGCGGCTACCACCAGCAAAGCGCTCAGGAGACGGGGATTGGTATACATAAGGGGTGTCGCTGCAATCGATACAAGGCTTGGGTTCTGGCGGAGATCACGCGTGGCGCAGCCTGAGGGATTCAGTCACTGACGTGGTATTGGTAGATGACGGGATTCCACTCGTCCTGCCCCTGCAGGTAATCATTCTTCCCCATGAGATAGAGCTTGCTCGTCACCGGGTCGAAGTAGGCGCCGATGATCCAGGGTGCTTCGGGGGCTAGTGGTGCTAGGAACCCCCATTCGACTGGCTTCGGGTCCCATGGGCTCTGGGCATTGAAGATGTCATCCTGATCCCAGATCCAGTAATAGTTGTCGTAATCGTTTTCGATGCAGGTGTAATTGCCCTTGTTGCCGCCGTAAGGCGGATGCCCGTAGGCGATGCCGCCTTGTTGTCCTGCATTCAAGCCAATCGAAATGTAGCTGTCCTTCCAGAAAAAGCTCACCTCATAGCGAGACAAGCGATTGAAGATCGGATTTGCAGGTTGGCTGCATCCTGAGGTCCCGTGCTCGCCCGGGGTCAGCGTGTGCGGATAGTAAAGGTGCGGCGTGAGGGCGATGGTGTCGCCTTGATTGTCAGGAACGCTACCATCCCATCCATGCAAGCCTGCGCCGCTTGACACACGGCTGATGATGTTCGTCCAATGCTCGGGGTGCATGTACAGACGACCGCCGACTTGATCGATTAAATGATCGGGCGTACGCAGAATTTGACCTGCGGCCATTTGGTGATTGGTGACGTCGAAATAGCCCTGTTTATTGCCGCCGTCTTGGTCCATGACGGCGATGAAGTTGGTATTGTTTGTGTCGGCGTCGTAGTATTCATTGATCGTGATATACAGCTTGTCGACAACCTCGTCGTAGTAGATATCGCTCAGGTGGGTGCCGTTCGTGCCTTCTGGCTCAACAGGGAAAAAGGGTACCAGGAGTTCCGCAATTGGCATCTCGGCGATTTCTGTCGTCAGCGCCGGTACCGGTCTGGTGTATTTCCCGACGGCCTTTGTTTTGTTTCGGTTGTTCGTGAGCCAGACGCCGTCATCTGTGACCGCGAAACCGCCCTTCATGCCGTTGATTTGCTCGATCTCGTTCCAATGCCCCTTGCGATGGCGCCAGGCGCCCTCGTAGGTCAGTGTCGGCATGCGTGAAGTTGCCATGGGGGCAATCCAAGGTCCCTCAGCAGGCTCTGGATAGGACTCCGTCTCAGGATAGTACGGCCTGGGTAATGCTCCACCATCCGGCAGGTAGCTTGCGACTGATTCTAGAGTCTGCTGCACGTATTCATTGGATTGCGTCATGCCAATAAAGAGGTCGACCGCGGCGCGACGTCCGCTGTCCAACTCGCCGAGCCACCACTGAAAACCGGCGACGTCAGGCTCTCGGCCGAGCACCGTCAAGTACGCGTGGGTGACCAACTCATCGTTAGAGAGGATTCCGTCCTGGTTCTGATCCGCCAGTTCCACAAGCTCTTCGGCGTCAATGAAGTGCCTGGTCAGGCTGTTTAGGTCATGACGCCCCTCGACCATCTCTGTGGTCCACCAAGCGAAGCCAGTATCATCTGGAAAACGTCCCAAGGCGCCGGAGTAGATGCGAAATAATTGTGCCGCTGAGGCGGGAATAATGGCTCCGTTGTCCAGTCCGATGTCGGCGTTCCAAAAGGCATTGTCGTCGTCAATCAAAAACGCGCCTTTGGCGCTGGCTTGTCCTGATTGATGCAGCAATGTGGCTGCCACCAGTACAAGGCTCAGAAAATAGCCTAGTCCTGAGTTGCGTCGATGAGAGTTGTTATCGGGTGTGATTAACATGATAGGCGGTCAGATTCTTGAGTTGTAGGCCGCTAATCGTTCTGATAGGTGCATGGAGTCTAGGTCAGTGTCTCAGGCTGCGCCTCTGGCTCAAGTTTGCGTACAAAACGAGCGGGGTTTCCAGCCATGATGACTTGGGCCTTGACGGGAGTTGTGATCACGCAGCCGGCACCTATCATGCTGCCCCGGCCAATGTTGGCAGCGACGATGGCGCCTTCGCCGATCCAAACGTTTGGTTCGATGGTGATGCGTTCCAGCCGTTCGGGTGAGTACGGGGTCCAGGTGCCGTCATCGTCCAGAATGTGCAGAGCGGTGCCACTTAGAATGCTTGCGCGGCTGCCGATGAGACAGTGTTGGCCGAGAATAGCTGATCCAATCAAGGCGTAACTGCCGATGTAGACATGGTCCGCTACCATCGTCGCTCGGTGTGAAAAGATGGTTCCAAAACCGATGTAGCTGTCTAGGGAACATTGTTCTAACGCGATTGAATAGAATCCGCGGCGTAAGAACACGCCGGGCAGGCCTGGGAGCAGGGCGACCACATGAGTACAGATGTTAAAGATGACCTCAACGTCTTTGGAGATCAGCTTTTCTTCAATCTTGCATAGCAGCGTTAGAGGGAGCATCAGCACTTGGGAAGACACGTTGAGCAGATTTTTCAGGCGTGTTCTCATAAGCAATTTCAATCAAGTGCTTTTTCGCGGGGTAAGCCGGACTTGGCCCGTGACGGGGTGGAGCTGATGTGTTTGTGTCGGCGCCAGAGATCTCGGATCAGCGCAGCTTCGGTCCGGCACAAGCTGATGCCTCCGGCGCCAAGTAAGAGTAAGTATACTAAACCAAATGTGGTGATCTGTGCGGCTAGCGCCGCCAGGGGCTGATCCAGGTTTTGCGACAGGCGTTCGGCGGATAGCGCGGCGATACTAGTGGCAATCGCAATGACAGCGAACGGCCACCAGGGCATGGCTTTTTTGAGGTGCAATGATGTGTGGCAGATGCCGGCGAGAATCAGGAGGTTCAGGCAGCCGGCGAGACCGCGGAATAATGCGACCTCGGCGGCGGTGCCACTGGCAGCGAGCGCTAGTGCTGCAGCGACGATGAGCAGGCTGAGCACATCGAGTGCGAAGAGCAGACGTACCCGTGCGTGCGCGACCAGTAGTCGCTCATAGACGACTGCATGGCAAAAGTACAGCAATAGCAGGCTCATGCTGGCCAGGATTGGGGCGGCTTGTGTCCATTGCGGTCCGAGTAGTACTTGCACGATCGATTTGGCGAAGCAGGCGATGAAGACTGCGGCCGGAACGATTAAGGCGGCGACGGCGCTGAGGCTGATGCGGAGGTGGCGCGCGAGCGCATCAGGGGCTTCCCGCGAGAGACGGAACATGGCCAGCAAGGGCTCGGTTCCTGGAATGACGACGTTGTGCGCGGGCAACATGGCGATGTCTCTAGCCATGTGGTATTGGCCGAGGGTGGCGGCGGGAAAGAGCTTGGAGACGAAGAGCGTATCGACTTGTGATCTTGTGTAGCCGATGACGCCTTTGAACAGCATCCAGCTTGAGAACGCCCATTGCTGTCGCGCGTGCAGGAGGGTTAAGCGCGGGCGATGCGGGGCGATGCGGTAGGAGCCGGCAGCGAACAGCAGACTGGCGAACAGGTCGCCAACGATCATGGCCCAGTAATTCTGCCAATGCCAGGCGAGGGCGATGACCAAGAAGAAGGCGGCGGCGCGTTGGATGACGGACAACCAAAAGATTCCCCGATACCGGAGGTCTTGTTTGAGCAGGTTGATGCGCGCGCTGGCCAGGGCGTTGATGGGAAGCACGAAGGCGCCGATGCGCAGCGCATTCTCGAGTGCTGGCTGCTCGAGGAAGGTGGCGATTGCGGGTGCGGTGAGCTGAAGCAGTAGCCAGAGCGCCCACTTCATGCACTGATCGAGGGTCCATGCGGTGTCGAGGTCGTCGCGCGAGACTTCGGCCTTGCGGATGATGTACTCGTCCGAGCCGGTGCTGGAGAGTACATCGAAGAAGTAGACGATGATGGACACCAACGCTACTAGGCCGAAGTCTGTTGGTGTGAGTAGGCGGGCAAGCACCAGGGTGCTGATCAGGCCCAAGCTGCGGTGTATCAGCTTGATCGCGACCAGTAGGGCCGAACTGCCCAGGACTCTTTGCGCCGATATCATGGGTTTGGGCTGGCTCGCTGCTACGGCCGCATGAAGCTGGGGATGCCGTGCATGGGTTTAGAGGCTGATCCAGGGGCGCAGACGTGAACCGAGAGCAATGGTGAGGGGCAGGGGCAGGTGTCGCCACAGCGCTTCGGCGCTGCGTCTGATGCGTCCGGCCGGTGCGGTGGTGGCCTGTGTTGGTTGCGGCTCTTGGCGGTCTTGGATCGCTGTGTGATCAGTCTGCTTTTCTATGCGGTGCCAGTCGAGTGGGACGGGACGCGCTCCCCATTGGGTTTTGAAGCGGTAAGTGCCTTCGCCGAAGCTGGAGCGACCAAAGTCAAAGCGTCGGGCTCCGCGTTCAATCACCGCCTCGAGCAACGCCCAGTACAGCAGCATGTTGGGTGCCAGATGATTGGAGTCCCGCAGCGTTGAGGCCCAAGGGATGGCTGCGCGCGGGCCAGCGAGTAGCACAATGCCAGCTCCTACAACTGCACCATTGAGTTCGACGAGCCCGACCAGGCAGTCCTCGCCATAGTGCTGAGCGATGGCGTGAAACCAGCGTCGGCTGTGGGTGGGCGAGCCAAGGTCGCGCATGTTGCGGGCGAAGATGGGGTAGAAGGCATCGATGCGCTCTGGGCCGCTGCCCACGCCTGAGATCAGGCCGTTCTTGCGGGCCTTGTTGATCTGGCTGCGGTGCTTGCTCTTGAAGCCTGCAAGCAGGGTGTCGGCGCGCTCTGGCAGGTCCAGCAGCAGGCGGACTTTTTGTCCCGGCTCGAGCTTTTTGGTCGCAGCGTCGTCGAGCGGGGTGTCGTCGCCGCGCGTTCCGCGTAGTTCAAGCGGCCCGGTTTCGTCAGCAAGCAGACCTGTTGTGAGTGCGGTGGTGATATCGGCAGAGTCCGCGAGTGGCTCTCCGCGATCGCAGTAGGGCAGCGCGCAGAGGGTGCCGCGCCGCAATGGATGCGGCATCCGCGCGGCGGGGAGAACCCCGATGATGTCACCTGTGTGGTTTTCCGCCAGGTAGTAGGTCGTTGCTAATCCGTAACCCTGCTCAAGCGCCTGCTTCCAGGCCCAGCGATGGTAGGGTGTGGAGCGCGAATGCGCAGTCACGTATTCGTCCCAGCGCGCGGCGTCGGTTGCCGCAGCTGGCCGTACGACTCGTACGACTGCGGCGCGGTTGCTGCTGGGTGAGGAGGCGGAATTAGTCACCGGGAGAAAGAATCTAGGTATCAGAGGCGTGGGATCAGCATGCTGCGCTAAAGTACAGCAAGGTTAGGCGTTATGCGACTTAATCGATGATGCTCGTTATCGAGCGATGGCGCGAGAGGTGGAGGCGTGTGGCGCTGCTGCTCTCTGTACCAGGAGTCAAGTGCTTTGCAGACGGGCGCGGCTTCCGCAGGGCGGGCCAGGTAGCTATCAATCGCAATGTTGCCAGCGTCCGATATGCATGACGGTGCGGCTTCATGCGGTTGGTTCATCGCAAAAGATGTCTTCGAGCGCTTGGGCCTCTAAGGCGCGGTTGAACCAGAGGGCTAGGGTCTCGGCGTCGGCAGTTTCAAGACGCTGGTGGATCGACTCGGAGGGCTCGCCGAAGCGTTTTGTTAATAGCTGCCGTAGTAAACGTGCTTCACCGCGTGCTTCACCAATGGCTTCACCCTGGCGCAGAAAGCGCTCGGCAAAGCCGCTGATTGCGGCGGCTTCCGGCGCGTGCTCTTGTTGGTAGATCATGCGTTCTTCCTCGCTCAAGTGCGCATAGATGTCGACGAAGTCGAGATATTTGAGTTGCCGCTCGGGGTCGGGTTCCAGTTCTAGCAGGCCGCGCACGGCGTCGGCGTAAACCGCTACCCGCTCGCTGCGCGGGTGGCGCATGTTTGGCAGATTGAGGCGGGCGATGAGATTGGGGCTGCCAAAATGATCGCGCGCCTGTTGCTGGCGAAAGGCGTAGGCGAGACAGGCGAAGGCCAGGTAGGCGCGCCGCTCGCTGCCAAGGCGGAGTTCGGTGGCGTAATGTCCGCCGCGCAGGAAAATCACCACGGGCACGATGCGCTCGGTGCCCAGCAGTTCGGCGACGTCCAGACAATAGTGAGCCAGCCGGTGGATCGAGAAGCGTCGGGTTTTGGTCTCTTCCTCGAACAGAAACAGCAGGGCTTCGCGCCGTCTGTCTGGCCACTCGACCAGCAGGGGTGTATCCAGTTCGCGGAACCGATCGCCGAGACGCTCCTTGAGCTGTTCTTCGCGCACTGGCAGATAGCGCACGCCGGGCGCGCTGAGGCCCTCGGCCTCATCGGGTGCAAACAACTCGATGGCTTGGCGTGGGTAGTCGATGATCAGATTTTTGAAGTTTTGGTCGTGACTGCTCGGCATGGTCAACCACCAGAACGGGTATCCGGCTCTCGTGCACTGTTCTTATGATGGTACAGGATTCGCGACGGGCAAGCGCCAAACTGGCCTTCGTTGGCTACCAGACCAGGGTAAGCCCGGGCGAGACCTCCAGCGCTACGCATCCGCGCCCAGATTCATCGGATCGGCGGGTACTTAGCCCAATATCAGCGCGTCTTTTTCGAGCGCTGATGGCCAGTTTGCGGCGTCATTGCTGGGTTACGCCTACCTGATTGATCGTTTCCGCCTGCCGGTGCTGCAGAGTGGGGCGCGGCGCTTCCGGTCAATCGTAAAAGATGTCCTCGAGCGCACGGGCCTCTAAGGCGCGGTCGAACCAGATGGCTAACGTCTCGGCGTCGGCGGTTTCAAGACGCCTCTCGATCAACTCGGAGGGCTTGCCGAAGCGTTTTGTTAATAGCTGCCGTAGTAAACGTGCTTCGCCGCGTGCTTCGCCGCGGGTTTCACCGCGGGCTTCACCAATGGCCTCACCCTGGCGCAGAAAGCGCTCGGCAAAGCCGCTGATTGCGGCGGCTTCTGGCGCGTGCTCTTGTTGGTAGATCATGCGTTCTTCCTCGCTCAGGTGCGCATAGATGTCGACTTCCAGCACCCCGCGCACGGCCTCGGCGTAAACCGCTACCCGCTCGCTGCGCGGGTGGCGCATGTTCGGGAGATAAAGCGGGCCGCTGCGCTCTGCGATCGCCGCCTCCAGCTGCCAAGGCGCTTTGCCGGGGCCGGCCTAGCTGATCTCGGCGGCGGGCATGCCTGCTTGCCGTTGAGCCATGTGCATTGCCCTTCGCTGCCTGCAAAGGGCCTGCCTGCCCATAGACTTTGACCAACGTAACCTTTTGCGTTACGCTCCACGACATGATTCAGTCGTTTCGCTGCCGTGATACCGAAGCCTTTTTCTACGGCAAACGCATCGCGCGATTCGTCCCTTTCGAGTCGGTCGCGATGCGTAAGCTGCAGCAGCTTCATGCAGCGCCAAATTTGGCGTTTTTGCGTCGTCCGCCCGGCAATCGTCTCGAGGCACTCACGGGTGATCGCGCCGGGCAGTACAGCATCCGCATTAACGATCAATGGCGCCTGTGTTTCTGTTGGGAAGACAACGCGCCATGGCAGGTCGAAATCGTCGATTACCATTAAATAGAGCAACCGATATGAACCGTGAAGTCGCACTGGTGCATCCTGGAGAAATCCTGCTCAAGGACTGGCTGGAACCACTCGGTATCAGTCAATATGCCTTGGCTCAAGCCATCGGTGTGCCCCGACGCCGCATCAACGAAATTGTCCGTGGGCAAAGGGCGATCACCGCCGATACCGCCACACGCTTAGGCGCCTTTTTCGATGTCGACGCACACGGCTGGCTCGCCCTGCAAGCGCATTACGACGCAGAACTCGCCCGTGAACGTCTGCAAGGGGAACTCTCGCGAATTCCCCGCTACGATCGGCTCACTTCCGCGCGCCGCACCCAAGAGCACGCACAGGCCTAGACCTGCCGGTCCTGTCATCGAAGATTGGTCTTACCGCATGACTCTCGACATCCACCACAGGCGTCACTGGCTCCTGTCACGAGCTGCGTTATCCCGCGCCCGATTCCCAGAGCGCTAACGGCTACCAGTCGCTGCTCATCGACCACGTCGGGCGGCTACCCTATCTGCTTGCCGCCGGCTACCAGTGTGCAAGGACGGCGCTGGCCGGGAAACTGGGTGAGGTGTTGGAAGGAACCGAGGTTGTTGTGCCTTGAGGCATTGGCTGCGCGGGTGGCGCATGTTCGGGAGATTTAGGCGGGCGATGAGATTGGGGCTGCCAAAATGATCGCGCGCCTGTTGCTGGCGAAAGGCATAGGCGAGATACGCGAAGGCCAGGTAGGAGCGCCGCTCGCTACCCAGGCGTAGTTCGGTGGCGTCATGCCCGCCGCGCCTGAACCCCGACGCCAACGGACTTACAGCGGGGTCACGAATCGAAAGTCGTTTGCAATTGAGTCACTTCATCCGTTCCCCTTAAACTCCCTGTCAGCCTCTTCCTATTTTCGCAGCCGCGGACTCTGACCATGCCGACTCCCCAGCCTGCCCTTGCGTCCTCAGGGTTCTTTCCCCCACCGCTGTCTCCACAGGGTGGGGAAGTCCCAGGCTTCAGTGGGCTCAACCTGCGCCTCCCACGGCAGTGCTCGCGCGATAACGACTGGCTCGTCGCGCTTTGCGAGGCCAACCGGGAACTGCGTATCGAACGCTCGTCACAGGGAGACATCGTCATCATGCCACCAACCGGCGCCGAAACGGGCGCACGCAATGCCGAGTTAACCCGCCTGTTCGGGAACTGGGCCGCCACCGATCGGCGAGGTCGCGTGTTTGACTCCTCCACCGGCTTTTTGCTACCCAACGGCGCCATGCGCTCGCCCGATCTGGCTTGGGTCCGCAACGCCCGACTGGCCAAGCTCAGCGCAGAGCAAAAGCGTGCGTTTCTGCCATTGGCTCCAGATGTTGTCATCGAGCTCGCCTCCGCCAGCGATCATCCGGAAGCACTCCATGCCAAGATGCGAGAATGGCGCGATAACGGCGTCGGGCTTGGCTGGTTGATCTTGCCTCAAGACCGACACCTTTGGCAGTACGCCCCTGATTCAGATCCGATCTGCTTGCAAGACCCAACCGAGCTGCGCGAGGGCGAGCTGTTACCCGGGCTGGCGTTATCCATGGCTGGGATTTGGGAAGCCGGATTTTGAGACCTCCGCCTGATCCTCTAGATGAATCGGCTTGCCGCACAGGCCAAGGCACTGCTGGAGGCCGGTCCCAAGAGCGAGCGCCCAGACGCCCGGTTCACGCTGTGGGCGGCGGGCATCACCAATGATGGTGATCCTTGTCGAGCGGCTCTGGCACCGGCTGCGCGTGCTGCAGTTTTAGTTGCCAAAAGCATCGGGCATTGCGATGTCAAGCTCGGCCCACTGACCTATCTGGTCGGTGGCAATGGCGCGGGGAACAGTAACGCAAAAGATGTCCTCGAGCGCGCGGGCCTCTGCCCGCCCCGCATCCGTGCTCATCCTGCTGTGGTTTGTTGCATTTAATGCATTTATAGCTATGATGCCGCTTAGGTCTTACCAAGAAGAGTGGCCCATGACAACCATAGAACGCGTGCATAAGGTCGCGTCTCCCGTCCTGACTGCAGCAGACAAGGATCTTGCACGAGCGGCGCAGCGCTGCATCATGGGCGCGCTAGATCATTCTCGGGCCGCAGCGCTGGTTCTGACGACGGAGAACGGTGAGCACCCACAGGTTGAGGTGCCGCCCGCCGCCCTGAGGCTCATCGGTCAGTTGCTCGGTGCAATAAGCCAGGACAAGTCGGTCGTGTTGATGCCGGCCGAGAGTGAGCTCACCACGGTTGAAGCCGCTCATTTTCTGAATGTTTCGCGTCCCTTCGTGATCAAGGAGATGGAGGCCGGTCGTCTCCCCTACCGAAAAGTCGGCACCCACCGCCGCGTCACCTTGAACAACTTGATGATCTACGAGAGGGCGATGCGCCAGCAGCAAGAGCAAGCGCTCGAGCGCATGGCCGATAACGCGAGAGAACTCGGGCTGGATTATTGATGGCTAGGCATGCGCGATACACGGCAGTCTTGGATGCATGTGTGCTGTATTCCATTGCTGTGACCGATGCCTTGATGAGCCTAGCGACGGCCGGACTCTTCGCTGCGAAGTGGACTGTTAAGATTGAGGACGAGTGGATTCGCGCACTGGAGACGCGACGGCCAGATTTGGCGGGGAAGTTGGATGTGCGACGGGACAGTATGCGTGCCGCAGTTCCTGATTGGGAGATACCGTCGGCCCAATGGCAGCGCTTGAACTTGATCGTCGAGTTGCCGGATCCGGATGACGCTCATGTGCTGGCTGCAGCTGTCGCTGGCCAAACTGATTGCATTGTAACCGATAACTTACGCGACTTTCCCGCCGACATTCTGAATGCTTTCGAGATCGAGGCGATTGATCCGGACACCTTTATCGTCCACCAGTTGGACCTTCATCCCATTGCGGCGATCTCCGCATTTAAACGTATGCGAGCGCGACGCAAAAAGCCGGAGACGACGCCGGATGAGTTTGCGAATGCGCTTGAAAATGCGGGGTTGGCCAGTACAGCTGAGCGGTTGCGCGAAGCGGCTGAGTTGATTTGAGGGTATCGAACAACTGAATGTTGGCGCCGCGCGGCTCACACTAGCCCCTCGGGGGTAGAAATGCCGGTCAATCGCAAAAGATGTCCTCAAGCGCTTGGGCTTCTAAGGCGCGGTCGAACCAGATGGCTAGCGTCTCGGCGTCGGCGGTTTCAAGACGCCTCTCGATCAACTCGGAGGGCTTGCCGAAGCGTTTTGTTAATAGCTGTCGGAGTAAACGGGCTTCGCCCTGGCGCAGAAAGCGCTCGGCAAACCCGCTGATTGCGGCGGCTTCTGGCGCGTGCTCTTGTTGGTAGATCATGCTTTAGTCCCTCGGCCTCATTGGGGGCGAACAACTTGATGGCTTGGCGCGGGTAGTCGAGAATCAGACCCCAGGACGCGCCCCCGCTCTCGTGTCGGGAGCCCGTTATACTTGCGGAAAAGGCTCCGTCTAACTCGGGGGCGCGCTAGCATGAAGCACCAAACAGAGAATACGGGTAATGACCATGGTTTACGCCGAACTGATCGAGAAACTGGAGAGGCTGCCGGACGAAAAGCGGGCAGAGGTTTTCGATTTCGTTGATTATCTGGCCGCCCGATTTACCAGCCACCGAGCCCCGATCGTGGATCACTGGACTGATCAGGAGTTTGCCGACATGGCAATGCAGCAGGCATTGCGTGGCATGGATGATGATTCGGTTATTTACGGCGACACCGATCTCCGCGAGCGTTGGCAAT
Organism: Halochromatium roseum; assembly: GCF_016653315.1. Classification (GTDB taxonomy): domain Bacteria; phylum Pseudomonadota; class Gammaproteobacteria; order Chromatiales; family Chromatiaceae; genus Lamprobacter; species Lamprobacter roseus. The sequence continues at coordinate 127,523 of NZ_NHSH01000061.1, read as the reverse complement.
GAAACGCGCTGGGCAAATCGCCTTGACGCCCTTTCCCAACACCGATCTCTCCGGCTCCAAGCGACGCCCCGTCTTATTGATCCGTCAGGCATCCATCCGCTTCGATGACTGGCTCGTTTGCATGGTGTCCTCGCAACTGCATCAGGCCGAGACTGGTTTCGACGACACCCTGGAATTGGTGGACAAACTCAAGACTGCGGGCTTTGCGCCCGAGCAGGCAGAAGCGGTCGTGCGCGCCATCGGGACGGCACAGGATGAGCACGTGACGAAAGCCAACCTAGAGCAAGCCCTAGCTCCAATCCGCACCGATCTAACACTGTTGAAGTGGATGATGGGCGCTGTGCTGGCGGGGATCGTTTCGCTGATCATCAAGGCCCTGCTCTGACCAGCGCCAAACTGGCATTCGTTGACTACCCGGCCTAGGGCAGGCCCGGGCGAGACATTCAGCGCTACGGCCCGTGCGGAGGCTATGTCATGCTCGACGGCGAGTGCTACGCCATCCGCGCCCAGATCCACAGTATCGGTGGGTACTCAGCCCATGCCGACCAGTGGGATTTTATCGAGTTTGTCACCGGCATTCCCAGGGTGCCGTCTACACGATGATGTCAGTCTGCGCCAACCCGGTGATCAGCTTCGACAGCGCCTTGGTGTTGGCGCGGCGCGAGACAGGGCGGCTGGGCGAGCAGGCGCGTGAGCGGGCGGTATATGAAGCGATGTAGTTTGTTTAGTAGCTTGACAATATTTAGCAAAGATTGCCAACATCGTCCCCGGAGGTGATCTTATGGCAACCATGAACATTTCTTTGCCGGATGCGATGAAGGCCTGGGTCGATCAATGCTCGCGCTCAGGTCGCTACAGCAATGTCAGCGATTACGTTCGGGATCTGATACGTCGCGATCAGGAGCGTGCTGCAAAGATTGTCGAGCTACAAGGCCTCATTGACGAGGCACTGGCTGCTGGTGAAGGGCGGCGATCCATGGAGGCGGTCGAAGCCGAGGCGCTCGCAAGGCTTGCGAATATCAAGTGAATCCGTATGTTCTCAGTGAACTGGCCGAGGAGGACTTGATCCAGATTTACGTGACAGGTGCGATGGACTTTGGGCTTGAGCAAGCCAAGCGCTACCACCGAAAACTGTATCAGGCCTTTGTTTTTTTAGCCGACAACCCGTTTGCCGGGCCAGAGCGCTCAGAGCTACGTCCTGCATGCCGCATTCACCCGGTCGGTTCGCATATCCTGATTTACACCATTCGGCCAAACGACATCTACATCCTGCGCGTGCGGCATGGACATGAAGATTGGCTGCGCGAGGCGGTTCGCTTGTGACGCCTAAAAGCGCGGCGCCGAGTCCCTGTTCTTCGACGACCACCGCCGGCTTGATTAGGCGTTAACAAAAAAAGTGGCAAGATAGGGTTTTTTTAACAAAAACCTTGGCCGTTGAAGAAAAAATGGGCAGCCTCGGCTACCAATCGTTCTGCGAACGCTTCCAGCTCACGGCATTTCCGCTCTCAAGACCCGCGCGGGTTGCGCCTGTATCGCGGGTGACGCAGACAGCGGATGCCCTGCTGGTGCCCGCGCAGGTTGCGCCCCGACATGATGAGCCACTCGAGCAGCTGCTGTTCGCGCTCAAGCATGAAGGCGTCAACCTGCAGGTGCTGGCGCAGGCGCTCAAGCGCCTATCTGGCAGCGACATCCAGCGCCGGGTTCAGACCACGCCCTCGAGTCGCTATGTCCGCGTCCTGGGGTTTTTGTGGGAGGCCTTCAACGGCCGCGAGCTTGAAGGCAATCTTGCGATCGCCGGTCCAACCGTTGATCTGTTCGATGCCAAGCGCTACCTCACCGCGCCCGGTCAGCGCAATGCACGCTGGAAGGTCAATTTCAACGGGTTGGGGTCGCTGCGTTACGCGGTCACGGTGGAGCGCACGCCAGCCATTGAACGCTTGCTCGCGCTTAACATTCTCGACCGCGCAAATGCCTTTGTGACGGGACTTGGGCAGCAGGCGACCGATCGGGCGCTGGCCTGGGCTTATCTGCATGAGACCGAAAATTCGTTCGCGATCGAGCGAGAGAGACCATCGCAGGATAAGGCCGAGGCCTTTGTGGCGCTGTTGAAACAGGCACACCAGCCGCGACCAATGGACGAGGATTATCTGGTCGAGCTGCAAAACGCCGCCATCACCAATCCACTGGATCGAGCCGCTGCCTATCGCCACGAACAAAACTGGCTACGAGGACCTTTGCGCGGCGTGAGAAAGACCTGCGCGAAGAGACCGAATTTCTCGCCCGCTTCGACCAGGTGTATCGCCAAATCGATGAACGCTTCGATGTGCGCGGCAATGCCTTGACGACTTTGGTGATTGCCGCTCTGCAAAACAACGGCAAGGTCTCGAAGAACCGACGCAAGCAATTCCTGCTCACCGTTCCAGCCCCAGTATTTGATGCCATTGAGCAGGAGTGCGAGCACGCACTCAAATAAATTTTGGTCAACCCCCAGGCCGGGGGCACGACCGGGCGAGACATCCAGCGCTGCAGAGTGGGGCGCGCTTGCTCAATCGCAAAAGATGTCTTCGAGCGCTCAGCCCATGCCGACCAGTGGGAAAGCGCGAGCGTTTTGTTAACAGCTGCTTTAGTAAACGGGTTTCACCGCTTGCTTCACCAATAGCTTCACCCTAGAGCGGCTTATTGGCTCCCAGTTCTTGGCAACAGCAAACGTGGTTTGCGATAAACGACTTCGCGCCCCGATTTAGATTCGTACTCCTTAAGTGTCTCGTGGATTCGCTTGAGGTCATGTCCATATTTCGCAGCGTGCTCCATGCGATAGCGGCGAATTTCAGCAACAATTGGATCTTCTCTCATATCTCCGCTCCTAGTTCTTCTGGTGAACACAAAATTGGAGAAACGAAGCCATGTGCTTCAATTATGGACGAAATTAATGCTTTTGTGTGTGCGTTGTTAATGTGTTTGAAATTCCATGTGAGGAGGAAATTGACACCTGACGCCGCCGCGATGCCTATAATGAATATCTCGTATTTGAATCTGTGATCATGCCACCAGCTTTCGGTTATTGCTTGTCGAGCAGTGATCACAAGATCTCGACTCGGGCGTGCCGTAAAGTAGCTAATGACGGATGATTCAATGTAGACAGATTCAGCCATAGCGAGATTTTATTACTTCATGTTCTTGCAGCTAACCACCAGAACGGGTCTCCGGCTCTCGTGCACTGTTAATTATGGTACAGGATTCGCGACGGGCCAGCGCCAAACTGGCCTTCGTCGGCTCCCAGGCCAAGGGCATCCTTGGGCGAGACATCCAAGGCTACGGCCCGTGCGGAGGCGATGTCATGCTCGACGGCGAGCGCTACGCCATCCGCTCGACTAGCAGCGGAATGCTCTCGGCTATTCCAAAGCGAAGTGGGCGGTGGTCTACGGCAGCTTGTTAGGCTATTTCTGCCAATTTTTGAGCGATGCCTCTACCATAGGTCGATGGTGGCAAGGGCTTTCCTTCTTTTTTCCATAAATCCAACCATTCATCTACTATTTCACAAAGCTCCGAATAAACTTCTCTTTCATTTTCCCCATGACAGCATGGACCAATAACACCAGGGCATTCACCAATGAAACATTGATCTTCATCCGACCACTCAACAATTTTTAAATATTTTGCACTTTCTTTCATTGTTTTGCTTCTCGAATCTTTTGTTTCACTTCTTTTTCTTGGTAAAGCTTTGCATCATCACCAAGATGACCGGAGATTGTAATTCGTACTCCGGAGCCATGTTCTAAATTACGATGGCTTCCTTTTCCTCCACGATTTATGAACCCCGCTTTCTGCAGATCGTTCAGTAATGCTCGAATTTTACGAGGCATGATTTATTATGTGGATTAGCATGGAATCTGCCTAGTTGGCCCAGACTGCGCGTCGAGCCGTTCACAGCCCATGCGCCGCAGAAGCGTAGCAAAATTCAGGTCATGTATTCTTGCCACCAGAGTTGAAACATGAGCAGGCTCCATAGGATCGCGCCGTGATCGTGGGTGCGGGCTTGGTGCTGGGTCCACAATTCGCGGATGCGTTCGATGTTGAAGTAGCGGGGGAGACCGTCTTGGGCGTTGAGGAGTTTGTCTTCGGCGAGGCCGCGTAAATCCTGGCGAAACCAGTCTGCGAGTGGCGGGGAAAAGCCCATCTTGCGGCGGTCGAGGATGGCCTCGGGTAGATCTGGCTTGAAGACGGCTTTGAGGATGCGTTTTTTCTCGCCCTCATGGAACTTGAGCGCTGACGGCAGCTGGCCGGCAAATTCGATGAGTTGGTAGTCCAGCAGCGGCGCGCGGACCTCTAGGGAGTGGGCCATGCTCATGCGGTCGACCTTGACGAGGATGTCGCCCGGCAGGAAGGTCTTGATGTCGGTGTAGAGGATGCGTGAGAGGTGGTCTGGCCCATCGCAGCGCCGGTAGGCGTCGATGACCTGGGTACTCGGGTGGTAGTCGGAAAGACGTTGTTGGGTGTCTTCGCTGGCAATGCGCTGCCATTGCGCATCGGTGATCTGCGCATTGGAGAGATAAAAGCCCATGGCCGGTTCCGTGGCCAAGGCTGACAAGAGCGTGCCTGCGCGACGGAGCAGTCTGACAGGGGTACGGTGCAGGAGCGAGGCGACGGCTGGTAGCAGCTTGTGCCGTATCAGGGTCGGTATGCGCTCGCGCCAGCGGTTTTCGATGGCGTCGATGGCGTATTTTTCATAGCCGGCGAAGACTTCATCACCACCATCACCGGCCAGCGCGACGCTGACTTGTTGGCGGGCCAGTTTTGAGACGAAATAGGTGGGGACTAAAGACGCGTCGGCGAAGGGTTCGTCGAAGTAGCGGGCAATCTCATGCAGGTTCTCGGCGACCTGCTGGTTGACGACGTATTCATGGTGATCCGTCGCGTATGCTTGAGCGACGATCTGGGCAAATTCGGTCTCGTTGAAGCGTTTTTCGTCGAAACCGATCGAGCAGGTGGTGACCGGACGCTGGCTCTGTTGGGCCATGGTGGCGACGATGCCGCTGGAGTCGATCCCACCAGAGAGGAAGGCGCCGAGCGGCACGTCGGCGACCATGCGCCGTCGGGTGGCGGCATTGATCTGCTCGCGCAACTGGCTGGTTGCTTGGTCTGCGTCGATGCCGTTGGTTGCGAAGGAAAGATCCCAGTACGGTGCTTTGCGATGGCCGCTGGCCGTGATTTCCAGCCAGTGACCCGGTTCGAGCTTGAATACCCCTTCGAAGATGGTTTTTGGGTCTGGGACATATTGGAAGGCGAAGTAATCGCGCAGCGCATCGAGGCGTATGCTGCGCTTGACCAGATCCGCTGCGAGCAAGGCCTTGAGTTCTGAGGCGAAGGCGATGTCGCCGTCAATGAGGCTGTAGTAGAGTGGTTTCTTGCCGATGCGATCACGTGCCAGGAATAAGCGCTCTTCTTCGCGATCCCAGAGCGCGAAGGCGAACATGCCGTTTAGGTCAGCAAGACAGTCTTTTCCTTTTTGGGCGTAGAGCGCGAGAATGACTTCCGTATCCGTCTGGGTGCGGAATGGGTATCCGTCTTTTTCCAGTGCTTCGCGCAATTCGAGGAAGTTGTAGATCTCGCCGTTAAAGACTAGTACGTAGCGGCCACAGTGGGAATGCATCGGCTGATTGCCGGCCGCGGAGAGGTCGATGATCGAGAGGCGGCGGTGATGTAATCCTACCGGGCCTTGGAGGTAGCTGCCCTGTGCATCGGGGCCGCGGTGGCGGATGGCCTCACCCATCCGTGTTAGGGTGTCGTGGTCACCGAGGGGGCGATGGAATTGGGTGAAACCTGCAATACCGCACATGTTGAATCACTTAAACACTTGTGTCTCGAGAATAGTCTTAAAGTGCTCAAGCCTTTCTCTTGCGGCAGTGGCACTCTCTCCAACGCCTGTTGCAAGGGTGATCATTGAGGCATCACGGCGGCCGCTGAGCAAGTGGCTAAACAGCTGTTTAATCTTCGCCTCGGCGGATCTACTTGCGGCATGATTGCCGACACGATACCAACTCCAGACCAAGATTTTTTCGTTATGCTTTCTGAGTTCGGTTTCTTGGACGCTTTGGCTACCGTGGTGGCTGGCTCTGCTGGCGACGATTTTCCAATCTCCATAGTAGGGATCTGAGAGTCGGTTAAGCGAGGAGGCCGCTTCAGCGCCGTCGCGTTGATAACGGAAGAAACCGATGTCGACTCGCACGGCATCGGTGTCAGTACCTGTTTGTGCATTGGTGTCATTGCCGTAGATGACTTCCACGTGCTTGTCTGGATTATTGAAAATAGGCATCCAGTCAAAGCCGATGGTCTCTCGTTCGCCCCAGTCCCCGAGTTGGCTGGGGATTTCCACGTACTGTGGGACGAAATTTTCGGTTGGCGGTGCCACGAGAGAAGCCGTGACCAGTTTGGTCGAGACTAGCAGGGCGGTAAATAAGACGACGACTTGCCAACTGATGTTGATGGAGCGACTAGGGGCCGGTGTCGGCTTGTCGTCAGAAGACGGGGGTTCTGGCTGCGGATCTCGCCAGAAGCTGCCGATATAAAACATGAGAAAAATAACAATACCGAAAAACACCCATCCATATAGCAAATGGTCTGCTCCGACGGCATATTTCATGCCGCTGAGATGTCCGATCATCACGATCATGTAAGCTCGCAAGCCGTTGGCGATGATGGGAACCGCGATAGCGAATAGGAAGAAGATGATTCGTTTGTAGAAGCTGTTGTAACTGAGGTAGGCGTAGATGGTACCGAGGGCGAGTGATGCGATGAGATAGCGGACGCCGCTGCACTCTTCGACCACAGACCAGTTGCCTGAGGGCAGGGTGAAATAAAGTCCATCTTGATAAACCGGGACGCCGGATAGTCGTATTAACTCGACGGTAAAGTAGGCGGTAAAGTCCATCAGCGGGGGAATCAGTTCCTGCCCAAGAGGAACCGCGAAGATGAGGTAACCGATGGGGAACAGGGCTGCACTGAGGACGCGCGGGCCCAGCAGCGCCCATATTGAGAGCGGGATCAGCGTGATCAGGGCCAGCTGTTGAACGACCTTGACGTCAACCAGGGCACCTAATATCCAAATGCCGATCACGGGCAGTGTGAAACCCAGTGCTATGGGGACGCTGCACAAGGGGGCTTGATTGATCTGATACCTATTTTGCCAGATGAGCCACAGCGAAATCGGAAAAACGATGAAACCATGTGTGAAGGTTTCATTGGTTGCCCAGACTTGGGCCATTGAGAATGTGGTGCCAAAGAAGACCGCTGGGATCAGCAGGATTAGGCCAATCAGCAGGGTGGTATTGTCGAGCTTAGTCATCGGCTGTCTGTCCCGTATGTAATGAGACGATCTTTTAGCGTTCGTGCCAGGTTTTCTAGAAAAAAGCGTGGCCGCGGTCTTTGAATGAGTAGACTATCTAGATTCTGTGTGAGAGCGCCGAGTTGTTGTTTGTACTGGCTATGGCCTCCCATGAAATCGTATACCTGTATTCCTTTGGCGATAAAATATTCTATCGCTCGTTGATGGGCAACAAGCCCTGGCTTGAGTTTGGGGTTGTTGTCATAATTGAGCCCTTGTAGGTAGAAGTAGGCTGTCCTGTCGTCAACTAGAAAGTAGAGTATACCAATAAGACGGTCGCCGGCAGTGATACTCAACACCGCAGTTTTTCCCGACGCATGAGTAGAGCGAATGAGGTGCTCATGAAAGCGGACAAAATCAGCGTTGTTGAATCCGCTGTCACTCCATCGCGTCCTGTGAAGGGTCCCGGCCAAATGAAATAAGGTGATCGCACGCTCCTCGGTAGCCGCGATTTCGAGGGAGATGTTACCATGCTGCATCCTGTAGTCACGCACCGATCTTCGGATCTGGTAGCGCGTGTTGGGAGACAGGCTGGGCATGTACTTGGCTGGATCACGACTGAAGGGCGACAAGCTGACAGCATAGGCGGGCGCGGTCATCAGGATTCGGCTATGGTGAAAGCAGCGCTGCACTTGGTTGGTGCGGTTGCGGGGCATCATGGAGATGATGAACTCGTCCCAGTCTGCAAGCGACGCCAATGTTTGCAGGCAGGCGCTGACTGCGGCGACTCTATGTTGATCAGAAACGAGAAAGTCGTTGTACTCTATCCAGATTTGATCTTGGCTTTCGATGCCGGTTTGGTGAAGCCGCAGTTGCCGGGCACCGATCAGCTTGCGCCGCTTGACGTAGGAACGGGTCAATAGGCCGACGCAGACGGCTTGCTGGCCAAAATAGCCTGTGATCTGCAGGCATTGCGGATTGTAGGTCTCGAGCCAAGTAGAAATCCAGGGCCAAGTGAGAAAAAACGGGGCATCATGGACCGTTGCCTGAACCGAGGACCAAGTACCCTCCAATTGTTCAGGGTTTTGGAGGTCCGTGATTTTTGCAGTATACAAGGTCGGCGGCCTCGGTCGGGTAAGCGGTTACGCGGGAGGTTCTTGAGTGGATATCATAAAGGGTATTGTAGTCACCCTTTGCTCCCCGTTGGTCATCGCTGGCCTGTTTTTTTTGTTAGGGCTTTGGTTTAGTTTGGCACAGCGTGCACTCGCTTGGAAGATCAGCTATGGGATTGCCGCTGGTGTATTACTCATCTTTTCCCAGCCGTATGTCACTGACCTGCTGCTGTACCCGCTCGAGCATCTGAATCGCATTGAGCCTGACTTGGAAAATGCTAATTCGCTGATTTATCCATTAGCCTGCTATTACTCAGACAAGGGAGATGTGCCGGAGATCAGTCGATGGGCGGAGTGTTCGTTGCAGAGATTAACCGCTGCGGCGCAACTTTATCATCAGTATCGGGGTAAGATCTTGGTCACCGGTGGGAGAAGCAAATCTCATGAAAATGTGAGTTATGCGGAAAAGGCAACAGCGCTTTTGGTTTCGCTCGGTGTGAAGAAGCGGGATATCATTTTGTTGAAGCGCGGTAGCACCACCGCTGGTGAGATTACTGCTGCAATGGCGTTTTTGAAAGATCGGCCAACACTGATTATTTCGTCTGCTACCCATGTGCGACGGATTAGGCTGCTGGTGGACAATTGCAAAAATGTTTCTTTCTTCCCTGTCGATTTTCTCAGTTTAGGGAATCTGACGCCAAGGCTTGAAATTCCCTCGATCTATGCGCTCGAGGCATCGCGTCGCGCTTTTTATGAATATATCGCGCTTGCCAAAGATTATTACCTGCGCAGACAACGTGCTGCGTCTTAGAAAGAGAGTGTCGTAAGCCAATGAAGGTTCTCCATGTTACTTTCGATATGCGGATTGGTGGCACAGAGATGGTCATCAAGAACATTATAGAGGGTTTTGCGGAGGCTGAACCGGACGTTGATTTTTCTTTGTTCTGTATTGAGCATCCGCTGGGACCATGGGGGCAGGAACTGGCTAGCAAAGGTATAGAGATCGAAAGCTATTGTCGACGTCCGGGTTTCGACTGGACCCTGATACGGCGTATTCGTAGCGTTGTTAAGGCACGTGGTATTGACATCCTCCATTGTCATCAATACACCCCTTGGGTTTATGGGCTGATGGCATCACTGGGCACCCGAGCTAAGGTTATTTTTACTGAGCACGGTCGGTTTTACCCGGATAGACGCCGCTGGAAACGCATGCTGCTGAATCCAGGTTTTGCACGCTTGACCTCTGCGATCACTGCCATCTCAGGTTCGACTAAGCAGGCGCTAGTTGATTATGAGGCGATCAAAGCTGATGATATTGTTGTGGTATACAATGGTATCGCACAGCTGTACTCTGATAATGACAAGATCCGCGATATTCGCGCAGGCTATGGTTTAGATGAGCATCATTTTCTGTTTGGAACCGTTTCCCGTTTTGATCCGATTAAGAATCAGACGATGATGATCAAGGCCTTTTCTCGGGTCGTTGCTGAGCATGACGGCGCGCGGTTGCTTTTAGTTGGGGATGGAGATGAGCGAGTGCGTTTGGAAACGCTTGTTCATGAATTGGGTCTGGATAAACGTGTTTTTTTTACTGGCTATATGACTGAGCCTGGCAATCATATCGCGGCCATGGATACCTTCCTGCTTTCTTCTCTGAGTGAGGGGACCTCGATGACTCTGTTGGAAGCAATGAGCCTTGGCAAGCCTTGTGTCGTGACTGATGCTGGCGGTAATGCTGAAGTTGTTGCGCATGGTGAGAATGGGATAGTGACACCAAATGATGATGAGATGGCGTTTGCGGATGCGATGACGAGCGTTATGGAGCAATCGGACCTACGTCAGCAGTTTTCGCGTGGAGCCCTAGTGCGCTTTAACCGGCAGTTTTCGGTGGATCATATGGTTAAGGCCTACGCTGCGCTCTACGACGATGTTGTCTCCGGGCGATAAAGACATTGTTAGTCTGAGATCAGAAAATGATCTTGAGTGATGACTGGTTGGAGAGTGGTGAAGCATTTGAATATTGTTTATTTGGCGCACAGAGTCCCTTACCCTCCTAATAAGGGTGAAAAGCTACGTACCTATCATCAAATCAAGGGCTTTATTGCCCATGGCGCTGCTGTCACTGTTCTCTGTTCGGTTGAGACTGACCTTGACATTGCTTATTGCCAACAACTTGAACGGATGCATCCTGCATGTCAGGTACGTTATCATCGTACAAGTTTGAAGCTTATTCGTTATTTGCGTTCTTTTGTTGCTAACTGTGCAATTAGTGAGTCGTATTTTTTCTCCGGTAAGTTACTGAAAGAGTTGCACAATGTCCTTACAAAGACATCAGTTGATGCTGTTATCTGTACTGCGTCAAGTATGGCGCCTTATATTGAGAAGAGTCGCCGCTATTTGTCATCAAAGACGCTAACGATTATGGATTTTATGGATCTTGATTCTTATAAATGGCAACAGTACGCTGAGAATGCTGGGTTAGTCATGCGGTTTGTCTATCAGCGCGAAGCTAAGAAGGTCGCTGCGCTCGAGCAGGTTGTAGCAGAGCGCTTCGATTCAGCACTGTTGGTGGCGGAGCCTGAGACTCAGTTGTTTCGAGACTCTCAACCTCAAGCAACATGTAGGATCTTGACGGTTGGTAATGGAATCGATGGCGAAGAGTTTTTGCCTGCGGCATCCCCGATAGAAATTGAGCCACCGCGATTGTTGTTTGCGGGTGTGATGGACTATGCGCCAAATGTTGATGCGGTGCTGTGGTTTTATGAACATGTTTGGGCTGCAGTGAGAAGGCGTTGGCCTGGGGCGACGTTCACTATCGCGGGTATGAATCCAGCGCCAACGATTCAAGCCTTGGCTGGTGAAGAAGGCATCAGGGTGACTGGGTTTGTTGATGACATTTTGCCGTATTTTCACCAGTCGACTTTGTTTGTTGCGCCATTTCGAATCGCACGCGGCCTGCAAAACAAAATACTGCAGGCAATGGCCTGTGGTTTGCCTGTGATCTCAACGACAGTTGGTGCAGAGGGCATCGAAGCCGATGATGGAGTCCATATTCTCATCGCGGATTCTGCTGACCTCTTCTTGAAAACGATTGAAGTGTTGACGTCCGACCATCTCAGGTACGCAGCGGTACGACGAGAAGCGCTTGCAACCATCAATCGGGTTTATTCTTGGAGTCAACAATTGGCCCCCCTACGCGAATTAGTTGGTGCACCGCAATTGTCGGATGAATTTGACCAGTAAATGCTAGCCCGCGTTTCGCGGTACCCTTAGGTCTCAAGGCTTGTCAGCCTGATGCCGCTTGAATTGGAGGAACCTCCTGTGTTTGCCTTTGCTGCTCCCGATTTGTCTACCTGCAACAAGCCGCGCTTGTTGATTCTCTGGTTGCTTTTTGCCGTTGTGCTGTTGCTGTTGCCTGTCACGCTGAGCGCTGACGAAGCGCGTGGGCATGATCTGGCTGAACGGGTCTATAACCGTCCGGATGGCGATGATGTGACGACCCGCGGCAGTATGGTGCTGACAGAACGCGGTGGCTCACCACGCACGCGCAGTCTGATTATTTATCGGCAGGAGTCGGGGAGCGGAACGGTGTCGACGCTGATACGCTTCACTGATCCACCTGACATTGCTGATACGGGCCTGCTGACCCTCGACCGCGCGGCGGGTGATACCGAGCAATGGGTATATTTGCCGGCGCTCAAACGCTCGCGGCGTATCTCAGCTGATCGCCAGGGTGGGCGTTTTGTCGGCTCGGACTTTTTCTACGAGGACTTGCGGGACCGCAAAGTGTCGATGGATCGCCACACTTGGCTGCGTTCTGAGAACCTTCAGGGCGTGCAAACCGAGGTGCTTGAGAGTATTCCGGTTAGCGCGAGTAACTCGGTGTATGGCAAGCGGGTGAGTTGGATTCATCCGACGGCGCTGGTGCCGTTGCAGATCGAGTATTACGAGCCCGGAGCCAGCAAGCCGTTCAAGCGACTCACTGTGGAGCGGTTGGAGCGCATTCAAGGTTACTGGACAGTGACCTCAAGTGTGATGACCGACCTGCAGCAAAACCATGAGACGCGGCTAACGAATGCCGTGACGCGATACGACCGGGGCCTGCCATCATCGCTATTCACGAAGCGTGCGCTGGAAGATCCTAGCCTTGAAGCTCGCTCCCGGCCTTGAGGGCTTTGCGGAAGCGATCGATGCTGAGTACTTGGGTCAACGTAGGCCGATGGTTGGCCGGTTCGGGGAGAACGCTGCATGTCCACGCTTAGGCTTTTCATCAGGCTCATTGCCGGGGTAAGCATGGTGCTTGGGAGCTACGCCAGCGGGGCGCAGGACGGTGATGTCATCGTGCTGGGGCAGGGGACGGATGCCGATCAGCTCCCGGCGGCGGCCGAGCCGCTGGCCGAGCCAACATCCGGCTCAAGCGCTGGCGCTGATGCGTTGGGCTCTAGTGACTTCGAGATCGGGCTAGACCGACTTTGGCTTGAAACCGCGGCCTTCACCGGCTCTAGCAGCGAGGCGGCTGGAACCCTGTACGCTCAAGGCCAGGTCTCGGCGCGGTGGAGACCGAGCGAGACTTGGGAGTGGCAGGCCGCGGGGCGACTGGATTCGACCTTGCAAACCGGCGCGCGTCACTCGGAGGGTACCCGACTCGACTATGGCGAGACCTTCGTCCGCTATCGGGATGACCGTCGCAGCATCACAGCGGGTGCTCAGACTGTGCTCTGGGGTCGAGTTGACGAGATTGCACCGACCGATCGACTCTCGGTGCAGGACATCACCCGCTTTATCCTCGACGAATTGGGCGAGCGCCGCCGTGCGGTGCCGATGCTGCGGTGGGAAGAATTCGGCGATGGCACCAAGCTGGATGTCATTCTGATTCCTGAATTTCGCGCTGCCGTACTGCCGGAGCAGGAGAGCGTCTGGTATCCGGTCGATCAGGAGCGCGGGATGGTGCTGGGGATTCCGACCGGTCCGTTGCTTCAGGGGCTGCTTGCGGCTGGGAGTGTGGGGGATGATGCCCGACCCGGCGGTGCTGGCGGGGGTGTCCGCTTTAGTCAGACCTTGAGTGGTCTCGATTACGCCCTGACCCTGCAGCGGGTCCGACATTCGTTGCCCTACTACGCGTTGGACCCGCAGGTGCGTGCGGCCTTGCTCGCCGGTGCCAGTCCACAGCTAGCGGTCGCTCAGGGGCAGGGGCGCCCAACCTTTGAGGGCCAGCATCCTTACACCACAGTGGTTGGCGGTGACCTCGGTCTGGTGCTGGGGTCGGCTACCTTGCGCTTGGAGGCGGCTTGGCTGAGCGACGTGCCAGTGACTACGGAAGCGCTGCAGATGGAGACCGTGAACGGCGTGGATTGGGTGGCTGGGGTCGAACTCTACCCTGGTGATGCGGATACCCGTTTGAATCTCCAGCTGATGGGGCACCACCTGATGAATCCACCCAGGGTGTTGGACCAGGTGGATGTGATTTCCTTGAACGGGCAGCTCGAAACCGAATGGGGCCAAGGCCGCTGGCGCGCGCGTCTGAACATGGTCGCCGACCTGAATTACGACAACCTCTATCTCAATCCGGAGGTTGTTTGGACCGGTATCCGTTCGCTAGAAATCTATGCTGGGTTGCACTATTTTGCGGGCGAGAACGGCACCTTTGGCGACTATTTCTCTGATAACACGAATGTCGCTCTTGGTTGGCGGATGAGCTTTTAGGCGATTGCCGTAAAACCGCCTAGCAGCCTGCGAAGAGCCCCCTAAGAAACTGTCGATCAACTTCTTACCGATTTGAGGGTCAGGGTTAGGCGATTATCGGGAAGTAGAAACAGCCACTAAGTCTCAGCGATCGCTCTGATTAACGCCGCTTTGGCGGGATGAGATCGGTGATGCTGCCATGGGCCATCTCGGCGGCGAGGCCGATGGTCTCGTTCAAGGTCGGATGCGGGTGGATGGTCATGCCGAGGTCTTCCATGTCGGCGCCCATCTCGAGTGCGAGCACGGTCTCGCCGATCAGTTCGCCGGCGTTGGGGCCGACGATGCCGGCGCCGAGGATGCGCTTGGTCTCGGGGTCGAACAGCAGCTTGGTCAGCCCCTCGTCGCGATGGATGCCGAGCGCGCGGCCACTGGCGGCCCAGGGGAAGACACCTTTTTCGACCTCGATGCCCTTGGCCGCGGCCTCGGTCTCGGTGAGGCCCATCCAGGCCACCTCGGGGTCGGTGTAGGCGACTGAGGGGATGGTCATCGGATCGAAGAGCGCTGGTTCGCCGGCGATGACCTCGGCGGCGACCTTGCCCTCGTGCGTGGCCTTGTGTGCGAGCATCGGGCCGCCGACGACATCGCCGATGGCGAAGATGGTCGGCACATTGGTGCGCATGTGCTGATCGGTCTGGATGAAGCCGTGCTCGTCGACCTTGACGCCGGCGGCCTCGGCGTTGATCAGCTTGCCGTTGGGGCGGCGGCCGATGGCGACCAGCACCTTGTCGTAGCTGGCCTCGCCGGGGTGCTTGCCTTCAAAGACGACGTCGATGGCCTTGGAGCTGGCGCTCATGGTGGCGACCTTGGTCTCGAGCCAGATGTTCTGGTAGCGCTTTTTGACCACCTTTTGCAGCGCGCGCACCAGATCCTTGTCGGCGCCGGGCATGAGCTGGTCTTTCATCTCGACGACGTCGATCTTGGCGCCGAGCGCGGCATAGACGCTGGCCATCTCGAGGCCGATGATGCCGCCGCCGACCACCAGCATGCGCTCGGGGATGCCGTCGATCTCAAGTGCGTCGGTGGAGTCCATCACCCGTGGATCATCGTGCGGGAAGCCGGGGATGCGGATCGGGGTGGAGCCGACGGCGATGATGCAGTGGTCGAAGCTGACCGCGATCTTGCCCTCGCGGCTGTCGACGCTGATGCGGTTGGGGGTCTCGAAGCGGCCGCTGCCTTGCACCACCTCGACCTGGCGCTGCTTGGCCATGCCGCTGAGGCCGCTGGTGAGCTTCTTGACCACCTTGTTCTTGCCTGCGCGCATCTTGTCGAGGTCGATCTCGGGTGGGGCGAAGGTGACGCCCATTGCGCCCATGGTCTTGGCCTCTTCGATGATCTGCGCGGTGTGCAGCAGCGCCTTCGAGGGGATGCAGCCGACATTGAGGCAGACGCCGCCGAGGCTGGGGTAGCGCTCGATGAGGACGGTGCGCAGGCCGAGATCGGCGGCGCGAAAGGCGGCGGTGTAGCCACCGGGTCCGCCGCCGAGGACGACGACTTGGGCGCTGAGTTCTTTATTCGGAGCGGTGTCGCTCATGAAGTCTCTCGTTCAGGTGTTTGTGGTTGATCACTGCAGGTGTGCCCAAGCTTCGTCTTCCTCTGGTCGTAACCAGTCCCTTCCGAGCGATGCTTCTGAAAGTAAGAGTGTTTCATCGCGTTCAATTGGCAGCTCGTCAAGGATCGTCACCAGCGCCCGATGCTTACCCTCGAGCTTGATCGGCTCGGCAAGCTCGATGGCGCCATTCTCGTCGATCACGGCTTCGATGGTACTCATCATGGGGGTCACCGATTGAGGCCCCTGAAGGGGGCCGCGCTAGTTGACATCAGGATAGAAGTCAGGATTGAGGATCTGTGCTTGAGAATAAGGGCAGCTGACCGGGAAGGTCTTGACCGGCAGTTCTGACTCGCGTGCGGCAAGCTCGACGGCTTGCGGGTAGGCCTTGGTGATGGCCTCGCCGATCTTCCCCTTGAGCCCCGGATACTCTTCTAGCAGGTAGCCTAGAGCAAGTCGCTGCTCAATGAGTGTGTTGCGCCAGCGCTTGCCTTCGTATTCTGCCCAGCGCTCTGAGAGCTGCCGATACTGATACTGCCATTTCAGCAGATGGGCAAGGAGGATTCGCAGGCGGCTCACTAGTTCATGCCGCTGGCTCTTGCCCATGTCGTCCAGCTCCTCCAGCAGATGATCCAGGTCGAGTTCTGAGAAGCGGCGCTGGCGGAGCAGTTCGGCTGTCTTTGCCGCCCAGCTGGAATAGTCAACATCGTATAAGGTGCTCAGTGCGTTCATCAGAGGCCTCGCCCGATCCAATCTGCAGCAAGTGCGTCAGATGACGGGCATCGTCGTCATGGAAAACTCGATAAAACAGCAGTGTAAACCTTTCTCTCGGGGATGCGTTCACCCTGTCTATTACAACAGTAAGCGCCGAATATCACTGAGTAGCCCAGCCAGCAAGGTCGTGAAGCGCACACCATCAGCGCCATCGACGACACGATGGTCATAGGACAGCGACAGCGGCAACATGAGCCGTGGCTCGAAGCTATTGCTGTCAGCATTCCAGACCGGTTTCATCTCAGTGCGTGAGACACCGAGGATGGCGACCTCGGGGGCGTTGACAATGGGTGTGAACGCAGTGCCGCCGATGCCGCCGAGACTGGAGATGCTGAACACGCCACCTTGCATATCGCCCGGTAGCAGCTTGCCATCACGTGCCTTGGTGCTGAGCGTCATCAGCTCGCGGGCGATCTCGAACAGGCCCTTCTTGTCGACATCGCGGATCACCGGCACCACCAGCCCGTTCGGTGTGTCGACGGCGACGCCGAGGTGGGTGTAGTGCTTGAGGATCAGGTTGTCGCCGTCGGGCGAGAGCGAGGCCTTGAGCGTCGGCATCTGCACTAGTGCACCGGCGACGGCCTTCATCAAGAACGGCATGAAGGTGAGCTTGACGCCGGCCTGCTCGGCGGTCTGCTTCTGGCCTTTGCGGAAGGCCTCGAGCTCGGTGATGTCGGCCTCGTCGAACTGAGTGACATGCGGCACCGAGAGCCAGGCGCGGTGCAGATGGGTGCCGCTGAGCTTCTTGATGCGCGAGAGCGGCTGCGTCTCGGTCTGGCCGAACTTGCTGAAATCGACCTCGGGCGCGGCCGGGAGCTGGAATGGCATACCGCCGGCTGCGGCAGGAGGGCCTCCGGCTGAGAGTGTCTTTTTGACGTAGGCCTGAACGTCGTCCTTGAGGATGCGCCCCTTACGCCCACTGCCCTTGACCTGTGCCAGGTCGACGCCGAGCTCGCGCGCGAAGCGTCGGATCGCTGGGCTGGCATGCGGGGTGCGGCCACTGGCGATGGCCTGCATATCCGCGGGGCGTGGCAGGATCGGTGCCTTGCGGCGCTCGGCCTCACCGGGCGCGCGGCTCGTGGATCGAGCCTGTTGAGCCTGGGTGCTTTCAGAGGCGCCGGTTGCTTCGGGTTGGGCTTGGGCGCCTTCGGGTTTTGCGGTGGCCGCGGGTGCTTGCGCGGTCTCGGCCTCTTCGGCTGAGGGTGCGTCTGATCCATCCCCAACGCTCGCCTGAGCCGCTCCCTTCAGCGTCAGCAGCAGATCGCCTTGATTGACCTTGTCGCCGGTCTTGATGTGCACCACCTCGACGGTCCCGGCGGCGGGCGAGGGGATCTCCATGGTCGCCTTCTCGCTCTCGAGGGTGACGATGGATTGATCGACCTCGACCTGGTCACCAATGCTGACCAAGACCTCGATCACTGGGATGTTGGTGAAATCGCCGATGTCTGGCATCGGCACCTCGATCTGCTCAGTGGAGGCGGCGTTGGTTGTTGCCGCAGCCTGCTTATTTCCGGTTTTCGCTGATGCCGTCGAGGCGGGTTTGTTCGCGGTCGATGCGGTTGCATTGGCGCCGGTTGCGGTTGCATTGGCACCGGTTGCTGTTGCCCCTGTGCCGCTGGTTGCTGGCTCAGCGGCAGGCGCGCCTTTGGCCTCGGATGCGCTGGATGAAGCGGCTGCCGAGACTGAATCTGCTCCTGAGTCAGCGCCCTCGGCTGAATTCGAGCTTGCAGCACCGCCGTCAGCACGGGTATCAACCCGCAGCAGCAGATGACCTAGCCCAACCCGCTCGCCGACCTTGACGTTGATCTCGGTGACCTTGCCGCCGAGTGGCGACGGGATCTCCATGGACGCCTTGTCGCTTTCCAGGGTCAACAGCGACTGTTCGGGCTCGATGCGATCGCCAGGAGCGACTAGGATCTCGATGATCTCGACATCGGTGAAGTCGCCGATGTCGGGAAGCAGAATGTCTTCTACCGTTGCCACGCTGCTGTCTCCTGTGACCAGTGAGGGGCCGGATGGGGATGCGCGATCAGGGAGGGCCAGTAAGTGCTCGGGTGCCTTGGCATCCGCAAGCGCTGGCGTCGTCCCGCTGGCTTTATTGGAAAAGGCTGCGGCACGCTCATTGGGTCACCGGGTTCGGCTTCTCTGGATCGATCCGATACTTTTCGATGGCCTCGCGCACGCGCGATGCCGGGATGCTGCCCTCGTCGGCCAGCGCCTTGAGCGCGGCGATGACGATGTACCAGCGGTTGACCTCGAAGAACTTGCGCAGCTGGCTGCGCATGTCGCTGCGGCCGAAGCCGTCGGTGCCGAGCACGCTGTAGCGGCGCGGCAGATAGGGCCGGATCTGATCGGCATAAGCGCGCATGTAGTCGGTGGCGGCGACGATGGGGCCTTCGCTGTCGGCGAGCTGCTCGGTCACATAGGCGCTGCGCGGCGGCGCTTCTGGATGCAGTAGGTTCCAGCGCTCGCAATCGATGCCATCGCGGCGTAGCTCGTTGAAGCTGGTGACGCTCCAGACATCGGCGGCAACCGCGAAGTCTTTGGCGAGCAGTGCGGCGGCGGCTTGGACCTCGCGCAGGATGGTGCCGCTGCCGAGCAGTTGTACGCGCGCTGACCCGGCCTTGGCGCTCGCCTCGCGCTCTCTTGCATGAGCCGTATCGCCCGTTGTCGTCGTCGCCTGCGTCTCGTCTGCCTCAGTCGCCGATGGCAATCGGTAGAGGCCGCGCCGGATGCCGTCCTCGACCCCCTCGGGCATCGCCGGCTGCGGGTAGTTCTCGTTCATCACCGTGATGTAGTAGAAGCAGTTCTGCTTCTCGGCGTACATCCGGCGCAGACCGTCCTGGACGATCACCGCCAGCTCATAGGCAAAGGCGGGGTCGTAGCTGACGCAGTTGGGGATGGTCGCGGCGGCCAGATGGCTGTGGCCGTCTTGGTGCTGCAGGCCCTCGCCAGCGAGCGTGGTGCGCCCGGCGGTGCCGCCGAGCAGGAAGCCGCGCGCCTGCATGTCGCCGGCGGCCCAGATCAGGTCGCCGACGCGCTGGAAGCCGAACATCGAGTAGTAGATGTAGAACGGGATCATCGCCTGGCCGTGGTTGGCGTAGGCGGTGGCGGCAGCGATCCAGGACGACATGGCGCCGGCCTCGTTGATGCCCTCTTGCAGGATCTGGCCGTTGGTCTCCTCGCGGTAGTACATCACCTGGTCGGAGTCGACCGGCTCATAGAGCTGGCCAACGTGCGAGTAGATGCCGAGCTGGCGGAACATGCCTTCCATGCCGAAGGTGCGCGCCTCGTCGGGTACGATCGGCACCACCAGCTTGCCGATCGTCTTGTCGCGGAGCACCATCGACATCAGCCGGACCATGGCCATGGTGGTCGACATCTCGCGCTCGCCGCTGGATTCGAGCAGTTGCGAGAAGGCCGCTAGCTCGGGTACCGCGAGCGCCGGGGCGTCGTCGAAACGCGCCGGTAAGGGGCCGCCGAGGGCCTCGCGGCGCTCCTGCAGGTACTTCAGCTCGGGGCTGTCGGGGGCTGGCTTGTAGAAGGGCGCGGCGCCGATCTGCTCGTCCGAGATCGGGATGTTGAAGCGGTCGCGGAAGGCCTTGAGATGGGCCTCGCCCATCTTCTTTTGCGAGTGGGTGATGTTCATGCCCTCGCCGGCAACGCCCATGCCGTAGCCCTTGACGGTCTTGGCCAGGATCACCGTTGGCTGGCCCTGATGGCTCATGGCCGCGGCGTAGGCGTTGAAGACCTTGACCGGGTCATGGCCACCGCGATTGAGGCGCCAGATGTCCTCGTCGGTCATGTTGGCGACCATGTCGGCGAGTTCGGGGTACTTGCCGAAGAAATGCTCGCGGGTGTAGGCGCCGCCCTTGGCCTTGTAGGCTTGGTAGTCGCCGTCGACGCATTCTTCCATGCGCTTGAGCAGGAAGCCCTGGTTATCGCGTGCCAGCAGTGGGTCCCAATAGCTGCCCCAGATGACCTTGATGACGTTCCAACCGGCGCCGCGGAAGACGGCTTCAAGCTCCTGGATGATCTTGCCGTTACCGCGCACCGGGCCGTCGAGCCGTTGCAGGTTGCAGTTGACGACGAAGACCAGATTGTCGAGTCGCTCGCGCGCGGCCAGGGAGATGGCGCCGAGTGATTCGGGCTCGTCCATTTCGCCGTCGCCGAGGAAGGCCCAGACCTTGCGTCCTTCGGTGTTGAGGACGCCGCGGTCACTCAGGTAGCGCATGAAGCGTGCCTGATAGATGGCCATGATCGGTCCCAAGCCCATCGAGACGGTCGGGAACTGCCAGAAGCCCGGCATCAGCCAGGGGTGCGGATAAGATGACAGTCCTGGACCGTCGACCTCCTGGCGGAAATTGTAGAGCTGCTCCTCGCTGATGCGGCCTTCGAGGAAGGCGCGCGCATAGATGCCGGGGGCCGAGTGGCCTTGCATGAAGACCAGATCGCCGCCGTGGTCCTTGCCGCGGGCGCGGAAGAAATGGTTGAGGCCGACGTCATAGAGCGTGGCGCTGGAGGCGAAGGAGGAGATATGTCCGCCCAGTTCCGAAGACAGCCGGTTGGCTTGGACCACCATCGCCATCGCGTTCCAGCGGATGAAGGAGCGGATGCGTCGCTCCATCGCCCGATCGCCAGGGAAACGCTCCTGCCTCTGCATTGGGATGGTGTTCAGATAGGCGGTGTTGGCGCTGAACGGCAGATAGGCGCCGGAACGGCGGGCCTTATCGATCAGGCGCTCGAGCAGGTAGTGCGCGCGCTCGATACCCTCGTTCTCCAGCACGGCGTCCAGGGACTCGAGCCACTCTTGAGTCTCCTGGGGGTCGATATCGGGCTTATTGGACATGGCGTTTCCTGAAAGCGAGGGCGTAACGCGACGGCGAGCGGTTGAAAGCTGCCAAAGCTACCGGAGCCTCAGTGAATTGGCAAATACTGATTATAGGTTTAACGTCGATGGGGTCAGATTGACAAAGCCTGTTCAAACAAAAAGCTCCCGATTGACGGGGGCTTGCGCTTAGGCTGCCGGATGCCGCTGCGCCCAGCGGAGGCTAAGCGTGGTCGGTTGATCCATGACGGAGCCTGTCGCCGAGCGAGCCGTTTGGTCACCGGACCCTGCGCGGCTGCCGGTCTTCGGCCTGCCTGACGAGCCGCAGAAAGGCCTGGCAGCGTGCTGTGAGCTCCTCGCCCGCATGCAGGTCACCACCGATCAGCAGCATGCTGTCGCGTCCATAAAAGGTCACCAGCTCAGGCACCTGCTCGAGGCGCATGCCGCCGGCGGGCACCGGCCAGATCGGCGCGAGTCCAGCCAGCGGCGCCCTGGCGGCGGTCGTGATCTCTTGGCACTCGGTCGCAGTGAACGCGAAGCGACCGCCAAAGCTCGGGAAGATGGTCGCGTCGGCACCGGCGAGACGGGTGAGGGTGCCGAACAGCAGGCCGTGGGCTAGGCCCTGGCTCGATCCCAGGCCTGATCCCAAGCCTGATCCCAGGCTAAGGCCGCCGAGCAGTGCCGGATGACTCAGTATCGGCAGTGCGATCTGATCGTCAGCGGCGAGTCGTCGCAGGCTGTCGAGTCCGGTCAGGCCCGGACAGAGCAGCAGGCCACCGGCGCCCTGCTCGCGAGCATACTCGGCACGGGCGTTGAGTTCATCTGCGGGCGCGGTGATGTTTGGCAGATAGAGGCTGGTGTGACCCGTCTGCTGATTGGCGCGGGCAATGGCCTCGGCGCAGCGGCTGACCCGCTCGTCGAAGGGGCAGAAGGTCTGATCGCTCAAGCCGTGGTCGTCCTTGATTAGGTCGATGCCGCCGAGGGCGAGGCGATAGGCCATGTCGGCCAGTTCACTCGGGCTGAGTCCCATTGGCTTGAGCGCGGTGCAGAGCAGTGGCCGATCGGTGATGCCCAGCCGTTGGCGCAGCCCAGCGATACCGAAGCGTGGTCCTGTGTGGTGCTGCAGCAGCGCGGGCGGGAGATCGATGCGCTGCAATCGCACCCCGGGCTGCAGCGCGACGTTGCCGAAGAGGACATTGAGCAGCTGGGTGAGCTCGCGTCCAGCGGCCTCGATCGGGTAGCGGATGCTAACCTCGAAGCTGCTTGGGTTTTCATCGCTGGCGTCGTGGTTGGAGTTGCCGCTCCAGCTCGCGCCGGATATGGAATCAGTACCGGGGTGAGTGCTGGAGCCCATGCTGGAGCAGGGCTCGATCTCAGCAATGGTGCCGACGATCTGCGCGCGAATCGCCTCATTTGGGATCAGCGCCTCTGGGAACTCGACTGTCTGCTCGAGGCAGATCGCGCGGGCGCGCGCCTCAACCTCCGCCGTTGTGCCGCTGAGGCGATAGACCGCGGTGAAGCGCTCGCCGCTGAGGGAGAGTGTTGAACTGGCTGTCATCGGGGCTTTTTGGTGTGCTGGTTTTTTAAGTGCTCTCAAGAGGGCGCTTATAGGCGTTAAGCGCTTCCATTGGGGTGATTGTTGATTTTGACTCGGATTGTTCTATAATCGTTCCCAGCAGAGTTCTAAAGTTAATCATCAGTCCTGTTGGGAATGTTTAGATGGAATCACCGATCCCTTTGCCGGTTGAGCGTGCGATTCGCAAATTGGGCACTGATCTCTCGCTTGCGCGTCGGCGACGCCACATCAGCCAGGCATCGCTCGCGGAGCGGATGGGCGCCTCCCTGTCCACGGTCCGGCGCATGGAGAAAGGCGATGTCCGCGTGCCCATTCACTTCTTTGCTCGCGCTCTGCATGTCTTTGGCGACATTCAGGCGCTGGAGCAGCTACTTGATACCGCGAATGATGATATTGGTCTGACGCTGATGGATGAGCAACTGCCTAAGCGGGTGCGCAACAAGCGCAACACTCCTGAGGCCTTATAGCGCAGGCCTTATGGCGCAGGCCTTATAGCGCAACACCCTGAGGCCCTATGATGATGGAGAGGTCATGAATTCTGCGGCAGCATCGGTCCGCCAACAAGTCGAACTTCGCATCGGCAAGGCGGGAACGCGAGTCGGCCATCTGATCTATGTCCGCCAGGGGCGACGGGAAAACACCGCGCTGGCCTATGCCGAGTCATGGTTGTCCAACCCTGACCGATTCAACATCTCCGCCGATTTGCAATTGGGCCTGGGCTACCAGCCCCACAAAGCGGCCACCGCGCAGGATTCCGTCTTTCATGGGGCGATCGCTGACACGGCCCCGGATGCCTGGGGAAGACGGGTCATTGCCCGTGACCATGCCAAGCGCCGAAAAGAGCAGCCACGTCTTGCTCCACTCACAGAGATGGACTACCTGCTTGCGGTCGACGATTTTAGCCGTGTCGGCGCCTTGCGCCTCTCTGATGGGGATGGATGTTACCTCCGAACAGTCGAAGAAGGACGTCGCAGCACACCGCCGCTGATCGAGCTGAGTCGGATCTTCCAGGCCAGCCAGGCGCTAGAGCGCGGTCAGGAAACCATCGCCGATTTGCGTTACCTGCAGGGCAAGGGGACATCGCTGGGTGGCATGCGTCCCAAATGTTCTGTGGTGGAGGAGGACGGCTGGCTGGCGATCGGCAAGTTCCCAAGTGTCGGCGATCTGCGCAGTGTCACCCGAGGGGAAGTGCTGGCTCTGAAGTTGGCTCGGCGTGCCGGCATTGAAGCGGCTCAGGCGCGTATCGTGCAGCTGGATAACATCCCTGTGGCCGTGATTCGTCGCTTCGACCGCAGCGAGAGCGACGCTCGGATACCCTACCAGTCGGCGGCAACGCTACTGCAGGCCTCCCGCGCAGAGGAACGCAGCTACACGGAAATCGCTGATGCGATTCGCCGTTATGGCTATGCCCCGACGCAGGACTTACAGCAGCTCTGGCGCCGGCTGGTCTTTAATCTGTTGATCACCAATGTGGATGACCATCTGCAAAATCATGGTTTCCTGCACCTGGGAAAAGGTCTCTGGCAGCTGGCGCCCGCGTTCGATATTAATCCTTTTCCGGACAAGGAGCGGGAATCCAAGACCTGGCTGTCTGAGGAGGATGGGCCGATCACGGATGTGACCATGTTGCTAGCAAGAGCCGACTATTTTGCGCTGAGCCAGCAGCAAGCGTTGGCGGCTCTGGCCGAGGTGTATGTGGCAGTCTCGAACTGGCGTCAGATTGCACTCAGCTCAGAGGTGAGACTGCAACCAGCGGAGCTGGACGACTTCGCACCAGCCTTTGAGCATGATCAGACAGAGGCAGCTGCGCTGTTGCTCAGGCAATAGGCAAAGTCAAGCAAAGACTGTCTTCCAGTGCCAGATCAACCAACAGAGACGAGTATGGCGTCTCAAGCGCGCAATATCAAAGCTTGAGTTTGATAATGCAAGGTTACTCGGCAACTGGGCCTTCGATGATCACTGCCAGCGAGAGATCCACGATCAGAGGTCTTCGGTCTTATCCGCCTTGGCGAGGGTCTCGCCCTGAGTCTCGGCGCGAATGTCGGCTGCGATCTTGGCTAAGATCGCATCATCGATCTGCAGTGATTCGCCGATCAAGGTCTCAGCGGCTCGGACCAGCGCTGCTGCATCGAGTCCGTATTCGCGCATCAGGTAGGGCTTGCTGGCGCCGTGGGCATAGGTGTCGCGTAGGCCGAGCCGGATTAGCCGCTTGCCGATGCCTTGCTCGGCGAGCTGTTCAGCGAGCGCGCTGCCGAGTCCGCCGATGATGCTGTGGTTTTCGATCGAGATCGCGCCATGGCGGGCCTTGGCGATCTGCTCGAGCAGCTGGGGGTCATCGAACGGCTTGAGGGTCGAGACGTGCAGATGGCTGACCGAGACGCCATGGCTACGCAGCGCAGCGACGGCGTTGATGGCTGCTTCGGTACAAATACCGGAGCTGATGACAGCAAGATCGCTGCCTTCGCCAAGCAGCCGCGCCCGGCCAAGTCGTAATGGCTGATCGGCCGGGAACAGTCGTGGCACCTCACCACGGAGCTGGCGCACATAGACTGGGCCGTCGATGGCTTGTGCGACCGCGAGCACGGATGCCACCTCGGTCGCGTCGCCGGCCTCGAGGATGGTCATGTTCGGCACCGCGCGCAGTAGGGCGATGTCGTCGATGGCCTGATGGGTGACGCCGCCGGGGGTGGTGATGCCGGGCAGGAAGCCGATCAGCCGCACCGGCAGGTTCGGATAGGCAATGCTCATCGCCAACTGATCGAAGGGGCGGCGGGTGATGAAGACCGAGAAGGTGTGGATATAAGGAAAAAAGCCTTCGCGCGCGAGCCCGGCGGCGAAGCCCAGCATGTTCTGTTCGGCCATGCCGAAGGAGAAGAACCGCTCCGGGTACTGATCGCGGAAGCCGTCGGCTTCGCAGGAGGCGGTGAGGTCGGCGCCGAGTACCAGCAGGTCCGCGTGCTCGGCAGCAAAGCGGATCAGGTTCGATCGATGGGGGCGGGTGACCAGCTCGATCATCAGTGGTGGTCCTGGGGGAGGGGCTGAAGCATGGACTGACGAGGCGGGCGCCCCGACTCGACATTTCGCTCTTCAGTCAGCCTGAATCTCGCGCGATTCATCTTTGCGGGGTTGCGCACGGCCATGTTCGTTGGCTGCGATCTGGCGTTCATTGGCTGATACTGTCCTGCCAGTGCTCGAGCAGGTCCTCGTAAGCGTCTTGCTCTGCCGTTGTCTTGAAACGCAGATAGTGCAGCTTCGGCGCTCGTTTGCGGAGTAGGTCAATGCCGCGGCAAGGGTCGGTGCGGGCAATGACGACCAGTGGCCGGTCGGTCGGTGCCGGCTCGGCTGGGTGCTCGGGCATGGATGCCGTTGCTGTCACTGCTCTCGACGTTGCGCCTGTGTCCGCGCCTGCTGCCGATAAGCGCGCCAGCGCCGGCGCGGCCAAGGCCTGGCTGTCGTGGCCATCGACCTCATGCACCTCGGCGCCAAACGCACGCAGGCGATCGGCAAGGGGCTCGATGGTCATCACATCGGTCATGGGACCATCGCATTGCTGGGCATTGGCATCGATGTAGACCCCGAGATTGCCGATGCAATGATGGGCCAGCGCGGCGAAGGCCTCCCAAGTCTGGCCCTCTTGAAACTCGCCATCGGACATGAACACCCAGACCCGTCCGGTCTCACCGCGCAGCCGGCGCGCGAGCGCGATGCCACCGGCCTGGCTCAGGGCCTGGCCGAGCGAGCCGGCGGTGACCTCGTGACCGGGGGAATGTTCGGCACCGATCAGCTCGACCGTGCTGCCGTCGGTGTTGAAGGCCGCTAAGGCATCCGGGCCAAGTCGGCCAAGCTCGATCAGCAGCGCATACAAGACCAGTGCGTAATGCACCGGGGAGAAGATGAAGCGATCCAGCTCGGGCGCGCGCGGGCCGTTGTAACCGGCGCCAGTGAAGGCATCGGGGTTATCACGGCTGGGCACGCCGGCAAAGGCGCGCGGGATCAACGGGGCGATACTGGGGCCGAGCCGCATGACCCGCAGGTAGAGGGTCGCGAGGATCTCGGCGGACGAGCAAGCCTGGCTGAGATAGCCGCCGTTGTTGCGCAGGGTATGCTCGAGGACGCGACGGCGGATGCCCGCAGCGACGGCTTCAACCGTCAATGTCGATGGTGGCTGAGCGGACGTTGCCTGCTGTCCAGTGTGCAATGGTTGCGCGCTCATTGTTCTGGGGCTGCGCTGGCAGGCGCGGATTGTGCGCTGAATGCCTGGCCGGTTACGCCGCGTGACTCGGGTCCGAGCAGGTAGAGATAGGCGTTGATGATCTGCTCAGGAGGCGCCAGCCTGGTCGGATCTTCGGCTGGGTAGAGCTGCCGCCGCTGCGCGGTGCGCACCGCGCCGGGATCGATGCTGTTGACGCGGATGCGGCTGCTGTTCTCGGTCTCTTCAGCGAGCGTCTGCATCAGCGCCTCGATGCCGGACATCGCGGCGGCGAAGGCGCCCCAGTAGGCAAGTGCACGGCGACCGACGCGATCGGATTGGAACAGGATCGAGGCGGCTTCCGCGGCGCGCAACAGTGGCAAGCAGGCCTGGGTGAGCAGGAAGGGCGCGGTCAGATTGATGCGCAGCACCTTGTTCCACTGCTCGGCGTCGTAGTCATCGATGCGGCTCAGGAAGGGGATGTATTGGGCCGTGTGCACCAGCCCGTCGAGCCGGCCGAACTCGTCGCCCAGGGTGGTTGCGATGCCGAGCATCAGTGGCTCGTCGGCCTTGTCGAGGTCGAGTGGCAGGCTGGCCGGCTCAGGCGAGCCCTCGGCGGTGATCGCGTCGTAGACCGACTCGAGCGCCTTCTCGCGGAAGCCGCTGAGGATCACGGTGGCGCCATGGCGAGCTGCGGCGAGCGCCAGTGCCTTGCCGATGCCTTCGGCGGCGCCGGTGATGAGAATCACGCGGTCCTCGAGCAGGTTAGGGCGGGGTTGGTAGTCCTGCAGGTTAGGCTTCACGGCGATGCATCAGTGTGTCGACAATCATAAGGCGTATTTCCAGGGCCTCTCTCGCCAGCACTCGCAGCACTCGCGATGATAGAGCGCAAGCGCTGAAGAGCAAGATAGCGATGGCTTGAGGCTAGCGTTGATCAGCAAGGCCAGTCAGCGTGGGCGCTCAGGATCGCGTGCTGGCGTTGATGGGGTCAAGCCGGTAGATCGTCCTCTTGGGGGTCGTCTTCGGCGCCACCCAAACACTGCGACGACTCGTACCACAAGACATTGATGATGCCAAAGGCGACGGCGAGTAACACGCCGAGAATCCAGGTGAAGTACCACATGCGTTGCTGCTCCGAATCGGGATGGACCGCGCCAGCCATTGGCTGGCGCTTGGGTGGCTGCTGATCAGGCGACTGCCGCCTCGGTGTCTAAGACCGTTAAGGCGTCCAAGGCCACTCAGGCAGCCTAATAGGCCAGCTTGTCCTGAGCGCGAATCTCCTCCACCGTGATCCGACGCCACATCTTGACATAGGTCCA
Source organism: Halochromatium roseum (assembly GCF_016653315.1). GTDB lineage: Bacteria > Pseudomonadota > Gammaproteobacteria > Chromatiales > Chromatiaceae > Lamprobacter > Lamprobacter roseus. The sequence continues at coordinate 99,116 of NZ_NHSH01000061.1, read as the reverse complement.
GGTGGTGTAGGTGAGGATGATCGGGATGAAGATGACCGCGGCCCAGAACATCACCGTCAGCGTGAGATGACTGGATGTGGAATCCCAGGCGATCAGGCTGCTGTTCGGGTTGCTGCTCGAGGGCATGATGAACGGGAACATGGCGGCGCCGGCGGTCATGATGATGCCGGTGATCCCGAGCCCGCTCATGATCAGCCCGAGCCCGGCCCGATCGCGCATCGACAGCGAGATCGCAAGTCCGAGTCCAGCAAAGCCGAGGATCGGGAATAGCAGGGTCCAGGGATACTGCCGGTAGTTGGTCAGCCAGCCGTAAGGGTCGACGATGACCTCCTTGGTCAGCGGGTTTGGCGTCGCATCTAGCGGCGGCATGCTCACCACCTTGAAGCCATCGACGCCGAGCGTCAGCCAGATCCCGGCCAACGCGAAGGCCGCAATGGTGCCTAGCCCGACGATCTTCGCCCAATCTTTGGCGCGCGAGGCGATCGGCTCGCTGGTGCGCAACTGCAGCCAGATGGCGCCGTGCATGGTCAACATGCCGAGGCTGATGAGTCCGGCGAGCAGCGCAAAGGGGTTGAGCAGGCCGAAGAAGCTGCCGGTGTAATAAGGCCGCAGCAGCTCATCCAGGTGAAAGGGTACGCCCTGTAGCAGGTTGCCAAAGGCGATGCCGAACACCAGCGCCGGCACCGCACCGCCAATGAACAGCCCCCAGTCCCAGGCGTTGCGCCAGGCCTTGCTTTCGATCTTGCTGCGGTAATCGAAGCCAACCGGTCGGAAGAAGAGCGCGAACAAGGCCAGCAGCATGGCGAAGTAGAAGCCGCTGAAGGCGGTGGCATAGACTAGCGGCCAGGCGGCGAAGATGGCGCCGCCTGCGGTGATCAGCCAGACCTGGTTGCCGTCCCAGTGCGGGCCGACGGTGTTGATGATGACGCGGCGCTCGTCGTCGCCCTTGCCAACGAAGGGCAGCAGGGTGCCGACGCCCATATCCATGCCGTCGGTGACGGCAAAGCCGATGAAGAGCACACCGACCAGCACCCACCAGATCAGTTTGAGGACTTCGTAGTCGATGATCATGCGCCATCTCCTAGGTGCCGATTGGCGGGTGCGCTTGCTGAGGGGGCGCCCGCGCCGCTCGGGTCGGTCTCGGGCTTCGTCGTTGCTGCCTGCTGTTTCTCGAGTGTCTCGAAGTGATACTTGCCGGTGTGCAGCGAGCTTGGTCCCTGACGACCAAACTTGAACATCAGGAACATCTCGATGATGAACAGCGCTGTGTAGAAGATGATGAAGGCGCTGAGGCTGATGAGCAGGTCGTTCGCGGCCAGGCTGGAGGCCGCAACCGAGGTCGGTAACACCTCACCAATCGCCCAAGGCTGGCGACCGAACTCGGCCACGAACCAGCCGGTCTCGGCGGCAATCCAGGGCACCGGGATGCTGAAGAGGAAGGCGCGCAGCAGCCAGCGCTTATCCTGCACCTGGCGCTTGGCGTTGTAGTAGAAGCCGAGCGCGAACAGCAGCAGCATCCAGAAGCCAGCGGCGACCATGACGCGGAAGCTCCAGAACAAGGGGGCGACCTCGGGGATCGAGTCCTTGACCGCCATTTGGATCTGCTCCTCGGTGGCCTCGGCCGGGTTGTCGATGTAGGCCTTTAGCAGGAGTCCGTACCCGAGATCGTCCATGTGGTCCTTGAACATGGCGCGGTTACCCTCGGTATCCTGACCGTTGCGCAACCGCTGCAGGTATTCGTAGGCGATCATGCCGGAGCGGATTCGGATCTCGTGCTCGACCATCAGGTCTTTCAGCCCGGTGACCTCTTGATTGAGCGAGCGGGTCGCGATCAGGCCCATCAGCCAGGGGATCTTGATCGCGTCGTGGGTCTCTTCGTCCTCATTGCTCGGCCGTCCGTAGGCGGTAAAGGCGGCCGGCGCCGGCTCGGTATGCCATTCGGCCTCGATCGCGGCGAGTTTGACCTTCTGCACGTCGCCGACCTCATACCCGGACTCATCGCCGAGCAGGATCACCGACAGGATCGACGCCAGGCCGAAGCCCATCGCGACCGAGAACGAGCGCTTGGCGAAGGCGAGGTCACGCCCTTTGAGCATGTAGTAGGCACTGATGCCGGCGACGAACATCGCCGCGGTGACATAGCCTGCAGCGACGGTGTGCACGAACTTGACCTGCGCCACCGGGTTGAACAGCACCTCGCTGAAGCTGACCATCTCCATGCGCATGGTCTCGAAGCTGAACTCGGAGCCGACCGGATGCTGCATCCAGCCATTGGCGATCAAGATCCACATCGCTGAGAGGCTGGAGCCGACAGCGACCAGGAAGGTGACGGCCAGATGCTGGCGTTTGCTCAGGCGCTCCCAGCCGAGGAAGAACAGGCCGATAAAGGTCGATTCGAGGAAGAAGGCCATCAGGCCCTCGATGGCCAGCGGTGCGCCGAAGACATCGCCGACATAATGGGAGTAGTAGGCCCAGTTGGTGCCGAACTGGAACTCCATGGTCAGGCCGGTGGTGACGCCGAGGGCAAAGTTGATGCCGAACAACTTGCCCCAGAACTTGGTCATATCCTTATAGATCTGACGTCCGGTCATCACATAGACACTTTCCATGATCACCAGCATCCAGCTGAGCCCGAGGGTCAGCGGGACGAAGAGAAAGTGATACATCGCGGTGATGGCAAATTGCCACCGCGATAACTCGACCATTGCGCTATCTAGCATGGTTGGAATCCCGAGTGAGGGCTGGGTTCGGTTTAGTGCTCGTGGGGTGCGGCGGGCGGCAATGCTTGCCCGTTCGCGATGGCGCTCAGCGCGGCTGCGATATCGGTCTCGGAGGTCGTGATGACGCTGATCTCTTGGCGCGCCATGCGCTCGATGAAGAGGTCTCCGGCGCCGCCGGTCAAAATATGGCTGAGCTGGCGCTGATAGAGCGGATGGTCGGGGCCGTGGTACTCGTGCAGCGAGAGTTCCTTAGGCAGATCGAGCCGTTCGATCTCGACCGGCGCGCTGCCCGGCTCGAGATCGTAGATCAGGAAGCGGCGGCTCTTGCCGGCATGCCCGGTGATGGTCTTGAAGTTCTGGCTGCTGACGGCAATGCGCATGGGTTGGGTCTCTCGGTGGATGGGCTCGGCTTGGGCCTATGCCTGCTGCGGCTCGTCGTCGTTCTGACGCAGTTCGAGCGCCCAGTCTTCCATCGCCGCGTTGGCGACGGGCATTGGCGTTTCCATGAAGCTGATCACGAACTGATCGTCCAGCTCGGCGATGCCGATCGAGCGCGGCCGGAGCCCGAGGATCTCGGGGCTCGGAAGCGCCAGGCCGAAGCAAAACAGCACATTCTTCGCCGCGCGGATCTCGCTGGCCATCTGGCCGTCTGGCAGGGCGCAGGTATGCGCATAGTGATCGAAGATGGAGATGAAATGCGCGCAGCGATGGGCTTCGATGCAGCCGCGAAAGTAGTCGCAGATCTCGTTGATGCTGTTGAATCGGGTCTCGTTGCGATCGAGCCTGAGCACAAAGAGCGGGTAACGTTCGTTGAGCAGGGTTTGCTTCATGGTGCGGTGCGTCGCTTGGCCCGAATGGCCACTCGGGGTTGTTCTTACGCGTCGTCCGCGCAGCATAGTGGGCCTGACTCAACAGCGACATTGAAAGCTGTCATTGACCGCACAAGTCACTGACCGCTCGGATGGAGGAAACCCGCGAGGAGCGGGTTCGAGTGACGGTTTCGGCGCCTCTCGGGGAGCGCTGTCCGGGTCATCGCCTAATCCTCGGCGATGCGCCTGAGGTTGGGGATGTCGAGCAGGAAGCGATTCGGGCGCGACTCAACGATCAGGCTTTCACGCTTGAAGCTCGCGATGGTGCGGCTCGCCGTTTCCGTGGTGATGCCGAGCATCGCGCCCATGTCTTCGCGGCCGAAGAGCTGGCATTCGCTCGATTCGCGGTCGCGCACCAAACGCAATAGTAAGCGCGCGACGCGCTGCCGAGCCGAGCCGGTGGAGAGTTCAGTGAGCCAGGCATCGGCCTCGTTCAAGGCGCGTTGCCAGCGCTGCATCAGCTCTTCGTGGAGGCTGGGATTATCCTTACTCAGCGCTTTGACGATCCGCGTTGGGAAGCGACAGATCTCAGTCGGTGCGAGCGCAACGGCGTCGTGCTGATAGGCATTGCCGAGCAGCGCTTCGAGGCCGAGCACGTCGGTCCCGCGCGCGATGCGGACGATGCGCTGGCTGCCTTCTGGCAGATATTGCACCAGCTTGAGGGAGCCGCTGCGCACAGTGAACATGTAATCGCCGATCTCGCCGGTTTGATACAGGGCGGTGCCCGGCTTGAGTTCAAACTGATCGATCGGGTCGTGGATGCGGTCGAAGTCCTGCTCGGCGAGTCCGGCGAACAACACCGATGCTCGCAGCGAGCAATTCCGGCAGTCGGCCTCGCCGGCCCAAGCCTCACGGAGTGTCACGGATTTGACCATGCCTCTAAGTCTATTATCAGCGCTGTCAATGACGGTTAGCGGACGAGTGTACAGGAATTTTGCGCTGCATAATCGGCCTAGCGAAGGAGTACTCGATCAACAGGCTCGCAGTATGATGCAGGGAATCGATGTTTGATCCTAGTCTTGCTGAGGCCGATTGTCCCTATGTCCTTGCTCTCGCTGCGCTCTGTCACGCTCTCTTATGGCCATCCGCCGCTGCTCGCGGGGATCGATCTCGAGATTAGTCCAGGTGAGCGCGCCTGCCTGATCGGGCGCAACGGTACCGGCAAGAGTACCTTGCTCAAGATCATCGATGGTGAGATCCAGCCCGATGCGGGCTCGGTCTGGTGCAGCGACGGTCTGCGCGTTGCCCGTCTTGCCCAAGAGGCGCCGCTTGGCGATGAGCATCGGGTGTTGGATGTGGTGGCTGGCGGTCTGGGCGAGTTGGGTCGCCTGGTGGCCGAATATCATCATCTGAGCCATCGTTTGGCTGAGCATGGTGCTTCGGCGTCGGAGCGTGACTTGGCGCGGTTGGCCAACGTCCAACACGCGCTGGAATCAGAGCATGGCTGGGAGATCGAGCAACGTGCCGAGCGCGTGATCTCGCGGCTGGGCCTTGATGCCGAGGCGGTCTATGCCACCCTCTCCGGCGGCTTGCGGCGGCGCGTGATGTTGGCGCGGGCGCTGATCAGCGAGCCGGATCTGCTGCTGCTCGACGAGCCGACCAACCACTTGGATATCGAGACCATCGAGTGGCTCGAGGAGCTGTTGCTCGGCTTTCAGGGCTCATTGCTGTTCATCACCCACGATCGTCGCTTCTTGCGCAACCTGGCCACCCGCATCCTCGAGCTTGATCGCGGCCAGCTGACGGACTGGCCTGGCGATTACGATAACTATCTGCGCCGGCGCGAGGAGCGTCTGCATGCCGAGGCCAAGGAGCGCGAGCGCTTCGATAAGCGTCTCGCCGAGGAAGAGGTGTGGATTCGGCAAGGCATCAAGGCACGCCGGACGCGCAATGAGGGCCGGGTGCGCGCGCTGCAGGCGATGCGAGCGGAGCGACAAGCCCGACGCGAGGGTCCAGGGCAGGCGCGCCTGAGCATCGACAGCGGCGATCGCAGCGGTAAGTTGGTGGTCGAGGCCGAGGGCGTGAGCTTTTCCTATCAGCCTGATGCGGCCGTGCCAGCGACCATCCAGGGACTCAGCACCCTGATCCTGCGCGGCGATCGGGTTGGCATCATCGGCCCCAATGGCGCCGGCAAGTCGACCTTGCTGAAGTTGCTGCTCGGCCAGTTGCAGCCGGACTCTGGGCAGATCCGACTGGGTACGAACCTAAAGGTCGCCTACTTTGATCAATTGCGGGCGCAGCTCGATCCGGCTCGGAGCGTGCGCGATAACGTGGCGGGTGGCAGCGATAAGGTCGAGGTCGGCGGGCGCAGCCTGCACGTGCTGTCGTATCTGAAAGACTTCCTGTTCGCCCCCGAGCGTGCGCAGCAGCCGGTCTCGGCCCTTTCCGGGGGTGAGCGCAATCGGCTGCTGTTGGCCAAGCTGTTCACCCAACCGGCCAATCTGCTGGTGCTTGACGAGCCCACCAACGATTTGGACGCCGAGACGCTGGATCTGCTGGAGGAGCTGCTGAACGACTTCGACGGCACCCTGCTGCTGGTCAGCCATGATCGTGACCTACTCGACAATGTGGTCACCTCCAGCCTGGTGCTCGAGGGCGACGGGCGAATGCAGGAATACGTCGGCGGTTATTCTGATTGGCAGCGGCAGCGCCAGCAGCAAGGCAATGACCGCGCTGCGGGGTCGCCTGCGCCGGCGACAAAACGCTCGTCGGCCCAGCCGAAGACGTCAGCGTCAAGCCAGAAGGGCCAGCGTCACGACGATGGGCGTGCCGCCTCGGCGGGTCGCGGCAAATCACCGGCCAAGCTCAGCTATAAGGATCAGCGCGCGCTGGAGCAGCTGCCGCAGCAGATTGAAACACTCGAGTCCGAGGTCGAGCAGCTGCATGCGCGGCTGGGTGATCCGGCGCTGTACCAGGGGCCTGCGGGCGAGGTCAGCAGCGTTCAGGCGCGGCTGGCTGAGGTCGAGGCCGAGCTGCAAGACTGCTACGAGCGTTGGGAGGCCCTCGAGGCCGCTCAAGAGGCATTGCAATGAGCAAGGATGGCTTGATGATTGCTTACCAGGATGTCGTCTTAAATCGACTTGCTCGCAAAAACCCTAGGCAGCCTGATGTTACAGATCGATACGCTGAATCAATATTACGGCGAGAGTCATACCCTGTGGGATCTGTCGGTGACCTTCCCGGAGGGTGAATGCACCTGCGTGATGGGCCGCAACGGTGTCGGCAAAACGACGCTGATGGACTGCATCATGGGACTGCGCCCACTACGCAGTGGCGCAATCCAATTCCAAGACCACGACCTTGCGCGCCTACCGGCCGAACGTCGGGCGAGGCTTGGCATCGGCTATGTGCCGCAGGGACGGCAGATCTTTCCGCTGCTGTCGGTCGAGGAGAATCTGCGTATCGGCCTGCCGGCACGGGCGGATCGCAGTCGCCGCATCCCTGACTTCATCTTCGAGCTGTTTCCGGTGTTGGACCAGATGCGTAGCCGCCGCGGCGGTGATCTGTCCGGCGGTCAACAGCAGCAGCTGGCGATCGGTCGGGCCTTGGTGATCGACCCAACGCTGTTGATCCTAGATGAGCCTACCGAGGGTATTCAGCCTAATATCGTGCATGAGATCGGCGACATCATCCGCCGCTTGATGGAGCAACTTGGCCTGACCGTCATTCTGGTCGAGCAGAAGCTGCCATTCGCACGCCGGGTTGGTGACCGCTTCGCGATTCTTGATCGCGGTCGGCTCAAGGCCGAAGGGACGATGGACGCGCTCGGCGATGAACTGGTGCGCGAGTACCTGACCGTCTGATGCCGGCAGCACGGACTTTGAACGAAGGCCGGCGCTTGGGGCCGCTGATGCAGGCACCGGTGAATCCATCAGCCAATCCATCAGCCAATCCATCAGCCAATCCAACCCCGCCATCGGCACTGCCGCCGGTGGCCCGATCAATGAAGCCGGCAGCAGGGTGGGGCGCACGCATCGGGCTTCAGTTCGAGTCGCGCGGCGAGCGCACCATTCTGGCGCAAAAGCAGCAGCAGGGCCCATTGACGGTGCAGCGTGCCTTCTATCCGGAAGGGGCGGCCTGTCATCTCTACCTGCTGCATCCGCCTGGCGGTGTCGTTGGCGGCGATCGTCTCGAGATTGAGGCCCAGGTCGCAACTGGCGCACACGCGCTGCTGACCACGCCCGGTGCAGCCAAGTTCTACCGCAGTGCCGGCGCCATGGCCCAACAGCGCCAGCACTTCGAGGTCGCCGATGGTGGCGTGCTTGAATGGCTACCGCAGGAGTCGATTCTGTTCCCGGGTGCGCGCCTCGAGTTGCGGAGCCGCATTGCTTTGCGCGGTAGCGCGCGCTTGATCGGCTGGGAGATCCTCAGCCTCGGGCGGCCGGTCATCGATGAGCGTTTCGATCGGGGTTGCGCCACCATCGGGCTACGCATCGAGCGCGATGGCCATCCGCTGCTGAGCGAGCGTCTGCGGCTCGATTTGGAGCAGTCGCCTCAGATCGGGCTTGACGGTGCCAGTGGCCTGCGTGGTCTGCCGATCACGGCAACCTTGATCGCGACTGGTGCGACCGCTGCTGATCTGGCGGCGGCGCGGGCCGCGGTTCCGGCCGAGCCTGGATTCGCGCTCGGCCTCAGCCTGCTCGACGACCTGCTCGTGGCGCGGGCGCTGGGGGCGAAGGTCGAGCCGGTGATGCACCAGTTCCGCGCGATCTGGCGTTGTCTGCGCCCACGACTGCTTGGGCTAGAGGCATCCTCGCCGCGTATCTGGGCAACCTGAACGCCAGCCAGAAAGTCACCCAGATGGTCGCTCTAGCATATTCACCTTAGCAGGGAGTCTGACCCTTTTGCTCGATGCTGTATCGGCAGACGGCGCTGGCGTAAACTCTCAACTTTCCATCCGCGACTCGACGAGGCGTCGACCATGGAACTGAATCCCCGCGAAAAAGATAAGCTGCTGTTGTTCACGGCTGGGTTGCTGGCCGAACGGCGCAAGGCCAGAGGGCTGAAGTTGAACTATCCGGAGGCAGTCGCCTTCATCAGCTGCGCCATCCTCGAGGGTGCGCGCGATGGCCGCACCGTCGCCGAGCTGATGGATTTCGGCCGCACGCTGCTGACCCGTGACGATGTCATGGACGGCATCCCAGAGATGATCCCAGACGTGCAGGTTGAGGCGACCTTTCCGGATGGCACCAAGCTGGTCACTGTCCACGATCCAATCGTCTAGCCCGTTTCCCCACCTTGAGGATCGCAGCATGATTCCAGGCGAACTCTTTCCAGCCGCCGGTGAGATCGAGCTCAACGCTGGCCGGCTTCCGTTATCGGTCGAGGTTGCGAACACCGGCGATCGGCCGATCCAGGTCGGCTCCCATTACCATTTCTACGAGACCAACCCGGCACTGCGTTTCGATCGTGGCCCCACCCGCGGTCACCGACTGGATATCCCCGCGGGCACCGCGGTTCGCTTTGAGCCTGGCCAGTCGCGTACCGTGACCCTCGTGCCCTATGCTGGTGATCGCATCGTGTTCGGGTTTCGTGGCGAGGTGATGGGGCCGCTCGACCCCGAGCCTGCGCCAAGCAGTGCGGCCGACGACGACAGTGCGAACAATGGGGTCGAGCAGGAGATCAAGGCATGAGTCGAATCAGCCGGCAGGCCTATGCATCGATGTACGGTCCGACCACGGGCGACAAGCTGCGCCTGGCCGATACCGACCTGATCATCGAGGTCGAAGAAGACCTGACCCACTACGGCGATGAGGTCAAGTTTGGCGGCGGCAAAGTGGTTCGGGATGGTATGGGACAGTGCCAACGCCAGTCCGACGAGGTGATGGATCTGGTGATTACCAACGCCCTGATCCTCGACTTTTGGGGCGTGGTCAAGGCCGATGTCGGGATCAAGAGCGGGCGGATCGCGGCGATTGGCCAGGCCGGCAATCCGGACACGCAGCACGGCGTGGATGTGCTCATCGGGCCTGGTACCGAGATCATCGCCGGTGAGGGCCGCATCCTCACCGCTGGCGGCATCGATGCGCATGTGCACTTCATCTGCCCGCAGCAGGCCGAAGAGGCGCTTGCTTCCGGCGTCACGACGCTGCTCGGCGGTGGTACCGGTCCGGCCTCGGGTAGTCTGGCGACGACCTGTACCCCCGGGCCCTGGAACATCCGTCGGATGCTCCAGGCCGCCGAGGGGCTACCGGTCAATATTGGTCTGCTCGGCAAGGGCAACGGTAGCCAGCCGAATGCGCTGGAGGAGCAGGTGCGCTGCGGCGCCATGGGCCTGAAACTGCATGAGGATTGGGGCACGACCCCGGCCTCGATCGACTGCGCGCTCGGCGTGGCCGAGAAGATGGATGTGCAGGTCGCGATCCACACCGATACCCTGAATGAATCGGGCTTCGTCGAAGACACCATCGCCGCCTTCAAAGACCGTTGTATCCACACCTATCACACCGAGGGTGCCGGCGGTGGCCATGCGCCGGACATCATCAAGGCCGCCGGTCTCTCCAATGTGTTGCCCTCGTCGACCAATCCGACCCGTCCCTACACGGTGAATACGGTCGATGAGCACCTGGACATGCTGATGGTCTGCCATCATCTGTCCCCATCGATCCCCGAGGATGTCGCCTTTGCCGAGTCGCGCATTCGGCGCGAGACCATCGCGGCCGAAGACATCCTGCATGACCTCGGCGCCTTCTCGATGATCTCATCGGACTCGCAGGCGATGGGTCGGGTCGGCGAGGTCGTCTGCCGTACCTGGCAGACCGCGCATAAGATGAAGGTGCAGCGCGGCCATCTGTCGGCACCGGATTGGGCAGGCGTGGTCGACCGTGGCGATAACGACAATTACCGCGCCAAGCGCTACATCGCCAAATACACCATCAATCCGGCCATCACCCATGGCATCGCCCATGAGGTCGGGTCGATCGAGGTCGGCAAGCTGGCCGATTTAGTGCTGTGGAAGCCGGCCTTCTTTGGTACCAAGCCGAGCCTGATCCTCAAGGGCGGCATGATCGCGATGGCGCCAATGGGTGATCCCAACGGCTCGATCCCGACCCCGCAGCCGGTCCATTATCGGCCGATGTTCGGCGCCTTCGGCGGCGCGCTCGGTGAGACCTGCATGACCTTCATCTCCCAATGGGGATTGCAGGCTGGCGAGCCACAGCGCCTGAACCTGAGACGACGGATCGGCGTGGTGCGCGATGTGCGCCAAGTGCGCAAGGTCGACATGATCCACAACTTCTGGCAACCAACCATCGAGGTTGATCCGCAGACCTATCAGGTGCGTGCGAATGGTGAGCTGCTGACCTGCGAGCCGGCGGATGTGCTGCCGATGGCGCAGCGGTATTTTCTTTTCTGATGCCTCATCGTAACTTGTCACGCTCAGCACGGTTTGGCGCCGAGCAGCACACCTGGTGCGGTGATTTGAGATCAAATCACCCAAGACGATGGCTAGGTGCAGCACGATGATGTTTAGAGTCCAGCACGATGACGCATAGCCACGATGTCTTGCTGCGTCTGGTGCGTCGGGTCACGACCGCGCATGAAGCGGTCGCTGAAGTCACCGGGACGGATCGGACCGAGACACCGAGCGGGACACTCTCGCTCACCTACGAGCAGCGCTCACGCTCGCGCCTGCGTGCTCAGCTGGATGACGGCCGTCAGGTTGGCATCCTGCTGCCGCGCGGCGAGACCCTGCGCGATGGAGATCTGTTGGCGGATGAGCAGGGCGAAGTGATTCGGATACGAGCGGCCGCCGAGCCGGTGTCCTGCGCCGAGGTCGATGACCCACTGCAACTGACGCGTGCTGCCTATCATCTCGGTAACCGGCATGTGGCGCTGCAGATCGAGCCTGGGCGACTGTGCTGGCTGCATGATCATGTGCTGGACGCGATGGTGCGCGGGCTCGGGCTGAGGGTGCGCGCCGAGCAAGCGCCGTTTGAGCCTGAAGCGGGTGCTTACGGTGGCGCTGCGATTGGCCCGGGACATGGAAATGGGCACGGACATCGACATGGGCACGGACAAACGCTAGGCGAGGCTGGGCAGGAATATGGTCACAGCCACCATCACTGATGGGCAGATAAGGCGGCTGCGATTGTTCCAACTGCTCAGCCCGTCGCTGCCGGTGGGCGCCTTCGCCTACTCGCAGGGCTTGGAATGGGCGGCCGAAACCGGCTGGGTCAACAGCGAACAGGCGCTTGCGAATTGGCTCTCGGATCAACTCTCGCAGGCCTTGACCTATGTTGATCTGCCGGTCCTGCTGCGCATGATAGAAGCGGCAATGGCCGACGATGCGCAATGGATGTCGCACTGGATCAGCGAGCTTCAGGCGCTGCGGGAGACCGCGGAGCTACGTGCAGAAGAGACCGGACGGGGCCGGGCGTTGGCCGATCTTCTCGGCTCACTGGGATTGCTCGATGAGCCAGGCACGTACTGGCGAACGCTACTCTCGGGCAGTCAACTCTCAGGCTTCGCCTTTGCCGCCGCGGCCTGGCAGATTGAGTCCACCGATGCGCTGCTCGGCTATGCCTGGTCTTGGGCCGAGAATCTGACCTTGGCGGGCGTCAAGCTGATCCCGCTCGGGCAAACCGCTGGACAGCGTGTCCTGTTGCGGCTTGCGGAACAGATCCCGGCCGCGGTCGAGGCTGCGCAAAGGCTCGATGACGCAGACATCGGCGCCAGCACACCGGCCCTGGCCATCGCCAGCAGTCGACACGAAACCCAATACACACGACTCTATCGCTCATGACCACAGCAACCTCGAATCCGCTCCGGGTCGGTGTTGGCGGCCCCGTCGGCTCCGGCAAGACCGCGCTGCTGGATGCGCTCTGCAAACGCTTGCGCGACCGCTATCAGATCGCCGTCGTCACCAACGACATCTATACCCGTGAAGACGCCGAATTCCTGATCCGCAGCCAGGCGCTGCCGGCCGAGCGCATTATCGGCGTTGAGACCGGCGGTTGCCCACATACTGCAATACGAGAAGACGCCTCGATGAATCTGACCGCGGTTGCCGATCTGCAGCAGCAGTTTCCGGCGCTCGATCTGATCTTCATCGAAAGTGGCGGCGATAACCTAGCCGCGACCTTTAGTCCGGAGCTTGCCGACCTAACCCTCTATGTGATCGATGTCTCCGAAGGCGAGAAGATCCCGCGTAAGGGTGGCCCGGGCATCACTCGATCCGACCTGCTGGTCATCAACAAGATCGATCTCGCGCCGCATGTCGGTGCCTCACTCGAGGTCATGGAGAGCGACACCAAGCGCATGCGCGGGGATCGCCCTTTCGTGATGACCAACCTGCGCGCCGGTGTGGGCGTTGAGGCCATCGTCGATTTTGTGGTTCGCCAAGGGATGCTTGTTTGAGCGCAGACTTGGTGCAGAGCTGTCCGCTTGGCATGTCGCCACGCTTGCCGGGGCTCTGCTAGACTGCTCGCATGCGCCATCATATCGACCCCAAGATTGACTGCGTCTTCAAGGCGCTACTCGGCGCTGAGGCCAACCGCTGCCTGCTGATCCACTTTCTCAACGCCATGCTGGAAGCGGATCTACCCGCGCCGATCACCACGGTCGATATCCTTAACCCTTACAACGAGCGCGAATTCCTCGACGACAAGCTCAGCGTCGTCGACGTGAAGGCCCGTGATGACTACGGCGGACTGCACCAGGTCGAGATCCAGCTTTTGACTTATCGCGATCTTCCCGCCCGCATCAGCTACGGATGGGCTGATCTCTACAGCTCCCAGCTCAACAGTGGGGAGACCTATGCCAAGCTTAAGCCAACGTATGCCATCTGGCTGCTCGCCCAAGACCTCATCTGCGACAGTGATGCCTATCTGCACGACTTCCGTCTGCGTGATGTCCAAGGCCTCAGCCTCGTCGAGCACGGTGGCATCTGGGTTCTTGAACTGAACAAGTTCCACGCTGAGCTGGTCGAAACTGAGCAAGAACGTTGGTTAAAGTTCTTTAAGGAGGGCGCCAGCCTCGACAGCGAGGCGCTCCCCCCTTGGATGCAGACCCCTGAGATGAGGCAAGCCATGAGCACCTTAGAACGCTTTTCTGAGAAAGACCGCGCCTATCATGCCTATCAAGCGCGGCAGAATTATCTACGCCAACAGATGAGTATTCAGCAAGAGCTAGACGAACGCCGCGCCGAGGCCGAGCGTGAACGGTTGATGGCTGAGCAGGCGCGGCAAAATGCAGAGCAGGCGCGGCAAAATGCAGAGCAGGCGCGGCAAAGTGAAGAGCAGGCGCGGCAAAGTGAAGAGCAGGCGCGGCAAAGTGAAGAGCAGGCGCGCATGGCGCTTGAGCAAGAGCGTGCGGCCAAGGAATCCGCCCTTGCGGAGGTTGAGCGCCTCAAGGCTCAGCTGCGCGGTTCAGTGGACTAGCTCCAACGGACCTCGATGCTGCATGCCATTGGCCGAAGATCGATCAGTTGCTCCGCCGTTTCTTTATGCGCAGCCTATGGGCTGAATCACCAGGTCATTATCACCAGGTCATTAACGAACCGTGACACTGAACCAAGAAATCAAGAACATTGTCGATTTTTCCAAAGGCAATGGGCTGGTGACGGCTATCGCCCAAGATGCCGAGACCGGTGAGATCTTGATGGTGGCGAGTATGAATGAGGAATCTCTTGCCAAGACCATCGAGCTGGGCGAGGCGGTCTACTGGAGTCGCTCGCGTCAGAAGCTCTGGCATAAGGGCGAGGAGAGCGGCAATACCCAGAAGATCCGCGAGCTGTATCTGGATTGTGACGGCGATGCACTGCTCTTGAAGGTGGAGCAGATCGGCGGCGCGGCCTGCCATACCGGGAAGCGCAGTTGCTTCTTCCGTCAGCTCGATCAGGATGGCGTCACCGATGTTGGCGTGCAGGTCTTCGACCCGAGCGAGGTGTATAAAAAATGACCAACGATGAAGCCCGCTCGCGTTTCAATAAGCGTATCGAGTGATGACGGAGGCTAAACAGCGATGAAGAGGCAAGAAATCGACGCAGTCATCGCGATCTTGGTTGCACTGCTGGTGGCCGCTGCTGTTGCCTGGGCGGGTAGCCAAGGCGGCGTCAGCATCGCTGGCGTTCCGTTATTCGCACTGGCTGCTGTGGTCGCCTTCGGCATCCAATGGGCGGTGTTCGTACCATCCTATCGGCAGCAGACCGAGCACTGGTATGACCTGACGGGGAGCCTGACCTATCTCAGCATCGTGATCGGTACGCTCATCTTGGTGGGGCGTTTCGACCCGAGATCGCTGGTCATCGTTGGGTTGGTGACGATTTGGGCTGCACGCCTCGGCAGCTTTCTCTATCGGCGTGTGCAAAAGGCTGGCAGCGACAGTCGCTTTGATGAGATCAAGCCATGTTTCGCCAGCTTTTTGATGGCCTGGACCCTGCAGGGTCTTTGGGTCTTCTTGACCTTGGCTGCGGCACTGGCCGCAATGACGGCGTCGACAGCGCCATCATGGGGTCTGCTTGGTGTGATCGGCATCATGGTGTGGATATTCGGCTTTGCGATCGAGGCGATTGCCGATGCTCAGAAGCAGAGCTTTCGCAAAGATCCTGCCAACAAGGGGCGCTTCATCCACTCTGGGCTCTGGGCCTGGTCACGACATCCGAACTATTTCGGTGAGATCACGCTCTGGTTTGGCATGGCACTGATCGCGCTGCCAGCGCTCTCAGGTTGGCAGTATGTGACGTTGATATCGCCGCTGTTCGTCTATGTGCTGATCGTTTTCATCAGCGGTATCCCAATGCTGGAGTCGCGTGCCGATGAGCGCTGGGGTGATGATCCGACCTATCGCGACTACAAGGCGCGCACGCCGGTGCTGTTGCCACGGCCACCGCAGGCTTGACCCAAGGCCACTGAACAAATTCGCGGCCTAGCTGCGCACAAGCCGGGCGCGCGCTTGCTAAGGCGATTGGCGGAAAAGCTCGTACCGAATTGCACAGGATGTTCGTTTGCCTTCGAGAAGTGTCGTCGAGGGCATGGACGAGCTTGTGACCGGGCGGCGCGACGAAGAAGACCAGCGAAAAGACCAGCAAAAAGACCAGCAAGGCTGGTATGAGCTTCGACAGTAATCGCCTATGTTCCCGGCGTATCTTGAAACAATGCCTCCATGCGCTCTAGCTCGCGCGGCGGGACGTGCTGCGGATGTCCGGCGAGGATGCCGGAAATGCTACGGAAGGCGCGGCCAATATGCATGCCGGTGCCATCAATGCTGAACTCGCGGATGTCTTTATTGTGCGGTGAGCCGCGCATCTTCAGCACCGTGAGTCCTCGTTTCATCTCGCCGAGCATCTCGACATAGCGCAGCAGGATGATGGAGTCGGTGATGGTGGAGATATGTCCATCGGTCACCGATTCGCCGCCGAGTAAGGTGTCGGTGGTCACCGTGAAGAGTCCGGCGATCTCCCGGTCCTTGATGAATGAGGTCAGTCCGATGACGAATTCGCGAAAGCCCTTGACGCTGGCCATACGCTCGAGCGCGGACAGGCTATCGACCGCAACCCGATTGGGATTGAACCTTTCGATGGCATGCTTGATGGCGATGAGGTGATCTTCCAGACCACAGGTTTCAGGATAGGTCGCGATGATCTCGAGGAGTCCGGCCTGTTCGTAGGCCTCGAAATCGCGGCCCCAGCCACTGGCATTGCGCATCAACTGATGCCGACTTTCTTCAAAGGCGAGCAGTAGACAGCGCTCGCCGCGGCTGACGCCGCCGGCGATGAACTCAGTGGTCATCAGGGTCTTGCCGCAGCCGGTCGCGCCGGACAGCAAGATGATGGAGTCGCGGAAAAAGCCACCGCCGCACATCGCGTCGAGTTCGGTATTGCCAGAGCTGATGCGCACATTCGATGAGCGCTGCTTGAGCTTGATCGCCGATAGCGGGATGACGACGATGCCTTCATCAGGCATGACGGTGAAGGGGTATTCACCCTTCTGATGCGTGGTGCCACGGAACTTGAGCACCTCGACGGTGCGCCGACGTTTCTCGGTTTCGAGCACATTGCGCAGCACGATGACGTTATCGGCGACGAATTCCTCGACCCCGTGGCGGGCGATACGGCCATATTCGTCATCGCGCTCAGCCGTCATGACCGCGGTGACGCCCATCTGTTTGAGCGCGACAGCGAGACGAAACAGCTCGTTGCGAATGATGCTGGCGTTCTGAAACTGGTTGAAGATGGCGCCCAATGAATCCAAGGCAACGCGTGTGGCGCCAACCCGTTGCACAGCCAGCTCAATGCGCACGATCAGTGCCCCCAGGTCGTAGTCGCCCGTCTCTACTACCGGCTCGCCGGGTTGCGGAGCAGCGTCGACAAAGGTCCATTTTCCAGCGGCCTCGAACGCCTCGATATCCCATCCGAGCGAGGCCACATTGCGGCGGATATCAGCAGCGCTTTCCTCAAAGGTGATAAAGACGCCGGACTCGCCGAACTTTTTCACGCCTTCGACCAAGAACTGAGCGGCGAGAATCGTCTTGCCGCTGCCTGCTGTGCCACTGATCAGTGTCGTGCGACCCTGAGGTAGCCCGCCGTCTGTAACGATATCGAGACCAGGAACGCCGCTCGGTAGCTTTTCGATGGTTAGCATGGTTTCTTTGTTCATGAGTCGTCTCCTGATGCCTCTCCTGATGCGTCTATTTCATCTCTTGATGTGTCTTCGTCATCCCTGAAGGCCGGTAAGACATCGAGACCTGAGAGGACCCGTTGTTTGTCGGAGAGATCGCCGATGATCCGTCGCAACGGCGGTGGTAGTTGTTTAATGAGCGTGGGCGTGACGACGATGCGCTGGCGCTCGCCTTCCTCGGGGTCTTCGACCAGGTCAATCACCTCCATCTCATAGCGCCCTTGCAATTCCTCGGCGCAGATGCGTTTGAGATTGGCGATGGCGCGTTCCGCCTGTGTGGTGTGGCCGGTGATGTAGAGACGGAGTTTGTAATTGCTCATTGTGCATGCTCTCGATTCATGAGCGGACTCATCAGGCACCCTTGGCCTGAGTACCCATGCTGCCAACATAGTAGCGCCGGTAGTAGGAGACCAGGTAGCCCATGAGCTCAAGGATCGTGATGCGACCCTCATTGATGATCAGGCGTTCATGCGCAGGGCCGACGGAGTGGGTCTCGATTTCGAGCGCGGCACTGTGGATATCGATCAGGTCGCGTGGACTGGCGCGGACGAACCCGAGCTGATCGGCGAGCTTGCGGAGCTGATCGCTAATCGGGTGTTGAACCTGATAGACCTGCCGCTCGGCCGCGGCGCGCAAGATCTGACCGTAGGTATCGCGGATTTCAGAGAACAGGGTTGGATCGCTCTCGCGCAGGGGCTTGAGACCAAAGGCACTGGCGCTGACGCGCACCTTGGCGATGCTGCCGATGCGTCCGAGCCCCGTGGCCTCCTGTTCACGCTCGGCGATCTGCACACGCAGGCGTAAGCGGTGCCGCTCCAGTGCAAAACGCAGCGAACGTTTGATCAGCGCGGCATCGGCAATCCAGTCCTTTTGTAGGAAGTCCTCAGCGCCGACCCGCAGCGCCTCGAAACCGAGCTCGTCGTCGCGCAGGCCGGTCATAACCACGATTGGAATGCCAGGAGCCTCCGCGAGCAGTCGGATCAGCCCATCCAGTCCTTGACTGTCCGGCAGACCAAGATCGAGCAGCACTAACTCGACATTCCCCTCGCTCAAGCGCGCTTCAGCAGCGGCTAATGAGTTCACCGCTTCGGTGGTAATGGTGGAGCCGCGCAACATCTCTTCGATCAGCCGCTGGTCGGCTGGACTGTCTTCGACGATGAGCAGCCGCACTGGTGTGCTGGGGTCGTAACTTGGAGTCAAACGGTCCGACACGACGCGCCACCCCTGCAGATGAATCGCGCGAGATTCACGTTAAGCATGAACGTGTTGGATCAGTTGGCCGTGAAACAAGCGCATCATCGTCCGGGGAGCATGCTATGTACGTTAGACGCGATAAGCGATCGCGGGGCTAGGCTCGGCATGGCGCTTGATCTCGCGCGGCATGAACGACTCATCAGTATACAGGTAAGTCGAAGGAGAAGACGGACCCGTGGCCGGGTTCTGACTCCACCCAAATATGCCCGCCATGGCGCTCGACGATACGTTGGCAGACCGCCAAACCAATGCCGGTTCCAGGATACTCGGAGCGGGTATGGAGACGCTGGAAGATGATGAAGATGCGTTCGAAATACTGCGGCTCGATGCCGATGCCGTTGTCGGCGACTGAAATTACCCAGGCTGGTCCTTGAGTTTGTAAACCGGGGGCAGCGTCGGCTTTATCAACAATCGGTTCGTCAGGCTCGATGCGCTTGGCTGTGATCCGGATCAGTGGCGCTGCCGCGCTGCGGTAGCGAATCGCATTCAAGATGAGGTTGCTAAAGAGTTGGGCCATCTGACTGCGGTCGGCGAGCAGGGTCGGTAAGGTCGCGACCTCAATCTGTGCATCGGTCTCGGTCAAGCGGTTGGCAAGATCGGCCTGCACCTGCGCGACCACTTCGTTCAAATCCACCGACTCGAATGCCTGAGCGCGGGTGCCGACCCGCGAGAAGGTCAGCAGATCGTCGATCAGCAGCTTCATGCGTCGCGCGCCGTCGATGGCAAAGTTGAGATACTCGGTTGCCGTCTCATCCAAGTCATCACCGTAGCGGCGCAGATAGAGTTGCAGGAAGCTGGTGATGGTCCGCAACGGTTCCTGCAAGTCGTGCGAGGCAACCGAGGCGAACTGCTCGAGCTCTTGATTCGAGCGCTTCAGCTCGCGCTCGGCGCGGGCACGTCGGCTGGCCTCGGCCTCCATGTGATCGCGGGAGGCGGTGGTGCGTCGCAGTCGCGACAGCAAGCGGTCGAAGGCGCGTGCCAAATGCCCGATCTCATCGTCTCGATCTAGGCCAATACGCTGATCGAGATCGTGAATGTCGATGTTGTCGAGGGCAGCGGTCAAACGTGCTAGGGGTTGCAGCACCGTTCGTGTCAGCCACAGGGTGGCGATACCGACGGCCAGCGCGGTCAGTAACAGTCCGACCAGCGCTACCGTGAGTAAGCGCTGCTTCAGGCTCAAGACGCGCTCGGCGTTGCTTTGATCGAGTTCGCTGAGATTCTGGCCGAGCTGAGCTAGGGCCGTTTGCAGATCACGAAAATGGAGCTGAACCCGATCGGTACGCTCCCGGCTGAATGGCACCAAATCGGTACTGTCGGAGACAAAGGCATTTAGCCGTGCCTCGATCTGGCCGGCATCGGCAAGCAGGCGTTCAACCAGTGCCGAGTCCGCCTCAGAGGATTGCCACAGCAGTGCGAGCAACGATAGTAGCTCGGCCTGGCGAGCGCGCCACTGCTGCAAGGCCTGTTCATCGCCGCTGATCAGATAATCGTAACCGACCGCTTGCAGCCGTGCCACCGACTGGCTGGCCTCCCAGATTTTACGATGGTCGTCGACCACGACGGACAGATCCTGCGTCACCAGAAGCGTCAAGACGATGAGCACGGCCGCCGCGGCTGCCACAAGCCCCGTCGCGAAGGCGAGCCGGGTCTTGATCTTCATCCGCTTGGGGCGGCTTCTGTTGATGAATCAATGACCTGCCGCTTCATCTCCTTCGACGCAATCAACACATACATCGCCGGCACCACGAACAGCGTGAACAGGGTACCGATGCCGAGCCCAGTCGTGATGACCAGCCCGATATCGAACCGGCTCACCGCACCGGGTCCGGTCGCCAGCAGCAGCGGGATCATCGCCACCAGCATCGCCACCGTGGTCATCAGGATTGGCCGCAGCCGGATCATCGAGGCCTTGAGCACGGCGGCGCGCTTGTCGAGGCCTTCCTCCTCGCGCACCTGGTTGGCGAACTCGACGATGAGGATGCCGTTCTTGGCGATCAAGCCGATCAAGGTGATCAGTCCGACCTGGGTGTAGATGTTGATGCTGGCGAAGCCGAGGAACAGGAAGGCGAGGGCGCCGGCGATGGTCAGCGGCACCGACATCAGGATCACGAACGGATCGCGCCAGCTCTCGAACTGCGCTGCCAACACCAGATAGATCACCAGGATGGAGAGGAAGAAGGTGGTCTCCAGCGCCGCGCCCTCGCTCTTGAACTGGCGCGACTCGCCCTTGTAGTCCCAGCGCACATTGCGCGGGAAGAGCTCGGTCGCGGTCTGCTCCAGGTAATCAAGCGCATCGCCGAGCGCGATACCGGGCACCATCATGCCGGAGATGGTGACCGCGTTCAGCTGCTGGAACTGGGTGCGCTTGGACGGCTCGATGGTCTCGCTGATGCTGACCAGGGTCGACAGCGGCACCAGGTCGCCGCTGCTGGTGCGGATGGAGAAGTCCTCGATGTCGGTGATGGCGTTGCGCTCGCGCTGATCGACCTGCGGGATGACCTTATAGCTGCGGCCTTCGAGGCTGAACCAGTTGACATAGTCCTCGTTCAGCAGCACCGCGAGCGAGCGCCCGAGCTGTTCCATGTCGATGCCGAGATCGCCGGCGAGGTCGCGATCGACCTCGATCACCGTGCGCGGGCGTTCGTACTTGACATCCTTGTCCAAAAAGATGAATTGGCCCGAGCCCATGGCGCGACCGATCAGCTCGCCACTGAGGCGGTCGAGTTCCTCATAGTCGGCATCCGAGACCATGACGAATTCGATCGGGATGCCTTGACCAGGCGAGGGCAGGCTGGGGCGCGGAAACACCAGCGCCTGGAACCCGGTCACGCTGGCCAGCGCGCCCTGCAGCTGCGGCTGGATCTCCATCTGCGAGCGCTCGCGCTCCGAGGGCTGCCGCAGCTTGAAGCCGCCAAAGCTGGTGGTCGGGCTGCCGCCGAAGCCGGCGAGCAGGAAGCTCTCCTTGTACTCGGGGAACTGCTCGAACACCGCCTGCATCTCTTGCACATAGCGGATGTCGTAGTCGATGGTCGCGGTCTGCGGGGCGTTGGCGAGCACGAACAGGATGCTCTGATCCTCGGTCGGCGCCAGCTCCTTCTGCGTCATCGTGTACATGGCATAGATGCTCGCGGTGACGACCAGGGCGACGATCACGGTGACGCCGGGATAGCGCAGCCAGCCGTGCAGCGCCTTGCCATAGCTCCGCGCCAACCCTTGGAAGAACTGCTCGACCGCGTGCTCGAAGCGGCCCTGCTGCTTGCTCGAGCGCAGCACCCGCGCCGAGATCATCGGCGACAGGGTGAGCGCGACGATCCCCGAGATCAGCACCGCGCCGGCCAGGGTGAAGGCGAACTCGACGAACAGCGAGCCGACCAGGCCGCCCATGAAGCCGATCGGCGCGTAGACCGCGACCAGGGTGGTGGTCATGGCGATGATCGGCAGCGCCAGCTCGCGCGCCGCATCGACGGCCGCGCTGATGCCGTCCTTGCCCATCTCCAGATGGCGATGCACGTTCTCGACCACGACGATGGCGTCGTCGACGACGATGCCGATCGCCAACACCATCGCCAGCAGCGTCAGCAGGTTGATCGAGAAGCCCATCAGCAGCATCAGGAAGGCGGCACCGACGATCGACAGCGGCACCGCGACCGAGGGCACGATGGCGGCGCGCACCGAGCCGAGCGAGAGGAAGATCACGAACAGCACGATCAGGACCGCCTCGGCCAGGGTCTTGAACACCTCAATAATCGACTCTTCGATGAACTCGCTGGCGTCATAGGGGATGTGCGCCTCCAGTCCCTCGGGGAACTGGGTGCGCAGCTCGGGCAACAGCCTGTGGATGCGCTCGGCGACCCGCAGCGGGTTCGCGCCTGGGGTCTGTTCGACGCCGATGAAGATCGCCGGGATGCCCTTGTACAGGGTGCGTGAGTCGTAATCCTCGGCGCCCAGCTCGATCCGGGCGATGTCCTCGAGCCGCACCAGGGTGCCGCCGTCCTCGCGCACCACCAGCTGACGAAAGGCCTCGACGCTACCGACATCGGTGGTGATCGAGAGGTCTTCCTGGACATTCTCGCCACGGATCTGGCCGATCCCGGCGAGATAGTTGTTGGCGCCGAGCACCCGCGCCACCTCATCGCCACTGACGCCGAGCGCGGCCATCTGGTCCGGGTCCAGCCAGACCCGCATCGCATAGGTCTGGTTGCCCAGCAGCTCGGCCTTGGCCACGCCTTGTTGCGCCTGCAGCTGCGGCTGCACCACGCGGATCAGGTAATCGGTGATCTGCGGCAGGGTCATCTCGCGGCTGTAGAAGGCCAGATACATCAGCGCGGTGGAATCGCCGGTAGTGGAGTCGATCACCGGGTTCTGCGCCGCCGCCGGCAGCACATTGAGCTTGCTCGCGACCTTGGCCTGGATCTCGGCGATGGCGGCGTTGGGGTCGTAGTTGAGGCGCATATTGGCCTCGATCACCGAGACGCCCTGGGTGCTGGTCGCGGTCAGATAGTCGATGCCGTTGGCCTCGGCGATGGCCTGCTGCAGCGGCGTGGTGATGAAGCCCTTGACCAACTCGCTGCTGGCGCCCGGATAGGCGGTGGTCACGGTGACCACGGTGTTCTGGGTCTCGGGATACTGGCGGATCTCGAGGCCGAGCATGGCGCGCAGCCCAAGCACCAAGATCAGCAGGCTGACCACGCTGGACAGCACCGGCCGATGGATGAAAATGTCGGTGAATCTCATTCTTCGATACTCACCGCAACGCCATTGCGCAGCTTGACCTGGCCCGACGAGACCACCTGATCGCCGGCCTCCAGACCCGCTAGCACCTCGACCTCTTGGTCGCGCACGGCGCCGGTCTTGACCTGTCGCCGTTGCACCACGAGCTGTCCGTCTTGCTCGCCCTCGCCGGGCTGGATCAGGAACACCGAATCGCCATAAGTATTGAAGGTGATCGCTTGCCGCGGCAGGGTCAGCACCTGATCCTTGACCGGCAGCAGGGTGGAGATCTTGGCGAACATGCCCGGCAGCAGTCGTTGATCCGGGTTCTGCAACAAGGCGCGTACCTGAATGTTGCGTGTTGCTTGGTTTACCGCCGGGCTGATGGCGCTGATCTTGCCCGCAAAGACCTGATCCGGGTAGGCGCTGACGCGGACCTCGACCGGCTGGCCAACGGCGATCTCAGACAGTCGTCGCTCGGGCAGTGCATAGTCGACATAGACCGGGTCGAGCGCTTCCAGCTCGACGATCGCCGAGCCGGCATCGAGAAACTGCCCCAGATTGACGCGCCGGATGCCGAGTTGACCGGTAAAGGGCGCGCGGATGGTCTTCTTGCGGATCAGCGCCTGCTTGGCCTGTACCTGGGCCAGCGCCTGGGTCACTTGGGCGCTGATCTGGTCGAAGTCGCCCTGCGAGACGGCGCGATCGCGCAGCAGCTTCTGGTTGCGCTCCAGCTGTAACTGGGCCAGATTCAAGCCAGCCCGCAGTCCATTCAGGTCGGCCTCGTCGACCTCGGTGTCGAGCCGCACCAGCTCCTGACCCGCGGTCACCTGATCGCCGGACTCGAATAGGATCTCCTTGATCTGCCCGGCGACCTCGTTATTGACCATTACCCCCTGCACGGCCTGGACATTGCCAACCGCCTCCAGTCGCGGTTGCCAGCGGCTGAGCTGGACCTTGGCCGCCGAGACCACGGCGGGCGGCTGCGGTTGCGAGAACATGGCCATGCCTTCCTGGATCTGCCGATACTTGAGAAAGGCGAGTCCGCCGGCCAGCAGGGCGAGGACGAGGACAACGAGCAGCGAGCGCAGGATCATCAAAGGATTCCGTTAACAGCTAGGATGCAGGATCAGAATTCAAACATCTGTTTATTTCGAGCCTCTAGTATAGCGAAGCGATGGCTGTTCAGTGCACGCCTATCCACTGCCTTGGTGCTGGCGATGGGGGACGCCGAGGTGCGCTGTTCTTGCGGCAGCTACCCAGGATCACTAGTATCGTCAGGCGATTAACCGACTCAAGGGTCGCTCCGAATGTCTCAACGGCCAATCACAGGTGAGCCCGTCGCCAGCCTCGAGCCGATCTCCGCCGACGGCCGGCTGGTGACTGAGGCCGAGTACTGGCAGGACTGGTACAACACCGCCGATCTCAGCTACGAGTGTTTGTGTCATCCTATCCTGACCCTGCTGGTGTTGCGCCACCGCCACCCCGGCGGATGAATCCGGCGAGATTTTGGTCAACAGACTGCAAAGAAGCCCCCATGCACGCGCGCGTCCAGCCCAGTCTTTATCAACAACTGGAATCGCTGCCATCTGGCCTGATCGGCGAGATTCTAAACGGCCAGCTGCACACCCAGCCTCGCCCGTCTGGTCCTCACGCCTATGCAGCCTCAGCCTTGGGCGCCGAGCTTTTTCCGCCATTCTCCAAGGGGCGCGGCGGGCAGGGCGGCTGGTGGATCATTGACGAGCCCGAGCTGCATTTCCTGCTTGATGAGGAGGTCGAGGTGCCAGACTTGGCCGGCTGGCGGCGCGAGCGGATGCCGAACATCCCAACGGGACATCGCTTCAGGGTCGTGCCGGACTGGGTCTGCGAGGTCCTGTCACCGTCCACCGAGAGCAAGGATCGGGAGCTGAAGATGCCGATCTATGCCCACTTCGGTGTTGCCTTTGCCTGGCTGCTGGACCCGCGCAAACGGCTGTTGGAGACCTACGCGTTGTGCCAGGGGCGATGGCGCGAGACCGGTCGCTTTAGCGGCAATGATCAGGTGCGGGCCGCACCATTCGAGACCCTTGCCATCGCGCTGGATGATCTCTGGGTGTCCTGAGCCGGGTGTGATCAAAGCGCGCTGATCTCCTGCCATTGCCACGACCATCGTCATCGTCATCGCCGTTAGGCCTTGGCCCCCTAAGGCGCTCGCCTTGCAACACAGGAATGTTCGTCCATGCTGTCGCCGCGTCCGTTGTTCGTGCTCGTCTCGGGCATCTTTGCCCTGATCCTCACCATGGGCGTGGCGCGCTTCGCTTACACCCCGATGCTGGCTTACATGCAGCCACAGACCGGCATGGGCGATGCGCTCGCCGGTTGGCTGGCGGGCTGGAATTATCTGGGCTATCTGTCCGGCGTGCTGCTGGTGACGCGGCTGAAGGATCTGATGCTCAAAGACCGCCTGTATCGCATCAGTCTGCTGTTGGCGGTGCTGACCACCGCGATGATGCCGCTGGCCGAGACCTCAGGCGCGAGCTGGATGGCCGATGCGCCACTGATCTGGGGCCTGAGCCGCTTTCTGGCCGGGCTCAGCACCGCCGGCGGGCTGATGCTCGGCTCTGGGCTGATCCTGAACTGGCTGATCCGCCATGGCCACCGCAGTGAGCTGGGCATCCATTTCAGCGGACTCGGACTGGGGATTGTGCTCGGTGGCCTGCTGGTCGAGCTAGCCGCCCCCTATACCGACTGGCGCGGCCAATGGTGGCTGCTCACCGGCGTCGGGCTGCTGCTGTTGATCCCGGCCTGGCGTTGGCTGCCGCGGCCGAATCAGGGCCTGCCCCTCCAAGCGGGCGCGGCCACGGCCGAGGGCGAGCCTGGACCGCTTTGGTTGTGGCTGCTGCAGGCGGCTTATCTCTGTGCCGGCTTCGGCTACGCGATCAATGCCACCTTCACCGTGCTGATCACCGAGCAGCAGCCAGCGCTGAGCGGGCAGGGTGGGCTGATGTGGCTACTGGTCGGGCTGGCCGCGGCCCCGGCGCCGATCCTCTGGGACCGGGTCGCGCGCCGCTGGGGTTATCTGCGCACGCTGCAGGTCGCCTATCTGCTGCAGATCATCGGTATCCTGCTACCGGTGCTCAGCGGCTCCTTGATCGCCGCGGTGGCCAGCTCGCTGCTGTTTGGGCTCACCTTCATCGGCATCGTCTCGCTGGTGCTGACCATGGTTGGCGTGCGCTATCCGGCGCATCCGGCACAGATCATGGCGCGGCTGACGGTGGGTTACGGCATCGCGCAGATCATCGCGCCGGTGGTCGCTGGCGAGCTGGCTGAGGTGACAGGCAGCTTCGATGGCTCGCTGATCTGGGTCAGTGCGATGATGGGACTCGGCTTATTGTGCCTGGTGGCGATGGCGATGATTGCGGTTCGAGATCGCGGTAGGGGCGCTCGGTAGTGCTACAGATATGTTGGTAACGAGTAGATGACGCTATCCCTGTAACCCTGTAACTGGATCATCACGCCATGGTTTCGGAGGGCATCCAGATCTATAACACTACCGGCAAAGGCACAAGCGCTCTTCTGCCAGTTCTTCTCTGAGAATGAGTGGTCGCGTCCGAGTTCAGTGTGCTCGTCTTCGCCGGCCTGGATGCGATCAAGGACATTGAGCCAGTCCATTCAGGCCTCGCTATCGTTGGGGTTGGTTCCGGACATCTTTAATGAGCTTAGACGTCAGCTCCAGAGGTTGCTGAGCTCGAGCTTCAGCGCCTCGAAGGGGGCGACCGCGATGCAATCGTTACCGGCTACCTCTGCGAGTAACCGCCATTCGCCGCTATCCAGTCCATAGGCCTCCAAGGTTCGTTGTTTGGGATCAACGAGCCAGGCGTAGGCAACCCCGTAATGAGCGTAGATGGGCATCTTGATGTGACGGTCTTTGCTTTCGGTCGAGGGGGATAGGATCTCGCAGATCCAGTCCGGGACGACCTCGAAGCGATGTCCCTCGGGGATTTGAGGCATGCGCGTTTTGCGCCAACCCGAAAGGTCCGGAACCGTGACCTCCGTATCGGTGATGAAGTGGATCTCGGGCTCGACGATAATCCACCAGCCACCCGGTCCGCCTCGGCCGCGCCCATAGCTGCCGACCAGATCGTAGGTCAGCTCAGTCTCTGCTTTAGCGTGAGACCCAGCTGGCCGAGGCTGGGCGTGCAATTGGCCGTTGAGGATCTCTCCGGTGAGCCCCTCGGGCAGGGTTTCGAGCTGTTCGTACAGCGTTTGCTTGTAAGCATGTTGCATGGCTAACGATAGACCTCGTCGTGAGTGCCGATGTCGAGCAGGATGACCTCCTGCTCGGTCACCCTAACCTGCAGGGTTAGCCGATATGAATAGGTCAGGCTGACCGCCTGCACTCCGCCTAGATTGCCGGAGAGCGGATGGATGCGGGCGCGCAGACGCTCCCAGAGCGCGTCGGCGTCTCGCCGCGATCGGTGCCCTTATTCGTGAGCGCTTAACGATCGGGCCGACGCGCGATCAGCGCCCGTATTTCAGGAGCGAGACTCGCGGGTACAGCCATCATGATCATATCTTCTTGCTCAAAGGCCGCTTCAATGTCGGCGAACTGTTCGTCCTCCGACTGGCCCTCATAATGAGCGATCACTTGATTGACACGCTCTTCATCCCAGCCTTTTGGAAATCGATTACTCATCGCTTTTTCCTCCGTTGTCTTCGTCGATAGGCGGTCTTGGCTTTGCCTTGCAGTTCATAGGCTGTGATCACAAAGACGCTTTCAGGATTTTCATCAGGAACATAGATGACTTGAAGATATCGCCCCCCATGGGTCTGCCCAATCTTCATTCGTGAGTTCCGCTTTGCAGGCAAATCTTCGCCCATTCCAAGCAGAACTTCGGATACCTCGGGCTCAGTGACATCATGCTCGTAGATGTGAGGTACACCTGTTAAGGGATCGTTGTAGAAGCGTATCTCCACATCTTTTCCTCTTAAATGAGGACTCGCGCTTGTCTGATGAGCCCTTTAGTCGTCGTTGGATTGATCAACAAACCTGCCCATGCACATCAAACAACGCATCCAACTGCGGGTTAGAGGTCACCAGCAAGACCTGTTTGCAGATGCTGGAATCATTCATCTCCAGGCGCTGGAAATGGCCGTTGCTGTCTTTGCGTAGGAGCTGAATCCGCCCAAACAGATGTCCATGGTGCTCGGCAAAGCGCGCCAACCCGATGGCCTTCTCAAAATTGTCAGACCGGCTCGGGTCGTGCGGTTCGAGGATGTCGAACAGATAGCTTGGCTCTTTCCCGTCGTCAGCGGTTTGCTGGCGCACCATGACTAGATCGGGAAACAGGGGCCGAATGTCGCCGCCGGTTTGGTAGGGGATCTCTAACGACCAGGACTTGCGATCCAGGTTGCGCAGCCAGCCCACTCGATCCGACTTGGCCAGTTCTTGCTCGAGCAGTTCGCGCTCCCAAGTGCCAAGGTCTGCACGAAATTGGCCGTCTTCCTCCAAGTACAGGTGCTTTTGGTAGATCGGTGCGTTCGCGCTGCGACGGAAGTCGATGCTGCCTTCCAACCGCCAATCGATCACCTCCGGTTTAGCCGTCGCGAGGCGTAGTCGGTTGTAACGCTGCCGCTCCTTCTCGCCTAGCTTGCCGATCGCCTGTTTGTGCTGATCGTAGAGGCGATCGAATGCCTGTTCCGCCTTGGCTTCGAGGTCGGCGATGCTTTGCGGCTGGCGGCTCAGCACGATGACTTCGACCTTCACATCCAAGGCATCGCGCTCAGCCTGGGCCTCCCAGTAGGCCTGATGCAAGGCGTTGCTGAAGCCTCGACCCGCCTCGGCAAATTGGCGCTCGATGTCGGCTTCGGACGCCTCCAACGCATAGTCACGCACCGGGGTGGTGAGGCCGCTGCCGAGGTTCTCGGGGTGATCCGGATCGGACTCAGCGGTGATGGTGGTGACCTTCACCCGCGTGATCGCGGCCTCGGCCTTGGCATAGCGGCCGTCCGTCTTCAACGCCTCCACCGCTTCTTGCATCCAAGCGACCATCTGCTGCTTGGCCTGCTTCCAGGCAGATGGCTCGATCGCATCGATATTCAGGCGCCGTCCTAAATCGATATAGCGTCGGATTGGGCTCTGGGCACGGACGGCGTTGACCCGATAGGTCTTGAGCGTTTCGCTGGCGGCAAAGATCGCCTCGGTGCCTGGTCGCCGGGTCAGAATCACCAACTCGCGGCTGGAGCCGGTCTCGGCCGGCGGCGTTTCCTCGACATTGTTGAGATCCTGGATCACCGCCTCGACCGCGTCCTTGTCGAAATGGGGCAGGAACAGATGGACATCGTTCAGCGTCGCGTCACGCTCGATGCGTCGCGCCAACGGAGTGCGCACCATACGTCCGAGCAACTGCGCGATATAGGTATGATCCTCGGCCCGGCGGAAAGACATCATCACTTCGGCACGCGGACAGTCCCAGCCGGTCGACAGACTGGTCTTGAAGAAGACCAAGCCGATGTCCTTGTTCTCATCGATGCGCGAGGCATCCACCCGCCGGATGTTGTGGCCGGCGATCGCCAGATCGCCGCAGTCATGCAATGCATGCACTGCCTCACCTTCGCGCAGGCGCTCGCCCATTGCGCGCTCGATCGCGGCGATGGCGGCAGCCAGATCGGTGCGTGAGGTTTGAGTCTCGGTGCCGTTCTCAATCTGCACCACCAGCACCGGCCAGACCCGCTGCGGCTCGTGCTCTGCTGTGCAGTAGGCGTCCCAGGCGCGGCGCATCCTCATCCAAGTGCGGGCAGCCTCTTCGAGCAGCGTCATCTCCGCTTCGCCCGCTTGATCCGGGTGGTGAATCGGCACCCGATCTTTCAGCAAGCCCGAGGCGCGCACATCGGCCACCGGCACGCTGACCTTGTGCTGGCTGTGCGGTGCATGCTCCAGCAGATCGATGAAGCGTTTGGGTGTCGCTGAGATGCCGATCACCAACGGCATCGGGATCAGACCGCTTTCGGGATGTCCAAGGAGAAAGCGTTGCACCAGGGTGCGGGCTTCGTTGCGATTACGGGCACTGGTCATGCCACGATGTGCTTCGTCGATGACCAGATAGAAGCGCTCCGGGCCTGAGCGGGCGGTGTTGGTAAAGGTGCTCCAAATCGGGTAAGCGCGGCTGTCGCCGCGGCGGGTCAGGCGCTTGTCGTTGCCGAGCTTCTGGATGTTGATGAAGTGGATCACGCCCGGCTCTAGGCGCTCGCGATCGAAATCGGCATCGATGGTCAGCAGGCGCTGCTCGCCGATGCGATCCGAGACCTGTCGGATGCGCCGATGCGTCTGCTCGTTCAGCTCTGGCATATCGGACAGCCAGAGGATGGATGCATCGGGCTGGGCCTCCAGGTCAAGCGCGCCGAATAGGATGTCCTCGAACAGCGCGGCCATGATCAGGGTCTTGCCGCTGCCGGTGGGCGCCGAGAAGGAGATGGCCTGCGGGTACTGAGGGCTGGCCAGTGCGCGCGCTTGCCCGACCCGCACGCGCAACTGCTCGAGCGCGGTTTGCTGGAAGTCGAACAGCTCGAACTTCATACCACAGCCTCCCGCTGCGCGGCTTGGATCGGATCGATATTGATCAGGAAGTTCTCAAGATAATCCCGGTAGAGCTGCACCGTTTCCAATGCTGGGCTCGAGCCTGCCAGATGAGCGCGCGCCTCGGCGGATAATTCCTGGAAGGCCTCTTCGGCATCGGTGACGATGAACAGCAGGCGCAGATGGGTGCGACCATCGAGTGCCTGCAACAAGGGTTGCATGGCGCCTTCATCCAGCAGGACCGCGAAGGGATTCTCCGGAGGGGCGAAGAAGTCGGGATCGGGCGCTTCGGCTGGCAACTCCGGTCGCGGCCCGATGGCGCCGGCCTTGAGCCAAAGCAACGGCAGAATCTCGCGAAAGGCGCGTTTGAGCGCGACCCGATCCTGATCAAGAAAATCCAGGCGGAAATAGGCGAGATTGGCGGCGAAGCCCTCGGCAAGCGGGCGCTTTTCTTCCTCGGTGATGCGCAGAGGGCCGAGCAGGGTCTGCACCTGCGCCTTGATCTGATTGAAGACCTTCTTGGTGGTGGCGACGACGTACAGGTCGGTGATCTGCGCCTGGCCGTCCAAGGCGTCGAGCCAATCAGCGGCGGCCGTCTCGTCGAACAGCACAGTGGTGGCATGGTCCTCTGAGACGATGAAGGCGTCGTCTTCGGTCGCCAGCGTTTGCGGCAGGCCGGGCAGCAGCGCGACCAGTTGCTTTTTGCGCGCTGCGGTGTTGAGTGCAGCCGGATCGACGAAACCAATATGGACGATGCGACGCGGGCGCTCGCGCTCCACCGTGCCGCCCGTCAGATAGTCACCCGGTAGCGGGGTGCCATCGTCGCGCTGCCCGCGAATGGTGAATCTGCTGCGCGGCCAGGTCACCGAGCGGCAGATGCCCTGGGCTTCCCAAGCCTCGTCGCCCGGTTGCAGCCCGCGAGCGCGCATGGCTTCGGCTTCGTCGGCTGAGACCTCGTTGTTGGTGACCAGGATGCAGCGACGCTGGCCGCCGTCGGTGGCGTTGAGCAGGTTGACTGCGTTCAGGGTGGTGCCGCTGCCGGCGAAGAAGTCGAGGATCAGGGCATTGGGTCGATCATGACAGACGGCGGCGATGGCATCACGGGTGGCATACAGGGACTTCGGAAAGGCGAAGGAAGCCCCGCCACCAAGGATGTTGCGCAGCAGCGTCGAGCCATAGTTGCCTGAATCGTGCAGGCCGCGATGCCAGACCGTTTTGACGTTGCGTTTCTGGCCTTCGGTGTATTCGACGGTGACCTCGCCGGAGTTGGGATCACGCGAAGCAAGGCGCATCGCCCCGCTTTGCAGCTGCCCTCGCGCCTTCTCGCCCAGATACAGAATGGTCCAGGTACCGCGCCGCTCGTCGAAGCCACCGAGCCGGACGAAGCCATCGGCAAGCAGCTGTCGGAGGGTCGGTGGGCTGACCCGCCAGTTGCCGAGACTGCCATCGGTTCGCAGTGGCCAGGCAATCCGCCGCTGGCCAAGATCGCTGAGATCGGGCTCCTGATCCAAGGGCAGGGGGTCACCGATCTCTGTAATGCGCGGGATGCTCGGATCGATCATGATCGGAAAGAACAGCCGCTCGCGGTCAGCCCGCCTGGAATTGGTCCCGCCGCGCAATAACCGTTCCCAGCGTGGCGTCCTGAAGCGTTTCGCGTCCTTGGCGTCCGGCGACAGCAAATCGTCGTCCTGGGGCGTCAAGAGCGCTTCGGGCTGGAAACTGAAAAAGGCGTATTCCTCGGCGCGCGACAAGCGGCCCTGCGCCACACCCTTTTGGTTGATCACGATGGTGACCAGTTGCTGAGCCGCGCGCGGGAAGGTCTGCTCCAGCAGGACCCCCAGATGATTGACCTCATGCTCGTCAATGGTCACGATCAAGACGCCCTGCGACGGATTCAGCAGTCGCTCGGCGAGTCGCAGCCGCTTCTCCATAAACGACAACCACTTGGAATGCCGCCAGGCATCATTCCCATCGACATAGTCGTTGTTGTACTTCCAATCCCGTGCCCCGGTGTTGTAGGGCGGATCGATATAGATGCAGTCCACCTGACCGGCATAGAGATAGCTCAGCAGTTGCAAGGCATGGTAGTTATCGGCCTCGATCAGACAATGCCAGGGCGCATCAGCCGGGCCGTTCTGCACCTGATCCATGGGCGTGAGTGAGGGAAAGATCGGCTCGCCGAACTGACGCACCACCACCAGCTCCGCCAGCGGCCAGACGAACCGCGCGCCGGCATCTGCTGCACCTTCCGGACGCAGGCATTCGGCCACCCCATCGCGGACCCGGCGCACCCGCCAGCGCTCGGTGAGCGACTGGCCTTTCTTCGCCACCAGATCGCCGCGCTTGGGTGTTACCTTCGGCAGCGGCACCAGCTCTGGCAGATGGCGGTCGAACACCAGCCCAAACTGGCGCGTCTTGCGCACCTCCGCCCACTCGCGCTTGAGCTGCTCGCGCACGCGCGGTTCAGAGACTTGGGCGATCAGATCATCGATCGAGGCCAATGCGGGCTCCTTGGCAGGATGGGAAACTGGGGTTTCGGAGATTTTGCGACTGATCGAGCGGATGCTCCGTTGGCCCGCCGGATTGGATGCGGAGTTCTGTAAGCGGGTTTGCTGATGAGGAGCCGTACCATCTGCCCTATGTTACAACCCTTGGGCCGCATGGTGCCGAGAAAGGCTGGCGGCAGGATGAAGCCCGAATGTTGTCGCCTTGGGATGCGAGGCCGTGGTCGTTTGACGGCTCAGCCTCTCCACCGGCTTGCGCCAATCGGCTAGACTGCCTGCATGAGCTGCGCCCCTGCATCCCCGGCATGAATTGCTCGGCAAAGCCTTGATGGACATGCTGATTGGGCTGCTGTTTGGTTTGGCGTTGCCTCGTCACAGCGTCGAGACGGCCCACGAGGACATTGACATGCCGATGACCACAGTCACTTCCAGTGATTTTGCGCGCGATCTAACCGAGGCGAAAAGAGCGGCCAGTGCTGGCCCGGTGATCGTCACCGACGGGGGGCGACCGGCTTACGCGCTGCTGAAGATCGACGACTACTACAGACTGGCCAAAGACGCGCAGAAAAGCCTCCTGGCGATCATGGAGGCGATACCAGGTGGGGATATCGACTTTGATCCGCCAACACTCACCGAAAACGATCTAAAACCCGCGGACTTCTGATGAGCGCGCATGTTCTTACTCGATACCAATGTCATTTCCGAGTTACGCAGCGGCAAACGACGGCCATCCGAAGCCGTTCGGGCCTGGGCCGACACCGTACCTGCACTTCAGCTCTACTTGTCTGCCGTGTCGGTGCTAGAACTAGAGATGGGGGTGCTGCGCATGGAGCGAAAGGACGCACCGCAGTGAGCCATTTTGCGCGCATGGGCCACAACGGTCATCCAACAATTCCAGGATCAGGTGCTGCCCTTCACAGCACAAACTGCGCAGCTCTGTGCACCGATGCATGTGCCCGACGTACGCAGCTTCCGTGACTCAATGATCGCGGCAACGGCGATTCAGCACCGACTCATACTCGTTACCCGGAATGTATCGGACTTCAAAGGGTTGGGTATCGCGCTACTGAATCCATGGGAAATACAACGCTGTCCGGCTCCAAAATCAATGGATTGAGGTTCTGTCAGCGGTACGCCTGTTGATCGCTACCTTGGTCGCCCATGAGTATCAGGGCTTGGGTGACCTGCTGGTACCACCGGGGTCTTGACAGCGAGTGCTCACTTAAACTTGATCCAACCCTGCCCGCACGCAGCGCAGCACCCCATAGTCATACTCGCCGTTCAGGGCATCGAAGGCCGGTTTCAGCGTCATCGGTGAATCAGGAGGGATCTGCTCGAGCGCGTAGCGGATGGTCTTCAGCTCGCCTTCGGAGAGCGTGACGACCTCGCGTAACGACAGCTCGCCAAGCTCGATGCAGCGCGCGAGATGGCTGTAGACGGTGCTGTGCTTGAGCGCACGCGTTTGGGCAATCTCGTCGATATCGGCCCCGGCGCGTGCGAGTTCCAGGGTCTCGCGAACGGTGTCACTGAGACCGCTTTCCCAGATCCGGCCGCTGGAGCCTCGAAGATCATGCCCGCGCTCGGGCCGCAGCTTCTCCGGTGGCAGTGGTGGCAGATGCTGGGGGCGGCCATGCTCGGCTTCGTGCGCCAAGAGTTCAGCGATAAAGGCCTCGCCATAGCGCTCCAGCTTGACCACGCCGACCCCGCTGATCCGCGCCAGCTCATCGGGGTTGCGGGGGCGGTAAGCGACCAGCTCGCGCAGGGTGCTGTCGGGGAAGACATGGAAGGGCGGCACGCCTTGCTCCTCGGCCAGCGCGCGGCGGCGGCTGCGCAGACGCTCCCAGAGCGCGTTGGCCTCGGGGTCGGCAGGCGCCGCAGCCGGTGCGCGGCGCTCGGCGCTGGAGCGCTTGCGGTCGGGATCGCGGCGCAGCTTGAACGACTGCTCGCCACGAAACAGCGGCCAGCAGGCCTCGCGGTTCAGCCGCAGCCCGCCATGACCCTCGATATCGACCTGCGCCAGCCCCGCCGCCACCAACTGCCGATAGACCGACTTCCATTGCTCGGCGCTCAGCTCGGTGCCGATGCCGAAGGTGCTGACCTGGTCATGGCCAAAGCGGCGCATGCGCTCGTCGGCCTTGCCGAGCAGCACATTGGTGAGATAAGCGGCGCCGAAACGCTCCTCGGTGCGATGGATGCAGGACAGCGCCTTTTGGGCGATCACCGTGCTGTCCTCGTAGCAGTCCACTGGGGTCAGGCAGGTGTCGCAATTGCCGCATGCCGGGCTGCCGGTCTCGCCGAAATAATCGAGCAGCACCTGACGCCGGCAGCGGGTGGTCTCGCAGAGGCCGAGCAGGGCATTGAGCTTGCGCAGGTCGACCAGCTTGAAGCGCTCCTCGGCCTCGGAGTTGTCGATGAAGCGGCGCAGGCTGACCACGTCGCTGAGCCCATAGGTGAGCCAGGCATCGGCCGGGAGCCCATCGCGGCCGGCGCGGCCGGTCTCCTGATAGTAGGCCTCGATGCTCTTGGGCAGATCCAGGTGGGCGACGAAGCGCACATCGGGCTTGTCGATGCCCATGCCAAAGGCGATGGTGGCGCAGATGATCACCCCCTCGCCGCGCAGGAATTCGGCCTGATGGGCCTGGCGGATGCGGGCATCGAGTCCGGCATGATAGGGCAGGGCGTTGAAGCCTTGGGCGGCAAGAAAGTCGGCGGTCTCTTCGACGCGCTTGCGCGACAGGCAATAGACGATGCCGGCGTCTTGCGGATGCTCCTCGCGCAGGAAGCGCAGCAACTGTTGCCGCGGGCTCTGCTTCTCAACGATGCGGTAGCGGATGTTCGGGCGGTCGAAGCTGGAGACGAAATGCCCGGCCTGTTCCAGCTGCAGCCGGGTGATGATCTCGTTGCGGGTCGGGCCATCGGCGGTGGCGGTGAGCGCGATGCGCGGGATCTGCGGCCAGCGCTCATGTAGCCGATTGAGCTGCACGTACTCGGGGCGGAAGTCGTGGCCCCATTGCGAGACGCAGTGGGCCTCGTCGATCGCAAACAGGGCGATCTGAGCGCGCTCGAGCAGCGTCAGGAAACGCTCGGTGAGCAGGCGCTCGGGGGCGACGTAAAGCAGGTCGAGTTGGTCGTTGAGCAAGGCGTGCTCGACTCGGCGTTGCTGGTCTAGGTCGAGCGCGGAGTTCAGGAAGGCCGCGCGTAGGCCGAGCTGACGCAGGGCGTCGACCTGATCCTGCATCAGGGCGATCAGTGGCGAGACGACGATGCCGGTGCCGGGGCGTAACAGCGCCGGGATCTGATAGCAGAGCGACTTACCGCCGCCGGTCGGCATCAACACCAGCGCGTCGCCACCGTCGACGACATGCCGGATGATCTGCTCTTGCGCGCCGCGAAAGCTCGCATAGCCGAAGGTGCGGTTGAGGATCTCGAGGGCGGTTGGTGGGGTAGTGATCGCGTCCATCTATAGCCAACTTGGGCGGAGATTCCAGATTCATCGGATGTTTTACCGAGACTGCCTGCAATGGAACAGTGGGGTCAATGCTCGCTGGGTTATCTCTTACCTGGCTTGCCTGTGTGCGGCGGCGCAAGCAGGCGTTCTCCACAGCCGCTGTTAGAACTATTGTGGATAACCTGTGATGGAGCCTGCCAAGTGGCTCTTTGACTTGCATAAACCGCTAGGCTGGTCAGACATTGACCAGGCGGAAAAGAACCGTCCATCTTGGAGCCTGGCTCGAGTGCGCGATTATGGAGAGTTTCCAGTCCTGCAAACCGGCTGAGATCATGATGATGCATCAGCTCAGCAGCGTCTGTGATTGCGGTTTAATGGGAGTCCATGCGAAAGCTGTTGGCGAAGGCTGTCTTTGTAGGCTGTTTCTGTAGGGTCAGGAGCCATTGTCGTCCTTGAATGCCCTGACCCACATCGCCGTTGCGCCGGCGACGGCGGCGGGCATGACGACGAAGTTGAGTACCGGGATCATGGTCAGCGCTGCGGCGGCTGAGCCGAAGCCGAGTGCGATGACGCGGCGCTGGCGCAGTCGGGCGCGCTGCTCGCGGAACAGCAGGCCGTGGTTGCCCATCGGGAAGTCGCTGTACTGCACCGCCAGCATCCAGGCCGTGAACAGAAACCAGATCAGCGGGCCAATGACCGGCACCACCAGGGCCAGGATCAAGAACGGTATGGTCCAGATGAGCGCGTAGAGGATCTTCTTCATCTCATCCCAGAGGATGATGGGTAGCTCCTTGATGAGCTTGGCGTAGTCGATCGGCTCATTGAGCGAACGTTCGGTCAGCATTGCTTCCGCCTTCTCGGCGAGGACGCCGTTGAACGGCGAGGCGATCAGATTGGCGACCAGCGTGAAGCTGTAGAAGACGATGATCAGTAGAGCCAGCATGAAGACCGGCCAGAGCAGCCAATCAAGCCAGTGCAGCCAGCTCGGCAGTTGTTGCTCCATCCAGCCGAGCGCAGCCTCGAAGCGATGGATGCCATACCAGATGGCCGCGCCGAAGACGCCGATGTTGACCAGCAGCGGAATAACGACGAAACGCCTGAGGCCGGGGCGCAGGATCAAACGCAGGCCTTCGAGCATAAAGACGGCGCCGCGAATCGGATTGGACGGCATTGGGCCCTCGTCAGGGAGTTGGTTGTAGGGGCGGAGGACCGCATTCTATCGAAGCTCGGGTCTTCGAGCTGTCTCCTGTATCCTAGGCGCTGAAACAGCTGCTGGAGACCCAGTAGCACTCGGCAGTCCAAGGCGAGGAGGATGTTCGATGACAGAGGCACAACAGCGCTTTTCGCAACTGGCGCAACAACCTGACGACAGCATCGATCTGGCCACCGCAGCACTTGCGGTGAGTGGCTTGTTTCAGCCCGGGCTAGCGCCGAGCCAGACGCTGCAGAACCTCGAGGCACTGGCTGCGCTGGCGGCTACTCAGGTGGCGCCTGAGGCGGATCTGTTCGACAAGGTGCGGGCCTTGAACGGCTTTCTGTTCGATGAGCTGCGCTTCGCGGGCAATCAAGACGACTTCTACGATCCGCGCAACAGCTTTCTGGATCAGGTGCTGGAGCGACGACTGGGCATTCCGATCAGCCTCTCGGTGATCTATATCGAGATCGCCACGCGGCTGGGCCTGCCGGCCTATGGGGTGGGGTTTCCGGGGCATTTTCTGGTTCGTATCGGACGCGGTGATACAGCGCTGATGCTCGATGTCTACGCCGGTGGCGTTGCTTTGCCCGAGGATGAACTCGATCAGCGCTTGGCGGACCTCTACGGGCGCGGCACACTCAACATCCGCAGCCATCCGGCACTGCTGCGGCCCGCCACCAAGCGCGAGATCCTGGTGCGGATGCTGCGCAATCTGATCGGCATCTATCGCGATCGCGGTGAGCGCATCAATCAACTGTCGGCCCTCACGGCTGCCTTGACCCTGGCACCCGATCTGCCTGCTGAGCTACGCGAGCGCGGGCTGCTGTACCGCGATCTCGACTATGCGCCGGCGGCGCTGGGTGATCTGCGGCGTTTTGTCGAGGTCTCCGACGATGCCGAGCAGATCGCCGCAGTGACGAAGATCATCGATCAACTTGGCGGTCAGCCGATGCGGTTGCATTGATATGTAACCCGATGTATTACTCGATGTATTACTACAAGGAGAACATCTGGTGAGACTTCTAGCGCTGTTACCTCTAGTTGTTGTCCTCGTCGTCCTGGCGGCCGGCGCCATGTTTTTCTTTAAAGGCCAGACAACGTCAGTGAGCCTCTATCACATCTGTGGCAAAAAGGTTGGTTGGTATGATGCCATGTTCATGACCCCGGTTCTGGATAAGGCAGGCTGTGCAAAGTATGGACCGGTGCCCTGTTCAAAGACGCCTTGAGTGAGCCTCCTGAGCTTCCGGAATGGGTCGCTCTTGGTGCTGCGCTTTCATGGCGTTGATTGTCGCGCTGCTGCAGTTAAATCAAGCAAGGTCACGCTTTGCTCAAGGCCGATCGCTAGGTTTGGCTTGAGGACCTGGTCTCTGACGATCTGCATAACCGGGCGCCCATAGAGATCATAAGCTAAAAGTCCATCGTTGATCACTTGCTTCTCATGCAGATAAATATATTCCAGGCTGAGACGAATGGATAACTGGTGATTTTCCTCTGGCTGGTTTCCCGATTTGGTGATAGGGATTGCGATTTGCACCCGCTGCTCAGGCGCATCAAGTGAGTAGCGGTTGAGGTTTTGGCCAAACAGGGTGGCGCCCTCAAGCATGAGTGCGCTTGTGATGTTTATTGGTAGAACGATCCGTGGGTCAGTGATTTCGACGAGTTCAATTTCGACAATGATAGAATCCTTGTTTATTACGATTGGGTTAGGATAAGTGATGATGCTGTTGAAAATAATTCCGTCGAACTCTGTTTCGCGAAATTCACTACGAAAGATCTGGTCTTCTTTTTTGTAGGATGGTTCGCACATTCTTAATTCAGTGCATAACATCTTAATAAATCTGGCGATGACAGTATCGCCGTTTTCTGAAATATAAGAGATATTCCGTTCGCACTCGCCGCAATCTTCTGGGCAAGTGCATCTGTTTTCAATTGGTGAGCGTTCTGCTGCGGCCTCTGATGTAAGCTCTAGAAGCGTGTTGGGCAAGATTGCTTGGTTGTCTGGCGCAGCCTCTTCGCCGTCGACTGCAGCGTCTTCTGCGTCGGACAGGTTGTCTTCGAGCAGGGGCTCAATACTGGGCTCAACACTGGGTTCGACTGTGTCTTCGCAAATACCATTTCCACAGCAATGAGCAATGATGGTTGCTTTACAGATTCCTGCATCGCAAATGCTTTCGAAACAGGCGCCTGCAGCAGGGCAATCGCTATCTTGTTGACACTGTGGTTCTCTTGCGCATCCTGCAAGCAAGACGAATGTCAGCCATATCGTCAGTGATAACGTCAACAACATTGGCGACATAAGGCTGTAGTGAAACTTTAACATCTGGGTTCCTGAACACCTGACTGTTGACCTGAATCTCACGCGATTCATGTTCCGGGGTGGCGTCGCGCCATGAGCGTTAGGGTGTCGTGAGCTTGCGATAGCGGACAGTCTTGACGGCGGTGTCATCGGCTTGAATGATCTCGAGCGGATAGCCGCGTAGCTTGAGGCTCGTGCCTGGCTCCGGGATGGTCTCTAAATAGTCGATGATGAGGCCATTCAGCGTTTTCGGGCCATGGGTAGGCAGTGCCCAGCGCATGGCCCGATTGAGCTCCCGGATGGTGATGGTGCAGTCGATCAGCAGGCTACCATCGTCACTGCGGTGGATGTCCGGATAGGCGTCGGCCGGGTCGGTGGTGAATTCACCGACGATCTCTTCTAGGAGGTCAGCTAGGGTGATCAGCCCCTGGAAATCGCCATACTCATCGACCACTAGGCCAACCCGTTGACGGGCGCGCTGGAAGTTGACCAGCTGCTGATAGAGGTGAGTTCCCTCGGGCACGAAGTAGGGTTCGCGGGCGATCGATCGGAGGTCGTCCTTATCGATCTGGCCGCGGCTGAAGCCGTGTTCGAGCAG
Source organism: Halochromatium roseum (assembly GCF_016653315.1). Classification (GTDB taxonomy): domain Bacteria; phylum Pseudomonadota; class Gammaproteobacteria; order Chromatiales; family Chromatiaceae; genus Lamprobacter; species Lamprobacter roseus. The sequence goes on along the minus strand of NZ_NHSH01000061.1, from coordinate 58,351 downwards.
CACGTGCATGGCTGTGCGTGAGTGGATCAGGCCGATGACGTTATCGAAGTTGCCGTCGAAGAGTGGAAGCAGGGTGTAATTGGCTCGGCGAATACTGGCGATGATCTCGTCAGGCGGATCTTGCAGGTCGATCCCTTCGACCTCGTTGCGCGGGATCATGATCTCTTCGACCGTGGCGTTCTCCAGATCGAGGATCGCGATCAGCATGTCGCGGCTCTGCTGCGGGATCATCGCGCCAGCCTCGATGACCACAGTGCGCAGTTCCTCGCGGCTGAGGGCCTGGCCCTGGCCCGACTGTGGCCGCACGCCCATCAGGCCGAGTAGGCCGTTGGTGATCAGATTAACGGCGGCGACGACCGGGTAGAGCAGTTTCAGTAAGGGAGTGTAGATGTACGCGGCCGGATAGGCGATGCGCTCTGGATGCAAGGCAGCGAGGGTCTTGGGGGTGACCTCGGAGAAGATGAGGATGATCAGCGTCAGCAGGCCGGCAGCGGCGGCAATCGCGCCTTCGCCGCCGAGGCGCAGCGCGATCACGGTGGCGAGCGAGGAGGCAAGGATGTTGACGAAGTTGTTGCCGAGCAGAATCAGGCCGATTAGTCGATCAGGGCGGTCGAGCAGACGCTGGGCGAGGATGGCGCCGCGCCTGCCTTGCTCGGCCTGATGGCGCAGCCGGTAGCGATTCAGCGTCATCAGCGCGGTCTCGGAGCCGGAGAAGAAGCCGGACAGCAGCAAGAGCACGCCGAGCGAGGCGAAGAGGACGGACAGCGGGAACTCGTTCACGATGATGCGCGGATGGACGGGATGCGATCAGTCGCCAAAGGATTCGGTGCGGTAGCGTGCCACCTGGATCTGCGGCGACCAATGATCTGGCGCCAACCCTGCCTTCTGCTTCAGATGTCTGAGAAACTCCTCCCGGGTTGGCAACTGCTCCCAGACCGATGGCAGGAAGGTTCCGCGCCGGTTGCCTTCACTGAGGATCAGCCCATCGACGCCAGGCTCGATCGCCGCGAGCAACTCAGCCTCGCTGCTGAACGCGAGCGGCTGCGATGGCGTCAGCACCGAGATGTGGATCTCTAGATCGCCGATCTCCTGGGCGGAGAGTGGCGCGAAGCGTGGGTCGCGGAAGGCGGCGGCATAGGCGTTCTCGGCGACGTCGCAAGCGAGGGCGGTAACTGCTTCTAGATGACCAATGCAGCCGCGCAGCCGGCCCTGGCGTTCAAGGGTGACGAAGCTTGCGCGCTTGGCCTGAAGGGCTGGCGCTTCTTGCTCGGCGATCAACTGTAGCGCACATCCCTGCTCGAGCCCCTGTCGAATCGACAGCCGAGCGATCTCGAGCAGGCGCTGCCGCGCGCTCGGATCGAGCGATGATTCGAGGGGCGTCGGGGATGGGGGCGGCGGATCAAGCGAGCTCATAGGCGCCATAGCCTACCACGCGATCGCGTGGTCCCGCGGTATCGCCCGAGCTGCGTAGATCGAGCAGCCGCGCCTCCGCATGCTGCGCCTTGGCCAACTGCAGCAGGCCGGCGATGGCGTTGCGCCCGCAGGCCTGTTCTGGGCCGATCCGCTCAGCGTCTAGGCTCAAGATAGCCTCTGAGGTCCGCGCATCAAGGGCCTGCCCCGATGCATAATCCAGGTAATGACTGAGATCGGAGCTGATCAGGATCAGGCTATCATCCTGGCTCCAGAACGGCTCCAGCACCTCAGCGACCTGCTGTGGCTGGCTGCTGCCGACCAGCAGTGGGACGATGCTGAAGCGATCGAGCAGAACCTGCAGGAAGGGCAGCTGCACCTCGATACAGTGCTCACCGTCGAAGGCCTGGTCGAGACGCTGAACCTGCGGGTAATCGGCGAGCAGACGCTCGATGGCTGCCTGATCGACCGGTACGCGGCCGAGCGGGGTCTCGAAGGCATCGGCACTGCTGGTGGCGAGCCCGCGCACCGGGAACCGATGCGGTGGCCCCAGGATCAGCACGCGCTCGATCTGCTCGGCCTGCTCGGCGATGGCCGCGTAGGCGCTGCCGGCGATGGAGCCTGAATAAACATAGCCCGCATGCGGCACGATGAGCGCCTTGGCGCGCGGCAGCGGTTTGCCGCCGGCCCGGGCAACGCCCTCGGCGACAAAGCCCCGCACCTCGGCGTTCAATTGTTGTGGATCAGCCGTGTAGAAGAGGCCGGCGACGGCCGGCGCTTGTACATTTTGCATCATCATCCTAGTAGACCTCGAGATAGTAGACCTGGCGAGAGTAGACCTCGCGAGAGTAGATCTTGCGCAACTCGATCTTACCGACATGCCTACTACAATTTTAGTCAAGAAAGAACGAGGCTTCAGGGCAAACGATGGAGGTGCATGATGTTCAAGTCGACAGCCGACTCATCGGGCTTGCAAGGCCGCCAAGTTCGAGGCCACCCCACGCAGTTCTATCATCAGCTGGATGACGGACGGGTGCAATGCGATGTCTGTCCGCGCGCCTGCGCGCTGCATGAGGGGCAACGCGGGCTCTGTTTCGTGCGCGGCCGCGAAGGCGATCAGATTCGCCTCTATGCCTATGGTCGTGCCAGCGGTTTCTGCATCGATCCGATCGAGAAGAAGCCGCTCAATCACTTCCTGCCCGGCACCTCGGTGCTCTCGTTCGGCACCGCTGGTTGTAACCTGACCTGCCGCTTCTGCCAGAACTGGGATATGAGCAAATCCCGCGAGATGGATCTGCTCGCCGAGGAGGCGTCGCCGCGGCAGATTGCCGATGCCGCGCTCAGGCACGGTTGCCGCAGCGTCGCCTACACCTACAATGATCCGGTCATCTTCCTCGAGTACGCCTGTGATACCGCGCATGCCTGCCGCGAGCAGGGCATCCGCAACGTCGCCGTCACCGCGGGCTATCTCAGTCCCGGCGCACGCGAGACCTTCTTCGCCGAGATGGATGCCGCCAATGTCGACCTGAAGGGATTCACCGACGCGTTCTACAAGCGCCTCTGCAGCGCGCGGCTCGGCCCGGTGTTGGAGACATTGGAGTATCTCCATCAAGAGACCGACGTCTGGCTCGAGCTGACGACGCTGCTGATCCCGGGCGAGAACGACAGCGATGCCGAGCTGAGCGCGATGGCGGCCTGGGTGGTCGAGCATCTGGGACCGGAGGTGCCGATGCATTTCAGCGCCTTCCATCCGGCCTACAAGATGCTGGATGTGCCGCCGACGCCAGCGGCGACCCTGACCCGGGCGCGGCGGATCGCGCTTGAGCAGGGGGTGCGCTATGCCTATACCGGCAACGTGCATGACGGCGAGGGCAACAGTACCTGGTGCCATGCCTGCGGCCACCTGTTGATCGAACGCGATTGGTACCGGCTTGGGCGCTGCGGCTTGACCGCCGAGGGGACCTGTGAGCGCTGCGGTACCCGCTGCGCCGGGGTGTTCGAGGCCGAGCCCGGGGCGTTTGGCGCAGGTCGGCTGAGGGTGCGCCCGGCGGCTGTGGCCTCCTGAGCGCGAACCTGAGTGGCATGGATGCCCGACGACCGGCTAAGCTGAGTCTTTCATTGCCAACAGCCTCAAGGGTCATCAACCATGTCTGGGCATGTTCGACCAATGATTGCGCAGCCGCCGGTCAAGACTCGGCTGGCGCATGTGGCGATTCCGGCCGACCTGCTCGCCGATGCCGCGATCGAGGACCACCGGGTTTTCTTGCGGCAGGCCAGCTGGGACGATTTCGAGCGCGTGCTGGCCATGCGTGGCGAAAGATCCGCGCCGAGAATCGCCTATGACCGGGGAACCATCGAGATCATGAGCCCATCCTCGCATCATGAACGGATCAAATCGCTCATCGGTTGCCTGGTCGAGGTCTATTGCCAGGCGCGCGATATCGATTTCACCCCCTTTGGCAGCTGGACGCTCAAGGACGCGGCCAAGGAGGCCGGCCTGGAGCCAGACGAGTGCTACATCTTTGGCACCGACAGCTCGCTCGAGCGGCCTCACCTCGCCATCGAGGTGATCTGGACCTCAGGCGGGATCGACAAGCTCGCGCTGTATCACCGGCTGGGTGTGGCTGAGGTCTGGATCTGGCAGCATGCGCGAGTGACGCCCTATGTTTGGCGCGATGAGCAGTACCGGCCGGTGGCAACCAGTGAGGTGCTGCCCGATCTCGATCTGAGGCTGCTCGAGCGTTTTCTTGACGGCTATGACACGACCTCGGCGGCGATGCGTGCGTACCGCGCGGCGTTGCGTCAGGCATCCGCCGATCCCGCGGGCGATGATCCGGCCAGCGCGCGGCCGTCTTGAGTTGAATCCTCGTTCGTCGCGGTTGCCGTGGGCCTCGCCGCCGGCTGGCGCGGACCGCATCCGTTGGCTGCTTGATCGAAACCACTTGCGCGGAAAGCGGCGGGGTTCATAATGCCGGGCTTTTTGCGGAGGATCGGCTGTGTTCAAGAACGCCAAGGTGTATCGGCTGCAGGTGCCGTTCGAGCTGGATCAGATGGGCCTGCATGCGCAGTTGGGCGAGCGCCGCTTCCGCCCCTGTGGTCCGGTCGAGACGGCGACCATGGGCTGGACGGCGCCGCTGGGGCCCAAGGCCGAGATGCTGGTGCATACGGTCGGCACGGTGCATCTGCTCGCCATGCGCCGGCAAGAGCGATTGCTACCGGGCTCGGTGGTGACCGAGGCGGTGGCCGAGCGCGTCGCTGAGATCGAGCAGGCCGAGATGCGCGAGGTGGCCCGGCGCGAGCGCACGCAGCTACGCGAAGAATTGCTCGCCGAGATGTTGCCCAAGGCCTTTACCCGCTCGCGGGTGGTGCGCGCCTATATCGATGCGGAGGAGGGCTGGGTGGTGATCGACGCCGGCAGCGACAAGGCGGCGGAAGAGCTGCTGGCGTTGCTCCGCGAGAGCCTCGGCAGCTTTCCGGTCAAACCGCTGGAGCCACAGGTCATCGCCGCTGAGCGCCTGAGCAGCTGGATACGCGCCGGCCAGGCCGCCGAGGGCATTGAGCTTGAGGATTCCTGTGTGCTGCAGGATGCCGAGGATGCGCGCTCGACGGTGCGTTGCCGGGGTCAGGACCTGAGCGCGCCGGAGATCCGCAACCATCTCGATACCGGCAAGCGCGCGGTGAGCATTGGCATCAACTGGAAGGATCGTCTCTCGCTGCTACTGGGTGAGGATCTGAGTCTCAAGCGCTTGCGCTTTGCCGATGAGGTGAAGAATGATCTCGATACCGGCGATGCCGATGATGAGGGTGCGCTCCTCGATGCCGAGCTAGCGCTGCTCTCGCTCGAGCTGCGCGCGGTGCTGGCGCGGATTTGCGAGGAGTTCGAGGTGTTGTCCGAGCGGTCCATTGCCGCTCCAGCCCTGGGATTCGGTGCCGATATCCAGAGGCCAAGCGAGCCGATGCCGACGTCCCAGCTTGAGCCGAACTCGACGTCGGTTGCGGTATCGGACCAGGCTTCAGGGGCCGCTGAGACCGAAGATCGCCCACCTTGGGAGTGATGCTTGTGCGTGGCCAGCTCGACCGGCTGCGATCAAAGCAGCCGCATTGGACTCGTTATCAGGCCATCCTGGCCTGAAACAAGCCGGGCTGCAAACACCGGCAGCGCGGCATCAGGAAGTGTCCATCTTTTACTTCCCGACGCTGCTGCGACCGATGGCTGCAAAACAGGGAAGCAATTTCTGGACAGTCACTCAACGTCAGACCTGGTAATACGCCCGATACCAGTCTACGAAGCGCGCGACGCCGGTTTCAACGCTGGTGGCGGGTTGATAGCCAAGATCCTCGACCAAGTCAGTGACATCGGCAAAGGTATCCGGCACATCGCCCGGCTGCAGCGGGAGCAGCTGTTTCTCGGCGCTGCGCCCGAGACAGTGCTCTAAGGTCTCGATGTAGTGCATCAGCTCTACTGGTCGGTTATTGCCGATGTTGTAGAGGCGGTAGGGCGCGCTGCTGCTGGCCGAATCCGGTTCGGCGCCGCTCCAGCTCGGATTCGGCTCCGGCACCCGATCGAGCACGCGGATCACGCCTTCGACGATATCGTCGACATAGGTGAAATCGCGCCGGTGTTGGCCATAGTTGAAGACCTCGATCGGCTCCCCGGCAAGGATCGCCCGGGTGAACTTGAACAGCGCCATATCCGGCCGGCCCCAAGGGCCATAGACGGTGAAGAAGCGTAGACCAGTGGTCGGCAGCCGATACAGATGGCTGTAGGTATGCGCCATCAGCTCATTCGCCTTCTTGCTGGCGGCGTAGAGGCTGAGCGGGTGATCGACGTTGTCGTGTACCGAGAACGGCATGCTGGTATTGGCGCCATAGACCGAGCTGCTGGAGGCGTAGACCAGATGCTCGACGCCATGGTGTCGGCAGCCCTCGAGGATGTGGGCAAAGCCGACCAGGTTGGTATCGATGTAGGCGAGCGGGTTCTCGATCGAGTAGCGCACCCCGGCTTGCGCCGCCAGGTTGACGACGCGCTCTGGCTTGTGTTCAGCAAAGGCGCGCGCAATACCCTCACGGTCTTCGAGATCAAGGCGCAGATCGGTAAAACCGGGTTGACCTTGAGTCCGCGCGAGGCGCGCTTGCTTGAGTCCGACATCATAGTAATCGTTCAGGTTGTCGACCCCGACGACCTCATCGCCGCGCTCGAGCAACCGCATCGACAGCGCCGAGCCGATGAAACCGGCGCTTCCCGTAACTAGCACCTTCATGCTTGCACCTTCCTCAGCGCTATCATTGCGCTATCTGTGAATCCGGGATGCTGCAGGCTCGATCATCGTTCCGGCGAGATGATACTGCCGGATGCGACCCTGGGCCTTCTTGACGCACAAGGGCGGGTTAGAAACCCTGGTGACGCGCGCTTTGCCCGCAGCTGGATGGAGAGACGATGCGATGTATCGCGCTTCGGCGATTGGCAGCAATCGCCTTACGCCTGTTTCTTACGCCAAGCCTCGGCCTCATCCTCGCTTAGCGTCCGCGCCTCGTCCTCGAGCATCACCGGGATGCCATCGCGGATCGGGTAGGCGAGCCGTGCGGCGACGGCGACCAATTCCGCGTTATCCTTGTCGTAGATGAGCGGGCCTTTGGTCACGGGGCAGACGAGGATGTCGAGGAGCTTCTTATCCAACATGATCTTCTCTGGTTCAGACAGGTTGCGGTCACAAACCTGAATGCTACCTCAGCCTTGCGCGTTTCGCGTTGTCGATTCGTCGATCGGGCCCGTAATGTGAAACGGCCGGAGCGGGATTGCTCCCGTTCCGGCCGTTTGTATCACTGCAAGCCCGGCCCCTCAGCTAAGGATTCGGGCCTGGTGATCAGTGCTTACCAGCGGCGACCGCCGCCTGGACCACCGCCGCCACCAGGACGACCACCGCCGCCGCTACGCTCAGCGCGTGGTTTGGCCTGGTTGACGCGAATCGGACGACCCTTCATCGGCTGCTCATTGAGTGCCTTGATGGCGGCGTCCGCCTCGCTGTTGTTAGGCATTTCGACGAAGCCGAAGCCCTTCGATTCGCCCGTGAACTTATCCATGATCAGGTTTGCACTTTCGACTTCGCCGTAAGCGCCAAAGGCTTCACGGAGCTCATCCTGGGTCACGCTGTAGGCCAGGTTGCCAACGTAGATATTCATCAGTCTCGTCTCTCTGGAAATACACACTGTAGAAAAAGGAACCGCCGCAGACCAGTGTGCAAATCAAGCGGCCGTAGCAGTGGATGAACAGGTCATCCGTCGGATCGATAAAGCGAGGTTAAGCGGGCGGCGGGGTTGCACAGCCCAGACTCCATCGGCTTGCACAACGCGATGATCGATGGCGGGAGCATACACGGCCGATTCGGCGGTTGAAAGGAAAATCTGCCGCCGTTGCGTTGGTTCAGCGATTGGCTGATGCCGAATCCTCAATTGTCCCTAGCGATGGAATCAGGGTTTCCCTGACAAGATGGATCGAGGCCTTTTGCATGCCGTTCGGCATGGGCGATGTCGATAAACATCTGGATGTCGCGTAGGCGCCGACTCTCTGACAGTGGCTTCTCTTTGGCTGCTTGCCAGGCCGCGTCGATCTTGGGATACAGCGCCTCAGCGGCCTCGGGATCGCCGCGATCCCGAAAGATTGCGGCCTTCAGCATCAGCCCTCGCTCGACATTGTCGACATTGCCTTTTGCGATGGCCTGATCGGCAAGCATCAGCGCCTGATCGTAGCTGCACTGACCAAAAGCGATGAGCGCGAACCGGTTCTCGGGCCCCATCGGGTCTTCGGCGCAGCTGGCCAGGAGCAGCGCGGAAAGCAGCCCGAGGAATCTGAGTCGGCTTGGCCGCTGGCGCAAGGTAGTGGCGGTCATGAACGATATTCCTTCTGCAGGTTGAATAGGCGTCCGCCGTCTCGAGCAGGCGTTGACGCGAGCGTTAATGCTGGCGTCATTCTAGCGGAAGCCGCCCTTCTGACGGCGTTCGTCAGGAAACCGTTTTGTCGAGGCATTGTAGCGCTCTAGGCCTCATACACGGCCTAGAGAATCAGGCCGGGCAAGAAGAGCGGGCCATCTAGCGCTGCAGTGGCTGACGGGCTAAACAGGTGCCGCTCTGAACCCCCCTTCGGCACGACGCGCTGCGGCAATGGCTGGCGGCCCTTGATTGCTCGGCGCGCGTTCGCCGGCGACTTCTGCTTCGATGCGATTTCGCCCCCGCGCCTTGGCTTGGTAGAGGGCTCCGTCAGCTCGATCGATTAGGCTCTCGTGGTCCAACGCACCGAGCGTGTTGGTGGCGACACCGGCGCTGATCGTGACCTTGCCAAAGGGGGCGGCCGCGTGGTCGAGATCAAGGCTCAAGATCGATCGACGGAGTTCTTCCGCAATCTTGACGGCGCCTTTGGGCCCCGTGTTCGGCAAGACCACCACGAACTCCTCACCGCCGTAGCGGGCACAGAAATCGGTGGCGCGGTGCAGGCCTGCCTTTAACGCATCGGCCACCGTGCGTAAGCAACGGTCTCCGGCCAGATGGCCATAATGGTCGTTGTAGTGCTTGAAGTAGTCGATATCAAAGATGATGAGAGACAGTGGTACATGCTCGCGCGCGCCGCGGTGCAGTTCGCGGATCAACTGTTCGATAAAGTAGCGGCGGTTTGGGATGCTCGTCAGCGCGTCGACCACAGCCTGTCGTCTCAGCTCGTCATAGGCGCGCCGCAACAGCCAGCCAAGCCCGAGGATCAAGAGCAGGCCGGAGACTGCGATGGCTATATGACTGCCAACCAATCCCGCGATCGGCAACGGCGCTAGGGTCGGCAAGGTGACACTCACCCCACCGCGTACGTCGCCAACCTGATACCCTTGGTCGGCATGGCACTTTAGGCAGGCCTGTTCGGTGATGAGGGGCGCCATGTATCGGTAGATCAAGCGTTCACCATCGCGTGCGATCTCGCCGAATTCTTTGACGCCGGCTTCAAACTGTTTCAGCGCCTGCTCTTCCCATGGATATGGCGCGTTGGCGGGGCGAATCGGGTTCAGGCTGGTGATATGGAATTGAACGCTGCTGCGCTCCATGGCCATCTCACTGAGCTGCCGGGTCATAAAGGCCGGGTTGATCTTGGTGAGCACCAGGTCATCGGAGACACGAATCTCGCGCCGCTCGTCGTCGAGATAAGGGTTTGGCTGAGTGATCTCGGTGACCGGCACGTAGACGCCGCCATGCAGGGCATTCCAGTGCCGGGTCAGCAGCAGTTGCTCGAAGAAGGCGTTTGCCGTCTGTCGGGCCAGGAGATCTCGGCTCTGTGTGGCCTGATGGATGTTCCAGGCCAAGGAGGCACTGACGATAAACAACCAGAATCCACAGACCAATAACAAGCGTTGATGCAGACGCAACCCGGCCGTCGAGGTTAGATCAGTCATACTTCACTCCGAATGAGCGAGGTGTGGTTGATGGTCGTTGTTCGAGGATTGGACCGGCCAGGTCCTTAGAGACAGCGGTGATGATCATCACCAGCACATCGTCAGCGTTGAACATCGGATGGCCTTCGTGGCTGCTGCTTACGGATAAACAGGACAGTTTATCAGGATCGGTGTCCATCGGCGCCAAAAGGGTGCAGCAAAATCGCGTGGGTCTTATGATAGAGGTTCGGGTCGATACCAAGCCCGGCGCAGGCCCTTTCCTTACGTCCGCGCAGTTGCGCAGGTCTAACCGTGTACCTTAACTATTTCGGCCTTAGCGAAGCCAGTTTCTCGATCACCCCAGACCCGCAGTACCTGTTTCTCAGTGAGCAGCATCGGGAGGCACTCGCGCACCTACTCTATGGTGCCGGTGAGAACGGAGGCTTCGTCTTGCTGACGGGCGAGGTTGGTACCGGCAAGACCACCATCTGCCGCGCATTCTTGGAGCAGACCCCGGAGCAGGTTGACGTTGCGCTGGTGTTGAACCCGGCGATGACGGCGATCGAGCTGATGCATGCGATCTGCCAAGAGTTTGGTGTCGCGACGTCGGAGCACCATGATTCGGTCAAGGTGCTGGTGGATCGGCTGAACAGCTTTCTGCTCGATGCCCATGCGCGTGGTCGTCATCCCGTGGTCGTTATCGATGAGGCGCAGAATCTGCGTCCGCGGGTGCTCGAGCAGGTGCGGCTGCTGACCAACCTCGAGACCTCTAAGCAAAAGCTGCTGCAGATCTTTCTCATCGGCCAGCCCGAGCTGCGCGAAATCCTGGCCTCGCAGGAGCTGCGTCAGCTCAACCAGCGCATCACGGCGCGCTTTCATCTCAGCCCGCTGTCGGCGCGCGAGACCGCGGCCTATGTCGATCACCGGATTACGGTTGCTGGCGTGCAGCGGCCCTTATTCAGCGCCGCAGCGCTGCGCGAGGTGCATCGGCGATCGCGCGGTGTGCCACGGTTGATCAACCTGATCTGCGACCGCTCCCTGCTCGGCGCCGCGGTGAGTCGGCGCATGCAGGTCACACCCGCGATTGTGCGTCGAGCCGCCCACGAGCTGCTCGGTGGCGAGCAGCCGCGGCAACGCTCGCGCCATCAGCCGCAATGGGCGATGGCCGCGGCCTTAGTCTTGGCCCTTGGCGTTGGCGGCTGGCTTGGTGCCTCTGGTCTGTTGGAGCGTACACAGCAGCAGCTCGATCGGGCCGCTAAGGTCTGGGCCGAATTGGGTGTCGATGATGAGGCTGCGCGGTTGGCGGGTGCTGTGGATTCCGACCCTGACGCTGACCCTGAGTCGGGCGACGCGACCGATAAGACCGTCGCCGACGGCGCGCTGATGGCGGCAAACGACACCGATTCCGCGAGCCTGGCTGCAGAGGCTGCAGAGACGTCCGAGGCTGACCAGGTCGCGGCGATCGACCCTGACGCGGTCTCTATGGAACAGGCTGGAGCCGAGCTGAGCGCAGCCACTGCGGCATCGGCCGTGACGCCGCTGGCCGAGACCAGTCAGGGTATCCCCCGCATCGCGCTCGCACGCATCACTCCCCAGGTTCCAGAAGCGGAGATCGGCGAACTTCCAGCGCTGTTATTGGATGAGGACGAGTCGATCTCGGCGCTGGTGCAGCGCTGGGGCCATGCGCCAGAAGAGGCGATGGATTGCTACGGCGTTGCCAGCCTGGGACTTGAGTGTGAGCGTTCGCGTGAACGCTGGAGCGATCTGCGGCTCTTCGATCGGCCTGCGGTGCTGCAGCTGCTGATCGATGGTCAAGAGCGGTATGCGCTGATCACTGGTATCGATGATGAGTTTGCCGTGCTGCAGCGCGGTGAGATGCTGCGCCGGGTGCCGATCGCGGCGCTCGATGAGCGCTGGTCTGGGGATGTGCTGATGCTGTGGCGACTGCCACCGGACGGTGTGCGGATGATTGGCCCGGGTACGTCCGGCGATACGGTGCGCTGGCTCAGAGAACAGCTGGCAGCGCTGCCTGACGCATCCTTGACCGACACGAGCAGCCCGCGCTACGACGCCAATCTGAAGGCAGTGGTGCGGGAATTTCAGGCGGGTCGTGGACTCGCGGTCGATGGCATCGCCGGGCCGCGCACCATGATCCTGCTGAACAATGCGCTCGCCGACAGCGAGATCCCGCGTCTTAGCCGGTCTCAACGTCCCTGATGACCCCGATCCCTGCTGGATTGGCTCATCGCTCTAACGTTCATGGCGCGGCGCTAGCCTGAAAAATGGGTCGCGTGAGATTCACCTAAACGTCCTATGTCGTACATCCTGGAAGCACTGAAGAAATCGCAGCAGGAGCGCGAGATGGGTCAGGTGCCGCGTCTGCAGGCGACGGCGTTCGAAGACCCGCTCGAGCGCACCCGTACCCAGCCCTGGGTGTTCACGGCCGTTGGGCTGGCGGCGCTTGCGGTGGTGGTTGCAATCTACGCCGCGCTGCGTCCAACCACGGCTCCCGATGCTTCGTCGCTGCTCAGCGGCGAGCTTGAGCAAGGCATCAGCGCCGGCATCGGCTCGGGCCAGCGCTCGGTTGCTGGGCTAGATGCTGATTCCGATGAGGGATTGGCTGATGGCAGCAGCAGGCCTGAGGGTGCGGCGCTGCAAGCAGCCGCTGTTCAGGGCGCAGTGGGCGCCGAGGTTGGGGTTGCGAGCGCCTCAAGCGCTTCGCCGACGTCGCCGCTGCGACTCAGTGATCCCGATGACCTCAGTGTCGAGCCGCAGGTGCTGGTCGTGCCGGCAGCGCCAAAGCCGGGTGAGCGCCTCCCGCGCGGTGCCGATGAGCTGAGACGCGCGGTGCTCGGCCCCGAGGCCTCTCCTTCGATCGAGCGCCGGCAGGCGAGTCCTGACAGCGCTCCGCCTGAGCGTGACTTCGCCACAGTGCCACCGGACTTGATCGCCGAGATCGAGGACTTCAAGCGGACATTTCAATCCGGTGGGACTCGCCCTGCAGCCAGCGCGAGCCGGGATGCAGAGGCGGTGCGTCGCAGTGCTGCAGCGCCGGAATCGACCGAACGCAGCATCGGCAATCGCGCCGAGAATAACCGCCAGGCCGCATCGGGCGAGCGGCCGGCGCCGCTGTCTTCCACCTTGCGGCGCCAGCTTCCGCCGTTCCTGATGACGGTTCATGTCTACGACGATGACCCCGTGCGGCGCTTCGTCTATCTGAATGGTGCCAAGGTGCGTGAGGGCGAGCTGACGCGCGACGGGTTCTTCGTCGAGCAGGTGCTGGCCGATGGTGCCATCGTGCGTTACGACGACTACCGCTTCTTCCAGTCGCCCTAAGCGGTCGATCGACCTTCATATCGGCCTGAGATCAGCGGTGAAAAGCGGCTGCAAGCGACGCTCGGCAAGCGGGAGTTCGCTCGGCTCGGCGCAACGGCCGACGCCGAACGCACAGACGGAGACTCAGACGGAGACTCAGACTCAGACTCAGACTCAGACTCAGACTCAGACTCAGACTCAGGCAAAGGCGATGAGGCGCAGGGCATCGAGGCGCAGTCGGCTATTCGCAAGCGTCTCGGCAAGCGCATCGCGCTCAGCCGCTAGGGCCTCGATCTCCGCAGGGCGCACCGCGGGGTTGCGGCGGGCGAGGGCTTGCAGCCGCTCCAGCTCTTGATCGAGCTGATCCCGCATCAGTCTTACCGCTTGCTCGCGTAACGCCCGGCTCTCGCGCGCGGCCTCCTGTTCGGCCAGCGCGACCATCGCCTCGATCACCTTGCTCTTGGCCTTGATGAGTGCACGTGCTAGCGGTCGCCGTGAGCGCAGGCACTTGCCGCCGAGGGCGTTGATGTCGATCTCGGCGCTGCGTTCCTTGCCCTCTTCGTCGATCAGCATGCGCCGAGCGGTTGGGGGCAGGAAACGCTGCGCGTTGAGGATCGGCGGCGCTGGACATTCGGCGACATAGACCGCCTCCAGCAGCAAGGCACTGGAGGCGAAGCGCGGGTCTTGGGTCAGGATGATCGCGCTGGTTCCCATGTGCGAGCCGGTCATCAGCTCGAGCGCGGCACGCGTCATCGGATGTTCGCGGGTCAGGAAGCGTCGGTCTTCATGCGCCAGTGCGTGCTTGCGGCTGAAGGTCGCGGTGATGCCTTCGTCCGGCAATTCGGGAAAGCGCTCTTGCAGCATGTGGGCGCCGGGTCGGACCACGAGACTGCCACCCGGACCAAGCTCGCGCTCGACGCCGAAGGCGTCCCAGAGCCCGGTCAAGAAGGTCTCGGTGGTTGGATCATGATCTTCTGCCGCGAGTGCCTCCACCAGCGCGGCGCCTCGCGCCGGGCGATGCGAGCTGAGCTCGAGTAACCGATCGCGGCCAGCGGCGAGTTCGGCATCCAGCCGCAGGCGCAGCGCCTTGGCCTCGGTGATCAGCGCCTCGACCTCAGCGGCCTCGGGGATCGGGTCTTCGAGCAAGGCCTGCAGCGTCTCGCGTTGTTCCCAGAAGATCGCGGGTGCGGCCGGTTGATGGGCGGAGAAGGCGTCGAGACCCTCGTGATACCAGCGAAACAGGGTCTCGTCCGCGGTGTCGGCCCGGTACGGGACATGGATGCGGATGGTTTCGGTCTGTCCGATCCGATCGAGGCGGCCGATGCGCTGTTCCAGTAGCTCCGGGTCGGCGGGCAGGTCGAACAGGATGAGGTGATGAGCGAACTGGAAGTTGCGCCCCTCGCTACCGATCTCGGAGCAAAGCAGGATCTGGGAGCCCTCTTCGGGGTCCGCGAAGAAGGCGGCAGCCCGATCACGCTCGACGATCGGCATCCCTTCATGGAACACCGCGGCCTGGATGCCGGCGCGCTCAAGCAGGGCGCGGCGCAGATCGAGTACGGTCTCGGCACTGGCGGTGATCAGCAGGATCTTAGCCGGCGCCAGCGTGCGTAGCTGTGTGATCAGCCAATCCAGCCGCGGGTCGTCGTCCAGGCGATCAACGTTTTCGATCGCGGACCAGAGCGCGTCGAGCGGATCGGCCTCGGCCTCGGTGGCGTCATCGCGCTCGCTGACCGAAGACTCGAGCCGCGCCGGATGCAGCTCCCGCTTGGGAAAGCCACTGATCGCGGCGCGCGTGTTGCGGAACAGCACGCGACCCGTGCCGTGGCGATCGAGCAACCGCTCGATGATGGCTTGGCGATCGGACTGAGCGTCGAGAGGCTGGCGACGAGGCGCAGACTCGGCTGTCTCGGCGTCGGTCATGCCGTCGGCGTCGTCGAGCAGGGCCTCGAGTCGCGACTGCTCTTCAGTGGTCAGTGGGGTTTCATCGCGGAGACGGCTGACCAGTTCGGCAACCGGGGCGTAGCCCTGCTCCTCTTCCAAGAAGGACTGGTAGTCGCCGAAGCGCTCCGGGTCGAGCAGTCGCAAGCGACCGAAATGGCCGACGCGTCCGAGCTGTTCAGGGGTCGCGGTGAGCAGCAGCACGGCGGGCGTGATCGCGGCCAGCGCCGCGACAAGGTCATAGGCGGGGCTGCTGGCCGTGGGCGACCACTCCAAATGATGGGCCTCGTCGCAGATCAACAGGTCCCAGCCGGCATGCAGGGCGGCATCGGCAAGACTCGGATCACTGGTCAGCAGATCGAGGCTACAGAGGATGTGCTGCTCGGATTCGAACGGATTCGGCGCATCGGCGCCTTGCGCGAGGGCGCTGACCCTTGTGCGATCAAAGAGCGCAAAGCGGAGATTGAAACGCCGTAATAGCTCGACCAGCCATTGATGCAACAACGGCTCGGGCACCAGGATCAAGACGCGACGCACACGCCCGGCCAGCAGGAGCCGATGCAGGATCAGACCGGCCTCGATGGTCTTGCCGAGGCCGACCTCGTCGGCGAGCAGAACACGTGGATGATGGCGGTCGGCAACCTCGGCAGCAATATGGAGCTGGTGCGGGATCGGGCTGATGCGGGCACCGAGCAGCCCACGCGCTGGCGCGGTTGCCAGTTGTGCCGTTTGATCTAGGGCCTGCACCCGGAGTCGGAACCAGGTATCGCTGTCGAGACGCCCGGCGCGCAGACGCTGCTGCGGGCGGCTCAGGCGCAGCCTGGGGTCGATGCGGGTCTCCGGCAGTGGCTGCTCCTGACCGGCGGTATCGCGCACCAGATAGGTGATGAAGCCATTGTGCTCGAGGTGATCGACTACGGTCAGATCTTGGCCATCGAGGTCACGCAACAACTCTCCGGTGGCCAGCTGCGCTCGCCACAGCGGCGTATTGTCGGCGGCATAGGTGCGGCGCTCGCCGGTGGCCGGAAACAGCACAGTGACGCGTCGATGCTCGACGGCTTCGACCATGCCGAGGCCGAGCTCGGGCTGAGTTTCAGAGAGCCAACGTTGGCCAACGGCAAAGGCAGGGGCGGGCTCAGGCATAGGGCAGCTCGGTCGGAGAAATAGCGAAGATCAAGATGGCGAAAATGACTGTGGTGAAGATCGACAGGGTAAAGATCGACAGGTGCAGGTGGAATCGATCATGCCGGGTGAATTATCCCGACTTTTGCCCCGCTTCGCTCGACTGCGTGACCTTTCCGCTGGTCAAATATCGCTTGTACAAGGCTGATCGGCTGACTGACAAAGGGGTTTTTCCGGCTCCGCGCACGCGCTAGGCTGGTCAGCAACATTCATCGATTAGGGCTTACCGATGCACGCTGCCGAGAAGTTTCCTTGCCCCTGTTGCGGACACCTGGTCCATGATCAGGTCCCTGGTTCGCATCAACGGTGTCCGATCTGTGGCTGGGAGGATGACCTCTCGCAACTGCGCTTCCCGGAGATGCCCGGAAGCAGCAACGGGGTCAGCCTGGCCGAGGCGCAGCAAAACTATCAGCGCTATGGTGCCTCAGAGCAGCGCAACCGGGGTTTGACCCGGTCTCCGGTCGAGGGCGAGCCGCGTGAGGGCAGCTGGCGGCTGCTCGACCTGGCCAACGACAATATCGAATATCCGCGGCGCGGCGTTGGCTATGGTGACTCGTATCCGTGGCCAGATACCACGGTGCTCTACTACTGGCGCCGCACCTATTGGCG
Organism: Halochromatium roseum; assembly: GCF_016653315.1. Classification (GTDB taxonomy): domain Bacteria; phylum Pseudomonadota; class Gammaproteobacteria; order Chromatiales; family Chromatiaceae; genus Lamprobacter; species Lamprobacter roseus. Next base: position 41,492 of record NZ_NHSH01000061.1, on the reverse strand, counting down.
CCGGCTCGCAAGCTGAGGGCGCGCATCTTGATCTGCGCCGAACTGATACAGAAAAGCCACAATGAATGCATACAAGACCTACGTCCGTATGGATGCTTCAAACTGCCTCGTGCTAGAAGGCATGCCTTTTCCCGAAGGCGCCTTGCTGGAAGTACTGGTAGTCGATCAAACGCGCCAACCTGAAGAGCGAACCGAAAGCTGGCGTGCGCTGATGCGCCATGTGCAGAGTCTGCCCCAGTCGGCGACGCTCCTCGACGAGGACATTGCAGCCGAAATCGACGCGCAGCGGAGCGGGTGTTAATGCGCTAATGCTGGCAGACCGCGCAATAGAAGCTCGAGCGCTGGCCGATGCGGCATTGCCGGATCGGGCTGCCGCAGCTCGGGCAGGGCTGTTCGGTGCGGCCATAGACGCGCAAGGATTGGGCGAAGTAGCCGGGATTGCCATCCTCCTGCACGAAATCGCGGAGGCTGGTGCCGCCCTGTGCGATGGCGTCAGCGAGCACGCTGCGAATGGCGCCTGCGAGGCGATCGAGACGCTCGCGGCTGATGCGTCCGGCGGCTCGGTTCGGATGGATGCGAGCCAGATGCAGCGATTCGTTGGCGTAGATGTTGCCAACGCCAACCACGACCTGGCTATCCATGATGAAGGTCTTGATCGGTGCGCGCCGACCGCGCGAGCGCTGGAACAGATAGTCGCCGCTGAAAGCAGGCCCCAGTGGCTCCGGCCCGAGATCGCGCAGGAGCGGATGCGCCTCGGCGGGGGCGGGCGTCCATTGCAGCATGCCGAAGCGGCGTGGATCGCGAAAGCGCAGGCACTGCCCGTCCTCGAGACAGAGGTCGACATGATCGTGCCGCCCCGGCATCGTCGTTGCGGACAATACGCGTAGGCTGCCAGACATGCCCAGATGCAGAAGCAAGACACCTTCCTTGAGGTCGAACAGGAGGTACTTGCCGCGCCGACGTAGCGCGACGATGATCTGATCAGCGAGGCGCTCAGCGGTGTCCACCGGGATCGGCCAGCGCAGACGGTGATCGCGGACCACAAGCCGCGCGATCCGGCGTCCGACCAGATGTGGCGCGATCCCCCGTAGGCTGGTCTCGACCTCAGGCAGCTCAGGCATGTCCGCGCTTACTCGGGTTAGTTGGGCTCATTTGGTTGGTCTGACATATCAAGTTGGTTTGGCACGGCGACTGGGGTGGCGTTTGGTGTGATTGGGGCGTTGTCTGTCGAGCCGGCTGGTGCTAGACCCGGCGCTGGCAGCTGACCAGGCTCACCGAAAGCATCCTCGTCTCGCTCGGCCAGTGGTGGCTGTGTGAGCCAGTAGCTGAGGCGCTGGTCGAGCCGAGTCCAGCGCGTGCCACCCTCGGCCACCAGGAAACGCAACTGTTGGTCGCCGTCGGCGGATTGGATGGCCAGGATGCGCCCGCCCAACTCGCCGTCGATGGGCTCGACGCGCTCCGCGACCACATCGACCAGCGTGGCGAGTGTATCCGCCGAGAGCGGGCGGCCGTCGATGCTGCCAAGCCCTGGGCTGAAGTCGGCCGGCAACAGGCGTCGACTGAGAAACTGCTCGGGCGGTGCGAGCAGCCAGGGCAGCTGGTCATCGTCGATGAGCTGGACCAGGTCGCCAATCATCACATAACGGCGGTTGCCGACTGGGTCGCTCTCGCCGATGTTCAGCGTCAGGCCGTCTAGCGTCAGTCGAACCCGCGGTGGGTCGAGCCCGAGCCGGCCAGCGGCGGTTGCATCGGCCGGCAGCACGCGGCTGACGCGTGCGTGGGCGATGTTCAGTAGCCGGCCCACCGCCGCTTCGTCTGCCGGTGCTTCGATTGGCGCGCGCATCGACCAGCCGTGATCGCGCCGCTCGAGCCGGATTAAAGGCCCAGCGCTGCGCTGCAGCGCGATGCTTTGCACCCGCTCGGGTGCGAGGTCGGTAAGCCGCCCGCTGCTGACCTGCTGCTGCACGTCTTGCATGGCGAGCACGCCGAGCCAGGCTGCGATCAATGCGAGGCCGAGATTCGTGAGCCAGCGTTCGAGCATCATCAGGTACGGCTCCGTGGCCTCATCAGGTCCGAGTCCGTGACCAGTAGATGCCGAGCCCGGCGAGGGCGAGGAGGCCGGGCATGAAGAAGAGGGCGCTGGCACTCAGCAGCAGCATTCGCAGCGGCGTCAGGACGAGCGCAACCCGGTCGTTGGCTGGGGGCGGGACCGCGATCAGGTCTTCGCGATGGGCGAGCCAGCGCACTAACTGCAGCGCGAGCGCCTTGTTGGCGCCCTGATCGAGATGTGCATTGGCGAGAAAATCGCCATCGCCAAGGACCGCGATCCGCTGACGACGGGGTGCATCCAAAGGCTGGTGATCGATCGGGTCGCGGGTTGGATCATACTGCGGGGCGCGGGTCACCGGGCGGGTGAGGAGCAGGCCGACGCTGAGCGGCCCGAGCTGCTCTCCCGCATTGGGGTCGCGCGCGACCTCGCCGCGGACCGGGCCGGTTTCGTTCCAGCTCAGGGTGCCGGTCTGAAAGGCTGCTGCCTGTAGCCAGATGGACGGCTCGCCGAGCTTGAGCGCGACTGCGCCAGGAAACAGCGCAGGACCGCTCAAGTCGGCGGTGAGCGGATGGCTTGGCCAGTCTTCGACCACAGCGAAGGTTGGCGCCTCTAGGCGCAGGTCGCCGGCCGTTGCGTCAACGATTTGGCCCGGCAAGAGCTGGAGGTTCAGCTGCGCTTGCAGTGGCTCGAGTCCGAGCAGGCCATCATCACCGGGTGGGTCCAGCAACCAGAGCAGGTTGCCGCCGCGCTCCAGGTAGCTGACCAACGCCAGCGCTTCGCCGGGGAAGAGCGCGATGGAGGGGGTGCTGATGATCAGCAGATCGATGTTGTCCGGCACCTGTGCCAGCAGGGCGAGGTCCAGTGGCTGCAGATGCAAGCCGCGCTGCAGCAGCAGCTGGGCAAAGCGCCGCAGATCGCCGGGGCCGGCGCCATTGAGCGCGCGCTCGCCATGCCCCTCGAGCACGGCGATCCAGGGCGGGTCTTGCAGCTGCATGCGGGCGATGGCGTTGGTGAGGATGCGCTCGTTGAGCCGGTCGAGGACCACCCGCCGATCCTGATACTCGAGCACCAGCTGACCCTGCAGCCGCACATCGGCGGCGCGGGCCAGCTCGGGGAAGAGCTGTGGATCGATGAAGTCGGTCCGCACCCAGCGGCTCGCGCGCCGATAGGGTGCAATGACCTGCTCGATGGTGCGCCCAAGCTCGCCGTCCGGGGCGGTAAAGATGCGGATGTTGAGCGGGTCTTCGAGCGCAGCAAGCACGCCACGACTCTCGTCCGAGAGGCTATTGCGTCCGCTAAAGCTGAGGTCCCAGCTCTGATCATGGCGTGCAATCAGCCAGCCTGAGAGCAGCACGACTGCGATTAGCAAGAGCAGGAAGCTGAGGTCGGCGGCGGGGCGATTGAGCCGCCTTAACAGTCCGACGAGCGCTGAGCTGCTCGGGATGGTCTCGGTGGGTTCTGCCATGCTGAGTTTCGCTTGTCCGGCCGGCTCTACTCTCGGGTTTAGCGCACAATGTCGGGGCTCAATCGCTGGGCTCGGCGTCAGTGCCGCTCACCCGAGCTGACGATTCGCGAGCTGGCGCTCCGCCAGGGCCAGGAAGAGGGCGGACATCAACACAAAATAGCTGAGATCACTGAGTCGAGCCACGCCATTGAAGAGCCAGACCAGATGCTGGCTCCAAGAGAGCCAGTCCAATAGCGACAGCTGCAGCGCGGCGAGCTGATCGGCGTCGTGGATCAGCGATAGCATGATCAGGAGGGCATAGGCGAGTATTGCAGCGAGCGTCGGTTGTCGCACCAGGCTGGCGGTCAAGAGCCCAACGCTGGCAAACAGCAAGGCGCTGAGGCAGAGGCCGAGCGTCGCGGCCAGGAACAGACCGAGATCGACCGGCGAGGCGCCGACCAGCCAGGCGACCAGCAGCAGCGGCAACAGCGTAAGCAGCCAGAGGGGCGCCAGCAGGGCAATGAGCTTACCGAGTAGGATCGCGCTGATACGCACCGGTGCTGATCCGAGCAACTGGTCGGTGCCGAGCTGCCGATCCTGGCCTAGGCTGCGCGCTGCCAGCAGCGGCGCGATCAGCAACAGGAGCATCAGTGTTGCGCCATAGAGGCGCTCGGCGAGCGCGGCGTTGAAGCCGATCTTGAGTTCGGGTGCGGCGATGCCTTGATACTGATCGATGACCTCGAGAAAGACCCAAGCCAGCAGCAGCTGAGTTGCCGCCAGCAGCATCCAGGCCAGCGGCGTCTGGAAGACGGCGGCGAGCTCGCGACGGGCGATGATCAGGATCATGCTGCGGACTCCATGCCGATGCAACTGAAGAAGACCTGCTCAAGATCGGTGCGGCAAGGACGCAGTTCGAGCAGACCGTAGCCATGCTCCATCAGTGACCGAGCGAGGACATCGGCGCTGGAATCCTTGCGCAAGCGGATGCGCAGAGCATCCTTGCCGCAAGGCTCAGCGGTTTCCACGGGTGGCAGCGCGAGTACCGAGCTGAGCACCGGCGGTGGTCTGAGCCGCACCTGGACGTCGCGCGCTGCTGCTGCCTGCAGCCTAAGGTCGGCCTCATGCAACTGGCGCCCCTGGTGGAGAATGATCGCGCGCGAACAGCTCGCCTGCACCTCGTTGAGTGCATGGCTGGAGAGGATGACGCCGGCATTTTCAGCAATGGATCGGATCAGACCGCGCAGCTCGCGAATCTGCACCGGGTCTAGACCGTCGGCGGGCTCGTCGAGGATCACCAGGTCGGGCTGATGGATGAGCGCCTGAGCAATGCCGGCGCGCTGTTGATAACCTTTCGACAGCCGTCCCAGGAGCCGCTGCCCGACATGCGTCAGCCCGCATTGCGCCTTGACCCGAGCGATGGCTTCGGTCAGCTCGCCGGTGGGCATGCGGCGCAGCCGCCCGGCGAAGGTGAGATACTCATCGACGCGCATCTCCGGATAGAGGGGCGCGCGCTCCGGCAGATAGCCCAGCCGCGCCTTGGCTTGGCGTGGCGAGCGCTGCATGTCGATTCCGTTCAGCAGCACCCGGCCGCTGTTGGGCGCAAGCGTCCCAGACAGGATGCGCAGCGCCGTGGTCTTGCCGGCGCCATTGGGGCCGAGGAGCCCCAGCACCTCGCCGCGACGCAGGTAAAAGCGCAGACCATGCAGCACCGGCTTGGGCCCGAAGCGGCGTGTGACCTGATCGACGGTGAGGAGCATGCTACATGCGGGAAGCTACGATAGCGCGTGGCGCGTTTACGCGATAGCGAAAGACGGTGGCTCAGGCGCTCATCAGAGCCTTACTAGCAGCAAGGTTTTGTCTCCGATGCGGGAACGCGCTCATCTGAGAGTTGCCATAGTCGGGCAGAGCATGCAGAGTCGCACCGAGGTGGTGCGCTCATCACGGCTCAAGACATAGAGAACATTCATGACAGTATACGGATTGCTTAACCTGCCGGCCTGGCAGGTGGTATTGATCACTCTGGGATTCACCCACATCACGATCGCGGCGGTGACGATCTTTTTGCATCGTGCTCAGGCGCATCGCGCACTGAGTCTACATCCGATCCCGGAGCACTTCTTCCGCTTCTGGCTCTGGCTCACCACCGGCATGGTGACGCGCGAGTGGGTGGCGGTTCACCGCAAGCATCACGCCCGTTGCGAGACTGCCGATGATCCACATAGCCCGCAGGTGTTCGGGTTGCGCAAGGTCTTTTGGCAGGGCGCCGAACTCTACAGCGCCAGCGCCAAGGATGTCTCCATCGTCAAGCGTTTCGGCAGCGGCACTCCGGATGACTGGATCGAGCGCAACCTCTACAGCCGCCTGACCTGGCAGGGCTGTGCGCTGATGTTGATTATCGATGTCGCCCTGTTCGGTGTCTATGGCATCACCGTCTGGGCAGTGCAGATGCTCTGGATTCCGATCCTGGCGGCGGGCGTGATCAACGGTGCCGGTCACTTCTGGGGCTACCGTAACTTCGAGACGCCGGACGCATCGACCAATGTTTCGCCTTGGGGCATCCTGATTGGCGGTGAAGAGCTGCACAACAACCATCATGCCTTCCCATCGTCGGCGCGCCTGTCGATGCGCTGGTGGGAATTCGATATTGGTTGGCTCTACATCCGCATGCTGTCGCTGCTCGGGCTGGCGAAGGTCAAGAAGTTACCGCCCCAAGCGACCGTGGTCGAGGGTAAACAGGTGGTCGATATGGAGACGCTCAAGGCGCTGTTGGTGACGCGCATGCACGTGATCCGCCGGTACAGCAAAGAGGTCTTGCAGCCGGTGACCCGCGCCGAGCTTTGCCGCAGTGAGCCAGATTGCCGACGGATTGCCCGGCGCGCCCGCAAGTTACTGGTTCGTGAGCGTCTGGACGAGACGAGCCGCCAGAATCTGGAACAGATCCTCGCCCACAGCCAACAGCTCAAGGTGGTCTATCAGTTCCGTGAGCAGCTGCGGCAGATCTGGGAGCGCAACGCGCCGTCTCAGGAGGCGCTATTGAGCTCGCTCCAGGATTGGTGTCAGCGTGCCGAAGCGACCGGGATTCAGGCGCTGGAAGGCTTCTCGCGCAACCTGCGAGGGCTTGCGCTGGTCGGCGCGCCGGCTTGATCGACGAGGGCTGTTCGCTGGGCGTCTCGTCTGGCGCCCGCAAGGATGTAGACGCCCTCAGCAATCGCGTGACAATCCTCAGTTGCCCGGCCTTCTGGCTAGGGTTCTGCGCTTAGGTAGCAGATCCAGCCTGCATCGGGCTCCGCCTTGGTCACGGGCTTGAAGTGTCCGTCGGGCTCGCCATTTTCGTCCCAGCCCTGCCAGTAGATCTGCAGATTATGGAAGCCGGCCTCGGTCAGGATCTCGCGCAGCTCAGGCAGCGTCCAGAGTCGCCAGCGGTAGCGGAAGGCATTCTCCAACCGCGAGCCATCCGGAAACTCGAAGTGGATCGCGCATTCCATCAGGCCACTGATCGGATCATAGTCGGCCTGGTCCCAGATGTAGGTGAAGGAGGGTTCAACGCCATCCTCAATCGGGCGCTCCTCGGTGATCACCCGAAAGGCATCATAGCCGCCATAGGCATCGAGCACGAACAGACCATCGGCGACAAGCCGCTCGCGAACACGCCTAAAGTAGCGCAGCAAGTCTGCACGCTCGGTGATCAGCCACCAGCTGAAGTTCATCGCCAGAATCAGGTCGACGGGCTCGCAGCCCACCCGTGCCGACCGCTCGGGACCAACATCCATCACATCGGCTTCGATCAGCCGCAGACGCGAGCGCTGCTCGGCTGACAGCGCCGCGAGCCGCTGCACCCGCGCATAGGCAAGCACAGCCGGATCATTGTCGGTGCCGATGGCGCGGTTATCCGGATGCCTCTCGATCCACTCGCCGCAAACCGCAGCCGTGCCACAGAAGTCCTCGGCCAGTGAGAGGGCAGGGCGTCCGCGCCGCTGGAGGAAGATCTCGGTGACGAAATCCACCTCGGCCTCCGGGCACTGTACCGCGCGCTCGTAGAGCGCATAGCGGTCGGCCTGATCCGCGAGGATGCTGTCATCGCCTTCCTCTTGATTAGGCACAAGAGATGCGGGCGCTGAAAGTCGCGTCGCGTCCGGCCTGCCGTCAGCAAACGAGCTCGCGTCTGCGCCTTCGCTGGTCATCTCTTGCTCAGGATTCATCGTTTGTCCGGGCGGAGCTGGGGGGGTGTACTGGGTTCATTGAATTTGCAAGCGAACACATGTTCGCTTAAGCTTGTCGGCTTGATGCACAGGCGACAAGTCGCCGACGTCCCATCATCGTAACGATGGATACAAACGGGCGTCAGCATCAACCCGCGTTCCGGAGAGGTGTCCGAGTGGCTTAAGGAGCATGCCTGGAAAGTATGTATAGGTTAATAGCCTATCGAGGGTTCGAATCCCTCCCTCTCCGCCAATAATGCGGGAAAATTATAGAAAATCCAATTGCTTATAATTTATTAAAAAAATTGGTCCCCATCTATTCCCCCGCTTAACTGTCGCTACGCTACCGGCTTTTCTGTCCTAGCGTCCGCCTCCACCTCGACAAAGGCGGACAGCGGAGCAAGCATCGCGGGGTTCTCTGAGTGTGAAGGCGTCGGCAGGATCACCAGGCAACGATACGCCAGTCATTCTCACACGGCCTCAGCAAAAGACACCGAAGCCGCTGGTCGCTCGCCATCAACGTAGCCAATCGCTGTCTCATGCAGAAGACTCACTTGGAGTCACCAACGACCGTTGTAGGCCGATTGGCCTCATCGTCAGGGTTCGCCCCAAATTGATCCTGACGCAGCAACGCCTCGTCGCTGGACTGTCCTCGGCTGCTGAGTTGCCGGCTAACTTTGCCGACGAAGCGCGTTTTTTGCTCGCTGTTAAGCTGTTTGAGCAAGGCCGCATCTCATCGGGAAAAGCCGGCCGACTGTGCGATATGGGCCGCATCTTCCTGTTTTTTGCTCCTGTTGAACGACAAGCTGCAGGAAATCGCCCGCACGCTCGGCAAACTCGGTGAGACGCCGTTACCCGGTCACTCGTTGGACGTCAGTGGCTTGCCGGCAGTGCGCCAACGGTCGATACCGCCTGAGAGATACCAGACATTGTCATAGCCAAGCAGGCGTAACGCCATCACCACTTGAGTGCTGCGCAGCATGGTTTGACAATAGATCAGTGCTGGCTGGCTGCGATCCTCCCCAAGGGTCTCCAACAGCGGGGCGATGTCGGTGTAGGGGATATGCTCGGCGCTTGGCAGCGCTTCCCCGTTCTCGAATTCGGCCGGACTGCGGACATCGAAGACCAGGTAGAACTCGTCGCTTGGGTCGTCGGGCAGGGCCTCTGGCTGGAGCAAAAAGTTCTCGATCGGCCCGGCGGCGAGATAGGACTGAATCGCTGAAAGGGTTTCATCGGCCGTCCCTATCGGCGCGCTGCACAGCAAAGCTGTGGTGAGTGTGACTTGTGCGATTCGCCAGCGGTAGCGGTTGGCAGGAGGGGCATGTTGTGGCTTCATTGTTTCACGCGATCGGGTGACGCTATAGACGGGCTATAGACTGGTCAATCTGTCAGTCTGACTCGCGCTAGCCGTCCGCTTGCGCCTCAGGATCGACCTCGCCGCGCAGAGGCTCGGCCAGGCCGATGAGGCCATCGTTCAAGGACCTATGACGCAACGGCAGCCGGGCGGTTGGTCGTGAGCAGGCGCGAAATGCTATCTTAACCGAGCCTGGATGCCGGTCGGGGTCTCGATGGCCTTGGTTCAGCCCCCGTGGCCGGCGCCTTTGACGCCACCTCCAAGGTCATCATCATGACCCATGACCCTGCTGCTGAACGTCCTGCTGACCCCGTTGCACCCCATCCCTCTGAGTCGATTCCGGCCGCACTCGCGCTCTTGCAGGTCGATGTCGACGGCCAGCCGCGTTTTCGCTTCGTCAGCAAGCAACTGCTAGAGATGCTGGACCTGTGCCGGGAGCAGGTGATCGCCGATGCGCGCGAGGTTCTGGAGTGCGTGCATCCGGACGATACGGCCGAGTTGCTGAGGCGCGTGAAGCAGGTTCTGGCCGCGCCGCAAGCCTTTTCCTGGGACGGGCGGGGCCTGGTGCGCGGCCAGATACGTTGGTGGCATCTGCAAGCGCGGCCGCGTTTACTGGCCGACGGAGCCAGGCTCTGGGAAGCGGCCTTGAGCGATCTGACGGACACCCGAGCAGCAACACGGGCGCAGCAGGCCAGTGAGGCCCGCTTCGAGCGTTTAGTGCACTTCGCGCCCGTGCCCTTGGGTGGCCTTGATCGCTCCGGTCGGACGCGTTTCTACAATCAGCGGTTCACCGAAACCTATGGTTACAGTGCTGCTGAACTGCCCGACATGCAAGCCTGGTGGCAGGCCTGTTATCCCGACCCGGAGCATCGCCAGTGGGTGCTTCAGACCTGGGATGCCGCCCTGGCGGCACAGGCCGCCGGGGATTCGAGTCGCATGCCCTTCAAAACCAAGGTGACCTGTAAAAACGGCGAGCAGCGCACGGTCGAGATCCATCACACGGAGATCGATGATGGCTGTCTCGGCGCGTTCATCGATATCAGCGACCATCAGCGCACAGAGCGGCGCGAGCGTGAATTGCAGGCGATTTTGCGCGAAATCCTGAACGACACGCCATTGCCGGTCATCGCCATGCGCATCGTCCGCGCTGCCGAGGCGGCGTTTCCAGGCTGCCTCTGTTCGCTGTTGCGAGTGGATGCCGACCAGCAGCGCTTGCGTCTGCTCGCCGCGCCGAGCCTGCCGGCCTTTTATAACCAGGCGATCGACGGTCTCACCATCCGCGAGGGCAACGGCACCTGCGGTACGGCGGCGGCGCGGCGTAAACGGGTGATGACCCGGGATCTGCGCGTCGACCCCGACTGGGCCTCCTATCGCGTGCTCGCCGAGCGCGCCGGATTGAGCGCCTGCTGGTCAGAGCCGGTACTGACCGAGAAGGACCAAGAGGTGCTCGCCACCTTTGCGCTCTACTTCCGGCAGCCGCGCATTCCAAAGGGACAGGAGATCCGCCAGATCGGTGCCTTGGCCAGTCTGCTCGGGCTGGCCATCGAGCACGCCCGAGTGCTCGAGCAACTGGCCCAGCGTACCCGCTGCGAGGAGGCAGTGCGCGACATCTCGCGGCTGTTTTTGGCGATCAACACATCCGATCTCGATGCGGCGATCCATGCCGCGCTCGCGCGCATCGGTGCCTGTGTGGGCGCGCATCGCTGTTATCTGTTTCAGATGGATGCGGGCCAGCTGTCGATGACTTGTAGCCATGAATGGTGCGCGCAAGGGATTCGTCCGCAGATCGATGAGCTGCGCGCGCTGCCTGTGGATCGCTACCCCTGGTTGCCGCGAATTGCCTTGAGCCGCCAGGCGGCCTGGGTCACCCAAGACGACATCGCCAAGCTCTCGCCCGAGGAGCTGAAGATCATGCAGGACGGCGAGATTCAATCCATGCTTGCCATGCCATTGTTCGAGACCGAGCAGATGCACGGCCTCTTGGGGCTTGATTATGTGCGAACGCGAAAGCAGTGGACCGACTTTCAGCTGCGCCTGCTGCGGTTGGTGGCCGATATCATCAGCGCGGCGCTGGAGCGCGATCGGCTCCAGCGCGCCCTGCAGGCTCAGGCTTATCAAGATGCGTTGACCGGACTCGCCAACCGACGGGCGTTTGATGAACGGCTGCGCGCCGAGATGGATCGGGCACGGCGCTATCGGCAGGTGTTTGCGCTGCTACTGTTCGACATTGATCGCTTCAAGCATATCAACGATACCCATGGCCATGCGGTCGGCGACCAGATCTTGCAAACCCTGGCGAAGGTGATGCTCGAGCGACTGCGCCAGAGCGATGGCTTGGCGCGCTGGGGCGGTGAGGAATTCGCTCTGCTGCTGCCCGAGACCGATGCCAGCGGTGCCCTGCGGCTGGCCGAGCAGTTGCGCCAGACCATTGCCGAAGCCTGCTTTCCGGTCATTGAGCGACTCACCGTGAGCATCGGGGTGACCGAGTTCACCCAGGATGACAGCAGCGATAGCCTGTTTCGACGTGTCGATCAGGCGCTGTATCTGGCTAAAGAGCAGGGAAGGAACTGCTGCAGGCTGAGCACCCTTACGCTCTGAACGGTTCCTACAGCGGGGCGCTGCCTTATCAAACCACCGTGCTGGAATGCTACCGCTGCTCCGTCATTCGGCCCGAGACCGGCCCTAGGTTTGCCGGCTCGTCCCCAGTTAGCTGTGGATGATCCGTTGCCGGCGGCTCGGTGTTGGGTGGTCCACCCAGCAGGGCGGCAACCCAGCGTGAATCAGGAAATCCTTCCATGACGATCTTCGCGATCTTGGTCAGTGGCAGTGAGAGCAGCATGCCCACCGGCCCGAACACCCAGCCCCAAAACACTAGCGAGACGATGACCACCAGAGGCGAAAGTCCAAGTCCGCGTCCCATCAACCGCGGCTCCAGAATGTTGCTAATGCCGGCATTGATGGCGATGTAGCCGAGCGCGCACAGCAGCGCGGTCCCGGGGCCTTGCTCGACCAGCGCCAGCGCGACGCCGGGCACGCCAGCGATCACCGAGCCAATAATCGGGATGTAGTTCAACACGAAGGCCAGAAAGCCGAGCAAGGGCGCGAAGTTGACATCGAGCACCATTACCCAGAGTAGCACCAGGCCACCGGTGATGGCGCTGGTGAGGGTCTTCATCGTCATGTAGCGGCGCACATCGATGAGGATCTGGTCGAACTGTCGCCAGAACCCCGGCGAGAACTCAGGAATGCCGTGCAGCTTGCGCGGCAGGTATTGCGCCTCGAGCAGGATAAACGCGGTCAGCAAGAGCACGAATAAGGTCTGGCCGACGAAGCCGGTCGCCCTGGTCAGCGATGAGCGAAGAAACGCGAAGGCCGAGCGCCAATCGAACATCGCATGGAACTCCTCATCGTCGAGGTCGGGCTCAAGCGTCTTCAGCCAGATGATCAGTTCTTCGAATTGGCGCTGAACGATGATCTGGTAGTCCGGGAGCTTATTGCGCAGATCGCCAATACCGATCTGGATAATAACCGCGGTCAGTAGCGATAGCGCCACCAGCGCCAGGAGCAGGATCATCAGCGCGAGCAATGGCGGCACACGCAAACGCTGCATCGCGAAGAAGGCCGGCGCGCAAATGCTCGCCACAAACATGGCCAGCAGCAGCGGCACGAGGATCGGTGATGCCGCTCGCATTCCGGCTACCGCGACCACGAAGGCGGCGATGATGATGAGCGCCTTGGCTGGGCCAGAAAACAGCGGTGATGTGGGCGTGACCAACGACGGGGTCTCTCTGTGAAACGGTTACGCGCACAGACCATATCATCGACCCCGGTGCCGGCGACACCTCGAAGGTCATCGAGCCATCGCCAGCGATGGCCGATCAGGCCGAGGCGCACATGTTTCTGAAACGAAACCCATCCCGAGGGTGTTCGGGTCGAACGAGCGGCAAAGGGTTCATCGCCGAGTCGGTGCTGAGACCTCGACGCGGTCACCCACCTTGATCAAGCCCGCCGTGCGTACACGAAGGCAGTGACCGGACTGGCGCCCTAAGGCCTTGGCCGTTCCCGGACCGGAGATGCGGTCGAGATAACCGCACGGCGGGCGAACCCGATGCCAGTCGAACACCGCCTCGCCGATGCGAATCGCCCGATGGCGCAGTTCAGTCCGCGCTAACCCGGACACGACCAGATTCCGCCGATGTTGACCGGCATCGAGTGACAGCCCCTGTCGGCGCTGTACCCGCGCCAGATCCTCGGCGTGGATCAGCGTGACCTGGCAGCCATCGGTCAGCCGCCAAAACCCGCGGCCCAATGCGTATCGATCATCGGCAAGCCCAGCGTCAACCAGGGCTAAGGTCTGATCAAGGGAGTGCATCGGCGCGCCGGCGTGGTCGGCGACGAAGATCGCCGATAGTCGACCCACTTGGCCGCGTTCGCGACGCAGGCGGTGGCGCTGTGTCAGTAGCCAGTGCAGCCAAGGGGGCATCGGTTGCTCCATTCGATCACGCAGGGTTTCGGTCTCGGTGATCAATTGCGGTCCAGGCCGCGGATGGACAAGAGAACAGGGCCTTGCGGCTCCCGAGGCCTTAGGCTTGCTAAGAGCCCCATCGGAAGAGAGCCCATCGGATGTCAACGGTCGGTGACAGTAGCAGCCAGTACACCAATCCTGTCGGCTTCATCTAATTCGAGCAAGGAGGGACGAGAAAATCGATGGATTTTCGTCAGGATTGGGGTTGACGAACGGGCTAGAGCTGCTAACCTTATTGAGAATCGTTCTCAAAATAGAGCGATCCTCCAGCCAGCCCCGACGTCGAGATCGACGGCCAGCCGGATCTGTTCATCACCATTTGGCCCTCGAGGCCCATGACGGAGACACTGGCATGCAACAGTTTTCTAACGGCACCGCTGATCCTACCCTTGCCCTTGATGCTCTCCCGCTGCATCTGCCGCCTGAGCAGCTCAAGGCGCGTCTTGCAGGTCTGATCCGGGCTTCCGTCAGTCAGGGGGCTGCGGCTGTGGCGGAGGCGGTGGTGCGCCATTTTCAGGCGCTGTCCCTGCACCCGCAGCTCGCGGCCGATCTGGATCAGCGCGCCGCCTATTGCCGTGGTGCACAGCATTGGCGTGGACTGGCCGCGATCGGCGAGCGCTCTCTGAACCACTGCGCTGGGCAGGTTCCAGCAGGAGCCCACTGATGGCGAGCCCCTACCTGACCGACTTCAGTGCCGGGCTCGCCACTGCGCAGTCGGCTGCGACCAAGACGGAGACGAGCCTGCGGTCCTGGTCTGGAGCACGACCTGTATCGAGACCTTCGGGCGGTTTGGACGCCGCCATGCCCATATCCATGCCCATATCCATGCCCATTGCGCTGCAGCCTTCCGAGCCGGTTCGCTACCTCGGCCATTGGCCGGAGCTATTGGCCGATCTGGAACTGCTCGGGCGCGTCTGGATCGAGACCGAGCAGCGCGGTCTTCGCATCGCCCAGCGTCAGCGCCTCGGTGGACTGCGGGTGCAGGGCATGCTGGGTCATCTGGACAAGCCTGGGTATCAACTGCGGGTGCTGCTCGATCAGTGCCATGCACTGGCCTCCCAAGACGATCTGCAGGGCTTGGTGATCGAAGACGCGACTCAGCAGCCGCTGGTGAGGATTCAACTGGAGGCCGGGACGCATCCGCTGCCGTTGCGTGTGCTCTTATCCAGTCTTGGGGCCAATGGGCGCCGTGTCGTGCCAGCGCCAGCGCCGCAAGATGGTCGGCAGATGGCCGCGCTTGAGCAGCATGCCATCCACCGCTTGCAGCGCGATTGTCAGGCCTTGGAGCCGGAGCCGAAATGTCTTGGGCTCAGTTTCCGAGATCTCGCCGAGCTGAGCGGCCGCCAGAGCCTGAATCCTCTACCTTGGATGCGGGCTGCGGCGCGCGGCGATGAGCCCGCGATCGCGGTCGATCCAGCGTTGGTGCCCTGTGCGCTCGAGACGCTCGTCGATCAGGTGCATCCGCTAGCGCTGAGTAGCGGAAGTCAGGGGTGGGTCAGCCGATCGATCCAGCAGTTCTACGGCCACGCCTATCTCGATGGTCAGCTCTCACTGCGCGGTGACCATGCGCGACTCGAGCTTGATGTGCGCGCGATCGACAGCGCCTGGGTCGTTGGTGAGCGCAGGGGGGAGATCGATCGGCGCTCGCTTCGGCTCTACGACGACGAGGGTCGAGCCATGGCGATCATCGGTTCCGCTGCCGCTGCCGCTGCCGCTGCCGAGGGCGACGACTGCGCAGACGCATGGAGCACCGGGTTGGCCGATACGGCTGAACCTGGGGCCGCGACTCCCGACGCGTTTCGGTCTCAGGGTCACCCCCGTTTCCGCCGCGACGAGGCGCGGCTCTGGACCACCTTGATGAATGCCTTGACCAGTTGAGCGCCTGGCCTTCTGAACTGGCAGCGCCAGCAGGTTGTTTCAGCCTCGGTTGTTTTAGCCTTGATAGGGGAGTGCATGTTGAGAGCGCGATAGGCCGCCTGAGCTGAGCGACCTGGCCTGGTTGCTTCTGTGCTGAGGTTCTCCTTCAAACCCTTGGTTGATGGCGATTGAAAACTCCGATAAGGGGAGGCAACCACGATGTCGACACCAAGCCATGATTCGCTGACGGCGCGGGCATCCGTCCGGCATGGATGGAGAAAGGCTTGCCGGGCGGCTCGCGCGATGAGTGCAGGCCAGCCTGGAGCCGTCGGATTGATGCCAGCCGTGCTGATCGTCGGGCTGACACTTGGGCTCATGCTCTGGGCCTTGCCACCACAGGACGACGGTGTTCGATCGGCCTTACAGTCGCTGACGCTGCCATCCCATCTGGGCGCTTTGTCTGAGCACTGAGCGCTGAGCACTGAGCGCTGAGCAGAAAATCAGTCAGGGATTGTCAGACAGGAATGCGAGCGGTTATCATAACGCTTTAGTGTTCAGAGCGCCGATCAGGAGCGACATGATGAGCGAAGCGGAGCGTGAGTCAGCAGGCGCGGGTGGGTCCCGGCATGCGGGCGGTGGAGCAGAGACCGGGAGTTCGCCCGAGCAACAGGCGAACGCTGGCTCTTCACCGCAATTAGCGGCACGAGGGGCCGCGCAGCAGGCACCCGGCCCGGCGTGGACTGCTGCCAGTGACGACTCCTTTGGAGCTTACCAAGCGCAACGGGCGCCTGGCTATGCGGACCAGCATCAGGCCTATGCCCAGCACCCTTTTCCGCCTCAGCCTCAGCCTCAGTTCCAGCCGCCGCCTCAGGGTCAGCCCCAGTTCCAGCCTCAATATCCGCCTGGCTATCAACCAGGCTATCAGCCAGCCTATCAGCCCCAGTACCATCCCCAGCAGGCAACTTATGCACCAGGCGGCTATGGCTATCCCTATCCAGGGCCAGCCATGGGAGCTCCGGCCTATGCAGGTGTTGATGCTGCCCATCAGGCCGCTGGGTATCCGCCAGCAGGATATCCGCCAGCGGGGTATCAGAGCGATTCAGCGGGTGCGGCGATGCCTCACCAGGGGGCACCCACTCACCAGGGGGCGCCCATGGGAGCACACGCAGCCGGGATGGCCGGTGCAGGGCAGGGGCCAGGTCCCGGCCCGCAAGCAGGCATGCAGCAACTGTTCGAGGAGCTGGCCGAGGGCGGCAATGGGCTCAATACCCTGACGCGGATGCTCAGTCTCGATGACACCGAGTTCTGGAAGGGGGCCTTGGTCGGTGCGGCCGCGGTGCTGCTGCTGACCAACGATCAGGTCCAGGATGCGCTGTTCAAGACGGGCGCCAAGGCCAAGGGTGCGGTGAAGAGCGGCGTAGACTCAGTGAAAGAGCGGATGTCGACCGCGTCCGAGAAAGAAGGTGATGCATGAGTGATGACCGTCTGGCGTTGATGTCAACCCCCGAACCTTATGGTCCGTCGGCTTATCCGGCCCTGGCACCAACCGATGGCTGCTCGGCGATCGCTCAGCTTGCGCTTCTCGGCGCCGTGATCGGTGGCTCGGCCGCCGCCGGTGCCAATATCCGTCGACTGCAACAGCAGGAGACGGATGCCGCCGGCGCCTTGGCCGACATTGGTCGAGCGGCCCTGGCCACCGCCGCCGCCAGCGCGGTCGCGGGGGCTGCGGCGAGCGCCGTGCGCCAGCAGGGTCTGTTACGGCTCGGTGTGCTCTTTGCCAGTGGCACGGCGGTGATGTATGGCATCCAGCGCTACCTTGAGCAAGGTGCCGAGCCATGAGCCGGGCCGAGCATGGCCTACAGCGCCAGCGCCATGGGGTAGCCAAGAACCTCGCCGAAGGCATCGGCGGCCTGATCGTGGGCGCCGCGCTGGTGGTGCTGACCAGCCAATGGCTAAAGCGTCGCCGCAAGCACGCCTTGACGACCGATCACAGCCATGTCGATGCCGATGCCGATGTCGATGCCGATTCCGATGCCAAGACCGGGCTCGCCGATCGATCCGCGCCCGCAACCACCGACCCCAAGGCCTCACCCTCATCCTCATCCGGGAGCGACGCTTATGAGCCAGTATGATGACCGATCCTGGTATCCGACCATGGCCAGTGGCCAAGGGACGCCAGCCTACCCTGTGTCTTGCAGTTCAACGCCTTACAGTCCGAACGCGGCGTTCCAGATGGCCAAGCTCGGCACCCTGATCGGGCTGACCGGTGCCGGCGCCCTGAATCTGCATCGCTACCAGCAGGGCGAGCTGGCGCCCAGCGAGGCGGCGCTGAATACGTTGCGCGCTGGCGTTGCCTCTGGATTGGCAACCGCGGCGGCGTCCCTGGTGGCCAGTCAGTTTCGCAGTCCGACCTTGGCGATCGCCGCCACCTTGGTTACCGGCACGGCGGCGATGTATGCGTTGAATGCGCCGTCGAAGCCAGACCAGGCTTCTGAGGTGCCGGCCAATGAGTCCGATGCCGAGACGGCCTGAGTCTGCGTCCTCGTGCCGGAGCGCGGCGACTGACGGCTGTGTGCTTGTGCCGCCTCGATTCAGCGATCCAGTGTCCATTTGTCCGATGATCGCCGCGGCCGCTCACCTTGAATCGAGATGCCATTGGATCGACCGCTCTCTAGGCCGGCAAATGCAGCCTGATTAGGCCAAATCCCGGGACCGCCGATGAGCCGAACGCCATCGGTGAGAGACACTGTTAAGACCTCCTACATGAGTATCAGAGCATGAGCTATTATGCCAATCCACAAGGACCTGTTCCGCCCGCTCAGCCGTCAGCGCGAGCCTCCTCTCACCCTGACGGCTCCCAGCCATCGATGCCCGGTGCGCCCATGCAAGGTGCGCCCATGCCAGGTGCCGCGATGGGCTCAGGCCAGGCGATGCATCAGGGCTATGCGCCCCAGCAGCCAGCCATGATGCCGGCTGGCGGCTACTACGCCGGCTATCATCCCGCTTATCAGCAGATGCAGCAGATGCCGATGGCTGCTCCTGGCGCCCCGATGGCCACAGCGCCGGGTGCCGGCGCCATGCCGGGCAGCGCTTATGCTGCACAGACCGCGTCCTCCTCGTTCTTGAACCTTGGCAACGACCGCTTCCTCAAGGGCCTGTTGATCGGCGCCGCGGCCGCCTATCTGCTCACCAATGAGGGCGTTCAGCGCACCGCGATCAAGGGCGTCGTTAAGCTCTGGGGTGGTCTCCAGGGTGGGGTCGAGGAGATCAAGGAGCGCTTCCACGATGCCGAGGCCGAGATCCAGGCCGCGGAGTCGCACAAGGACGCCTGAGCCCGCGCTTAAGCCTAGTGCTGATGGCGCATCTAGCCTTCAAAGCCGATCCAAAGCCGACAACCGACTGAAGATGCTCTCATCGCGTCCGTGGCGCTCACCAACTACCGAATCATCCATGAAGTGCCAGGCCGCCTGCGCCTGCGCATCCCAGCCCTGGGCGAGCCCGGCTATGAGGCCGCGGCGCTTGAGGATTGGATCGACGCCGCGGCACCGACTCAGGAGGTGCGCGCCAATCGGTCCGCGCGCACGCTGATCATCCACTACCAGGGCGGCACGGAGGCACGGCGCGCGCTCTTGCGTCGGCTCGAGCACTTCTCCGGCGAACCGATCCCCGGCTACAGCGAGGATGGCGTGCGCGAGGCCGAGATCGCGCCGATGATCACGACCCTGTTCACGCTGGCGGCGCTGCCGTTCCTGACGCCGCCGATGCGCGTCGTGCTCACCTTCGCCAACGTCGGCTCCACCCTCGCCAAGGGCGCCGACACCCTGATCCATGAGGGCATCAAGGTCGAGGTGCTCGATGCCCTGGCGGTCGGCCTCGCCGCCGCCAATGGCAAGCTGTTCACCGCCAATCTGACCGATCTGCTGCTCGATCTGGGCTCATTTCTGGAGCGCCGCACCCAGCGCCAATCCGATCGGCTGCTGCGCCGGCTGTTGCGACCCGATCCGGCGATGGCCTGGGTCGAGCGCGATGGTGAGCTGATACAGGTCTCCGGCGATGAGGTCGGCCTCGGCGAGACGGTGGTGGTCGGTGTCGGTGAGACCATCCCGGTCGATGGCCATGTCATCGACGGTCTGGCGCTGGTCAATCAGGCTGGCGTCACCGGTGAGGATGTGCCGGTGCGCAAAGAGGCGCCGGCGCGGGTCATCGCCGGCTCGGTGCTGGTCGAGGGGCGGCTGCGACTCGAAGCCACGCGCGTCGGCGAGGACACGACCACCGCGCGGGTCTCACGCTTCATCCAGGCCTCCCTGGCCGAGCAGGCGGCGACCCAACGCCTGGCCGATGAGCTGGCCGATAAACGCGTCTATCTCACCCTCGGCACCGGCGCCGCCGTTTATGCCCTGACCCGCGATCTGGCGCGGCTGCAATCGGTGTTTCTGGTCGATTATTCCTGCGCGCTGAAGCTCGGCACGCCGGTCGCCTTCAAGTCCGGGATGTCGCGCGCCGCCGAGCATGGCGTGCTGATGAAGGGCGGCGAGGCGATCGAGACCCTGGCCGCGATCGACACCCTGGTGTTCGACAAGACCGGCACCCTGACCCACAGCGATCTGCTGGTGACCGATGTCGTCGTGCTGCCCGGCCGCTGCGCCTGCACCGAGACCGAGCTGCTGGCGATGGTGGCCTCGGTCGAGGAGCATGCGAGTCATCCGATCGCCCAGGCCGTGGTCGAGGCCGCCCGCGAGCGTGATCTTGAGCATATCTCCCACGGCGAGGTCGACTATCTGGTCGCCCATGGCCTGCAGGCTGAGGTCGATGGCGGGCGTATCGTGGTTGGCAGCCGACATTATCTGGAAGCGCACATGGCGATCGATTTCCAGCCACATCAGGCGCAGATCGACGCCCTGCACGCGGAAGGCAAGACGCTGCTGTTCGTCGGCAACGCCGAGGGCGCGGTCGGGCTGATCGCGCTGCGCGATACCCTCCGCGAAGAGGCGCCGGCGGCGCTCGCGCGGCTGCGGGCGCTGGGCATCCAGCAGTTGGTGATGATCACCGGCGATCGGCGCGAGAAGGGCGAGGCGCTGGCCGCCGAGCTCGGACTCGATGCGGTCTATGCCGAGATGGCGCCCGAGGACAAGGCCAGCGTGATCGAAGGCCTGCAGCAGGCAGGGCACAAGGTCGGCTTCGTCGGCGACGGCGTCAACGACGGGCCCGCGCTGGCGGTGGCCGATGTCGGCATCGCCATGCCGCGCGGCGCTGATATCGCCCGCGCCACCGCCGATGTGGTGCTGATGGACGATCGGCTGCAGGCGGTGGCCGATGCCCGCGAGATCGCCCACAAGACCATGCGCCTGATCCAGCACAACTTCACCGCCGCGGTAGGCATCAACACGGCGGTGCTCGGCGGCGCGGTGATGGGATGGCTGTCACCAGTGGCCAGCGCGCTGCTGCACAATGGCTCGACCATCGGCATTCTGGTCAATGCCCTCAAGGGGGTCTCGTTGGAGGCCGAGTCGCAAGGATGACGGCTCGAAGAGCCGCAGGCCGATCGCTATCTTGGTGAGTTGAACGAGGGCATGGCCGCGCTGAGCGGTAATCCTCTACTCGGTGTCGATTGCAGCTGGATTCGCGTCGGCTACCGAAGTGTGACGATTCAGCATTACAACGTCTACGACCCTGTTGTCACCCTGCGCATCGAGATCATCCGAGTCGTGTATGAGCGCATGGAGCCAGATCGTCATCTCGCTCTAGCGGTTCGATGGTCGCGAGGTCTTCGCTCAGTTCCGACTGGCCGAAGTGAGTTGGAATATGCCGCGCGGTCGCGAGTTGGCGAAACGCCCGTAGGGATAGCTCCCCATAGACGGCTTCGACCTCGATCAGGCCGCCGATCTCGATATGCTCAAACCAGTCAAGACGCTCGAGGTGATCGATCTGCAGCTGATCCGCAAGGCACTGGTCGAGGCCCAGGGCGAGTCGACCGAGGCCGCGCGCGCCCAAGCGTTCGTGGCCTCGTGGTCAGCACTGCTGCTGATGTCAGGTGATCTTGAACTCGGCAACGCGATCGGCGCCCTGATCGGGCTGCGGGAACTTGATCAGCAGGCGCTGGAACGACTGATCTTGGGATGAGACCGGGGCGGATCACAGGGCGAAGCGGCTCTGATCAGAGCCGATCCTGCGCCTCCGGCTCGACATCTGGCGCATCGTTTAGGATCTCCAGCCCCTCTTGGGGGGAGGCAGCCATTGCCCGCAGTTTTGCAAGATAGGCCATCTGTTCACGCATCAAGAGACCTTCGCGAATGAGGTCGGCGTACAGCCGATTCTCCGAAACGCCGAGCTGCTTGGCCAATGCGCGGGCACGCTCACGTTCCGTCTCGTTTAATCTCAGGGGAAAGGACCTGTGTTTGTGCATCAGCGATACCTCAACGTCAGGATTTCTGCGGGTCGGGCAACGTGGACACCGGCGAATCGCCGCTCTCCCTGACGAAAATCGCGGATGTTGTGGGTAACGATGGTGCAGGGACTGGCTGCAATGGCGATCTCCAACACGAAGTTGTCGTTCTCGTCTGGCAGGTTAGGGCGCCATAAATAGTGAACAGATATCTCGTCAGCGATGCCGACATAAGCCGCGAGAAAGCGATCCACAGCTGCCGCATCCAATCCTGTCGCCCTGAGATGCTCCTCTCGTAGCAATACCTCCCGGTATTCCGCAACCAGCTTGAAATGCACAACCACTGGGAGATTCGCCTCGAAAGCCTGACGCAAGAGCGCATTGCTTGCGCCACGCCGCGAGCGCAGTGCGGACAGGACAACGCAGGTGTCGATCAGATAACGCATGACAAGATGATATCCATTTGGATATCTATGCGCCATCGCTTCTTCATTGGCGCTGGTCCATCACAGGCTCAGCCAGATGCAAGACCGAACCCCAGCGGTTTGCATGGCTAGCGCCATCTTGGGCGCCTAAACGCTGCCTGGCAGTAACCCCAGACCTCCCGGAACTGCTTAAAAACCAGCTAGCTTTTTGGACAGTTGACCACAGAACATCAGCGCTAAACCGGCGCCACGCCGACCTCGATGCGCAACCACTTGCCACCTGGAATCTTCGCCCCCAAGCCGGTGAGCTTCCGGCGCAACTGCTCCTGAGCCGCCCGCCGTGCCGGCTGCTGCAGCGGCTCCAAGCGCACCACCACCCACTGCCCATTGCAGCGAATCCAGCCCTGGCAGTTAAAGATGGCATAGAGCGGCTCGAGCCACGCGATGAGCTGCCGACGCGCATTCCAGACTGCGGCGGTGACCACGTCAAAGAGGTTCTTGCCTTCGTTGTCGATCGCCTTGAAGGAACGGTAATCGCTCAAGGTGCTGACATCGACACGCTCGGGCAGTTGAGCCTTCACGATCGAACACCTGCAAGGGCATCACGCCCAGTGCCTGTTCACGGGCATCATCGCCCAAAGCCAGGATGCGCGCGCGCAGATCGCCTTTACCCTCTTGGATATCGAAGCAGGTAGTGTTCTCGATCTGGATGTCTCCCGTCGTCGTGGGGCTATGATCCAGTCACTGGGATTGCATCATCGACTCGACACCAACTATCTGTAGCACGACCAGCACCGCCTTGGTCCGGCAAGGCCGGACATTCCACCCGATCTCCGCTATGCTCGCCTAACCAACCCTGTCCAACAGGCAAAACATCCTGCCTGCTGGCCTTGGCGGCGTCTTTGAACCAGGAAGGCCGCTATCGGACGCTGTATGCCAATCTGGAGCCGGCCCAAGCCTATCGAGAGCAGCTGGACCCCGGCATGGCGGTGGTCGTCGAGCAGATCTCCCACCGGGAAGTATTACCACGCGCCTTGGCGAGCGGTCCACAGGACTCCTTGCCGCAAACCGCGCCCATCCGGCCCGCATGCTCGTGCTGAAACTGAGCTTAGTATTGACGTTGGCAGCGCTTACGGTCGAGGCCGCGGCGGCCCGGGCGCCTGGTGGATCATCGACGAGCCCGAGGTCCACTTCATTACCGATGTCGAGGTCGCGGTTCCGGATCTTGCCGGCTGGCGTTAAGAGCGGATGCCGCAGATCCCTGAGGGACACCGCTTCAAGGTCGTTCCGGATTGGATCTGTGAGATCCTCTTGCCGTCAACCGCTAGCAAGGATCGAGTGATCAAGATGTCGATCTACGCGCACTCCGGCATGGCCTCCGCTTGGCTCGTTGATCCCAGGCGCCGGAGTCTCGAAGCCTACGGTCTGGAAGAGGGTATAGACACTGGTTCAGAACTCCACCGCAAGCTGAGCGACGAAGGCGTTGGCGTTGTTGCCGGTGCCGCCATCGCGGGTGCTGTAGTCCTTGTCATGCGCGTATTCAAAGGACAGTGCTGTGCCATCGAAGAGGCCGATCGACCAACCAACCGCCCAGCGCGTCTCGGGCAGCTCGAGATTGACCGCCTCGCTGGTGCCTTGATAGGCGACGGCGGCGACCGATTCCTTGCCAAAGACCTCGAAGCTGTAGCCCAGCTCGATATTCCAAGCCGCGGGCTCCGCGCCCTTGCCCTTGAAGCTCAGGCTATCTGGATCGAACCGTCCGCTGGCCGAGAGATACTCGCCGATCAGATTGACGTTGCGATAGACCAGCCCGAGGTTCGCGGTCCAGCCGCCGGTGCGCTCGGTGGGGTCGAGGCTGAATTGCTCCGCCTCTTCGGGGCGCAGCTCCGCGATCTCGAGCTGAAGCGCGGCGCGGTTGTCGGCGACGCTGTCTTGTAGGCTGTCGGAGTCGCCAAGATCGTTGATGTAGCCGGCGCCGATCGTCCAGGTCAGATCCTCTCGCTCCTGGGCGAAGGCCAGGTTCGCGCCCCAGCTGTCGATGTGATTGTCACCCTTGACCTTGTTGTCGCCATTAAACGCGTAGGCACTGCCGCTGAAGCCCTGATAGACGAAGCCGAGCTGGGCCGCGGTCTCACGGCTCTCGCCGATCTCGAGTGTGAGCGGATCGGAGACCAGGTTGGTCTCATAGGCGCCGAAGGGGACGTAGAACTGACCGGCCGTGAAGAACACCGGTGTCACATCCGGGTTGGCGATAGTGATCATCGCCAGATCCACCTCAAGATCGGTCTCGTCCTCTTCGTAGAGCAGCGAGGCCATGGCCTCGACCCAGTCCGTGACCTGAGCGGCAATGCCGAGCTCGACGGTCGCGAGCACCAGATCCGATTCACTCGAGCCCTCATAAGGGTCGACATAAACGCCTTCGACCTCGATCAGGCCACCGATCTCGATGTGCTCGAACCAGCCACCGCGGCCGGTGCCGGCGTCGCGCTTGAGCTCTAGGGTCTCTTCCAAGCGCTCGACCCGCTGCGGAGCCCCTTCGAGCTGTTGTTTTTGCTCGGCGATGGTGCGCTCATGCTGATCGATCGCGGCGGCCTGCTCGCGGTTCTCTTGCTCGAGGCGTCGGACGCGCTCCTCGAGGGTTTGCGCCGTCGCCTGGCCTGCGGTGCCGGCACCTAGGATCATGGCAATGGCCCAATTCAGTCGTCTGGTCTTCATGGGTTGTCTCGCTCCGATTGTAGGTTCAACGAGGTAGGGGTTTGGCACCGGCAACCGTGGGCCGGAATGGGTTAGCAATGCGACTATTTTACCTAACAATATTCTTAACGAGAAGCGTTTTTATTCGCATAAAACCAACTGCAGAAGTTGGTGATGCAGCATGCTAAGGTTGCCGACGCCGTCGGCATCGGGCCGGCTGCGGTTCACCAAACGCCAAGACCTCAATGGTCATCAGGCACCGGAGGAGTCTCTTGATGAAAATGACAACAATCTCAGTAGCACTGTGGTTTGGAGCAGCGAGCCTAGCTGCCGTTGCGAATGATGCGGCTTTACGCGATCAGGCAACCTCGGCTGGTTTGAAGCCAGTGCCTTACGGACTGCAACCGGTCTCGGACAACGCGCTGACGCGCGAGAAGATCGAGCTCGGGCGCATGCTGTTCTTCGATCCGCGCCTGTCTGCCAGTGGCTTCATCAGCTGCAATAGCTGTCATAACCTGGGCACTGGTGGTGATGACAACATGCCAACATCGGTTGGCCATGGTTGGCAGACCGGACCGCGCAACTCGCCGACCGTGCTCAATGCGGTGTTCAATGCCGCCCAGTTCTGGGATGGCCGCGCTGCGGATCTGAAAGAGCAGGCGAAGGGACCGGTCCAGGCGGGGGTCGAGATGGCCAATACGCCCGAGGCGGTTGTTGACACCCTGAATAGCATGCCGGAGTACGTGGAGCGATTTGGTCGCGCATTTCCTGGCGAGGATGACCCGGTGAGCTTCGATAACATGGCGAAGGCGATCGAGGCCTTCGAGGTCACCTTGGTGACGCCGAATGCACCTTTCGATCAGTGGCTGGAGGGTAACGACGGGGCGTTGAGCGACAAGCAGAAGGCAGGCTTGGGGCTGTTCCTCGACAAGGGCTGCGCCGCCTGCCATAGCGGGATCAATTTTGGCGGTCAGGACTACTATCCCTTCGGTCTGATCAAACGGCCGGGCGCGGATATCCTGCCACCAGAAGACAAGGGGCGTTTCCAGGTGACCGAGACCGCCTCGGATGAGTACGTGTTTCGGGCCGCACCGCTGCGGAACATCGCGCTGACGGCGCCGTATTTCCACTCGGGCCAGATCTGGGACCTCGAGCAGGCCGTCGCGGTGATGGGCACGGCGCAGCTCGGCACCCAGCTGAGCGATGAGGAGGCCGCGACCATCGCCGAGTTCCTGCATAGCCTGACCGGTGAGCAGCCAGTGGTGGAATACCCACTACTGCCGGTCGAGACCGCCGCAACGCCGAAGCCTCAGCTCTAGGGGCGCTATAGACCACGAGTGATGCGATGACGAGAGCGCTGGCAGGGTAGCGCAGCGCTCGTCACGACAGGATTGAACCGTTGGCTAGCGCGTTTCGACAATCAAAGATCGTATCGATGGCGCACGGACGTGCCAAAAAAGGCGAGGACGCTGAGGTCCTCCTCGATATCGAAGAAGGCATGATCACAGGCTGTGCGCACGTACATCATGGTGCCTTTTTCGACATGATGATCCTCATCTTCGACCCTGAGCCGAGCGCGTCCTTCGAGCACCAGATAGAGCTCGTCTTCCTCATGCGCACTCTGCATCTCCTTGGAGCCCGCCGGGATGTGGTAGAGCGAGCAGCTCAATGAGGGTGTTCGCAGTAGCTCCTTGAACCGGGTGGCGTTCGCGTTTTGCTGAGACATCAGCTCGGGGAGTTGGAAGACTAACCAGTTGGGAGTGCTCATCGGTGGTGGGCCTCTGGGTTGAAGATCAAGGACACACAAATTACAGGGATTAAAAAGCGATGCGAATGATTTGCATCAGCTATCGGTCTGAGAGTACAATGCGAACCGTTCCCGTTGCGAATCTTCCTTGCAAGCTAAACCCAAGATGTTGGAGTCCCTGCCAAGATGAGCCAGTACATCCATCACGTCCCCGGTCGTATTCGTGTCCGTTCGAAGGCGTTCCAGTGTCACGGCGAGCGTGCGCAGCAGGCGCAGATCCGATTGCTGGCCATGGAAGGTGTTCAGGATGTCAAGATCAATCCGCGTGCCTCGAGCATCCTGGTCCAGTACGATCCGGCTTGCCTATCGCGGGTCGAGCTGTTTGCCGCGCTTGAGGAACTTGGCTGCATGGCCCCCGCGCGCCGGGATCAGGGCCATTTCAGCTCACCCGGCGAGACCTTTGGCAAGGCGTTGGTGGGTGCGGCCGTGCAGAAGGTGCTTGAGCACTCGGCGCGCTCGCTGGTGGGTGCCTTCGTGTGATATGAGTGGAGCCATGCCCAACCCCGATCAGCACGACAATCTAGCGCAGACCTCAGCTAAAGCGCAGACCGTTTGGCACGACGACGAGATCGGCAAGGTCAGCACGCTGTCATGCCGCACTGTTGCCGCGATTCGTGCCGTAGATGCAGAAGATGCGACGGTCCCCTATGAGGAGCCACTCGCTGCCTGGCTTGCTGGTGACGATTGGCTTGGGCGCATCCGCCAGATCAAGCAGGCGAGCGATCAGTACCACAAGGGACTCATCAGCGACGTCTCTTTGCGCTGCATCGCGATTGACGCCGCCGTGCTGGACGCCTGTCACGGCAGCGCTGGCATCAAACAGGTCGTGCTCCTCGGCGCCGGCATGGACACGCGGCCCTATCGTCTTGAGATCCCCGATGTCGCTTGGTTTGAGGTTGACGTGCCGGCCATGTCTGACCTCAAACAGCGGCTGATCGAGCAGGTTCCCGAGCCGCTTCGGCCGTTCACCCTGCTGCGCGTAGGGCGCCTCGAGCGCTTGCCCCTAGATTTGGCAAGGTCGCTGGATGCACTGCTGCCGATGTTGGTCGCGCGCGGCTTCGATGCAAATGCCCCGGCGCTCTGCGTCATGGAAGGCTTGGTGTATTACCTCTCCAGCGACGAGAACCGGCAGCTGTTCCACAAGCTGCCGGCAGCGCCAGGCTCAGAGGCCTTGGTGACCTGTATCCCTGCAGCGCTGAAGACCATGGTCAATGACCCCGCCGTGCAGGAGAAAATGCCGCATTATCGGATGATCGCGCCGGCATGGAAGACGGATCTGGATACGTTCCGGGGAACGGTTGGCAGCCGGTGGGCAATTACCCAGGAGGTCAATCTCTTCGATTACGCAGAGCACAGCGGCAGGGCATTAGCCCGGGACAGGGACATTGCGCTCGATCACCGTGATGTGGCCGAGCGTTATCTTGTGATGAATGCCACCTGAGCCGAGCGTGCTGATGGTCTAGACTTTGGATCCAGGATCGACTCATACAGGCTCGTGCCGTCAACTCAGAGCAGCGGGCGCGATCCCGGAGACGCTGATGATGGAGATTGGCCAGAAACAAGCACTCGCGCTCGCCGAGCCCGCTGGTCACTATGATGCCGGCAACAGCCCAGCCCTCTCGCGGGACCAGCGCCGGCATCAGCGCTTCAGCTACCGCGATCCGGTCCAGGCGCGGCTGATCGGTCTGCCCGGTGCGATAGGCGCGACGCAGCTGTGGACGCTGCTCGCGTATGACCTCAGCGAAACGGGTTTGATGCTGTCCTCACCAGAGCTGTTTCCTGTGCGTTCCCGTCTGCTGCTCGTGATCAGCCCGGCCGAAGTGAGCGAGCCGATTCGTGTCGTTGGACGGGTCATATGGACGGCCCGCGAAGATTTTCAGGAGCGCTACCAGTTGGGTGTCCACCTTGAGCAAGCGAGCGATCTGGCACGGGTGCAGCTGCAACAGTTGGTGGTCAAGCGTGCTCGATTAGCCGCTGGCGCTTGATTCGGATCGAGACTGAGATCACTCGAGATGTTGCTGCGTTGAGCGCGTCTCATCTGAGCCGCGTATCATCGAGCTACATCCGATCTCGCTCTCAGGCCAGGCCGTGAAGTTTATCCACAGCGCTGATGTTCACCTTGATAGTCCGTTACGCGGGCTCGAGCGCTATGAAGGCGCGCCGGTCGACGCGATCCGCGGCGCCTCGCGCCGGGCGTTCCAGAATCTGATCCAGTTGGCGATCGATGAGGAGGTTGCTTTTGTCCTCCTCGCCGGCGATCTGTTCGATGGCGACTGGCGGGATTACAACACCGGCCTATTCTTCATTCGGCAGATCGCCCGCTTGCACGACGCCGGTATCCGTGTGTTTTTTGCGGCCGGGAATCATGACGCGGCGAGCCAGATGACAAAGACGCTGCGACCGCCACCGAATCTACACCTGTTCGCCACTCGGGCCGCAGAAAGCGTCCTGCTCGAAGACCTTGGCGTGCTGATCCACGGGCAAGGATTCGCTTCCCGCGCCGTGACTGAAGATCTTACCGCCCGATACCCACTCGCTGATCCGGCCCTGTTCAACATCGGCCTGCTACATACTGCGTTGGACGGCCGATCTGGGCACGAGACCTATGCGCCCTGCACGCTGGATGGCCTGCGTTCGCGCGGCTACCACTATTGGGCGCTTGGCCATGTGCATCGTCGGGAGATCGTCGCCGAGGACCCTTGGGTGGTCTTCCCTGGCAACCTTCAAGGCCGACATGCACGCGAGACCGGAGCCAAAGGCTGCTCGCTGGTGCGGGTCGAGGCCGGACAGGTTGCGTCAGTCGAGCACCGCGCGCTGGACCTGGTGCGCTGGTCGCGGTGTGAGCTGGATGTCAGTGAGGCGCAGACGCTGGACGAGGTCTATGACCTGCTGATGCCGGCGCTCGCCGATGTGCTCCATGCGGCCGAGGGTCGCTTGGTCGCGGTGCGGGTGCGGCTGCATGGGGCCTGCAGCATCCACCGGCAGCTGCGTGCAGAACGCGAGCGAGTGATCAATGAGTGCCGCTCGCTCGCGCAGACGATCGGCTCTGGTGCCATCTGGATCGAGCGCCTGGTCTTGGAGACGCGACCATCGGTGTCGGAGGCATCCGCGCTGGCTCGTGATGATGCGTTCAGTGGCCTACTGCGCTCGATTCGTGATCTGGAGCTGGATTCGGATCGCCTCGCGATGCTGGCTGAGGATTTCGCAGACCTGAGCACGAAGCTTCCCATCGAGCTGCGCTCAGGGCCTGACCCCATCGATCCATCAGCGCCTGAACAGATTTGCGCTCGCTTAGAAGACGCCAAGGCCCTGTTGTTGGAGCGGCTGTTGCGAGAGGGCCATCAACAGTGAAGATCCTCGACCTCCATCTGCTCGCCTACGGGCCGTTCACCGACCGAACCTTGGATCTCAGCAACGGCAGTGAGGGGCTGCATCTAGTCTACGGCGCCAACGAAGCCGGCAAAAGCTCAGCGCTGCGCGCATTGCGTGCGCTGCTCTACGGCGTACCGGAACGCACGCAAGACGACTTTCGGCATGCAAGAACCGAGTTGAGGGTCGGCGGTCGGCTGCGCGGCGCCGATGGTGCCGAGCTGTGCTGTTATCGGCGCAAAGGGCGTAAGAACACGCTGCTCGATGCAGCAGGCAGTCCGCTGGCCGAGGACCGTCTGCAGCAGCTTCTAGGTGGGGTAGCAGAGCCGCTGTTTGAGCGTTTGTTCGGGATCGATCATCAGGCGTTGGTGAGCGGCGGACAGGCACTCCTGGTTGAGCGCGGGCGCGAGGCCGAGGCGCTGTTCGGGACTGGCCTCGGGAGTACCTCGGTGCACGCTCTGCTAGCCAGTTTTGAGCAGGAGGCGCAGTCACTGTTTGCACCTCGCGCGTCGAAACCGGTGCTCAACGCTGGCTTGAGTCAATTGTCAGCGCTCAAGCATCAACAGCGCGAGCTGTCGCTCTCCGCCCGGCATTGGGATGATGCGCGTCAGGCGGTTGACGAGGCCATCGGTCGCTTGACCGAGATCGATCGCGCGCTGGCCGAAGCCGCTCGGCGCCGAAACACCCTGGAGCGTATCAGGCGTGCGTTACCAGGCCTGGCCAAACGTCGTCACCTGCGCGAGCAACTCGCTGGCCTCGGCGAGGTGCCGTCGCTTGAAGAGGATGTTGGGCAACGGCGGGAAGCCGCGTTGACCAAGCGCAGGGTTGCGCTCGAAGGTCGCTCCAAGGCCGAGGGGCGGCTCAAAGGGCTGAGAACGGATGTAGCCAGCTTGCCGATCTCATCGCAACTGCTGGCCGAGTCAGAGGGGATCGACGAGCTGCGCGATCGGCTCGGCGGCTACCTCAAGGCCAATCGTGACCGACCCGGCCTGCTCGAGCGACGGTCGACACTGATCGAGCAGGCCCGGCAGCGTTTTGCCGAGATTCGTGCCGATCTGGCCTTTGATGAGGTCGAGCAGTTGCGGCCGATGCTCGGCCGTCGGCGTCGGGCGACCGAGCTTGGCGGGCGGCGCGAAGCCCTGGAGTCCGCGGTCAAGCAGGCTGCCGAGCGCTTGGAGGCAGCAGCAGACAAGCTCAACCAGAAGCAGGCGCAGCTGAATGGCTTGGCTGCGCCGATTGCTGATGATGCGCTGCGGCAGGCTGTCAGCGAGGCCCGCAGGGCAGGGGATCTCGACCGCGCGGTCGCCGAGGCGATGGCAAGGTCCGCCCAACATCAGGCGCTCTGCGAGCGTGAGCTGCAGGCCTTGGGACGCTGGCACGGCAGCCTTGCCGCCCTGGCCTGCTTGGCACTGCCTAACGCGCAGACGCTCGCGCGATACAGTGATCAATTCCAAATCCTTGAGGACGAGGCGCGCCGTTTGAACGCGAGCATCGCCGACCTGCATAAAGAACAGCGTCAGACCGAGTCGGCGCTACAGGCGCTGCGCCTCGCGGGGGAGGTGCCCACTGAGCCTCAGCTGCAGAGCGCCCGCGAGCGACGCGATCTGGGCTGGCAGCTGTTGAAGCGGCAGTGGATCGATCAGGAAGACGTCAGCGCCGAGGTCGAAGGCTTCGACCGGGAGACGCCGCTGCCAGAGGCGTTTGAGCAAGGCATCGCGACCGCCGATGAGGTTGCAGACCGGCTGCGGCGCGAGTCACAGCGTGTGCATGAACAGGCGAGCGCACAAGCAAGGCTCGAACAGTGCCGTCAGCTCAATGCCGATGCGCTGGCTGCATTGCAACGGATTGAACAACAGCGGTTGGAGCTCGAGGCGTCATGGCAGGCCCTGTGGGCGGACATGGACCTCGTGCCGCTGCCGCCGCGTGAGATGTCGGCCTGGGTGGAACAGCTGCTTCGGCTGCGCGAGAAGACCGGGCAGGGTGAGGAGCTGCGCGAGACAGCGAATGCGCTGGCGTTGAATCGGGACGCGCTACGTCAGCATCTGATCCGAGCCCTAACGGTTTGTGAGCAGCCGCAGCCGCAACCGCAACCGCAAACCGAGCTGCAACCGACGCTAAGGCCCGTACTCGAGCATGCCGAGTCTTGTCTCAGCGCCATCGAACGCAGTACGAGTCTGCGGGCAGGATTGGAGAAAGATGTCGCAGAGCTCGAAGAGACAGCGCGGTTGCTCGGCCGGGAGCTTGCGCATACTGAGAAGGCGCTTACTGCCTGGGTCTCAGAGTGGGCGGTGCTCATGCAAGAGCTTGGGCTGAAGGACCAGACCACGCCCGGTGAGGTCTCGGACCATCTGCAATCGATCGCCGATGGCTTGCGCTTGGCGGACGACGCGAAGCAGATCGAGATTCGCATCCAAGCAATCGAGCGCGAGTCGGAGGACTTCGAGCATGATGTCCAGGCCCTGCTGCTCCGGCTCGCTCCGAACCTCACCGATCGACCGGTGGACGAGGCGATGCATCAGCTCAACGCTCAGCTCACCGAGCAGCGCGCGGCAAAGAGCCGGCTCGACGAACTCAACAAGCAGCTTCGCCAGGCCGAGAACGAGGCGCGTGACGCCGATGCGGAGCTGCACGCGGCCGATGCGGTGCTGGGAGAACTCTGCCGGCAGGCGGGTTGCGACAACGTCGACCAGCTCGAGGTCATCGAGCGACGTTTCTTGGAACGGCGCGCGCTGACCGACGAGCTGCGCGAGGTCGAGCGCGAGCTGATCGATAGCGGCGATGGACTGAGCCTGGAAGGATTAGAAACCGAGGCTGCGGAAGTGGATCGCGACCAGGTGCTCGCCGAGATCAACGCGCTCGACCAGCGCATCAATCAAGAGCTCAATCCACAACGCGGGGTGATCTTCGAGCAAAAACTGGTTGCGGAACAGCAGTTCCAGGCGATGGCCGGTTCGGATGAGGCATCCGCGTTGGCAGAACAGGCCCAGCAGACCCTGTCGGAGGTGCGCGCACATGCTGAGCGCTACATCCGTTTGCGGCTCGCGGCGCGCCTGCTGCGCGATGAGATCGAGGCCTTTCGGCGCAAGCACCGCGATCCAATCCTGACTCAAGCCAGTCGCTACTTCAGTAAGCTCACCTGCGCCTCACTCAGCGGGGTGGAGACCGACTTCGACGAATCGGATCAGCCGGTGCTGGTTGGGGTTCGCCCCAATGGCGAACGATTGCGCGTGGAGGCCATGAGCACCGGTACACGGGACCAGCTCTATCTGGCGCTCCGGCTAGCGGCGCTGGACCACTATGCCGAAAGCGCAGAGCCGTTGCCGCTGATCGTCGACGATATCCTGATCCAGTTCGATGACGATCGATCGCGCGCGACGCTCGACGCGCTCGCCGAGTTTTCTTGCAAGACTCAAGTCATCCTGTTCACCCACCATGGGCGGGTCGTCGAGGAGGCGAGACGGCTCGAGCGTGCGAGCGAGCGCGTCTTCGTTCATGCGCTTGCGTAGGCGGCGTGAGGGATTGCTGTCTGAGCTTTTCCGGCCTCGACCTAACTCTGGCGAGCACTCGAGGTTGGCCGATAAAAGAGGTGGCGGCCAATCTGGGTCGTGCGTTGAAACGATCGTGACCATTTCGGGGAGACGTAGGTTGCGTGGTAAAACAACGCGCCGTCGGTTGGGTCTGACATCTGTTCTGCTAAAACGCGTCGACCTAGGTCAAGCGATTTCCGCCAGGCCTTCATTTCCGTCGGCTGGTCCGACTTACCGTCACACCACCAGGAGAACTGGCAGCGATTGCGTTTCTGGCCTCCTTGCTTCACGACCTCGCATACCGAATGCGGGAAAGACTTTGACGCGACCCGGTTGAGGGTCACCTGAGCGACAGCTATCTGACCGGAGAGCGGTTCTGAACGGGCTTCGTGATAGATGTTGAGCGCTAGACAATGGAGCTCTTCATCGATCGGACTGGTCGCACGAGCGGCCTGGGCCGTCGGCGTCTCTAGAGCCGTGGGCGCCTCAGGAGGTAGCGCGGATGCAATCGGCACTGCGGACGTCGTCTTGGTGATGGCAAGCGCGGGAGAAATCGGGGAGATAGGCTCAAGCTCCAGCTTGGCTGGGTAGAGCCGCGGTGTTTCGCGCGGCTCTGGTGCCGAAGACAAGAGCAAGGGGGGGAAGAGAGTGGCCACAAACGCAGTAATGGAGAGGGTTCTCATAAGCTAAGACCTAGTTATTCTTGATCATTTGGCGACATTAGAGGCTTATGATATACGAATTCTTCGCATAAGGGAAATCCCTAAGTTCCGGCGGCGTCTCCTGGTGCCCTTCGGCACTTAAAAATGGGTTTGGAGCGTCCTGACCAGCGTCTGAACTGAGCTTGTCGCTCGCATCCCAGCAAAAGTTTAGGGTATGCTAATAAGGTTTTTGTCAAGCTGTACCCACACTGAAAAAAGGCGCTAGCCATCGGCTTGGCGTGAAAGCTAGGAGAGATTCGTTGTGAGCCCTGTCAAATCGAAGCGTCAAGACGGCCAGACCGTCTCACTTGTCGTTCTTTTCATGCTGGCGGTCATCATTGCCGTTGGTGTTTTCCTGCGCGGGCAGGCCTTTCTAGCAACCGAGGTTGTCGAGCCGCTACAGGCAGGCTCAGCCGACGCCTACGCCTTGGCGCAAACGCTGAGCAGTCAGGGTGCTTATAAGGTGCTGACAGCGCCGATCGAGGCCGGCTCGGATGCGGACCCAGCACAGACCTTCGGCAGCCTCGGCTATCCGTTGTTCCTGTCGCTGTTTGCGACCTCGGAGGCGGACGCGAGCGGCATCAATGCTGCCGTCATCGCCCAGCTCGTACTCGGCGCCCTGGCGATCCTGCTGGTGTTCATGTTGACCAGCCGGCTGATGGATCCGCACTGGGCGCTGACCGTCGCCTTCCTGACGGCGGTGAGTCCGTCGCTGGTCAACATCAGTCTTTATTTGGTCAGTGCCACACTGTTGCTCGTCGCACTGCTCCTGTACCTCGTGACAGCGGCAAAGATTAGCGACCGTTGGGCAATGATCCGCAGCTTTATTGCAGCCGCGTTGCTCGGCATCGTGGCCTGGGTCGATCCGACCTACGAGTTCCTCATCCTGCCCTGGCTACTGGTCTTGTTTGCCGCTAGCAAGGGTGTCTGGAAGCTGTTCACGCCGGTTGCGGCCATCCTCGGCTTCATGTTGGTGTTTGGTCCCTTCATGGCACGCAATCAAGAGACGATCGAAACCCCGATCGCCACAGCCCCCATCGTCGCCAGCATTCAGCAGGGTCTGCCGCCCGCTCAAACAAGTGATGCAGCCGTGCAGGCGGGCGAGACGAGCAGTCCCGGCGCTGCCATCGGCCAACTTGGCGGCAGCTTTATCAACGACCCGCGTGGCTTCTTGAAGTGGTACCTCGTCGAAAAGCCGAAAGTGCTCTGGTCCTTGGGCGAGCCAGGGAACGTCGAGCAGACCTTTGTCTATCCGGTCGCGGCGACGCCCTATACAGAGAACCCCATCTTCCTCACCAGTGAGGAATTCATGCAATTGCTGTATGGTCCTGTAGCCTTGATCGGGGCGCTGGGTGCGATTCTCGTCTGGCTGCCGATCGCCGGCCGCCGGTTAACACCGACACAGCGCATCGGCCTGCGCAGCGTGAGCTTGGTCCTGATCTACGCCACCCTCGCCAAGATCGTTGGGACCGCGGCCCCGCAATACGCGACACCGCTGATGCCGCTGTTGTTCGTGATGGCGTTAACGCCGCTGTACCTCATCACCGCGCCTCAGCTTGAGGCGGCGCCGAAGAAGGCGCCGAAATCGAAGGTGAAAGCCAACGAGGCGAAGGATGATGCCAGCGAGGCTGAGCCTGAAGCCGCCTAGGCTTGTCGAGGCCGCATGACGAGATAAGGTCGAGTCGCGAAAGGAATCGCGCGGCCTTGCTTTGACCTTATACCGTCCTCGCGCATCCTATAATGCGCTGATCCTCGCCGTTTTGCAGCGAGCGTAGTTCTCAGATCTGATTCAGCTGTGCATCGATCAGGGCCTAGACAGGCTCAGGCATCGCGTCGAGTTGGATCGAGCATTGGTCGGCTGCATAAAGCGGTGCTCCTCGCTTACAACACAGGCCCTAGCATCGCCACGGTGTTGTTGATCAACCGCCTGTGGCGTGGCCAATTCGCGACTTGCTCGGCGTCGACGAGCAAAGCGCTGTTGAGATAGTGCTGCTGGCGTGTGCGGATCTGTTGGGTCAGCTCTGGATCGTAGAGCAGGATATTGTTTTCGTAGTTGAGATCGAAGCTGCGGCGGTCCATGTTAGCGGAGCCAATGAGGCTGATTTCACCGTCAAGGGTGAGGGATTTGGTGTGGAGTAGCCCACCAACGTATTCGTAGATATGCACGCCGGCGGCGAGGAGGTCGGCGTAGTAGCTGCGGCTGGCGGCGGCGACGATGCGGCTGTCGTTGCGTTGCGGGAAGACGATGAGGGTCTCGACGCCACGACGGGCGCTCGCGCAGAGCGCGGCCTGCATGGATTCGTCCGGTACATAGTAGGGCGTGGTGATCACCAGGCTGTGGCGGGCGCTGTAGATCAGGGCTTCGAACAGCTCGGGCATGGCCGAGTAACGCACTGTGGGGCCGGTGCCGACCATCTGGGCGCTGATGCTGGTTCTGGCCGCAGAGGTGTGGGTGGATTCAGCGGTGCTAGGAAGGGGGCGGCGCAGTAGCGCGTCGATGTCATCCTCGACATGCGCCATCCAGTCGCCGGCGAACAGGTGCTGGTTCTGGCGTGCGATCGGGCCCTCGAAGCGGATCATCATGTCGACCCAGGGGGCGTACTTGGCCTTGACGCGGAACTCGGGGTCAGCACAGTTCTGGCTGCCGCAGTAGGTGATCCAGTCGTCGATGACGACGATCTTGCGGTGATTGCGCAGGTCGATGCGGCCGCCGAGCATGCGTAGGAGTGGGTTGCCGATGGGCAGGGCGCGGGCCAGGTTGACGCCGGCGGTCTGCATCGAGCGCCAGTGCTCAGAGTGGATCATGGCGCGTGAGCCGAGATCGTCGGCCATGGCGCGGCAGGTGACTCCGCGCTTGGCCGCGCGCATCAGGGCTTGGGCGACCTTGAGGCCGTTGTTGTCGGCGAGCCAGATGTAGAACAGCAGGTGGACATGATCTTGGGCGGCGTCGATGTCGGCGACTAGGGCGTCGATCACGGCGTTGGAGTCTGGCGGTATCCGGGCAGTATTACCGCCGATCGGCTCGAAACCGCTGATGGAATGGCCGACGTGGAACAGATGTCGGTGGCGCTCCGGAATCTCAGGGACAAGGCTAGGCGCATCAGCGCCTTGCGCGGCCCTGACCTTGGGCATCTGTTCGAGCACGCGGCGCATGCGCTCGGCGCGCTTGCGGCCGATGTTGGTCTCGCCGAGCAGCAGATAGGCGATGATGCCAGCGATGGGCAGGGCGATGACCACCACCACCCAGGTCAGCCGGGCGGTGGGGTCGCGGTGTGGTTTGAGCAGCACGCGGATGATCAACAGCACCTGAAGCATCAGGTGCAGGGCGACGCCAACTGTGGCGAAGAGGACGGAGTCGCTCATATAGTTCGTCCTATCGATCGCAGATGACGCCGATGCGCACAGATCAAAAGCTTATAAGACAAGGCTCTATCGGCTTTAGCAGGGTCACCTAACAGGTGAGGCTTTGATGAGCAGCCGCCGATTGAAAGCGCTGCGTTAATCTGCGAAATCTGCGGTTGAAAAGCTGTTTTTGGGTGATGAGTAACAGTCTCGTCGGCGACTGCTCGCTGGGGTCGCAGAGGTCGCGATCAACCATCAGCCGAGCTCGAAGCTGGTGACCCCAAAGATCTGTTGATGGGCAATGTCCGGGACCGCTCCTAGGTACATGCGTGCGCAGCCGAAGACCTCGACCATGCCGTGGCGCTGCATGAGCGCGAGTGCGGCCGGATTGTTCTCCGGCGCATCGATGAAGAGCGGATGCTCGCCGGCGAAGGCCGCGAGCGGGGTAAACAGGCTCTGTGCGGCCTCGGCATCGTCGGCGAACAAGGGGCCGATCTTGTAGCCTTCGACGCAGCGGCGCGTGACCCCAAAGCCGCTCAACGCGCCATCGCGCAGTAGGCCGAGCGCGAGTCCGTCTTGCTGGGTGATCCAGCCTTTGAGGAAGCCAGGGCGCGGGGCCGGAAAGCAGGTGCGGTCGTAGGCGAGGAGGCTGTCGAAGGGAATCTCGGTCAGCGGCATCAGGGTGCTGTTGTGTGAATTCTGCCCCAACTTCTGTCCCAACTCCTGACTCAACTTGGCGCCGAATTCGCCCCTGAAGCGAATGTTGCGATGCGAGAAGGCGAAGCCTCCACGCGCATAGTAGTCCTGCATCGTGAAGACGCCATCGAGACCGATGGTTGCGCCTGGGCGGAGGCGGGCGAGGAGGCGCTCACGGCGGGCTCGCCAGATCTGATCGCCGAGCCCGAGGCCGCGGAATTCAGGGCGCACGATGAAAAAGCCCATGAAGCCGTACTCGCCCGAGTAGGAGGTGATGGCGCCGCCGCCGATCAGCTCGCCATTGAGCTCCGCGGCGATGAAGGCGTCGGGGTCGGTGCTCCAGAACAGCTCCGCATCGTGCAGGCCTGGGTTCCAACCTTCCAGCTGAGCCCAGTGGACCAGCTCATTGACCTCAGCGTGGGTCATCTGGCGAATGTTCAGCGCGTTTGTCATGGTGCGGCGGTATCTGGTTATCGTTGACAGAAACTGACCTCAGCTCAGCTGTTTAGCTCAGCTGGTCAGCCACGGCGTTGACCTGCTGGAGCCGTGCATCGAGCATTCGGCGATGGTAGTCGGTTTGCAGCCGCTCATCTTCATGCGCAGCCCAGGCTTGCTTGTCGACATAATGTCGTCGTGCTGCCGCGAGGTCATCTCGCGCCTTGGAGTGTTTGTTCGCGCGGATTCTGGTTGAAGCGATTGTTGGCGGACTCGGACGGTTCGCGCTTGCGTTGGCGCTTGCGTTAGCGTTGGCGAGTCGAGTGTCGGTCGCGTCTGCGGTGACCACTGCCGTTGACCAGGCCGGGTCAGGTAGCGTCAAACCAAGCGCGCGCCATGCGCGAGCCAAATGCAGGTCACCGCGCATCAGCGGGTCGTCGCCAATCCCTGGATAGTCGAGCCAGGTCTCGACGCTGAGCCAGTCACCCTCGCGCAGCAGCACCCGCATGGCGTCGCGCGCGAAGTCCTCGCGATGGCCGTCGATCTCTTCGAGCCAGCGGAGCACGCGGCGGGCCGTGGTGACCGCGTCACCGCGCGCACCGGCTGGCGCTGCGATGCCGGCGCGATAGCAGAGCAGCCGCACCTGCTCGGCGCGTAGCCGATCGCCTTCGACCGCCTTCGGAGCGGCATCGATCTCGCGACACCAGTGGCTCAGCGCCTTGGCGTCACCAACCATGAAGCTCACCTCGGCAAGCTTGATCTGGTAGGAGGCGAGGGTGAAGCACAGCGAGCCGGTATCGACTTGCTGGTGCTCGTAAGCGGCGTGATAGTGCTGCTGTGCTGCTTGCCAGTCACCCCGACGCGCGGCCAGATCGCCCTCGCTCAGGTCGAGCATGTGGCGCGAGCGCTGCTGGTTATGATGCTCTAGGTGCGCGCGCCCTTGCGCGATGAGTGCCTTGGCCTCGGCTAGCGGGCGCTCAAGGATGCTGATGTTCAGTAGCGTTGAGATGGCGTTGAATACATCGCTCGGGTCGGCCGGTGGCTCGGCTTTAGCGGCGCGGCTCAGCGCCGCGACAGCCTGCTCTGTCTGCTTGAGCTGCCAGTGGCTCTCGCCTAGCCAGACGAGCATCAAGGTTTGGGCTGCGAGGTCATGGCGCGCTTCGGTCAGATGCAGACCCGCGGTCGCTAGGCGGACGCAAGCGGCAAAGTCGCGGGCGCGATAGGCGTCGCTAAATTGGCGTCGAATCTGGTTCAGCTCGGTCTCGCTCATCGGGGCTCATGATGACTGGTCGAACCACGAATGCTATACCAATGGCATCACTCAGTGCTCATGGTCAGCCGGCTCATCCATGGCGACGGCATCCAGCACCGGCTGATTGACCTGCTCGGGTGGCGGCATCTTTTCGACCTCGGGGCCGAGCAGGATGGCGATCGGGCGTGTGGTCGGGCTCGCATCCAGCGCGATGACCAAGGTCACCGTGAGTGGGACGGCGAGGAACATCCCCACGCTGCCGAACAGCCAGCCCCAGAACAAGAGCGCCAAGAACACCGCCAAGGTCGAGATGCCGAGCCCCTTGCCCATGATGCGCGGCTCGATGATGTTGCCGATGGCGGTATTGATGACTAAGTAGCCGACGATGACCATCAATGCAGTCGAGAGGTCGGCCTGCACCAGCGCGAGCAGAGCCGGTGGGATCATCATGATGACGTTGCCGACCACCGGGATGAAGTTCAGGAAGAACGCCAGGATCGCCCAGAAGATTGCAAAATCGATGCCGAGGAGCCAAAGCAGGAGATAGGCACAGACGCCCGTCGCAAAGCTGGTCGCCGCCTTGATCTGCATGTAGCGATTGATCGAGCCGAACAGCCGACGGATGCGCTCTTCGCCCTCGGGCGTCAGTGAGAAGGCCGCGTGCAGTTTGGCCCAGAGGGTTGGCGCCTCGAGCAGGATGAAGATCACCGTCAGCAGCACCAGCAGGCCATTGGCGAAGATGCCGCTGGCGTTCGACAACAGCAGGCGCACACCAATCATCAGCTTGCTCGGGTCGAGCAGGTTCGGGACTGCGTCGCCTGAGTTGTCCATGCCGGCTGCTTCCAGCCAGGTGCCGAACTGACCCGCAAGCAAGGTCAGGCGCTCCTGATAGGAGGGGATACTCTCGCGAAAACCCTCAACGGCCCCGGTCGTGACCAGTGCTAGGAGGCTGCCAACGTCAAGCAGCACGAAACCGATGACGGCCAGCGCGGCCCATTTCGGCACTCCCTTGCGCCGCATCCAGCCCAATGCGGGGGTGACGACGATGGCGATGAACACCGCCAACAGGATCGGCGCCAGCAGTGACGAGGCCATTTTGAGAACGGTGACGACCAAGGCGAAGGCGGCCGCGACGATCAGGCCACGCGCGGGAGCACTGAAGTCTGAGAGTGCGTTCATGAACCGGTGGTCCTCTTGATAGGAAGCTGATAGGAAGCTGATAGGAAGCTGATAGGAAGCTGATAGGAAGCTGATAGGAAGCTGTGCAGCATGGGAACCTGTGCAGAGTAGCCGAAACCGGAGCCTTCAGGGCGAAACCGTTCTACGCCTAACTGACGCACCTTAGAAGCACTTACCCTCGGATCTGGACATTTCCGCGCGTCTGGTTCAAACTGCCGGGCAATGTTGATTGGCGAGGCGGCGCGATGAACCTG
>NZ_NHSH01000060.1 GCF_016653315.1 Halochromatium roseum | reverse complement strand
TTTTGACGTGATCCGAACCGCATTGCGGGCATAGCACTGAGATCTCGGCCATACAATAACCTTATAAAAAGCAAATATCGATATTATTCTACAGATTTTACGGATAAACCACGTCTAGAGCACTACCGCTGGATCAATCACATCCTGGGCGACACGGCGGCAGGCGTTGTGCGGCGTGCCGCGCATCTGCCTTGGACCGAAGCGGAGCGGGCGGCGCGCATGTTGGCGGCACTGGGTGCTTGACCGCGTGTCTATGGTCTGCTGCGCAATCTCTGGGACAGGCCGGATTTACGACGCCTGATCTACGGGCCACGCCTGCTGGATGCGAAACTGCCTGATCCCTGGGAAAGACTGGAGGCGACCTGGCCGGAGGATTCTGATCCAGTCACGGCAGCGGCTCGATTTGAGTGGCGGGAGAAGATGGTCAACGACTTGCTTTGGCAGGAGGATCGGGTCAGCATGGCACGCGGGCTTGAGGTGCGGGTGCCCTTTGTTGATCAGCCGCTGGCCGGCGTCGTTGGTCAATGGGGGCGGCAGGCGCTGATGCCCGATGGGCAGCTCAAGGGCTTGCTGCGCGAGGTCTTGCAGCCGGTGCTACCGGTGTTGATCCTGAGTCGCCCGAAGAGCGGCTTCCAAGTCAATGCACCAGCGTTTTTTCATCAGCAACTCAAACCCTTAGCCAAAGTCTGGTTAAGTGACGCGCGCCTGCGGGAAACGGGGCTATTTAATCCGGTCTTCGTCCAGCGTGTGCTGGCGTACCGACCAGGCAAGGCGACCCGCTGGCATTATTTCATGCTTTATTTCATGCTGATGAGCCAGCTTTGGCTGGACGAATTTGAACGGGCTTAAACGCCGCTGTTTTTTTGGACTCGATCAAATGAACAATGCCGATTGGTTTCGTGCCGAGACAGAGCGTATCGAATGGAAGCGTTCTCCTCAGGACAGTGACGGCATTTTGCGGGCTGCCTGCGCGCTGGCAAATGACCTTGGCGGTAGCGGCGAAGCAGGTCGGCTGGTGATCGGCTTGGACAAGGATGGCACATGTCGCGGGATTGACGTGCGGCAGCTCGATCAGATCCAGCAGGATCTGGCGAACCGGCTGCGCTCGACCAAGATCCAGCCGACACCGAGCTTCGACATCGCCGTTGTTGAGGAGGAGGATAAGGCTGCGATTTTGCTGGTGATTACAGTCATTCCCTACCCCGTCCCGCCGGTGGTGATGGTGGATGGCGTGGCTTGGGTGCGCCAGGGCAGTTCGACACGCCGCGCCACCCAAGCCGATCTGGCGCGCCTGAACGAGCGACGACCCGAGCACAGCCAGCCCTTCGATCTGCGTCCCATGAGCGCCTCGACACTGCAGGATCTTAACCTGAGCTTGCTGCGCGCCAAATATGAAGCCGAGCGGATGGATGATCTCGACGAGGAGACCTTTCCCAGCCTTGA
The DNA here is from genome assembly GCF_016653315.1 of Halochromatium roseum. Classification (GTDB taxonomy): domain Bacteria; phylum Pseudomonadota; class Gammaproteobacteria; order Chromatiales; family Chromatiaceae; genus Lamprobacter; species Lamprobacter roseus. The sequence continues at coordinate 1,869 of NZ_NHSH01000060.1, read as the reverse complement.
GCAGTGGCTTACCCAACGCCAGCTTGGGCGTCCCGTGGCCGGAGTCTGGCGCCCGAACTCGGCAGGACTGCTGCTGTTTGGGGTGAATCCTCAGTCCTGGCTGCCGGGTGCCAAGGTGGAGTTTGTCCGCTATGCGGGGCACGACATCGACAGCGAGGTCGTAGCGCGCAAGACGGTCACCGGAACTCTGGCGGATCAGTTGGAAGGGGTCTGGGCGCAGATGAGCGCGCATTTGGCCTCGGTACCCGAGCAAGGGGAAAACCAGGGCATCATCGAACGCTATCTGCCAGAATATCCCATGGAGGCATTGAAAGAATTGGCGCGTAATCTGGTGCAGCACCGCAGCTATGAGGGAACCCACGCCCCCGGACGCATCGAGTGGTTTCGTACCCATATTGAATTTTCTAATCCCGGCGGCCCTTTCGGACGCGCCAGCGAGGGTGAGTTTGGCGCGCATTCCGATTACCGCAATCCTGTGATCACCGCTGGTTTGGTGGACATGGGCTATGTGCAACAACTCGGTCGGGGCATTCGCCGCGTGCGACTGCTGCTGGAGCGGAACGGCAATCCGCCCCTGGAGATCGAAACCGATGGCTTCACGCGGCTGATCCTGCACGCTCGGTCATGAAATCGCTCGTCTTCTTCAACAACAAGGGCGGCGTTGGCAAAACCACCCTCACCTTCAACATCGCCCATGTTCTGGCGGGTCGTGGGGTGCGGGTTGTTGTGCTCGATTTTGATCCACAGTGCAATATCTCCGCGATTTTTCTCGACGAAGTCCGCCTGTTCGAGATCTGGGAGCAGGGTAACACCAACGCGACTGTGACCGGCTGCCTGGAGCCCGTGCGTCGCGGCAAGGGCGACGTACTCCCGCCTGACCTGGAGCGCGTCGCCGATGGACTTTGGCTGCTGCCGGGACATCTCGCGCTCAGCCGTTTCGAGCAGACCTTGGCCGAGGAGTTTGCCAAAACGCTGTCCGTTGATAATGAGCGCGCATTGGATGTGACAACATCGCTTGATCTGTTGTCAAACCTCGCCGCCGAGCAGGTCGGTGCGGATATCATGATTATGGATCTCGGTCCGAGTCTGGGCGCCTTGAACCGGGCGGCCTTGCTGGCCTGTGATCATCTGGTGCTGCCGGTGGCGCCAGATCTGTTTAGCCTCCAGGGATTGCGCAATGTCGGGCCGACCTTGCGCGAATGGCGACGTGATTGGGGGACGGTGCGCGAGCGAGGTCTGGCTGGCAAGCCTCAAGAGACCTTGCCCCCCCATGATTTCCTGCCGCTCGGTTATTTGGTTCAGCAGCATCTGGCGCGCGCGGATCGACCTGTCGCGGGCTATGCCCGCTGGGCGCAGGCGATTCCCGCCGAGTACTGCCGCTCGGTTCTTGCCGAAGTGCCTGACGAAACCACCCTGTCCTTTGAGCAGGATGCGCACTGCCTCGCGCTCATTCCACACTATGCCAGTTTAATCCCCATTGCCCAGCAGGCGCGCAAGCCGATTTTCAATCTCAAACAGGCCGATGGGATTGGTGGGGGACAGATTCAGGCCGTGGCACGCTGCCGGGACACTTTCAATCAGATCGGCGAGACGCTGTTGGCTCGCCTCGGGATCGACCATCCCTAGCAAGTGAATGACACCTCGAATAGATTGCACTCTGCACCAATGCTAGCCACCCGCCAAGCCACTGAAGCTTTAGACCGTACCCTAGCCTGGAGTGCTGCCCAGGGCTATCGAGGCTGGGTAGTGCTCTAGACGTGGTTTATCCGTAAAATCTGTAGAATAATATCGATATTTGCTTTTTATAAGGTTATTGTATGGCCGAGATCTCAGTGCTATGCCCGCAATGCGGTTCGGATCACGTCAAAA
>NZ_NHSH01000059.1 GCF_016653315.1 Halochromatium roseum | reverse complement strand
GACCCCACGGGCGACGGCGTGACCGGCGATCCATTCGCCTGAGGTTGGTGCAATCCCAGCCCGCGAATCGTGAGCAACACTGTTCGGCTCACGTGCATGGATAGTTTTCCATGGCTCGAGGAACGGTGACAGTACCGGTAGCACAATCAGCGCCTGCCACGGATTGAGCTGCCCAGCCGCCTCGGGACCAAAGCCCAAGATCGCCCATGGCACGCCGGCGAGCATGGCCAGCATCGGCAGCAGCATCAACCGCCAGTAACGGGTTCGCGGAGCGCGCCAGGGTGGATAGCGCACGACCGCGCCATAACCGATCGCGACCAGCGCAAACCCCGAGAGTCCTGCAGCAATCTGCCCCCGGACCAAGAACACCAGCGCCAGGGCAATGATCCACAGGAAACCGCCAGCCCAGCCGAGGAGCCAGCCAAGCGGCTCACCACGCCGGGTCGACAGGCTCGACGTAAGCGTCCGGCGAATCACCTCCTATACGAGCGCCGGCGAGGTCTCCGCTGATGCGCTGAGGCACCAGGTCAGCCAGGCAGTCTCGGTGGGGACGGGGAGGTCCGGCGCGGACATTGGCGGCGTGCGCCGAGCGTGTATCAGTGGAGCATTTCGAGCAACACGGCATGCCAACAGGCTGGATCGATCTCGCCGAGCTTGCCCAACAGACGACGCCGATCGACGCAACGGATTTGATCGAGCAGAATGCGCGCCTGCTGGCCGCCAAACACCAGCTCAGGACGACAACCCAGTGGCTGCCCTCGACTGGTGAGCGGTGCGATGATCACGCGCGGCAATGCGGCATTCAGATCATCCGGCGACACGACCAGCCCAGGTCGGGTCTTGTTGATCTCGGTGCCGATGGTCGGATCGAGGTTGATCCAGTAGACCTCGCCGCGACGAATGATTCGGCGCTGGTCTACCATTCCCACTCGCTGGCATCGTCATCCGGTGGCAGCTCCTCCCAGGCGTCAACGTCCTGAACCGGGTTTGCGCCGTTGAACCAGCCTTCCCGCGGTGTTTTCACAGGCTCGATGATGATTCGGTTCCCTTCCAAGCGCAAATCAACGGCGTCGTCGAGTCCGGCTTGAGCCAGCAGGGCGGCCGGGATGATGACGCCTCTCGAGTTGCCGATCTTGCGTAACGTAGTCTGCACCGCCGGCCCCCTGATATGATAACTTTGTTATTACACACGATTTTGCTATCCATGGCAACCAGCCTGCGCCACCGGCGGGATTAAATAGGGGATGAATTTCGGGAGCTGCCCGCAGCCGTTCAGGACGAGCTGCTCGCACACGCGAAACTTCTGGAAGCGTTTGGCCCGCAGCTCGGCCGCCCGCGCGCAGACACTTTGAAGGGGTCCCGGCATGCGAACATGAAGGCACTGCGTTTTGATGCCGACAATGGCGTTTGGCGCGTCGGTTTCGCGTTCGACCCTCGGCGCCGGGCGATTCTGCTGGTTGCTGGAGATCAGGCAGGCGTACCACGGAAACGGTTCTACACACAGTTGGTCCGCAAGGCCGACGAGCGCTTTGACGCGCATCTGAAGCGCCTTGCGTCTGAGAACGGCGGCAACCGATGAAGACATGAACCGATGTGATGCAAGGCCTGCCTGAGGAGCGGCGCGCAGGCGTGGAAGCCCGCGCCGATCTGCTGCTCTCAACTCACCGGCGAGCACGACCGCACGCTGAGCGTTCGGACCCCATTGCTCGGTGACCGATGGCGGGATGAACGACAGGGCCGTGATCAGGCCGAAACCGATCGCGAGATCACGAGATTTCCGTGTGATCAGACGCAACCAAGCACGTAAGCCCTTGGGCAAGCTCGGCAGCGGCAGTGCAGATGCTTTGTTCTTGGTTTGTTTGGAGCGGGATTTGGAGGGAGCTTTGGAGGACTGGGTACGGCGAGGCATTAACAGGGTAGGGGACAAGGCAGCAAAGGGGATCGCGAATCGCAACAAGCCTAACATGCTCAGCGTGATAGGCTGATCCGGGCGCAACCTCTGACCCTGATAGCAGTGATCAGTTACATCGGCAAGGAATCATCATGGACTACAGCCCACTCATCAAAGCCGTTGCCGCTCCGTTGTTGTGGCTGCTGCCCATCCTCCTCCTCATTACTCTGCTGCAAGCATACCGCCCGCGACTGCGCGGCATGCTCGGCGAGCGTGCCGTGGCGCGTGTTCTCAAGCGCTACAGCAGCTATGTCGCCAACGACATCATCCTGCCCAATGGGCTGGGTGGGCTGACCCAGATCGATCATCTCGCGTTGACACCCAATGGCATTCTCGTCATCGAGACCAAGAACTACAGCGGGCTCGTGCTTGGCTGCGAGCATGAGACGACCTGGACACAGGTGATCGGTCGGCGTCGACATCCGTTCCAGAATCCACTCCGTCAGAACCATGGTCACATCAAGGCGGTGGAGACACTTGTCACCGATCTCACTGTCGAGGGCTGGGTCGTCTTTGTTGGGTCGGCCAAGTTCCCGAAAGGCAAACCGCCGGGCGTGCTCGATCTGGCCGGCTTGGAGCGTGAACTCGCCGCGCTGCCCAAGCTGGAGATCCCGCTCCCGATGCGCATGGCCTGGGAGGATCTGATCGCAACAGGCCGACGGGACCAGCAGACACGTAAGGAACATCTCGCTGGCGTGAGGGCAGGACGCGCAGATTACACACCACGGACCTGGATGCCGGCCGACTCCCGAAGCGGGAAACGGCGCGTCGCCAGGGTGCTGATCCAGATCGGTCTGTCCATCATGATCCCCCTGCTGCTGCTCGGATTCCTGAATCGTGAACTGACCAACGCCAGCCGCCAACAGGACACCGCGCTGCCGAACAAGCGTGCTCACAGCGCATCTTCAGGCTCTGCCGCATCCAGCGCCGTTCCTGCAATAGTGCCGAAATCTTTGGATCAGGATCTGGCACGACCAGCGATCAAGCCAGCCGCCATGCAACCGGAGATCCGCAAACCGGATGCTCAACCTGACCCCCGTATCCAATGGTCCTCCAGCACCTCCGAGACGGATGCCACCCGGCGCTGCCGTAAAGCGCAGGTCGCCGTACTGATCGAGAACAGCGCCAGCAACCAACAGCGGCGAGATCGGTTATGTGCTGATCCCGGCGGTGATGGCGGTACCGGGCAGGATCGGTAAGGAACAGACTCAAGGATCGCGGACGAACCTTGGTCGCCACGGCATGCGATGGGGGAGCAGGGCTGTATGCAGGACCGGCGCGCTACAGCAATGCCAGCGTCCGCTCATCGGAGCGGCCACCGAAATACCGATCGAGCAGGCGCTTGAAGACCGAATCTGGCGGCGAGACCTGGGCAAAGAGCGTGGCACAGGAGCGCAGTTTCAGATCATCCGGTGTCCCGAAGACCTCACGGGCGGTGCGCTGCGGGATGCTGAGCGCAGCCTCGGCACAGGCGATCAGGCGCGGGCCAAGCAGCGGATGCGCCAGGTAGGCCTCGGCCTCGGCGCGCGAGCGGATCGCGTAGTCGCGGGCAGTCGCGCTGGTCCCGAGCCCGGCGAACTGCGGGAAGATGAACCACATCCAGTGGGTGCGCTTCTGGCCGGCGCGGATCTCGGCGAGAGTTTCAATCCTTGTTGTAGTGGATTGATGTCGCGGACATTGATTCGCTTGCTTTTTTACGCTTGTTTAATACTACTTTGTTAGATTAATTCCGAGCCCCTAGCTCAACCAGTATCATTCGCGCTATCAGGATCGTTTCCTTTGTAATATCGCTCAATATCTTTACGTCGTTTTTGATGCCGGATGTCCATCTGTGC
>NZ_NHSH01000058.1 GCF_016653315.1 Halochromatium roseum | reverse complement strand
CCAACACGTTCAGAAATCGTGCTACTCGCATGGCTGATCAGGTGATCTTGGTCGTTGCAGGGTTGGCCAACCTCAAAAATAACTATGTTTTTCAATGAGAAAACGATTATTATTTGGTCACAAGTCTCTTGCCTACTCGCCAAGACGCAACGACCGAATCACAATGATGACAAAATCGTTACCGTGACGATACGTGGCGGAGCAGGATGCTGCGATCGGGGGATCTACTCTGTCGTCACACCCCTTCAGGATGTCGAGCAAGACGACAAAGACTTCATCTAAAAAGACTTCATCTGAGGCCGCTTAAGTCGAATGCGAATTAGAACTAAGCAGCGGCGGCTTCGTCTAAAAAGACAGCAGGTATTGTATTTCTGAGTTTTGCAAGCTCGGCCTTCCTTTCCACGAGTTTATGGCTCGGCTGCATGCCGATCTTGGCCAGAATTTGCTCCCATCTGTACACCCAATCATGTCGCATCAGGGCCTCTCGGACATTATTACGGCGTGCGAACTCAACGCGCTCAGGTTGCCGGTTTAACTCCGCAATCACATCCGTGACCGACGAATTCCCGCCGCAGACAGGAATAACCGCGTCTTGCCAATCAAAATGCGCGCGATAGATGTCGGTATCCAACGCTCGCCCAATCATCACACTGCCACCTGCCGCACCTTCGAAGAACCGATGCCCAACCTCTTGTTGGCCTGCGGTCTCAGCGCAGCCGTCAAGCTTTGCCGGATTGACGATAAAGTAGCGGCTGCGCTGAATGAGCTGAGCGGATAACGTGCGATGCTCACGATAGTCTGAAACGCACCACTCCTTTTCTGAATGGATGTCGTAACTGTCGTACACATAGAAGAGTCCATCGCGCTGCCGCGCCTGCAACAACTGGCGATGCATCTCGGCATCGCGCTGGCCCATGCTATAGACATCGATTGATCGCCATTGTGGGTTAGGCCAGGGGCAATAGCGCAGCGCATCCACGGCCGGAGGCAGGTAATGGCAGGGTCGGCCGATTTCGGCAGATAGCGGCTCAACCGCGGCCGCATAATTGACGAAAATGTGATCAAATTCAGCCAATCGACTGAATAAGCGATTATTTTTTGCGATCGCCTTTACCCAAAGCTCGCTGAGATAGCAGGCCGAGATCCGACTGCTTTTCCTCCAGTTTCTTACCAGGTCAAAGGTGTGTAGATCGTCAAGATATTCGCAGGTTGTCAGAAATAGCTCGTAGTCTCCGGCAATCCGCACCGGATCAATACCAGGCTCAATGCGAAAACCTGGCCGTCGGTAAACGAATCGGTTCTGCCAGCGTTGCATCCCTGTTTTGGTGCCACCTGGCTGGGGTGCAACGAGATCAACATCGCCGCAGCCGCAGATGACATCCTCGAACTCGTAGTTCGCACTGCGACGGAACTCGCGTAGCACGTGGCGCTGGGAGAAAAGGCAAATACGGCCAGAAGTCGCCATGGAACCGGTTCCTCATGATGCACTTGGGCCAGAACCAAGTTGATCCGGCGTCTAGTGAGAACGGTTACAGCTTTCGAACCGTTATCATTTTTGTTTCGCTCATTCCTGCTTTGCTCATTCAACGGTCACGCTCTTGGCCAGGTTGCGCGGCATATCGACGTCATTGCCGAGCCGGACCGCAATCTCCATCGCCAGCAGCTGGACGACGACAAGCATCTCGAAAAACTCTAGCATGGGATGCGCATAGGGGCGGATCTGGATCAGATCATCGGCCAAGTCAAACTGCTCGGTGCTAATTGCGATGATGGTTGCTTCGCGCGCCGACAGCTCTTCAACATTACTTTTCACCTTTTCATACAGCGAACTGCGCGCCATTAATGCGATCGTGAAGAGTTCCGCATCAGCCAGCGCAATCGGACCATGCTTCATCTCGCCGGCAGGATAGCCTTCAGCATGAAGATAGCTGATTTCTTTGAGCTTCAGTGCGCCTTCCAGCGCTAAGGGATAGAACAGATCGCGGCCGATGAAGAAGAAGCCATGACCATGTAGATAGCGTTTGGAGAGCCGTTGAATGCGCTCATGGGTGCCGCGCTGCACCCGCATCACATCCCGCACAGCGTTTAGCGCGGCGAGTTCGATCGCGTGACGCTCTCCAGCGAGTAGACCGCGTGCCTGACCCCAGTAAAGCGCGAGCAGCCAGAGTGTCAGCACCTGCGCTGAGAAGGCCTTGGTAGAGGCCACGCCCTTCTCGATACCGGCGCGCAGCAGCAGGGTGCGCGCGGCCTCGCGAACGATGGAACTGTTGTCTACGTTACAGAGCGCCAGCGTCGCCAGCCCTTGGGTCTTGGCCAGCTTGATCGCCTCCAGCGTGTCGGCCGTCTCGCCCGATTGCGAGATCACGACAAAGAGCCCGGTCGGGTCCAGGACCGGCTCGCGGTAACGAAACTCGCTGGCGATCTCAACCCGCGCTGGCACCCGCGCCAGACGCTCGAGCAGATAGCTACCGGCCAGCGCGGCATGATAGCTGGTGCCGCAGGCGCAGAGCGTCACCGAGGAGATCGGCAGCAGCCATTGCAAACCCAGCTCATCGAGCACCACCGCGCCATTGCGCAACCGCCCGGTGAGGATGTCGGCCAGCACCCGCGGCTGCTCGTAGATCTCCTTCTCCATAAAATAGCGAAAGCCCTCCTTGCGCGCGGCTAGACTGGTGGCTGGCAGCAGCCTCGATGAGGGCTCCACCTCGCGGCCCAGGGCGTCGAACAGGATCAACGCCTCGGCGTTCGCCACGCCCCACTGACCGTCCTCCAGATACAGCGCCTCGGTGCAAAGGCCGACCAAGGGCGCATCCGAGGAGGCGAAGTGACAACCACCTTCGGCAAATCCTAGCTGCAGTGGCGAGCCCTTACGGGCGAAGAAGATCCGGCCCGGCTCGGTCTCGCTGATCAGCAAGATCGCATAGGCACCCTCGAGGTCATCAAGGGTGGCACGAAAGGCCGCCAGCGCGGGGTCTTCAACCCCAGTTCGCAGCGCCAGGTGGCGCTCGAACAGGTGCACGATGACCTCGCTGTCGGTTTGGCTCAGAAAGGGAGTCTGCAATGCAGCGCGTAGCGCCACGTGGTTCTCGATGATGCCGTTGTGCACCACCTGACTATGGGTCAGTCCATGCGGATGCGCGTTGGCCTCGGTCGGCTTGCCATGGGTCGCCCAGCGGGTGTGGCCAATGGCGGTAACCGGGCCGCAAGACTCAAAGTCACCGAGCTTCGCGGCAAGATTGCTCAGCTTGCCGACAGCCTTGAAGCAGCGTAGCCCATCGGCCTGCAACAGGGCGATACCGGCCGAATCATAGCCGCGATACTCCAGCTCGCGCAGACCACCCAGCAGCCGTGAAACGGCCGGCTCATGACCGATATAGCCAACGATTCCGCACATGATGTACCCGCTATCGCGTATTTGGATATGAGTTAGGCCCGCACGATCTGTGGCGCCGGCTCCTGATAGCGCCCGCGGGTATCGACAATCAATGGCGCATGTGCCTTGATCAGCGCGTAATCGAAGCGATCGTGATCGGTCGCCAGGAGCACGCAGTCGGTGTCTTGCAAGGTCGCTGGCGTCAGCGGCACTGACTCCAGATTGAAGCTGTACTTGCGCATCGGCAAAAAGTGCGGGACGTGCGGATCGGAGTAGCTGATCTCGGCGCCCTTCTCCCGCAGCAGCGCCATCAGTTCCATCGACGGCGATTCGCGTCGATCATCGACGTTCTTCTTGTAGGCGATCCCTAACACCAAGATCCGCGAGCCATTCACCGCCTTGCCACGCGCGTTGAGGGCATCCGCAACCCGACCAACCACCCAGGCCGGCATGTTGGCGTTGACCTCACCAGCCAGCTCGATGAAGCGGGTATTGAGCCCGTACTCACGCGCCTTCCAGGTCAGATAAAACGGGTCGATCGGGATGCAGTGGCCGCCCAGACCCGGCCCCGGATAGTAGGGCGTGAAGCCGAATGGCTTAGTCGCCGCGGCCCGAATCACCTCGTGGATGTCGATGTCCATCCGCTCGCACACGATCTTCAGCTCATTGACCAGACCGATGTTGACGGCGCGGTGGATATTCTCTAGCAGCTTGGTCATCTCGGCCGCCCGCGTCGAGCTCAGTGTCACCACTTGATCGATCACCTGCCCGTAGAGCGCCTCGCCGACTCGGGTACAGATCGGCGTGACGCCACCGAGCACCTTGGGGATACTGCGGGTGCTGAACGTTGGGTTGCCTGGATCTTCGCGCTCCGGGGAAAAAACCAGAAACAGCTCCTCGCCGACACGCAGCCCGCTCGACTCGAGGCGCGGACGCAAGACCTCCTCTGTGGTGCCGGGCCAGGTCGTACTCTCCAGCGAGACCAGCTGCCCGGCTCGCAGGGTCGGCACGATGGCGTCGGTGGTCGCCACCACATAACTGAGGTCCGGCTCGCGGTGCTTGTTGAGCGGCGTTGGTACGCACAGGATCAGCGCATCGCACTCGCCCGCGCGGCTGAAGTCAGCTGTCGCGCTGAAGCCCTGGCTCCGAGCCTTGCCGATCGCCTCGGCGCTGATGTGCTCGATATAGGTCCGTCCGGCATTCAGCGCGTCCACCTTGAGCGGATCGATATCGAAGCCGAGCACCCGATAGCCGACCTCACTGAAGCGCAGCATCAACGGCAGCCCGACATAGCCCAGACCGACGATGCCGATCACGGCTTCGCGTTGTTCTAACTGCTGGATAAGAAGCGTCGATGGTTTCATCGATAGGACTCGATAGTAGAGGTGTTCCGGGTCAAGGTTTCAGCCTCGCCTGCCAGGCCCGCGGGCCGCGTCGGCGACCGCACTAGCGCGGCCCGATGCGCGCTGAGCTGTGTCGCCATATCACCAACGCCCGACTGCGACGCCCTGATCAGATCCGCGACCAGGCCCCTGTACCGATCCGCCATCACCTGGCCAGAGAGGGCATCCTGGGCCTTGTGCGCAAGCCGACTCTGTCGCGCACGCCGATCCGGATCGGCGGCAAGGCTCAGCACCCCCCGGGCCAAGGCGGCACTGCTCCCGGGCGCGACGTAGGTGATGCTGTCGTCCGGGAAGATCGATGTCATCGCCTGCAAGCGAGTTGCGACCACGGGCAGCCCGGCCGCGGCGTACTCGAAGGTCTTGGTGGAGACCGCGATATCCATGAATTCATCGTGCAGATAGGGCACCACCGCGATATCGGCCTGGCGAAAGCATCCCATCAGCGCATGCGCCGACCGCCAACCGCCAAACTCGACCTGAGCAGAGAGTCCAAAGTCGCTGATGATCGATTCCAGGCGCCGCAGATAGCTCGGATCGGCCTTGCCATAGAGATGGAGCTTGACGCCAGGATGACTGGCCCGAATCCGCGGCAACGCCTCCAGTAGCCGGTGCAGGCCAAAGCGCTCGGCGATGGTGCCGTGGTAGATCAAGTGCAGATCCTCGCCGATTGGCAAGAACTGGCGCTCCCGGTCGAGCCAGAACAACATCGGATCAGCCGCATTGAAGACCAGACTGATCTTCGTCTCCGGATGGCCGCGCTGCAGCAGCCGCTCATGGAACCCCCAAGAGGTCGTGATCAGGTGATCGGCGAAACGGCAGGCGAGGCGCTCCTGTAGCGCAACCAATCTGAGAAGACGCCGCTTGGCGCCGTTGAGCTTGGCCGCGAACAGCTCGACCGAGAGGTCGTGCAGGTCAAGGATGATGGGCTTACGCTGCCATTTCGCGATCACACAGGCGAACACCAGAAAGTCCGGCATCGTGTGTGCTTGATAGAGTGCATAGCGCCCTGAACGCGCCTTGGCGCTGATCGCAAACAGTGCCCGTAGCGTGAAGCGCAGCGTGTGCAGGAGATAACGAGCCAGCGTCTCCTTGCTGCGCGGGGCATCCAAGATCCGATAGACAGTGACGCCCTCGCACTCTTCAGTCCGACGCTCCCCCGGCTGTCGCAGGCAGTAGACGTCCACCTCGATACCGCAGCGCTGCAAGGCCGCGGCCTCGCGACGCACCCGAGGATCACTCGGATAGCCACTGAATACCACCATACACATCCGCCACCTGGTATCCGGCTCCCTTGCGTTGCTCATGATTCGACTCCTCGCGCCAGCGACTGTTGATCCGCCAAGTTGATCCGCCAAGTTGATCCGCCACCTCTGGGAAGCCCCGAGAAGCGGCCTAAAGGATGTGGTAGAGCCAATCCGGTATGTGATGGCGGCGCCGATTGAGCACCGAACCCAGCACCCGGCCACCGCCGCGCAACAGGGCGCGCTGCGCCTGCGCCACCACATCGGCCCGCGTCCACTCGGCCTGCACCACCAGGATCACCCCGTCGGCGATGCGTCCAATCGCGCCTGCGTCCGGATACACACCCACCGGCGGCATATCCAACAATACCCACCGGTAACGCTGACGCAGTTGCTGTACACAGCGTTGCAGCGCACCAGAGGCGAGCATCGCCGAGGCATTAGGCGTGCCGCTGCCCGATGGCATCAGGTGCAACTGTCTGGGCACATCGACGTCGATCACCGAATCAAAGGGTGCGTCATTGAGCAGTACTTCAGTCAATCCTGGACGTCTGCCAGGTGAGGACACCGGCAGCCCCCAACCCGCGCGCAGATTGGTATCGACGACGATCGCATCGCCAAGCTGCCCACAGAGCCCCTGACCAAGACGACGCGTCACCGTGCTCACGCCTTCGCCATGCGTGGCAGAGGTCACTGCTAGGACTCGGCCGCCCTCGAGCGACGCGCTGTTGCCAGCGGGTGCGTCGTCTGTCAGCGTTGGCTGCGCCATCATAAGATTCGATTCAGCGTCGTATTTCACGGTCCACCTTAATGTCCACTTTAATCATCGAGAAGGATCGACTCGCCACCCGAGAGCCTGGGGCTCAGCAGCGCAGGAGACTCAGCAACGCAGGACTCAGCAGCGCGAGACCAATCGATTACAGCTCCGGGCTCGCTACCTCGGCACCGGCCCGCTGTCTCGCCTCTGACAGCGAGACGATGGCCGCGGAGCGATCGGCCTTGACCGGCTCCTCGGTCGCTGCAGCAAGGTCGCTCGACTTCGCCTCGCTCAGTAACAACAGCTTTGCCCCCTGGTCTTCACCAACCAGGGCCCACTCAAAGGCACCCGTCAGTGACCCGATCACATGATCTTGAGAGGCGATCACCAGTGAACCGGATCTCGGCGCAAGCCAGTCGCCAAGCGTTACGTCGTGCCCCCGGTCGGCGAGCACCTGGGCGTAGAAGGCTTGATGCGCCGCGTAGCCGTCGTACAGCACCTCGGCTCCGCGCAGATCACGCTCACCGTCCACCGCCTCCTTGAGCAACAGGCTAATCGCGTAATAGTTGTCTTCTTCACCGCTATAGATGCGCGATTCCGGAAACAGGGTTTTGTGCAAGATCATCCCGTAGGGCATTGCAATCATCGCGGTAATCACCGCAGTGGGAAGAGTGGAACGTACGAGCTGAGGCGCAGCCTCCAGACGCCGTTCAAGGACTTGCAAGCAGCCATAGAGGAACATCGCGACCAATAACGCCATAAACGGATAAGCCGGAGCGCTATACCAGGGCAGCTTGGTGCCCGCGGTCGAAATCAATAGAAAGAGCGATGCCAGCATCAACAGCGAGAACAGCGTCAAGCGCCGAATGCGTGGATCATTGGCGACAAGACCGAAGAGCGTGGCCAGTGGCAGGAAACCAAGCCAGTAGGTGTAATCGACCTTGATCATCCGTTTCAGGTAGGTCAGAAGGTCGCCTTGATGCGTCTCGATCACCTCGAAATAGCGGCCGAATAGCTCGTTCTCCAACACGGCGTCGAGATAGCCCGGATGATGCATCTCACGCGCGAGATAATAGGATGAGACCACAGCGATGAAGCCCAGCATGCCAAGATAAAGGCTGGGGCGAAGCAGCAGTGTCAAGACCTGCTTTCGCAGCAGCGCATACAGGGCCAGACCGGGCACCAGAAACAGACCTGAAACGCTTTTGGTCATGACCGCCAGCGTCAGGGCAATGAAAAACGCCAGTAGATAACGGTCACGACCAGTCTCGCAGAAGGCAAAGAACGCTAGCGCACTCGCCGTGGTAAAGAGCACCAAGAGCGCGTCATAGTCACCGGTACGCGTCACATGGATATCGACATAGCCCCAGGTCGTGACCAAGACCATCATTGCGATCAGGCTCGGCGTTAGCTGGCCGAGATAACGCATACAGAAGATCAGCAGCAGCGCCGCCGTCGCCGTGCCAGCGATGGCCGATGGCAGACGAACCGCCCATTCGCTCGGCCCGATCAGGTGCATGAACGCGGCTTGCAGCCAGATCAGCATTGGCGGCTTCGTATTCCAGAGGTCCGGCGCGCCCGCGAACGAGGTCACAAGCCAATCACCGTTGCTGTACATCTCATAGGCATTGATTGCCAACCGCGACTCATCCCAGACCTGAATCGGAATCGCGCCGAGATTAATAAACAAGGGAACCAGGGCCAGCAAGAACAAAGACGCGATCAGCAGCCGCTCGCGGTGATTCGAGATCGCAGTGAAAAAACGCTCATGCATCTAACCAGCCCCTCCAAAAAAGACCGACACCCGAGAGAACCAGAATCGCGCTTAACGATGCGCCAAAGTTCACAGCCAATCGGCGCATCTGATGGCGAAGGCTGTTGTCTGGCGTCAATTGTAGGCTCGAAAGACGGTCTGACAACCAGACCCAGGGCGTAATCAGTGTTTCCCCGAGAGGCTGGTCATAGAATGCGGAAATGCGGAATGCGGAATGCGGAAAGGCCGACAAAAAAGACCGTTGCGCAAACGCGAACGGCTAACCAAACGGATTCAGCCAAAGGGATTCAGCCAAAGGGATTCAGCTAAGCGGATTCAGCCGCAGGGATTCAGCATCAATACGGCGCGATGGATGTGATCGCGACCGCAAACACCATCACCCGCTAACGCCGCTCGGCGCGATTGGCGAGCGCGGACAGTTCGCTCATGGTGATGCTCCGCAGCCGGCCCGCGGCAATCTGTTCCGCGGCAAGGCCAAGCAGGTAATCCAGCTTGTCTTCATCCGCCGGCGTGCGCAGCTCCCAAGGATGCGCCCACAGATGCACAATGCCGCCACTGCGAGCGGCATGATCGATCGCCTTGGCGATACCGCGCAGCCGCAAACGCTGCAGTCCAACGCGGTCTAGACGCCGTTCCAGACCGCGCGGAAAGTCGAACAGGTGGGCGCTCGACGGCACACGCATGAGCCCCTGCTCGCGGCGCAGCTCATCAGGTCGATAGACGCGAGGCGTGCTGAGCGCGAGCAGATCATCGGCCGACTTGAGCGCCGACCCAAAGCGGCGCAGATGCCAACGCGGGGTTTGGTCAGGGGCGCGAAAGCAGCGAAAACCCGCATCCGCAAACACCGGCAAATGACCGACGCGGTTGCGCGGAAAGACAATGCTTTCGGGCTTGACGCCGAATCGCCCCGCAACCGCAAGCCAGGCCTGCACCTCGCTTTGGGCGGCATCAGCATCCATCTGATGGAAAGGACGGTGGCTAAAGCCATGGAACGCAAGCTCGTGGCGATCACTCGCAGCGAGCAGGAGATCGCGAACATCCGGCGCGTACCACTGAGGATGGGCGGCTTTCGGACGCGGACGCGGACGCGCAGCGTCGCCAGGGTCGTAAACCTCGCGAAAGCCGCGGTGGTCGTCTCGCCAGGCCGCTACCGGACAGGGCGAACAGCCTTCACATTGAGAAAAGAACAAATGGCCGACCATCGCCCAAGTGGCGCGGATACCCCGATCGTCACAAAGAGCAAGCATCCGTTCGATCGAACGCCGCTCGCGGCTGCCGTCTGCTGAAAACAGCCGCTCACGCGCGTCATCATCGTCGTAGTAGCCCCAGACCAGCTCGGTATCCAGCGAGAGAACCAGATAGCCATGTCCGCGCATCTGCTTCAAGGAGACGTTAGACACTCCAGGATCACCTCCAGAACAGCCGCTTGTTGAGACTCGACTGGAGCTCAATCTGCAGGTCACTCGGCGTTTCCGGTGGCTCCTCGGCTGAAGCCGCCTCGATCGCCCCCCGATCCGGCGCACTCCCGCGCGGCACCGGCTCGCCTTCCAGATCGCGCTCGAAGCCGAGACGGGTCCCAGAATCGATGGCCGGCGAGCCCGCCGCCAGACTCATGTCGCCACGCCCCGCATCGACGAAGCGCGGATCAGCAAACAGGCCATTGGCCTCATTACCCGTCGCACTGCGGTAGTCATCTAAACCACGATACTCGCGGCCCCGCCAGACGAAGATCGGCGAATCCGTGCGATTGGAAAAGAACAGGTTGTAGTCGACATTCTGGCCGCCGGTGTTCTCCATGTGCTGAAACGCGGAGCCACGGCTGGCGTTATGGACACAGATATTGTTGACGAAGGCGCTGAAATCCGGCGTGCCCTGCGACGACTCATTCGAGAAACAGGTCGACCAGCCATCACCGCTGGTGACGATCGTATTGTTGGCAAAGACACCACCGATCGATCCGCGACTGCAGCCGGCATCGGCACCGTCGCAGCCGTTGTAGATGCCTGGCATCGCCCCGTAGAACAGGTTGTGATGCGCCAGCAAGCCGTCTGTGCCGATATTGTTCAACCCACCATAGCCGCAGTCGTGCAGACGGTTGTAGCGCAAGGTGACGTTCGTCAGTCGATTCTTGCCGTTGGAATTGAACTGCACGCACATGTCCCGATTACCGTAGATGTCGTTTTCTTCGATCACGACATCATTGATACCCAAGGTTCCGTCCAAATAGATCCCGTGCTGCTGCTCGGCATTGCGGATGGTATTGCCACGAATACGCAGACCGTCAATCCCCGTCAGATAGATATTCCAGGTCTGCGCATTCTCGAGCAGCGAGTCCTCGAGCAGGATGTCGCGCGAGTCCGCCGCCTCATTCCAAACCGCGAGTGCGCCACGCGTGCCGCCGCTCGGTTGACCACAATCCTTCAGGTGCAGGTTCCGAAACACCAGGTGGCTGCGTGTCGTTGACCATTCGATACAATGATCATTCGGCGCGCCGCTGATGATCGGCCGCGCACCGCCGCCGAAGTCAGCGTAAGTGATGGGATTGCCAGGCGCCCCAGACGCGTTTGGGTGCAGCGTCTCCGGCCAACGGTCGCCGCGCCGGAACAACACCCGATCGCCAGGCTCCAACGCGGCCTGATTCACCTTGGCGATGCTGCGCCAAGGTGCCTCCAGGCTGCCCGGATTGTCGTCAGACCCGGCCGAGGAAACAAAATAATCGGCCGCACTCAGCGGCATTGCCAGCAGCAAAGCCAAGCCACCGGAAACGGGGCTCAACGAGCGAAGATAGCGCTGATGCTTCATGGGCTTCGGCCTCTCAGTTCTCAGGAGTGGCGCTCGCCGCAAACACTCAGGTGGCGAGCAGAGTAAGGTCGTTCCGCCAGACCAAACCGCGCAAGCGGAAGACCGCGAGTCGTAAACCGCGAGTCGTAAACCGCGAGTCGTAAACCGCGAACCGAGCAGCCGCCAGCGCATGGCATCGCACTAGTCGCTCTTGGGTTTGCGCCCCTCGGGCAACGGGATCTCGCAACGCATCAGCGTTCCGCCCGTATCGAGTGGGCGAACACTGAGGCGGCCGCCCAAGATTCCGGCACGGTAGCCCATGATGTGGAGGCCCAAGCCGCCCAAGCCGCCGGTACCGCGCTTGTGTGCGCCGCTCCAAGTGCCGTCATCGCGCACCGAGAGCAGGATCTTCCTGTCGCGGACCTCGAGCCTGAGGTCGATCCGTTTCGGCTTGCCATGCCGCGAGGCATTGTTGACGGCCTCTTGGGCGATGCGATAGACATGCGAGGCGATCACAGCGTCTTCGATCGCCTCCGCGCCCTCGCAGTGCAGCCTGCACTTGATGCCGCTGCTGTGCTGAACCTGCCGCGCCAGTGTGCTCAAGGCGTCGACCAGATCCTCCGGCGACACGCCCACCGGAGCCAGCCCCTGGGTCAGGGCCCTAGACTCCGACAAGGTGCGCTCGAGTTGCTGCGCCAGCCCGCGCGCCTCGACCCCTTCCCTGCGGCCGGCCGTTTCCAGCTTGCCCGCCAAGGCCGCCGCCAGCAGCGTCACCGCGGTCAGCTGTTGGCCAAGACTGTCGTGGATCTCCCGACCGATGCGCTCCTGCTCGCGCGTGCTGATCTCGATCACCTGCTTCTCGAGCTCGCGACGCCGACTGACATCGCGCACCAGGATCACGAAGAGATCGAGATGATCGACCTGCCCGACACTCAGCTCAGCAGGAAACAGCGTGCCATCCTCACACACACCGTCGCAGAGCGATGGCCCTTGAGCATCGGCATGCGCGGCCTCGCGCACGACTTGCATGATGTCATCCAGATGCTGGCCGGCCGGACCCGGTAGTAACACCGACGCCAGCGGCTCACCGATCAGCGTCTCGTGCGAGCGGCCGAAGAGCCGTTCGGCCGCCAGGTTGACCTGATTGATGCGCCCGTCGGCATCCACCCCAATGAGCCCGTCGACAACCGTATGCAGGATCGCCGACAGGCGCCTCTCGCGATCAGCCAGTGCCAGCTCGATCCGCTTTCGCGCCGTGATGTCGATCACCGCCATCAACACCCGGTCAAGATGCTCCAAATGCCCGGGCAGAGGCACCGCGTGAGCGAGCACGGGGATGCGCCCGCCGGAACCGGTTCGCACTTCCAGCTCGAAGGCGGCAGCGCGGCCCATCAACAACTCGCCGAGCAAGGCCAAATAGCCCTCAGCCGGCTCCAACGGGAAGAACTGCTCAGCCATCGGCAAATCAACCGCACTCGGGTCGGAGACCCCCGCCAGTTGCCGGGCCGAGGCATTCGCGGCGCTGACCCGCAGTTTGCCCCGGCAGGCAAGCGCCTGCTCTGGATGCGCACAGACCCAATCCGCCAGCGCGTCCCCAGTCGCCCCCCCACTGCAGGACAACAGACAATCACGCACCTGAGACCAGTCCTGCTCCAGCAAACACATCGGCGAGCGCTCGAACAGCAGCCGAAAGCGCGCCTCACTAGCGCGCAAGGCCTGCTCAGCTTGAGCGCGCGCGCTAATGTCGACGAAGGTCAGCACAACCCCCGCGATGCGGTTGTCCTGCGTCCGGTAGGGCTGGATACGACGCAGGTAGCGGCTATGGTCGTTCGCGACGACATCGCGCTCGATCGGCACCAAGCGCTCGAGCACAAGCTGCGCGTCCGGCAGCAGTTCGTCATCCGAGACGTTCGACGAGAGGTCGCCCAACGGCCGTCCAATATCGATCGGCCGCAGATTGAGCAACCTGGCGGCACGCGGCGTGAACCGCTTCACCTGCATCTCGGCATCGAGGAACACGGTTGCGATCTCGGTGCTCGAGAGCAGGTTACTGATGTCATTGTTGCTCTGCTCAAGCTCGTGCACCTTGTCCTCGAGCTGGCTATTGACCGTGCTCAGCTCCTCGTTCAGAGACTGCAGCTCTTCCTTCGAGACCTCCAGCTCCTCGTTCGCCGTCTGCAGCTCCTCGTTCATCGACATGGCCTCCTCATTGGAGGCCTTGAGCTCCTCGTTCGCGCTTTCCATCTCCTCAACCGTGGTCTGCAGGTCTTCCCGCGTCGCCCGCAGCTCATTCTCGAGCTGCTCGATCAAGGCCGGCGCCTGGCTCGAGTCCGGGCTCTGGACCTGCTCGGCGAGTGCCAGGGGTGCAACCGCCGTCCCTGCCTCAGCGCTCACGGCGTCGACAAAGCTGAGCAGCAGCAGGGTCTCTGTCTGCCCGGGGTCATGCAAAGGTGTCACCCGCACCCGTACCGGCACATAGCGACCAGAGCGTTGGACCTGAGCGTCATCGACCAGCACCGTTGTCTGCGCTTCGAACGCCTTATGGCAGGCCGCGCGCACTCGCGTCCGGAGCCCGCGGCGCAGCATCGAGGTCAGCTTGAGCGCCGGGCGGCCAACCGGAAGCTCCATGTAGTTGGTGGTCGGACCGAACAGATGCAGGATGTCGTAGCGACGATTCACCAGCACCGCGGCCGGACCATACTCTTCCAGCAGCACCCGCTGTGCGACCCCAACCATGTCCACATGCACGCGGGGCATTGCCGTGGTGAGCGATGACATCAACGGCTGCAAACGCACCATCGACGGCAGCCGCGACAGGTCCGGACGCGTCCCGCTGCTGCGCTGAAAGAGTCGCCACCGCTTAGAGGTCGTCTCATACAGCTCGGCCCGCAGCCCAACACTTTCCGATGGCCCGAGCAGCAGGTAGCCACCCGGATTGAGCGCAAAGTGGAACAGACTCACGATGCGCTCCTGCACCTCCTGCTCGAGATAGATCAGCAGATTGCGGCAGCTGATCAGATCCAGCTTCGAGAACGGCGCATCGGTGATCAGGTTCTGTGGAGCAAACACGACCGCGTCGCGCAACGGCTCGCAGACCCGGTAGCGATCATCGCCATCCTTGACGAAAAAGCGACGTAAGCGCTGCTCAGAGACGTCCGCAGCGATACTCAGCGGATAGGCGCCGTAACGCGCGAAGTCGAGTGCCTTATCATCGATATCGGTTGCAAACACCTGCAGGTTTGGCGGTTGCTCATGTCGAGAAAAGAGTTCGAACAACAGCATCGCGATGCTATAAGGCTCCTCTCCGGTGGCGCAGCCAGGCACCCAAACACGAACCGGCTGGTCTGCCTTGGCGCCGCCCGTCGAGTGTTCCTGCACCAAGGGCTCCAAGACCCGCTGCACCAACACCTCAAACGCCTGCGGATCGCGGAAGAAGCTGGTCACACCGATGAGCAGATCCTTGAACAATTCACTGAGTTCGTCGGGCTCTTTGCGCAAGCGCGCCAAATACTCAGGCACGCTATCGAGATTGCACAGGCTCATGCGCCGTTTCACGCGACGCAATAGCATGTTCTTGCGATAGAAACGAAAGTCATAGCGGGTGCGGGCCCGCAACAGCGCCAGCACACCGGAAAGCTGCTGCACTTCGCCGCCCTGATCCGGCTCGCGCGAGATCACCAAGGGGGTGTTCGAGACGCGCCGTGCCCAAGCGGCAACCTGGTCTGCTAGCGCCCGCGGCGACAGCACCCGATCGGCGACGCCAGCGGCGATCGCGCTGCGCGGCATGGAGTCGTATTGAGCCGTCGCCGGCTCCTGCACCAAGGCCAATCCGCCCTGGTCTTTGATGTCGCGCAGTCCGAGCGTGCCCTGTGTCCCCGTGCCGGAGAGCACGATCCCGATCGCACGATGCTGCTGGTCTGCGGCCAGCGCGCGCAGAAACAGATCGAGCGTCGCCTCGCGATCCAGAGCGCGCCCGTCCGGGTGCGCCAGGTGCAACACCCCGCCCCTGAGCGTCAACTGAAAACCGGGCGGTATCAGATAGACCTGATTCGCCCGCGGACGCATGCCATCCTCGATCTCGTGCACCGGCATCTTGGTGTGCTCCGCCAAGAGCTGGCCCATCAGGCTGCGGTGGCTCGGATCGAGATGAGGAACGATGACGAAGGCCAGACCCGTGTTCGGCGGCACGCGATCGAGAAAGGCTTGCAATGGCGCGAGACCGCCCGCCGAAGCCACCATACCAACGATACCCATGCGATTATCGTCATTGGCTTCCGACTCAGGCCTCGATGCCTGATGATCCCGAGCCTGATCAGCAGCATCTACAGACTGCTCAGCGCCCTGCCCCGATGGCGTCTGCACTGCATCAGTCGCATCATCCGACACCGCGCCGGATTTAGGGTCTTCAGTCGGTTGTCTTGAAGTCACGGATGGGTTCCCGGCCGCAGCAGTGATCGGATCGGATCGGATCGGATCGGATCGGGTCGGCTCGGGCTGAGTCCAACCTCGAGCAACAGCCTAGCATGCCGCAACGGGACGACTGCTGCTGTCAAGAATCGCGTCACTCATGCGTACTCCGCTGGTTGCAGACACCGAAAAAATGCAGATGAGACGACGACCTGCGAAAAACAGTATTCCACGAGACCGCTCAGCGAATAGATCAGGAAATCCCTGATGGCATCGTCCGCAGTCCGCAGACACACTCTATAAGCACAACTACTGTGTGTCCGATCGGGCCTCGGCCCGAAAACCAGGGGAAACCGTCATCTGTTTTGCCAGATGCGATCCAGGAGGTGGCAGCTGAACGCCAGAAAACGAACCGTCTTGATCGTTGATGATCACCCACTCGTGCGCGAGGGGCTCAAAGGCGTGATCAGCGAGGCAGCTGATCTCACCGTCTGCGGCGAAACCGGGAAGATTCGTGAAGCCCAGGATCTCGCCCGCGAACTCAACCCAGACATCGCCATCATCGATCTGTCACTCGAAGACGGAAACGGTCTCGAGCTGATTCGTCGGCTCAAGAGCCGGTATCCGGAACTGCGCATGCTGGTCTGCTCGATGCGCGATGAATCGCTGTTTGCCGAGCGCGCCATCAACTCCGGCGCCCACGGCTACATCAATAAGCACGAGGTGGCCGGCCATGTCATCGACGCCTTGCGCCAGGTGCTGGCCGGCAAGATCTATCTCAGCCCCGATGTCGTCGAGCGCATCATCACCGGCTTTGCGCACCAGAAACAACCAACGGCTGGCTCATCGATCGACGAGCTCAGCAACCGGGAACTCGAGGTCTTCTGGCTCATCGGCCAAGGCCGCTCCACCACCGAGATCGCCAAGCAACTCAGTCTGAGCGTGAAGACGGTCGAGACACACCGCGAGAAGATTAAGCGAAAACTCGGCCTCACCTCGGCCGGCCAGTTGATGCGGCACGCGGTGCAGTGGGATCTCGAGCAACGCTAGGCTGCAAGCACCCTACGGCGCGGCAGTCGCCCGCCGTCAGGTCGCTCAGCACGCCCAAAGGTCCTGATCCGCGATACGCGCTATATCAAGCGCCAACCACAAACGCTGAGCAACAACGGACGGAAGCTTCGGCGATCAAGCAGAGATGCCAACCATCAATATCGCTCAACGCGCGCGCCGCACCCGGCGCGCGATCTCCATCGATGACCGCTAAGCGCACGCTTGAGCGCGAACAGCTGCGCGCGATCATCAATGCAGTCGCTGATGCCCTGATTACGGTCGATGGCGCCGGTCGCATCCTCGACTTCAATCCCGCCGCAGAGGTCCTGTTTGCATGCTGCAGCACAGCCGTCATCGGACAACCGCTGGAGTTGCTCTTCTCGACCCTCTCTACACAATTGCTACAGGATCATCTCTGCGCTGAGGCGGCGGACACAGCCCTCGGCGAGCAGGATCTATTGATCGAAGGACGCCGCCCAGACGATGACATCTTCTTGGCTGAGGTCGCGGTTCGCCCGGCGGCCGACCAGGATCTGTTCGTATTCGTCGTCCGCGACCTCAGCGAGCGCCGGCGCCTCGAGCACCAGCTCATCGAACTCAACACGCGCCAGCAGCAGCAGGTCAGCCGCGAGATTCACGACGACATCGCGCAACAGCTCAGCGCTATCCTGATGCTCGCCTCCACGATCGAGCGAAAGCTAGCGCTCTCAGTCAAAGACTCGAAGCTCGAGCAAGACTTCGAACAGCTGCAGGGCCACATCAAACGAACCCTCAACAGCGCCCGTCAGTTATCCAAGCGGCTCGCCCCAGCCGACCTCGCAAGCGATAGCCTCCCGGCCGCGCTGCGTGAACTGGCGGCACGCGTGCAACACAACTTCGGACTCGACTGCCGCTTCCACGACAAGAGTGGACTAAGCATCAGCGACCATACCCAGACCTTGCACCTGTTTCGGATCGCGCAGGAGGCCGTCAACAACGCCATCCACCTCGGGCAGGCGACCTGCATCGAGATCCACCTGCAAAACACTGATGACCGGATTCGCCTGAGCATCCGTGACAATGGTCGCAGCCTCAGGGGAGCAGCCGACGCAGACAGCGGTCTTGGCCTGCGCCTGATGCGCAGCCGCGCCAACATCCTTGGAGGGCAGTGTCGGTTCATCTCCCCGCCGGACGGCGGCACCCTACTGCAATGCGATATTCCAGACTGGTCATCAGCAACCAGCGCCAACCCCGAATGACTCAGGAGGCTCAGGATGAGGATGATTCAGGACGGCTCAGGACGGCTCAGGACGGCTCAGGACGGCTCAGGACGGCTCAGGACGAGGCTAGCTGGATTCGGCGAAGACTGCCAACAACAATCGCCAAGGGAGTCGTGAACCGATGTTGACCATGAAACTCGACGAGCTGAACACAGGGCTCATCCTGCTTGCTGCTGTCTGCGGCTGCCTGAGCCTCCTGCTGGTGGCGATGCTCATCCTGGGCCGTCACTGGCGGCATACTCTGCAGCAACGGCTCGGCGTCTATACCTCGATGATGGACAGCTCGCCCGATGCGTTAGCGCTGATCGGGCCAGACTACCGCTACCAAATCATCAACCAGGCGTTCGCGCAGCGCGCCGGTCGACCGCGCGAGGCGGTCATCGGGCGATTGGTTCCCGAGGTGATCGGCAAACAGGTCTTCAACGACCTGATCAAACCGAAGCTCGACCAGGCCCTTGACGGCAATCTCGTGCGCTACAACGCCTGGTTCGATTGGCCCGCTGAAGGCCGACGCTTTGTGCTGGTGACCTATGCCCCCTATCGTCAGCCCCCGGGCCGAGCTGATGTCGATGGTATCTTGCTGTGCGCCCATGACATCACCGATCACGAGCGGATCGAGCAAGCACAGTTCACCACCAAGTACGCCCTGCAGGCCATGCTCGACAACAGCCCGATGATGGCCTGCGTCAAAGACCCTGAGCTGCGCATTCTGAGCTTGAACAAGCGCGGCGAGGAGCTACTCGGCGTCTGCGCGGACGAGGTCATCGGTCAGCGCACTGAGGATGTCTTTCCAGCTCCGGCCGCAGCCAAGATCGCCGAGCATGATCGGCGAATACTGCAGACGAAAGCGCCTCAGACCACCGAGGATCGGTTGCCGACGCCCAACGGCGAGCGCCTGATGATGTCCACGCGCTTTCCATGGCTCGACAGCAATCACGACATCAGCGCCCTCTGCACCCTCTCGCTCGACGTGACCGAGCTAGAGGCTGGCCGCGAGGCCCAACGACAAGCGACAGCGCTGCGCGAAAGCGAGCGGCGTTTTCGCGTGATGGCCGATAGCTTGCCGACGATGACCTGGCTGGTCGATGCCGAGGGCCAAATTGAGTACGTCAACCGTGCTTTCACCGAGTATTTCGGCGTCACCACGGCTCAGATGGCCACCACCGGCTGCTGTGCGCTGGTGCATCCGGGGGATTTTTCACGTGTGCAGGCGCGCATGGCGAGCGCACTCAAAGATCGGCAAGCCTTCCATCTCGAGCTTCGTGCACGGCGTGCCGATCAGCGCTGGCGTTGGCTCTCATGCTCAGCACGGCCACTGTTCGAAGACGATGGCCGCTTCGTCGGCTTCGTTGGCTCCGGGCGCGACATCGAACGGCGCAAACAGGCCGACAAGGCCTTGCACCGGTCGCGCAAGCAGCTCAAGGAACACGCCTACCAGCTCAGCCTGCTCGCACAGGAACTCACACGCGCTGAGCAACGCGAACGCATGCGCCTAGCGCAGGTGCTGCACGACCATCTGCAACAGCTGCTGGTCGGCGCAACAATGGCCACTGCGCGCCTCGATTGGCACTTGCAGGACAGCTGCGCACAGGAGTTGGCCAAGCTCAAGATGCTACTCAATGAGGCGATTGGGATCTCGCGAAACCTGACGTCTGATCTCTGGCCACAGGTCCTCCACAACAGCAGTTTTTCTGATGCCCTGAATTGGCTCGCGCAAAGCATGCGGAAACGCTACGAGCTTGAGGTCAGCCTCGCTCTAGAGCCGTCGCTATCACCCGAGGATGACATGCTGCGAGGACTGCTGTTCGACTGTGTGCGCGAGGCCCTCTTCAACGTGATCAAGCACGCGGGGGTGATGGAGGCACGGATCGAGCTGCGCAAGCGGGGCGAGCGCGCCTTGCGGATCATGATCAGCGACCGCGGCAAGGGCCTCGCCGCTAGCGAAGGCGAGCACTCCCCGAGCAGTGGCTGCCATCTTGGGCTGACCTCAATGCGCGAGCGCATGCGGTTGCTGGGCGGCTCGGCAACAGTGACCGACAATCCAGACGGCGGCACCCTGGTCATCTTGGACGCACCCTTGGAGACTCCGCAGCAGCCGCAGCAAGTTCGATCCGCGCCAGCGGTGTTCGAGCTGGTTGAATCGGCGCCCATAACCCCGGCCTGCCGCTTACTCCAAGCTCCGCGACCCATAAAGCCGGTGACCGTACTGCTCGTCGACGACCATGTCGTCCTGCGCGATGCCCTCTCATCACTGCTGAGCGAAGAGAGACACTGGCTGCTGGTGATCGGCGAGGCCTCGAACGGCCGCGAGGCGATCGAGAAGGTCAGGCAACTGCAGCCAGACATGGTGTTGATGGACTTTGCCATGCCCGAGATGAACGGCCTCGAGGCCACTCGCATCATCCATCACCGCTGGCCATCGATTCGCGTGATTGGCCTCTCGCTGCATCAAGAAACCGACCGCGCCGGGGCGATGATCGAAGCCGGCGCGGTCGACTATATCAGCAAGACCAGCGTCACCTATGAACTGATCGACAAGCTCCGCCTGCACGCCGGCATCGACTCGAACCCGCCTCTCGTGCAGCCAAGCGGCGGCATCGACTCGAGTCCGTTCGACCAGCACAAGATGCCAAGCTCGATGAAGCATTGATCAAGCTGATCGCAGGGCGCGGATGGACTGTTAACCCGCGTCAACGTCCTTGCTCGAGGGCAAGGCGGCAGGGTATCCATCGGGCGGCTGCAAGACGACAGAACCCACTTCGATCTGCTCCTCCCGAAAGGCCACGGGGATGCGCACCCAATCGACGATCTGGACCAGGATCGGCAGATCGCTGTGCTCAATCTCGAACAATGCAATATCACTGCTACACCAATTGATGAAATACGAACTTACTAAATTAAAAAACATGCCAAACAGCGAAACTCACATGAAACATGCAAGCAACTTATAACAAATACTTGACTCGGATCAAAATAAGGCTATATTACATCCCTGTGACGGGCCGGCGGTCGAAAACCCCATTAGAAAAAAAACCGCTTTCCGCCCTCACTCGCGAGACGGACCCAGCGCGACTGAACGATGACGGCATTCGCGATCACCCGAATTCGCCTGAATCCTGTATCACATTCGAATAACGGTTATCCAGACCGAAGAGGCTTGCAGCGCGATGCGCCGCGACAGAGGAGATGAGCTGCGCCATAGTCAATGGTGGCGATCACAGTCACCATCCAGCAAAATCAAGATGAGAGCGCGACTGCGCAGGCACCTGAGTCTGAGTCTGAGTCCGTCGACGAGTCCGTACCTGCACAGCTCACAGAATCCGCCCCTGGAACGGCAACTGCGCAAGCACTCGAGTCCGTCGCTGAACCAGCGACTGATTCGCAAACGGCTGCGAGCAACCTTGGGCGCGGTAGCGATGCGGATCATCGGGCCGCAGTGGCCGCCGCCACCGCCGCAGTGGCAGCGGCCAATGCGCGACTCGACCAGGAGCGCACCGCGCTGCAACAACAGCTCGAGGTCGTGCGTGAGCAGCGACGCCAAGCGCAGGCAATCGCTGAGTCCAGGATCGATGCCAAGCAGCATCGGGCTAAGCTCGATGCCGCCGAGACACGTATCCGTGCTGCGCGTGCCAAGCTCGAGCAGCAACGCCATGCACTGCAGCAGCAGTTAGCCTTGGTCCGGAATCAGCGCGATATGGCACAGGCCCAGGCCGAAGGACGCATCCAGGAGCTGCATGCGCTGCATGAGAAAGCACTCGCCGAACAGGGTCAGCAGGTCAGCGCACTCGAGACCCGATTGGAACAAAACCTCGTCGCCCTGAATCAGCAGCTCGAGGTCGTCCGTTCGCAGCGCGATGGCGCCACCGAGATCGCCATGGCGCGGGTCGACGAGATCACTGATGAGCACGAAGACAGGCTCACCGCCAAGCGGCAGCGGATCGCGGCCCTACAGGTTCGGCTGGATCAAAATCGCCACGCCCTCGAACAACAGCTCGCCGTGGTGCGCACACAGCGGGATGCAGCGGTAGCACAAGCCGAGCAGCAGATCGCGGCCTTGATGGACGAGAATGAAGACCTGCTCGAGTTGAAACAACAGCGACTCGGCGCAATGCAGGCGCGATTGGATCAAAACCGTCATGCCCTCAATCAGCAGCTTGAAGTCGCGCGCAGCCGTGGCGCTGAGGAGGACGCGAGCGCACGCCTGATCGAACTCGAGGAGGCCTACGAACAGCAGCTCACCGAGCTGAAGCAGCAGATCGAACAGACCGAGCAGCGCGTCGCCGACGCACATGATCCCCTGCAAAGGCAGCTGGCGATCGCTCTCGAAGAGCGTGATGCCCTGGTCTTAGAGACCGAAGCCAAGATCGGCAAGCTCAATGAGGCCTTGGCCGCTGAGCGAGCATCCTTAGCACAGATGCGCGATCAGCAAGATGCCGAGGTCGCGGCCCTGAGGCAGCAGCTCGCGCAAGCCGATGACGAACTCGAGCAATTACGCTCACAACTCGCCCAAGAGACGACGGATCATGCCGAGGCGTTGGCCGAGGCCAAGGGCTCGGTCACGCGGATACGGCTGCAGCCACAAGACGCTGAAGAGATCGGCGGGCGCCTCACCGACGACGGCATCCTGGTCAATCTCGGCAGCGATGAGCTGCGCTTTGCCAGCGGCAGCGCGACACTACCGACACAGCAGCTGCCGACGCTCGATCGCACGGCCGCGCTGCTTGCCGCCCGGCCAGAGCTATCAGCCCGGATCGAGGGCCATACCGATAGCGTTGGTAGCGCTGCGATCAACCAGGCACTCTCGCAGCAGCGGGCCGAGGCCGTGCGCCAGGCGCTGATCGAACGTGGAATCGACCCGCAGCGGCTCGCTGCCCGCGGTGCCGGTCCAGACCAACCGATTGCCGACAACACCACGCCGGAAGGCCGCCGACAGAATCGGCGGGTCGAGATCTTCGTGACCGCCGAGAGCGACCCGTCGACGGCCGACGACTCGAGTGACTCTGGTTAACCTAAATCTCACGCGATGCCTGTTCCAGGGCGCCGCTGCGCCCTGAAGCCTTAGGCGCGCGCACTGGCGCTCCGCAATGCGCGCATGCCATCAAGCCTGTGGCGCCGCGCCCTGAAGCCTTAGGCGCCCTCAACCTCGCTGCTAGAACCCCGCGTATTGAAGGAGACCTTCCAGTCCGACGCCCCGACGTCGGACTTGGCCTGGGTCGGGATGGCGGTCAGCTCCAAGGTCCCGACCTCAGACACCGCGGCCCGCAGCCGCACCGGAACCACCTCACTGCGCTTGAGCTTGTCGGCAGGCAGGTTGGTCTGGATCTCTTCCATCTCCTCCAACTCATCGTCCGACCATTCCTCGAGCAGATCGCCGACCTGATCTTCGCGGCGGACGCTCGAGCCGAAGAACCGAAACCGGACCGGCTCACCCACCACCAGCCCAAACTCCTGCGGCGGCATCACCGGCTCGCTACCCTCTTCCAATCCGAAAGGCACCACGCAGAGCGCATGCAGCTCCGGCTCCATGCCGGGGATGGCGGGCATGCTGCGCTCGATACCCACATAGTAGGAGTGTGAGGTGCCACCCCGGATACGCACGCCGCCATGATTGCGCGCGTAGGCATAGAAGGCCGCACCACGCGCCACCGCCAGATCCATATCGTGCGCCTCCAGCAGCCGCGCCGGTGGCGCGTCCTCGGCCGCTAGCCACTGATTGAGCACCTGCAGCACGCGATCGCGCAAGACTTGGGCGTTGAAGACACCACCATTGAATAGCACCGCGGTGGGATGCAGAAAGCTCGCCCAGTGCGGATGCTCGACAAAGCCCTCGAGGTCTTCGGTCGCGCCCGCCTGCTTGCTCAAGAAGGCGGCCAGATGTCGCGTTACGGCTGGGTCTTGGGCGAATGGCAATCCGACCTTGGTCAAGGCACCACGCGCCCGCTGGGCGGGCCGCTCATCGACCGAGACCTCGGGGAAGAAGCCGTTGATCAGAGTCGTCGCGACCTCGTCTCGGGTCAATTCGGTGCGAATCGAGCCACCGATCAGCTTTGCACCGCGACTGGGCACCACGATCGGCACCGAGGCCAGCTCGGCATCGGCCAGCAGGGCCTCCTTGGCCACGCGGCAGCCGTGGGTCAGGGCCTGCAGCTGCCAGCGGTCGAGCTCGACCCCGCTCTGCTTGAGCTTCTGCCTGACGACATGGGCCAGGGTGAGGTCCATGTTGTCGCCGCCGAGCAGGATATGCTCGCCGACCGCAACGCGAGTCAGCTCCAGCGCCCCATCCTGCTCGGTCACCGCGATCAGCGAGAAGTCCGAGGTACCGCCACCGAGATCCATCACGAGGATGATATCGCCGACCTTCACGTCGTGGCGCCAACGCCCGACGCTATCGTTGACCCAGCTATACAGCGCAGCCTGTGGCTCTTCAAGCAGCACCAGGTTCTCGATACCGACCGCCTTGGCGGCCTCGGCGGTGAGTTCGCGTGCTGCGGGGTCGAACGAGGCCGGTACGGTCACGGTGACATCTTGCTCGTTGAGCGGATCATAGGGATGCACCCCGTTCCAGGCCTCGCGCAGATGGCTCAGATAGAGCACGCTCGCCTCGAACGGCGAGATCTGGGGCACATCGGCCGGGACTTCGGGCGGCAAGATCGCCGCCTTGCGATCGACGTCCGGATGACAGAGCCAACTCTTGGCGCTAGACACCAGCCGGATCGGCGTCGTCAGCCCTTGGCGGCGCGCGTGTTCACCGATCAACCGGGTCGGATCGCCTCCCCAGGGTAAGGTCAGGTCGCCAGGCTTGTGCTCGTCCGGATGCGGCAGGTAGAGGAAAGACGGCAGCAGCGGGCGGTCTTCGACCGAGCCAGCCGCGGTCAGCTGCGGGATTCTGAGGATGCTCTGATCGACCTCCTCACCCTCGCATTTCGCCGTCTCGACATAGGACAGCGCCGAGTGGGTGGTCCCGAGATCGATCCCGATGGCATAGCGTGCACTCACAGCTCCACCTCCGCAGGTGCCAGGATTCTCACGTCATGACTACTTGCTACCTGCGGCAGACGCACCTCAACGGCACGCCAGCCGCGATGGACCAAGGCACCGGTGAACGGCGGCTCGCCAATCACCTGGCCCGTCGGCCGCTCGGCAGCAGGATCAAAACCCTTGTTCAGAGTCACCGTGCTGCCCTCGGCCTCAGGACGCACCGGGGCGATGCTAAGGTGATCGTTGAGGACGCGTTGGCACCCTTCGTGCACTACCCGCGCCGCAGCGCCCACCTCGTGATCCCCGTAGCTCGAGACCTCCTCTTGCAGGAAGTCGAGGAACCGACCCTCCTTCTGCAACAGCGAAAGCAGCACCAGCGCTGAATCCGGGCCCGCCTCCTGCAACACGGCCGCCGGCAGTGGCGCGGGCGTCGGCTGCTTCGCGGCGGCAGCAGCGGGAAGGCTCGATGCACGATCGATGTACAGATCGGTGAGTCGCTGTGCGTAATTGGCATCGGCCATGGCCCGAGCAAAGCTGTAGGACGCAATCGGCAACCGCTTCAGCACAATCCAGGTCTCGCGCGCGGCAATACCAAACCAGTGGCGCGCCAAGGCCCAGCCCTTTATAGACAATCGCTTGGCTTGCTGCATCAGCGGTTTTAGCCGCTGCGACAGTGGTTGCAGCCGCTGCAACAGCGACGGCTTCTGATCGGTCATCTGAACGGTCCTCTTCTCGGGCGATTAAGATCAATCATCGTCAAAACGCCATAGTACCGCGCCAGCTTGATGTACATCATCCGTGATTGCCCGATGCGGCTCTTTAGACTGGCATAATCCGGCCTCAAACTCCCATCTTCCGCAGCTGTACCTGGGAGCGCAGCGCCAGATGATCGACCACAGACAAGATCAGGTGCCGATGGTCGCAACCGCCGACGAGCGCAGCGAGATGGTCGCGGTCGCCGCCTACTATCTCGCCGAACATCGCGGATTCGTGGCTGGCAACGCAACCGACGATTGGCTCAAGGCCGAACAGCAGATCGACCACATGCTCGAGACGGTTCGACGTCAAGGTATCTCGCGCTCACAGTTTGAGCGTACCGGACTGCGCAACGCGCTCAGACTCTGGCATTCGCCACAATCAAAATAGACCGATGCGTGAGCCATGACGCTCCGGAGCCAGGAAGGAAGGCCCGATCGAGGCTGACGCAACCACTTGGCAATACTCGGGGCGTTACCGTAGTATCCGCCTTCAGAAAAGCAACGATAACGGACTCGGCTCTTCACGAGACCGGCTCCACGGGCCTAAACACGCTAGCTGATCCGGGCTGACTCAGCCTGGCTCTTCAGGCCATACGATTACCATTGTCGCGAGGGTTGTCATGCCTACCTCCAAAGGGCAGAACGCTGAAAGCCCCCCAAAGCGCGGTCAGCGCGTGGGAATTCTGCTCGTCAGCGTCCTCTTTATTGCCGGCATCGGCTTTGCTGGACTGTTCAATGCCGGCATCGCCTATACCAACGAAACGGAGTTTTGCGTCTCCTGCCACTCCCTGCAGATCCCCTACGAAGAATATAAAGAGAGTCTGCACTTCAAGAATCAATCGGGCGTCCAGACCAGCTGCGCCGACTGCCACGTGCCGAAACCCTTCGTGCCGAAGATGATCGCGAAGGTTGTCGCGATGAAGGATGTCTATCACGAACTCGCCGGCACCATCGATACCCCGGAAAAGTACGAAGCACATCGCTGGGACATGGCCTCTCGAGTCTGGGCGAAGATGGAGCGAACGGACTCCCGCGAGTGCCGCAGCTGCCATGACTACGAGGACATGGACCTCTCTGAACAAGGTCGCTCGGCGCGCAGCCGCCATGCGAGCGCCGAGGAGCGTGGCAAGACGTGCATCGATTGCCACAAAGGCATCGCCCACTACGAGCCACTACCACCCCGGGATGACTGATCCATGGACAGTCATCGAGTGCACGGTCATCCGCAGCGAGGCATCCGACGATGAACACTCAGCGCTCGTTTCTACTGGCCTTCGTTAGCCTGTTGATCCTGGCCGCGCCAGCCTTGGCCGGCGCTGCCGATCTCGATCGCGAGATGCGGCTGGCCGCGATGATCGGCGATACCGAATCCGTAGCCGCACTCCTCGACCAGGGTGCCGATGTCAACTCCAGTAGTACCTTCGGCAAGACCGCACTGATGGATGCGGTCGAGGGTGGCAACCTGGAGACCGTCGCGCTGCTGCTATCGCGCGGCGCTGATGTCAATGCCCGCACGGTCGCCGGCTGCAGCGCGCTCACCTTCGCCGCCGAGAATGGCCATTATGGCATCAGCGCCTTGCTCATCGAGCGTGGCGCCCATGTCCACGATCGCACCCGCGCTGGCTGGGATGCGCTGATGATCAGCGCCCGCTATGGCCTGCGCGAGATCGTCGAGCAACTGCTGTTTCGCGGCGCCGACCCCAAGGCCGCCGACAAGGACGGGCGCACCGCGTTGATGCAAGCCGCCGCCAAGGGCTACCCCGAGGTCGTCGCCCTGCTGGCGCAGCATGGCGCCGCGATCGATGCGCGTGACCATGAGGGCGCGACGGCGCTGATCATCGCCGCCGACAACGGCCATCCCGAGGTGGTGAAGACGCTGATCGGGCTCGGTGCCGATCTGAACGCCCGCGACGAGTTGGGCGCCACCGCCCTGATGTGGTCGGTCAGCCACGGCTTCAGCGAGATCACCAACACGCTGTTGGCGCAGGGCGCCGATCCAAATCTGCAAGACAACGACGGCACTTCGGCGCTGATGGAGGCCGTCAGCAGCCATCACAACGCGATGATTCGCCCGCTGCTCGAGCATCAGGCCAACCCAGCGCTGACCAATGCGCAGGGTCACACCGCCGCCGACCTCGCGCGTGCCAGCGACAACACAGAGGCAATCGATTTCATGAGGCAGCCATGACCGCACAACCGGCTCGCCTCGAACCCCATGCGCATGACGCGGCGACCAGGGGCCGCGTTTGTGCATACCGGGACGGGGGACCTTGCTCCGTACCCAAGCTCGCAAATCCCCATAGGAGGAAGCATGGCCAAGAAATCACTCAAGCTGGCTCTTGCAGGCGGGGCGCTTGCCCTCGGCCTGTCGTCCGGTGCCTTTGCCGCAGAGATCGCCAGTGGCAAGATGCTGGTCGACACTTGCGCTGGCTGCCACGGCACCAACGGCAATAGCGTCGGCCCCGCCTCGCCCAGTATCGCCGGCATGGACCCACTGGTGTTCGTCGACATGATGCTCGCATTCCAGAGCGGCGACACCTACTCGACCATCATGGGCCGGATCGCGCGCGGCTACACCGAAGACGAGTTCATCGAGATGGGCGAGTATCTCAAGGAACAGCCATTTGTACCCGTTAAGCAAGACTTTGACGAAGCCCTCGTCGCCGACGGCGAGGCCTACCACGAGAAGTTCTGCTCTAACTGCCACGAAGAAGGCGGCAAGGCGCTCGCCGATGTCGAGGATTACATCATCCTGGCCGGCCAATGGACCCCCTACCTCCAGTACGCGATGGAAGACTTCATGGAAGAGCGCCGGATGCTGCCGAAGAAGATGGGCCGCAAGCTTGAGCAGATGATCGAAGAGCAGGGTGACAAGTCACTGGATGCCCTCTACGCCTACTACGCCAGCCAGCAAGACTATAAGCAGGAGTGAGTGCAGATGACCATGAATAGACGAGATTTCGTCAAGACCACTGGCGCTGTCGCGGCGGTCAGTGCGTTCGGATTTCCGCATATCGCCCGTGCTCAGGGGAAGAAGGTGGTCATCGTTGGTGGTGGCACCGGTGGCGCCACCGCAGCCCGTTACCTCAAGCTGGCCGACGAGAGCATCGAGGTCACCATCGTCGAGCCGAACGAAACCTATTACACCTGCTACATGAGCAACGAGGTCATCAGCGGCGCGCGCAAGATCGAGTCGATCCAGGTCGGCTACGATGCCATCAAAGCGCTCGGCATCAATGTCGTCTTCGACAAGGCGACTGCCATCGATCCCGAAAAGAAGGTGGTCAAGACCGCAGGTGGCCAGGAGCTTGCCTACGACCGCGCAATCGTTGCCCCTGGCGTTTCGATGCTCTACGACAAGATCGAGGGCTACAGCGCCGAGGTCGCCGAGAAGCTGCCGCACGCCTGGAAGGCCGGCGAGCAGACCCGCATCCTGCGCAGCCAGCTCGAGGCCATGGACGATGGCGGCGTGGTGCTCATCTCAGCACCCGCGAACCCCTTCCGCTGCCCGCCAGGCCCATATGAGCGCGCGAGTCAGATCGCGATGTACCTGAAGGAGAACAAGCCGAAGTCGAAGGTCATGATCCTCGACACCAAACAGGTCTTTTCAAAGCAGGGCCTGTTCACCCAGGGTTGGGAGAAACTCTATGGCTATGGCACCGAGAACGCGATGATCGAATGGCTGGCCGGCCCCGACTCTGCCGTGGTCGCCGTCGATGCCGACGCGATGACGGTTGAAACCAGCTTCGGCGACGAGATCGAAGGCGCGGTCATCAATATCATTCCCCCTCAGGCTGCAGGCCAGATCGCACTCGATGCCGGCCTAGCGGATGACAGCGGCTGGTGCCCGGTCGACATGAAGACCTTCGAGTCGACCCTGCACGAGGGCATCCATGTGATCGGTGATGCCTGCATCGCGACCAAGATGCCAAAATCGGGTTACTCCGCGAACAGCCAAGCCAAGGTTGCCGCGGCCGCGGTGATCGCACTGCTCAACGACAAGGAGCCCGGCATCCCGGCCTACGTCAACACCTGCTACTCGATCATCGGCAAGGACTATGGCATCTCGGTGGCCGCCGTCTATCGGCTCAGCGAGGATGGCTCGGTCATCGATAGTGTCGAGGGTTCCGGTGGTCTGACACCTTCGGATGCGCCTGATTTCGCCCTCAAGCGCGAGGTCCAGTACGCCTACAGCTGGTACAACAACATCGTCGCCGATTCATTCGGGACCTGAACGCGGCGCGAAAGGATTCGGCTGAGCCAATCCATCCCTGACACTCACTGAAGACGCAAACAAGGGGCCAGAGGCCCCTTGTTTGCTCAGGCCACCCTCGACCCTGTGGGTTTCGAGGATGGATCAGCCGCGCTCCAGGAGCGTCCGCAGATCAATGATTGCCGCATTGGCACGCCCCATATAGGACGCCAGAATGAGTGAGTGATTGGCGAGCACGCCAAAGCCGTGGCCGTTCAGTACCATGGGGCTGTATTTGCGCACCGTCGCTTTCTCGAGCTCACGAATGATCTGTTGCATCGAGACCTCGGCATTCTTGTCTTCCAATACCTTGCGGAACTCGATCTCGATCGCTTGCATCATGTGCAGCAAAGCCCAGCTATAACCGCGTGCCTGGTAGAAGACATCGTCGATCTGGGTCCAGGGTGTGCGGTCGAGCACGACCGGTGCCACAACGCCACTCTGGGGTGCGTTCATGTTACCGGCCATTTCAGCTTCCTTGCCCTCGAGGGTTGAGGCCAGCGCGGGATCGGCAACGCTCGCCGCCAACTGTTGGCCAAAGCTACCAAGCCGTTTCTCGATAACCATCAGGTAAGCACGCAGATTGTCGGCGCGCGCGAAGAAGCCCGCGTTGCTATCTTTTTTCATGAGGGCGGCGAGATAGCCCTCCAGCTGCTTGGCGCCATCACGATACATCTCCTCGGAGGAGGGCAAGATCCAGGCATTGGAGCTGAAGGCGAAGTCAGAGTCTGCGTTCTTTAGATAGTCGCTCTCGATCGACTGGCTCTGCGAGCGGCTGAAATCATTGCGCAACGCGCGGACGGTGTCCCGCAGTTCGGTCAACACGCCATACTCCCAGTTAGGCATGTTGTCCATCAAGATCCCTGGGGGCAGCACATCGTTCCTGGTAAAGCCGCCTGGCTTTTTCAGAAGGGTCTCAGCCACCCTAATCGCGGTCGACACATAGACGTCACCCGAAAGCTTGGCGAGGGCTTCGCGGCCGCTGCCGGTGACCGCATCCTCACCCGCGCGCTCCTTGGCGTTCGCAATCACGTCAAAGGGTTTCGGCTGCACCGACCAGTACATGCCAAGCCCGGTGATGACGAGCAGGATAACGACACCCCCAACGAGTAGGAGATGAATGGGACTGCGCCCAGATTTCGACGCCGACGCAGCCGGCGCCTCCCGTGCGGTTGAGGACGCCGAATCAGGCGTCTCGGAAGTCTTGTTGCTATTCATACGTAGAAGTACCTAGACCTGAGGGGTGTGAAAAGAAACGGGGACTGTGCTCATGTCTTACCGAAGACCAAGATTGAAAACGAGCACGAAAATGCTTACTGTTCCCCGTAGCAATGCCCTTGAAAAACCCAACCCGGTAGACCAACCTTGCAAGCACAGTGGATAGGGTACCATCGAGTAGTGGGAAGAAACCAAGATGAGTAGGCACCTCGCGTGGCTGCGGCCGATCCGCATCTTCCTCACGCTCGCGGTGCTGTGGCTGGTCATCGCGGGTCCTGAGCTAAGCAGCTGGATCATCGGGGTGCCGGCACTGCTGTTCGCGACTTGGAGCACGATGACCCTGACGGGCGATCGCCATGCTGCTGACCGCACCCCGTATCGATCGCGTCTCAGGCTGGGCGGATTGCTCCGTTTTCTCCCCTTCTTCGCGATCGAGTCGGTTCGTGGAGGCCTTGATGTGGCCTCCCGTGTGATGCGGCCTCGGCTGCGCATTGATCCAGGGTTCCAATCTTACCAGATGCACCTGTCCAATCCGATTGCCCGTGTCGTCTTCCTCGACAGCATCAGCCTGCTTCCTGGAACCCTGAGCGCCGATCTCGTCAATGACCAGATCGAAGTCCATGCGCTGGACGCCAGCCACGATCTGTCGCCGAGCCTGCAACGTCTCGAGCGGGTGGTCGCTCAGCTCTTCGTTGAGGCTGAGCCAGGGAAGCTGACGGCCTCATGAACATGTCGGCAGTCTTCCTCGGCCTCGCACTGCTGCTGCTAGTGACCATGGCGGCAGGTCTGCTGCGGATCATCATTGGCCCGAGCCCGGCCGATCGCATGATGGCCGCTCAGCTCCTCGGTACCTCTGGTATCGGCGTGCTGGTCCTGCTGTCGTCGGCGCTCGATATGCCAGCGCTGATCGATGTCGGCCTGATCTTCGCTTTGTTGGCAGCCGTTTCGGTCACCGCTTTTACGCGGCGTCGGATCGATCAAGACCCCTCCTGAGCCCAAGATGGATAGCCTAACCCTTGATCTGGTGATCTCCGTCTATTCGATCCTGTTTGGGTTTGCGGGGGCCTTTTTCTTTATCGCGGGGACTGTCGGCGTACTACGACTGCCCGATATCTTCACCCGCCTGCACGCGCTCACCAAGGCTGATAACCTTGGCCTTGGCCTGATCTTGCTCGCGCTGCTACCGCATGCCCCAAACCTCTTCTACGGTATCAAGCTCTTGCTACTCTGGTGGCTGGTGCTGCTCGCGGGCGCGACGGGCGCTCATCTTATCGCGCAGTGTGCCCTGCGTGGTAACAGCCAGGACAGGTGATCATGTCCCTCCTACTCTTCGTCTTTGATAGCATCCTGCTGTTGACCTTACTGGGCCTTGCAACCGCGGCCGTGCTCAGCCCAGAGCCGCGTAATGCGGTGATGCTCTTCATCGCCTTTGGTCTTTGGCTCTCGTTGGTCTGGGCGCGCCTGGGCGCGCCTGATGTGGCCCTGGCCGAAGCCGCCATCGGCGCTGGGATTGGCGGCGCCCTGATGCTCGCAGCCGCGCGTCGGAGCGCGCGTCGCGATAACCGTCGCGATAACCGTCGCGATAACCGTCGCGATAACCGTCGCGATGTCAGTTGTCAGGATGCGCAATGAACCGTGATCTCTCCCTGCTCATCGGCATCCTGGTGTCGCTGTTAGCACTGCTGTTGATCTGGATCTTCTACACAACCTTAGCGGCTGATCCAGGCCCTAGGCTGGCGCCCCTGGCCCTTGAGCAGTTACCCAATAGCGGTGTCAGTCACCCTGTTACCGCCGTGCTGCTGAACTACCGCGCTTACGACACCCTGCTTGAGCTGGCTGTTTTGTTGGCCGCGATTCTCGGCATCTGGTCACTGGGCCCGGCCCCCTCGGGCTTCCAGCCTGCGGGTCCGGCATTGACGGTCTTGGCCAACTGGATCGTGCCCCTAGCGATCATCACCGGTGGTTACCTGCTCTGGGTCGGCGGCCATGCCCCCGGTGGCGCCTTTCAAGCCGGAGCCTTGCTTGGCTCAGCGGGCGTCATCTTGCGCCTCGCCGGCCATGAGCGCGCCGGCTTGCCGAACGAGGCGGCCCAGCGCTGGCTTGTCGTCGCAGGGGTTGGCCTGTTCCTGTTGGTGGGACTGCTCTTGGCCGTCTTCGGAGCGGGGTTCCTGACCTATCCCAAGGCAAGCGCTAAGTGGCTAATCCTGCTGATTGAGACGGCTGCAACCATCGCCATTGGTAGCACCCTTGCCGCGGCCTATGTTGGCGGTCGCCCGCCCTTGGCGCAGTCAACCTCTGCCGCTTCCAAGGACTTAGGCGCATGACGGCAGCCTTTCTCTACGGGGCCGCGGGCCTGCTGTTATTTGCACTCGGCCTCTGGTCATTGCTAGTGCATGAGCCTTTGCTGCGCAAGCTGATCGCGTTCAACATCATGGGCAGCGGCGTCTTCCATCTGTTCATTGCCGTCGCCCACCGCAGCGATGGCTCATCGCCTGATCCGGTGCCGCATGCCTTGGTGCTGACCGGGATCGTCGTCGCTGTCAGCGCAACCGCCCTCGCCTTGGCGCTGAATAGCCGCCTTGAAGAGGCGGACGCTAAGGCGTCTTCCAGCAAGACGACACCATCCGGCGCGCCTGAGCCCAACACGACAGCGCGAACCGGCCTGCCTAAACCCTCATCCAACGGCGCCAACCGCCTGCGCTGGCCAAGCCGATGATCAGCAACAGTCTCGTCCTGCCGATCGCCCTGCCCCTGTTGGGTGCACTCCTGGTCGTCGCGCTGCCACGCAAGATGCCGATTCTGGGCGCGCTTGCTGCCCTCGCCACCACCGGCAGTGGACTTTGGGTAACCGCGCAGACCTGGCTGCAGGCTGACCTCGGCGTCGTCCTTGGTGGCTGGGGTCTTCCGCTCGGCATCGGTCTCGCCGCCGACGGCCTCTCAGCCGCCTTCCTGGCCATGAGCAGCCTGGTCGGGCTCGGCACCAGCATCTATGCCATCGGCTATTTCGCCGGCAGTGAGCGGTGCAACCATTTCTGGCCGTTGTGGTTCCTCCTCTGGGCCTCGCTGAACGGTGTCTTCCTGGCCGCAGACCTCTTCAATCTCTACGTGATGTTGGAGCTGCTCGGCCTCAGCGCGGCGGCCCTCGGCGCGCTCACCGGCAGTCGCGCGGCGGTGGAAGCAAATCTGCGTTATCTCCTGGTCGGCCTGCTCGGCTCGATCACCTACCTGCTCGGGGTCGCGCTGCTCTACGCCGGTTATGGCACGCTCGATATCGGCCTGCTCAGCGAACGCATCCAGCCCTCACCGCTGGCCGCAGGCGCCTTGGTGCTGATGGTCGTAGGGCTGGCGCTCAAGGCGGCGCTGTTTCCGATGCACTTCTGGCTGCCACCGGCCCATGCCAACGCCCCGGCCCCGGTCAGCGCCGTGCTCTCGGCATTGGTGGTGAAGACCGCCTTCTATCTGATCCTCCGGCTTTGGCTGGATCTCTTTCCCGCCGAGCTCAGCAATGCCGCCGCCGCCTTTGTGCTGGGTGTCCTCGGTGCCGGCGCTGTGCTTTGGGGCTCTTGGCGGGCGCTGCGCGCTGAGCGCCTCAAGTTGCTCGCCGCCTATTCCACGGTTGCCCAGATCGGCTACCTATTCCTGTTTTTCCCGCTGATTCAGGCGACCCCAGCGGGAATCGCGCGCGATGATCTCATCGCCGCCTGCGTGTTGATGGCGCTGACGCACGGCTTCGCCAAGGCCGGGTTCTTCCTCGCCGCCGGCCTGGTGCAGCAGAAGGCCGGACATGACCGCATCGACGCGCTTGGCGGGACAGCACAAAGCATGCCCGCCACCACCTTCAGCATCG
Source organism: Halochromatium roseum (assembly GCF_016653315.1). Taxonomy (GTDB): domain Bacteria; phylum Pseudomonadota; class Gammaproteobacteria; order Chromatiales; family Chromatiaceae; genus Lamprobacter; species Lamprobacter roseus. Next base: position 27,825 of record NZ_NHSH01000058.1, on the reverse strand, counting down.
CGCTCGCCGGATCGGCCCTGATCGGCTTGCCACCAAGCGGTAGCTTCATCGCCAAATGGGTGATGATGCGCGGCGCCTTCGAGGCTGGCCAATGGTGGTGGCTGATCATCATCAGCACCGGCACCTTGCTTGCGGCCGCTTATATCTTTCGCGTCCTGAGCCGTGCCTTCGGCCAAGAGCCGACACCACAGTGTTTCTTGACCGATGCCCGCGCCGAGATCCCCGCGCTGCTGCTGGCCTTCGCCTCGGTCGCCCTGCTCGGGCTCGCCGCGGGTCCCGTCTGGTCGCTGCTCGGCTTCCAAGGAGCGCCAGCATGAGTCAATTACTGAGTTGGACCGCCTTGCTGCCCGGCGCCATCCTCTTGAGTTCTCTGATTCCCGGCGCGCTGATCTTCTTGCTCAAGGAAGAAAGCCACATCCTGCGCAGCCTGCTCAACATGGCCGGCGCCATCATCAAGCTGATCTTGGTGGCGGTGCTGATCTGGGGTGTCTACCTCGGCGGCGTCTTTGAGACGCGCATCACCATCGCGCCAGGGCTGGATCTGGTGCTCCACGCCGATGCGCTCTCGGTGCTCTTCGTCACCCTCTCCACGGTGCTCTGGCTGGTGACGACCATCTACGCCATCGGCTATCTGGAGCATTCACCGAACCGCAGCCGGTTCTTCGGCTTCTTCAGCCTCTGCGTCTCCGCGACCGTCGGTATTGCGCTAGCCGGGAACCTGCTGACCTTCGTCATCTTCTACGAGATCCTCACCTTGGCGACCTATCCGCTGGTGGCGCATCGCGGCACGCCCGATGCGACGCGTGGCGCCAAGATCTATCTCGCCTATACCATGGCCGGCGGGGTTGCGTTGCTGATCGGCGCCGTCTGGCTGCGCTCGCTGACCGGGCCCGTTGACTTTGTCGAACGCGGCGTATTGAGCGCGATGCCCGCATCACTGCATCCGCAATTGATCGCGATCTTCCTGTTTCTGCTGGTGGGCCTAGGAGTCAAGGCGGCACTCTTTCCATTGCACGGATGGCTGCCACAGTCGATGGTGGCACCGGCACCGGTGAGTTCATTGCTGCATGCGGTCGCGGTGGTCAAGGCCGGCGCCTTTGGCATCGTGCGCGTCGTCTATGACGTCTACGGGGTCGAATTTGCCTCCGAGCTTGGGCTCTTGACCATCCTCGGTGTCATGGCCTCGATTACCATTGTCTATGGCTCGGTGATGGCGCTGACCCAGGATGGCCTCAAGAAACGGCTCGCCTACTCGACCGTCAGCCAGGTCTCGTACATCGCCCTCGGCGCCTCGATCCTCGGCCCCATCGCCACCATCGGTGGCATGGTGCACCTGGTCCACCAAGGCATCATGAAGATCACGCTGTTCTTCTGCGCCGGTAACTATGCCGAGACCCTTGGCGTGCACAAGGTCAGCCAGATGGATGGCGTCGGCCGGCGGATGCCCTGGACCACCATGGCCTTCACCGTCGGCGCGCTCGGCATGATCGGCATCCCGCCCATCGCGGGCTTTGTCAGCAAGTGGTATCTCGGACTCGGCGCCGTAGACGCCGGGCAATACTGGGTGTTGGTGATCCTGGCCGCGAGCACGCTGCTCAATGCGGGCTATTTTCTCCCCATTCTGTACAAGGCCTGGTTCCGCGATCCGCCCGATGAGTGGCCGAAGGAGCACCTCTTCGGTGGCCGCTTCGAGACCATGGGCGCATTGCTCTGGCCGCCGGTGATCACCGCGGCACTCTGCCTGATCGCCGGACTGCTGGCCGCCGCCCCCTTTAGCCCGCTCGAATGGGCGACACTGATCGCTCGACGCGAATATGCGCCCTGAGGCGGCCCGATGATGAACTGGCTTCTGCTCGCCTGGATCTGGCCGCTGCTGCTGGCACTCAGCTATCTGCCGGCGCTCATGCGCCCGGATAGTCAAAGCTGGGCGCAACTGCCCGCGCGCGCGGCCTTGCCCACCTGGCGCGCGAACCTGGTGGTGCTTGGCGCGTTGCCGGCGCTGGCCGCGGCCTTATGGGTTCCGGTCGGGACCGAGCTCAGCCTGCCCTGGCTGTTCCTGGGCACCCAGCTCGGCCTTGACGACATCGGCCGCGTCTTCCTCTTGGTGACCGCGATCCTCTGGCTGGCCGCCGGCCTCTATGCCGCTCAGAGCATCCGCGAGCCCGAGCGTGCGCGCCGCTTTCATGCCCTTTATCTGCTGGCGATGGCAGGCAATCTCTGGCTCATCCTGGGCCAGGATCTGTTCAGCTTCTATGCCGGATTCGCGCTGATGGGGCTAGCCTGCTATGGGCTGATCATCCATGACGCCCGCACCCAAGCGCTGCAGGCTGGCCGCGTCTACCTGGTGATGACCCTGATCGGCGAGGTTTGCCTATTCGTCGCCATCATCCTGATCGCACAGCAGACCGGCACCGAGGTTCCAAAGGCGGCGGATCTCGCGCGACTCGACACCGTTGCGGTAGCCTTCATCATCCTTGGCCTGGGGGTCAAGGCCGGCTTGGTTCCGCTGCATCTGTGGCTGCCGACCGCCTACGCCGCCGCGCCGACACCAGCCAGTGCGGTGCTCGGTGGCGCGATGATCAAGGTGGCATTGCTGGGCTGGCTGCGGTTTCTGCCGCTCGGCACCTCCGCCCTGCCCGAGGCGGGCACGGTGATCGCGGTGCTAGGACTGATCTCGCTGTTCTACGCGCTGCCGATCGGACTGCTGCAGTCCGATCCCAAGGCGCTGCTCGGCTACTCCAGCATCAGTAAGATGGGGCTGGCAGTGCTGTTGCTGGGCTTGATGCTGATCGAGCCCGAGCTCGCACCCGCGGGGATCATCGCCCTGACCCTGTTTGCCGCCCATCATGCACTGGTCAAGGGCGGACTCTTCCTCGGTGTCGGCCTGCGCCAAGATGGCGAGCGCCAGACCTGGCTCGCGGTCGGCATCCTGATCGGACTGGGGTTACTGGGCCTAGCGCTCGCCAGCGCTCCATTCACCAGCGGCGCCGTCACCAAGTATCTGATGAAGCCGGTGCTCGCCGCCGCGCCCTGGCCCTGGCTGCCGGCGGCGCTCGCCGTTGCGGCAGTAGCGACCACACTGCTGATGGTACGCTTGCTGTGGATCTTGGTCCTAGCGGACCCCCATCACCGAACCGCCGAGCCACGCGGCTGGGCGACGCTGGTCTGGGGTCTGATCGTCCTGCTGGTGCTGATCTTCCCATTTGCGCTCGGTGCGCCATCGAGTTGGCCAACCAACAGCTTGCCGGTTGCGATTGGCCTGGTCCTGGCTGCCTTGGTCGCGCTCGCCGCCTGGGCCAATCCGGATTGGCTGAAACCATTGATCGGTCTAATTCCCGCCGGCGACCTACTGGTCCTGGTGCGACCGGCTCAGGCATTGGTGGTGCGCATCGGCGCTGTCCTCAATCGGCCCTTGCTCGGCTTGCAAGAGCAGGTTCAGCAATGGGCGGTGACCCTTTTTGAACGCTTCTTTGGCACCGCTGCAGCCGATCCCGAACGTGGGCTCAGGGCCTGGCCTGTCGCCGGCGCACTCTGGATCGGCATCCTCGTTCTGCTGCTGAGCGCCATGCTGGCGGGATCAGCGGTGCTTGATGGCTCGAGCCCGGGGCCAACCGGATGAGGCCATGGCGCTTGCTCGTGGCTCGCGCTTGGGCTGGGCCCGTCGCCGAGGCGGCCTGTTGCCGCAGCCCTTCGCGGTGCTCGCAGACTCAGCGGCCTGTGGCCCTGCAGGCGCGAGGCTGACCTGATGACACCCTGGCTGCTACTCCTCGCTTGGGGCTGGCCGTTGCTCTTGGCATGGCCGACGGCATTTCAAGGTGGCCGCTGGCAGTCAGCCGGGCGCGTCAGCCGAAACAGCTCCCCATTGGCCACGCATCCAGACACCCACACGGGCAACCGCGCGGCCACTGCACGCTGGCGTTGGATCTTGCCGATGCTCGGCCCGCTGCCCGCCCTGGTCGCCGCCCTGACCCTGAGCGTTGGCACCCGGCTAGAGCTGCCCTGGTTATTCCTTGGCACCGCCCTCGGGCTGGATGCCACCGCGCAAGTCTACTTGCTGTTCACGGCCATCCTCTGGCTGGCCGCCGGGATCTACGCCGCCTTCGCCTTTCGCGGCACCCCGCACGTCGGGCGCTTTCACGCCCTGTTTCTGCTGACCATGGCCGGTAACTTCTGGCTCATCGTCGGCCAGGATCTGTTCAGCTTCTATGCCGGCTTTGCCATGATGGGCCTCGCCGCTTATGGGCTGGTGGTCCAGGATGGCAGCCCATTAGCGCTGCGCGCCGGCAAGGTCTACCTGGTGATGGCGCTGCTCGGTGAGGTGAGCCTGTTTGCTGCCCTGGTGATGATTGCGCAACAGACCGGCACAACCGAACCTTCGCCCGAGGATCTGACCCAGCTCACCGGCCTGCCCATCGCGCTCGCGCTGGTCGGGCTTGGCGTCAAGGCCGGGCTGGTGCCACTGCATCTCTGGCTGCCCCTGGCGCACCCAGCCGCCCCGGTGCCGGCGAGCGCGGTGCTCAGTGGCGCCATGATCAAGGTCGCGATCCTCGGCTGGCTGCGCTTCTTACCAGTCGGCGCCATCGCCTTGCCCGAGTGGGGTGGGCTGTTGGCTGCCGGCGGCGTGCTCACGCTGTTTTATGCGCTACCGATTGGCGTGGTGCAAGCAGACCCCAAGGCGATCCTGGCCTACTCCAGCGTCAGCAAGATGGGTCTGTTGATGCTCTCTCTGGGGCTGGTACTGATGGAGCCTAGCTTGGCGCCGGTCGGTGTCGCCGCCATCAGCCTCTACGCCGCCCAGCACGGACTCGCTAAAGGCGGCTTGTTTCTTGGCGTCGGGCTGCGCAAGCAGGCACCGGGGCAACCAGGCTTCATTCAGCCACTGGTGCTGGGCGGATTGATCATCCTTGCGCTGGCCTTGGCCGGGGCGCCCTTCACCAGTGGCGCGGTTGCAAAGTATGCCCTGAAGCCGGTATTGGCGGGCGCCGAATGGCCCTGGGTTGCTGCCGCGGTCACCGTCGCCACGCTGGGCACGACCTTACTCATGGCGCGCTTTCTCTGGGTGGTCGGCCTGCGTAGCAAGCGCTCTCCGCAGCCCGGCCTGCTCTGGCCTGGCATCGCCTGGTCGCTGCTGCTCGCGCTGGTGATCCTGTTCCCGTTCGCGCTCGGCAAGCCCGCAAGCTGGCTCAGCGATTGGCTGACCATCAGCCTGGGCATCAGCTTCGCGGGGCTGATCGCGCTCGGCGCCTGGCGCAATCCGACCTGGCTGTCGCCGGTGATCGGGCTGATCCCCGCCGGCGACCTGCTGGTGCTAGCGCGGCCAATCGGCCGTGTCGCAGCCAACCTGTGGCAGCAGCTCTGGCAACCCATCGACGCCCTACAGAACCGCATCAAGCAGGCCGCAATCAGCGGATTCGAACGGATCTTCAAGCGGCCTAACAGCGACGGAGAGAACGCACTGCGACGCTGGCCGATTGCCGGCGGACTCTGGATCGGCATCATCGCGCTCTTGTTGGTCGCACTCCTGGCGCGAAGCCCGCTATCGCAATCTGCCCCGAGCTCTGAGTCTAACGAGGTCAGGCCGCTACCGGCTCTAAGCAGTTGATCCGCACATCCTGGCATCGAAGCCTGCCCGCGTCGGCGGCGTTCGCGATCTGACAGCCGCGCAGGCCATGTTGCAGCTCGCTTGGAGTCTGCGATGGTGCCCATTGAGGCTGCCGCCGCAAGCGTCGGCCAGGGTCCTATACTGGAAGTGAGGATCGAGGTAAACGCGAACGGGTACTTCCGAGGGTTTCCGCCCTTGCTCTGAAACCGAGAGGTCTAGGCTACCCGATGCCGTCGCCTGTGCACGGTCCTCGGGAGGATCAGATGAACACAGCGATCGACCATGAGCGGGCCTCGTATCCAATGCCAACCGGGGCGCGAAGCAACTCGGGGGCGACCATGCCCAGCCAACAGGCGCCGGCTACCGCCGCACCCATCAGCGCGGATATCGCCGGCACGCTGGCCGGTCTATTCCGCTGCCGTGTGGCGCAAACCCCTTCGGCCATCGCCTATCGGCAGTACGAGCGGGGAGCTTGGCGCGATTACCGCTGGCAGGATGTCGCGAGTCTGGTGTTGCGCTGGCAGCATGGGCTGGCGGGTGAGGGCTTGCAGCCGGGCGAGCGCGTCGCATTAAGTCTGCCGAATGGCGTCGACTGGGTCTGTTTCGATCAGGCGGCCCTCAGCCTCGGGCTGGTGACAGTGCCGCTCTATACCACCGACAGCCCCGGTAATCTGGCGCATATCCTGTCCGACTCTGGTGCGCGTTTGCTGCTGTTAGACACTGATGCACAGTGGGCTGCGCTGCAGTCGCAGGGCGCCGAGCTGCCTGCCCTGCGGCGGGTACTCTGCCGGCAGATCACCCTGCGCCCGGCCAACAATTCAAGCGCGACGAGTGCGATCAAGGGCACAAGCACGACCACGCGTCCAACACGTCAGCGCCCAAGCCAAAGCCTACGCCGCCTCGCGGATTGGCTTCCAGACAGCGCGGACATCCCGGAGGCTCAGTCGCTTGCGCAGACGAAGACCAACCCGAATGCCCTTGCGACCCTGGTCTATACCTCCGGGACCACCGGGCCACCAAAGGGCGTGATGCTGACGCATCGCAATATCCTGTCCAATGCCGAGGCGATCCAGTCGCGGGTTCCGGCCTGGCCGAGCGATTGCTTTCTCTCCTTCCTGCCGCTGGCGCATGCCTTCGAGCGCACCGTCGGCTACTACCTGCCGATGATGGCCGGCGCGAGCGTTGCCTATGCGCGCTCCGTCGAACAGTTGCGCGAGGATCTGCTGCAGATTCGCCCGAGCGTGCTGCTGGCAGTGCCGCGGGTCTTCGACAAGGTCTATCTGGCCATCCAAGCCAAGCTCGGCGAGCAGGGCCTGAAGCGCCTGCTGTTTGACAGGACGGTAGCACTGGGCTGGCATCGGTTTCAGGCAGCGCAGGGGCAGCGTTCGCCGCCAGGCATCATCGATCGTCTGCTGTGGCGGCTGTTGCGGTACAGCGTCGCGCGGCCGGTGCTGGAACGCTTCGGCGGTCGAATGCGGGTCGCGGTGAGCGGAGGGGCGCCCTTGTCGCCGACCGTCGCACGCCTGTTCGTGGGGCTCGATCTCCCCCTGACCGAGGGCTATGGACTGACCGAGGCCGCGCCAGTGGTCTCCAATAGTACCCCCGATGCGTTCATCCCCGGCTGGGTGGGCAAACCGCTGCCGGGCATTGAGGTTCGCCTGGGGCCTAAGGACGAGCTCTGTGTCCGCGGACCCAACGTCGGCCTCGGCTATTGGCAGCAGCCGCAGGCAACCACTCAGGCCATCGACGCCGAGGGCTGGCTGCATACCGGCGATGTCGCCGAGCTGCGTGACGGCGCTATCGGCATCCGCGGTCGGCTCAAGGAGATCCTGGTCACCTCGACGGGCCAGAAGGTACCGCCAGCGGACATGGAGAATGCCCTGACCATGGACCCACTCTTGGACCAAGCGATGCTGGTCGGTGAAGGGCGCCCCTACCTGGCGGCCGTGCTGGTGCTCGCGCGCGCGCCCTGGCAGCAGCTCGCCAGCGGGCTTGGCCTGGATGCCAATGACCCAACCAGCCTGACTGATCCGCGTGCCATCGCCGCGGTGCAGGCCCGGGTTGAGGCGCGCTTAGCCAGCTTCCCTGGCTACGCCCGCGTCCGTGCGCTGCATCTGACCCTGGATGCCTGGACGATTGCAGACGGAGACCTGACGCCGACCATGAAGCTCAAGCGCCCCGCACTGCAGCGGCGCTTCGCCGCGGCCATCGAGGCCCTGTACCAACCGTCGCCCTCGGTCGCATCCGATGCCAGCTCAAAGACCAACTGAAACGGAGCTCAACGGATCGGCACTCCGGCAGCCACCAGGCCGTGGTGACCTGGACGACGCCAGCGGCGCGGCGGCTGCCGATCTTGCCGCTCGCTTGCTCGATATCCTGCGCGATTTCGCTCGGGATAACGGCATCGATCAAGCGCTCGACAGGATCGGCCTCGACAGCCGGCTCGAGGCTGATCTCGGGCTGGATAGCCTGGGCCGCTCGGAGCTGATCGCTCGGCTGGAGCGCGGTCTTGGCTGTCGTTTATCGGACGAGGCGCTGCTGGCGGCAACCGCCGCTGATCTCTTGACGCTGGCCCGCGCCGACTCGGCGAGTGCCGCGCCTGCTAACACCCATGCCGCCGCTGCGATGTCCTCTAGCCATGAGGCTGGGGCCGCGATGCCTGCCGAAATCCCTGTTGGGGACAGGGCTGCGGTGTCGGCCAAAGCCCATGCCCATGCCCATGCCAAGGCCGAGGCGTCTGCCGAGAGCGAGACGGCATGGCCAACTGCGAGGTTGCCTACCCATGCCGAGACCTTGCTTGAGATGCTGGACTGGCATCTCGAGCGACAGCCATCAAAGACGCATATCCTGCTCTACGAGAGCGAGGATCAGCCACGTCCAATCAGCTACGCAGACCTCGCCGAGGGCGCAGCCCGGATGGCCGGCGGGCTGCGCGCGGCCGGCCTCCAGCCGCAGCAGACCGTTGCCCTGATGTTGCCCACGGGGGCCGATTATTTTCAGGGCTTTTTCGGCGTCCTGCAGGCCGGCGGCATTCCGGTCCCGATCTATCCGCCGGCGCGCCCAGAGCAGATCGAGGAGCACTTGCGCCGGCATGTCGGAATCCTCACCAATGCCGGCGCCCGCGTCTTGATCACGCTGCCCGAGGCACTGCGGGTGGCGCGCTTGCTGCGGGCCTGGGTGCCTTCGCTGCAGGCAGTGCTGACGCCCCAGTCATTCGCCGACGTGACACCGGCCGCTCTGACTGCACATCCTCAGCCCGACGACATCGCGCTACTGCAATACACCTCGGGCAGCACCGGCGCCCCCAAGGGCGTGGTGCTGAGCCATGCCGATCTGCTCGCCAACATCCGCGCCATGGGTAGCGCGGTCGCGGCACGCCCGGATGACTGCTTCGTCAGCTGGCTGCCGCTCTATCACGACATGGGGCTGATCGGGGCTTGGCTCGGCAGCCTCTGTTTCGGTATTCCGCTCGTCTCCATGTCGCCGCTATCCTTCCTGGCGCGGCCTCTGCGTTGGCTGAAGGCGATTGATACCCATCGTGGCAGCCTCTCCGCCGCGCCCAATTTCGCCTATGAGCTCTGCCTCAAGCGTATCCAAGATGAGGATCTCGACGACCTGGATCTGAGCTGCTGGCGGCGCGCACTCAACGGCGCCGAGCCGGTCGGGTCCGAGACCCTGCGCCGCTTCGCCGAGCGCTTCGGTCGCTGCGGCTTGCGTGCTGAGGCCCTAGCGCCGGTATACGGTCTGGCCGAGGCCGCGGTGGGGCTGACCTTTCCGCCAGCAACCCGTGGTCCGGTGGTCGACTGCATCGATCGCGAGCGCTTCGCGGTCTCCGGCGAGGCACTCAGGATGCCCTGCCAGGATACGCATGCGATGCAGGTCGTGAGCTGCGGGCGGCCTCTGTCTGGCTATCGCCTGCGCATCCTGGATCAGGACGGACAGCCACGCCCCGAGCGGCTTGAGGGGCGGCTCTACTTTCAAGGTCCGTCGGCGACACGCGGCTATTATCGGAATCCGCAGGCCACCGCGGCGCTGATTCAAGACGGCTGGCACGACACCGGCGACCGCGGCTATCTCGCCGCCGGCGAGCTCTACCTGACCGGCCGCATCAAGGATCTGATCATTCGCGGTGGCCGGAACCTTTACCCTTACGAGGTCGAGCAGGCGGTCGGCGAGCTGAGCGGCGTGCGCAAGGGCTGCGTGGTGGCCTTCGCCGCGGCCGATGAGGCCCACGGCAGCGAGCGGCTGGTGCTGGTCGCCGAGACCCGCGAGCGCGATCCGACGCGCCGCACCGCGCTCTTACAACGGGTTCGAGCGCGCGCGACCGAGGTGCTCGGCTCGCCGCCCGACGAGATCCTCCTGGTTCCGCCCCGATCGGTGCTCAAGACCTCCAGTGGCAAGCTGCGCCGAGGCGCGACACGCGAGCGGTGGTCCGCCGGCCGCTTGACCCATGCGCCCCCCGCCCCGTTCTGGCAACTGCTCAGACTCGGCGTGGCCGGGCTGCTGGCCAGCTCGGCGCGCTCGCTACAGCATCTGCCGGCACAGCTCTATGCCGGCTATGCTTGGCTGTTGTTTGGCCTCATCGCGCCTTGGGTCTGGTTAGGCATCATGACGCTGCCGCGGCTGCGTTGGCGCTGGCGGCTGGTGCGCGCCGGCGTTGGCCTGTTGCGGCGGCTGGCCTTTGTCTCCTTGACAGTGCGCGGGGCCGAGCGGATACCCGCTCCGAACCAACCCTTCGTCATCGCCAGCAATCATCAGAGCTATCTCGATGTGGCGGCGCTGGTCGAGGCCATCGATCGACCCCTCGCCTTTGTCGCCAAGCAAGGTCTCAAGACAAACCCCTTGGTCCGCTGGCCTCTGGAACGCCTCGGCACCCTCTTCGTCGATCGCTTCGATCTACTGCGCGGCCCCGAGGAAGCGCGCCGATTTGCCGCGGCACTGGCGCGGGGTCAAACCCTGGGGTTCTTCCCGGAAGGCACCTTCCTCGAGCGTCCCGGACTGCTGCCATTTCGGATGGGCGCCTTTCTGGCCGCCACCGCCGCCGGCGTGCCGCTGCTGCCGGTCGCCTTACGCGGCACCCGCGAGCTGATGCGCGGCACCCGCTTCTTTCCGCATCCGGGCCGCGCCCTGATCGAGATCGGCGAGCCGATCTGGCCTGAAGACGAGAGCTGGCGCTCAGCCGTTCAGCTGCGCGATCAAGCACGCGCCTTCATCGAGCCGAGGTGCGAACAGTCTGCTGCCGATTCAGATTCAAGCAGCTCTATTTGTACAGAGTAAAACGTTAGCGGTGATCTGCGGGATGTCATCAGAGAGCAATGAACAGCGGCCTAAGGTGTCGCCCGTCGCCTGAGAACCTCGTAGAGGCAGATGCCGGCGGCGACCGAGACGTTAAGGCTCTCGACACGACCGCGCATGGGTAGGGACGCCAAGAGATCGCAGCGTTCTTGGGTAAGGCGGCGCAGACCCGTGCCCTCGCTGCCCAGCACCAATGCGGTCGGACCGGAGAGATCGGTCTCGAAGAGGGTCGCTGGGGCCGCATCCGCAAGCCCAATCAACCAGATGCCGCGCGCCTTGAGCGCCTCCAGCGTGCGCGACAAGTTGGTGACCTGAACAAAAGGGATCGAGTCAGCCGCACCGCTAGCGACCTTGACCGCCACCGGGGTCAACCCAACCGCCTTGTCCTTGGGCGCGATCACGGCGGTCGCGCCAGCACCATCGGCGCTGCGCAGACAGGCACCAAGGTTGTGTGGATCTGTCACCCCGTCCAGCACCAACAGCAGCGGTGGCTGCTCGGCGGCATCGAGGAGGCGCTCAAGGTCATGCTCGGTCAGCGCCGCCGGCATTCGCACCCAGGCGAGCGCGCCTTGGTGATTACCGCCTTGCGCGGCTTGATCGAGCGCATCGCGATCCAACTGTCTCACCGCGACACCGGCCGCGCGGGCCAACGCCGCCAACTCCGCCAATCGGCGGTCGCGACGACTTCGGTCCAGCCATAATTCGGCAACGCCAGCAGGGCCAAACTTGAGCGCGCTGCGGACGCTGTTGATCCCCAGTGTCGCGGCGGTGTTCGCCGCACGGCTCATCGGCCCGGCCTCAGCGCGGCCATCAGCGCGAACCTGTTCAAGCCGCTGGCTTCTTACGCCGCCGCGAGCGCGAACGCCGCTTCGGCGTCGCTTTGGCGACGATTGGCGCAGCCAACACGAAGTCGATCTTACGATCCTGCAGATTGACCGCCGCCACCTTGACGCGCAAACGGTCGCCGAGGCGATAGACCTGACCCGTGCGCTCGCCGGTCAGCCGATGCCCGACCGGATCGAAGTGGTAGTAATCATTGTCGAGCGCGGTGATATGCACCAGGCCGTCGACATAGACCCCATCTAGCTCGACGAAGAGGCCGAAACCTTGCACGCTGGTGATGGTGCCGTCGAACTCCTCGCCCAGCTTGTCGCGCATGAACTCGCATTTGAGCCAGTGCTCGACATCGCGGGTGGCCTCGTCGGCACGCCGCTCGGTGCCCGAGCAATGCTCGCCGACCTGCTGCAGCTCCGGTTTCGAGTAGTCGAGATCGGCCGCAGTGCCGCCGGCGAGGATGTGCTTGATGATGCGATGGACGATCAGGTCCGGATAGCGGCGGATCGGCGAGGTGAAATGGGTATAGGCATCGTAGGCCAAGCCAAAGTGACCGACATTGTCCGAGCTGTACATGGCCTGCTGCATCGAGCGCAGCAGCACGGTCTGGATCAGATGGAAATCCGGTCGGCCGCGCACTGCATCCAGCAGAGTGCCGTAATCCTTCGCCGTCGGCTTGTTGCCACCGGGTAGGTTCAGGCCCAGCTCGGCTAAGAATTCGCGCAGATCGGAGAGCTTCTCCTCCTTCGGCGTCTCGTGGATGCGATAGAGCGCCGGCATCTTCTTGCGCTGGAACAGCCGCGCCGCGGCGACGTTCGCGGCCAGCATGCACTCCTCGATGATGCGATGGGCATCGTTGCGCACCGTCGGCTCAATGCTCGAGATGCGTCCACCCTCATCGATGACGAACTTGGTCTCGACGGTATCGAAGTCGATCGCGCCGCGCGTGGCACGGGCGTCGATCAGCGCCTGATACATCGCATAGAGTTCATGCAGATGTGGCAGTAGATCGGCATATTGTTCGCTCAGATCGACATCGTCCTCGACCAACATGGCCGCAACCTGGTCGTAGGTTAGGCGTGCATGCGAGCGCATCACGGCTTCAAAAAACCGCGTCCGCGTGACCTTGCCCTCGCGGTTGACGTACAGCTCGCAGGCCATACAGAGCCGGTCGACCTTTGGGTTCAGCGAGCAGAGTCCATTCGACAACACCTCGGGCAACATCGGGATCACGCGATCTGGGAAGTAGACCGAGTTGCCGCGGCCGAAGCCTTCCTGATCCAATGCGCTGTTCGGCGTCACATAGGCGGAGACATCGGCGATACAGACCAGCAGCTTCCAGCCCTTCGGCTTGCGCTCACAGAAGACGGCGTCATCGAAGTCGCGCGCATCGGCACCATCGATGGTGACCAAGGGCAGATTGCGCAGATCGGTGCGGCCGATCTTTGCCGCCTCCGGCACCTGCTCGCCGAAGGCCGTGATCGCCTGCTCCACCTCCGGCGGCCAGTGCACCGGCAGGTCATGCGCGCGGATCGAGATATCGGTCTCCATGCCCGCCGCCATGTGCTCGCCCAGCACCTCGGCGACGCGGCCGATCGGCTGGGTACGCTTGGTCGGCTGATCGGTGATCTCGGCAACCACGATTTGACCCTGCTCGGCACCACCGAGGCGATCGCTCGGGATGATGACATCATGGGTCAGCCGTTTGTTGTCCGGCACCACAAAACCCACGCCGCTCTCTGAATACAGCCGGCCGACCACACTCTTGGTGCTGCGCTCCAAGATCTCGACCACCGCGCCTTCGAGCCGCCCGCGGCGATCCTTTCCGGTCACCCGCGCAACGATGCGGTCACCGTGAAAAACCGCCCGCATCTCCTTCGGATAGAGATAGAGATCGTCACCGCCATCATCTGGCTTGACGAAGCCGAACCCATCGGGATGCCCGATCACTCGGCCGGCGATCAAGTCCCGCTTGTTGACCAGGCAGAAGGCCTCACGGCGGTTACGCAACAGTTGCCCATCGCGCACCATCGCGCCGAGCCGCCGCCCGAGTGCTACCAGATCCTCCTCGGCCGTTAGCCCGAGCAGTGAGGCAACCTCATCGAAACCGATTGGCGCGCCGTGCTCAGTGAGCTTTTCGAGGATGAACTCACGACTGGGGATCGGATTGTCGTACTTCTTCGCCTCCCGCTGCCGATGTGGATCTTGGTCTCTGGCGGATTGGGCTTTTTTTCTTCGTGCCACGCTGGTCTCTTGCTGCGTCGAATGATTTCCCTAGTCTACCGTTGACAAGGCTCCGTTGTCTCACTAAGCTTGCGGGCTTGTCGTGGTCGCAGCCGCGACATCCCACCTAGCCGAGGTGGCGGAATTGGTAGACGCGCATGGTTCAGGTCCATGTCTGGGAAACCAGGTGGAGGTTCAAGTCCTCTCCTCGGCACCATCATCGGTCTTGTTTTTCAATCGCTGCTGCGCGAGGACGTTGCGCCGCACCGAGTTATTGAGGCTCGATACAGCGACTCCGGCGGTGAATACCACCAGTGGTGGCTGTTTTGAGCCACTCCCCACCCGCTTGACAATATCCGGCAAGGCCAATAGAAAGACGCTGGGCGATCAACGCGGCCTGTGCTCAGGCTGCCAGGCTTGTTCGAGCAGCGCTCGGACTTCAGCATCAGTCGTCTGCGTGAAGGCCTGATACCACCGTCCGACGCCGATGAAAGGCTCCGGGGTGGCAAGGGCAACTACCTGAACCTGGTTGGCCTGCTCGCTAACCAGCTGCACCGCCTCGAGTGAAGCCACCGGAACCGCGACCACTAGCTCCGCTGGCCCCTGCGCCGCGGCGGCTTGCACGGCGACTCGCATGCTCGCGCCGGTGGCCAAGCCGTCGTCGACCAAGATGACGCAGCGCCCGCTCAGCTCCCGCGGCGGACGCCGGCCCCGATACAACTGCTCACGGCGCTCGAACTCAAGCCGCTCCACCTCGGTGATGCGATCGAGCTGCTGCTGCGTGATCGACAAGGCCCGAATGATCTCGGGATTCAGTACCCGCGCGCCGCCGGTTGCGATCGCACCCATCGCGAGCTCGGGTTGTATCGGCACGCCAAGCTTGCGCACCAGCATCAGATCGAGCGGCGCCTCCAGCAGGCGCGCCACCTCGGCGGCGACCGGCACGCCACCGCGCGGTAGCGCAAGCACGAGGAGGTCCATGCGTCCGCGGTAATCCAGGAGGGCCTCGCCGAGCAGACGCCCGGCTTCGGTGCGATCGGCGAAGGGTAGCGGCATGGTCGTGGTCCTCAATCGTCTGCGTGTCGGCTGCATGTGCTAGGCAAGACATGGACCAATGGTCAGTGATTCCTTGGGCTTTGACTGAAAACGATCCGCTCTGATCTGATCTGATCTGATCTGATCTGATCTGATCTGATGAAATCGTCGATGACAGCCCACTCACGCTGTCTAAGACAGCTCAAAATGCTCCAAGAACCAATCCCGGGCGAGCATCGACACGCTCTCCAGCTTGCCCGCCTCCTCAAACAAGTGACTGGCGCCGGAAACGATCTCCAGCCGTGGCTCGGTGCCCATCCTCCTTGCAGCATCGCGGTTCACCTCGAGCACGACGGGGTCGAGACTGCCAACGATCAATAGTGTCGGCTGCTCGACCCGCGGCAGATCCTCATCGGCAAGGTCCGGGCGCCCACCGCGCGAGACCACCACTCGGACCCACCGCGGCCGCCGGACCGCGGCACCCAGCGCTGCCGCCGCGCCCGTACTCGCGCCGAAGAGCCCGATCGGCACACCCGCGGTGCGCTGATCGGCAACCGCCCAATCGATGGCAGCCACCAGCCGTTCGATGAGCAGCGGTATGTCGAAGCGAAGCTCGGCCGTGCGTTGGTCGATCTCGTGCTCGCCGGGGGTCAGTAGGTCGAACAATAGGGTCGCCATGCGTCCTCGGTAGAGCACCTCTGCAACCGCCTGATTGCGACGGCTAAAGCGGCTGCTGCCGCTCCCATGCGCGAACAGCACGAGGCCAGCTGGATGCCGCGGAAGATGCAAAAAGCCAGGCAGGTTGCCGCCTTCGATCGGCACCTCAACATCGATTGTCTCGCGGGGTGACATTATCGATTACCTCTCAGATCGTCGTCTTCTTGCCGCACAAATCCCAACGCAACGCATTGAGCGGTCCAGACCAGTCCGCCCCAGCTCGCTCTAGACCAACGGCCAAAGCTAACCACGTCTCAAGCGGAAACGCGGCGCTGGGCCTCGACCTCACCCGGCTCGGTATGCGGCTCCAACGCATGCCGACCCTCCCCGCTCGAGTCGAACGCGCGTCCCGGTCGATCGGTCACCAGATCCCGATCCGGCAGCCGGTTCGCCGCGTCGATAAAGTCTTGCACCTCGCTCAGCGGCCCCTTTGGCGTATCAGCCGCATGGAGCGCGGCACGCGCCTCGTCGGCCACCAGCAGCCACATCGTTGCTTCAGACATCACCTCTCCTCCTCAGCTATCCAACCCTGGTTTTCTGCCTTCGCTCGACAACAACGCGCCTAATGCATCGCGACCAGCCGGTTTCAGTAGATGCGCGTCGAATAAGGCCGCCGCATCCCCGAGCGTCCCAGGCGCATAACCAGACATCGCGACCAACTTGAGCGAAGCCCTCGCTGCCATCGCCGACAGACGCCGCGCGACCTCGATGCCATCCATCTCGGGCAGACCGATATCGAGCAGCACCAGATCTGGCGGCGCCACGGCAATCGTTGCCAAGGCGTCTGAGCCATTGCTGACGCCATTGGCCTGGTAGCCCATCAGCGTCAGCAACTGGATCATCGACTTGACAACCTCGGCATTATCATCGACGACCAAGACACGCAATCCTGGTGCCGACCCTGTGTGGAGCGCTGCTATCGCGGCCGGCTGGCGTGGCTGTTTCGCCTGCTCCGACATCACTGGCAAGTAGACCTCGAACAGACTGCCACACTGCGGCCCGTCGCTGCGCGCCTCAACCTGGCCACCCTGTAGCTCCACGAGCTGCTTCACCAACGTCAGTCCAAGGCCAAGCCCGCCATCAGCCCGATGCAGCGCACGCGGGGCTTGGCGATAGGCATCAAACAGCCCAGTGATCGCGTCGGCCTCGATGCCGCATCCACTATCCTCGATCTGCAGGCGGGCGATGTCTTCATCCGACCTAAGCCGGACGCTGATGTGACCACCATCATCGGTGTACTTAACGGCGTTATCCAGAAGGTTACTGACCACCTGAACCAAGCGCGTCTCGTCGGCGCATACCATTACTGGCGCATCAGGCAGCTCGACCTGGACCTGGTGCCGATGCTCCCGAATGACCGCCTCCATGGCCTGCAACGACTCTTGCACCAGCTCACGCAGATCGCGCGGCGCCATGATCAACTCGATCGAGCCGCGCCTAATCCGTGCGACATCGAGCAAATCCCGCACCAGCCGCTCCATGTGTCGCAGTTGTCGATCGATCAGCCGCAGCGCACGCGCATGCGCCACCGGGTTGGCATCACCGAGCAACAGCCGGTCCAAGACATTGCGCACTGAGGTCAGCGGATTGCGCAGTTCATGGCCAATCCTCGACAGCAGCTCGTTCCTGTGCTGACCGGCCACCTCGAGACCCCGCGCTTGCTCACGCAGACTCGCCTCTGGGGTGAGATCAGTGATCAGCGCAAACAGCCCAATGGTGTCGCCATCTTGGCGTTGATCCGGAATGCACTCGATACGGCAATAGCGTCGACCGACAACAGACAATGGTAGCCAAGCATCAAATCGGACCACTTCGCCAGCCAGTGATTGCCGCAGGGGCTCGCGCAGGATCTCGAAGGCCGCCTCGCCCACCAGCTCGCGCACTGGCGTGCCCAGCAACACCTCGGGCTGAACTCCGAACCAGTTTGCGTAGGCGGCATTATTGAAACTGTAGCGCAGCACTGGCGTGATACGCGCGACCAGTACCGGCGTGGTATCGACTTGCGCCATCTCGGCTCCGCGTTGGCGCGCGGCCTCAGCGCGATCCTGTTGGCCCAATTCCAGCCCGTCGGTCGTCAAGCTGCCCCCCGATTCGGCATGCATTAAGAGAGCCCGGTACTCGCCACAGAGGTATCCTTGGCTCAGCCGATTAGACTCAGCCATGCAGCGCCCGGGATGGCCCAAGCATATTCAGCTCGAATCGGGCCGGTCTCCATCAGCAGAGCCACCCCATTGACATCGGATGATCCCGGATGCGCCGATGGGGGGAGGCTGTGGCCGCACCGATAGCGCAGCCCGAACCGAACGCCGCGATGAACGCTGACTTTGGATACTCTATGCATCCCGCGCCGCATCCCGCGCCGCATCCCGCGCCTCACCCGCTCAATCCGTGAGCAGATGCGGATAACCTTCACCATGTCCGCCGATCAACCATGAAGCTCATACAAAAGGCAGGCTCGATGCGCTCCTTCCAACACCCGTTCAGGCTGCTGCTCAGTGCACTCTGCCTGCTGGGTTCGATCAGCGGCGCCCGTGCCGCACCGCTGCCGCTGATGACTTGGAACATCGCAGGTGGCGAGATCACAGCCGCAGCCCTCGCCGCGCGTGTCGAGCAGGCGCTTGAGATCGTCGACCCGGTCGAGGTGTTGGTGCTGCAAGAGATCGTCTCGGAGGCCCAAGTAGAGGCGGCCGCCGACGCTGGCGGCTTCGATTATTGGGCGATCAGCGACTTCTCACCGCCGCTCAAGGTCACCAACGCCTGGCATAAGTCGCTTGAGGTCGCCGTGCTGTCTCGACGGCCGATCAGGTCGGCGGCCGAATGGGACACAACCGGGCGCAAGCGCAACGGCGACGGCCACCCGCCACGCACCTCTGTTCGCGGGGTACCGACGCGCGAGCTGCAAATCGACCTCAAGGCCAAGGCTGGCGATTATCCGCCCCCGCGCGGCTTCCTGCGCGTTGATCTAGCCGACGGCTGGACGCTGTACGCGGTGCACTGGAAATCGTCCCGCGGCAAACACTGCAGCGCTAGGGACCGTGCCAGCGCGCGCCTGCGCGAGCAACAGGCGGCGGGACTTGTCGCTGATGCAGTGGACGCCCTGGCGGCCGGACGCACGATCATTGTCGCCGGCGACTACAACATCCAGGCCCCGGGCCGGGTGCTGCGTGTCGGCACTCACCCGGACGTGGACTGTGCGCCAACCCAAGGCCGCTGCGAGGGCCTGTGCGGGCCCGGCGGACTCGATGGCTACGATGACAGCATCGCCATCCTGCTCGGGATGGACCCATCCGCGCGCCTGCTGTCCGGCGAGCTAGACGCAACCTATGTGCTCCGGCATTTCCCCGGTGGCGCGATCGACCACATCCTGGTCGCCGGACCAAAGGCTGACCGCTTCGCCACCGCGACGACGCCGACGGTCAGTGGAAAGCATTGGCTGGGGTCGGATCATCGGCCCGTCATCACGGACGCTGCCGAGACATCCACTAAGCCGTATTTCTGGATGCGATAGCGCAGTGTCTCCCAGGTGGTGCCGAGCGCACGCGCCGCAGCGGTGACGTTGTAGCCACTCGATCGGAAACACGCGATCCCGCGCCAGCAGTTCAGCGCGCTCGACGACATTGCGCAGCTCACGCACCTTACCCGGCCAATGGTAGCCCCCATCTGCCTTCGATACCGTACGATACCGTACCCGAGCATCGAGCACTGACGTTAGGCTGACAGCGATTCGCTGTCGATCACAGCCGCACAAGCGGTTGATATCAACCACAACTGGCTGAAAGACACCAATGCTTGCACAGATGTTCTTGCACAGATGCCGGATGTCCTACCGCACCAGCCCACTGTAGCCCAGGCTGCAACGCCACCACTGCAAGCGCTCGGCACAGGCGACACCGCTGCACCTCCCCTGCAACCGCGGACAGGCTCAGGACTGCGCCAATGGCAGCTCAAGGGTCGCGTGATCCTGGCTTAGCACCAATGCGCCGCCGCTCTCACGCACGACGCGCTCGACCGCTTTAAGCATCAGCCGATAATCAGCCCGCTCGGCCGGGATCGGAACGTCTGGCTCGCCTTCACTGACCAACCGCAGGCGCAGCCGCTGTCTCCGCTGATCCTGCTGGACGCTGAGCAACGGTTGTTGCGCGCACACCCCATTACAGGTATTGCCGATGCCGATCAGCCGTAACAGATGCACCAATGCTGCCTGCAAGCCTTGTTCGTCGGCTAGCACCACCGGCGCGTCCTCAGCCAGCCACGCCGCATCATCGAGATGCCTCGACGTACTCATATCGACACGACCGCCAAACGCCAAGACGACCTCTGCGGCGACCCTGGCAGCATCCAGCGGACGCTTGGGGCCGTCTGCAAACCGATTTGAGCGGACGCTCTGGGTCAGATTCGTCGACAGGGTCGAGACCGCATCGAGCACTCGTTGCAACCGCTCTGCGCGACCCCGCTCCTCCCCGAGTTCGATCTGCAGCGTCTCCAAGACTAATTCGATCACGCTCAGTGGCGAGCGCAGGCTATGCGCCTGCTCACGCGCTTGCTCCGCGAGCAGCGAACGGCGCTCTAGCTCGGTCAGGCGTTCGTGATTCGGATCGAGGGCTCCTGGCTCGACCTTAGCGATACTATTGGAACGGGACCTCGTGGTCATCAGCTTAGCTTCTCCGCGAACAAACGCTTGGCCAACTGCAGCAAGCGCATGAGCTTGCTGGCTTCTTGCTCTAGTCAGGGTTGAACAAGCATGGGTTGGGCCAATTCAACACCAACGTTGTTGTGTGCACTGTGGCAGGTCATCCTGCAATGAGGTTTGGACGAACGTCTCGGCAAGATCCGCTCTGGTCCGCTCTGGACGCGGCGAATCTGATTGCCGGGGTATTGCCGGACGCTCAAGCCATCTGCAAAAGCACAACGCCTTCAACCCCATGCAAGAGACCGCACAGGGGTCTGTAAGCATGATCGGTGCCGACACCTTGTCGCGGCACCCACGCTCAATACCGCCGACCCTCAACGCGCTGCATCCGCTGGTAAACTGATTCATGGTGCTGCGGCAGGCATGCAAACAGGTGCTGTGGCAGCCATGCAAACATCGGTGCACGCACACTAGTACGGCGTCTGCTCATCAATCAGTCAACCTCGTCGCCGTGCAGCAGGAGAATAGCGATATGCCCGATCGCACCGCTGAGCCTAGTCGCCGCCTGGCCGTGACCAGGGCCGTCGCCCTCTGCCTGCTGCTGTTGCTCCTGCTGAGCGGCTGCGATAACAAGACGCCGGCGGTGCCAACGCTTAACTGGTACGTCTTCGACGAGCCGTCCGGTGCCTTTGCTGAGGCGGCGCGGCGCTGCGCAGAGGGTTCCGACGGCGCCTATCGCATCAGGCTGCAGCCACTGCCAGCCGACGCCGACCGTCAGCGCGAACAGTTAGCGCGCCGGCTCGCGGCAGGCGATTCCGCAATCGATATCATTGGCATGGACGTGATCTGGACGCCGGAGTTTGCCGCCGCCGGCTGGATCATCCCCTGGCCCGAAGCACTCGCCCGGCGCGCGAGTGCTGATCGCATCGAGGCCACGATCGAGAGCGCGCGCTGGGCGAATCGCCTCTGGGCCGCGCCCTTCACGACCAACACCCAGCTCCTCTGGTATCGCAAAGATCGGGTCGAGACGCCGCCCGCGACCTGGGACGCGATGATCGAGCAGGCAGAGCGGATTGGCGAAGGTGGCCGCATCCAGGCTCAGGGCGCGCGCTATGAAGGGCTGACGGTGTTGTTCGTCTCGCTGCTGGCGTCAGCCGGCGGCGCCGTGCTCAGCGCCGACGGCCAGGGCACGGCATTGCCGCCGGGGCCGACCCATCGAGCGCTCGCGATCATGCAGCGACTGGCCCGCTCCCCGGCCACCGGTCCCGAGCTCGCTAACGCCCGCGAGGATCAGGCGCGACTCGCCTTCGAGGCCGGTGGCTCCGCGTTCATGCTCAACTACACCTACGTCTGGCCCAGCGCGCAAAACAATGCGCCACAAATCGCTCAGCACCTGGGCTGGGCACGCTGGCCAGCGGTTGACCCGGACCAGCCAAGCCGCGTCACAATCGGCGGCATCAACCTCGGCGTCAGCGCCTTCTCGCGCTACCCGGCACTGGCGCTGGACGCCGCCGCCTGTATCGCCAGCGCCGACAACCAGCGCATCGCCGCCGAACGCGGCGGACTGCCGCCGACCACCGCCGCCCTCTACGATGATCTGGTGGTGCGCGAGACCTTCCCCTTCGCCGACCTGCTGCGGGCAACGCTGCAGGATGCAGTGCAGCGTCCACGCTCCCCGCTTTACAATGACCTGTCGTTGGCTATCAGCCGCACGCTGCATCCGATGTCCGATATCGAGCCGGAGCGCGACCTCAGGCGGCTGCGGAATACGCTTGAGCGTGCACTGCACTCGCAAGGCCTGTTATGAGCGACGTTAAGAGCGATATTGAGAGCGACACAGAACGCCCTACTGGCAGCGACCTTGCCGGCAATACGGCGATCAATGCCCCAAGCGACGCCTCGAACAATGCCCCGAGCAATCCTGTCAGCCACCTGCGCAACCCCGCCGAGGAGCGCCTGGGCTGGCTGTTATGCACACCGGCGGTACTGGCGATGCTACTGGTGACCGCCTACCCGATCCTCTACGCGCTCTGGCTGTCGCTGTTCCGCTACGATCTGCGCTTCCCGGATCAGCGCGCCTTCGTTGGCCTCGCCAACTACGCGAGCGTACTGACCTCGCCGGTCTGGTGGCAGTCCTTGCTCAATACCCTAATCATCACCTTAGGCTCAGTGGCCTTGGAACTGGTGCTTGGCATGCTGCTGGCGCTCGTCATGCATCGGGTGCTGTTCCTGCGTCGAACCCTGCGCGCCTCGGTGCTGGTGCCCTATGCGACGATCACCGTGGTCGCCGCGCTGGCCTGGAAGTTCGCCTTCGATCCGGTGACCGGCTTCGTGAATCCCTGGCTTGGCCTTGAGCAGGCTTGGCTCGCGGAGCGCTGGTCCGCGTTCCTAGTGATCATTCTCACCGAGGTCTGGAAGACGACCCCCTTCATGGCGTTGCTGCTGCTCGCGGGCTTGACGCTGGTGCCGCAGGATCTGCTCGACGCGGCACGTGTGGACGGTGCCAACGCAGTCCAGCGCTTCGTGCGCGTCAGGCTGCCGCTGATGAAGAACGCCCTGTTGGTGGCGCTCCTGTTCCGCACCCTCGACGCCTTCCGCATCTTCGATACGGTCTATGTGCAGACCCGCGGCGCCCAGAACACCGAGACGGTCTCCATCCTCGGCTACCACAGCCTGGTGACGCGGCTGAACCTGGGCCTGGGCTCCGCGGTATCGGTGCTGATCTTCGGCTGCGTGGTCGCCATCGCGGTGCTATTCGTGCGCGGCTTCGGCACGAGTTTCGCGGCTGAGGATTGATCATGACGGCAGACAGAAGCTTGCTCGATAAACTCTTTTGGCGCGTCGGCAGCCTGCTGATCATCGCCTATGCCCTGCTGCCGATGGCCTGGATCTTATCGCTGTCGCTGAAGCCGGCGGCCGACCTCAACGATCAGCGTTTCCTGCCACGGCGCATCAGCCTGGAGCATTACCGGGCCATCTTCAGCGATGATCAGTTTCCGGCGGCGCTGTGGAACTCCATCGGCATTGCCAGCATCGCCACCCTGCTGTCGGTGCTGTGCGCGATGTTCGCCGCCTATGCCATCGTCCGGCTGCGCTTTCGCGGGCGGCAGCTGGTGCTGGCGGCGGCGCTGTCGATCGCCATGTTCCCGCCGGTGGCGATCATTGGCCCGCTGTTCGAGCTGTGGCGCGGGCTCGGCCTGTACGATAGCTGGCTAGGGCTGATCCTGCCTTACATGACCTTCACCCTGCCGCTGGCCATCTGGACCCTGGCCGCGTTCTTCCGCGAGATCCCCTGGGATTTGGACCAGGCCGCACGCGTGGATGGCGCGACAGCGTTGCAGGCGTTCCGTTATATCATCGTGCCGCTGGCCGCCCCCGGTGTGTTCACCGCCGCGATCCTGGTGTTCATCTTCGCCTGGAACGACTTTCTGTTCGCCGCCGCGCTCACCTCCACCAACGCCGCACGCACGGTGCCAGCGGCCATCGCCTTCTTTACCGGCAGCTCGCGCTTTGAGCTACCGACCGGCTCGATTGCCGCGGCATCGGTCGTGGTGACGGTGCCCGTGATGCTGCTGGTGGTGATCTTCCAGCGGCGCATCGTCGCCGGTCTGACCGCCGGCGCGGTGAAAGGCTGAGCGAGCGCCTTAACGACTGACTGAAGCATGTCCAGCATCAGCGTTGAAAACCTGACCAAGCGCTTTCCCGATGGCACCCTGGCGCTCAAGCCGACCAGCCTGACCATTGAAGACGGCGAGCTATTCGTGCTGGTGGGGCCGTCTGGCTGCGGCAAGTCCACCCTGCTGAAGTTGATCGTCGGACTCGAGCAGCCCAGCAGCGGCGAGATTCGCCTCGACGATGAGAGGGTCACGGGCCGTGATCCGAAAGACCGCAACATGGCCATGGTGTTCCAGAGCTACGCGCTCTATCCGCACATGAGCGTGCGCGACAACCTGGCCTTCCCGCTCAAGCTTGCCAAGCGCGATCGCGCCGAGATCGATCGGCGTGTCGAGCAGGCGGCGGCGCTGCTAGAGTTGGGGTCGATGTTGGATCGTAAGCCCGCGGCACTCTCCGGCGGACAACGCCAGCGCGTGGCCATGGGTCGCGCCATCGTCCGTGAGCCGGCCGCCTTCCTGCTCGATGAGCCGCTGTCGAACCTCGACGCCAAGCTCAGGGGGCAAATGCGCAACCAGCTCGCAGCGCTGCAACGGCGCCTTGGCACCACCACGGTCTACGTCACCCACGACCAGACCGAGGCCATGACCCTGGGTGATCGCATTGCCGTGCTGCGCGACGGCGAGATCCAACAGGTCGGCAGCCCGCAGGATCTCTATCGACGCCCGGCGAACCTGTTCGTCGCCGGCTTCATCGGCGCACCGGCGATGAACCTGCTGCCGGCGCGCATCGAGGGCGAGAAACTGCGGCTGCCAATGACTACGCTGCCGATCCCGGCTGGGTTACGCGATGCCTTGCCCGCCAACACTGAGGCAGTCATTGCCGGAATTCGCCCTGAGCATTTTCGCTCAGCCCAGCTCCGCCCAGAGTCCTTCCATCCAGAGCATTTACGTCCAGCAAATTTCCAGCGCGCCGAAGATGCCGAGGCGCATGCCAAAGACAATGAGCGACAAGAACGCGGGCGACAAAAAGGCGAGCCACTAGAAGGCGAGCCACTAGAAGGCGAGCTAAACGTCTGCGCCGATCTCGTCGAATGGCTCGGCGCCGATCTTTTCGTGCACTTCGATGTCGAGGCGGACTGCAACGCCGTGCCCGCGCTCCAACGCGAAACAACAGCGCAACAGAGCGGGGATTCGGCCGGCCCGCGGCGGTTGCGCGTCACCGCGCGCATCGCGGCCGACACCGAGGCAAGCGACGACGCCGAGATCGCACTCGCCATCGACCCCGCGCAGCTCCTGCTGTTCGACGCCAACAGTGGCAGGCGGCTCGGTTGATCTTAGACAGTGCAACTCGCACTGAACGAAATCCACCAGTCGCACTTCATGATGTTCATGATGGGTTCCGGACCCCAGCTGCCAGCCTAGCGCTCAAGGCTCTACAACAGAAACAGCGTTGCCAGCCCGAGGAAGATGAAGAACCCACCGGAGTCGGTCAGGGCCGTGATCATCACCGAGCTGCCGAGCGCGGGATCTCGACCCAACCGTTGGCGCAGCAGTGGGATCAGCACGCCCGCTGTTGCGGCAAGCAGCAGATTCAATGCCATCGCCGCGACCATGACCACCCCCAGTGGCAGATTCTGGTAGACCACCCCGGCAAAGACGCCGATCACACCGCCCCAGACCAGACCATTGATCAGCGCGACGCCCAGCTCTTTAACGATCAGCCGCCGCCAAGCCGAGGGCTGCACCTGCCCCATCGCGATCGCGCGCACGATCATGGTGATGGTCTGATTGCCAGCGTTCCCGCCGATGCCGGCGACGATCGGCATCAAAGCCGCCAGTGCGACCAACTGCGCGATCGAGTCCTCGAACAGATTGATCACGCGCGAGGCGATCACCGCGGTGACCAGATTGATCGCGAGCCAAGCCCAGCGATTCTTCACCGAACGCAAGATCGGCGCGAAGATGTCCTCCTCTTCCTCCAAACCGGCCTGGCTGAGGATCTCGGCCTCGTTCTCCTCTTGGATGTAGTCGACCACATCAGAGACGGTTAGCCTAGCGACCAGACGCCGCTGTTTGTCGACCACCGGCACCGATACGAGATCGTAGCGCTCGAAGGCATGGGATGCTTGGCGCGCCTCGTCCTCGGCGCGAAACAGGATCAGCTCACTGGCCTGCATCACAGCGCTGACGGGGGTCTCTGGCTCGTTGATGAGCAGCGCCTCAAGCGTGAGGATGCCACGCAAGCGCTCATCACGATCGACCACGAACAGCTTATCGGTATGATCGGGCAAGGCATCGAAACGACGTAGATAACGCGCCACCACCTCCAGCGTCACATCCTCGCGGACCTTGACCAGATCGAAGTCCATCAAGGCGCCGACCGTGCCCTCGGCATAGGACATCGCTTCGCGGACCTGCGCCTGCTCGCGCTGATCGAGTGCGGTCAAGACCTCTTGGGCGAGGTCCGCTGGGAGATCCGGGATCAGGTCGGCCAGCTCATCGGCATCCAGGGCCTCGGCCGCGGTCTTGATCTCGTCGCGGTCCATGGTCTCGAGCAGGCTTGGGCGCACCGCGTCTGAGACCTCGAGCAGGATGTCACCATCCTTGTCCGCCTTGACCAGATCCCAGAGGTAGAGCCGCTCATCCAACGGCAGCGACTCGAGGATGTACGCAATATCCGCCGGATGGAGACGATCGAGTTTGCGCTGCAGCCGCGCTAGATTTTGCCGATGGGTGATGTTCTCGACCAGTCGCTGATGCGGCATGCGCTGACGCCGCGTCACCTCCTCAACCAGTTGCTGTTTTGCCAGCAACTGCCGTACCTCGCGCAGATGCCGCTGGAGCAGGTCTTCATCGGGTCGCGGCAGGTCTGGCATCGGCATCAATCTCTAAGCAAAGGTCCAACCTGGGCGCCATCGCGCCGCCCATCATCGCTATCTAAATCAGAGCGCCTTCTTACAGAGGTCCCGTACTATGCCCTCAATGCTCATGTCATGCTTGAAATTTGGTGAGACGATTTTGTTGTATCTCTTAACCCTTAACCGTTCTATCTATTGCTGATTTTGGATTTCACGATTGACTATATCTAACATGTAATCATGCAACGTATATTCTGTGTTTCCCATAAAATGCTGAATGGCAATCGTCTGCCTGCTGAGAAGTAATAGTTTTAACGGAGTTACCCCATCTTCATGAAAATAGGAAGGGAACCTTTCCACTAAAGGAAGCGATTGTTTTTCTAACGTTTCAGGCGTTTTTCCTTGACTAAGATCAGCCTTTAATTGCTGAGCCGATTCTTCGGGGTTAATGGTTACCTCTTGATCAAAATAATCGGAAAAATCCATTGTGTGCTCAGCAAACGAAAATAGCTTGTTAATGACGCTAATCGAATCGACATGGGCCATATAGGGTTTGATGTAAGCATCAAAAAAAACGATGCCCTCAAGGGCTCTTTCAATCGATCGGATTTCTAGGTACATCTCATCGGCACTTTCGGAAAAAAAGGAACCAATAACAACGGGTCTCTGTTCCGCTGGAACGGCTGAATAAGAATACTTAAACGTGAGTTTTTTTGCTTCTTTCTGATAAAGCCAGACATATCTGTCACGACTAGCATCATAATCCATGCATTTCAGCTTGGAAAAGACTTTTTTTACCGCACGTTTGTCTTTTAGTCGATAGTAGAGTCTCACCGGCTGAACATATTCACCCGTGACCGTGGCTACCAATTTTCCATCTGCATTTGAAATAGACTTGTGACCAAATAATAATCGTTTTCTCATTGAAAAACATAGTTATTTTTGAGGTTGGCCAACCCTGCAACGACCAAGATCACCTGATCAGCCATGCGAGTAGCACGATTTCTGAACGTGTTG
>NZ_NHSH01000057.1:261881-403834 GCF_016653315.1 Halochromatium roseum | reverse complement strand
CGTCTCGGCAACCATTGATAAGCTTGCCCGCAAGGTCCGCCGTGTCTTCGACTACCTGGGTATGACAGCGAACTCCAACCCCCGTGCTGCCCAAACAGCTCCCGTTGGCTAGAACGGATTTGCCGTGTTGCCCGAGACCGCCACCCTTGACGACGTCTTGGCGGGCATGGCCAGGACGCGCAATCAGATGATCGTGGTGATGGACGAGCACGGAGGCACCGCCGGCATCCTGACCATCGAGGACATCTGTGTCGAGGCCATTGGCGAGGTCGAAGAGGGGACCGACGAGGTGCCCGACGTGCGGGCCATCGGTCCCGACCGCTTCCTCGTCGAAGGGACGCTGCGACTCGATCGGCTCGGCGACGTGATCGAGCGCGAGCTGGAGCATCCCGAGGTCGAAACCCTGTCGGGATTAATGCTCAGCGAGCTGGGGCGACCGCCGCGCAAGGGCGATCGCATTCAATGGCAGGATCTCGTGTTCGAGGTCACCCGTTTGCATGGTCACGGCGTGCAACAGGCGCGCTTGACGCTGGCGACGAACCAACCGCCTGAGCGCCGGTAATCCTTATGGCCCCTGCACGACTCCGCAGCCGACTGACATGGCTGTTTCCCTTCCTGGTCTGGCTGCCCAAGGTGCGCCCGGAGGATCTGCGCGCCGACCTCATGGCGGCGCTGACGGGCGCCATCATCGTGCTGCCGCAAGGCGTGGCCTTCGCGACCATCGCCGGCATGCCGCCGGAATATGGCCTCTATGCCGGCATGGTGCCGGCGATCATCGCCGCGCTGTTCGGCTCCTCGCGCCACCTGGTCTCCGGCCCGACGACGGCGGCCTCAGTGGTGCTCTTCTCGTCGCTCTCGCTGCTCGCGGTGCCGGGAACGCCGGACTATGTGAGCCTGGCGCTGACCCTGACCTTCATGGTCGGCGTGCTCGAATTGGCGCTCGGGTTCGCCCGCCTCGGGGCGCTGGTGAACTTCATCTCGCACTCGGTCGTGGTCGGCTTCACCGCCGGGGCGGCGTTTCTGATCGCCGCCAAGCAGCTGAAGCACTTCTTCGGCTTGGAGATGGACAGTAGCGGCCATTTTCATCACATCCTGATTGAGTTCGGTCAGCATCTGATCGACATCAACCCCAGTGCCACGGCGGTTGCCGTTTCCACCTTGCTGGTCGGCATTGCGGTCAAACGTTGGTTGCCAAGGATGCCCTATATGATCGCGGCGATGCTGGGTGGCAGCCTGGTCGCCCTGGGACTCAATGCCTGGCTGGGTGAGGCAAACACCGGCATCGCCACGGTCGGCGCACTGCCGGCGAGCCTACCGCCGCTCTCGGCGCCGACCTCGACCTTCGATCAGATCAAGCAGCTGGCACCGACCGCACTCGCGGTGACCCTGTTCGCGCTCACTGAGGCGGTCTCGATTGCGCGTGCGCTGGCGGCGCGGGGTGGCTATCGCATCGATGGCAATCAGGAGTTCATCGGCCAGGGGTTGTCGAACATTGCCGGTTCGTTCTTCTCCGGCTATGTCGCCACCGGCTCGTTTAATCGCAGCGGCGTCAACTTCGAGGCGGGCGCGCGGACGCCATTAGCGGCAATCTTTGCCGCCCTGCTGCTGATGGTCATCGTGCTCTTGGTCGCACCGCTGGCGAGTTACCTGCCCACAGCGGCGATGGCCGCGATTCTGTTTCTGGTCGCCTGGGGGCTGGTCGATCGCAAAGAGATTCGCCACATCCTGGTGGCCTCCAAGCGCGAGACCGCGGTCCTGAGCGTCACCTTCTTTGCCGCGCTGTTCCTAGAGCTGGAGTTTGCGATCTTCGCCGGGGTGTTGCTGTCACTGGTGCTCTATCTGGAGCGGACCTCGAAGCCGCGCATCGTGACCCTGGCGCCCGATCCCCGCTTGCCCAAGCACGCCTTCTCCAGTGATCCTGAGGTGACCCAGTGCCCGCAGCTGCGCTTCATCCGCATCGATGGCTCGCTGTTCTTCGGCTCGGTGGCCCATGTCGAGCGCGGCTTCGATCTGCTGCGCGCGCGACATCCGAGCCAAAAGCATCTAGCGATCCTGGCCGATGGCATCAATTTTGTCGATCTTCAGGGCGGGCAGGCCTTGGCGGATGAGGCCAAGCGCCGCCAGCGTGAGGGTGGCGACCTGTACCTGATCAACGTCAAGCAGGGGCTGTGGGAGACGCTCGACGCCTGTGGCTGCATCGAGGCGAGGGGGGCGCGCAATGTGTTCCGGGGCAAAGAGGCGGCGATCCATGCGATCTATCAGAAGCTCGATAAGGCAGTCTGTGCAACCTGCGACAAGCGGATCTTTCATGAATGCGCAGGGGTTGAAGGGCATCGAAGCAAGCCCAAAGGCGAGCCGAACTAAAACGTAAGTTGTTGTTTCTTCCTTGAAGCTTGGGGTAGACGTGCCGGATCTGCCCGGCTGTTTCTCTGCGGGCGACAGCTTCGACGAGTCATTAGATGCGGTGTTGGAGACGATCGACCTGCATCTTGAAGGACTCACCGAGGACGGGCAGGAGATTCGGAACTGGCCTCAGGTGGTCTACACGCTGCGTGTTGGTTTGCCCAGCGGGCTGGAGCAAGCTGTCGGTGAGAGGCCGTTGCTGGCAAACGAGGCCAGCGGCGCGGACTATGCGGCGCTGATGATGGACGAGGTCGCACCGCGCCTTGAGGCGACGATCGCGTCTCTCTGCGCGCAGGGCAAGTCGTCTTGATCGCCCGCAGCTTGGGTGCGAGCCAGTATGACCTCAAGGCCGTCGTCTCCGTTGCGCAGATCGAGTGCACGGCTAGTCGTTTGCGTTCCTCGGCTTTGAACCGCTTGGAAGGCCCTCAATAACCATCTTCGCGATAATGGCAGTTCCCGTATTCATCGCACGGACAGTATTCCGTCGTTGTGTCGATCTGAGCATAAGGGTCACCGACGGGTAGTCCGTTGTCATCCAGATAACCGTATTTTGGTGCATTAAAGCCATAGGGAATCGGGGTCCCATCGCTATAGACAGTGCCTGGAGGCGGCTGATAGCTGGCGACATTGCCAATATCAGGAACGACGCCGCGTTGCTCAAGGATCTGATCCGGGGTCACCGAGATCACCATCAGGTCGAATGACCAGGTGATCCGGGGCAGCTGAGCGCCTCGCGCCCTGGCGATCAAGGGGTCATCGTCCGCTTGCGCCAGGTCGATGGACAGGCCATGCTCGAGGTCGAGGACGGCGGTCGCGGACTGCCCTCCGAGGCGTTGCGCCAGGCGGGTCAACCGTTCTTTACCACCAAGCCGGAAGGATTGGGTTTGGGACTCTCGATCTCAGGCGCCATCGCCGATCAGCATGGCGGCGAGCTGCGCCTGTCCAATCTGGCAACCGGCGGCGCCTTGGCGCAACTGCGACTGCCGCTGGCTGCCGTAACGCTCACAACGTCCAAGCAGGTCTGATCACGCATGCATGCCGTCAGCGTCCAGCCGCCGATCACCCCTCACCAACGTCAGCACGCTCTAGGCCGCGAGCGCGGACGTCTCATCGTGATCGACGACGACCCCGAGATCCTCGCCGCCCTGCGCACGCTGTTCGAACTCGAGCACTATGCCTGCGAGACCTACGACTCTGCGCTCGCCTACCTGCAGACGCTCACCGATCAGCCGGATCA
This sequence comes from Halochromatium roseum, assembly GCF_016653315.1. Taxonomy (GTDB): domain Bacteria; phylum Pseudomonadota; class Gammaproteobacteria; order Chromatiales; family Chromatiaceae; genus Lamprobacter; species Lamprobacter roseus. The sequence continues at coordinate 400,194 of NZ_NHSH01000057.1, read as the reverse complement.
GTGTCAGGGTCCCTGCTGCCTGCTCTGCGATGTCAGGCTACCAGGGCTCGATGGCCTGGAACTCCAGCGACGCCTCGCAGCCCATGACGAGCTGCCAATGCTGCTGATGAGCGGAGCCAGCGGCGCCGCGGAGGCGGCGACCGCCTTTCGTGCTGGCGCCTTGGACTTTCTGATCAAGCCACTGGACGACGAGACCCTGCTGGAGGCAGTGGCCAAGGGCCTTGCACTCAGTGCCGCGCGGCAAGAGCGACGTCACCGCCGGAGCGAACTCGCCGCACGCCTCGCCACGCTCACCCGACGCGAACGCGAAGTGGCCCAGCGGGTCGCCAGGGGTGAGCGCAACCTGCAGATCGCCACGGCACTCGGGATCGGACTGCGCACCGTGAAGCGGCATCGCCACCAGGTCATGGAGAAGTTAGCGGCCAAGACCCTAGTGGATCTTGCGCGCCTCCTCGACGAGTCGACGAGGCTCGATCCCGACCAGGACGATCGGCTTTCGGATGCAGACGTCTGAGCAACGACGGCCCTCTGAAACCGAGCAGGCAGGGCGTTTTCTCTTCCTGATTCGCGAACGGCTTACCGGCTCATGGCCTCATCGATGTGAAACAGCGTGCGCTCCCAGCCTGCGAACCCTGGGCGTGCCGCTACCGCAGCGCTCAATCGCCGCCCGTGAGGGTGACCTCGGGGCATGAAGGGCGCCGTTTTTGGTTGAAATGTCCCGCGCTTGGTTGAAAGGCCCCAACTGCGTAGGGATGGGTCAAGCGCTCGCAGGCGATGAGCGTCGGATGAGGTCCAAGCCGGGAAGAAGGCATGGTCGTTGCATTGAGCGTTATACCCTATTCAATGCACTGAGGAGACTGATGATGTCTTCTTATTCTTGGTGTGGCGAAACATCCACGATAAGGCACTGAGTCGGTACCCGCGCAAACCGCTGCGCTCAGCAAGACCTTCTGTTGTGCTGGGGAAACCCCCGAGCGGGGCGAAGCCGGTGCTGACGCTGCAAGCCCTGCCGCTGCGGGCCCCGCTAGCCTCGGGCTGCCAGCAGCCGCTGCAGCGCGCCGACCACGGCATCGGCGCCCGCGCCGGCGTCGATCTCGTCCAGCAGGTCGCGCAGGCGCTGCGCGAAGTCGGCACACTCCGGGAAGGCATCCCCGAGCTCCGTGCACCACTCCCGCAGGCTCGCCCAGTCGTGTTGCGCGGCGAACTCGCGGGCGGCTTCGAGCTCGATGGGCGGTGGCTGCAGCAGCAGTTCGGCGGTCGCGTCCTGCGACGCTTGACCGAGTGCCGTTTCCCCGTGCGGTGCCGGTGGGGTACACGCGGATAGAGCGTCTCCCCGCAGCCAGGCGAGTCCGAGGCAGTTGCCCACCGCCGTGCATAACGGCCCTTGCTCGATGGGCTTGAGCAGGAACGCCTGGAAGCCGAGTGCCGCCGGGTCTCCCGGCGCCGGCAGTGGAGAGGCGGATGCGGCGATGGCCGGCAGGCGCGGGCAGTCGAGTGCCTCGCGCAGTTGCCAGACGGCCGCGTAGCCGCAGGTGCCCGGCATGCGCAGATCCGCGATCACCAGGTCCGGCAGGTGGCTGCGGGCGATGGCCAGCGCTGCCTCGGCGTCTGCTGCAGCATCCACGGCGAAGCCCAGCGCACGCAACTGCCCAGTCATCAGGAGTCGGTTGACCTCGCTGTCGTCGATGATCAAAACACGCCGCCGAGGGCCTGCATAGCCGATGATGGACGCCGCCTCCGGCGCGGGCACGGCGCTGTCCGATAGCCCCGTCACCCGCTGCACCGGCAGCCGGAAGCCAAAACGGCTGCCCTGCCCGGGAGCACTCTCCAGCGTCAGTGTGCCGCCGAGCATGTCGGCCAGCTCGCGGCAGATGGCCAGGCCCAGGCCGGTGCCGGTGGCCGTGGGGTGGGCCTGCTCGAAGGGCGCGAACAGGCGCTCGCGGTCTATGGGGGCGATGCCGCGACCGGTGTCGGTCACCGTGAACAACAGCACCCGGATGCCCTCGTCCGTGGGCACTGATGCCGCTGGATCGAGCGCGGCGCTGAAGCGGACGCTGCCGGTATCGGTGTACTTAACGGCGTTCTCCAGCAGGTTCTGCAGCACCTGGTGCACGCGGCGGCCGTCGCTGCGCACCCGCTCCGGCAGATCCGCGGCGGATTGCGCCTCGAACCCCAGGCCCTTGGCCTTGGCCTGGCGGTCAGCGACGGCGGCAAGGTCCGCCAGCAGCGGGCGCAGCTCGACATCGCTGATGACGGGGCGCAGACGATCGTGCTCGATGCGGGCGACGTCGAGCAGATCCTCGATCAGGCGCAGCAGGTGCCCGCCGCCGCGCTGGATAAGCCCGCACTGCGCCTGCTCTTCGTCACCGAGCCGTGGCGAGCGCCGTAGCAGCTCCGCACCGCCTAGCACTGCATTCAGGGGCGTGCGCAGGTCATGGCTCATGCTGGCGAGGAACTGGGTCTTAGCGCGGCTCGCGGCCTCGGCACGGTCGCGCTGCACGGCCAGCTCGCGGGTGCGTGCATCCACCAGCTCAGTGAGCCGTGCTTCATTTTGCGCCAGTGCTGCCCGCGCCCGCTCGGCCTGTCGGCGCAGCGCGTTGACGCGGTCGGCCTGGGCGACGGAGAGCAGCAGCAGCATCGCCAACACCCCGACATAGGGAAGCGCCCAAATGGCGGTCCATGCTGGCAGCAGGCCGTAATTCAACAACGAGAGTATCGCCATGGCGATCAGCATCGGTAGCCAGCTCACCAAGAACCAGATCGCCGCGCGGGGTTTCTGGCGGGCGACCAAGAGGCCGCTGACGACTGCAACCGGGGCACACAGCGTACCCAGCGCCGAGGTCAGGTCATAACTGAGCCGCGGCTGCCAAAGGAATAGCACCGGCAAACTTGATGCCAGCAGCACCAGGGTCCAATGGACCCAAACCCAACGCGGTGCCTGCTGTGGCAGTTTTAGGTAGGCGACCGGGAACATGAAGATGCCGGTCAAACCTAAGGCGGCGCCAGCGGCGATACCAGATAGCCATGATGGCCACAGCGGCCAGAGCAAAGTTGTCAGCAAGCCTTCCCGCTCCGCTACCCAAATCATCGCGCCGGCAATGACACAGCAAAGCCACAGATAGGCTGGGTCGCGCAGCTGCACTAGCAGCATCAGGTTGTAGGCCAGCATGAACAGCATCGCGCCAAAGAACAGGGCGAGCCAGGCGGAGGTGGCGCGGTCCGACTCGGCGAGCCGCAATGGGTCGGTCAGCCGCAGGTCGAGCCGCCGCCCAGTGTCGCTGGTGACGCGGAGGTAGACCGTCGCGGTGGCCTCGGCAGCCAGCGGCAACTCGAACAGGAACCAACGATGCGAGCGATCTCGCTCCGCCGGATCGGCAAAGCGACCATCGCGGCGCTGCGTTATGACTTGGCCGTCGTCGTCCAAGGCCCAGTAGGCGACCTCCGTCATGCGTGCATCAGTGAGCACGAGCAGGATGGCCAGCGCCTGATCGGTGGCGTTGCGCACCCTGAACCGCGCCCACGCGGCATCTTTGCCGGTCCCGAGGTTCAGGATGCCAGGCGGAGCTGGCCTGAAGTCACCTGCGGTCTGCGGCGCGCGAACGTCGTCCAGGTCAAGGTCGCGAGTCGGGTCGCGGAGCAGCGCCATGTGCTCCACCCGCAGCGGCAAGTCGCCGGCATCGCTGATGATAACCCCAGGCGGGGAGGCTGCCGCAGCCGCCCAGGCGGGGGCGGCCAAGATGACCAGCATCAGCAGCAGGCGGTGCAGGCGGTGCAGGCGGTTGAGGCAGCAGGGGCGCACTGAGCGTCCGGTATCGGCTCAGCCGGCATCGTATGCGGTGCCGACGCGAAACCTAGAGCGGTGCTGACCGCGGCCAGGGAGCCGGGTGTGGCGGTTGCAAGGGCTTGAAACGAAAATCTTGCGCAATGCAGTATGAGCTGTTGCGGCAATCGCCTTATCATTCAGCATCCTGGCTCATCCTGTCGGCGCGGTGCCACCCGCAGGCGCTGGCGCAGCACGGTGGGGGTCAGACCGTATTTGTCCTTGATAGCACGGGTGAGGTCACTGGTGCTGCGGTAGCCCACCTCTAACGCGATGCTCTTGACCGGCAGCTGGGTCTCCGCGAGCAGCTCGCGCGCCCGACGCAGGCGGCATTCGCGCACGAAGCCGAAGACGGTCGTGCCGAATAGGGTGCGAAAGCCCTTGGACAGACGCGGCTGATTGGTCCCGACCAGTCGCGCCAACTCGTTCAGGGGCGGCGGATCAGCGAGCCGCTCGCGCAGGATCTGTCGGGCACGCAGCAGCAGCGCGACATCCGGGTGCTGCGTCCCATCGGCACCAACTGGCGCTGCGACTGAGCGCTCGTCCAACGGGCCGAAGCGTTGCTCATAACTGCGTAGGCGCATCGACAAGGCATGGTGCAGGTGGGTCTGGTGCAGCTGCGCGGTGACACGCGCATGCAGTTCTGCTTCCGCGACCGGCTTGACCAGATAATCGGCCGCGCCCAGCTCAAAACAACGCACCTTGTGCTCGACAGCCTGATGGCCGGTCAGCATCAGCACGGGGATGGCTTGCGTTGCCGATGCCTCCTTGAGTCGCCGCAGGACTTCGAAGCCGTCCAGCCCCGGGAGCGACACATCGAGCAAGATTACATCCGGACGTTGCTCGATGGCGGTGATCAGCGCCTTTCGGCCGCACTGAGCGGTGCTGACGGCGAAGTCATAGTCGCGCAGATGCGCGATCATCACCGCCAGAGCGTCGAGTTGGTCGTCTACCACCAGTAGGTGTGTCGGTGTTTCTCGGCGCCGACCGGCCTGTGGGATCTCGATTGGACTCGGGTCGGGCTCGCCGCCGTAGCCGGCTGCTGCGGGCGGAGGCTTGTCGTGGGTGACAGGCCAACCTGCAGGCGATACGGCTCTAAACGTCATGCGTCTTCTCTCGTCTGTTTCTTTGGATATGCGGTAGGACAGGCCGCCAGTGGGCTGTTCGACGTCGCTTGCAACCGCGCGCGAGGCAGTAGCAGCGCAGCCGTTACATAAACCGCGAGAAAAACTCGATGGTATGACAGCAGGGGATTATTACCATCTTTCTGCAAAATCAGCGCTAGGAGATCGCTCTGCTCGGCCGCTCCACGTTGTGCTAGCGAAACAGATTGTTGCGTTCGGAAAGCGGGAAGGGCAGGCGGATCGGTGACGCCCTTTGCCTCACGCTGGCTAACGCACTCGCATTGGCCCTGATGATGCACAGCGTGTAGTCGTGTCGCAGACTGAATCGGTGCAGTGCCGTGATCCTCAGGCTACAGCACCGAGCAGATCTACATTCTTCAGGCTGCCTGTGACCGGGGTGAATGTCGAAGCCGTCCTGCATGCCCCAGTTTTGGACTGATCACGCCAGCAAGTCGTCCAACGTGCTTGCCGTCAGTATCCGATCGAGCCAGCGGTCAAGCTGGGGGATGTCGGCGGATTCGAGAAGCCGCTGCTGTTCTGGCGTTGGCGTGCCGAACTTGGCTTCGATCAGGCGTAGTAGGCTCTTGAGTTCGCCGCGTTTCTCGCCACGTTTCTCGCCACGTTTCTCGCCACGTTTCTCGCCACGCTCAAGCGCCATCTGCTCATAGCTCATGACATAGGGCATTTGCGTACTCTCCTCTAATGCAATCAGTTCGTTGCGCAACTCGAGCTCGAGACCACGCGGCAGGCGCAGCATCCAGTCGATGAAGCGCAGCAGCGCCAGGACGTCCTCTCGCGCATAGCGGTACTGGTAAAGCAGCCAGATGATCTCGCGCTTGCTCGCCTTGCGCTCGGGGTCCGTGGCCTTGCGGTGTGCGGCCAGCTGCGCCAAGGCGACGACGGCGAAAGGGTTGTTTGCCGCCAGGCCCTTCAGCTGCTCCCAGCGTGCCATCCAGTCCTGCAGGTTATGGACGCGGAAGCGAAACTGAATGCCGTAGCCGTCATGCCCGGCCTCATAGAGCCCAAGGCCAGAACAATCCGGCTGATGAGTCAGCACCGCAAGGCTGATGATCTCCGCCTCTGGGTAATGATCGTGGATGCGATAGTAATACTGGAACATCCGATGGTTGAAGCTGACCTCGGCCTGCCCCTGGATCTCGATATGGATCAGCAGCCACAGCTCCTCGCCCTCCAGGCTGCGCACACGCACCAAGCGATCCGCGAAGCGCTTGCCGAGCTGGGCGTCGCCGGTGATCTTCTGCAGCTCCGCATCCAGGAACTCATACGGCTGACTCCAGTCGATGCGCGCATGGACCGCCGGGAAGAACAGCCGCATGAAGGGTTGGAAATAGGCACTGATGGCCTCTTTCCAGGGCGAGTCGTAATCGGGCCGCTCGGTCGCGCCCGCGCCCGCGCCAGTCTCAGTCGGGAGATCGTCAGTTTGGTTCATCGTCACGATTGTAAAGCTAAACTCAACGTGCTCGTCATCTTGACGAATCAAGGCCATCGCAAGGGCTTTGACAGCCTCGGAGGTTCGAATGATCAAAGAACTCGATACCGTCGTCCTGGCGACCGATCTCGCTGCTCATGGCCTAACCATCGGCGACGTTGGCACTGCTGTCATGGTGCATGGCAATGGTCAGGGCTTTGAAGTTGAGTTCATGACGCGTGAAGGTGCTACGCTCACCGTTGTGAGTCTTGGCGAGGCAGACGTGCGGCCTGTCGACCAAAACGACATTCCCAATGCGCGGGCGGTGACGACCTGATCGATCACAGCCTCTGGCAGAAGGTTGCACAGAACGCGTTCACCAGTCGCGCATATCCGGTGCCGCATCTAGGATCAGGAGATACCCTTGACGGGTCTAAAGACACTGCCTTTGCGGTTGACCTACAGGAGCGGCCGCGATGATCTCGGGCGCGAAGAGTGACCGCAAGCGCTATGAACACAGAGACCCTCTCCAGTGGATTGGCCGGCCTGGGCCAGGCCGCGCAGCAAAACTTCCCCAATGTCATCGATGGCATTTACGGCACGTTTTCGACGCCAGCCGGCAGCGTCTGCTACATGCAGACCAAGGCCAAGATCGGTGGCGGCAGCTCCAAGCACGCGCAGCTGACCCGCTCCTTGGTGCCGGCGCGAGAGGCGTTGAACATCCAAGAGATGGACTTCAACCAGCTCCTGCAACGCGACCTCGACGACCACCGCATTGCCACCAAGCTCATCCCCTATATCCTCGATCCGCCCGCCAACTCGCTACCCGGCTTCTTTCCGCCGATCGTCGCCGTGCTGCTTCCCTTCGATTACAACCAGCAGCCCCTCGATACCTTTCCAGCGCCAGCAGCGGCGCTCGATGTGGATCATCAGTATGGCAGCCGATTTCAGATCACCACGCACGGCCACGCCTATCGCATTCAATACCTCGCCAACGAGCAGGGTGACCTCATCGATCCCCCCATTGCCGTGCTGCGCTGGAACCCCGATCAGGCCAAACTGGTGATCATGGACGGCCAGCATCGCGCCATGTCCCTGCTGGCCATCGAGCGGACCGTTTCCAACTCCTGGCACACCGCGCCCAAGGGAGCCCGTTACCAGCCGTTCTACGAGGAGCACGTCAAACACTGGCTGCGCAAGGCGCGTGATGCTGGCAACCCGGTGGATGTCTCCAAGATTGAGCTACCGGTCACGATCTGCTGGTTCCCCGATGAGCCTGGCCAAGATCCCCGACCGCGCCCGCACCGTGCGGCGCGCAAGCTCTTCGTCGATGTCAACAACACCGCCAAGCCGCCGAGCGAGGCCCGTCTCGTCCTGCTCAGCGATACCGAGCTACGCAATATCTTCGCCCGTGAGTTGCTGAACCGATTGCGCAGGGACGAACGCTGGTCGGAGCGTTTCCCGCTCTACGGCGTCGAGTACGACAACCCCATTGCCAATGTCAGCACGCCGAGGCGCTGGAGCGTTGTCACCAACCTTGAGATCCTCAAGGACTCCGTGGTCCGTGTCGTCTTTGGACCGCCCAAGCTCATCGAGAATCCCACGGCATCGCTGCAAGGCAAGCCGAATGACCGAGAGATGAATCGATTCATGCGCCAACGGCTCGAGGTCGGCAAGCTCTTCTCGAAGCAGTTCCATGACGGCCCACATCGGATGCTCCGCGATGAGATCAGTGACGAGAAATTTCCGATCAATGATGACGTGGAGCACCAGAAGCTGCTCGATGCGTTTTATGAGCGTTGGGGGCAGGGCATTCTGTGGTTGCTGTCGGAGGTGTTGCCCTATCGCGCACACCTCGCAGCGCTGCAACAGCGTTACAAAGATTGGCATGTTGCGACGAATAGCCAAACCCTCGCGAAATCGGCCCTGTTCGAAGACCCATCGATGTACCGTGCCCTGCAAGCTGGCGATGCCGATTGGACAAGCGCAGGCGATACAGCAGATCGCGGATCAAGGCCCGCAGTACCAGCCTCACTCGAAGCCTGGGATTTGCTCGAACACCACGAAAAGCCGGCATTCTTCCGCGAGCGGGCACGCCGCTACCTGGGCTCGGATTCGGCCGAATCGGTCAAAGAGACCAACGCCATTCTCGACCGCTTAACCACGCCACCGGCTCAGATCGGCCTCATGCTGACCTGGTGCTATCTGACGGAGTTGGCAGGCGATCAGCATGACCCTGCCGAGATTGCCGAGATTGCTGCTCACGCCATCAACGCATCGCTGTTGACCGCCGGCCCAAATCGCGTCGATCGGAGAAGATCGGTCCTCTTCCTTGCGCCGATCAGCCAAGCCGACAGCCGTAACTACACCACCACTGATCCTGCAATCGACGCCTTCTTCGGTTACTGGCTGACGCTCGCAATCAACGAAGCAACACTGCCACTCTGGGAGGAAGCCAAGGTGAGCCCAGAGCGAATCCGTGGTGAATGTTGGCCAAGCTGCGCCTGACGATACTCCGCGTCTCTGGCCACCACGCAGCGTTTGGCGACCAAGCCCCCGAATGCCAACCTTCAGCCAAGCCCTCGCAACCCAACCCAAAGCCGGCTTCTGGCTCTATGGCCCCGAGGTCTTTCGGACCTATTGCCGCCGCCACGGACTGCGCGCCGACACGGCTAGCACCATCTCTGTCGACCACGCCAGAACCCTCTCCAGGGAACTGCGTGAAGCAAACACCATGGTGCTGCGCCTAGGCACCGGCCACAGCGATGACGAGGCGCGCGGACAGACCGCCTTCGCGCTGGTTCGGCACGAAGACTGCTCGCTCGCCCCGTTCTTCCTCATCGACGAGGAGATCTTCACAGGCCGCCCAGAGACCTTTATTCCCGACCGCTCCATGCGCGTGCTCTTCCCATTCGGCCTGCTACCGAAGCTCTCCGAGACCTCGCTGCTCACCCTTGCCCACGCCTCCGGCCTTATGGCTGAGGCCCTCGGTTGCGACGACAGCAGCATCCACATGATCCCCGCTACTGGAGCCGGCACCTACAGCTTCAGCTTTACCGTCGGTTCCGACCAACCGCGCCAACTCGACCACATCGCTGGCCAAGTCGAGATTGACTCCGTCTGCATCGGCGTGCGTAACGGTCGCAACCACGTCATTGTCACCGAGGCCAAGCGCGGTCCCTTCGATAGCATCGCCAGGCATAAGCTCGCCTATGCTGTCTGGGCCGTGCGCACCAATATCCCCGACGACATTCCGATCCTTGCCGTTTATCTGCGTGTGACGGACAGGGACCAAGGATTGGAATTCAACGTCGCCGAGTGCGCCATCGACGATGGCCGCTCGGGAGTGCCAAGCCTGCACTCCGTTGAGCCGATTCGGCATCGGCGACTGCGATTGCGGAGTCCGGGCGGCTGATGGCGATCCGCTCGGAATCATTGGCCTTACAGTGCGTTATCTATCGAAATAGTGTGCGATCGATGTGTTGGCAAGATCCAGCAGACGTTCGCGGCTTTTCTTGTCTAAACGCTTCCACAACGTTGGCGCAATTCTTACCTGCGCCAAATCCTTTGCGTAATCGAGAAATCCGCGCTGGGCATATTTCTTGAACGGCATCCCGAGGATCACCTGCTGGATTTCACTTTCAGTGAGTTCCCGCACACGCGCCATCCGCAACTTCCCTTTTTCCGCTGGCAAACCGCAATTCAGTCGCCCGAGGTAGAAGTCCCGAAACGCCAGCGTCAGCAGATTCAGCGAGACCTTGCCTTCCTCGTCAACGGTGTCTAGCAGTGCGCGCAGCAGCACAGGCTTGTAACTGGCGCTCATGTCCATGTCTTCGCAGAATGCAAAGAAGCGCTCGCGGATGTTGGCGGCGGTCACCGGCTTCAGCCCGAACTGGTCGGCAATCGCCTGTTTGCGCTCCTTGGCAAAGTAGAAGTAGCGGCGTCGGCCCAGGCTGAGGTCGTGGTCGGGCGTTAGCTCGCCTTGCAAGACCTTGTTGCGCAGGTAACCTTCTGATGCCGCAAGTTGGCGTTCAAGCTCAGCGACGGGAAGCATGTCCTTGAGGGTACTTTGCCAGTCGAAGACATCGATCTCCTCGAAGTGCTCGGTCCAAAGTCCGAGATTGAGAATGATCGGGTCCTGTGGGCCGGAGCGTGCTTCATCCTCGATGCGATCTTTTGGGGCAACGGCGAAGCCACCGGGCCGATAGCGCCGATTGCCGGTGACGCGATGAACATTCCAGCTTTGGTTGTAGCGGCCAGCGTTATCGACGAAGTCGAAGACCAAGAGGCTATCCTTGCCGGGTGCCTTGCGTGTGCCACGTCCGAGCTGTTGCATGTAGATGATCTTTGACAAGGTCGGCCGCGCCATCAGCAAGACCTCGATGTCCGGACAGTCCCAGCCTTCGTTGAGGAGATCGCAGGCGCAGAGCATGTGCAATTCGCCTTGGGCGAAGGCATCAAGAACCGCATCGCGCTCCTTGTTGGGCATCTGGCCGGAGACAGCGCGTGCGGGTACGCCTTGAGCGCGGTAGCGCTCGGCCAGTGCTTCGCCGTGACGGACATTGACGGCGAAGGTGACGGCTTTGCGACCGCGCACATGCTCCAGATAGGTCTGCACGATCAGCTCATCGCGCGCCGGGATGGTGATCGCCTGCTCGAGATCCTGGCGGTGGTACTGCACTTCGTTGAAGCGCACACGGCTGAGATCGACATTGGTCTTGACGCGCACGCAGCGGATGGGCACCAGCTCGCCGCGCTCGATGGCTTCTTTGAGGCTCAAGCGATGGGCAGTATCGCGAAAGATGTCGAGAATTGACTTGCCGTCCGCGCGCTCGGGGGTGGCAGTCAGACCCAAGGTGAAGACCGGGCGGAAGTACGCCAGCACCTGCTGGTAGCTCTCAGCGGCGGCGTGGTGGGCTTCGTCGATGATCAGATAGCGGAAATGGTTTGGGTCGATGTCGTTCAGGCGGTTGCTGAGCGATTGCACCGTGGCGAGAACGAATTGCGCATCGGGCTCAAAGCGTCCGCCTTGGATGATGCCTGTGCTGGCCTCTGGCCATTGTGCGTTGACAGCACGCTCGGTTTGGCGGATCAGGTTCTTGGTGTGTGCGACATAGAGCACCGGCTCACCGATACGCCGGGCGTCTTCGATGGCGGTAAAGGTCTTGCCGGCACCGGTGGCGTGGCCAAGCAGAGCGATAGTGGTGCCTTCTGCGCGGATGAGCGTGAGCCAGTCGAGTGCTTCGCCCTGGTGGGTGCGGAGGTTGAAGTCGGCCGTACAGGCGCGTTGTTTGGGCAGAAAATCATCCATGTCGAGCAGACCAGGCATCCGCTCCAGGAAGAGCGCGAGCTGTTCCTTGACCCGTTCTCGGCGCTGATCGAGTTCGTGATCGGTCCAGCGATACACCTGCCAGCCCTGATGGATCAGGCTGTTCTGACGCAGCAAGTCGTCTTCGTACTTGATGCGGTCGAAGCCTGGTGGCTGATAGTGCGTGGGACCATCGACCTCGAACGCAATTTTCTTGCCGCCAGCACGCAGGGCGAAATCGATGAAGCGGGCGCCACCGTCGATGTCCCGCACCGCGAACTCGGGCGCTAGGAGTAGTGCCTTTTCTGGCCCAAACAGCTCAACAAAAATGCTAATGAAGTCGTCTTCGGGTTGGGTAGACTGGTGAGCGGAGGTCGTGGGGCTTTCCTGTGGCATCGTCTCCCCGTCGTTTCGTAGCAAATTGTTTCAGTACGTTAGGCTGCGTGTAGGACTCATGTCGCAACATCGCAGACCGTTGAGGTCGGAGTTGAGGTCATGACATCCGCCAGATTCGCCTCGATGTCGGCCTCTGTCTTTTACAGAGCACGCTGCTGCCTTGCCCGGTAGATATTGAGACCGGTCAACTAAAAATGTTCGACGCGATCCCGAGGGGCCGTGAATCCGGTCATTGCCTCAAGGGGGGCTAACCCCAAGGCCATCTGTCTTGGCAGTATAGAGGCTTTCAGCAGGCATCCAGCATCGCGCGAAGTGCCGGCGCGGCAGCAAGCATACTTCGAGCAACCTGATGCAGAGTTCAGATCCCACCCTGGCGTACTACGACGCTGAGGCGGAATCATTTTTCGCCACCACCGTCGATGTCGACATGTCGTCGCTCTACGAGCCGTTCTTGCGCCAACTGGCTGAGGGCGCGGCGATTCTTGATGCTGGCTGTGGCTCCGGGCGCGATGCACGGATCTTCAACGAGCGGGGTTATGCGGTCACGGCGATGGAGCCATCTCCAGCCTTAGCCGCGCTCGCCGAGGCGCACTGCGGGCTGCCGGTAGAGATCCGTCGCTTCCAAGCCATCGACTGGTGCGGGTGCTTCGATGGCATCTGGGCCTGTGCTAGCCTGTTGCACGTGCCTTTGGCAGAGTTGCCGGAGATCATGCAGCGCTTGGCTCGGGCACTGAGAGCCGGCGGAATTCTCTACGTTTCGTTCAAGTACGGGCGCGGCCAGCGAGTGCACGGCGGCCGGCGTTTCACCGATCTCGACGAAGCAGGGTTGGCGAAACTGCTCTGCAGGGTGCCCGCGTTGAAGTTGGTCGAGAGCTGGATAACCGCCGATCGTCGCCCTGATCGTGAGGGCGAGCGCTGGCTGAATGCGCTCCTCAGAGCCTGATTACTTTCATGCCAATGAAGACAACCTATTATGCCGATGACGATATTCTGGAAATTCATATCAACGACAAGCCCGAGACACGTGAGGTCTCTCAGGGTTGGAATGTGAATATTGGTAGTACCCCGTCACCGTTATCCGCAAGAGGCTTCAGCCATGATGCGATTTTCCGAGCGATTTATAGAGCAGGGACGGCAAGAGGGCCAGAAAGAAGAAGCCCGACGGCTTCTCGGCAAGCAGATCCAGCTGAAATTCGGCGAGCTACCGGATTGGGCCGAACAACGCCTGACGCAAGCAGATCATGCCAGTCTTGGAGGACTGGTCAGCAGCCATCTTATCCGCCGACAGTTTAGAGAGCCTGCTCAGTCAACATTGATTTCTCGATAGAGAGCGGTCCATGAAAATCAGCGATCTGGTTCGGTTCAACGACGAACGATTCTTCGATGGCGCCGTGCAGCTGCGCTGGGTGCGGGAGCGGCCGGAGCTGGCGCGCGAGGCAGCGAGCGCCTTTGTATTTCATGGTCATCCTGATCCTGAACGAAAGCGACGACTATCCGCGCCAGACCGGGCCAAACAGCTCGACGCCGGTGTGCAAGCTGCGTGATGGGATCGCGAAAGGCGATGCGCTTGACGATGAGACTCGATCAACTCGAGGTATGAGATGTCTAGCAATAAAGAGATTCAGTCCGATCCCGGGCAGATTGAGAAAGACAACGAGCGGTTGTTGTCCGCTTTTGAGCAATGGCTTGGAGACGCCGGTCTTTCAGATGCAACCGTTGATCGCCACGTCACCAACATCTCGTTCTTTCTTGAGCATTTTCTCCAGTACTACGAGGCCGTTAATGCGCGCAATGGCGCGGAGTATGTGGCGGAGTTCCTTGGCGATTGGTTCATCCGCAAGGCCATGTGGTCGAGTGAGTCGAGTATCAAAGGCAATGCCGCGAGCTTGAAAAAATTCTATGCCTTTCTCGCCGAGCGCGGTGAGGTTGAGCAGCATGTGGTCAAGGATCTGAATCAGACCATTAAGGCTGGGATGCCGATCTGGCTCGAGAGTATGCGCAGGTACATGGATGTGGAAGACGATGACTGGTGAGCGGCAAGGCGCTTGCCTGGTGAGGAATGTGCCGCTGCTGACTGGCTAGCGCGCCGCCGCGGCCATCACCTCGGCCAGATCCGCCTCGATGTCGGCCCAGACCTTTTCCAAGGCGCGCTGCTGCACCGCCTCGTAGATCTTGAGACTGATCAACTGATGCAGCTTGACTTGATCCCGGTGGGCCGCGAAGCCGTCTGGCCCAAGCTGCTGCTCCATTAGCTTCAGGTTGGCGCTGACCATGGCCGGGGCGTTGGCTTCGATCCAGGTGGCGATGTCGCGTTCGACCGAGAGTTCGATCTCGACGCCTCGACCGTCTAGGTAGGCGAGCACACTGGCGCTGAATGTCTCCATGCGCAGACGCTCTTCGATGGTTGCCGCCGTCAAGCCCTTTTCGGCGAAGTAGCTTGGCGCGAATTGCTCGAGGAAGGTCTTGGCTCGAACGCTGATCCGCTCGCCGTCTTGCCAGATCAGCAGGCTGAAGACCTCGGCGACACGCTCGTGAGAGCCGGTTGCCACCGCCGCGCGTAGCGCTGGCATCCAGTGGCATTCTTGATTGGTTTGACCCTTCGTCATCGTGGCCTCTCCCCCTTGTGCTTGCCCAAGCGCGGCTAACCTCAACGTCACCGATTCTGTCAGTATAAAGGTCTTTCGCTCAGCACCCAGCATCGCGTTATTGTCTGTGAGCCCTCGGTCGTCATCGATCATTCCCACGGGTGCGGTAAACCAGCATGAGTGAAGATATGCCAGGCAAAGTGATCGGCCGTCGAACCTACCTGCATGTCGAGACGCTGGCGGCTCTCGATGAGGCTCGCCGCGAGGCTTGGGAGCAGGCCGTCAGGCAGGCGGAGCTGGCTGCCGGGCTGGAGCGGGGCGAGCGGTTCAATGTGCTGCGCTTGGATGCCGACGGCCAGGTGGCGCTGCTTCATTATCCCCACTTCTTCGATGACCCCTTCCCAGCGCTGCGCGAGAGCTGGCGCTTTGAGCCGAGCACGGGTGAGATCGGCTATCGCACCTACGCCGACTCCCTCAACCCGCCGATCCTGCATCGTAAGGAACTGCTACTGCCGAGCGATCATCCGCGTCATGATGAATATGTAGCGCTGACAGCGGCAGCAGAGGCGATCGGCCTGTTCGAGGATAGCACCCGTATCGGCTATCAGCGCCAGTGGTTGGCGTTGGTCCGAGAGAAAGGTTATCGCATCGATGGCCATGCGTTGCTGCCGCTGGGCAATCTTGATGTCGATGAGGTCGAGACGGCGGCCGACGATGGCGCACCCTTGCATGCGGGCTGGGAGGCCGCGCGTCAGCGCACCGCCATGGTTCGCTATGGCTTTTCGGCGCCAATCCAGAGCTTCCATATCGGCTCTGGCAAGCTGACGCTGATGCGCTTCGACGACTTTGAGGGGCAGGCGCTACCGCGCCTGTTGGAACGTGTGAAAATCAAGATGCGCGACCAGGATGTCGACCTGTTTGGCTACGGCGAGCAGTTCGAGCCGCCATTCCTGTACCGCAAATCGCGCTACATTAATGAGGAATTTCCGGGTTATCCACAGCAGTTGGCATTCGATGACACGCTGGAGCAGCTCGCGGCAAAAGGGCTGTTTAGCCTTGCCGGCTATGGCCCTCCGGCGATGGAGCTGACCGCAATCTTGGCTCGCCACCACTGGCAACTGGATGGGCTGCGCCTGCGCCGATTACAGACGATACCGGCACTAGATGATGCTTGCGGGCGGTTCCTGACCTTTCGGCAGTTGATTGAGTGTGGCGAGACCTGGCAGCGTCTGCGGGCTGCGGGCGAGTTCGACAATCGTCCGCAGCGCGCTGATAGCTACAGGGCGCTGCTGGAGCTGGCAGAGCAGGTGTTAGACCCGGTGATCGACTGGTTCGGGATGATCCGCCTGACTTATGGCTTTTGCTCGCCAGCGCTGGCGCGGCAGATCCCAGGGCGCATCGATCCGAAACGCGATCAGCATGCCGCGCATGAGCGTAATCGCCTTGGCAATCTGATCTGCCCCCGTCTGGGTGCAGCGGTGGACTTCATCATCGAGGACGAAGACATGCGCGAGGTGGCCGAGTGGGTGGCAGCGAATACACCATTCGACCGGCTCTACTTCTATGGCGCGGATCAGCCGATTCATGTCAGCTATGGTCCGGAGGACTCACGCCAGATCGTGACCATGTCCCCAGGCCCTAGCGGGCGCTTGCTGCCGCGGAGCCTGAGTGTCAATGCCTTTTTGGAGAGGTAATCCTCACTGTTCCTCTGCATCGGCCTGCCGCTGCTTGAACAAGGCATTCGACTCATCGAGCAGCGCCGCGAGGTCCGCGACTTTGTTAGACTCAGCAGGCTCGACCAACTGGCTCGACTTTCTGGTCGCTCGATATGCCCCCGGTGCGAAGTTGGATCGGCCATCGGCCACCCGAGCGAGCCGGCGACCAGCTCACGGCTAAACAGTTAAACATCTAAATTTACAAAGGAAAAACCTCCATGGCCTTACCTAAGAACGTCGGCAACGGCGATAGCAACATCCGTTTGATCGCGGCCGCTGTGATCATCACCATTAGCTTTTTTATCCCCGCCATGGCGCTTCAAATGCTCCTGACGGTCATCGCGCTGGTGCTGCTCTTTACGAGTTGGAAGCGTACCTGCTTCGCGTACATTCCGCTCAAGATCGATACGACGAAGAACGATTAGCTGTTTTTTGCTCCGCGGGAATCGTCATCCGGACGACGGCGAGGAGCAGGTTGCTTTCCAGCTGTCATTGGCGTGATGATGGGTTTTCGGAACTGCCTATCGCGGTCGGTTTGTTTCCAACGGATAGGCAATCGCGCTCTGGTAGACCTGTCCTAGATCTTCCAGATCATCCAGGCATTGCCAACGCAGACCCGCCGACTCCGACAATCGCCAACGCACTAGGGTGCTGCCCTGCCGAGGATCGTGTGTCAGGGTGGCGCTTTCGGCCTCGGCCACACGGGCGAAACGGATCTGGGAAAGCAGCAAACCCTCAGCGAGCAGACGCTGCACCGCGCCGCCTAGGCTCCGATCGTGAGGAGCAACCAGCACCACCTTGAGGTCGCGCACCTCGTAAGGCAGTAACCGAAATCTTTTGATATCGCGCAACATATTGCCCAGCAGATCGGTCTCCGTTCCGCCGTAGATCCGGTCACGCTCGCTGGCGTGGCCCAGAATTGCCTCGCCGCTGGGAAGGATCATCAGCAGGCCGGTGCAGGTGGAAATACCGAATGTCAACAGGGGCGCATCAGCAGACGAGCGAAACTCGTCCATGTCCACGATGGTGCCATCTCCGGGCAGCACATGCTCGGCGCAGAAAGCCGGATCGCCCACTGGGAGATAGCGCTCAAGGAGCGAAACATCTTCCGCGTGCTGTTGCCGGAAGTGGTTGGTTAGGATCTCGTCTTCGTCGATCTTGGCGACCAGCAGCCAATCGCTGTCCTGGACGCGGCAGAGGGTAAACGAGGTCAGCACCGGGTAGCCTCGGTAATCGATCACTCGCCGGTGTCCCTCGCCCTGGGAAAATTTGGGCTCCAGGTTTTTCGCGGCCAGGTGCCGTAGCAACGCCCCCTGGTCGGGGTGCAGTCGGCTGGCCGTGAGCATCTGGTGGCGACGATTGGCGAGAAAGACCTCTCCAGTCTGGCCCAGATCATCTTCTCGGGTGAAGATCCTGTTGATCCGGTTTAGGGCAGACTGGCAAACCAGCCAGCCCTGCCTTTGGCCGTCGATGACCATGGGCTCGACAAAAAAGGCCGATGGTTCATCCGACGCCCAATAGAAATCGTAATCCACAAACGATCGCTCCGGATCGCGCAACAGTTGGCGAGACAGCGCCGATTCAGCCAGCCGACCCGAAAACAAGTGCTCGTGATAGTCCCGCTCGTGCCGGATGGTAGAAAGGACGAATCCACTCTTGTCGACGAACAAGATGTCATGGAAGATCGAGTAGTGTTGGAGATAGTGATCGCGGATGGAGTTCTTGAGCTGTTCGATGCTCTGAACCACCTCGGGCGGCGCCGGCAACTGTCCCTGCAGCTGGTGATAGCGCTGCTTGATCTTGAAGTAGTCCTGAAAATGGACGTCGGTGGATGCCTGGCCGGCCAGTTGCTGCAGCCGTTGAAGATAGCCCTCTAGCTGATTTTGCCGGGTATCGCGGATCTGATCCAGGGCGTTATAGGTATCCTCAAGTACCGGATGCATGCCCTCATCGGCCTGAACCGGCAGGACGAGGAGCAGCATCAGAATGATAAGGGTCGTACCTTGTCGCATGCGAACGCTGAAAAATCTCAGAAGGCCTCGGCCTCCACTTCCAGATAGGCCAGTGAAATGTGCTTGCCGAGTTCGTCCTCGAAGCCAGCCCAGTCCTGGTAGGCGCTGAGGCGTTTGGCGATGGGGGCCTTCATCTCGAAATCGCTCATGCCGGCATCGAACAGCTCAGCCACCGCTTCACGGAGGGTCGCGACGTAGACGAGATTCTCCTCAATGATCTCAGGGCCGCCAACCGGGCCGTGGCCCGGTACGACGACCTTGACCGGAAGCGCCTTGGCGCGTTCCAGTGTGTCGATGAGACCTGCAAACGAGGCGTCATCAAAGCGCACGATACGCTGGTTGTTGGCGTTGTCGGCGGCAAAGAGCACAGCGCGCTCGGGGATCTCGATCATGAGGTCATTGTTGGTATGCGCCTGTCCCCAATGATGAATGCGATAGGTGAGTCCGCCGAGCTGTAGTTCGGTTTCACCGCCGACGGCTTGGGTGGGTCCTACCGCCTCAGTGCCGGCAGTCGCGCCTTCGGTGGCCCTTAGCATCAGGTCGAGCCATTGCTCGCCGGCACCGTTCTCGATGGCTTCGATCATGTTGGGATGGGCATAGATCGGTACGTCCGGGTAAGCGGCCTGGATCGCCTGGTTGCCTAGCCAGTGATCGCCGTGAACGTGCGTGTTGAGCACCGCAATGATCGGGGCTTCGGTCACCTTGCGCAGTGCGCGCAGGACCATCTCGCCGCTCTGAACACTGGCGCCCGGATCGATCACGACGACGCCAGCGTCGGTCACCACCCAGGCCGGGTTGTTCATGAAGCCCTGATTCTCAGGGGATGGATAGGCGATGGGGCCTTGGATCACGTAGACGCCGGCGGCGACCTCTTGAAACGGATAGTCGGGTACGGCCGGCCCGCGCTCGACGGCAGCGGCCAGGTTGGCAAGGATGAGCAAGACGAGTGCAAGCAGGCTGAATGGTTGTCGCTTCATCGGCTCGACTCCATGGGGTAGGTGGTAAACTGGGTATCAGCAGCGGCGGTTGCCGCTGGTGAGTTGGTCGCGTTATCGGAGCCGCTCTGATCAGTGTCAGTCGTGTTCCGCGCGGCTCGACCTTCGGCCAAGATGGGTGCAGTTGGGCTCGACGCGTCGGCGGCATTGGCGTCATCGGATGCAGCCGAGCTTGGTTCGAGCACCATGATGACACCTGCCAGCGGCGGCAACGCGAGCGGGATCGAGTAGGGGCGGCCCATCCAGCTGCTGCGCTCTGAATGCACGCCGCCCCGATTACCGACGTTGCTGCCACCATAGAGTTCGGCGTCGGAGTTGACGGCCTCGCGATAGTAGCCCTCGACCGGGACGCCGATGCGGTAGTTCTCGCGCGGGACCGGGGTGAAATTGAAGGCGCAGGCGACCAGCTGCTTGCCGTCTTTGGACTTGCGCAGATAGCTCAATACCGACTGGCTGGAGTCGTGGCAGTCGATCCACTCGAAGCCTGAGCTTTCGAAGTCGACCTCGTGCAATGCCGGTTCGGTGCGGTAGAGCTGGTTGAGATCGGCGACGATTGTCTTCACGCCCTGATGCTGCGGTCGTTCGAGCAGCTCCCACTCGGCGGCGGCATCAAAGTTCCACTCACGACCCTGTGCAAACTCGCAGCCCTGGAACAGCAGCTTCTTGCCCGGATAGCTGAACATGAAGGTGTAGAGCAGGCGCAGCGAGGCGAACTTCTGCCAGGCATCACCGGGCATCTTGTCGAGCATCGACTTCTTACCGTGCACGACCTCGTCATGGCTGAACGGCAGCACGAAGTTCTCGGTGAAGGCGTAAAGCAGACCGAAGGTCAGCAGGTCATGGTGGTAGTGGCGATAGATCGGGTCCTTCTCCATGTACGATAGGGTGTCGTGCATCCAGCCCATGTTCCATTTCATACTGAAGCCGAGACCGCCCAGATAAGTCGGCCGCGAGACCTGCGGCCAGGAGGTCGATTCCTCGGCGATCATCAGCGAGCCAGGATGTTGCTCATGGGTCACGGTGTTGAGCTGGCGCAACAGCTCAACCGCGTCCAGGTTCTCGTTGCCGCCGTACTTGTTGGGTATCCACTCACCGTCATTACGCGAGTAGTCGAGGTAGAGCATTGAGGCCACGGCGTCGACGCGCAGGCCGTCGATGTGGTACTCATCGAGCCAGAAGAGGGCGCTCGAGAGGAGAAAGTTCTTCACCTCGTGGCGGCCATAGTTGAAGATCAGCGTGCCCCAATCTTTATGTTCGCCCTGGCGCGGGTCGGCATGCTCGTACAGCGCGGTGCCGTCGAAACGAGCCAGTGCGACGGTATCGCGCGGGAAGTGGGCTGGTACCCAGTCGAGCAGCACGCCGATGCCCCGCGCGTGCAGATAGTTGACGAAATAACGGAAATCATCAGGCGTGCCGAAGCGTGCGGTTGGCGCGAAATAACCCGTCGCCTGATAGCCCCAGGAGGCATCCAGCGGATGTTCGGTGATCGGTAGTAGCTCGAGGTGGGTGAAGCCCAGCTCCTTGCAGTGTTCGGCCAACTGCTCGGCGAGCTCGCGGTAGTTGAGGAAGCTGCCGTCCTCGGCGCGGCGCCAAGAGCCGAGATGCACCTCATAGACGGACATCGGCTGCTGCTGCCAGTTGTTCTTGGCGCGTGCCTCGAGCCAGTCCTGGTCGGTCCAGACGAAGTCACTCGGGGCGTGCAGGATGCAAGCATTATCCGGACGCTCTTGAAAGGCGCTGGCGTAGGGGTCGATCTTGACCATCGGCACGCCCTCGGCGGAGCGCAGCTCGAACTTGTACAGCGACTCTGCGTCCAGTCCGGGGATGAACAACTCCCAGACCCCGGAGCCGGGGCGAACCCGCATCTGATGCTCACGACCGTCCCAGTTGTTGAATTCGCCGACGACGCTGACTCGGGTCGCACCAGGCGCCCAGACGCCGAACTGGA
This sequence comes from Halochromatium roseum, assembly GCF_016653315.1. Lineage (GTDB taxonomy): Bacteria > Pseudomonadota > Gammaproteobacteria > Chromatiales > Chromatiaceae > Lamprobacter > Lamprobacter roseus. The sequence continues at coordinate 378,862 of NZ_NHSH01000057.1, read as the reverse complement.
AGCCGGTGATGCCATCAACCTCTAGTTGATAGGCGCCAAGAAAGCGATAGGCGTGCCAGTGGCGACCCTCCCCGAAGAGATGCAGGTCGAAGTCCGGGATCTGGGGGCCGAAGCTGTAGGGATCGTGCTGGATATGAACCTGCCCCTGCTTGTCGTACCAGCTGATCTGATAGTCGTCATCGACGGCGCTCGCTGGTCCCTCCCAGACGAAGAGGTCGGTTCCTTCGATGCGGCTGAGTTCAATATCGCCCTTGCCGATACGTACCCGCTCGGCGCGCGGTAACAAGACGCGAACGATGACATTGCCGTCACCTTGGTCGTGACGCCCGAGGACCTCGAAGGGGTCGTGATGTCGGGCCTCGACGATCCGCAGCAACGGCTCGGGAAGGTTAGGGTAACGAAGCTGACTCTCGGGCATGTGTATCGGTATCCTGAGGCTCTTTACGCCGACGATGTTACCATAGCGATGGAATGCACCGGCTCGGATGGTTGCCGTCAACTGGCTGAGCCGTATTGTTGCCGTCAACCGCGCTGGATGGCGCGTTCTGCAAGGTTGGCTGAGGTCCGGCTGTCGAGTCGGCCCCTTGCATCCACCTCGAATCGGCGCTTGCGTCCGGAGGTTCAGCATGGCGGAAGACAACCCACGTTTCGTTAGTCGTCTGACGCGAAACACCTTGGCGCTGATCCTGGCCGGCGGTCGCGGCTCGCGGTTGCGTCAGCTCACGCAATGGCGCTCGAAGCCCGCGGTGCCGTTCGGTGGCAAGTTTCGCATCGTCGACTTTCCGCTCTCGAATTGCATCAACTCCGGAATTCGCCGTATCGGGGTATTGACGCAATACAAGGCGCATTCGCTGATCCTACACATTCAGAAGGGCTGGGGCTTCCTCCGCGGTGAGTTCGGCGAGTTCGTCGAGCTGTGGCCGGCGCAGCAACGGGTGGCTGAAACCGCTTGGTACGCCGGTACCGCCGACGCGGTATTTCAAAATTTAGACATCATTCGCAGCCACGATCCCGAGTACGTTTTGGTGCTGGCTGGCGACCATATCTACCAGATGGACTATGGACCGATGATCGCGCAGCATGTCGAATCCGGCGCCGATATGACGATCGGCTGCATCGAGGTCGAGCGCGAACGGGCTTCGGGCTTTGGCGTCATCAGCGTCGATGATGAACAGCGTGTGCGCGCCTTTCTCGAGAAGCCGGCCGATCCGCCCTCGCTGCCAGACCGGGACAACATCGCATTGGCGTCGATGGGCATCTACGTGTTCAATCGAGATTTCCTGTTTGAACAGGTCATCGCTGACGCCGATATGCCGGGTTCTAGCCATGATTTCGGTAAGGACGTGATCCCGCGCGCGATCGAACGCTATCGCGTGATGACCTATCCATTCCGTGATCCGCACAGTGGCGCCCAGGCCTACTGGCGTGATGTCGGCACCATCGATGCCTTTTGGGAAGCGAACCTGGAACTGATCGGAGTGACCCCACCACTCAGTCTCTATGACGATGAGTGGCCTATCTGGACCTATCAGGAGCAGCTACCGCCGGCCAAGTTTGTCTTCGATAACGATATCCGCCGCGGTATGGCGGTCGATTCGATGGTCTCCGGCGGCTGCATCATCTCCGGCGCGCTGGTGCGCCACTCGCTGTTGTTCTCAAATGTGCGGGTGCACTCGTTCGCACATGTCGAGGACAGTGTGATCCTACCGAATGCGGATATCGGGCGCGGTTGTGTGGTCCGTCGCGCCATCGTCGACCACTGGTGCCGGCTTCCGGAAGGCATGCGCATCGGTTGCGATCGCGCTGAGGACATGGCGGCCGGACTCTATGTGTCCGAAGGTGGCGTTACCCTGGTGACACCGGAGATGCTCGGCCAAAGCATCAACCGAATACGCTGACCTTAAGTTTATCGCGCGGCTGGTCGCTGCTGGCTATAAGAGCTGATGCGGCGGGCGCGCTAGCGGTTTCCTTCACACTCGTCATCTCGACCAAGCTGTATTTCTATGCACGAAGCCCCTGCGACCGACTGCCTCGACCAGCGCCGTGCCGGCGTCTTGTTGCACCTAACCTCGCTACCTGGCGGGGGACCCTGCGGTGACCTTGGCTCGGAGGCCTTTAATTTTGTCAATTTCCTCGCCGATGCCGGCGTCAGTGTCTGGCAGATGCTGCCGATCGGTCCGCCGCAGGCCGGCGATTCGCCTTATCAAACCAGCTCGGCGCATGCCGGCAGCGCGCGGCTGATCGGCCTCGAGCCGTTGGTGGCGCGGGGTTGGCTGCCTGCTGATCGGGGCCTGGCCGATAGCGACGCGGCCAAGCTTGAGCGTCTGCGTCAAGCGCATCAGGGCTTCTTGGGAGCGGCTTCCGCGGAAGAACGCGCGGAACTCGACCAATTCTGTGATTCGCAGCGCTTCTGGCTTGACGACTATGCGCTCTATCGCGCCATTCACGAGGAGCGCGAGGCGCCTTGGTGGCAATGGCCGAAAGGGCTGCGTAACCGCGACGGACGAAGCCTTGGCCAAGCCCGTCGGCGGCTGGGAAAGACCATCGATTACATCCGTTTCGAGCAGTTCGTCTTCTTTCGCCAATGGGACGCGCTGCGCGCGCACGCGAATGAGCGCGGGGTGCGTCTATTTGGTGACATGCCGATCTTTGTTGCCCATGACAGCGCCGAGGTCTGGGCCCGTCCAGGGGACTTTGACCTTAATGCCGACGGCACCTGCCGCGTGGTCGCCGGCGTGCCACCGGATTACTTCTCGGCAACTGGCCAGCGTTGGGGCAACCCGCTCTATCGCTGGGAGCAGCTGGAGAAGAACGGCTTTCGCTTCTGGCTGGATCGGATGCGCACTCAGCTGCGCTTGTTCGACATGATCCGCATCGATCATTTCCGCGGCTTTGAGGCCTACTGGGAGGTGCCCGCCGAGGAAGAGACGGCGATGAACGGAACCTGGGTCAAGGCGAAGGGCGATGCGCTGTTCATGCGCTTGCGAGACGAATTTGGGGTCTTGCCGCTGATTGCCGAGGACCTTGGGGTGATCACCGATGAGGTCGATGCCTTGAGGCGACGGTACCGGATGCCCGGCATGAAGGTGCTCCAGTTCGCCTTCGAAGGGGGGGCTGCCAACCCTTATCTGCCCTTCCATCACGGGCGCGATTCAGTCTGCTACACCGGGACTCACGATAACGACACCTCATTAGGTTGGTATGAAGCCCTTGATGAGGGTCTGCGTCAGCATGTCGATGACTACCTCGGGCATTCTCAGGAGCCGATGCCATGGCCGATGACCCGCGCCGCTTTTGCCTCGCGGTCTGACCTGGCGGTGGTGCCGATGCAGGATCTGATGGGGCTTGATGGCGATCATCGGATGAACCGGCCTGGGGTGCCGACGGGTAACTGGCGTTGGCGCTTTCAGTGGGATCAGCTCGATGCGCAGCTCGCGCAGCGGATCAAGCATCTGATCACGCTCTATGGGCGCCTTCAGCGCGCTGATTAGAAGCGAAGTGGCGGGCAGTCTTGCTGATCGGACTCGAGCAGCATTTCGACGCTGGCCTGCCAAGCGACTGCAATCGCATCGTCTTGAGGCTGCAACGGTATCGTCACCTTGGCTTGATAATCTTGTTCGGCTTCATTGCCACCGAGGCGACCCTGCCATGCTCGTGACGACCAAACCCAGCCTCGCCGATCGTTTTGATCAGAAGGTGTTCGACGCCATCTATTCGCGCGCACTGGTCTACAACACCTGCTGGGAAGACCCTGCCGTCGATCGTTTGGTGCTCAACATCGGCCCTGATGACCGTATCCTGGTGATCACCAGTGCCGGATGTAATGTGCTCGACTATGCCTTGGTAGGACCAGCCGCGATTCATGCGGTCGACGCCAATCCGCGCCAGAATGCGCTGCTGGAGCTGAAGCTGGCAGGCATTCGGCGGCTCGAGTTCGACGACTTCTTCGCCGCCTTTGGCCATGGCCACCACCCCGGTTTCGAGCGCCTCTACCGGGCTGAGCTACGCGCTGAGCTGAGCCCGTTCGCGCAGTCGTTCTGGGACAAGCGTGTGCGCTGGTTTGGCCATCCGCGCGGCAGCTTCTATTTCCATGGTCTGTCGGGCGTCGTTGCGAAGAGCTTCCACGCCTATCTGCGGGTGCGGCCAAGGCTCGCGGCGAGCATCTGCGAGCTGTTCGAAACGCGCTCGCTCGACGATCAGCGCCACGTCTATGACACTCGGGTGCAGCCGCTGATCTGGTCGCCGACCATCAACTGGACGCTCTCCAGACAGCTGACCATGAGCATGCTCGGTGTGCCGCATCCGCAGCGCAAGGAGGTGCAGGAGCAGCATGAGCGTGGTGTCGCCGGCTTTGTGCGCGAGTCGATCGACTACGTGTTCCGGCAACTGCCAGTCTGGACCAACTATTTCTGGGCGGTCTATGTGAACGGTCGCTATACGCCAGACTGTTGCCCGGAATACCTGAAGCCAGATAACTTCACCGCGCTGAAGCAGGGCAGGGCCGACTGTATCGAGCTGCATACCTCGACGGTCTCAGAGCTCCTCGCCAGCACCCGGCAGCGTTTCTCGAAGTATGTGCTTCTCGACCACATGGACTGGATGAGCAGCTATGCGCCTCAGGCCTTGGCCGAGGAATGGGCCCTGATCCTTGAGCGCGCGCGCGCCGATGCGCGCATCATCTTCCGCAGCGCGCATGCCGCGCCGAGCTACTTAGAGGCGCTTGAGGTGAGTCCCGAGCGCGGGCGTTTGCGTGATTGTCTGCAGTTTCATCCCGAACTGGCGGCGCAGCTGCAGCCGTTGGATCGGGTGCACACCTATGCCGGCTTCCATATCGCTGACCTGGCGGTCTGAGCATGGCGGTTGCTGCCGTCACCGCGGAGCTGAAGGTGCTGCTGGCGCTGTTGCGCGGGCAGCCGCGCGCCGGCTCTCATGCCGAGCGACTGGAGGCCTTCTATGCGCCGCAAGCGGGTCGCTACGATGCCTTTCGCGAGCGCCTGCTGCATGGGCGGGGCGAGCTGGTGGCCGATCTCATTGAGGCGCAGGCGGTTCCGGCCGGCGGTCATCTGGTCGAACTCGGGGCGGGCACTGGGCGCAATCTGCTGTTCTTCGGTGACCGACTCGCGGCGCTGGCACGGATCGATGCGGTCGATCTATGCCCATCCTTGGTCAGCGAAGCGCGGCGGCGGACCGCAGCCATGGCAAATGTCCAGATCTATGAGGCCGATGCCTGCCGCTGGCAGCCCGAGGCGCCGGTGGATACGGTCTATCTGGCCTATTCACTGACCATGATTCCGGACTGGCGCGCGGCGATCGACAACGCGATCGCGATGCTGAAGCCAGGTGGTCATCTCGGTGTCGTCGACTTTTACGTTTCAGCGCCAGAGCCAGCGCCTGGCCTGGTGCGCCACTCACCATTAACGCGGGCGTTCTGGCCGCGCTGGTTCCGCCACGACGGCGTGCATCTGGAGTCCGAGCGGTTGGCCTATCTGCGCCAATCTCTGCCCGATCATCGCTTGACCGAGGCGATGGCGCCGGTTCCCTATCTGCCTGGCTTGCGGGTGCCTTACTATCGCTTCATCGGCCGTAGGGACAATTGACGTTACTCTCGAGTAAGGGCGCTTCGCCTTAGCGCATGTTCGGCAAGCCGTCTTACTGCCCGATTGCCTTGCCTGCTGCGTCGATCAGCTCGCGACCTTGTCGTTGCATTGCCTGGGCAATGGCAGTCGCAAGGGCTTGTCCGCTCAGGGCTGCGCCGTTGATGACGACCTGGCTCGGCGAGGTGGCGTAGGCGCTGAGCGGGTCAGCCAGCTGTTGCGCGGTGTCGTCAACGGCGTTGTAGCGATAGGCACAGCTGGCGCTGCCGTCGCCTGCTGCCGCTGACCAACGCAGGTTCACGGTGGCGTCGCTATAGCCGGGAGTGCGGGTGCTGACCTGGGTCCAGGTCAGCTGACTGGTCCCTAACTGCCCGACGACCAGGTCTTTACAGAGTCGCACGCGAACGTCTTCGCCTGGGTTGGCGCAGCCTAGGAGTGTGCTGCCGCCGATGAGCATGCTCATGAGCAGGGCGGCTGGGCGCGGCGCGACTGGCTTCGTTGTCTGTTGTTGCATTTGGCATGATTCCATTGATTGTCGATTCAGCGCGCTGACTGGAGGCGCGGCGCCTGTTCCATCGGTGTCGGTTGTCGTTGCATCCTGATTCGCTGGAGCGGTCATGTTCAGAGCGGCAGCAGGATGCGTTCGCGACGCTCGGGGTTGGCGCGGAAGTAGCTGGCGGTGTTGCCGATGCGTTGCACGAGATCGGCTTGGGCGCGCTCGGCGATGGCGTCGACGATGGCGTCGCGCTCGTCATGGTCGCCGCCGGGCACCTTGACCTTGATCAGCTCATGATGCTCAAGCGCAAGCTCGATCTCGGCGAGCACGGCGTCGCTGAGGCCTGCGGCACCGAGCAGGACGACGGGCTTGAGATGATGGGCTTGCTTCTTGAGCCAGCGGCGTTGGTGATCAGTGATGGGGATTTTTTGGGGCACGTTCGGGTACTTTGTCTGTTCGATTTGATGGATGATGTCGGCGCCTGACGGAGACGCGGTCAAGGTCGGCAACCGGACCGAGTATCTTGGACGCTATTCTGGCGTGACCAGGACGCGACCATGGGTCTTGCCAGCGAGCATAGACTCGAACACCGCGGGCAAGCCATGCAGATCGACCTGGTCGCTGACCAAGGCTTCAAGATCGCTGGGCCGCCAGTCAGTCGCCAGGCGGCGCCAGAGGTCAGCGCGCAGCGGGAAGGGGACATCGACCGAGTTGCAGCCGAGTAGGCCGATCCCGCGCAGGATAAAGGGCATGACCGTGGTCTCGAGTGTGGTGCCGCCGGCGAGACCGATGCTGGCAATGTTGCCGTTGGGGGCCAGGGTGCGCGTGATCTGCGCGAGCATCGACCCACCGACATTATCGACGGCGCCACCCCAGACCGCCTTCTCGAGCGGACGGTCACCGCCGGGAAGCTCATCACGGCCAATGATGCGGCTGGCGCCAAGTTGGGTGAGCCAGTCGTGCAGTGCCTGTTTGTTGGAGACGGCGACGACCTCGAAGCCAAGCCTGGCGAGGATGTTGATGGCGATGCTGCCAACGCCACCGCTGGCGCCGGTGACCAGGATCGGGCCGAGTCCGGGATGCTGACCGTTGACCAGCAAGCGATGTACGGCCAATGCCGCGGTGAAACCAGCGGTGCCGAGGATCATCGCCTGGCGCGGGTCGAGCCCCTGCGGCATCGGCGCGAGCCAGTCGCCGGGGACACAGAGGGTCTCGGCGTAGCCGCCGTCCTGGTCGAAGGCCATGCCAAAGCCGGTGGCGATGACGGCATCGCCGGGTTTCCAGCAGGGATGCTCGGACTGCTCGACGATGCCCGCGGCATCGATGCCGCCGGTGATCGGGAAACGCTTGATCACCTTGCCTTTTCCAGTGCCGGCGAGGGCGTCTTTATAGTTGACGCCAGAGGCGCTCACCCGCACTAGGACCTCGCCCTGCGTCGGTTGCGCGATCGCGACCGCTTCAACGCCGGCGCGATGCCCGTCGTCGTCCTGATGAATCCGGAAGGCCTGTTGCTGTGTCAACTGGAGCTCCTATCGTTTGGCTGCTGCTGGATCATGCGGCCTCGACGACGAAACGATGTCGTCGAACTTACTCAACCTTAATCGGGATCTCGGCAATCCGCGAGCGCCATTGCTGCGGGCCGGTCTCGTGGACCGAGACACCGCGGCTGTCAACGGCGACGGTGACCGGCATGTCTTCGACCTCGAATTCGCGGATCGCTTCCATGCCGAGGTCCTCGAAGGCGACCAGCCGTGACGACTTGATCGCCTTCGAGACCAGGTAGGCGGCACCACCGATGGCGATCAGATAGACCGCGCGGTGGCGACGGATGGCGTCGATCGCCGCGGGTCCGCGCTCGGCCTTGCCGATCATGCCGATCAGGCCGGTCTGCTCGAGGATCTGGTCGGTGAAACGATCCATGCGGGTGGCGGTGGTCGGCCCGGCAGGACCAACGACCTCCTCACGCACCGGGTCGACAGGGCCGACATAGTAGAGGAAGCGATTGCTCAGGTCGACGCCCTCGGGTAAGGGCTCGCCGCGGTTGAGCAGGTCGACGATGCGCTTGTGGGCGGCATCGCGGCCGGTTAGCAGCTTGCCGGAGAGCAGCAGACGCTCACCGGGTTGCCAGCTGGCGATCTGCTCGCGCGTAATGCGGTTGAGATCAACCCGGCGGGCGCCTGCGGCGGGGTCCCAGGCGATCTTAGGCCAGCTGTCGAGTGCGGGTGGCTCGAGCTGAGCAGGGCCGGAGCCGTCGAGGGTGAAATGGCAGTGGCGGGTGGCGGCGCAGTTCGGGATCAGCGCGACCGGCAACGAAGCGGCGTGGGTCGGAAAGGTCTTGATCTGCACATCGAGCACGGTGGTGAGACCACCGAGGCCCTGGGCACCGATGCCGAGGGCGTTGACCTTCTCAAACAGCTCGAGGCGCATCTCCTCAATGGCGTTCGCCGGTCCGCGTGCCCTAAGCTCATGGATGTCGATCGGCTCGGCGAGCGCGGCCTTGGCCATCTGCATGGCCTTCTCGGCGGAGCCGCCGATGCCGAGCCCGAGGATGCCGGGCGGACACCAGCCGGCGCCCATGCTCGGAACTTGCTCGAGCACCCAATCGACGACACTGGCGCTCGGGTTCAAGATCGCGAAGCGGGACTTGTTCTCGGAGCCGCCGCCCTTGGCCGCCAGACGCACCTCGAGCTTATCGCCTGGGACCAGCTCGGTGTGAACGATGGCCGGGGTATTGTCGCCGGTGTTACGACGCGCGCCGATGGGCGGGTCGACGATCGAGGCGCGCAGGATGTTATCCGGATGTGTATAGGCGCGGCGCACCCCCTCATCGACCAGTTCCTGCAGGCTGCGGTTGGTCTCCCAGCGCAGCGCCATGCCAACCTTGAAGAAGGCGATGACGATGCCGGTATCCTGGCAGATCGGCCGATGGCCCTCGGCGCAAAGCCTGGAGTTGATCAGGATCTGGGCCATCGCCGATTTCGCCGCGGGCGATTCCTCGGCCTCATAGGCCGCGCTCAGCGCGCGGATATAGTCCGGCGGATGGTAGTAGGAGATGTATTGCAACGCGTCGGCGATGCTGCTGATAAGGTCGTCTTCGCGGATGTGGCTCATGCAATCGTTCTCATAATTGTTCTCATGATTTTTCTCATCTCAATGCGTTCGCGGTAGCAGGTCTCGCTTGTCGAGCCTTGACGGGAGATCAGGGCTATTAACGTCCGCGGCGTAGCGGCCATCCATGCCATTTGCTGTCAATGATGTGCAGATGCGCAGGCGTGGCTTGTCAAAACGTAGCGGCCATCAATCTCCGTCGCTGTCGGTGCAGAGTTCGCCACTGTCGGTGCAGACCCGATTACGGCCAGTGTGCTTGGCAGCATACAGGGCTCGGTCCGCACGATTGACGATCTCGTCTTGAGTGTTCTTATCTTGACCGGGCTTGTCTTGATCGTGCTTGTCATGGCGCTCAGCGTTGAACTGGCAGCGAGCAATGCCAGCGCTGGTGGTGATGCGCACGGACTGTTGTTCGATGCAAAAGTCGGTGGCCTCGATTCGATGCCGCAGCCGTTCGACAAAGCCGACCGCCGGTTCGAGATCAGTATCCGGCATCAGGACCAAGAACTCTTCGCCGCCCCAACGCGCAATCCAGTCGGACTCGCGGGTGTTGTCACGGAACAGACGGGCTACCTCTCGGAGCAGGCCATCGCCCACCAGATGCCCGTACTGGTCGTTGATGCTCTTGAACCAATCCAGGTCGAAGATGGCGACGCAGTAGGGCCGTCTCGTGCGCAAGCTCTGTGCATGGACGCGCCTGATGGCGCGCCACATGCCGCGCCGGTTGAGGAGGTTCGTCAGGGGGTCGTGCTCGGCATGGTAAGCGAGCTTCAGCTCGGCCTCTTTGCGCTGGGTAACGTCGATGCGTAGGCCACTGGCGGCCAGCGCCATGCCCTGTGGATCGCGGTCATAGACGCGTGCATGGTCTTGCAGCCAGATCCAGTGTCCGTCGTGGTGACGAAAACGGTATTCGGCCTTGAAGTCGTCCAGCTCGCCATGCAGTACCTGCTGGCTTTGCTCGCCGAAGGCGGCTAGATCTTGTGGGTGCACCTGCGTTTTCCACCAGTCATAGGTGACCGCGAGTTCACAGGATTCATAGCCGAGCTGGGCCATATAGCGTTCGTCAACGCAGACCTCTCCGGTCGTGAAATCGGCGGTGTAGGTGGCGATGTTGCCGGATTCGAGCGCGAGCTCGAGCATGCGTTGCGTGCGCAAGAGTTCAAGCTCGGCGAGCTTGCGCACGTGGATGTCGCGGCCAGAGCCAATGATACCGATGACCTGCCCCTTGCCATCGAGCAGCGCCGAATCCGACCAGCCAAACCAGCGCCAACCTTGGCTGGTCATGGCTCGCTGCTCCAGATAGCAGCGATAGGGTGGTTGATAGAGCGCCGCCATGGCGGCTTCGGTGGAGGCGCGGTCATCTGGGTGCACCAGTGGCATGAAGCGTTGCCCGATCAACTCCTCTTGGCGCTTGCCAAAGGTTCGACAATAGCCCGGACTGACAAACAGGAAGCGGCCTTCGGCATCGACCTTGACGATCAGGTCGTTCTGCCGCTCGACCAAGAGCCGATAATCGGCCTCGCGCTGACACAGGGCCGCATCAAGCGTCAGCTTCTCGGTCACATCCTGCACGAAGCCGACCAGCTCAGAGATCGACCCGTCGGGCTTGGTGAGCGCCGTGCCGTAGACCTGAGCATGGCCATCGGTGCCGTCGTCGCGGTGAATGTGCAGGGTCAATTCGTAGGATGTGCCATCAGTGGCACAGTCTGTGACTGCGCGTTGCAGTCTTGACCAGTCTTCTGGGTACAGATAGTGCTCGTGCTCGGAGAATGTCGGCTCTCCGAGCGAAGGCTCACGGCGGAAGATACGGAAGATCTGAGGCGACCACTCCACCCGTTGAGTCTCGAGATTCAGGCACCAATGGCCGAGATGGGCAATCCGTTCAGCCGCATCGAGCATCTGCTGAAACTGCTCGAGGCTGGACGTTTGTTGTTGCCTTAGGGGTCCGTGCTCATCCATTTCGGCTTCCTGATTTGGTCGGCAGCAGTGCCGGTGGCCTGAACGAATCGTCGGCAAGGCTTTGAACGACTTATTGCCGCTCCCGTTATCCCCGTTCCAAGGATAATTGGCGCAGCGCATCGGGCTTCATCGGGCGACCAAACAGATAGCCCTGTGCCTCATTGCAGCCCTCCTGTTGCAAAAACGCGGCCTGCTCTGGGGTTTCGACGCCCTCGGCGATGACCTCTAGGCCAAGCGCCTTACCCAAGGCGATGATGGCACGCGCAATCGCATCGTCGTTGTCGTCAATGGTCACGCCGTCGACGAAGGTCTTATCGATCTTCAGGCGGCTGATCGGGAGCGTCTTGAGATAGCCGAGCGACGAGAATCCCGAGCCGAAATCATCGACGGCAATGGTGATGCCGAGGTCGCGCAGGGCGCTGAGATTCGCGATAACCCGATCGACGTTGCGCATCAGCATGGATTCCGTCACCTCGAGCTCGAAGCGTTCAGGTGCGACGCCGGTGCGCTGAAAGATCTCACGGATCTCATCGACGAGATCGATGCGCTCGGCCTGCTGCACCGAGATGTTCACGGCCAGTCGGTGGACCCTAAGCCCCTCGGCATCCCAGGCCAGCAGCTGTAAGCATGCTTGCTCGAGAACCCACTTACCGAACTCACTGATGAGACCGATCTCTTCAGCGATTGGGATGAACTCAAACGGTGAAACCGCACCGAGCTCGGGATGGGTCCAGCGCAGCAAGGCCTCGGCGCCTTGGATTCGACCTGTGCTCAGCTCGACTTGTGGCTGGTAGAGCAGGCTCAGCTCACCGCGGGTGAGTGCACCGCGCAGCGCCGTCTCGTGGTGGAGACGCTGCATTGCGCGCTCCGTCATTTCGGCCTCGAAGAACCGATAGGTGTTGCGGCCGTGATCCTTGGCCCGGTACATGGCCATGTCGGCATTACTGAGCAGGATGTCCATGCTCTCGCCATCGTTCGGGAACAGGCTGACGCCGACGCTGGCTGTCACGCGCAACTCACGATCGCCGACTTGGAAGGGTTGCGAGATCCTCTCGCAGAGCCGTTGGGCCAAGTGCGCGACGGTGCCAGGATCATCGATCTCCTCGGTCAGGATCACGAACTCGTCGCCACCGAGGCGGGCTAAGGTGTCCGCCTCTCGGACCTCGGCTTGGATCGCTGTTGCCACATCTTGGAGCAGTTCGTCGCCAACCGAGTGGCCCAAACTGTCGTTCACGTTCTTGAACAGATCCAGGTCGATGAACAGCAGTGCCAGCATGCGATTCTCACGCTTGGCACGCTTTAGCGATTGCTCCATGCGTGCGCGCAATAGGGCGCGGTTCGGGAGTCCGGTCAAGGCATCGCTATGGGCGACCCGGTAGAGCTCTTCCTCAGAGCGCTTGGCATCGCTGATATCGTTGAAGATGCCGATGTAGTTGGTGAGTTGTCCGTGATCGTCCCGAACGCCGGTGATCGTCATCCGCGCTGGATAGATCTCGCCGTTTTTGCGTCGGTTCCAGATCTCGCCGCGCCACGAGCCGGTGTTCTTGATCGCAAGCCACATGCTCTTGAAGAAGGCCGCGTCATGATGACCCGAGCTGAGCAGGTCGGGTCGACGCCCAATCACCTCGGACTCCTCGTAGCCAGAGATGTCGGTGAAGGCGCGATTGACCGCGAGCACCAACTGCTGAGCATCGGTGACCATGATCGCCTCACTGGAGTTCTCGAACACGGTCGAGGCCTGACGCTCGCGATGGCGAGCCTTGGCCTCCTCAGTCCGATCGCGCCAGTGCACGAAATAGGCGGAATCCCCATCGAGGAAAACCGGCACGAGCGTCACTTCGACCGGAAGCGGCGAGCCGTCCGCTTGCTGATGCAGCCATTCGAAGCGCTGGGTATTGCCTGCCGCCTCTGTCATCAGGCGTTTGGACTTGGCTTCGGAGTCTTCACCGTCGGGCTGCACCGCGGGGGAGAGCTGATGGGGCTGTTTACCGACCACCGCAGCAGGATCGGCATGACCGAGCATGCGCAGGGCGGCCTGATTGATCTCGGTGAAGCGCCAAGCTTGCATCACGAGCATGCCTTCCGCTGCTGATTCGAACAGTGCGCGAAAGCGTCTCTCGCTCTCCTCAAGCCGGAACGTTGCTTCAATCTCAGCGGTGATGTCCGCGCTCGTGCCGCGGATGGCTTCGACCGTTCCGGCCTCGTTCTTGATCGGCTCGGCTTGGGTGCGCACCCAGCGTGTTTCACCATCATCGCCGCGCCGAATGCGATGGTCGAGTTGATCGCCTTTGCCGTCGGTGCGCGCCCGTTCAAACAACCGGTCGAGTTGCTCGCGATCCTCGGGATGGGCGAATATGCGGCCCAGCTCGGCTCTGGAGTAAGCAGACTGGTCGGCGCCGTGGATGCGTTGCCAGCCTGGTGAAACCTGGATCAGGTCGTCACCGAGCTTCCAGGACCAGGCTCCGGCCTTGGCGATACGCTCGGCATCGACGAGCATATTGCGCAGCTCCCGAACCGATTCCTCCATGTTGCGTCGCGTGGTGACATCCCGATTGACCCCGCGTCGGCCGAGATAGCGTCCGTCATCGGCCATTACCGCGCGGCATTCGTGCTCGATCCAGCGCCAGTGGCCATCACGATGCTGAATGCGCAGCAGCAGGACCCCCTCATCGTCTGATTCGTGCCCCTGAATCCCACCAAGATGCTGGCGCCATTGCTCCCGGTCTTCAGGATGGATCAGCTGGCCAACCAGGCTCGGATCATCGAGGAACGCGCTCGCGCTGTAGCCCGTGATCTGCCGGCAGCCCGGGGAGACATGCACGAAATGTCCTTCAGGGTTGATCCAGTAGTCCCAGTCCAGGCTATATTCGGCCAGGACATGATAGGCCTCCTGGCTGCTGGCCAAGCGGTCATAGGCATGGCGCAGCTCGCGTTGTTGATGAACTGTCGCGGTACGGTCGACGACAACGCAGAGCAGGCGTGGCTCGCCATCGGGTGTTGGCGGTAGCTTGGCGCCATGCAGATCACCGATGAACTCTCGCCCATCGGTGGTCTCGAAGCGCAGCTCTGGTCGTCCGATCTCTTGCTCTTCACCGAGTGTGAGCTGCCTTAAGATTGATAGGAAGCCGTTGCGGTCACGCTCGCTGACCAGGCGCAACAGAAAATGGTGATGCACGCGCAGATCACGCAGTCCAAACAGTCGACTGGCGGACGGGTTGGCCGAAATCACCAAACCATGACGGTCGATCACGAGGACGGCGACCGGAGCACTCTGGAACAACGCGGTAAAGCGCTCTAGCGCCTCATGGGTGGTCTCTTGGCTGCGGATCAGCTCTTCGTTCTGGATCTCGAGCTCGGCCTGGTAGATGCGGACGTTCTCGATCAGCGTGCTCAGATTGACGTCGCCGCTGGCGATCAGATCTTCTGCCAGATCGAAGCGGCCCTGGCGCAGAGCAACCAGCGCGCGCTCGCGAAACTCGGCGCGCTGCGCGCGCTGGTCGTCAGAGTCAACAGCGTCTGGGGCGTCGGATGGAGGGGTTTGGGACTCGTGCATGGTTACTCAATCGCTGTCTGCGCCTTGGCTGCTTGCTTCAGCCGCAGCAGCCAGCAGACATCGAGTCTAGGTTTCCTTGTCGCTGGGCGCGGGCTGTCGATTCCAAGCGCTGATGTCGATGTGACTCACCACCACGCCTCCGGAGGGATGCTGGATTGGTGCCGCATGCATCACGAACCAACGCTCCACCTCGGGTGAGTGGCAAGGGTATTCGAGCGAAAACTGCGACCGCTCGCCGTTGATCAATGCCTGAATGCCATCGGCCGCCGCCGTGGCGTATTTGGCATCTTTGGTGCCGGCGCTGGATTGGCAGGCATCGAGATAACTGCTGCCGAGGCCGCTGTTAGTGAGCTCCGAGTCGCCGTTGCTGCAGGCGAAATCGCGCCAGGCATGATTGATCATTGTAATACGCCCGCTGTTGTCAAGCACGGCAATATGCTCCGGCAGCGAATCCAACACCGCTTGCATGCGCTCGATATCGCGCAGTGTTGTCACGTCGATGAAGGTGGCGACGGCGCCCCGCGGGGTGCCGGGACGGACCGCGTAGGGGAGCACGCGCGCGAGATACACACGGCCGTTGGCGGCAGGCACTTCGCGCTGCAGCATATCACCGTCGTGGATCGTCTTTTTTAGCTCGGCGAAAAAGTCTGGGTAGTCGAGCAGGTTGGTAAAGTCATCGATCCGACGCCCGAGGTCGGCCTCGCGGATCTTGAACAGCTTGGTAGCCTCGGGTGTAAACCGGGTCAGCTTGAGGTCATGATCGACAAACACGGTCGCGATCGCCGCGGCCTTGGCCATGCCGTCGAGATCGGCATTGAGGCGGTTGAGGATCTCGATCTTCTCCTGGTTCTCGGAGTTGACCGTATAAAGCTCTTCGTTGACCGACTGCAGCTCTTCGTTTGAACTCTGCAGCTCTTCGTTCGAGGCCATCAGCTCTTCGTTGGTGGCCTGTAGCTCTTCGTTCGCGGTCTCGAGCTCTTCGATGGTGGCTTGCAAGCTCTCGCGCGTCACCGCAAGCTCGCGCTCTAGGGTTTCAAGCCGGTCCGCCGATTCGGCGCTCATGTCCATGGTCTGGACTGACTCGTCGCCAGACGGGCTATTCAGCGCCGGCTCGAGTTCGAACGAGAGCATCAGGCAGGCATCGCCGCCATCTTGCGGCACGTGACGGACAACGAGACGCAGTCGCTCGGTCTCTCCGTTGCTGAGCTTGATGCGCAAGATATCGGAGCGCATCGCCTCCTTACTGACCGAGACCTTGTGCAGTAGTGCCTGCGCAACGGGCGCAATCGAGCCTGGTAGCAGCTTGTTGATGTCAAGGGTTGCGCTGCCCTCGCCGATGCTCAGGTAGCGCGAGACATCGCCAAACACATGCATCAGCTCCTGCTGTGAGTTCAGTAGCAGGCTGACCGGTGAATAACTGCGCAGGAGCACCGCTTGGCCGGCATCGATGGCCGCCGCGTCGCTATGGGCACGCAGCCGCCTCAAGCCGCTGCGGTTGCCAGTGGTCCTGGTAGCGCTGACCGGCGAATGCGGCTCCAGAGGCGGTGTGCCATGGCGCAGGATGCGATACAGCTTATATTTGGAGCTGACCGCGCTGAAGTCCTGTTGCACGCTGGACACGGTCTCGCTCGACCCTAGGAACAGGTAACCGCCCGGTGCCAGGGCATACTGCAAGCGCCGCATGACCCGTTCCTGCGCATCGTTGCGAAAATAGATCAACAGATTGCGGCAGGACACCAGGTCCATGCGAGTGAAAGGGGGGTCTTCGAGCAGGTTATGTTTGGCGAAGACGATGTTATGGCGGATGTCATTCTTGACTACAAAGTGGTTGCCGCGCCGGTAGAAGAAGCGCTCGAGGCGCTCGGGCGAGACCTCGGCGGCGATCGACTCCGAGAACATGCCGGCGCTGCCGGTATCGACGTTGTGTTGTTCGACATCGGTCGCGAACAGCTTGAAATCGGGCCAGCGACGGAGCTTGTCGAAGGCCTCGGAGAACAGGATGGCGATCGAGTAGGCCTCTTCGCCGGTCGACACTCCGGGAACCCAAGCGCGGATCGGCTGGTTCTCGCTGTGATCCCTAACGATGGGCAAGATGACCTTTTCCGCCAGGGTCTCGAAGGCCTCCGGGTCGCGGAAGAAATTGGTCACCGGGATCAGCAGTTCTCGGCGCAACGCATACAGCTCGCTGGTGTCGCCATCGAGCAGCCGAACGTAGTTCTCAAGGTCCGGTACGTGCCGGACCTGCATCCGCCGCTCGATGCGACGCAAGACGGTGGCGGGCTTGTAGTCGCGAAAGTTGATGCCGCCTTGATGATGCAGCAGGTGCAAAGCCTCTTCGAGCGCACTCTCGCGATCATAGCTGACCGACGCGCTACGGCGCGGGCCGCGCTCGATGGGCGCATGGCTGATGTGATCGAGGATGCGTGGCCCAAGCTCCTCGGGCGGCAGGATGGCATCAACCAGCCCGGTGGCAATGACGCTGCGCGGCATGCCATCGAACTTCGCTGATTCCGGGTCTTGCGACAGCAGCAGACCGCCGGCATCGTTGATCGCGACAGCACCGCGGGTGCCATCGGAGCCGGTCCCGGACAGCACAACGCCAATGGCGCGGTTGCCATGCGAACGGGCCAGTGAGCTGAAGAAGAAGTCGATCGGCAGGGCGAGGCCGCGCGGGCTTTTGGGCCGCAGATGCAACTCGTTCGCGGAGACGCTCATCATGCTCGCTGGGGGGATGAGGTAGATCCGGTTCGGCTCGATCAGCATCCCATCCTCGACCGTGAGCACCGGCATCGAGGTATAGCGGCCGAGCAGGTTGCCCATCATGCTCTTGTGATCCGGTGAGAGATGCTGAATCACGATGAAGGCGGCACCGGTTTGCACCGGCAGCGACTGGAAGAACCGCTCGAGCGCATCGAGCCCGCCTGCTGAGGCACCGACGGCGATCACATAAGGCAGTTGGGTTCCCTCATGTTCGCTGGCCGCGGGGAGTTCATTGGCGTTTTGTTCTTGATCGAGCATGGCGGTCTGTTGCTTTTAAGATACGAAAAGCGATAGAAGCGAAAAGCGATAGATGCACAAGAGCACAAGGCGATCAGCTGAATCTTATCTGACTTCTTCAGTCATGCCATCGAATCGTCGTCAGGGGTCTGACATAAGTCATTCGTCCAGCCTTTCCTGATTGACCCGGCGCTCGCCTAGACCTAGTGTCGCTGCGCAATGCAGGAGGTGCCTCGCGGCTCTCGACGAGTGCGAGGTTAAACGGGAAGTCGGTCAGGCGGATGCTCAATATCCCCGTCAAGCCGACGCTGCCCCCGCAACGGTAGGCGAGTCTGAGAGACGACTGGATGCCACTGTGGCCCGAATGGGTCATGGGAAGGCGTCGCCTCTCGGTGTCGAAGCGATCGACGCCAGCTCGTGAGCCCGGAGACCGGCCTTCTGTAACACGCGGGTGCCGCGGAGGGCGGGGGCGGTGAAAGGGTTGTTGCCGCGCACAGCGCTTTGCCGTTTTTTGTCCTCGAGCGGGCCTTTCGCTCAACGTGTCTCACGGGTGGTGAGACCAACAAGGACAAACAATGACTTGCTTGACTTCCAAGATGGCGTGGCAGCCACTGCTGCCCTGCGCCATGGCCCTGTTATGGACGGCTCCACTCTCCGCTCAGGTTGAAGCTGTCGCCAACCTGGACCCGATCGTGATCACCGCGAATCGAACCGCTCAGACCGCGGATCAGACGCTGGCCTCGGTGACCGTCATCGACCGTGCCGAGATCGACCGGCGCCAGTCGAAGACAATGGTCGATATCCTGCGTGGACTCCCTGGTGTCGCCACCTCCAGCAGCGGTGGACCTGGCCAGCCGACCTCCGTCTTCTTACGCGGCACCGAGTCCGATCATACGCTGGTGCTGATCGATGGCATCAAGGTCGGCTCAGCGACCATCGGCTCGACGCCCTGGCAGAACATTCCGACCGATCAGATCGAGCGCATCGAGGTGGTGCGTGGCCCACGCTCCAGTCTGTATGGCTCGGAGGCGATCGGCGGCGTGATCCAGATCTTCACACGGCGCGGTCGAGTCGGGCCGCTGACGCCGCGGCTGAGCCTGGGGGCCGGCTCCTACAAGACGATTCGTACCAACGGTGGCCTGTCGGTCGGCAACGAGCGCGGCTGGCTCGATGCCCATCTCGGCTTCGAGCAGACGGCGGGTTTCAACGCTTGCAACGGCGAGCCGTTCGTCGGCGGCTGCTTTGTCGATGAGCCGGACGACGACGGCTACACGAACAAGAACGGTGGCGTCAGCGGCGGTTGGCGTTTCTCCGATCAGTTCTCGCTGGAGGCCGACTTCTTACGCTCTGAGGGCAGCGTCGACTACGACGGCAGTCTCTTCGCTGGCAATCACAACGAGACGCTCCTTCAGGTCGCGCGGCTGCAGGCGAAGGCGCAACCAGTCGATGCCTGGACCAGTACCTTCGATATCGGCCGCAGCTGGGACAAGTCACGGGTCTTTTTCAACGACCAGTTTTTGAATCGCTTCGATACGCGGCGTGATCGTCTCGGCTGGCAGAACGACATCCAGCTCGGGGGCGCCCAGCAGCTGACGCTGGGCATCGATTATCAGCGCGATGAGGTGACGACCAAACCGACCTTTGCCGAGGATTCGCGCGATAATACCGGCGTCTATGGTCAGTATCTGGGTCGCTTCGGCCCGGCTGACCTGCAGCTGAGTCTGCGTCAGGACGATGATTCGCAGTTCGGTGGTCATGGCACCGGCAATGCCGCCCTCGGCTACACGCTCGCCAATGGGCTACGACTCACCGCGAGCTATGGAACGGCGTTCAAGGCACCGACCTTCAACGAACTCTACTATCCCGGGTTTGGCAATCCGGATCTCGAGCCCGAGCAGTCCTGGAGCGCCGAGCTTGGCCTCTCGGGCGCCCATCCTTGGGGGCGTTGGGCGGCCAATCTGTACCAGACCGACATCGATGATCTGATCTCGACCACGCTGGTGGCGCCGAACCTGTACCTGCCCGAGAACGTCGATCGCTCGCGTATCCGCGGCCTCGAGCTCTGGACCACCGCTGAGCTGGGGGGCTGGATCATGGATGCCAACCTGACCCTGCTCGATCCGCGCAATGAGTCCAACGGGCCAAACCAGGACAAGCTGCTACCGCGTCGCCCGGAGCAGACCTTTCGGTTTGATGCCGATCGCCAGTTTGGTCGCATCGGGGTTGGCGCTTCGCTGTTCGTCTCCGGGCGTCGCTTCGATGATGCCGCCAATCGCACCCGGCTCGATGGCTTCAGCCTGATCGATCTGCGCGCCGATTACGCCTTCAGCAACGCGCTGCGGTTGCAGGCGCGCGTCGAAAACCTGTTCGATGAAGAGTACGAGACCGTTGCCTACTACAATCAGCCGGGCCGCACCCTGCTGCTGACGCTGCTGTATCAGCCCTAATGCCAGCCATTAGAGGTTGGCCCTTTGCTTGGCCCGCGCGTCCTATTCGTCCTTGAGCACAACGGCGAGACTGATCTTGCCCACCGGAGTCGGCGATGCCAAAGCAAGAGTCCAACGACCGATTCAGTAAGCCCCACCGCGTCCTGATCCTCGGCGGGGTGCGCTCGGGCAAGAGCCGCCTGGCCGAACAGCTGGCGCGAGACTCGGGACTGCCGGTGACCTATGTCGCCACGGCCACCGCGAGCGATGAGGAGATGCATGCGCGCATCGCCGCGCATCGCCAACGACGGCCCGCTGACTGGGCGCTGATCGAAGAGCCGCTGGCGTTGCCGGCGGTGTTGGAATCGGCCTGCGCTGTGGGCCACTGCGTGCTGGTCGAGTGTTTGACGCTCTGGCTCGCCAATCTGCTCTGGACCGAGGAGCCAGGACGCCTAGACGCCGAGCTAGCGGCCTTGGATGCGTTGCTGCCCAGACTGCCGGGTCAGGTCATCTTCGTTGGCAACGAGGTCAATATGGGCGTGATACCCGTCAACGATCTGGCCCGGCGCTATGGCGACCTCGCCGGCAGCCTGCATCAGCGGATTGCTGCCCAGGCTGATCAGGTGGTGCTGACGGTTGCCGGTCTGCCATTGGTGCTGAAGGGGCCGGCGCTACCACCTCTTTGAAATCTTGCGCCTCGACGAGCGAGGTGGTCCGTAGCGCCCACGGCGGGACCGGTTCTAAGACGCATGGCGTGTCTCCACCTCTGGACGATGAGGCGCTCGGTGACTCGGGGGAGAGCGGCTTCGGCTGGATATCGTCGCTTGTGGGGCCACTGTCAGTGGTCAACTGAACCTGATGACCGCCCGAGGCCCTCTGATGTCCGAGACCGACCACAGCGCTGCTGCTTGCCAACCTAAGCCGCGCAACCGGCTTGCCGAGACTACCAGCCCCTATCTGCAGCAGCATGCGGAGAATCCAGTCGATTGGTGGCCTTGGTGCGAGGAGGCGTTGGCGCTGGCGCGCTCCGAGCAGAAGCCGATCCTGCTCTCGATCGGCTACTCGGCCTGCCATTGGTGCCACGTGATGGCGCACGAGTCGTTCGAGGATGAGACCACGGCGAAATTGATGAATCGGCTCTTCGTCAATATCAAGGTCGATCGTGAGGAGCGACCGGATCTCGACAAGATCTACCAGACCGCGCATCAACTGCTGGCCCAGCGCACCGGCGGTTGGCCGCTAACGGTGTTCCTGACGCCCGATGACCTGGCGCCGTTCTTTGCTGGCACCTATTTTCCGAAGACGCAGCGCCATGGCCTGCCGTCGTTCCAAGAGCTGCTGATTGGCGTCGAGCGCGCCTACCGCGAGAAACCGGAGGCGATCCGCGAGCAAAATGCGTCGCTCCGCGAGGCCCTGTCGCAGCTTGATCCAGCGCCGGGCGTGATGATCTCTGACCTGACACCGCTTGATCAGGCGCGTCGGCAGCTGGCCGGCAGCTTCGACAAGGTCAATGGTGGCTTTGGGCGCGCGCCGAAATTCCCGCATCCGACGAATCTCGAACTCTTGCTGCGCCATCACGCGGCGACGGCGGCGGCCGGCAGCCCGGATCAGCAGGCACGGGAGATGGCCTTGTTTACCTTGGAGCGGATGGTTCGAGGTGGCATGAACGACCAGCTCGCCGGCGGTTTCTGTCGCTACTCGGTCGATGATCAGTGGATGATCCCGCACTTCGAGAAGATGCTCTACGACAACGGCCCGTTGCTGACGCTCTGCTGCGATGCCTGGCAGCTGAGCGGCGATCAGGTGTTTCGCGACGCGGCCCTCGGCACCGCCGATTGGGTCATCGCCGAGATGCAGTCGGAGGAGGGGGGCTACTTCTCGGCGCTTGACGCCGACAGTGAAGGCGAGGAGGGCCGCTTCTACGTCTGGGATCTTGAGGAGATCGGTGCGCGGCTGAACGCCGAGGAGCTGGCCTTGATCCGTCCGCTGTTCGGGCTGGACCGGGCGCCCAATTTCGAGGGCCGCTGGCATCTGCATGGCTATCGCCGTTTGGAGGAGGTCGCGGCCGAGCGGGAACAGCAGGATCTCGAGGTCGCCAAAGCGCTGTTGGCCAGCGCCAAGGCCAAGCTGCTCGCGGCGCGCGCGGAGCGTGTGCGTCCTGGGCGCGACGAGAAGGTGCTGACGGCTTGGAACGCGCTGATGATCAAGGGCATGCTGCGCGCTGGCCGGCTGCTGGGTCGGGAGGACTATCTGGACTCGGCGGATCGCGCGCTTGCCTTCATCAAGGCGACGCTCTGGCGCGAAGGACGCTTGCTCGCCGTCTACAAGGACGGCAGGGCGCATCTGAACGCCTATCTGGACGATTATGCTTTCCTGCTCGATGCACTGCTAGAGCGCCTGCAGACGCGCTTCCAGCCGGCTGATCTGGACTGGGCCCAAGCCCTGGCCGAGCTGCTGCTGAGCCAGTTTCAGGATGAGGTCAACGGCGGTTTCTATTTCACCGCGGCCGATCATGAGGCGCTCCTGCTGCGGCCAAAGCCGCTGGCCGACGAGTCGACGCCCTCCGGTAATGGCATCGCCGCGCTCAGCCTGCAAAGGCTCGGGCATCTGCTCGGCGAGCCGAGGTATCTCGATGCCGCGGCGCGCACCCTCGGCGCGGCCGCGGATGCGATTCGGCGCCTGCCTTATGCGCATGGCACCCTGCTGATGGCGCTGGAGGAGCAGCTGAGTCCGCCAGAGATGATCGTGATTCGTGGCGGTCTCTTGGGTACTGAGCCTGGAGCCTTATCCGGAGTGACCGATACGCAGGCGACCGACGCGCGGGCAATCGATACGCAGGCGACCGGCGGCTGCGACGAGTTCGACAGATGGCAACAGCTCGCGCAACGCGACTACGCGCCGCGTCGGTTAACCTTGGCAATTCCAGCTGACCTCAGCGAGCTACCGCCAGCCTTGGCGACCATGCATCCAGGCGATCGTGTGCGAGCCTATCGCTGTCGCGGCACTCAGTGCGAGGCACCGATCGACGCTCTGGAGCAGTTCGAGGCCGTGCTTCAGACCAACGCGCCATGAGTTTGCCGCACTGCACACAAAACTTGATTGTCGGAGGACAGCTCGGCGCATGGGCTTGCGACGCTTGTTGAGTGGCGGTGATGCTGGTAATTTGCGGATGCAGATTCCCGCGAATCGACGCGCATGATGATGACTGCTCTCCAGTTTGAATGCTCCCCAGTTTGTAAGGAGTCCTGAGATCGCTACCAGTTTGCTTGCTCTGATCGACGACGTCGCCAGCGTCCTTGACGATGTCTCGATACTCGCTAAGGTCGCCGCGCGCAAGACCGCTGGCGTGCTCGGTGATGACCTGGCGTTGAACGCGCAGCAGGTGACTGGCGTGCGCGCCGAGCGTGAACTGCCGGTAGTCTGGGCGGTGTTCAAGGGCTCACTCGTCAATAAGCTGATCCTGGTGCCGGCAGCCCTGTTGATCAGCGCGATCGCACCTTGGGCGATTACGCCATTGCTGATGGCCGGAGGCCTATTCCTCTGCTACGAAGGCTTTGAGAAGCTGGCGCACAAGTACCTCCACGATGCCGAGGCGGAGCAGGCCCATCAG
This sequence comes from Halochromatium roseum, assembly GCF_016653315.1. Classification (GTDB taxonomy): domain Bacteria; phylum Pseudomonadota; class Gammaproteobacteria; order Chromatiales; family Chromatiaceae; genus Lamprobacter; species Lamprobacter roseus. Next base: position 355,119 of record NZ_NHSH01000057.1, on the reverse strand, counting down.
AAAGCGATCGCCGAGACCCTGGCCAATCCTCAGCTCGACCTCAAGACGCTGGAAAAAGACAAGATCAAGGGTGCCATCCGCACCGATTTCATCCTTTCAGCCGAGATCGTTGCGATCACGCTCGGTACCGTCGCCGGCGCGCCACTGTTGACCCGCGTGCTGGTGCTCTCTGGGATCGCGCTGCTGATGACCGTTGGCGTGTACGGACTCGTTGCCGGCATCGTCAAGCTCGACGATGCTGGGATGGCCCTAAGCGAGACCGAAGGCGAGGCGTTGGCGGATCGGGCTAAGCGCGCGCTGGGGCGCGCGATCCTGTTCGTGGCGCCCTACCTGATGAAATTGTTGTCGGTGCTCGGGATGATCGCGATGTTCTTGGTCGGTGGCGGCATCCTGGTGCACGGCATCCCGGCACTGCATCATGGGCTCGAGCACTTGGCGGAGGGATTCGGAGGCATGCTCGGAGCACTGACGCCGATGCTCATCAACGGCCTCGTCGGAGTCCTCGCTGGCGCTGCGGCTGTCGCTGTGGTGACTTGGTTTCAGCGTTGGCGTTCCGCCAGTGCCTGAGTGCTTGTTGAGTCCTAAGGCTCATGGCGCGGCGCAACGCCGGATAATGAATCGCCTGAGATTCACTTTAGTACAAGGATTCGCCGCGCTTGCGCAAGACAACGATCGTGATTCCCACTGTTAGCGCTCTTGGTTGGCAACGAGAGCAGGCTAACCGGAGGCGAAGGTTTGAGCGTGGATTGACCGGCCGTGCTGCTTGCCACAGATGATGAGGGGCACGGGGTGAAGCGGCTTCGGGATCTCCCGATTCCCTGCTGGGTCGCAATGCGCTTTCTGACGCGCTTCCCGTTGCCCGTGGCGAGTGATGCGAGCCCGCTCGATGTGGACCCGGTCACCCTGGGCCGTTCGGCACTCTGCTATCCGCTCGTTGGTCTGTTGCTGGGCGCATCCTTGCTCCTGCTCTGGCTCGGGGTGAGCAGCCTGCCGGCTGGAGCGCCGCCGCTGGCGACTGCTGCGCTGCTGCTTGCATGCTGGGTCTGGAGCACCGGCGGTTTGCACCTGGACGGACTCGGCGACTGTGCCGATGCCTGGGTGGGTGGGCTCGACAGCCGCGAACGTACCCTGAAGATCCTCAAGGACCCGCTGACCGGCTCAATGGGCGTGGTCGTGCTGGTGCTGATCCTGTTGGTCAAGTTCGCGGCGCTTGCCTCCTTGCCGCTGGGGCTAGCGGGCGCGTTGGTCTTGTTGCTGACGCCGGCGCTGGCGCGGGCGCAGCTGCTCGCATTACCCCTGACCACGGTCTCGGCGCGCCCCGATGGTTTGGGCGCTGCACTGCAGCAACGCCTTCCACGCCGTGGCGCCAGCCTCGTGCTCGCTTTGAGCGGGTTGCTCGCCCTGCTGCTGTTTGCAATCGCTGGCCATTGGGCGCTTGGTGTCGCACTGGTTGTCACAGCGGGTCTGTTGCTGTTTGTCTGGCGGCGCAGCATGCTCGAGCGTCTCGGTGGCTTCACTGGTGATACAGCAGGTGCCTTGGTCGAGCTGACCGAAGCCGGACTGTTGTTGATGGCTGTGCTGCTGATCGCGAACTGATGGCAAGCAGCACCTAACATCAAACGCATGTGTGACACCCATCTGAGCCTGTGCGAGGCGTGCGATCTGCTGCAGCGCAGCCCGCCGCTACCGCCGCGTGGATCATCACGTTGTGTGCGCTGTGGTCATCAACTGCATCGACATCGGCCGGCAAGCTTGGATCGCACCCTGGCCTTTGCGCTCACTGGGCTGGTTCTGTTCATCGTCGCGAACAGTTTTCCGTTCCTCTCGTTCGAGATGCAGGGGCAGCGCACGGAGACGACGCTGTTCAGCGGTGTTGCCGATCTCACCGAGCAGGGTAAAGGGGAAGTGGCCGCGGTGGTCTTCTTCACCGCCATCCTCGCCCCGGGACTTCAATTGTTGCTGTTGCTGATGGTCTTGGCGCCATTGAAGCTCGGCCGCGGGCTGCCGCCGGGCTATCCGACGCTGTTTCGCTGGTTCAAGACCATGGTGCCCTGGGGCATGATGGACGTGTTTCTGATCGGCATCCTGGTATCGGTGGTCAAGCTTGCCGATATGGCGACCATTGTGCCCGGAACCTCGCTGTTCGCCTTCGTGATCCTGATCTTCGTGCTGGCTGCAGCTCAGGCCTCGCTCGACCCGGATATCGTTTGGGAACGGGTGCCGCTGCCAGAGCGGGTGAGGCGGCTGCCGCGTGCCGGTGAGCCGGTGCTCGGCTGCGATGTCTGTGAATTGGTTGTCCCGAAGCAGGAGGCGCTGCGCGACGACGGGATCAGTTCGACACTTGGGGCTCAGTTCCTGCGCTGCCCGCGTTGTCGCGATATCCTGCATCAGCGTAAGCCGAGGAGTCTTCAACGGACCTGGGCCCTGGTGCTGGCTGCGCTCGCGTTCTACATCCCGGCCAATGTCTATCCGGTGATGACCGTCACCAGCCTCGGGCAGACGCAATCGGATACGATCTTGAGTGGAGTCGTCTTCCTGCTGAATCACGGTATGCTGCCCTTGGCTGCCATCCTGTTCATTGCGAGTATCTTCGTGCCGCTGTTGAAGCTCCTGATCTTGATCTTCCTCCTGCTCTCGGTTCAAGTCGGTTCGCGCTGGCGCCCGCGCGAGCGTACCCGGCTGTACCGGATTACCGAAGCCATCGGCCGCTGGTCGATGGTGGATGTCTATGTGGTGACGATCTTGGTGGCGCTGGTGCATCTGGGCAATCTGGCCAGTATCCAGGCCGAGGCCGGCGCGGTGTTCTTCTGTGCAGTGGTCATCCTGACCATGTTTGCGGCCATGGCCTTCGATTCGCGGCTGATTTGGGACGCCGCTGGCGAGAACCCCGGCAGCCCGGATAACCCCGCTAGGCGGAAAGAGGCGTCAATCCGGGCTCAGGCGCAGCAGACCGGCGATGCTCGCGATGAGACAGGAGACGGTGTACAGCCTGAGCAAGCGCGTCCCTGGCGCCCGATTGGTAAGGCCCTGCCCGATGCCAACTGATTCAGAACACACAGAGGGGCCAGCGATCGAGGTGCTGAGCGATCGCGACACCTCGGCACTCCCTGAGGCTCGGGTGGTCAAGGCCGACCGGCTCTCTCTGGTTTGGCTGCTGCCGATCCTGGCCTTGATCGTGGGTGGTTGGCTTGCCTACAAGACCTGGTCCGAGCAGGGTCCGACCATCACCATCAGCTTTAAGGATGCCTCGGGGCTGCAGGCCGGCAAGACCAAGGTCAAGTTCAAGGACGTCAATATCGGCCAGGTGACGGCGATTGGCGTCACCGAAGACCTGCAAGGCGTCAAGGTCACGGCCCAGTTGACCAGCGGCTCCGAGCGCTATCTGACCGACCAGACCCGCTTCTGGGTCGCGCGGCCGCGCATTACCGCGAGCCGGGTGTCGGGTCTGGAGACGCTGCTCTCCGGTGCCTACATCGCGATCGATCCCGTCATCGACGGCAAGTCGAGCCGCCATTTCAAAGGCTTGCCTGAACCGCCGGTGATCACGACCGATGAGCCAGGAATGCGCTTTCGGCTACGTTCGCAGACGCTCGGCTCGCTCAACCTCGGCTCGCCGGTCTATTACCGACACATTCAGGTCGGACAGGTGGTGAATTACGAACTTGATGCGGACGGCGATGCGGTGACCATCGATATCTTCATCACCAAGCCACACGACCGCCTGGTGTTCGTGAACACGCGGTTTTGGAACGCCAGTGGCATCGATCTGTCGCTCACCGCTGATGGTGTCAATCTGGATACCGAGTCCCTGATCTCGGTGTTGCTCGGCGGTATTGCCTTCGACACCCCCGACACCCTCGAGACCAAGGGCGCGCCGGCAACGGCCGACCAGTTCTTCCCGCTGTATGCGAATCGCGCCGACGCGCATGAGCGTATCTACCTGAACAAGCAACGCTACCTGATGGTCTTTACAGGCTCGGTGCGCGGGCTGAGCGTCGGCGCGCCGGTCGTGCTGCAGGGCATCCAGATCGGGCAGGTGCTAGACATCCAATTGCGTTTCGATCCCGACGAGCTCGCGTTTTCGATCCCGGTGCTGATCGAGATCGAGCCAGAACGGATCAATGTCGCTGGTGGGGTCGAAAAGGCCCTGGTCAATGACCCGGATATCCTCAACAACCTGATCGCGGCGGGCATGCGCGGCCAGCTCAAGACCGGTAGCCTGCTGACTGGCCAACTCTACGTGGACCTGGATTTCCACCAAGACGCCCCCGATGCGGTCCTGCGTGAGCAGAATGGCTATCCTGTGCTACCGACAGTCCCGGCGCCGATTGAGGAGGTGACGACCAAGGTGAAGAACATCCTCACCAAGGTCGAGTCCTTGCCGCTGGCGGAGATTGGAGACGACCTCAGCAGCATCCTTGGCAGTGCGCGGGAGCTGGTTGAGTCGACCGAGACCAAGCAGGCGCTCAAAGAGCTCGAGCAGGCGATCACCGATCTGACCTCGATCGCCAACCAGTTAGACAGCCGTATTGCACCGGAACTGATCGCGATCCTGAGTCAAAGCCGAGCGGTTGTCGCGAATATCAACGGGCTGATCGGGGCAGATGCGCCCCTGAGCGTCGAAAGCGTGCGTACAATACGCGACATTGGCGCCGCGGCGCGCTCGATTCGCACCTTCGCGGATTACTTAGACCGACATCCAGAGGCCCTGATTCGGGGTAAAGGGGGCATGCAGCGATGAAGTATTCAATAACAATCCGGCTGCTCATACTCCTGTGCCTTGGGCTGCTGAGCGCCTGCGCCAGCTCGCCGCCATCGCGTTTCTATGTGCTGACGCCGCTGCCTGAGGCGGATAGCCGCAACAGCGATATCCGAGGTGGCAACCTGTCGATTGGGATCGGCCCGGTGGTCTTCCCGCAGTTTCTCGACCGCCCGCAGCTGGTGGTGCGCGATGGCTACAACCGCTTGGATCTGGAGGAGTTCAACCGTTGGGGCGGCACCTTACAGGATGACTTTCTGCGCGTTTGGGGCCAGAACCTGGGCCATCTGCTCGACACCAGCCGTATCCTGATCTTCCCTTCCGAGTCGCGGGCACCGCTCGATTTCCGCATCACCGCAGAGGTGGTCAACTTCGAAGGGCGCCAGGGTGGAGAGGCGGTGCTGAATGTGCGCTGGGCGGTAATGGACCCGCGCCTAGAGCAGACCTTGGCCTCGCGCGACGATCTCTACCGCTGCCCAATCCAATCCGTGCCTGCGGACGCGGGTGGCGCTCAAGCGCCATCCGTCGGTGGGCTGATGACAACGGCCGATGCTGGGCAGGATTCCGAGGCCATCGTGGCCGCGATGAGCCGATGTCTGGGGCGTTTCAGCCGTGATGTGGCCGCGGTGCTAAAGGGGTTACCAAGGCCCATGCCCCCGCCATCCGAGCAGCCAGGCTATTGATTCAGTCGCCTGCTATCGATTTTGCTTCAGCTTCTCTCTTATTAAGGAGTGATCGCCAATGAGTTGGATGCCATCGCAACCGAGGTCGCGCTCAGCCAACGCGAGCGCCAGCAGAGCCAGGCCCGAGCAGGCCAGCGGCGAAGCTCGGCTGCCGTTACCTAACCGCCGCCCGGGCCAGCCCCAAGTTCAGGCGCTCAGGGCATCCCGGAACGACAGCCTGAACGCGTCAGGTCGCGAGATCGACAGCCGATGCACCAAGCTCAGCCAACGCCTTGGGGGCAAAGCATTACTGATCAGTTTCATGCTCTTGCTCGGGACCATTCTGGTTAGTGGAGCCAATGCTGACGCCGACAAGGCGAGCAAGAACAAGGATACCAATGGGGATTCGTCGAGCGCACAGCAGGAGCAGACTCCGCCTCCGGGGGTGATCGTCTCCGCAGTGCAGTTGCAGGACGTCGCTGCTGAGCGGCGCTACATCGGCACCATCAAAGCGATCCAGTCGGTCGAGGTGCGGGCGCGCGTCGAAGGCTTCCTGAACAAGGTTGCCTTCGAGCAAGGGCGGACGGTGACGGCTGATCAGCTGCTCTATCAGATCGAGCAGGATCAGTATCAGGCCGCACTGGCCAGCGCTGAAGGGCAGTTAGCCGCATCGCAGGCCCAACTCGCGAGCGCGAAGGCGACCTTGGAAGATAAGCAAGCCGACTTCGAGCGCTTCGCGGTGTTGGTCAAGAAGGGTGATACCTCGCAGACCAATTTCGATCGGGCCAAGGCACAGCGCGATGAGGCGCAGGCGAACGTTGAGAGTGCCAAGGCCAGTATCAAACAGGCACAAGCGGCCATCCAACAGGCCAAGATCAATCTTGGCTACACCACCATCTCGAGTCCGATCGCGGGGCGCATCGGCGCGACCCAATACACGGAGGGGAATCTGGTCAATCCGAGCAGCGGTACCTTGGCGACGGTCGTGCAGCTCGATCCGATTCGAGCGGTGTTCTCGATTCCGAGCGCGGATTTCGTTCGCCTGCAAGAGCGCGTTGCTGGCGACGGTGCTGAAGAGGCGCGGGATCTATTTGTACCAGAGCTGATTCTCCCGACTGGCAAGACCTACGATCAGAAGGGCAAGGTCGCGTTTGCCGATAACCAGGTCGATCCATCCACGGGCACGATCCCGATCTATGCCGACTTTCCAAATCCCGATCGGATCTTGCTGCCCGGTCAGTTCGTGACCGCCTTGGTGCGCACGGCCGAGACCAAAAGCGAGCCGGTGGTTCCAGCCTCAGCCATCCTGCGTACCCGTGATGGTGAGCAGGTCTACGTGGTCGGTCAGGGCAATCGTGTTGAGCAGCGCCCGATTGAGACCGGGGTTCAGGTTGGCACTGGTTATGCCGTGACATCGGGTCTGCAAAGTGGCGAGGTCGTCATCGTCTCAGGGTTGCAAAAGGTCAAGCCGGGCATCGTGGTGAAGCCGGTCAAACAGAGCGCATCGAGCAGCACGACGGATGATCGCGCTGACGGCAGTGGCAGTGCTCAGTCCGGGGCTGCTGCGTCAGCAACCAGCAACGGCGCGAGCGACTCCAAATGATTTCTAAGACCTTCGTCGAACGGCCACGGTTGGCGGCCGTCGTCTCCATTGTCATCGTGGTCGCCGGTTTGTTGGCGATGTTTGCCATTCCGGTGTCTCAGTATCCGCCGATCACCCCGCCCGTGGTCCAGGTCACGGCGAGTTATCCTGGTGCCGATGCCAAGACCATCGCCGACACGGTCGGTGGCCCTATCGAGGAACAGGTCAACGGCGTCAAGGGCATGACCTATATGTCGTCAACCGCCTCAAGCGCTGGGATCTACAGCCTTCAGGTCACCTTCGATGTCGGAGTCGATTCGGATATCGCCCAGGTGAACACCCAGAATCGGGTCTCACAGGCGCTGGCGAAGCTGCCGCAGGAGGTCCAGCAGCTCGGTGTCACGGTACAGGCGCAATCAACCAATCTGCTGCTCGTCATCTCGGTCTTTTCGCCCGATAACAGCAAAGATGCGCTCTTCCTGTCGAACTACGCCACCATCAACATCCAAGATGAGTTGGCGCGCGTCAACGGGGTCGGTGAGGCGAACCAGTTTGGACCCTTAGACTACTCGATGCGCATTTGGCTGAAGCCGGAGCGCATGGCGGCGCTCGGCATCACCCCACAGGATGTGCAGCAGGCAATTCAGGCGCAGAACATCCAGGCCGCACTTGGCCAGATCGGTGGACCGCCGATTGCCGCTGATCAGGTATCGCAATTCACCATCGTGACAGAAGGCCAGCTGGTCAAGCCGGAGGAGTTCGGCGAGATCGTCGTGCGCACGAGCACGGACGGGGGCATTGTACGCATCAAGGATATCGCTCGGGTCGAGCTGGGCTCTGAGGCCTATGACGCGGTCACCACCTTCAATGGCAAGCCTGCTGCCGGTATCGCCATCTATCAGGCGCCCGGTGCCAACGCCCTGGATGTCGCTAATGCGGTACGTGCGGAGCTTGAGACACTCAAGGCGCGCTTTCCGGATGGCGTCGCGGCTGAGGTGATGTATGACTCGACGCTGTTCGTGAGGGCGTCGATCCATGAGATCGTCGTCACCCTGGCCATCACCGCCGTCATCGTGTTGATCGTCGTGTTCTTGTTTCTGCAGGATCTGCGGGCGACCATTGTGCCAGCGGTGACGATTCCGGTGTCGCTGATTGGCGTCTTCATCGTCTTGCTTGCAGTTGGCTTTTCGGCCAATACGATTAGCCTGTTCGCGGTGGTGCTCGCGATCGGCCTGGTGGTCGATGATGCGATCGTCGTGGTCGAGAACGTGCAGCGCATCATGCTCGAGGATGGCCTTGACCGGCGCGCCGCAACGCTGAAAGCCATGCAGCAGGTCACAGGGCCGATCATCTCGACCACCCTGGTGCTGTTCGCGATCTTTGCGCCAGTGGCCTTCATTCCTGGCATCTCCGGTGAGCTGTTCCGCCAATTTGCGGTCACTATCTCGGCGGCGGTGGCGATCTCGGCGTTGAACGCGCTGACCCTGTCGCCGGTACTCACCTCGTTGTTCCTGGGCACGCCGAAGCCCGCCAAACGTGGACCCTTTAAATGGTTTAACGCGGGGCTTGAAGGCACGCGTAACGGCTATGTCTGGGTCGTGGCATTGATCGCCCGGCGCTCGGCCGTCGCTGGCCTCATTATCATTGCGGTTGGTGTCGGCTCGGCGGTCTTGCTCGATCGTCTGCCGACGGGATTCTTACCCAACGAAGATCAGGGCGTACTCTATCTGGATGCCAGTCTGCCAAGCGGCGCCTCGCTGCCCCGGACCTCCGAGGTGTTGGCGCAAGCGCGGGCGATTGCCGAAAAGGCACCGGGTGTCGAGAACGTCTTGTCGGTCGTTGGTTTCAGTATCCTGACCAACTCGGTGTCATCCAACAGCGGACTCGGCGTCATCGTGCTCAAGCCCTGGGACGAGCGCACCACGCCGGACACCAAGCTTGGGGCGCTGTATGCAAACCTCACCGCTCAGTACAACGCGATTCCAGGTGCGAACATCCTGGTCTTTCCGCCCCCGCCGATCCCTGGTCTTGGCAATGCCGGTGGCTTCACCATGCAACTTGAAGCCCTTGGCGGTCAGTCACCGGAGGAGCTGACGCAGGTGATGAAAGGGCTGCTCGCCACCGCCAATCAAGATCCGCGGATTGCGCAGGCTTATTCCACTTTCAGCGCTGATACGCCACGGTTGTTCCTGGATCTGAACCGGACCAAGGCGGAGTACCTGGAGATACCGGTCGCGACCCTGTTCAACACCATGCAAGCGGTGTTTGGTAGCACCTATGTCAACAACTTCACCTATCTCGGCCGGACCTTCCAGGTCAATCTACAAGGCGAGCAGGATGCGCGTAAGGCGGCTGAAAACATTGGTAGTACCTATGTGCGCTCGAGTGCCGGCAAGATGGTACCGATTGCCGAGGTGGCCGAGATCCGCAATGAGCTCGGTGCTGATCTGGTCTTTCATTACAATCAGTTCATGACGGCCTCGATCAACGGCAGTCCAGCGCCTGGCTATTCGACCGGTGATGCCATGACGGCGATGGAAGAGGCGGCCAAGACGGCATTGCCGGACGGTTACAGCTATGAGTGGACCGGGATGTCTTACCAAGAGGCGCAACAGAGTGCGGGGAGCGAGGCGGCGATCTTTGGCCTGGCGGTGCTCTTCGGCTATCTGTTCCTGGTTGCCCTCTACGAGAGCTGGGCGATCCCGTTCTCGGTGCTGACCTCGGTGGCGATCGCGATCCTGGGCGCACTGTTGACGGTCTGGCTGGTCGGCCTGGATAACGATCTCTATACCCAGATTGGCCTGGTGTTGCTGATCGGTCTTGCGGCCAAGAATGCGATCCTGATCGTCGAGTTTGCCAAGGAGCAGCGCGAGGAGGGTAAGAGCCGCTTCGATGCAGCACTTGCTGGCGCGCGGATGCGGTTCCGGGCGGTGTTGATGACGGCGATGGCCTTCATCATCGGTCTGCTACCGCTAGTGCTCGCCACTGGCGCCGGGGCGAATTCACGGATTCACCTCGGCTTTACGGTGTTGGGCGGCATGCTGGCTGCGACCATCTTCGGCATCCTGGTGATCCCGGGTCTCTATGTGATGTTCCAGTGGATTGGCGACAAGATCGGCGAACTGATCGCACCGCACCGCCAGCAGATCCCGCCCGAGACGAAATCCGAGTCTGAGGCGAGCTGAGGCAAGGCGCCCAGGCGCCTAGTTAGCGGGTGGTAAGGAAGCCACCGACCTCAGAAGCGGCTTTCGATGTAGCCCAGAGCGCGGCTGATCGGCAGCTCGCTGTTCGATGGCCCAGTGCGGATCAGGAACGACTCGCCGTTGCCCGGGCGGAGATAGACGGGGGTCTCGGCGGGCTCGCATTCGATGGCGCCGATCTGCTTGTCGTCGAGCCTGAACAGCCTGAAGCGGAGATGGCGCATCGCCTCTGCACCGAGATGCTGATTGACGAGATTCTTGAAGTGCAGTAAGCATTTGTCATCATTGGCGAAACCGTCACCGGCAAGCCCGAGCACCTCGCCATCGTCGGCGACACCCAGCAACAGAATACCGCCCTCGCTGTTGAGGAAGGCGGCAACACCCTTGAGCCAAGCCAACTCGATCGCCTTGTCGTTCTTGCCGCTGCGCAGATTCAGGCGCATGGTCGATTTGAACTCGAGGTGCGCGCTCTCACCACGGCCGATGAGGTCGTAGAGTTCAGTGTCGGACTGGCTCGGATCGATACTGAGCTTCGGCAGATCACGCAGCTGATGGCTATAGCGCCGCACGACCAGCAGCGCCAGGCCGATACCGAGCGCCAAGATTGCCAGCGCGCTGGCTGCAAACAGCGGCCAGCGCTGCTGCAGTAGTCCAAGCGGGCCGGCGCTGGGGTAGGCAACTCCGACCCAGGCCTTGCGCTTCACCGGTTCCAGCGGGACGAACCCTGCCCACCAATGGCTGCCGCCGCTTTCAAAGCGTACCGGCTGATCTTCTGGCTCGCCGGCAGCACGCCAAGCCGCAATGGCCGCGAAGGTCGTCGCGCCAGGCGGTGACGAATAGCCAAGGCGTTGCTCAGGGTTATCGAATCCGCTCGCGGCAAGACCAGCGCCCAGGTGTTCTTCGGGCTGTGTGGGGTTTGAGCTGCCGCTGACCTGGGAGCCATAAACACCGCCCTCGCGATCGAACAGGAACCCATAACCGGCGGTGTTTGCCTGCTGCCGGTCGATGGTCGTCAAGATGCGAGCAAGGGTGACATCGAGCGCGAGGACCAACAGCGCTTCATCCTCATGCCAGGCGGTGGCGACGGTGATCCCCGGCTCGTCGAGGGAGAGGAATTGGTAGGGTAGGCTCCAGGTCACCGGCGCTGAGAGCAATGTTCGCCGATCTTGGCTGGAGACAGAGTCTGCCGCTGCTGCCGCTGCTAATTCTCCAGCTTCTCGAGCTTTTTCGGCTTCTCCTGGTTCTCCTGGTTCTCCTAGTCCGCCTGATCCTCCGGTTTCGGCATCTTCTGCGCCACCGGCTTGCAGCTGTTGGATAGCGGCCTGGAACCAGGGCCGCTGCCTGGGGTCGTGGGTGCTGGGCTGCTGCTGAGCGCTGATGCGCTCATCATCGTTGCGCCATTCCGAGATCCGCTCTGGGACCCCCGAGGCCGCTACGTTGCCGGTTGCGGCATCAAAGGCCGACAGGCGCTCGCGCGTGATCCAACGCTCACCGTCGAGCCGAAGGAAATACTCGCGCCCGGCGTCATCCGCGACCACCGCTCCGGCGATCTGGCGCATGTGTGCCAATGCCGGCATCAAGTGCTCATTCAGCGCCTGGACGTCGGTCGGCCTCAGCTCACGATTGCGCAGCCCATCGCGCAGGATCAACAGCTGTTGGGCGACGGGCAGCAGCAGTCCATTGACCTCGTCGCGCACCAGTGCCGAGGCGTCTTGGAGCCTGGCTTTCGCGAAGTCGCGCTTGATGTCGTTGATCAGCAGCGCACTGGCCGTGGCGAGCACGCCGACCGTGACCAGGATCAGCAGCACCAGGTCGCGGAACAGCCGTGCGCGCAACGGGTCGCTCGGCGCTTGCTTGAACAAGCCGCGGTTTTGCATGCGCTGCCGGCTCGCGCTCAACCGGAATCTCACGCGATGCAGCTGCCGGGGTGAGGCCGCGCCATGCGCCTTAGGTGCGCGGACTATCCAAGGCGTAGGCCGATGGCGGCAGGATCGGCGGTCGTTCGAGCACGATATCAGCGATCAAACGCGCCGATGCGGGTCCTGTGACCAAGCCATTACGGAAGTGTCCAGCATTCACATAGAGGCCTTCGGCACCGGGGTATGGAGCGATATAGGGGATGCCACTCGGGGAGCCCGGCCGCAGCCCGGCCCAGTGATCCTCGATCGGCGTGCGCTTGAGCAGCGGGAACATCTCAGTCGCGACCCGATACAGCTCTTCCTTGGCCTCGGCGGTGGTGCGTTTCTCGAAACCGGCTTCTTCGAGTGTGCTGCCAATCAGCACCCGGCCGTCCTTGCGCGGGATCACATAGCGTTCACGGTAGAGCGATAGATGCCGGATCTGCCCAGGCTTGGCATAGAACAGGATCATCTGTCCGCGCACTGGGCGGATGTTCGGCTTGCGTCCGAGCTTCTCGAGCAACTGCGCGGTCCAGGCGCCGGTACAGACGATCACATGCTCGGCTTCGATGCGGCCGCTGGTGGTGGTGACGCCGCGCACGCGACCATCCTCCACTTGCAGATCCAGTACCTCCTCGCGCTCACGCATCTCGACCCGTTTGCTGATGCTCGCGTGCAGGGCCTTGGTCAGACGAGGATTGCGGATTTGTGCAACCTCAGGCATCCAGAGCCCGGCGTCGGTCGCGACCTCGAGACCGGGCTCCTGCTCAGCAATCGCGGCACGATTGAGGATCTCCATCGGTGCCTGCTCAGTCTCGGCCCAGTTCAGCGCCAGATCGGGCGCATCGGGGTCCAGGATCATCAACCCTGAGCGGTTGTATTCGGGATCGACCCCCGTCTCTTCAAACAGCGCTTCGCAGAATTCCGGATAGATGCGCTGGCTCCAGCTCGCCAGAGCGGTTACTGCTCCGCGGTAGCGCCAAGGATAAAGTGGCGAGAGGATGCCGCCGCCAGCCCAGGACGACTCCTTGCCCGTACTGCCCATCTCGATCAGGGCGACCTCGGCCCCGGCTTGGCTGAGTTCACGCGCGGTCATCAGGCCGATGACACCGCCACCAATGATCAATATCTTCTTCATAGTCAAACGCTAGTCTGCTCGGCATCAGCCTCGATCCGAGGCTCGGCGCTCGTCGGCTGTAATTCTTTCGGAAGGGCAAACACCACCTGCTCGCGGATACCGGATTGCTCTTTGACATCACCTGCGCCCCATTCCTGGAGCTTGGCGATCACCTGCTCAACCAACAGCTCTGGGGCCGATGCACCGGCAGTGAGCGCGACTCGGGCGCCGTCGCGCAGCCAATCGCGCTGAATATCGTCAGCACCGTCGATCAGATAGGCCGGGATGCCTTGCTTCTCGGCCAGCTCGCGCAGCCGGTTCGAGTTTGAGCTATTGGCCGAGCCGACCACCAGCATCAGATCGGCCTCGGCGGCGAGTGAGCGCACTGCATCCTGTCGGTTCTGCGTGGCGTAGCAGATGTCACTCTTCTTCGGGCCGGTCAGGTTCGGGAAGCGTGTGCGCAAGGCCTCGATGACGCCGGCCGTGTCATCGACCGAGAGGGTGGTCTGGGTCACATAGGCGACGCGGTCTGGGTCTTGGACCACGAGGTCAGCGACCTCAGCGGCGGTCTCGATCAGGTGCATGCGGCCGCCATCGGCCTGGCATTGGCCGAGCGTGCCTTCGACCTCGGGGTGACCGCGATGGCCGATCAACACCACATCGAAGCCAGCCTTGCAGTGGCGTGCAACCTCGAGGTGGACCTTGGTGACCAGTGGGCAGGTGGCGTCGAAGATGCGCAGTCCGCGCTCGGCGGCCTGCTCGCGAATCTGCTGTGAGACGCCATGAGCGCTGAAGATGCAGGTGGCGCCGTTCGGGATCGCGCCGATGTCATCGACGAAGATCGCGCCGCGGTTGCGCAGGTCGTCGACCACATAGCGGTTATGCACCACCTCGTGGCGCACATAGATCGGCGCGCCGTAGAGCTCGAGCACGCGCTCGACGATCTCGATGGCGCGATCGACGCCGGCGCAGAAGCCGCGGGGATTCGCGAGGAGTATGTTCATCAGGAGGGCTGGGGCCTTGCGGCCGGGCTAGGCAAACATGGCACCATTCTAGCAGCCGTATCGCAGTCGAGCAGTCGGGTTATCCCGAGGGTGTCGGATAGAGCGGTTGGCCGACGCGCTCGATGTGCGCGAGCAAAGCCGCATTCTCAACGGACTCAACCTGGCAGAGATCGATCTGATAGGGCAGCAGCAGGTCAATGTCGGCGGATCGGGCGTCCTTTATCATTGAGTGACCTCATTGAGCGACCTCATTGAGCGACCTCGCTTGACGCCGAGCCCTGTGCGGCCGCCCTCCAAGCCAGCCAGAATTTCCGCAGCGGGGTGAGACCGATGCGTTGATCGGCGACGTTGAAGTCGCTGCGGTGGAGGACGTTGAGCAGGTCTTGGTGTAAGCGGAGCTGGACTCGGATGGCCGGTGTCAGCCCGGCGAAGGCGCCGAACCACTGGCTGCGCTGGGGGCTGGGGATCGCATGGCCCGCTTGGGTTTGCTCGCGCTCGGGCTTGGCCTTGGTCGGGGCCTGGTCGGGGCCTGCCGCACGCAATTGCTCGGCGATCGGTCGCAATAGCTCAGGCAGGCGTTGGCGTCCGTCGGCGCTGGCGAGCTGCTCATGGCTGAGTCTGGCCGCGGTGAGCTGGTCGGCCGGGAGCACCTCGCGACCGCGGCGCAGCAAGAGGCCAGCGTCGCGGATACGCCGAACCTGGGCGCACCAGCCGCCGGTGCGCCGCGCCCTGGTGAGCTGGCCTTGGTCGTTGTCAGCGTCAGCGCCTTCGCAGCGGGCGATGAGTTCGAACAGGGCGCCGAGGTCTTGTTCGTCACTCTGGCGCTGCGTTTCCTGGTCAGGGTGGCGGTGCGCGCGCAAGACGCGATCGACGCCCTCGATCAGGTCGATGAAGGCGGATTGCGGAAGACGGTGCTGGGCGACGACTGGGGCTAGGCGCTCAGTCAGCGGATGCCGTGGCTCGCCGGCAAAGAGGCGATCGATCTCGGTACGCCACCAATCGAGCTTGATCCGGGCAATGCCGGGATCGCTGACCTGATCGGGGATCGCTTGCAGCTCGGCGCGCAGGGCGAACAGCGCCGCGAGCGCATTTCGATGCGGGGCCTCGCTCATGCGCACAGTGTAGTAGGCACTGGAGCCTGCTGGAGTGGCGCGATTCGGAAAGCCCCATTCGAGGCTGGCGGCGCTTGCAGCCTGATCTGCGCTGGTCGCGCCGGCTTGATGATCCATGTTGGCCGCCGACATCAGCTTAGCCTGGGATGCCGTTTAATGCATCGGCGTCGAGAAAGCGCAGCACCTCGAGCGGATGCTCGAGCAGCCCGTCCGCGCCCCAGTCACGCGGATGCAGTTCGACGCCGAGATAGCCATAGAGTGCCGCCAGCGTGCGCATGCCGGCCGCACGTCCGGCGAGGATGTCGCGATGATCATCCCCGACATACCAGCAAGCCTTCGGATCGCGGTCGATCATGCCGCAGGCATGGAACAGCGGGTCTGGATGCGGCTTGGCGCGCGGGGCGGTATCACCGCTGACCACGCAGGCGGGCCGGATCGGTAGCGCCATCGCCTCGAGCAATGGATCGGTCAGCCAGCCCGGCTTATTGGTGACGATGCCCCAGCAGATCCCTTGCGCGTCCAGCGCCTCGAGCAGATCGCTGATGCCGGGGAAGAGGCAGGTATCGCAATGGATATCGGCCGCGTAGAGGTCCAGGTACTGGGTGCGCAACAGCTCATAGTCGGGGTCGCCCGGCATCAGGCCGAAGCCCACCGCCAGCATCCCGCGTGAGCCTGAGGAGACATGACAGCGCGCCTGCTTGAGCGGCACGGGTGGTCGGTCGTAGCGTGCCAGCAGCCGGTTCAGTGCCGCGGCCATGTCCGGCGCGGTATCGGCGAAGGTGCCGTCGAGGTCGAACAGCACCGCCTGGGGCGACGTCAAGTCAGGCATGGGGGCCTCAGGCCTCAGTGCGGCGCGGCATCTGGCAGCACACCAGGTAGTTGACGTCAATGTCCTTCGATAGCCGATAGTGGCGCGTGACCGGGTTGTAGCTCAGCCCGGTGATGTCGGTGGTGCGCAACGGCGTCGCCCGCACCCATTGGTCGAGTTCGGAGGGGCGAATGAAACGGGCAAAATCATGGGTGCCGCGCGGCAGCAGGTTGAGCACGTACTCGGCGCCGATGATGGCGAACAGATAGCTCTTTGGGTTGCGGTTCAGGGTCGAGAAGAAGACGAAGCCGCCGGGGCGCACCAGCTGGGCGCAGGCGTTAATCACTGAACTCGGGTCCGGCACATGCTCGAGCATCTCCATGCAGGTGACCACATCGAAGCTGGCCGGACGCTCGGCGGCGAGCTGCTCGACCGGCATCTGGCGGTAATCGACCTCGACGCCGGTCTCTAGGGTATGCAACTCGGCGACCTTGAGTGGCTCCTCGCCCATGTCGATGCCGGTGACCTTGGCGCCGGCCAGCGCCATGGCCTCGGAGAGGATACCGCCGCCACAGCCGACATCGAGCACCTCACGGCCGTTGAGCGTGACCCGGCTTTGCACATAGCCGAGCCGCAGCGGATTGATCTCGTGCAGTGGTTTGAACTCGCTTTCCGGGTCCCACCAGCGCGAGGCGAGGGCCTCGAACTTGCTCACCTCGGCGTGATCGACGTTGTGTAGGGTTTCGGTCATAGGGTCCATGATGAGTGACTAGCGCCGTCAGCGGCTGTTCGTCATAGTGTAACCGAGTGCGGTGGGCGCTTATGGGTTGACCGCCCGAGTCCACTGGCGAAGCGGTCTCGGCCAGGTTTGCTGAGGCCTAGGCCCGGTTTCCGAGAAGGTGTAGGTCTCAAGTCTCAACGGGAAATCCATAAGGCGGCGGGCTGAGCTTGAGCAGGGCACCTCCACTGTCGCCGAGACGCAGCTCGCCGTCTTCAGCGGCGCTGATCTCGGCGACGACCAACATCTCCCACTGCCCGGGGCCGGTTGCACGCGCATCGACGACCCGGCCTGGGGCCTGTTCTGAGGTACTGCTGGCCGAGCTGAGCAACGTGCCTGGCAGGGGCGGCTCGGCGTCAGTGTCCAGCGTGGTCTGGGCGACATACATGCGCCGCTTGAGCTTGCCCAGATACTGCATCCGTGCGACTACCTCTTGGCCGGTATAGCAGCCCTTGTGAAAGCTGACACCATCGATGAGCTGCATATTCGCCATCTGTGGAACGAAGCTATCGCTCGTCTCAGGGAGGACGGTTGGGATGCCGGCGCGGATATCACGCAATGCCCAGAGATCGGGGTTTGCGGGGACAGCGCCGGCGGCGCAAGCGGCCTCCCAGGCTGCGCGGGCGGATGCCGCTGGGCCGATGAGTAGATAGCGAGGGCTTGGGTCGGGGCTTCGAATCAAGGCGGTCTCACCGGCACGGATCATCGCGTTCGGCGCTTCAGGCAGGCTGCCGAAGGCATGGGTCAGCGACGCGTTGGCACAATCGCCAACGAGCCCCATGCAGACGAGGGCGTCGCTGGCGTCGTCAATCGTGGCCTTGGCGCGCAGCAGGAACATGCGCAGACGCTTCAGTAAGGTCTCCAGCTGAGCCCGCGGCAAGACGAGAACGAAGCGCTCATCGAAGCGCAGGACGCGGAAGTTGGCGAGCATCCGACCCTTGGGACTGCAATGACTGCTGAGCTGGGTGTGGGTTGCGGTCAGCTCGCGCAGGTCATTGCTGAGCTGGCCTTGGAGGAAGTCTTGCGCCTCCGGGCCGCTCACGGCGATGAGTCCGAGATGCGAGAGGTCGATAACGGCGCAGGCGGGCTCGGCGGGCGCGCTATCGAAGTGCGCCGCGCCCTCATCGCCGATGCGGCCGCCTTGTGAGTCGATAAAGGCTTGCCAGTCAGTGTTCATAGTTAAGATCTCGTGCGATGTCCGGCCTAGCGAATAGGCCCGCCGGAGCGTGGGTCTGGGGGCAGTGTGCCGGATCGGTGGCTTGCAGCGAAGCCGCGATGATAACGGATCGGGCCGCTGCCTGAGCACAGCTGAGTACGCACAGCTGATATAGTGTCCGGTTAGGCTGCATGCCAATCCTGCGCCATCTTGACCCAGATGAACGCCCTTACTGACTGCCCTGTACTGGAGATAACAACGCATTGCTTTCCCATCAAGCCATTCCCCGAACCGGCAGCCTGGTCGTTTACAAGAGCCGACCGGCGCGGGTGCTGGCCGCGGCGGAGAAGATCGAGATCGAGATTGAAGGCGGGCAGACCAAGCGTGTGCGGCCGAAGGACATCCTCTCGTTGCATCCCGGGCCGGTGACCAGTCTCGCCGAGCTGCGTCCACCCGAGGTCCATCCGCAAGAGGCCTGGGAGCTGCTCGAGGGTACCGAGACCGATCTCAAGGAACTCGCGGAGCTGCTGTACGGTGAGCATAGCCCGGGCGCTGCCTGGGGTGCTTGGGAGCGACTCAGTGAAGGGCTTTGGTTCGAAGGCACGGCGGAGGCGTTAAGACCGCGTGCCGGCGAGCTGATCGAGCGCGATCGCGCCGAGCGCGAGGCCAAGGCCAAGGCGGATCAAGCCTGGGCTGCGATGCTGGAGCGCTTGCGCCAGGGGCGGATCGAGCCTGAGGACCGAGACGCACTCGGCGAGGTCGAGCGGCTGGCGAATCTGCAGGGGGAGCACAGCCGTATCCTCAAGGCGCTGAATTATGAGGAGACACCGATCGCGGCCTATCGGCTGCTGGTTTCGGTGGGCTATTGGCCGCCGACGCACAACCCCTATCCGACCCGCGTCGGGGCGGCGCTGCACAATCCGGAGCTGCCGATCCCGAGCCTGGCTTCGGCGGCAGAGCGCGTCGGCGAGCCGGAACGCCTCGACCTGACGCATCTGCCGGCCTTTGCGATCGATGACGAAGGCAATCAAGACCCAGACGATGCGATCAGCCTGGATGGCGATCGCGTTTGGGTGCATGTTGCCGATGTCGCCGCCTTGGTGCAGCCAGATTCCGAACTCGATCGCGAGGCCAGGGCGCGCGGCGCCAACCTCTATCTTCCAGAGGGCATCATCCACATGCTGCCCATGGCTATCACCGAGCAGCTCGGGCTTGGCTTGCAGGCCCAATCGCCGGCGCTCTCATTCGGCCTGCGACTGGATGCGCAGGGTGACATCAGCGATATCGAGATCCAGCCAACGCTGGTGCAGGTGCAGCGGCTGAGTTATGCCGAGGCTGACCGCCGGCTCGATCAGGCGCCGCTGGCGGACCTAGCGCAGATCGCCGATCGCTACCGTCAGCGTCGCTTGGCCCAAGGCGCGGCCGAGATCGATCTGCCCGAGGTCAGCGTCCGGCTACACCAGGATCAGGTCTTGATCCGTCCGCTCGAGCGCACCGGTTCGCGCTCGATGGTCACCGAGCTGATGCTGATGGCGGGCGAGGCGGCGGCCCGCTACTGTCAGGCGCGTGAGCTGCCGATCCCTTATGCAACCCAGCCGACTCCGGAGCGGATCGACCAGCCGAGCAGCATGGCCGGCATGTACGCCTATCGGCGCCTGTTCAAACCGAGCCGCACCGTCGTCGGCGAGCCGGGTCGCCACTTCGGGCTCGGGCTCGATGCCTACACACGCGCCACCAGCCCGCTGCGCCGTTATGGTGATCTGCTGGTTCATCAACAGCTGCGTCAGTATCTGCGCGGCAGCGAGCCGCTGAGTGCCGAGCAGGTCAGTCAGCGTGCCGGTGAGGCCGACCAAGGCGGGATCATCGTTCGCCGCGCCGAGCGACAATCCAACCTGCACTGGAAGCTGGTGTATCTGAAACAGCAGCCGCGGTGGAAAGGCGAGGGCGTGGTGGTCGAGCTGCAGGAGCGCAAGGCGGTGCTACTGATTCCACAGCTTGCGCTCGAGACACGCATTCGCGCCAAGCAGGGGCTGGCGTTGGACCAATGTGTGCCGCTGGCGCTGGCAGAGGTCGATCTGGCCCAGGCCGAGTGCCAATTTCGGCTGCTGGGCTAACATTAATCGCCTGCGGTCACCTCGGGTGACGAAGCACTTGTTTCACGGAAGAGATGACCTGATTTGGAAGCCGCAGCAGCGGGTGTTGATGCTTAGCTGCCCAGCAGCGTCAGCATCAGGCCAGCGATCGCGCCGGTCATCAGCGTCGCCAGGGTGCCAGCAAGGATCGCCTTGAAGCCGAGTGCGGCGATCTCTGGGCGGCGCTCCGGCACCATCGATCCCAGACCGCCGAGCATGATGCCGAGGCTGCCGAGATTGGCGAAGCCGCAGAGCGCATAGGTCATGATCAGCCGGCTGCGCTCGGAGAGGGCTTGCGGCGGCAGGTCGGCAAGCGCGATGTAGGCCAGCAGCTCGTTTAGCACCGTCTTGGTGCCCATTAAAGCACCGGCGGTTGCGGCTTCGTGCCAGGGGATTCCGATCAGCCAGACCACGGGCGCGAACAGCCAGCCAAGGATGCGCTCTAGCGTGAGCGGTGCACCTGCCGCCGGCGGCAGAAACGCGAGTAGCTCGTTGGCCAGCGTTACCAACGCCACCATCACGATCAGCATGGCGATGATGTTCAGCAGGAGAGGGATGGCATCGAGCGTGCCGCGGGTGACCGCGTCCATGGCGCCCTCTGAGCGGATCTCGATCTCTGGAAGCGGTGTGGTTGCGCTCGCGCGCGGATGCGATGGGACCAGAATCTCGGCGATCAGCAGCGCCGCCGGTGCACTAATCAGCGACGCCGTGAGGATATTCCCAAGCGCGTTCGGGATCGCCTCGCTGATCAGCGAGGCATACAGGATCATCACGGTGCCGGCGATGGTTGCCATGCCGGTGGTCATCAGCGCGAATAACTCACCGCGGTTCATCGCCTTGAGATAAGGCTTGATCATCAGCGGAGCCTCGATCATGCCCATGAAGATGTTGGCCGCGGTGCCCAGCCCAAGGGCGCCGCTGATGCCCAGGCTGCGGCGCAGCAGCCAGGCGAGGGCGTTGACGACGACCGGCAGAACACGCCAATGGAAGAGCAGCGCCGAGAGCGCGCCGATGACCAGGATCAGCGGCAGGGCACGAAATGCGAGGATAAAGCTGTTGGCCGGCTCAACCAGATCGAACGGCGCCGGCCCGCCGCCCAGATAGCCAAAGACGAAACCGGTGCCGGCCTCGGTAGCCTGCTGCAATCCGACCACGACGCCATTGACGGCGATGAAGACCGAGCGCATCTGCGGAAGTCCAAGCAGCAGTGCGGCCAGCGCAATCTGCAACCCAAGCCCGGTGATCACCACTCGGGCCGAGATGCGGCGTCGGTTCTCGCTGACGAGCCATGCAAGCAGCAACAAGACTGCGACACCCAGGGTGCCTTGAAGTAGTTGGCCGACGGCGATGGTCATAGGCCATAGTCTACCTCAGCCGGGTCTCGGAGGCTGAGCGGCAAATCGGCTCGAGGACAGAGCCATTGCAATGGCATCCGCTTTGTTCTCACAATCGCGTCAGTCCCAGATTGGCGGGCGCTACTGCAATCTGAGTGAAATGCCCTCGCACGTCACGACTACACTGAGAGGAATCATCCATGTTTCTGATGCCTGACCTGTCCCCTTCGTCACCACTGCGCCTGCTGGCGCTAATCCTGCTTGCACTCAGCGGATCAGCGCTTGCTGCTGACCCCGGGCGTGATCCGGGCCAGTACTTCTTCAATCAGACCTTCGGCGATTTCAGCGAAGAGCTCGAGACCGCGCGTGACGAGGGCAAGAGCGGGATTCTGTTGATGTTCGAGATGGATGAATGCCCGTTCTGCCATCGCATGAAGACCAGGGTGCTCAATCAGCCAGCGGTGCAAGACTACTTCCGCGAGCACTTTCTGATCTTTCCAGTGGATGTCGAGGGCGACATTGAAATCGTTGATTTCGAAGGTAATCCTGATATCCAAAAGGATTTTGCGTTGAAGCAGTTCAGGGTTCGTGCAACGCCGGTGTTTGCCTTCTTCGACCTCGACGGCAACATGGTTGCTCGCTACACAGGAGCCACGGGTGATAGCGAGGAGTTCATGCTGCTGGGTCAGTACGTCGTCGAAGGTGCCTACAAAGAGACCACCTTCACCAAATACAAGCGTGCCAAGCGCGACGCTGACCAGCAGGCCGCCCTCATTCGATAGGTGGGCAAACACGTCTATCTGAGCGTGCCTAGAGGAGGGCTCGATGACTGATTCCCAGCAACGCTCCGGGTGGGCCGGTGCGCGCTGCATCCGCTGCTTTGTCAGTGGCCGAGTGCAAGGCGTCTTTTTTCGTGCATCCGCAGCCCACGAGGCGCAAGCGCTCGGCATTACCGGCTACGCCCGCAACCTGCCCGATGGGCGCGTCGAGGTGCTCGCCTGCGGCGACGCTGCTGCGCTCGACACCTTCAAGAGCTGGCTGCACCGCGGCCCCGCGGCGGCGGCGGTGTCCGCTGTGGCCTGCGAGACGCAAGACTATCGACCGCTGAGCGACTTCTCGACACGTTGACAGATTGCCTATTGCTGCGGTAATGGCCAAGAAATGGCTAAGATGCCCACTTTAAAGATCCGGCCAAGATGGATGACGCCTCGCCACCCCCACTCGGTAGATGAAACGATTGTTTGAGGTTAACGCGACGCTAGCGAGCCTTCGCGGAGACGTTCGATTCCAGTGCGTAGGGTGCCATCCGGCTCCAGCTCGAGCCATCGATAGCCGGGAGGTAGGCTGTCTTGGGCAAAATCATCGCTGCCCGGCGCGAATTGTGAGCAGGTCGAGGGCGTGGCGAGGAGTCGGGTCTGATGGATCTGGCGGTCAAAGGCTTGATGGATATGGCCCCAGAGGATCACCTTCAGCTGGTGGTATCGCTCGGCGAGGGTGATCAGATCCTGACCATTCTCAACCTGCATGGTGTCGAGCCAGCGGCTGCCAATGGGGATCGGCTGATGGTGGAGGGCGACCAGCGCCGGGCGCTGATGAGCCGATTGCAGGTGTTGCTCGAGAGCCGAGAGGGTTCTAGGTTGAAGCTGCCCCGCTTCGGAGCCTGGTCGCGTCGAGTCGAGCAGGATCAGGTCCCAGGCGCCAAGGCGTTCGACACGAAAGTCTCGATCAGCGCCCGGCTCGACCTCTGCGGCGAGTAGATCGGTGCGGTCGTGGTTGCCAGGGATGCAAAAACAGGGACAGCCGAAGCTCTCGATGCGCTGGCGAAGATAGCGGTACGCTTCAGGCCGTTCGTCGTGCACCAGATCGCCAGTGAACAGGATCGCATCCGGCGGCCAATCGGTTGCCTGCGCCTGGGTAAGCACCTCCTCGAAGCGATCGCGAGTGCAGTGGCCGAGTAGTCGACGTTCTGGTTCGGCGTAGAGATGGAGATCGGTAAATTGGAGGATGCGCAGCGTCTTCGCGTGCCCTTGCCCAGCGCTGGTGTCGACGATGACCTTATCCTCGGACGGCTCAGTTGGAATCGGGTCTACGGAGAGAGGCTGCGCTGGGGCAGACGGTGTTGGGTCGGGCTGGGCCATCGAGAGAGATCCTGCGCAGAACAGCCGAGATCGGCATCAATGGGTCAGGGTGCACCACCTGATGCGATTTCTGGCGATGACAAGCTCCATCGGAGCCGGGCTTAAACTCAAGCATCTTAGTCTGCAATCGCGAAGCTTGATGTGATGGCAATCGCAAATGCCAGAGCATTAGCAACTGCGGTCACCAGTGGGTGCCCGGTGCGGCGATAGATCTAACATGAAGGAGCAAGCATGGGCATCGCCGGGGCGAGGGTGTCAGACGTGCGCTCATCGTAGATAAGGACCATCCTCGCCGATCTGACCGGGTCCATCCAGCACCCAGATCCCGGCCGAGCTGCCCTTGACCCGAAAGGACAGATGGCCGTCGCTGTGCCGCTCGGCGCCGCTGACCGCATCGCGATAGAGACCAGGGCGGATGCCGCCGATTTCGACCTGCTGATCGCCGCCGATGGCGAGACCGACCACCGCGTAGGAGCCCTCGGCGGAGAGGTCGCGGACGAAACTCATGCCGCCGCCCCATTCGTTCACCTGCGTCATCTGGGCTTTTTGCAGCGCGGGGATGGCGCGCCGGATCAGATTCAGCCGCTGGATGTGGCGATAGAGCGGATGGGCCTGGGTCGCGGCGATGCGATCGTCCTCGAGATGGTCGCCGAAGTAGGCGCGGCCGGTGCTCTCGAGCGTGTCTTTCTCGCCCTCGACATCCTGCGGCGCGCCGCGCATGAAGGCGATCTCCTCGCCATAGTAGAGGCAGGGGATGCCGCGCGCGGTCCAGAGCAGGTTGTAGGCCGCGGCGGCCATCCAGTCCTCGCCCTTGAAGCGGTATTTGAAGTCGTTGTCGGGGCCGACGTCGTGGTTCTGCAGGAAGGTGACCAGGCTGGTCACATCGCCGTAGATCCAATCCATCGACAGCACCTGCGCGGTGCCGGCGAAGGTGCCCTTGCTGACCGAGTCGCGGAAGGTCGAGAATAGGCCGAAGTCGAGCTGTGGGAAGCCGGAATCACCGCCGCTGTTCGGATCGCGGGGGTCATGGCCGAGGCGGGTGTACCACCAGGGTCGGATCTCGCTCGGGCCATTGTCGCCGCCGCCGAGATCGCCCCAGCCATAGCCCTTGACCAGGTTCTCGCCGAACACGAACAGGCCCGGCTTGTGCGCCTTCCAGGCATTGACGTATTCGAGCAGGTTGTCGCGCTCGACGTGCTTGACGGTGTCGATGCGCAGCGCATCAACGCCCATGTCGAGATAGCGCTTGATGGCGCCGATCAGGTAATCCTTGACGTTCTGGCGCTCGGTGGCGAGATCGATGCAGTCACCGGCCAGATGCTTCTGCTGCAGTGGATGGGCGCTCTCCCAGTCGCCGCCGCAGATGAAGCCGTCTTGGTGGTACCAGTTCGGGTCCAGGCTCTGGGCGTCGATGCCGAAGAAGCGGCCCGGATCATAGCCCGGCTTGGGCACGGTCTCACCGGTCTTGGGGTCGACCAAGGGCTCAAGGCCCTCGGGATCGCGCCCGTGGCGCTCGCGATACCAGTCGGGGGCGACGGGGTTATCGATGTCATCGCGATTCGGCCAGGCATAGTTGCCGAGGTTGCCCTGGTAGGGGCCATGATCGACCCGACCCGGTTCCGAGCCTTGCGGCACATAGTATTTGATCGGCAGATGGTCGATATGGACCTGACCGCGAATGCCGTATTGACAGGAATGGTTGACCACCACGTCCTGAATGATCTTGAGGCCCTTGGCATGGGCGGCGTCGATCAGATCCTGATAGGTGGCGTCGGGCGATTCCAGCCGGGGATCGATGCGCGTCCAGTCGTAGGGATGGTAGCCGTGATAGTCGAGCCCGGAGCGGTTCTCCACCGGCGGGGTGATCCAGATCGCGCTGAAGCCCAGCTCGCGGATGTAGTCGAGCTTTTGGATCAGGCCCTTGAAGTCGCCGCGCCAATGTGGGTCGATGGCGTTGCCTTGGTCATCGAAGCGGATGCGATCGCGGCAGAAGAAGTTGTTGGAAGGGTCCCCGTCGTAGAAGCGGGCGGTGAGCAGGAAATAGATGGTCTCCTCGCGGAAATCGGTGCGTTCGGCGACGGGTCGCGGGCCTGCGGCCGCAGCTTGAGAGGACGGCGCTTGAACAGGGGTGCTGAGATCGGGCATGGGGCAGGATCGCTCTGGTCGATGCACAAGGGACGGGCAGTGAAGCGTCCCAGTTTAAGCCCTGGCATGCCTCGCCGCGCGAGCAATGCCCGATGAGGACTTGATCATCCTCGGATCATTGACAGCGGAGCGTCATCGGGGTCTGCTAGGCTGCTCACATCATCGATCCGTGATCCCAAAAGGTAAAGACTGCTGATGACTGATCAAACCATTGATCAACAAAAGACGGCCTGGCTGCAGGCCTCGGTACTGGCCGACGAGCTGGATGCGAGCGAGGTCACGACCCTCGCGCGGGCGATGGGCGTCGCGCGGCTCGCGGGGCAAGAGTCCCTGGTGGTGGAGGGCGACGCCAGGCGCACCCTGTTTGTGCTGGTCGAGGGCCGTCTCGATGTGCTCCATGACCATCAGGGCACGGACTCGGCGGTCTATCGCATGTCACCGGGCGAATGTGCCGGAACCCGCGCCTTTGTCGACGGCTCGCCGCGCAAGGCGGGGTTACGCGCGGCCGGTGACTGCGTGGTGCTGACGCTGGAGCCGGATGACTTCGAGGCCTTGCTCGCGCAGCATCCGCTGCTGGTGCTGAAGGTGATGCGGGCGCTGTTCCGGATCACCCACAGCAACCTGATGCGGGCGAATCAGGAGTCCGATGCACTGCGCAACTATGTGACCCGGTCGCATGGCCGTTACTGAACCCCGCAGGCCGTTGCCTCGGTTGTGGCGTCTCGCGCTGCTGACGCTGCTAGTCAGTCTGTTTTGGGGGCACGGCGCGGCGCTGTCCCGGGAGAGTTCGGAGCAGCCCGAGACGGGGCTACGCTTCTTCGCGGTTGGCGATGCGCCCTATGGCAATGCCGAGTACGCGCCCTTCGAACGCCTGTTGCAAGAGGCCGCTGAGCAAGGTCCGCCATTCATCGTCCATGTCGGCGATATCAAAGGTGGCGGCGAGCCCTGTACCGAGGCGCGCAATCGCCGCATCGCCGGGCTGTTCCAAGCCCAACCGGTGCCCATGCTCTACACCCCCGGCGATAACGAGTGGACCGACTGTCATCGCCAAGCGGCCGGCGGGCTCGATCCGCTCGAGCGCCTGGCAGCGCTGCGCGCGCGCTTCTTTGCCGACCCCGAGGTGCTGCACAACGCGGCGCTTGAACTGCGGGTGCCAGATCCGGCCTATCCAGAGAACGCCTATACCCTCAAGGATGGTGTGATGCTGGTGTTGCTGCATGTGGTCGGTAGCGACAACAATCATCGCGCGAAGAACAGTGCCGCGATGGCCGAATGGCGGCAACGCTCGGAGGCCAATCGCCGCCTCCTGCGCGAGGCGACTGAGGTTGCGCAGCAGTCACAGGCGCGGGCGATGGTGCTGCTGTTTCATGCCAATCCGTTGTTCGAGCGCTCACCGGCATCGCCAGGCTTCGCGCCGTTCATGGCCGATCTGGAGGTGTTGCTTAGCAGCTATTCAGGGCCGGTGCTGGCCATCCATGGCGACACCCATCGCTTTCAGTTCAATCAGCCGCTGCTGCGCAATCGGTCGACGGTGAAAGGCGCCGAGCGTTTGTGGCGTCTCGAGGTCCCGGGCTCCCCATTCCTGGGTGGCGTTTGGGTGAGCCTGACCTCAGATCCCGCCGAGCCGTTTGCGATCTCGGTGGTGTATCCATCGGCGGCTGAGGCGTTTACATCGTTCGCTCCTGATGTCGGATCGCACCGCGAACTGCGTGATCAGGGCGAATCCATGCCGCCTGCTTGGACTCAGCCACAAGCGCATGAAGCGAGCGCCTGCGAGACAATCCTGTCGGCTTCGCAAGCTTGCGATCTTCGAGTTGCTGATGTCGCCTCGGTCGACCCCAGATGCGACTGTCAGTCAACGATTCCATCTAGTCTGATTAGCTGTTCCAGCTAGCCGTCACATCCTGAAGGTTGTAGCGGCGAGGCGTTCGTCAGGAAATGCTTTCAGGTTGGCCTCAGCATGATGAGCGTGCCAGCGTCAGGTAGGCCGTTTAACGCCATTCATCTGCGCCTGGTCAATAAACTGAACTCAAAAGTGATCAAGGGCGACTTTTTCTTTGCTGTCAGAAGTAACGATTGATAGCTTTAGGTTGGCGAACGGAAGGCTCGGCGGAGCCTGTGCAGGGCACGGTTCATGACAGGCTCTGGGTCAACTAGGCGGATTCTATGCTAACCGAGATAGACAGAATCTGCCTAGTACACCCGAACCACATTCTGTCTAATCAACGGTTAGCCAAGAACAGATCCGTGGTTGCCCAGTAGCCGCATGAAGGTCGAACTCAAGCCACAAGCAGTAAAGGACCTGCAATCTCTCCAGAAGCAGGATGGGGCCAGAATCGCAAGACGGCTCAGCGAACTGGAAGACGGGCTTAAGGGCGACATCAAGCGGCTCACGAATTTCACACCTGAGTATCGGCTTCGCGTCGGCAACTACAGGGTACTCTTTGAGGTAGAGGAGGATACAGTCGTGGTCTACCGTGTAATGCATCGAAAGCACGTCTACGCCAAGAGGTAAGCGATGAACCTGCATCCTCAGTTCATAGGCCAAGAGGGCTCGGAGGAGTACGTGGTCCTCCCAATCGAAGAGTTTCGGGCACTGACCGAGACCTTGGAAGACTACGCGGATTTGCAAGACCTTCGCCGTGCAAAGGAAGCCGAAGGTCCCGCACCCACGACGTCTTTGGCAGACGTGGCCGCACAACTTGGCCTAAAGCAAGGCTAACAAGCGGCTCGGCCCGACCGCCCGTAGCCACGCCGTCGCTTCGCGGACGGCGCGGCTACGGGCGCCGCGCCAGCCCGAACGTTAGGGCACACGAAAAGAGAGTAAAAATATATTGTCCCTTTAACAATTATCCGGACAGCCTCATTTTTGCAACCAGCTGATTTGGTGATGATATTAAGAAGTTGCTAATCCGCATAGTAAATGGCGGGACAATATGCCCGAAATCACACGTTTTTACGGAATCATCATCAAACTCTTCTTTGGCGATCATCCGCCACCGCATTTTCACGCGGTTTATGGAGAGCACAACGCCGTCTTCAATATAGAAAACTTGGAAATGATAGAGGGTGATCTCCCCTCAAGAGCACGAAAGCTTGTAGTTGAGTGGGCGAATTTGTATCAATCTGATCTTCAAGAAATGTGGAAATCACAGGAATTCAAGAAACTGCCGCCGCTTCAATAGCTATGAATATCCCAAAAATTCAAAGCGTGATACCTCAAGAAGGACATTTTCTTGTTGTGCTTTTCTCAAATGGAGAAAGGAAAAAATACGACATAAATCAGCTTACTGAACGCGAGATGTTCCTGCCACTCAAGAATCCCGCGTTCTTTAGACATGTATCCGTTGAGCCTGGCGGTCACGCTGTTTCATGGAACTCAGAAATCGACATTAGCGAATATGAGCTTTGGCAAAACGGTGAAAAAATCCCCTAACACAGTGCTGCAGCCGAAGCCGGTTTCGCTCTCGCTCAACCGGCTCGGCTGAGCTTGGCGTTAGGCGCAAAAGATTAGCAACATGCAAACCGTTTACGTTGAAACATCAATTGTTAGCTACTTGCGCCAAAAGCCAAGTAGCCAAATCGTAACGGCAGCACGTCAACTTCTGACGCATCGCTGGTGGAATGACGAGCGCAGCCAATACGAGCTTGTCATTTCGCAATATGTGATTGATGAAGCTTCAGCAGGAAACTCCACGCTCGCAGCAGAACGTATGCTGCTGCTTGATGGCATTCCGCTTTTGCCACATGCACCTGAAATTGTGACACTTGCAGATAAAATCATGTCGCTTGGTGTCCTACCCGAAAAAGCCCAAGTTGACGCTCTTCACATCGCGACTGTTGCATATCACGAGATACAGTATTTACTGACTTGGAACTGTAAGCACATCGCAAATGCAAAAATACTTCCTCGTATTCACGAGTTACTTGTAAGGCAGGGTATTCCAGTACCCATAATTTGTACTCCAGAGGAGTTATTGGGCGATGACATTTTGTGACTCTGATTCAGTAATCGAACAAATACACCAAACGCGCGAAGAAATTTCTGAACGATTTGGTGGGAGCATTGCCGCCATCGCTGAAGATGCGGCACGACGCCAGTTGGAGTCAAAGCGATTGATTTGGAAGTCAAATAAGCCTAACACGGCGCTCCAGCCGAAGCCGGTTTCGCTCTCGCTCAACCGGCTCGGCTGAGCTTGGCGTTATGCCAGAAACACAAAGAGGTGAACCATGTCCGCCGTGAAAGAAAAAATGGCTGATGTGATCCAGAATCAGCCTGAAGATTCAACGTATGAAGAAATCCTCAGAGAGCTCGCCTTTGAGCAAATGATCGCGTCGGGATTAAGAGACTCGAGAGAGGGGAAGACAATTTCAAATGACGAAATGAAGCGCAGGCTTAGCGCATGGCAGAAATAAGATGGACAGAGGAAGCTGTAAAGTGGCTTCAAAATATCTACGACTACATATCGGAAGACGACCCCGTTGCTGCTCAGAACGTAATAGAAGGAATATATGAAAAAACGCAAATTCTAGAACGCTTTCCGGAAATTGGCTACATGTACCGCGATGAACCAGATGGTCGCGCGGTTGACTTGCGGCGTTAGTCACACAAACGCAGAAGCGCGTGTGAGCTGGCATCGAGCCTGTTCATCAGGCCATTTGACCCATCCGGCGGCGTCTTCCAGACTAGCGTGCATCACTCCCACAGCGCCAATGCACATCCGCCCGGCGCCGATCTCACGACGTGCCGTTCATGCCGAATCCTGTCGCATTACCGCTGGTCTGGGCCGGGCCCATCCTGCGTCGTCTGCTCCCTGATCGGATCAGTCTCTGGCTCGCGGTGCGCGAGCCGGTGTCTGTGCGCCTGGAGCTGGCTTGGGAGCCACAAGCAGAACGGGAATCGCTTCTGGAACCCGACGCTCGTCAGCCTTCAGCGCAGACCTACATCCTAGCGTCTGGCGATCCATCCTGCCGCCTGCTCCGCGCCGGCAGCGAGCTGCACTATGTCTTCATCGATCTGAGGTTGACGCAACCGCTGCCCGTCGAGCACTGGATTGCTTATCGCTTGGCCCTGAAGCCGCTCGCGGAACCCGAACAACCCTGGCAGGACAGCGCCGACTGGGCGCCGGATCTCTGCTATCCGGGACAGTCCTCGCCTGGCTTCAAGGTGCCGGCCCAGGTCCGCTCGCTGCTGCATGGGTCCTGCCGCAAGCCGCATCATCCCGGTGGCGATGGACTGGCGCGCGCTGATCAGTGGCTGGCCGATCTGCTGGCTGGGTCGCCAAACCCGACCACAGCGAATCCAACGGCACCACCCGCGGCGGACCTCATCTCGGAACGATCACACTGGACGGAAAAGAACACAGCTGGATTGACGCTTGAGGAGGCGACCGAGGCGTCATCGACTTCGACAGCGCAGCCTCAGGGTGCAGCACTGAATCCAGCATCCGCCCGCGCACGAGATAACGACACCGAGCAGGAGTCAGGCAGCGCGCAAGCGTCAGCTACAGCGCAGCAGGCAGACACCGCGCCCGCCTGGCCATCGCTACTGATGCTCTCCGGCGATCAGGTCTACCTGGACGATGTTGCCGGCCCGATGCTGCGCGCGATCCATGCGCTGATTGAGCGCCTGGGCCTGCCGGACGAGGCGCTGCCGGAACTGACCCAGAGCGGGGTGGTCGATGCCCGCTCGCTCTATGCCCATCCAGACGGCTACTATCGCCGCGAGCGGCTGCTGCCGCGACAGCGCCAGAACGCGGCCCTGCTCGAGGTGCTGTTCGGCGGCGTCGAGAAGCCGATCTTCACCAGCGCCAATGCCCACAATCATCTGATCAGCCTCGGCGAGATGCTGGCGATGTACCTGCTGGTGTTCTCGCCCGCGCCCTGGCAAGGGCTCGATCTTGATCCACCCGCCAGTCTGACCAAAGCGCAACGGGCACGGTTCGCGCAGGAGCGTGCCACGCTCGACGCCTTCATCGCCGCGCTGCCGGCCGTGCGTCGGCTGTTCGCCCATCTTCCAGTCGCGATGATCTTCGATGATCACGACGTCACCGATGACTGGAACCTGAGCCGCGCCTGGGAGGAGGTGGCCTATGGTCATGCGCTCTCGCGGCGGGTGATCGGCAACGCCCTGATCGGCTATCTGATCCATCAGGGCTGGGGCAACCGCCCCGAGGCCTTCAGCGATGACCTGCTCGCAGACCTGCAACGCAGCCTCGATGATCCCGGCAGCACCGAGCACGAGGCCTGCGTGCAGCGCCTGTTGCGCTTCGGCGACTGGCATTATGACTGGCCGACCACGCCGCCATTGGTCGTGATCGACAGCCGCACCCATCGTTGGCGCTCGGAGTCGGCGGCGAGCAAGCCCTCGGGTCTGCTCGACTGGGAGGCGCTGACCGATCTGCAGCAACGCCTGCGTGGCCTGCCGGCGGTGCTGCTGGTCTCGCCGGCGCCGATCTTCGGCGTCAAGCTGATCGAGAGCATCCAGCGCGTCTTCACCTGGCTCGGCTATCCGCTGATGGTCGATGCCGAGAACTGGATGGCGCATCCGGGCGCGGCGCACACCTTGTTGAACATCTTCCGCCATCCGCAGACGCCAGAGCACTTCGTCATCCTCTCGGGCGATGTGCATTACTCCTTCGTCTACGATGTCGAGCTGCGCGGACGCCGCCAAGGACCGGAGGTCTGGCAGATCACCAGTAGCGGCGTGCGTAATGCCTTCCCGGAGCGCCTGCTCGCCGTGCTCGATCGGCTCGATCACTGGCTCTTTGCGCCCAGCTCACCGCTGAATGTCTTCACCCGTCGACGGCGACTGCGCATCCTGCCGCGTAAGCCCGAGGGCGCGGCGAGTGGTCGGCGGCTGCTCAATGGCAGCGGCATCGGCCTGGTGGAGTTGGACGCGGATGGGCGACCCTGGCGGATTCGCGAGCTACTCGCCGATGGGCCGGCGGTGAACTTCAGGCGATGAAGTCGAGACCATTTTGAGCAGCGAGCTGGCATGGAGACTGTTCATTAGGCCATTTGACCCATCCGACGGCTTCTTCCAGACTAGCGTGCATGACTTCGACAGCGCTAACGCACATCCGCCAGGCGCCGATCGAATGACGTGCCGTAGGTGATCTACACACGCCGGCCGAAGTGCGAGTGATCCAGCAGTTCGCGCACCGGATCGAACCGATCGATCCACCAGCGTCGGACCAGCCCGATCCATATGATGACTGATGAGGGGACACATGGCGAACGCAGTCGTTCTACTGAGTGGCGGCCTCGACTCAACCACCGCCCTGGCCATCGCCAAAGCCGAGGGCTACGCCGTCTATGCCCTCTCGTTTCGCTACGGTCAACGCCATCAGGTCGAGCTTGAAGCCGCCACGCGCGTTGCGCGGTCGCTGGGGGTGGCGGAGCACATCATTGCCGACATCGATCTGCGCCGTTTCGGCGGCTCGGCCCTGACCGCCGAGATTGCGGTGCCCAAACAGCGCGCGCTCGAACAGATGGGCGAGGGCATCCCAATCACCTACGTCCCGGCCCGCAACACCATCTTTCTCTCCTTTGCATTGGCCTGGGCCGAGGTGCTCGCGGCCAGCGACCTCTTCATCGGCGTCAACGCCCTCGACTACTCCGGCTACCCAGACTGCCGCCCCGAATACATCGCTGCCTACGAGCGGATGGCCAATCTAGCAACCGCAGCCGGCGTTGAAGGACGGCAACGGCTCAAGATCCACACCCCACTGATCCAGCTTAGCAAGGCCGAGATCATTGCCAAGGGCACTGCACTCGGAGTCGACTACGCGCTGACCAGCAGTTGCTACGACCCCGGCCCCGATGGCTGCCCCTGCGGCCAGTGCGACTCCTGCCTCCTCCGCGAGAAGGGCTTCCGCGAGGCCGGTCTCGACGACCCACTGTGCATCAAATATGGACTCCAGACCGCCTCCGCGAAGAACAGATGAGCGAGCGACTCTTTCACGTTGCCGCGGCGCCTTTCGAGGCCGCTCGGCGCGTCGCCATCCTACCCGACGGACATCCCTGCCGACGCTTGCACGGGCACAGCTTCCTGGCCCGTGTCCGCGCCGAGCTGCCCACCGGCTGGGCGCCGTTCCAAGGTGGTGAAACGGATGCGCTGACCTCAGCGCTGAGCCACTGCGTCTCCACCCTCGACTATCGGGATCTGAATGAGCAGTTGCCGGTGCCGACCGATGAGAACCTCGCGCGCTGGGTGCGCGCGGGTCTCGACGTCCCTGGCATCGAATCCGTGGGGATTCAGAGCACCCGCCATCAGGGCGCCGACCTGGACGACCAGGAGCAGGCGCATGTCTGGCGTCGGTTTCGCTTCGAGGCGGCCCATCAACTGCCGAATGTGCCTGAAGGGCACCAATGCGGCCGGATGCACGGTCATGGCTTCGAGGTCATCCTGCACGCCAACCAGACCCTGGCGGACCAAGACATGGGCGTCGACTTCGACCGGCTCGCGGCGCTCTGGGCACCCCTGCATGAGGCACTGCACTATCGTTGTTTGAACGACATTCCGGGCCTTGAGATCCCCACCAGCGAGATGCTGGCCGCCTGGCTCTGGCGCCGGATCAAGCCGGAGCTACCAGCGTTGTCTTGGGTGACCGTCTACGAGACCCTGACCGCCGGTTGCCACTACAACGGGGCGCAGTACCGCATCTGGAAAGAGCAGCGCTTCGAGAGTGCGCTGCGGTTATTGACGGCACCTGACGGCGACCCACGCCGACAGTTGCATGGTCATAGCTATCTGGTGCGGCTGCACCTCAGCGCACCGCTCGATGAGGTGCTCGGCTGGACCGTCGACTACGGCGATGTCAAGGAAGCCTTTAAGCCGATCTACCAGCAGTTGGACCATCATCTCCTCAACGACCTGCCTCAGCTCAACGGCGCTGATCCGGCCAACCTGGCGCTATGGCTGCGCGAGCAGGTCGCCCCGCTGCTGCCGCCGCTGGATCGCATCGATCTGCAGCAGACACCCGGCTGTGGCGCGGTGCTCTGCTGGGGTGACGAGGGACCGGCCTTGCCGACATGACCTATAGCGTCAAGGAGATCTTCTACACGCTGCAGGGCGAAGGGATACAGGCCGGCCGTCCTGCCGTCTTTTGTCGCTTCGCTGGCTGCAACCTCTGGTCAGGGCGTGAGCAGGACCGCAGCAAGGCGATCTGCCCGTTCTGCGATACCGATTTCCGTGGCACCGACGGGGAGGGTGGTGGACGCTATCGAACAGCGGCTGAGTTAGCCGCAAAGATTGCCGCCATCTGGCCCCAGGCCGCTGGGCGTCAGCGGGCTCAACGATTTGTCGTGTGCACGGGTGGTGAGCCCCTACTGCAGCTTGACGAAGCGTTGGTCGAAGCCTTACACGCGCAGGGTTTCGAGATCGCCGTTGAGACCAACGGCACCCAGCCGGCTCCAGCAGGTATTGACTGGGTTTGCGTGAGCCCAAAGGCGTCGGCACCGCTCAAGCTGAGCGCCGGCAACGAGTTGAAGCTGGTCTATCCGCAGCCCGATGCCGAACCCGAGCACTTCGTTGACCTGGACTTCGACCACTTCCTGCTGCAACCGATGGACGGGCCGGACCGGGAGCGCAACACCGCACTAGCGATCGACTACTGCATGGCTCATCCGCAGTGGCGACTGAGTCTGCAGACCCACAAGTGGCTTGGGCTTCCGTAAGGTTTAGGAAAAACGTTTGGCCGATGGACTTGGCAGCAACCAAGCCTGGGATGTTGGCAATGCGGTTGTCCTCGAAGACACAGACGCCGTACTGACTCCGAGAACCAGGCTCGGTTCGGCTATCAAGTTGGGCGATGGCAAACAGCAACAGTGCCGCTGTTTGGCTAGGCGATCGGGCAACGCCAGCCCCGCCGCATCGGCTGGCGTCGCTCACCGCACCCCCAACCGCTCCGCCACATCCTCAAACCCCGGATCTTCGGCATAGATCGCCGACAACTCCCGCCGGCTATCCCCGCGCCGTCCCACATCCGCATAGGCCAACGCCCGCTCATAACGGATCTGGCGCAGCAGCGCCTCGGGTTGGTCCTGCTTGCGCCGATAGGCCTGGGTCAGGGTGCTCACCGCCACCTCACCTACGAAGCCCACGCCGGCGTGCAGCTGCTGTTGGAGCTTCTCGCCTCTGGCGATGTGGACTTGCTCTACGACACCCGCCAGCGACTGACGCTGGTCTCCCAGCGCCTCGAAGGCAAGGGGCTTCTAGGCTTGCTGAAGAAGGCCGATCGCAGCTTCGAGTGCGTGCGCCCTAATGGCTTTCGCGCCGCTAACGCCGGGCAGTTCATGGTCGATTTGGTGATTGCGCCGCGCCCGCTGCATGAGGCCGAGCCGATCACCTTTGCCGACCAAGGCCTCGTCGACGCCGAGGTGCCTGGTCTGCAATGGTTGCTCAGCGTCCCGCCTCTGGAAGCGGTTGCCATCGACGAACAAGGCTGGCCGGTGCCGTTGCGGGTGCCGGACCCACGCGCCTTTGCGTTCCACAAAGCCTGGCTGTCACAGCGCATGGATCGCGAGCCGGTCAAGAAGCCACGCGATCTGGCGCAAGCCTGTGCGATGGCGCGGCTGATCCGCGACGAGCTTCCGCAGTTTTCCTTCGCGGAGCCGCTGACGGCCTTGCCGAAGACGCTGGCAAATGTCGCGGCGCTCGAGTCCACATGCGGGCTCGCCGATCTGGCCCGCGCTGGTCCAAAATCGCACGATCAGCCAGCCTGAGCCACCAGCGGGAATCGGGGTAAGGCACCGGGATGCGGCATCAGAGGCCGGCGCCAAGGTCGGCGAGCCAGGGTGCGGCGGGCTCGACCGCCACGGGTCCGCGTTGCTCGCGATGGCGCAGATGACGGACCAGCAAGGTGGCGCGGGCCTGCGGAAATCGCGCTGCCGTGGCCGCTAGGTACCGGGGAACAGCGGCGTCCGACCATTTGCACTCGACCAGTTGGGTCGGTTGATCGGCATCGCAAACGACAAAATCGATCTCCCGGCCTTCCTTGTCACGAATGTAATGGAGCGTCGCCTCCTGGCCCTCGGCATCGCGCCGCCGTTGCACCTCGGCCTGCAACATGGTGGCGCAGGCATTCTCAAAGCGGATGCCGTCATCCCCCTTGACCAGACCCGTGTCGTAGAAATAGACCTTCGGCTCTTTCAGCAAGGCGCGTGCGATGTTGCGGTGAAAAGGACGCACGATGAAGACGATATGCAGCGTCTCGAGGATGCCCAGGTAGCGACTGAGGGTCGTGGGGGAGAGCTGAAGATCGCGGGCCATGGAGGCCAACGAGACCGGCGAGCCGACGCGCTCGCGCAGCATCTGCACGAACAGGCGCATCGCCTGCACCTCAGCGATGCGGGAGAACTCCAGGATGTCGTCGCGGATCAGTCCGTCCAGATACAGCTGCCGCCAGCGCCGTGCATCGGCATCGGCGTCGGCCAACAGCGGTTCGGGGAACCCGCCCCGGATCAGCAGCCTATTCAGCGCCTCTTCAGGCGCCGTGTTCGTCGTCGCGACGAACTCATGCACGGTCACCGGGAGCAGGTGCCAGGAAAAGTAGCGACCGGCCAGCGATTCCCCGGCTTGGCGAAAGGCATCGAGCCGTGCGCTGCCGGTGACCAGAATCGCTTGTCCTTCCACTCGCCCGTCGTACACGCCTTTGAGCCAAGGGCGCCAGTCCTTCATCTTGTGCAGCTCATCGAACACCAGCAGGGAGGCTGTGGGAACCCAGCTGTGGGCCAGCATCACGCGACGGTCGGCGAGGACGTCCCAGTTAAACAGCTGGGCATCGGCAAACTGGCCAGCAATCATCTGGGCCAGCGTGGTCTTTCCGGCCTGCCGGGGACCGGTGAGGAACACCATCTTGCGCGCAAGATCACGCTGCACCAGCGGTTTGATGAGTCGCTCCATGACGACTATTGTTCTTTTGACTGGAAAAAAGTCAAGACTTTATGAATTTCCGCTGGAAGATAGTCGACTTCAGGCCGCGTGATTGAGTTGCCCGCCAGACCTCCAGCTCAGGCGCCATGGTCGGCGTCCTCGCCGCGCGCTTCAGGTGTCGCCGAGGCCGAGCTCGAGGTCGCTCGCGCGGAGCAGGAGTGGTTACGCGAGGCGGTGGCTGAGGGCGAACGGAGCTTGGCTGATCTGCGGGTGAGGGAGCAGCTGGCCTTGGCGCAGCGGGATCAGGCCAGAGCGGAGGTGCAGGCGGCGCGGCGCGCGCTTGAGCAGATCAGGACGCAGAGCGAGCAGCTGCGCTTCGTCCGTGAATGCGGAAGACGGATAGCTGCAGCGACCTGCAAACTTCTTGTTCCGATGCACGCTGGTTCAGCCGCGGTTATCCGCCCTGAGTTGACGGAGGATCAGCAGCCGTGGACTTGAACGCAGCACTGAGGGCTCTGGATGTGATCAGCGCGAGCAGGACGGCGAGGACCAGCGCCATGATCGTACTCATCATCACCAACAGCTTAACGCGCCGAGCGGTCTCCCGCAGTGAAAGGTCTGCCGGGAGGGACTGGCTGCCCGAGACAGCGCCAGACTGCGCCAAGGCGCCAGGATCGGCCTCCAACTGGCCCAAGCGCTGCTCGATCGCCTCGATCCCCGTGTAGGCGACTCCGATCGGGACAAGTAGGGTGACCACGACCAGCCCGAAGGCGATCAACAGACGCTGCTGCACGGTCAGATTCTGCATGGGTTGGCAATCGATGGAGAGACTATGCCGCTCAGAGTAGCCAGCCCCGCATGCGGGGTCAACGCGCCGGAACGCTGCTGACTACCTAGATCAGTCTCCTTGGGCCAAGGCGGCCTTGAAGTCTGCAGGGAGTATAACGCGCGCTCACCACTGTCGGTGTTAGCGCCGCACAGGGGTCGCATTTCAGCGAGCGCTTTGCTCAGACTCCCAAAAACTCCCCAAACCGCACCTCCAATGCCTCCCGATCCGGCCGATCCTCCAGATGCCTCGGCAACCGGATCGTCTTGCCATGATACCCCTTGATCGCCTGCTCCAGCGTTGGCCCATCGTGCTGCCTCAACGTGGTCAACACCATGCACCGCTCACCGCCGCACCCCCAACCGCTCCGCCACATCCTCAAACCCCGGATCTTCAGCATAGATCGCCGACAACTCCCGCCGGCTATCCCCGCGCCGTCCCACATCCGCATAGGCCAACGCCCGCTCATAACGGATCTGGCGCAGCAGCGCCTCGGGCCGATCCTGCTTGCGCCGATAGGCCTGGGTCAGGGTGCTCACCGCCACCTCATGCAGCCCCAGCGCGCGCAACGCCCGCGCCTTGTAGAGCAGCAGCGCGGCATGCACCGGGGTCTCGTTCTCCAGCCCGGCGCTCAGCTGCACCACTTGATCGGCCTGGGCGCGCGGGATTGGATCGACATCGAGCAGCAACTCGGCCAGCGCCGCCTTGACCACCACATCCTCCGGGGTCTCGGCGAGGATCAGGCGTAGATGCTCGGCGGCCAGCGCATGCTGATCGCGTAGCTGATGCAGCTCGGCCAGGGCCAAGCGGGTGCCGCGCTCGCGCGGGCCGATGTGGGCGGTGACCTCGGGGGTGACCGAAAAGCTGGTCGTCGCGTTGACCTGATACTTGGCGTAGAGCTGACCCAAGGTCGCCTGTCGTTGCAGGGCGGCGTGCAGATGGGCATGCGCGGCCTCGAGGTCGTGGCGCTTGAGGCGCAGCAGGCCGGCGGTCCAGGCGGCATCGGCCTGTTCGGGGGCGGATTCGAGCTGCGCCAAAGCCTCGTCTTCGTCGCCAGCGTGCAAGGCGCACAGTCCGGCGACGAAGGCCTGCTCATCGGCGGGGGTGGTCAGTCGTTGGAAGAAGCCGAGCGTGAGCCGGTCCTCGACCGCGACCGGCAAGGGGTCGGGAGGCGCGGATGAGGGCGCGCGACTGGCCCGACCGGGATTCTGCACCGTGTAGAACAGACCGGTGCCGGGTAGCCCGACGGTGGCGCGGGTACCGCGTGGGCCGATGGTGTACTTGGCGCCGCGCGGTCCCAGCGAGAGCGAGGCGCCGGATTTGCTCAGGTTCAGGCTCACGCCGGGGAAGAGCTGAACACGGCGCCAGAAACGAAAGCTCATGATGAACCCTCCTTGTCAATGAATGGATGAGCCGGATCGGACAACTCGCCGAACGCGGCTGTCATGATGACACACAGCGGCTGCCTTGAGCGGGACGCCTTTTAACAAGCAGCACGTGATCGGTATCACCAGCGATCTGGGATTGCGCACAGTACTGCCTATCCTGATCCACCGCGCCTTGCATCCGCAAAGGAAGGAAGCGGGCTAGCCGGCGCGAGCAGTTCCACTCGCCGCGCTATACGCGGTCATGCCCGCGGCCTAGGCTTCCTTGTCGCGCTCCACCATCGCATAGGCCGAATGGTTATGGATCGACTCGAAGTTCTCCGCCTCGACCACATAGGCTGCGATGCGCTCCTCGGCATTCAGCCGGCGTGCAACATCGCGTACGGTATCCTCGACGAACTTGGGATTGTCGTAGGCATGCTCGGTGACGTATTTCTCATCGGGCCGCTTGAGTAGGCCGTAGAGTTGGGCGCTGGCTTCGGCCTCGACGAGTTCGATCAATTCCTCGATCCACAAAAACCCGCGCGTCTTCGCCTCGACGGTGACATGCGAACGCTGGTTGTGCGCCCCGTAGCGGGAGATCTCTTTCGAGCAGGGGCAGAGGCTGGTGACCGGGACCACGACCTTGATCGACAACTCTGGCTTACCGTGACGGACCTCGCCGATCAGGGTCACTTCATAATCGAGCAGACTCTCGACCCCGGTCACCGGCGCGCGCTTGTTGATGAAGAAGGGAAAGCGCATCTCGATATGACCGGCCTCGGATTCGAGCCGTTCGGCCATCTCGGTGAGCATTTCCTTGAAGGTGCCGACGCCGATCTCGCGCTCGTGGCCATTGAGGATGGCGACGAAGCGCGACATGTGCGTGCCCTTGAAGTGATGCGGTAAGAACACGTACATGTTGAAGGTCGCGACCGTGTGCTGCTCGGCGCCACTGCGGTCTTTGATCCGCACTGGGTGGCGGATGTCCTTGATGCCAACCTTGTTGATCGCGATCTGACGACTGTCCGGATTCGACTGGACGTCGGCGATCTCCGCCGATGATGGCGCGATCAGGCCCGTCGTGCGCGGTGAGTTTGGTTGACCCTGGCGGTGACCAGGGCGCTGATCTTGACGACGATCGGGGGTTTCAAGGGATGGGTTGGGGGTCAGCGCGGAGTCCACAGAGACTGCTCCTCGGGTGAAACGGGGCGAGGCAGCGCAAACGACTCAGACCTCGCGAAATACCGCTTACGATGAGGTCTAGCGCGTTTCGCTGCAAGCATCGAGCCGCTGCGGCAAGCGTCGAGCCGAGGTCATTCGTGCTCGAACAGCCCCTCGGAGCGCATCAAGGCGGTGCCATAGTCGATATCGACGGCAAATGAGATGTTGGTGCCGGGGGTTGAGCGTCGCTCCCAATTCGAGCTGCCACTCAGGACCTCGGCGGGCTCGAAGCGCCCGCTGATGATACCGACCACGTGGCCATCGGTGACATGGATCAAGGGGCCACCGATATCGCCGTTGTGGACCATGCTGTCGAACAGGATCAGCTGGGTATCGTTGGCCGAGCGGATCTTGGCCGCAGCGAAGCCGCCGACGGTCAGCGTGGTATGGATCTGCTCGTGGCCGAAGGCGTAGCCGAGACTCATCAGCGAGGCGCCGGGCAAGACGTTCTCACCGCTGCCGAGGAAATCATCGGGCACGCTGATCTCGAGCGCTTGGTCGATCTTCAGCAAGGCGACATCGTGGGCGGTATCGCGGCGCGCCACCGACACGGCCATGGCCGCGACACGATCGAAGCTCATCGGCTGGAATTCGCCGCCGCTGGAGGTCGGGACCACCCGCAGCCCTTCGGTCTCGGCGACGAGATGAGCGGCGGTGAGCAGATAGCCTTGCGGATGGACGACGAACGCCGTGCCGAGAAAGTCGAGCGCGCCAGCGTTGTCTCTGGCCAGCATCAGGCAGCCGCCGCGAAATTTTTGGCTGATTCCTTGGAGCATCAGGGGTTCTCCGATGGTTGTGCGTCACCCAGCCACGCCTGCACCCGTTGCGGGTTGGCTCGCAGCCAGCGCAGGGCTTGGGCATAGGGATCTTGGCCTTGGTCCTGGTGAATCCAGACCAGCAATTGCTCCATCGCCTGTGCATCCCAGGCAAAGCGATCGAGCATGCCAGCGGCTTGCGGGCGGTCGTCGCTCAGGCCGATTCGAGTCATGGTATGGATGCTGCCGGTGCCGCCATAGACGCCCTCGGGGTCATCGAGGAAGCGCAACGACCAACGTCCGAACATCCAGTGCGGAATCCAACCGGTCACCACTACCGGTTGGTTGCGGGCGATCGCATTCGCGAGCACCTCTGTCATCCGCGCTTCGCTGCCGGCGATCAGTCGAAATCCGCTCAGCTCATAGGTCGAGATCGCGGTTTCGGTCGCGCTCATGATGCCCGCTTCCGGATCGATGCCGATGATGCGACCGCCGAGCGCCTGGCGCTGTCCGGCCAGTTGCTCGATGCTTTGGATTTGGAGGCTCGGCTGGGTCTGGGCGCCGCGCTGGTCGGTCTGGCGTCCAATCCCGGTCGCTGGGATGACCAAGCCGGTCTTGGTCCCATCCAGATTGGGACCAAGATCCTCGAGCTGGTCGCGATACTGGGCGAAATAGTCGGCATGGGTGTCGGGCAGCCAGGCCGAGAGCAGCACATCGGCCTCGCCCTCGGCCACCATGCGCCACATCGCGTCGGCGCTGGTCTCGATCAGCTCGCAAGGCTGCTCGAGATGCTCGGTCAGGACCGCACAGACGACATTGGCGCTGGCGACCGATGACGACCAATCGACATAGGCGATGCGCAGCGGTTTGCTGCTGTTGGTGTTGTCGCTGGCGCTGACGCCCGTCGCGAGCAGGAGACAGAGTGCGGCTAGCAGCCCCGGCATCAACCTCAGGTATAGGGATTGACTCGGGCATGGGACTTGACTTGGGCCTAGCGCTTGGGCGTGCGGCCGGTATTGCTGCTTGCTGCTCATCAGACCTCCCCGCCGGTCGGCTTTTGCTTACTGGCTGCCGTGTCGCCAGCGGCATCGGCAGGCACGGCTTGCGGGCTGAGCTCGAAGCTCGTCGAACCGCCCGGGATTGCCGCACTGCTTGCAACAGCAGCCCCAGCACCTGACTCGACGCCAAGCCCAACACTGGGACGCGGGCGCACGGCAGCGCCGGTGCCGCGCTGCAGTCGTGCGGGTACCCAGAACTGTCGGCGGCCAAAGGTCGGCATCTTGCGCGTCGCCTGGGTGCGGAACTCTGGCCCCTGGTAGTCGTCCAGGCTGAGCTCAAAGCCCTGTCCGGTCTTGTAGTGCACCAATCCCATGTGCAGCGACCAGCACATGCCAAGCAGGATGATCGCGAAGGGCAGGCCGGTTGATATTGCCGCCGTCTGCAGCGCCACGAGTCCGCCGCCGAGGAGCAAGGCGGCTGCCACCGCGCCTTCCATCACCGCCCAGAATACGCGCTGGATCACCGGTGGCTCGGTATTGCCGCCGGCGGTGATGATGTCGATGACCAAGGAACCGGAGTCTGAGGAGGTGACGAAGAAGGTGATGATGACGGTGATCGCCACCACCGAGGCGATGGCGCTCAGCGGCAGGCTCTCGAGCATCACGAAGAGCGAGACGGGGATGTTCTCCTGCACCGCCTTGGCCAGACCGCCGACGCCGAACATCTCGATGTGCAGCGCGGTGTTGCCGAAGGTCGTCACCCAGAGGAAGGTGACCAGGGTTGGAATCAGCAAGACCCCTTTGATGAACTCGCGGATGGTGCGGCCGTAAGAGACCCGCGCAATGAACATGCCAACGAAGGGCGACCAGGCGATCCACCAGCCCCAGTAGAAGACGGTCCAGCCATTCTGCCAGTCGGTATCGTCGTAGGTCTCGTTCCAGGTACTGAGCGACGGGAAGTGCTGGACGTAGATGCCGATGTTCTCGATGAAGGCATTCAGGATGAACAGGGTCGGGCCAACGATGATGACGAAGAACATCAGCACCGCGGCG
Source organism: Halochromatium roseum (assembly GCF_016653315.1). Taxonomy (GTDB): domain Bacteria; phylum Pseudomonadota; class Gammaproteobacteria; order Chromatiales; family Chromatiaceae; genus Lamprobacter; species Lamprobacter roseus. The sequence continues at coordinate 311,196 of NZ_NHSH01000057.1, read as the reverse complement.
ACGACGACATTGAGCTGACTCAGCACCTTGATGCCGGAGTCCAGGCCGCGCACCACCGACCAGGTTGCGATGGCCGTGATGCCGGTGATCAACAGCAGTTGCACCAGCGTGTTCTGCGGGATGAAGTCGACCAGATGGCTGAGGCCGGCGTTGACCTGCTGCACCCCAAGTCCGAGCGAGGTGGCGACGCCAAACATGGTGGCAACGGTCGCCATGATATCGATGACGTTGCCAATGGGCCCATAGATGCGCTCGCCCAGAAGCGGATAGAAGACCGAGCGGATCGACAGCGGCAGGCCCTTGTTGAAGGCAAAGAAGCCCAGCGATAGGCCCACCAAGGCATAGATCGCCCAGGGATGCAGTCCCCAATGCAGGAAGGTGAAATCCATCGCCACGCGCGCCGCCTCTGGGGTACCGGGCTCGGCGAGTGGGGAAGCGACATAGTGGAACATCGGCTCGGCGACACCGTAGAAGAGCAAGCCGATGCCCATGCCCGCGCTGAACAACATCGAGAACCAGCCGATGGTCGAGAACTCCGGCTTTGCACCCTCGCCGCCGAGCCTGATATCGCCGTAGCGCCCGAGCAGCAGCGCGATCACGTAGATCAGGATGATGTTCATGGTGCCGACGAAGAACCAGCCGGCGTACTTGGAGACGGCGCCCTGAACCAGGTTGAAGAGGTTATCGACGCGGTTCTCGAAGAAGATCGTCAGCGCGACGAAGAGCAGGATGATACCGGCGGAGGTGAAGAACACCCAGGGATGAACGTCGAGCCGAAGCCAGCCCGGCTGGTCTGATGAGCGATCGGTTACGTCTTGCATAGGCGTTGCCCTCGGGCTTGATGCGGTCAGCGGTGCGCCCCTGCTGCCAGGGTTGAGCGCAGCTGTCGGTGGTTCGGTCTCGGGATCAGGGCCGCATGCACCGCTGTGTGAGCGTTAAACGCCTTCATAGTACTGCAAACTCGGTCGACCCTAAAACCTTCGTAGGCGAAGTATTTGTCATCGGCCTGGCCTTGGCGCAACCTATCGCCCCCGAGTCATCCTCGACCTCGAGCCCCTGATAACTAGGCAAGTGTTTCATCGATTCCCTATCATTCAAGCAGTTTGATCGGGGCGGTGTTGCGAGCCTATTGAACTCACAGGCTTGGGTCTTGATGCCTGTTGGTCTGGAAAATATGTTGCCTACGATATAAACTGCGCTCCTTGTTGCAGATGCACGACATGTCGCTTGGATGGGCCGCCGGTTGGTCCTAAGGCCAACGACGTTGAGTCAATGGCATCTTTCAAGCCAAGAAACCCACGCAGGACATCATGAACAATTACGAACCGCGGGCGCTTAGCGCCTCTTCCAACTGTCAGCGACCGGCGCACCGACGCGCTCGAACGCTCCTCGCCCTGAGTCTTGCGAGCCTGGCCGGCGCGCCCCAGCTTGCGACCGCAGCAACAGACCCCGCCGCCCTCGAGCGTCGCGTCCTCGAACTCCAGCGCCAGCTGGATCAGGCCGAGGCCGAGCTTGCAGCGGCCAAGGCCGAGACGCTGTCCGCGACCAAGAAGGCTGAGGTTGCAGAGGCCGAGCTGGCCAAGGCCGGTTCACCGCAAGCCGATAAGATCACTGTCGGCCCCGTCACCATCGGTGGGGCGATCCGCGCGAATTACATCCTCGGCAGTTATCCCGGTGGCGGCAACGGTCCATCGCGCGGCGGCAATGGCGGCAACTTTGCGCTCGATACCTTCCGCATCAACATGGATCTGAAGTACGAGCAGCTGGTCGGTAAGCTCGAGTACCGCTGGTACGACGGTTACAACTTCCTCCACACCGGCTGGCTGGGCTGGGATTTCGATGATGGCAGCCAGCTCCAGGTTGGTGTCAACCGCGTGCCCTTTGGCCCTGGCCCCTATGGTGTCTCGCAGAGCTGGTTCTTCGATCAGCACTACTATGTCGGGCTCTCCGACGACATGGATCTCGGTATCAAGTACATCACCGATATCGGCAACTGGAGCCTTGACTTTGCCTACTACGCGCGCAGCGAGTGGAACGGCAACGGGACCAGCCAGGACAGCGCGCGCTACGGCTACGATGCCGTGGTCTGGGATAACGCCGTCGCGCCGAATGGCGATGTGACTTACGGTGTCCTGCCGAACGGCTACGAGGAACGCAACCAGTTCAATGTTCGAGCGATCTACAGTTTTAACGACACCGCGGTCGATACCGACCTGGGTGTGTCACTGCAGTATGGTCAGCTGAAAGGCCGACGCACCGATGACGGGCACCACTGGGCGGCCTCGGTCCACATGACCAACAGCTGGAACAACTGGCTGCTTGCGACCCAGCTGACGCGCTACAAGTACGATATCGATTCCGATAACGCGCTCAGTACCGATGAGCTGTTCCCGATGGGTGCGTACGAGTTTGCTTGGCCCGTCGCTTCCGATGCCTGGCTGCCAGCCATCTCGCTCAGCTATCTCTACGAGACCAACCGCATTCCTTGGCTCGACTCCGTTCGGCCTTACGTCGAATACAGCAGCATCATCAAGGAAGATAACAACTTCAACGACAGTCAGCTGGTCACCCTGGGTGCCGCCTGGGCGCGCGGCGGCTGGTACATCTACACCGACCTCGCGTTCTCCGACGGTAACTATTTCGTCGGTAATGAAACCGAGGCTGGAACGCCCGAGGGCTATACCAACCTGTTCTCACCCACCGGCGGTGTCGGAGACTTTGGCGCCAACGGCAACGACCACTGGAACTACCGGTTCAACATCAACTTCGGCTACTACTTCTAGCCGCCTCGGCTGGCCACAGCTGCTAGCCAGCTGAGGCCGGACGCGCCAGCGCCAATCGCTGGCCGCGACTGGCCTCAGTCTCTCCCAAACGCGGAGCGCATGGGCCTTAGCGGGCGTCTGCGACAAGCATCATGCAAGAGAAAGTCATCGTCGAGCATCTGTACAAGGTGTTCGGCGATCATCCAGACGAGGCCCTGCGACTGTTGCGCGAGGGTGTCGATAAAAACGCCATCTTCGAGCAGACGGGCCAGACCGTTGGCGTCTGTGACGCCGGTTTTTCCATCTACGAGGGCGAGATCTTCGTCGTCATGGGCCTCTCCGGCTCGGGCAAGTCGACCATGGTGCGGCTGCTGAATCGGCTGATCGAGCCGAGCGCGGGCAAGGTGCTGGTCGATGGTCGCGATATTGCGGCGATGAGCCCGGCCGAACTCCTCGATCTCCGTCGCCGTGACATGAGCATGGTCTTCCAGTCATTCGCGCTGATGCCGCATCTGACGGTGGGCGCTAACGCCGCCTTCGGGCTTGATCTGGCTGGGGTGGGGCGGGCCGAGCGCGAGGAACGCGCCCTCGCCGCGCTGGACCAGGTGGGTCTCAAGGCCTGGGCCGAGAGCTACCCGGATGAACTCTCTGGCGGCATGCAGCAGCGCGTCGGGCTGGCGCGCGCACTGGCGAATGATCCCTCGGTGATGCTGATGGACGAGGCCTTCTCGGCGCTTGACCCCTTGATCCGCAGTGAGATGCAGGACGAGCTGCTGAAGCTGCAGGCCGATAGTAGCCGTACCGTGGTGTTTATCTCGCACGACCTCGACGAGGCGATGCGCATCGGGGATCGGATCGCGATCATGGAAGGCGGGCGGGTGGTGCAGGTCGGGACGCCTGACGAGATCCTGCGCAACCCGGCCGATGAGTATGTGCGCTCGTTCTTCCGCGGGGTCGATGTCAGCACCGTGCTGAAAGCGGGCGATATCGCGCGCAAGACCCAGGTGACGGTGTTCGAGCGCTTGGAAGAGGGCATTCGAGCGGCCATCGAGCGTCTGCGCGACCATGATCGTGAGTTCGGCTATGTCGTCGACCGTCGGCAGCAGTTCCATGGCGTCGTCTCGCTGTCCTCGCTGCAGAAACTGCTGCATCGGCAGGAGCCGCATCGGATCAGCCAAGCCTTCCTCGACGGCGTTCCAACCCTGCCGGCCGATACGGCGGTCAGCGATCTTCTGAGGACCGTCGCCGAGAGTCCTTGCGGGGTTCCGGTGGTCGATCGCGAGCAACGCTACCAAGGCGTGATCACCAAGGCGAGCCTACTCGAAACCCTGGATCGGGAGGATTGACCCATGGCTGCAGAGACGAATCCCTGGGCGGCAGAACCCGCCGAACCAGCGCCGGCCGCGAATCCCTGGGGCGGTGGCGGCACCCTCGGCGAGGACGGCGTTACCGCGACCTCGGGCGACTGGCTCGCCGGCGGTGATCCGATTGAGCTGACGGCGATCGATTGGATGCACCCGTTCCAAGATGCGGTGATCCCGCTCGGCGATTGGGTCGATCAAGGTTTGGATTGGCTGGTCGAAAACTTCCGTGCCGTCTTTCAAGCCATCCGATGGCCGATCGATGGCACCTTGACTGGCATCGAATCGACCCTGTTGGCGGTGCCGGATCTGCTGATGATCCTGATCTTTGGCCTGCTCGCCTGGCAGGCCGGTGGTAAGCGGCTCGGGCTCGGCGCGGTGATCTCCCTAGCCCTGGTTGGGCTGATCGGCGCCTGGTCCGAGGCCATGGTGACCTTGGCGCTGGTGCTGACCTCGGTGGTGTTCTGCATCGTCATTGGGCTGCCGACTGGGATCTGGCTGGCACGCAGCGACCGCGCCGCGTCCCTGATTCGGCCGGTGCTGGATGCGATGCAAACCACTCCGGCCTTCGTCTATCTGGTGCCGGTGGTGATGCTGTTTGGCATCGGCAACGTGCCGGGCGTGGTGGTCACCATCATCTTCGCGCTGCCGCCGCTGATTCGGCTGACCAACTTAGGCATTCGTCAGGTGCCCGCGGATCTGGTCGAGGCCGCGCGCTCGTTCGGCGCCTCGAAGAAACAACTACTGTTCAAGGTCCAGCTGCCGTTGGCGATGCCGACCATCATGGCCGGCGTCAACCAGACTTTGATGCTGGCCCTATCGATGGTGGTCATCGCCTCGATGATCGCGGTCGGCGGGCTTGGCCAGATGGTGCTGCGTGGCATCGGCCGGCTCGACATGGGCCTGGCCACCATTGGCGGCGTCGGCATCGTGCTGTTGGCGATCATCCTCGACCGCATGACTCAGGCCTTTGGCCAGGCCAGTCGCGATAAGCCGACCCGGCATTGGTACGAGTCGGGGCCGGTGGGGCTGTTCTATCGCCTGTTTCGGCGCCGTACACCGGCTGAGGCAGAGGCTAGCGCTGGCGCCTGATAATACAACGCCAAGGCCTGATGTTGACATGCTGGCGCTTTTGCTTGCACCGCCGTCGCTGGCGCTGAGAGGGCTTGGCTGTTGCTGACATGAATTCGCTGACCTTTATCGCATTTCGCTCTCCTGGCCCGTTGGCATCGGGCCTGGATCTTTTACCCTGAACGGAGACTGTTGACGATGCCTAGCTCGATCCTGCACACCCATGCATTACCCACCCTGATGGCCTCGTCGCTGGCCTTTGCCGTCAGCGCCACAGTGGCTGCTGAACAACCCGGCGAAGGCGTCGAGGTGCTGCCGATCAAGAGTTCAATCGCCGAGGAGACCTTCCAAACCCTGCTGGTCATGCAGGCCCTGGAAGACCTGGGCTATGAGGTCGATGACATCAAAGAGATCGAATACGCGGCCGGACATGTCGCGCTCGCCAATGGCGATGCCACCTTCATGGCCGCACACTGGGACCCACTGCACATTGATTTCTTCGAGGAGGCCGGTGGCGATGACAAGATCGTCCGCGAGGGGACCTATTCGAGCGGCTCGCTGCAGGGCTACCTGATCGATAAGGAGACCGCCGAGGCCTACGAGATCACCAACATCGAACAGCTCAAGGACCCGGAGATCGCCAAGCTCTTCGACGCCGATGGCGACGGCAAAGCGGATCTGGCCGGCTGTAACCCTGGCTGGGGCTGCGAGAAGGTGATCGAGCATCATCTCGACGCCTATGACCTGCGCGACACCGTCGAGCACAATCAGGGCAGCTACTCGGCGGTGATGGCCGACACCATCACCCGCTATGAGCAAGGCGAGCCGGTGCTTTACTACACTTGGACCCCTTACTGGGTCAGCGGTGTGTTGGTGCCGGGCGACGACGTGACCTGGCTGCAGGTGCCGTTCAGCTCGCTGCCGGGTGAGCGTGAGGACGTGGATACCGCCCTGGCCGACGGCTCGAACTACGGCTTCCAGGCCAATGTACAGCGCATCATCGCTAACAAGGAGTGGGCAGAGGCGAATCCGGCCGCGGCCAAGCTGTTTGCGGTGATGGAGGTCTCGAGCAACGATATCAGTGCGCAGAACCTGCGCATGCGTGATGGCGAGGACAGCGAACAGGAGATCAAGCGCCACGCCGAGGCTTGGATCAAAGCCAATCAGGCGACCTACGACAGCTGGCTGGAGCAGGCGCGGGCGGCGGCGGCGGAGTAAGACCTAGCAAAGTAGCCGGAGCGGCAGGATGCTGCTCAGCGATCACGATTGACGATGTAACGCGCAATCCAGCGTAAGGGATCGGCGCCCTCGTCAAAGCGGCTGATACTCTCGAGCGCGTCGGTAACCAGATCATTGGCTGCTTCGTGCGCTGGCCCAATCCCCATCAGCGACGGATAGGTGGCCTTTTCATGCGCGGCATCGGCACCACTTTGCTTGCCGATGACGTCGGTGTCGCCTTCAACATCGAGCAGGTCGTCTTGGATCTGGAAGGCGAGGCCGATGCATTTGGCGTAGTGATCAAGCGCGTTTGCCTGTTCTGGCTCGAGGTCCGGACAGGCGAGGACGGCCATCTGCACGCTGGCGCGGATCAGCGCCCCGGTCTTGTGGATGTGGATGTTCTCCAACATCACCAGATCGAGCTCGCTGCCTTCTGACTCGAGATCGAGCGCCTGTCCGCCGGCCATGCCGATCGATCCCGCGGCTCGTGCCAGTGCGGCGATCATCTGCACCCGTGCGCTGTCGCTGGTATCCCCATTCTTGTCTTCCGCGAGCAGGCCGAATGCGAGTGTCTGCAGCGCATCGCCGGCTAGGATGGCGGTGGCCTCATCGAAGGCCTTATGACAGCTTGGCCGTCCGCGCCGCAGATCGTCATCGTCCATCGCCGGCAGATCGTCGTGGATCAGCGAATAGGCGTGGATCAGCTCGACAGCAGCAGCGCCGGCATCGACCCGCTCGGCGGCGAGACCCAGAGCCTGAGCGCCAGCGTAAGCCAAGGTCGGGCGCACCCGTTTGCCTTCGCTGAGGACCGCGTAGCGCATCGCCTGATGCAACCGTTTTGGCGGCTGTTCAGCGGCCGGCAAGCCGCGATCAAGGGTCCGTTCTACGCGGGCTTGGCAATCTTTGAGGAAGGTCTGGAGACGAAGCGCGTCTTGCATGGGCCGAATAGCGGTCAATAGAGGTAAGGGGTTGAGCTGGGGTGTTCTGCTGATCGAGTCGAGCACGATCTCAGACGCGCGCTGAGGTTACCACCCTGAAGCAATCGCTTGATCTTCGACGATGGAAACGTCGGCGATGGAAACGCGCTGTGATGAGAGCGAGATGAGCGCCAAGCCGTCATGGTTGTTCGACGTGCTCAGCGCGCCTAATCGCTCTGCGCTTGGTCTGCGGTGCCGCTGAAGGGTTCGGGCTCGGCCTCAACCGACGCCTCGCTGAGGATGCGAATGCGCTGCTCGGCGGTCTCGAGCGCCTGCTGACAGCCGCGGCTGAGACGAATGCCTTGCTCGAACGCCGCGAGCGAGGCCTCTAAGGTCAGATCACCGCGTTCGAGCTGATCGACGATGGTCTCTAACGCCTGCAACGAGGCCTCGAACTGCTTGGGGTCTTGAATCTTGTCTTCGTTCATCGTGCGTTTGAACCCATCTTTCGATCTACGGTACCGTAGAGCGCTTTGACCGGTCAACGCAGTCAACGACACAGTCAACAACGAGTCAACAACGAAGGAGTATCCTGCCCCGCCATGAGCGGCAACTACGACGCCTCAGCGATTGAGGTTCTCAGCGGCCTCGACCCGGTGCGCAAGCGCCCGGGCATGTATACCGACACCACCCGTCCGAACCATCTGGCGCAAGAGGTCATCGACAACAGTGTCGATGAAGCGCTGGTCGGCAAGGCGACGCGGATCGACGTGATCTTATATCAGGACGGCTCGATCGAGGTCAGCGATGACGGTCGCGGCATGCCGGTCGATATCCATCCCGAGCAGGGCCTGCCAGGGGTCGAGGTGATCCTGGGCACGCTGCATGCCGGCGGTAAGTTCTCGGCCGGCAGCTATCGCTTCTCCGGCGGTCTGCACGGAGTGGGCGTCTCGGTTGTCAACGCGTTGTCGAAGCGTCTCGAGGTCTGGGTCAAGCGCAACGGCAAGGAATATCGTATGGCCTTTGCCGGCGGCGACAAGGCGGAAGACCTGATCGAGATCGGCACGGTTGGGCGCGGCAACAGTGGGACTCGGCTGCGGTTTTGGCCCGACGAGCGCTACTTCGACTCACCGAAGGTCTCGGTGCGGCAGTTGACCCATTTGCTCCGTGCGAAGGCCGTGCTCTGTCCCGGTCTCGATGTCCGCTTTCGTGACGAGAATACCGGTGAAGAGCAACGCTGGTGTTATGCCGACGGCCTGCGCGACTATTTGAGCGAGGCGCTGGGCGAGGCGGAGCGGGTGCCTGACGTGCCCTTCGTCGGCAACCTCGAAGGGCAGACGGAGGCTGCAAGCTGGGCCATCACCTGGCTGCCGGAGGTTGGCGAGCCGGTGACCGAGAGCTATGTGAATCTGATCCCTACTGTGCAGGGCGGGACGCATGTGAACGGCTTTCGCAGCGGACTCACGGAGGCGGTGCGCGAATTCTGCGAGTTTCGCAGCCTGTTGCCGCGCGGGGTCAAGCTCGCACCCGAGGACGTCTGGGCACGCGCGAGCTGGATTCTCTCGGTGAAGCTGGCTGACCCCCAGTTCTCGGGCCAGACCAAGGAGCGATTGTCATCGCGCGAGTGCGCTGCCTTTGTCTCCGGCGTGGTCAAGGATGCATTTAGCCTCTGGCTGAACGAGCATGTCGGCGACGGCGAGCGCATCGCCGAGATCGCGATTGGCGCGGCGCAAGCGCGCTTGCGTGCCGGGCGCACCGTGACCCGCAAGCGTGTCACCCAGGGGCCAGCATTGCCAGGCAAGCTCGCCGATTGCACGGCCACCGATCCCGCGCGAACCGAGCTGTTCCTGGTCGAGGGCGATTCTGCCGGCGGCTCCGCGAAGCAGGCACGCGACCGTGAGTTCCAAGCCATCATGCCGTTACGTGGCAAGATCCTGAATACCTGGGAGGTCGACCCGGCCGAGGTCTTGGGCTCGCAAGAGGTACACGATATCGCCGTTGCTATCGGTGTCGACCCAGGTAGCGAGGATCTCTCGCGCTTGCGCTTCGGCAAGATCTGCATCCTGGCCGATGCTGACTCTGACGGTGCGCACATCGCGACGCTGCTCTGCGCGCTCTTCCTGAAGCATTTTCCGCAGCTGGTCGCTGCTGGTCATGTGTATGTTGCGATGCCGCCGCTGTTCCGAATCGACGTTGGCAAACAGGTCTTCTATGCGCTCGACGACGCCGAGCGGCGCGGGGTGTTGGATCGTATCGCTGCCGAAAAGCTCAAGGGCAAGGTCAGCGTGCAGCGCTTCAAGGGCCTAGGCGAGATGAATCCGGCGCAGTTGAGGGAGACCACGATTCACCCGGATACCCGTCGCTTGGTGCAATTGACGGTTGAGCCTGGCGATGACAGCGCCACCTTGATGGATATGCTGTTGGCCAAAAAGCGCGCTGCAGATCGGCGCGCCTGGCTGCAGGAAAAGGGCGACTTGGCTGAGGTCTGAGCAGCCTGTCGTCACACCGCCCACACCTACCTCATTAACGCGCAGCGCAACTATGCACTCATTTCCATACGCCCACGCCGCCGACGACGACTGGACTCTAGCGCTCGAGCGCGTCATTGCCGGTCTTGGCTCAGTCCGGGGTCGGCTCGGTTTCCTCTACGTCACCGACGCGATCAACGCGCATCTCGAGGAGATCCTCGATGCACTGCGTGAGGCTACCGATGTCGAGCACTGGGTTGGCGCGGTTGGGATCGGTATCTGCGCAACCGGGATCGAGTATTACGAGCGACCGGCCATTGCCGCAATGGTGGCCGATCTGCCCGAAGACGCGTTTCGGGTATTTCCGCCGATCGTCAAAGATCTGGAGTCCTTTGATGCCGCCCAACGCGCTTGGCTTGGTAGCGCCCAACCGTTCATGGGATTGGTCCATGGTGATCCGAGCAATCCGCTGACTGAGAGCTTGATCCGCCAGCTAGCCGAGCGCACCGTCAGTGGATTCTTGGTCGGCGGCCTAGCCAGTAGTCAGCACAATGCCCGGGTCATCGCCGACGAGCCGACGGAGGGCGGGCTCAGCGGGGTGATGTTCACCGAGGCAGCCGGCATCCAAACCGCGCTCTCGCAGGGCTGCTCGCCGATCGGGCCGCACCGCCAAATTACCGAATGCCAGCGCAATGTGATCGTGCAGCTTGATGGTCGCCCGGCCTTGGATGTATTCAAAGAGGACATCGGCGAGGTCTTAGCGCGGGATATCGCGCGGGTCGGCGGCTATATCTTTGTCGGCCTGCCGATCAAGGGTTCAGACACAGCCGATTATCTGGTGCGGAATCTGATTGGTGTCGACCTAGAGAAGCGGCTGGTCGGCATCGGCGACTTGGTCGAAAAGGGCCAAGCGTTGATGTTCTGCCGACGCGACGCGAATACTGCTCGCGAAGATCTAACGCGCATGCTGGGGAATCTAAAGGCGCGTTTGAATGCGCCGCCGCGCGGTGGCGTCTATGTGTCCTGCCTTGGACGCGGCGCCAACCTGTTCGGCGAAGACTCGGAAGAACTGAAGCAGATCCGCGATGAGTTGGGTGACTTTCCCCTGGTTGGCTTCTTTGCCAATGGTGAGTTATCGCAGAATCGTCTATATGGCTATACCGGTGTGCTGACCCTGTTTACCTGATGCATCGGCGCCGCGGTATCTTAGCCCTTTGCCCGAGACCACAGGCGACATGATGAGCAGCGGGTCGGATGCACATGCCGGCAACCAGGATTGCGCTCGCATTGGCAAACGCGTTAGCAAAACGACGTTGCTGTGGGTGATTGCTGCCGCCCTTGGCGCTGCCATTGTCGCGGTGGTGTGGGTCAAATCCTGGCCTTTGCTTCATCCCGACATCAGCGAGCGAGCGCCCTTGAATCCGGGCTGCAACCTATTGAGCCAGCCCTGCTCGGTTCGGTTTTCGGCCGGCGCCGAGGTCACCTTGGATATCCAGCCCCGCGGCATCCCCGCCGTGCATCCGCTCGAGCTGCGCGTGAGGCTCGAGGATGTGCCGTCGCCGCAGCGCGTCGAGGTCGACTTCGCGGGTGTCGATATGGCGATGGGCTTCAACCGGGCCGCATTGAGCTTCGACGCTGAGGCCGGGGCCTGGGCTGGTCAGGGCATGTTGCCTGTCTGTGTTCGTGACCGTATGACCTGGGAGGCGCGCGTCCTCTTGCATTATCCAGATCGATTGCTTGCGGCCCCGTTTCGTTTCGTCAGCGCGCGCCCAGGGACGTTCTGAGCCGATCGCATGTCGCCTGGTTTGGGTCATTTCACCTGGCATGGGCGATGTCGCCTTGCCTGGGTCAAGTATTCAATGCAACGCTTGCCACGCATCGCGGGTCGCGCTGCTATCATCATCGGATATCGCCCGCCGCTTGGTTGCGCGGGCGATCGTCTCAGTCTGGAGAGCACATCATGCGTGTTTTGGTCGGCGATATCGGCGGCACCAAGACGGGTCTCGGGATTGCCGAGGTTCAGGGGGATACAGTCAGTCTCGATCTGCATCGCCGCTACCCGAGCCGAAAATCGGTATCACTCGGCGAGATCGTCACCACCTTCTTCGACGAGACTGGCTGCCAGTGTGAGATGGCGGCCTTTGCTGTTGCTGGACCGGTCGTCAGCGGACGCAGCAAGACCACCAATCTACCGTGGCAGATCGATGCGGCCGAGCTGCAGAAAAACCTGGGATTCAAGCGCGTTGGCCTGCTCAACGACCTTGAGGCCGTGGCCTGGGGCGTGCCGGCGCTCACCCGCAACGAGCTGGCGGTGCTGCAGCCGGGGGCGAGTGGTGCCGTGGGAAATGCCTGCGTCGTCGCTGCCGGGACCGGGCTGGGTGAGGCTGGCCTGTTTTGGGACGGCACCAAGCATCACGCCTTCCCAACCGAAGGTGGACACACCGACTTCGCACCCACCGATGATCGCGAATTCGCGCTCTTGAACTATCTGCAGAAGAAGGTCGGGCGCGTGAGCTGGGAGCGCGTGGTCTCGGGCATAGGCATCGGAAATATTTATGCGTTCCTAGCGCAGTGGCATAAGGCGGTGCATCCACCCGCAGTCGCCGAAGCGCTGCGCAGCGATGGCGATATCGCAGCTGCCGTGGCCGAGGCAGCCAACAATGGCCACGCCATCAGCCAAGAGGCGATGGAGCTGTTCGCGGTGCTCTACGGGCGAGAGGCCGGCAACACCGCGCTCAAGCACATGGCCCTGGGCGGGGTCTATCTTGGTGGAGGGATTGCGCCGAAGAATCTCGCACTCCTACAAGGTCCCGGTTTTGCCGAAGGTTTTCGGGACAAGGGCCGGATGCGCAGCCTAATGGAGCAGATTCCGGTACAGGTGATTCTTGATCCATTGACGCCGCTTTATGGGGCCGCACGCTATATGGCTGCCGAGATTGGCTGACACAGCGGGCCGTCGTCCGTTCCCGCGTTGATGATCCTTGATCCCCCAGCGGGCGACACCGAGACCAGGCGAGAGACACGCGCAGTGGTTTGGCGTCATAGTGTTACTTCTGTGCCATAATATGTCGCATCTTTGCACTTTTTGGATGCTGCCAAGCGGATGTCTCAATTTGGACATCAAGATTCAACCCCAGCGCTCCTGACGCTCCTCAAACGCCAGCGATGGCTGGCTGGGGTTTGGCTCGGCTTGGCCGTGCTGTTCATCCTGCTGCCAGACGAGGCTCAGGCCCTGAGCCTCGAGGTCAAGCTCAGTGGGCTTGAAGGTCGCTACCAAGCCAATGTCCAGGCGCTGCTCGGGCTCTATCAAGAACGGGGCGACAAAGAGATGTCGGTGCCGCGCCTGCGGGCACTCTATCGGCGCGCACCGGAACAGATCCGTGAGGCCCTCGCGCCTTTTGGCCTCTATCGGGTTGAGATCGCATCCAGTCTGACCGAGCCTACCGCCGATAGCGGGGCCTGGATTGCCTCCTTCGAGGTCGACCCAGGTGATCCCGTTAAGATTGGCCGCATCGATTATCAGATCACAGGCGCCGGCGCTGACAATCCGCGCTTTCCGAAGCAGTTTCCGATGCAGATCGGTGATCCGCTGATCCACGCCGACTATGAAAAGGCCAAGAGCAGCATCGTCAATATCGCGTCCGAAGAAGGCTACATCGACGCCAACCTAGCGCGACACCTGGTGCTGATCGACCCCGTGGCCTATGAGGCGATCATCGAGTTCCATCTCGACACTGGCGAACAGTTCTATCTCGGCAAGGTCCGCTTCAAGCAAGACCTGCTCGACGATGCGTTTCTCGCCAAGTTCGTCGATTTCAAACCGGGTGTGATCTATAACCCGGAGCTGCTGCTAGAGCTGCAAGGTCGCTTGATCAGCACCGAATACTTCAACGACGTCCAGATCCAGCCTCTGCAAGGGCAGGCTGGGCCTGATCGCCGGGTGCCGATCGATGTGATCGCGACCCGCAACAAGGCCAATGTTTATCGCGTTGGGGTTGGCTATGGCACTGATGTTGGTCCACGCTTCAGTCTCGATTATCGGCGCCGCTACATCGGGCGCCGGGGCCACAATCTGAAGGCCGAGATCGAGATCTCTCAGATCGAGCAATCCCTGGCCGCGGAATACCGGGTACCGATTCGCAATCCGGTCCAGGACTATCTCCTGATCCGTCCCGAGTTCTACGCCTTTGACACCGATAGCCGACAGGGCGACCTGTTCAAACTCAGCGTGGCGCAGTCGGTACGCACTAAGCATGGCTGGCGGCGCATCATGGGCGTTGATTATCGCTACGAGGATTTTTCGGTGGCGAGTGAAGATGACGGCACCTTCAACGGTTTGGTTCCGCATCTCTCCTGGTCTAAGGTAGTTACTGATGATCCGATCAACACGCGCAACGGCTACAAGATCAACTACTATCTACAGGGCACCTCTGAGGATCTGCTCTCGACCAGCAACTGGCTGAGCGGGCAGCTCAATTACAAGCTGATCAAATCACTGGGCGAGCGCATGCGATTCATCGGTCGGACCAACCTCGGCGCCATCTGGGCGGCTAGCGTTGATGACGTTCCCGCGAGTCAGCGCTTCTTTGCCGGCGGTGACAACAGCATTCGCGGTTGGGGCTTTGATGTGCTTGGCCCCGACGACCCGCTCGACAACGAAACCGTCGGCGGGCGGTTCTTGGCCGTTGGCAGTCTCGAGCTCGAGCATCAGATCGTCGGCAACTGGGGTGGCGCGGTGTTTACCGATTTTGGCAACGCATTCGATCCTGATTATCAGCAGACATGGCAGCAGAGCCTGGGCGTCGGCATCCGCTACAGTACGCCAATCGGCCCCGTTCGGTTGGATCTGGCCTACGCCCTGACCAAAGATCCGGCCGGCTTCCGCCTGCACTTCGCCATAGGGCCTGATCTGTGAGCGGGACCGAGACAGCCCCAGATCCCAGCGCCTTGGCGAGCGAAGCTAGCGACCTGGCTGGCGGCCACGCTGAGGCTCAAGCCAGCATTCAAGCTGGCGCTCAAACCAAAGCCCAAGCTGGCGCCGAGCCTGGCACCGCGCCAGCCGGTTCGAAACCTGAGCAATCAAACCAAGCTAACCGCCGACGATTTCGGCCGCTGCGCTGGATCGGGAGCCTGATCGTTGTCACGCTGACCCTTGTCGTGCTGCTGCTGGTCTTTGTGTTTGGCACGCAGACCGGTCTGCGCACGCTGTTCGCCGTGACCGACGATCTGATGCCGGGATTGCTGAAGGTCGAGCGCGTCGAAGGGCGGGTGCTCGGCCGGCTAGAACTCGAAGGCTTCGCCTTAAACCTACCCGGGCTGCAAGCGTCGGTTGACGCCTTGCTGCTGGACTGGAGTCCGGGTGCCTTATTTACGGGTACGCTGCGGGTTCAGCAGCTGAAGGGCAGCGATATTAGCCTGGTGACTGAGCCGGCCGCCGAGGACAAGCCAAGTGAGCCGTTCGAGCTGCCTTCGGTTCGGCTGCCGATCGGTGTCGACATCGACCAGCTGTTGATTGAGCGGCTCAGCTACCGGCAGGCCGGTTCGACGGCCGAGTCGGCCATCGAGCTGACACGCGCGGAGCTCTCAGCCACCGCGACTGGCGATACCGTTGATCTCAGAACGCTGACAGCCGAGCTGTCACAACCTGTGGCGCACGCCCGTGCAACGGGCCAAGTACAGCTTGATGGCGCTTATCCAATCAGCTTCAGCCTCGATTGGCGTTTCCAACAGGCACCGGCATTGTCAATCGCCGGTGAAGGTCAGATCACGGGTGACCTGGATGCGTTGCTGATCTCGCATCGCATCAGCGGCTCGGTCACCGCGAGCTTACAGGCGCAGGTCAAGCAGGTGCTGAAGGCGCCGAGCTGGCAAGCCGAGATCGATCTCAAGGCGGTCGACCTGCCGCAGCTCGTCGCCGAGGCACCGCCCATCAATCTGCAGGCGCAGCTAAAGACGCAAGGCGATCTCGAGCAAGCCTCGGTGACCGGCAGCCTCAGCGGCGCTGCCCCGGAGGTCATCGAGATGGGGCACCTGGCGGCCGATCTCGATCTCGCATGGGCCTCGCAGGTGTTGACCATCAACCGGCTGCAACTGACCGAGTCGCCCACCACCAACACAGCGGCGGACTCGACCCAGGCGGGACAGGCCTCGTCAGGCGACGCAGGTCTCGGCGCCCGTGTCGATGTCACGGGCCGCTTGGATACCAGCCCGAACGTGCCGACGTTCAAGCTCGAAGCGCTGTGGGAACGGCTGCGCTGGCCTTTGGCGGGCGAGCCCATTGCGCAGTCACCTCAAGGCGTCGTGGCGGCTGAGGGTGGGCTCGACAACTATGAGTATCGGGTTAATTTACAGGCCTTCGGGCCACAGATCCCCGAGACCGACCTGGCCTTGGTCGGCACTGGCAATCAGACGAGCACCGATCTGCTCGAGCTGACGCTCAAGACGCTGAGTGGTCTGATCAGCGGCAAGGGGCAGCTTGGCTGGTCTCCGGAGCTGGCTTGGGATCTGGCGCTGACCGCAAAAGATCTCGACCCAGGTCAGCAGTGGCCGGACCTGGATGGTCGCATCGGCCTCAAAGCCGATACCCGCGGCGGTCTCAAGGAGGGCTTTAGCTACAATCTGAGCCTCGATACGGCGTTGAGCGCCTATCCCGATGCCCTGGTCAATCTGACGGGCACCGGCAGCACGACCGATGCGCTGATTCGGGAGTTCAGCATCGAGACCTTGGGTGGCGTGATCAACGGCAACGGTGAAGCGACTTGGTCGCCAGCGATGCACTGGCAATTCAGTCTCGAGGCGCGTGATCTCAACCCTGGCAGTCAATATCCAGGGCTCGATGGCCGTGTCGGGCTCATCGCCAAGACCGCCGGTGGGCTCGAAAAGGGTTTCGACTTCAGCCTCAAAGGCGATGCGGCGCTTGCCGATTATCCGCCCACCCGCATCGATCTGGCGGGTGTTGGGACCTCCACCTCAGCGATGCTCGAGAGGCTCGCCATCGAGGTCATCGGCGGGCGTATCGATGGCAGCGGCGAGTTCAGATGGGCGCCGGCAATCGGCTGGAATGCAGCGCTCACCCTGGCTGATCTCGACCCTGGCCAGGCCCTCGTTGATTGGCCGGGTCGCCTCGGTGGTCGACTGCAGAGCCAGGGCTCGATGGCCGAGACTGGCATCGACATGAGTGCCAGTGTGAGCGATTTTGGCGGTCAACTGCGCGGCTATCCGGTGGCCCTGCGAGCGGATGTGGCGATGCAGGACAAGGCCGTCATGGTTCGCACGCTCGAAGCCAGCTCCGGCGATACCCGGCTCAGCGTCAACGGCCGTGTCGAGGAGCAGCTCGATCTGCGCTACGCCTTCAATTCACCCAGTCTCGTCGCGCTGTTGCCGGAACTCAGCGGCAGTCTCAAGGCTGAGGGCAAGGTCGCCGGCAGTCTTGAGGCTCCTAAGATCAGTCTTGCTCTCAACGGTCGCGATATCGAAATGAGTGGACAGGGGATCGAGCGCGTTGACGCCAAGGTCGAGCTGGGGCTGGCGCCGGACAGTGCGCTGCAGCTCAACATCGATGGCAGCAACCTGATCGTTGGACCGCAGCGCTTCGAGGTGCTGCAGGTGCGAGGTCAGGGCCGCACCCAGGCCCACCAGCTGAGCGCTGAGCTAAAGAGCGAGCCGCTCAGCCTTGGGCTGACGCTTGATGCTGGTCTTGGGGAGGCTGGTGCCTATCGCGGCAGGCTGACCCGGCTGTCGCTGCTGACGCAAGACGATGACGATTGGGCGCTGCAGCAGGCCGCACCCTTCAGTGTCGCCGCAGGCACGGTCGAGGCCGGCCCAGTCTGCATCGGTAATGCTGGCTCGACCAAGGGCTGCCTGGCGTTTAAGCAGCCTGAAGCCGGTCGCTTCTCGGTCTCGCTCGATCTACAGCGACTCGGCTTCGATCTGCTGGATGCCGTCACCCCGGATACCGCTTCGCTGACCGGCTACCTGACCGCGAAGGCTGACTTCCAAGGCCAAGGCGATCTGCTCACCGGGACTGCCGAGTTGCGCGTGCCAGAAGGTGGCGTCGAGATCGTGCTGCCGCGGGCCAGCGAGACCTTGGTGTTCACGGGCACCCGACTCGATGTCCGCGCGGGTGCGAATGGCATCGATGCCAGCTTCGCGCTCCCGGTCGAGAACGCCGGGCAGATCAATGCTGAGGTCGGGCTGCCGGGCTTCCGGCTCAGCCGTGTCGACAGCCAGCCACTGACCGGGCGTATCCGCATCGATGTCGACAGCTTGGATCGCTTCGCCAAGCTTGCTCCAGACGTCAGCGATACCGCAGGCCGGATCGACGGCGATCTCCGGCTCGGCGGCCGGCTCACTCAGCCGGCGATTCAGGGCAACCTCGCGGTCCGCGATCTGGCGCTCAATGTGCCCTCGATCGGCCTCGAGATGGCTGACCTCAATCTGACGCTGCAAAGCGAGAGCGCGGATGCGATGCGGCTCAGCGGTGGTGCCTTGGTGGGTGGCGGCCAGTTGAGCATCGAAGGCAACGCAACGGGCATCGGGTCGCCGGAGCCAAACCTCGCCGTGAAGCTCAAGGGCGACCAGCTCAAGGTTGCGAACACCAAGGAGTACATGGCCATCGTGTCGTTAGACATGGATGCCGGATTCGGCCTCGGCGGCGGCGCCCTGCGCGGCGAGCTGAGCGTGCCGACGGCGAACATCATGCCACGCACGATTCCAGCCGGTGCGGTGCAGCCGTCGCCGGATGTGGTGCTGGAGGAAACGACTCAGGAGACCGGATTACCGATCAGTATCGACGTTCTGGCCAAGCTCGGCGACCAGGTCCTGGTGGAGGCGTTCGGACTCCGCGGTCTGTTGCAAGGGCAGTTGCGGGTCACCCAACAACCGGGCAAGCAGTTGCTCGGCAGTGGTGAGTTGCAGGTGATCGATGGCAGCTATCGGGTCTCGCTGCCCGGGCTTGGGATCTTGACCTCGGTGGGCGAACCGCTGGTCATCGAGAAAGGCATCGTGTTGTTCGCCAATACCCCGTTGGATAATCCCGGCATCATCCTCAATGCCCAGCGTCAGGGTGGCGATATCACCGCTGGTGTTCGCGTGCTGGGCACGCTGCGCAATCCGAAGCTCGCCTTCTTCTCGGAGTCCGATCCGAACATGTCGCAATCCGAGATCACCAGTTATCTCGTCACTGGCATTCCCCCGAAGCGCGGCGGCAGAACAGACGACCGCTCGGTGTCGGTCGGTACCTATATCGCCCCGAAGCTCTACATGGAGTACGACACCAGCCTCGGCGAGCAGTCGGACAGCATCAAGATGCGCTACGACCTGACCAAGCGCATCCAGTTACAAAGTGAGACCGGGGATGCGCAGGGATTCGATCTCTTCTACAAGTTCGAGAACTGAACACTCCCTGTACTCGATGCCAGTCAGTCAACGTCCATGACGGAGCGGCTTTGGACTCCAGGTCACTGGCCGAGCTGGGCCTTGGTTGGCCTGTTCAAGTTGCTCGCGTTGTTGCCGTTCCGACTCCAGGCCCGATTGGGGCAAGGGCTGGGCTGGATCGGCTACCAGCTCGCGTGGGACCGACGTCGGGTCGCGCGCATCAATCTATCGATCTGTCTGCCTGAGCTCGAGCCATGGGAGCGCGAGCAGTTGGTGCGCGAGCATTTCGGCTGGTTGGGCCTGGCCGCGGTCTGTCAAGGACTGAGCTGGTCGGCATCGCCGCGGCGTCTTGCGCGGATCGTGCGGTTGCGTCATCGCGAGCGGATCGATACCTATCTCGAGGCGGGGCGGCCGGTGATCGTGCTGGTGCCGCATTTCGTCGGCCTAGAGCTGGGCGGCACTGCCTTCACGGCCTTGGTGCATTCTGGCATATACATGTACCAGCGCATCCGTGATCCGGTGATCGATGCGCAGGTGCGGCATGCGCGCACCCGCTTTGGGGCGATTCCGGTCGAACGCCAGGATGATTTGCGCGGGCTGATCCGGACGCTGAAGTCGGGGGTGCCGTTTTTCTATCTGCCGGATCAGGACCCGGGTCGGCGGCGCGGGGTGTTTGTTTCTTTCTGCGGTGTGCCGGCGGCGACAGTGCCGACCTTGGGTCGGATTGCGCGGTTGGCGGGGGCGGTGGTGATACCGACCTTTGCTCGGTTTTTGCCGCGCGGCGAGGGGTTGGAGCTCTGTTTCGATCCGCCGATCGCGGATTTTCCCAGTGGTGATGCCGAGGTGGATACGGCGCGGATGAATCAGGTGATCGAAGCGCGGCTGCGGACCATGCCAGCGCAGTATTTTTGGGTGCATCGGCGGTTTAAGACGCGGCCTGAGGGGGCGGAGCCGATCTATCCGGTGCGGCGGCGTCAGCGTCGATGAGTGTTAGGATGCCAGGGCTTGGGCGGCCTCGGGATTGGCTTCTCGGTACTGTGCTGCTGGCCTTGGTGCTGGTTGTGGTCGAGGCCACGCTCGGCTGGTCGATCGTCTTGGCGCCTTGGGCGACCTTGCCGTTATCGGTGCTGGTTGGGGCGTTTGTGTTGACGGCGATGAGCTATCTGCTGCGGGCGGTCCGGGTGCGGGCCTATTTCTCGGAGTTGCTGGCGGGACCGGGGGATTTTCTGGCGGTGTTGCGGCTCTCGGTGCTGCATAACACGGCGAATAATCTGCTGCCGATGCGGGCTGGGGAGCTGGTGTTTCCTTGGCTGATGCAGCGCTATTTCGGCGAGGGGTTTTTGTCGGCTGGGGCGTCGCTGGTCTGGATTCGGTTGCTTGACCTGCACTTTCTTGGGCTAATCGGTCTTGTTGTGCTTTGGATGCGAGCGCCTAGTGGTTGGTGGCTGTTGCTGGTTTTGGGTTGGCTGGTTGTGTTACCGCTGTTCTGGTGGGTCGCGCGTTTACCGCTCGCGGCTGCGGGGGGCGAGTCTCGTCTCCGCGGCTTGCTGGATCTGGTCGCTCGCTCGGCGCCCCGGGATGCACCGCGGGTGCTCTGGCTCTATCTCTGGACGGCGTTATCCTGGAGCCTGAAGTTCCTAGGCTTTGCGTTGATCCTAGGCCATTTCGTGCCGGCCGCGCTCTGGCAGGTGTTGCTGGGGGTGATGGGGGCGGAGTTATCGACGGTACTGCCGTTGCATGGGATTGCTGGCAGTGGCTCGTTTGAGTTTGCGGCGGTGGCGGCGATGGTGCCGCTCGGTGTTGCGCCAGCTGAAGCACTTGCCGGGGCCGTGAATCTGCACCTGTTCTTGCTCGGCACGACGCTTCTCCTTGGATGCGCCGCCCTGTTGATCCCGCTGTTCGGCCCAAGGTTCAGCGACCAAGGGCAAGGCCCGCAATGAGGCGATGTTTTTGCCAGCTGTTATCTCCGAGGTCTGGACTCCGAGGTCTGGATCTGTCTCTGTGCCTCAACAGATGTAACAGTGATCATGACAGGCTCTCGTGGGTTAGCTAATGTGGCTATCTTAGCCGCTTCTGGGTGCTTGACAAGCCTGCAGCCGTTGTAAAGAGTCAGGTAGTGTTCTGGATCTGGAGTCTTCCGAAATCATTGAGCGTTGATCAGGCCAAGGATGTTCCATGGAGCGCCTGGCGGAGCTGATCAAGGACGATGGGCTTGCGTAGCACCAGGGGTTTGGGCGTGAGTTGATCGACGCCAAACTGGGCTGCGTCCTGTCCGCTCATCAGGATGACCTGTTGCTCGGGATCACGCGCGACAATCGCCGCATAGAGCTCGGCGCCGTCCATCTTCGGCATCGCAAGATCGGTCAGGACGAGGTCGAATCCAGGCTTCAGGTTGAGTCGCTGGAGGCAGGCCGCGGCGTCTTCGGCGTCTTCGGCAATGACGCCGATGCTGCGCAGCAACCGGCAAACGGTCTCGCGTACTCTGGGGTCGTCATCGACCACCAACACCCGCATCTGCCCATTGTCTTCCGGCGCCTGTTCCTGCTCCGATACCTGACTCGGTACTTGCCCGGGTACCTGCTCCAGAACCTGTCCAGGCTCTGATAGAGGCTCTGACGGGGGCTCTGGCTGAGGTTTTAGCCGAGGCTCTTGCGCTTGCTGGGGCATCTGCTCTCGCGCTCGCTCGGGCTCGCGCGCTAGATCCAAATTGGGCGCAGACTCCAGATCCAGCTCCAGCTCCGGCTCGGGCTGACCCGCTATCGCTGTTTGTGGCCGTGCCGCTGGCTCGTCCTCGGCTGGCTGCGCGGATGGCAAGAGCAGTCGAAAGACTGATCCTTGCCCTGGTGTTGACTCCACCGCCAGACCGGCGCCCGAGCGGAGCACGAATTCCTGCACCATGAACATGCCGAGGCCATGGCCGCGTTGTTTGGCCTTGGTCGAGAACAGGGGCTCAAACAGCCGCCGCAGCGTCGCGTTGGTCATGCCGCAGCCGGTATCGGCAACGCGCAACTCGACGTAGTCGCCGGGCGGCAGCTGACCAGCGGCTAGGGGCTGATCACCACGCCAGGCGCGCGTCCGCGCCCGAATGCTCAGTTGGCCCTCGTCTGGCATCGCATCGCGGGCATTGAGCGCCAGGTTGAGAAGCGCTGACTGCAGGAAGGCGGCATTGGTCACGGCGCTGATGCCGGGTTCAATCGAGAGCACCAGCTTGATGCGCGCGGGCAGCACCTGCTCGAGGATGCGGGTGAGCTCATTGATCGCTGGTTCGAGCAGCGTGGGCGTGATGCGAATGCCCCCGGCACGGCTGAGCGAGAGCATGCCGGAGGTGATCACCGTGGCATGCCCCAGGGCGCTCAGGGTCTCATCGATGATCTCGCTGAATTCATTGATCTCCGGATGCCGCGGCAGTTGATCGAGCGAGGACTGCAGGTAGCGTAGGTTGCCATCGATGACGCCTAGCAGATTGTTGAAGTCGTGTGCGATGCCGCTCGCCAGGTGACCGATGGTCTCCCGCTCCTTGGCGATGATCATGACCTGTTGCACATGCTCCTTGAACAGCAGTGCCACCAGGCGTTGACCGATCAGCCGAATCAGCTCCCGATCGAGGCTGGACAGGATCGAGATCGGTTGTTGCGACCAGAAGCTGAGCGCGAGCGTCTCGTCTTGACCATCGGGCGTGCTCCAGGGCAGGGCGAGCAAGAGGGCGCTTTGCCAGCCCGCCTGGTGGTAGTGGGTTGGCAACTGATCAGCACTGATCAGCTGCGGGATGCCAGGCTCGGTACGACTCTTGGTCAACAGCTCGCGGTCGATGCCGATGGTCGGTGGCTGCAGCCCCTGAGCGTCCTTGGCGACATGCTGCGCCTGTGACAGATAGTCGATGTCGCCGTTGATCTGTCCAAGCTCGCCACCTGTCATCTGCAATCCATCGCAGCCCAAGGCCAGCAAGGCCGGAACCTCCTCATCGAAGGCCAGGGAGCGGCTGCTGAGATCAACCAGCTTCTCGAGCTGGCGCATGTATTCGGCCAGATCCTGCTCGATCTGTTTGCGCCGCTCGGTCTCGAGCTGGACCTCGGTAATGTCCTCGAACATGGCCAGCGGCAGCGGCGGCTGACCCTCCTCCTGCGGTATCAACACCATCCGCATATCCACCCAAACCACCTCGGCATCCGTGCTCAGCAGGCGCTTGGTGATGCGATAGCGCGAGCGCTGGCCGCTGATCAGCTCTTGGTAGAGCTGACGCTCTTGGGCGCGATCATCAGGATGCGTCAGCGTCTCGAGCTGAACGCCGATCAAGGTCTCCGGCTTGCCGGCGACCAGGGCCCCCATCGCCTGATTGGCCAGTGTGATCCGAGCCTGCTGATCGGCGGTGGCGATGCCGATGGGAGCCTGATTGAAGATCGCGCTCAGCCGCGCCTCGCTGTCGCGCAGTTGCTGCTCGGCGCGATGGCGCGCGCTGATGTCGATATCGATACCGCGGTAACCTTGCGGCTTGCCCTGTTCATCAATTATCGGCAGCCCATTCGTGTTGACCCACACCAGACTGCCGTCGCTATGCTGAAGCACGTTGACCAAGTCGTGACAGGGCCTGCCCCGCGCCAGGTAAGCCATGCCCACCGCCTTGAGGCGCTCGCGCTCGGCCGCTGGGAACAGGTCATAGAAATAGTATTTGCCGACCAGCTGCTCGGGCTGGTAGCCGATCAGGTCTTCGATGATCGGGCTGATATAGGTATAGCGGCCGCTGGCATCGATCTCCCAAGCAACACTGCGGCTCTGGCGTGCCACCTGATCATAGCGGGCCTGACTCTCGACCAGGGCTTGATGGATGCGCGAGCGATCGAAGGCGCCAACCATCAGATTGGCAACGACTTGCAAAAACCGGACCTCGGTGGCAAGCCAGTCGCGCGGCGCAAACACGGCGTCGAAGCCAATGAAGCCAGACAGCGTCCCGCCCGCCATCAGCGGCACCAGGAGCACGGATTGGATGCCCTGAAACTCGAGGATCTTGCGCTCTTCGGCCCAGTCTTCGCCAAGGTCAGCGACGCGCGGCACCACCACTGGCTCACCGCAATACATGTGTTGCATCAGCGCTGAAAAGTCATCCGCATTCAGGTCTTGCAGATGATTGATCATCGGCTCGATGCCCGCTCCACACCATTCATGGGTGTTGCTCAGGCGTGTACCTCGCGCTTCGAGCTGAAACAGATAGGTGCGATCCGAACGCGTAAAGAGGCCAACCCACTCAAGCACCTCATCGATGAGTTCAGCGAGCTGTTCGTCCCGCTTCAGCACAAAGGCAGTGGCAATCTCCAGCAGTTCGCGCTCGATGGCTTCGCGTTGGATCAGATCCAGCTCGGCGAGCTTACGCTCGGTAATGTCGCGGCCGAGCGAGACGATGCTGCTGATGGCATCGTTGTGATCGAGTACGGCGCGGTCGACCCACTGCAGCCAACGCCAGCCCCGTCTGGTAGAGACATAGTGCTCGGAGAGATGCATATAAGGCGGCTGCCGCAAGGCCTCGATGATCGCCCGCTTGGCTTCCGGCTCCTTGGGCAGCCGTGGCGAGAGGATGTCTTGGCCGAGCAACTCCTCCTCGCAGTGGCCGAACAGTTTGCAGTAGGAGGGGCTGACGAATTCCAATCGGCCATCGCGATCGGTGCGGACGATCAGGTCTTCAAGGTTGTCGATGACCAGCTGGTAGCGCTCGCGCTGGAGCTTCAGCGCATCGCGTTCTTTCTGCAGCTTGACGAAGCTCTCGGCGAGTTGATTGCCCATCCGCTCGATGGCGCGCGCCAGGCGTTCGATCTCGCGCACCGGTGCTGGCTTCATGGGCTCGAGCGATTGGGCGGCGGTGATTCGATTCGGAATCGCCGTGGCGGTCTCGATCAACCGCTCGAGCGGCCGCGTTAGCAGGGTACTCAATCGCTCCGCGAACAGCGCCGAGAACGCGATCACCGTCAGCAAGGCGCCGAGCAAACGCACGATGCGCGCATGCAATTGATCGATCACCAGGGTCGTACTGACCTCGATCGCGAGCCAGTCGCCGGTTGCCGCAGCCGACATCGGGATCGCCACCTGATAACGTGCCGCACGCCAGCGCTCCATGTGGGCGGGATACCTCTGCTCGGGCAATCGCAGTAAGAGCCCCTCGACCTTCGACGGCACCAGCGTCACCGCCTGTTGAGCCGTCGCTGGCAACAGGGTGATGTTTGGGGATTTCGGGTCTGGGAGGCGAGCGGCGAGGATCTCCTGCAGCTCGGTCAGTTGCTCCGCGGTTTGATCTTCGTGCATCAGTTCCCGCCTGGCGAGTTCAGCGAACCAAAGCAGCCGATCGCGCAGGTCGGCCTCGATGTTGGCACGGGCATTCTGGTTTTGCCAGGTCATCAGGCCGATCACCGGAAGTAGCATCGCCGTGAGCAACAGGCTAAACAGCAGCTGGCGCAACGACAACGCAAGCGATCGGCGCCCGACCAGCGCGATGCCGAGCAAGATCAGCTGCGCCATGGCCGCGTTGAGGATGCCATTCAAAGGCTGTTTGATCGCGATCAGCACCACCTGCGTGACCGGCATCTGGATCGCGTAGCGGTAGAACAGCACCACCAGCGGCGCCCCGATTAACAGCCAATACAGACTCACCAGCCAGAGCAGTGGCGGCGGCTCGCGGCCTCGGCGTCGCATGAGCAGATCGACGCCACCGACCGCTAACGCCTCAGCGAAAAAGATCAGGATCGCGTAGGGATGATCCCAGAGCACATAGGTGTAGAGCCCAGAGGCGGCGGCCACCAGCAGCGCCGCCGGCAACCCCAGCCAGGCCAGGGCAAGCCACACGGCCACCGAGCCAAAGATGATATGGACGCCGAAGAACAGCGACAGGTTGTAATGATTGCCCACCACGGCGAGCGCCAGTAGGCCAAGCAGCAGGCCAAACCGGCGCAAGGCCGTCAACGACCGAACCCGGATCATGGATTCGAAGAGAGGCAGCTCGGCACCGAGTACCTGTCCGAGGTCGGCGCCTTGGCATAACGCTCGACAAAGGCCTCGATCGACATCGGCCTGCCGAATAGGAAACCTTGCGCGAGGTTGACCTCTTCGGTTACCAGCAGCTGACGCTGTGCCTCGGTCTCGACGCCTTCCGCCACCAGTTTCAGCTCAAGGTTCTGGCCGAAGGCGATGATGCTGCGCAGCAGGCTAAGGGCCTTGGGCGAGTCGAACATCTCCGAGACGAAGCTCAGATCGATCTTCAGCGTCTCGAAGGGCAGCTCGGCGAGCGCGCGCATCGAGGAATAACCGGTGCCGAAGTCATCGATCGCCAGTTTGGCCCCGGCGAGTCGGATGTTCGCGGCTAAGGATTGCGTTTGTTGGGGCGATAGGCTGCAAGCCGTTTCAGTGATCTCGACATGCACCGCACAGGTGTTACCGAATTCGGTCACCAGCGCGCGCACCAAATCGAGCGCGGGCTGATCTTCGAGGCCGTTGGGTGGTAGGTTGATGGCAATGAACTCAAGCCCGAGCGAGGTCAGTTGCCGCCGCTGCTCGATGAGCGCTTGGACCAAGCATTGCGTGATCGGGTAGATCAGCTTGTGGTCTTCGGCGAGCGGAATGAAGCTGCCGGCACCCAGGATCTGACCATCCGGCAGACGCAGTCGAGCCAGGGTCTCCGCCCCCTGGAGACTGCCGTCCCTGGGATCGACGATCGGTTGCAGATAGGGCACGACAGCACCTTGGCCGATCAGCTCACGCAAGGTCTCGACGTCGAGCGATGGCTTTGGCGTCTGGGCGCCAAGCGGTGCCGCCGCGGTGACCGGGGCTGGGCTCGGAGCGCACTGCTCGGTGGCCTCGCACCGATGCCAGTGCTCGAGTACCGTCAACAGCTCTGTGCTCAGCCGCGCCTTATTGATGATGCCGAGCACCACGAGATCACGCCCGAGGGCAATCCGGCGCGCCGTGTCGAGCAGGCAATCGCCACGCCCTGAGAGCAGTACGATCGGCAGCCGCAGGCCCTGGTCCGCAAGCCAGTGAATGACATCGATTCCAGACTCTTGGCCCAAGCCGAGGTCAATCAGCATTAGATCCGGAACCGCTTCGCTGAGGCCGTTCTTGAAGGCGTTGACCGAGCAGTCAAAGCGCAACTCATGACCTAGACGCCTGAGGAGACGGCGTAACAGGCCCTCCAAGCGTGGATCATCATCGAGGCAGGTAATGTGCATCTAAGGCTCGAGGCGCACACGATAGCCAAATCCGCGCACCGGCCAGATGACAATGTCATTGAGCTTGCTCTGCTTGAGCTTGCGCCGGATGTTGCCGATGTGCACATCGATGCTGCGATCCACCGGTGACTTGATCTCGCGTGACATCAATTGCTCGCGACTGACCACCCGGCCGTGATGGAGGATGAGGATGGAGAGGATACGCACCTCAGTCTCAGTGAGGGTGATACAGGTGGGTGGTGAGCCAGCGCGACAGAAGGTGCGCGCCGTGCGGTCGAGGCAAAACGGCCCGAGTTCGAGCTGATTGGTCTGCGGCAACTCGAGCGAGCGCCGGCGCAGCACGGCCCGGATTCGGGCGAGCAGCTCATCGATGACGAATGGCTTGATGATGTAGTCATCAGCGCCGGCATCCAGCCCTTTGATGCGATCATTGAGTTCATCCCGCCCCGTGATGATGATGATGGCAGCAGAGGTGGCCGCGACCAGCTCAACGGCCAAATCGATGCCATCTTCAACCTCAAGGTTGAGATCCAACAGCACCAGGTCGGGCTGACGATGGCGGTAGGCGTTACGTAGCTCTCGCCCATTGGGCGCCAGGCTCACCTGATAGCCGGCGGCGTTGAGGTTGCGCTGTAGCATCCGCGCCATACGCGGGTCGTCGTCGACAACGATGATGCTGGCTTGGTCGTCTGTGTTCTCGCGGGTGTCCATTCACATTCCCTTACCGAAGTGGAACTTAAGACTAGCACCCTCTTTTTCAGGCGTCTGTATTAGAAGGCCATTTCGTGACCGAGTTGGCATGAAGAAGTGTAAATTTAATGTTTTTTAATGCTTTAGCGTCGATCGGTGCATGGTCTGAGCAACAGCCGAAAGACCGCCCCTTGACCCGGTGTCGACTCCACCACCAAGCCTGCCCCTGAGCGGAGCGCAAACTGTTGCACCATGAACAGGCCGAGACCGTGACCACGTTGTTTGGCCTTGGTCGAGAACAGCGGCTCGAACAGCCGACTCAGCGTCTTGGCGCCCATGCCGCAGCCAGTATCCGCGACGCTGACCTCGACATAATCGCCCGGTATCAGTTCGCCGACGGCCAGGGCTGGCGTGCCGCTCCAGCGTCGCGGTTGCGCGCGGATGCTCAGTGTGCCCGCCTTAGGCATGGCATCGCGGGCATTGAGCGCCAGGTTCAGTAGGGCAGACTGCAAAAAGGCGAGATTGGTCTCGGCACGAAGATCCGGCACCAACTGCAACTCGAGCTGGATGCGTGCCGGCAGGATGTGCTGCAGGATGCGGCAGAGTTCATCAATGGCCGGGCCGAGCTGAGTTGGACTGATCCGGATGCCGCCGGTGCGGTTGAGCGAGAGCATGCCGGCGGTGATCACCGTGGCCTGTCCTAGGGCGCTCAGGGTCTCGTCGACGATGTCGTCAAACTCGTGGAGTTCCGGGTGCGCTGGCAAACGCTGGAGCGCAGCCTGCAGATACTGCAGGTTACCCCTGATCACGCTGAGCAGGTTATTGAAGTCGTGAGCAACCCCACTGGCTAGGTGGCCAATGGTCTCGCGCTGCTTGGTCTGCATCAGTAGTTGTCGGGCCTGCTCCTCGAAGAGGAGCGCGGCCAAGCGCTGTCCGACCAGCCAGATCGGCTCGCGATCGAGCGCTGAGACGTCATCTGCCTGCTGTTGCGACCAGAAGCTGAGCGCGAGCGTCTGGGTTTGGCCGTTGGGTTCGCGATAATCCAGGGTGATCAGCAGGGCGCTGCGCCAACCGGCCTCGCGACAACGCCGCGGCAACTGATCGCTGGTGATCACCTGGGCCATGCAGTGGTGGGCGCGGCAGCGGGCCAACAGCCTGCGGCCGAGTCGGGTCGGCACCCGTTGCTCGGTATCGACGGCATAACGCGCGTGCCGCTCATAGGTTGCGTCGTCTTTGATCAGCGCCAGCTCGGCAAAGGCCATCCGCAGATCCCGACAGCTGAGCGCCAGCAGGGCCTCGACCTCTTGCTCGAACGACAAGGCGCGGTTGCCCAGATCGAGCAGCTGCTCGAGTTGACGAGTGTAGGCGTCGAGCGCTTGCTCGGCCTGTCTGCGCCGCTCGGTCTCGAGCAGAACCTCGGTGATGTCCTCGAACATCCCCAGTAGGATGGGTGCGTGGTTCTGCTCCTGCGGGATCAGCACCACGCGCAGATCAGCCCAGACGATTTCGCCGGTTGACTTCAGGTAGCGCTTTCTCATCCGATACTGAGATCGCACACCGGCGAGCAGTTCGGCATATAGGGGGCGCTCGCGCTGCAGATCCTCGGGATGGGTGAAGGCGTCCAAGCCCTTGCCGATCAGCTCGGTTTGGCGGTATCCGAGCAACTGACTCATGGCCTGATTCACGAGCATCAGGCGAACCTCCTGATCGGCGGTCGCGATGCCGATGGGGGCCTGGTCGAGGATCGCGGCGAGACGCGACTCACTCGCGCGCAACTGCTGCTCCGTGCAATGGCGTGCGCTGATGTCGAAATCGATACCGCGATAGCCTTGGATCTGGCCCTGGTCATCGACGATGGGCAGCCCATCGCTGTTGACCCACAGCAGACTGCCATCGGCGTGCTGCAGGACGTTGGTCAAGGCCTGGCTCGGTTGGCCCTGTTCCAGTAAGGTCATCAGCTTGGTCTTCAGGCGTTCACGCTCGGCCGCCGGGAACAGGTCATAGAAGTATCGCTTGCCGACCAACTGCTCGGGCCGGTATCCGAGCAGGTCTTCGATGACCGGGCTGAGATAGGTATAGCGGCCTTCGGCATCGACCTCCCAAGCCACGCTGCGGCTTTGGCGCGCGACCTGTTCATAACGCTCCTGGCTCTTGACCAAGGCGCTATGGATGCGTGCACGGCTGAAAGCGCCGACGAGCAAGCGGGCGAGGATCTGGAGCATGTGCATCTCGGCGCTGAGCCAGGTGCGCGGTGCAACGACGGCGCCAAAGCCAATGAAACCGGCGAGGCGCTGTCCCTCTATGATGGGCACCAAGTGAACCGATTGAATACCCTGGCGTTCAAGAACCTTACGCTCTTCCGCCCAGTCCTCGCCGAGATCGGCAACACGCGGCACCACCACCGATGCGCCTTTGCGCATCCAGGTGATCGCGGCCGAGAACTGATCGGCGGCCAGATCCTGCAGCTGGTCGATCCTTGACGCTACGTCCGGTGCAACCCACTCATGGGTCTTGCTCAGGCGGACTCCGTCTGCAGTGAACTGAAACAGATAAGCGCGATCTGAATGGGTGAATCGGCCCATGCGCGCAAGCGATTGGTCGATCAGCGCGTCGAGCCGCTGGCTACTTTTCAGGGCAAAATCGGGCAGGGCGAAATCGGTCGCGAGCTGTATCAGCTCATGTTCGATGGCCTCGCGCTGAGCCAGATCCTGCTCGGCGCTCTTTTGCTCGGTGATGTCGCGGCCAAGCGAGACGACGCTGCGAACCCGGCCGTGCGCATCAACGACGGGACGATCGAGCCATTGCAGCCAGCGCCAGCCGCGGGCGGTGAAGACGAACTGCTCGCGCCGATGCTGGTCGGTTGGCCAGTGCAGTGCCGTTGCTGGCTCAGGGTGGTCATGGCGATTGCTAGCGCGGTGCTCCTCGGGCTCAGCGCCGCGCTGATATGACTGCTCGACCTGGCCGATCAGCTCGGCCTCGCCACGGCCGAACAGGCGGCAGTAAGAGGGGCTGACAAATTCCAGGCACCCCTGAGCGTCGGTGCGCACGATCAGGTCTTCGAGGTTGTCGATCACCAACCGATAACGTTCACGCGCCAGGCTGAGTGCATCATGTTCCTGCTGCAACAGGCTGAAATTGTCGGCGATGTTGGCGCCCATGCGCTGGATCGCCTGCGCCAAGCGTTCGAGCTCGAGCACCGCAGTGGGCTGCAGCCAGGCCATCGGCTGCCCGGCGCGGATGCGTTCTCCCAGTTGCGAGGCAACCTCATTGAGCTGATCGAGGGGGCGGGTCAAGACCCGGCTCAGCAGTTCGGCGATCAGGGCCGCGATCAAGACAAGCCCGAGCAGCAGGCCAAACAAGCGTATGAGCCGCGCATGGAATTCATCGATGACCAGGGTGGCGCTGACCTCAACAACAAGCCAGTCTGCGGCTGCCGTGCGCGGCAGTGGGATCTCGACGCGATAGCGCGCTGCACGCCATTGCTTGATCAAGGTTGGCGCGTGCTGCCCTGGCGCTCTGAGCCAGAGCCCCTCGACCTGCAGCTGAGACGGCTCCTGCATCCGTTCCTGTGCCGAGATCAGTGCGAGGCTGGGTTGCGCCGATGCAGGTAGGAGGGCGGCCAGTTCCTGCTCGAGATCGGCCAGGGTGTCGATCAGCGGGCTCTGACGGTTGCGCTCGAGGCTAAGGCTGACAAACTCCGCAAACCAGTGCAGTCGATCACGCAGCTCGGACTCGATGTCGTGCCTCTGGTCTTGGTTCTGAACCGCGATCAGTGCCATCACCGGTACCAGCATCGCGGCGAGTAGGAGCCTGAACAGCAATTGCCGCAGCGAGCCGCTGAGCGGCTGCTGTCGCAGCAGGGCAACGCCAAGCAGGATGAGCTGGGCAAGCACGGCATTGAGGATGCCATTCAACGGCTGTTTCAGGGCCAGCAGCCACAGCTCTATGAGCGGCAGGTCGATTGTATGCCGATACAAGCCGAGGATCGCCGGCAGGCCGATCAACAGCCAATACAGGCCGACCAGCCGGATCAGGGGTTGGATGTCGCGCTCCCGCCCCCGCTGTTGGCGCCACTGGACAAGTCCGACGACAAAGACCGCCTCAGCGACAAAGATCAGGAATGCAGAGGATTGATCCCAGAGCAGATTGGTATAGAAAGCCGCGCTAGTGGCGACCAGAATCGCCGGCAGCGCCCCGAGCCAGGCCAGCGCCAACCAGACCGCAATGGAGCCAAAGATCAGATTGACGCCAAAGAACAGCGACAGGTTGAAATGATTGCCGGCCACCGCCAGCACCATCAAGCTGAGCAACAGCAGGAGTCGTCGTCCGTAACGCCATCTTGCCGTCATAGGGCGGTCGATAAATGGTTGATCCCCGCTCGCAATGGGTCGTTGGAAAAGCGCTGGATGAACTGGCTGATCGGCATCGGTTCGCCGAACAGATAGCCCTGCGCCAACGGCACGCCTTCGCTCACCAGCACCTCGCGCTGCGCCTCGGTCTCGACGCCTTCGGCGACCAGTTGCAGGTCGAGATTGCGCCCGAAACCGATGATGGCGCGCAGGAGTTGCAGCGATTTAGGCGAATCGAACATCTCCGAGACGAAGGAGAGATCGATCTTCAGGATCTCGAACGGCAGCTCAGCTAACGCTCGCATCGAGGAGTAGCCGGTGCCGAAGTCGTCGATCACCAGTCGGGTGCCGGCAAGCTTGAGGCGCGCAGCGAGCGATTGGATCTGTTGGGGCGATCGGCTGACGGCGGTTTCGGTGATCTCGATCTGCACCTCGCAGAGGGTGTCGAGGGTACTGATCAGGGCGCGGACCAGGTTGATGGTGCGCTGATCACGCAGGCAGCCGGCGGAGAGGTTGACGGCGAGAAAATCGAAATTGAGCGCGGAGAGTCGGGTGCGATGCGCAACCACCGAGCGAAACAACGACTCGGTGATGCTGTAGAGCAGATCCTGGTTCTCGGCAAGCGCAATGAAGCTGCTGGCGTCGAGAATCGAGCCATCCGGCATGCGCAGTCGGGCCAACACCTCAGCCCCCCGCAGTGAGCCATCGGTGAGCGAGACGATAGGCTGCAGATAGGGGATCAGTGTGTCTTTATCACCCTTGCTGATCAGCGACTGCAGCAAGGCGGCATCGAGGCGTGGCGGTGGAGTCGATGGACGCGGTCTGGCGTCAGGGGCTGCCTCATCCTGCGTTGGCGTGTCGGCCTCCGGCACCAGGGGCATGGCTTCCAGGTCGTCGAGCAAGGCCGGCAGCTCGCTGGCGAGTCGGGCCTTGCTGATGATGCCTCGGACCGGAATACCGCGGCTGTTGGCAATGCGGCGTGCCGTGTCGAGAAGGCCGTCGCCACGGCCGGAGAGCAGCACCAGTGGCTGCTGGATGTTGTTCTGCGCAAGCCAATGGATGACGTCGACGCCGGATTCCTGGCCGAGACCCAAGTCGAGCAAGACCAGGTCGGGCGGTTGCTCGGCGATCTCCGCCTTGAACGCACTGACCGAGGAGTTGAAATGGAATGTATGCCCGATGCGCCCAAGCATGCGGCGCAGCAGTGGCTCGACGCGTGGGTCGTCGTCAAGGCAGGTGATGAGCATTGAAATCCCTGAGCGGATGGCGCTGAATGGATGTAAACGTTCGACTCACTGTTAACGCAAACGCCACTCCCTGCAAGCTGGCTTTATTGAAGAAGTGTAAAGAGCCACCAAGCCTCTTCGTTGGCGGCGAAAATCGGTTTATAGTGCTTCACCGCGTTGGCGGGGATGACGCGGTCGATCTGGTTGTCCAGCATCATGATGCGATCATTGAGCCTGACCAGGGTCACACTGTGAGCAACGCCGAGATTGAGATCCTTGATCACGACGAGCCGCAGATCGTCATTACTGAATCCAAGTGCGCGCAAGCTCAGAAATTTTATGATGGCGTAATCTTCACAATCACCATGCTTCTTGAGAAATTCATCGGGTGTGCTCCAGTAATCGTCCTGATTCCAGTTGGTGGGGTCGGTGATATAGCGCCAGTTGTTGGCGAATCGGTT
Source organism: Halochromatium roseum (assembly GCF_016653315.1). GTDB lineage: Bacteria > Pseudomonadota > Gammaproteobacteria > Chromatiales > Chromatiaceae > Lamprobacter > Lamprobacter roseus. The sequence goes on along the minus strand of NZ_NHSH01000057.1, from coordinate 277,094 downwards.
GACCTCGCGCACCTGAACGGCCCTGTCCTTGCCGCGCAGCCTGTCGAGGGTTTGCATCCAGTCATGGTCGTCACGACAGCCGCCTGAGTCGCAGTCGCGCTGGCGACGCTGCTCGATCCGAAAGCGCTTGAGCACATCTTGCCACTTGGGGATGGGGCGAAAATTGGTGAATTGTTTACCAGACTCACCAAAGATGCCGGCGCTTTCAAAATGTTCGGCGGCGGCGGTATTAGCCAGTAGGAGACTGCTAAAGCTGAGTTGAACCGTTAGCAGTACAACCAAGCGCCGTTCGCGCCGGCTGGGCGTTCTTTTCATGCACGCGCTCTCATCGAATGTCAACGCCGATTATAGAAGACCCGCACAGCAACGCGCCGATGAACAAGCGCTTGCAGGTGGCGCTTGCGGCATTGGTGATCGTGTTTCTGGCTGCACTGGCCGGGGTCTTTGCCTTTGCGCAACAGGAGTATGCGCGCGATCAGCAGCAGCTGCGATGGCGCCTGAGCATGGTTGCTGACAGCCGCGCGCAGGCGCTCGAGTACTGGCTCGATCAACAGCAAGCGGTCGTGCTCGGGTTGGTGAATAACGAATCCTTGCAGGTGTATCTCAACGTGTTGCGGATGCAGGCCGAAGCCCCTGAGATGAACGTCGACAGCGGCGAGGAACTCGGCTTTCTGCGCACGCTGTTGGAGGTGACCGCACAACGCGGCGGTTTTGTCTCAAGGGTTGAGGGAGGCCCAGTCCGCGCTAACGTCAAGCGACTTGGCCTCGCCGGATTGGCGCTGCTGGGTCCGGACGGCGGGATCTTGGTCGCGAGCGCCGGCATGCCCCCCATCAGCGCCGCCTTGGCGGCGTTCATTGCCGAGACGCCACTGACCGAGCCCGGTTTCTTGGATCTACGCCGCGATGCCCAAGGCCAACTGGCCTTGGGTTGGCTGCTACCAGTGCTGACCGAGCAGGGTAGGGGCCAGGGCACCACCGTCGCGGCACGCTTGCTGGCGCTGCGGCCAGCGGATACGGCGTTTTTTGCCACGCTGAAACAGCCCGGCCAGACCATGGCGACGGCGGAGACCTATCTCATCCGCCAGAGTGGTCACACGCTGGAGTTTCTCAGCCCGCTCGCCAATGGCACCGCGGCCTTGAGTCATCGGATCGCGATCGGCGAAGAAGACTCTGTGGAGACGGCGGCCTTGCGTAAGCCAGGCGCCTTTCACGCCGGTTTGGATTATTCGGCAACACCAGTGTTTGCAGTGAGTCGCCAGATCCCGGGCACACCCTGGGTGCTAGTGCACCAGGTCGATCAAGCGGAGGCCCTGGCGCAGAGCAAGCGCCGTCTGATCACCCTGATCAGCCTGATGTTGGCGCTGCTGATCGGCTTTGTCTCGATCATCCTGTTCGCCTGGCGTTATGGCAGCTCGGCGCGCATTGAGCAGGTTGCCCGTCAATACCAGGCCTCTTCGCAGCGCTTCGAGGCCCTGTCTCGGTTTCTCGACGCGGTCAGTGATACGCAGCCGAATGCGGTGTTCGCCACCGACGCCCAGGCACGGCTGACCTTTGCCAATCGTCGCACCTCCGAGCTGACCGGTATCCCCAGGCCAGAGCTGACGGGTCGCAGCCTGATCGGGGTGTTTGGGCAAGAGCGCGGCCGGTTTTATCAAGCGCTTATCCAGCGCGCCTATGAACAGCAGCAGGAGCTGATCGTCACTCGCCATTTTCATTTACAGCCTGATCCGGGCCTGCTCGGATTGTTTGAGTTTTGCCAGAGCAGGACTGAGCAGCGGCTTACGCAGGCCAGCAATGCGCCCAACAATGCGCCCAGCAATACGCAATCGCAGGCGCTGAGCGCCGCTGATCATCCCTCGCCCGGCTCCGAGGCCGAGGATAGCGAGCAGGTTTGGCGTTCTAATCATCACCCTCTGCCCCGAGACAACCTGCATGCGGCCGTGGTGTTGACAACGATTGAAGACTTGACCGCGCTGACCGAGGAGCGGCGCCGGCGCGAGCGCAATACGCTGCAGCTGATCGACACCCTGGTGGGTTTGATGGATGAGCGCGACCCAAACTCAGCCAATCAGTCATTGTTTGTGGCGCAGGTGGCGCGCGAGATGGCCATTGAGTTGGCGCTGTCGTCACTGTTGATCAAGACCGCGGAGCAGGCCGGTCGCTTGGTGAATATCGGCAAGATTCGGGTGCCCAGTGACCTGCTGACGAAACCGGGGCCGCTGACTAAAGCCGAGCGTGCGCTGGTGCAAGATGCGCTCGATCAGGGGCCGAGCTTGCTCAAGCATCTCGAATTCGAAGGGCCGGTGATCGAGACCTTGGCGCAGATCAATGAGCATTGGGATGGGAGCGGACGACCGCTGGGCTTGGCCGGCGAAGCGATTCTACCGACGGCTCAGATCTTGGCGGTGGCCAACACCTTTGTCACGCTGATCAATGCGGGTACGTTTCGAGCTGGCCAATCGTTCCAACAGGCGGAGTCGGAACTGCTGGCGGATGCGGGCCAGCGCTTTGACCGGCGAGTGGTATTGAGCTTGCTCAATTTCTTGAATAACAAGGGGGGGCGCTCACGCTGGGCAACCATGACGCGCGACCAGCCCTGCTCTGGAGGAGCCTGATGGTATTTGCATGGCGTCGTCAGCGGGCTGAGGAAGCCAAGACCCTGGAATCGGCCCAGACCCCTGCGGGCATGCGCATCTACGCGGTGGGCGACATCCATGGGCGCGCCGATCTGCTCGAGCAGCTGCAGGGGCAGATCGAGCAGGACGCTGCGCGGCACCCTGACAAGGTGCGGCAGTTGATCTATCTCGGCGACTATGTCGACCGTGGACCACAAAGCCGCGAGGTGCTGGAACTACTGAGTCGGCGTCGGTTGCCTGGTGTGACCAGCCATTGTCTGCTGGGCAATCATGATCAGGCCATGCGCCATTTTCTGCGCGATCCGCTGACTGGTGCGTATTGGCTCGAGCTCGGTGGCCTAGCAACCCTGGTGTCTTATGGGGTGGGCGTCTGGTCGGCAGACCCTGTAGACCCCGCAGACCCAACTGAAATCGCCGCTGCGCTGCGGGCTGCGATGCCCAGCCACCACCAGGCGTTCTTACAAGACTTGGCGCTGAGCCGCTGTGTGGGCGATTTTTGCTTCGTGCATGCGGGTATTCGCCCGCGGATTCCGATTGCGCAACAGCAGCCCCAAGACCTGATCTGGATTCGCGAGCGCTTCTTGAGCGAAACCAAGCCACATCCCTACGTCGTGGTGCATGGGCACAACGCCAGGGCAACGGTTGAGCTGTGCTCGAATCGGATCGGCATCGATACCGGCGCCTATGCCACCGGCCGCCTCAGCTGTCTGATTCTAGACGGTGCAACGCGGATGTTGATCGACACCCAACAAGGCGGCCCGCAGCCGCTGCCTTCGCCGACCGGAGCCCGCTGATGCTCGAAGCCTACCGACTGGCGCCAGCCCTAGCACGCAGGACGGCGCCGCCACGCGGGCTGCCGTTCTGGGTCTTCGCTGCCGTATTGCTGTTGAGTCCGCTGCCCTTTGCCAGTGTCTATCCGGTTTGGCCGGCCGTCTATGGGGTCTTGATCGCGCTGGCTGTTCTGGCCCTCGTCCTACAGCGCTGGCGTCTGCGTCGCGGGCTGACCATGCCGCAGCCGAGCGTGCTGGCAGCCAGTCTGCTGGCGCTGGCGGTGATCGGCTGGGGCTTCGCCCAAAGCCTGCCCGGGCTGCTGCCGGCCTGGCAGCATCCGGTGTGGGAGCAGACCCGTGAGCTGCTTCAGCTGCCCGAGTTGGCGGGCACGCTCGCCTTGGTGCCCGAGCGTTCGGCCCAGGTTGCAACCCATTATCTGACCTATCTGGCCTTCGCCTGGCTGGCCTTTTGGCAGTGTCGGCGCAGCCGCAACCGGAGTCTGTTACTCAAGCTCTTCATCGCCGCGCAGGCAGCCTATGCCGGCTATGGGCTGATCGTCGACTTCTCCGGGCTTAACAGTATTCTCTGGTTCGACAAGCAGGCCTATCAGGGCGTGCTGACCTCCACCTTTGTCAACCGCAACAACTACGCCACCTATGCCGGGCTCGGCATCCTGGCCGCCCTGGCCTTGATGCTGCGCTCTCTGCGCCAGCTCCTAGCGCGCGATGCCGAGCCCCGGGCGCGGCTGCGCGACTTCGTCGAGACCCTGGCCAGTGCCGGCTGGCTGCTGGTGATGGCGGCGCTGCTGTGTTTTCTGGCGCTGTTGCTCACCGAGTCGCGCATGGGCTTGGTCGCGTTTCTTGCTGCGCTGACGCTGCTGCTACTCGGCTGGAGCCTGCGCTTGCCGAGCGGGCAAACGCGGGCCATCGGGCTGGGGCTGATGAGCCTGCCGCTGCTGTTGCTGGTCATCAACCTCATGCTCAGCGGCGATCAGACCACGGCCCGATTTGCGCATCTCTTTACCCAAGGCGATACCCGCCTGGATGCTTACCCATTAATACAGCAGGCGATTGCAGAACGACCTTGGACCGGCTATGGGCTGGGAAGCTTCGAGTCGGCCTTTCGGCTGGTGCGTGATGCGCAGATCCCATCCTTACTCCGCCGAGCGCACAACGATTATTTGGAATTGGCCCTAGAGATCGGCTGGCCCGCCACTCTCGCACTCATCAGCGCCTTCGGCCTGCTGTTGGCTGCAGCCCTGCGCATGATCTTACAGCGCGATGAGTTCGAGTTTGCGCTGTTGTTTGTGGTTGCAACGGTGCAGATTGGTCTGCATTCACTGGTGGACTTCAGCATGCAGATGCCGGCTGTCGTATTCGCCTATCTGTTCTTGGCTGGATTAGCGTTTGGGGGGATGCCCCGCAATCCGCTTCACACTTCTTAATCAGAACCTGCTTGTTCCATCATTCGCGGAAGGTGCACAGTTGACGCTCAATCGTTGAGACGGAACCCCTTGATGCCTTCTCCCATTCATCACCGCAAGCTCCGGATTGCCGTCGTTGGCTGCGGGCGTATCGCTAAGAATCACTTCAGCGCCATTGAAACCCACGCGGATGATTTAGAACTCGTCGCCGTTTGTGACACCAACCCCGGCGTTCTCAAACAGCACGCAGACCGCTACCAGCTCCCCGGCTTCGCGCATCTGCCAACGCTACTCAGCCAAGAACAGCCCGATCTCGTCGCCCTCTGCACTCCCAGCGGTCTGCACGCCGAGCAGACCATCACCGCTGCCCGCCATGGCGTGCACGTGATGACCGAAAAGCCCATGGCCACCCGCTGGCAAGACGGCGTGCGCATGGTCAAGGCCTGCGACGAGGCCGGCGTGCACCTGTTCGTGGTCAAGCAAAACCGCCGCAACGCCACCCTGCAGCTGCTCAGGCGCGCGATGGACGAAAAGCGCTTCGGCCGCGTCCATCTGGTCCACCTCAACGTCTTCTGGAGCCGACCGCAGGACTACTACGACCAAGCCAAATGGCGCGGCACCTGGGAGTTCGACGGCGGTGCCTTCATGAACCAGGCCAGCCACTACGTCGACCTGCTCGACTGGCTCGTCGGCCCGGTCGACAAGGTCCAGGCCATGGTCAGCACTACCCGCGACATCGAGGTCGAAGACACCGGTGTGCTCAACGTGCGCTGGCGCAACGGCGCCCTCGGCTCGATGAGCGTGACCATGCTCACCTACCCGAAGAATCTGGAAGGCTCGATCACCATCCTCGGCGAGCAGGGCAGCGTGCGCGTCGGCGGCGTCGCCGTCAACGATATCCAGCTCTGGGACTTCGCCGAGCCGCGCGACTACGACGAGCAGATCAAGGCCGCCAACTACCAGACCACCAGCGTCTACGGCTTCGGCCATCCGCTCTACTACAAGAACGTCATCGACAGCCTGCGCGGCGAGGCCGAACCCGAGACCGATGGCCGTGAAGGGCTCAAGTCCCTGGAGCTACTGATCGCCGCTTACCTCTCCGCGCGCGATGGCGGTACAGTCTCGCTGCCACTCGAGTATTAGCGCATTAGGCCTGAACATGCACATCGAAGCCATCTACGATCAAGGCCGTCTCGAATTTCAGCGCCCAGTCACGCTCAAGCATCAGCGGCTACGCGTGCGCGTTGAGATCCCAGACCAAGAGATCATCGACGCCCAAGCGCCCAGCCTGCCGACCTATGAGCTTGCAGACTTTCCAGCCGAGATCCGCGACAAAGTCGAACGCATGACCGCAATCGCCGAGCAGGCCAGGCGGGAGATGTTGCCGGCAAGTGCAACCGCGGATACCGAGTCAGAAGAAGCGCAACAACGCTGGGCCGCCGTTGAACTGCGCAATGCCTCGCGCGCCGAGCAAGGGCGGGTGCCGTGAAACAGCTCCTGCTCGATGTCAACATCGTTGTTGACCTCTGCGTCGAACGCGCCGGCTCCGCAAACACCCGCCTCGCGCTCGCGTTGGCCGAGGCCAGTGGTGCCTCCCTCTGGGTCTACACCGGATCAGTGCAGACACTCGAATATGTCGTCGCCTTAGAACTGCGTGGCAAAGCGCACCACAACGGCGAGACACTCACCGGTACGGCCGCGCGTGCTCAGGCCCGTGCACTGCTTGAACGCATCACGGCTGGCTATCAATGGCTCGCGTCCCTCTCGGCAGAAGGCCCCTTGTTCGCCGAAGCAGACCCCGAAGACGCCCAGCTCTATCACGCACTGAACCGCTTCGCCGAAGGCACCGCAAACCTGCTCACACGCGACGGCGGCATGCTCGCCGGTTACCCAGACCGTGCCCTGACACCCGAAACCCTCATCGAGCGGCAACACAACCCCCGAACCGAGCCGGCGCCAATCGACTTCGTCGACCTCAAAACCCAACAAGACGCCATCCGCCCCGCGCTCGAGCAGCAGATCCATCGCGTTCTGCACCACGGCCAATACATCCTCGGCCCCGACGTCACCGAACTCGAGCAGCAACTCGCCACCTTCACCGGCGCCCAACACTGCATCAGCGTCGCCAGCGGCACCGAGGCCCTGCTCATCAGCCTCATGGCGCTCGACATCGGCCCCGGCGACGAGGTCATCACCACCCCGTTCACCTTCGTCGCCACCGTCGAGGTCATCGTCCTGCTCGGCGCCACCCCGATCTTTGTCGACATCGAGCCCGACACCGGCAACATCGATGCCTCGCTCATCGAGGCCAAGCTCAGCGAGCGCACCAAGGCCATCCTGCCCGTCAGCCTCTATGGCCAACCCGCGGACATGGACGCCATCAACGCCATCGCCACGCGCCATGGCCACCTCCCGGTCATCGAAGACGCCGCCCAAAGCTTCGGCGCCAGCTACCAGGGCAAGCGCAGCGGAAACTTAAGCACCATCGGCTGCACCAGCTTCTTCCCCAGCAAGCCACTCGGCTGCTACGGCGACGGCGGCGCCATCTTCACCAGCGACGACCGCCTCGCCCAAGCCTGCCGCGAGATTCGCGTCCACGGCCAGAGCGCGCGCTATGTGCACAGCCGCATCGGCGTCGGCGGCCGCATGGATACCCTGCAAGCCGCCATCCTGCTCGCCAAGCTCCCGCGCTTCGAGCACGAGATCGCCCAACGCCAAGCCGTCGCCCGCCGCTACCAAGACCTGCTCGCGAAGGAAGAAGACAGGCGCACAGAGACGCCAAGCCGCCAAGCACAAGCCAATCACCAAAACGCCCTGAGCACCTTAGCGCCGTTGCTCGAGCCATTCCGCGTTTTGCCCTGGCCGCAGGAAGACCGCACCAGCGTCTTCGCCCAATACACGCTCAGGGTGCAAGACCGCGACCGCCTGCAGGCCAAGCTCAAGGAGCAAGGCATCCCCACCGCCGTGCACTACCCAGTACCGCTCAACGAACAACCGGCCTACCGCCAGCTCTGCTGCCCTGGATGCACCCCGGTCGCTAGCCGCATCGCCACCGAAGTCATGAGCCTGCCCATGCATGCCGACCTCACCGAGGCCGACCAACAGCGCATCGTCACCGCCTTCAAGGCCAGCGTATGAACGACCCCCGCACCCACGCCAGCATCCACCCAACAGCCATCATCGACGAAGGCGCCCAGATCGGCGCCGGCTCGCGCGTCTGGCACTGGGTCCATGTCTGCGGCGGCGCGCGCATCGGCCAAGGCGTCTCGCTCGGCCAGAACGTCTTCGTCGGCAACCAGGTCCGCATCGGCGACCGCTGCAAGATCCAGAACAACGTCTCGGTCTACGACAACGTCACCCTGGAAGAAGGCGTCTTCTGCGGCCCCAGCATGGTCTTCACCAACGTCTACAACCCGCGCTCGCTGATCGAGCGCAAGGACGAATACCGCGACACCCTGGTCAAGAAAGGCGCCACCCTCGGCGCCAACTGCACCATTGTCTGCGGCGTCACCATCGGCGAGTTCGCCTTCATCGGCGCCGGTGCGGTGGTCAACAAAGACGTCAAGCCCTATGCGCTGATGGTCGGCGTGCCGGCGCGGCAGATCGGCTGGATGAGTGAGCATGGCGAGCAGATGCCGCTGCCGTTGGAGGGGGAGGGCCGCTATACCTGTCCGCAGACCGGGGCACGCTATCGGCTCGAGAACGGTCAAGTCAGTCAGCAAGCGCCTGTCTGAGTACGCCTTGCCAGCCGTCACCCCACGACCGAGCACCTCAGACAAGCACTCTGGATGATTGCGAGCGCAAAAGCTGGACTGCGACGCCTGCTGCCCAAGAACGCCTTCGCCCGCGGCGTCAGCGTGCTGGTGGGCGGCACGGCCGGGGCGCAACTGCTCACGGTGCTGGCCGCGCCGCTGCTCACGCGCCTCTACAGCCCGGAAGACTTCGGCCTGCTCGCGGTTTATGCCAGCCTGCTCGCGCTGATCGGCGTCATCTCAAGCCTGCGCTACGAGCTCGCCATCCCGCTGCCGGAAGACGACGGCGAGGCTGCCAACGTCGCCGTGCTGAGCCTGATCCTGGTCGGGATCAGCGCGCTGCTCAGCGGCCTGCTGGTGTGGCAGCTCGGCCCGGCCATCGCCGACATGCTCGGCGTGCCCGCGCTGGCCGGTTATTTCTGGCTGCTGCCGGTCGGCGTGCTGCTTGGCGGTGCCTACACCGTGTTCAACTACTGGTCTGTGCGCACCAAGCGCTTCAGCACCATCGCCGGCACCCGACTGCGCCAGGCGCTAGCAACCGTCGCCATCCAGCTCGCCGCCTTCAAGCTCGGCGGCATCGCGCTGCTGTATGCACAGGTCGCCGGGCAGAGCGTCGGCACCACCAGCCTGGGGCGACCAGCGCTGGCGAGCGCGGGATTTCGGCAGGTGAGTTGGCGGGGGATTGTGAAGGCGGCGGGGCGGTATCGGCGGTTTCCAATTTTTACGACTTGGGCTGGGCTGTTTAACACTGGAGGGACGCAACTGCCACCTGTGATGATTGCAGCCTTCTTTACGGCCGCAGGCGCAGGGCTCTATGCTTTGGCGCATCGCGTACTGACGTTGCCGCTCACCTTGTTTGGATCAGCGCTTCAAAGCGTATTTCTATCCAGTGCTGCTGAGGCGTACCGAAATAACCAGTTAGCCGGTAAAGTTCGGCGACTGTTAAATATCCTTACTCAGATCGCCGTGCCACCTGCGCTCATCTTGGCACTGACAGCGCCAGACCTTTTCGCGCTTGTGTTTGGTGAGGAATGGCGCGAAGCCGGCGTGATGGCGCAGTGGATGACGCCTTGGCTTGTAATGCAGTTCTGCACAGGACCACTGACGATTATCAATGCCGTTGCTGAAAAGCAGCATCTTGGTCTGATCATGCAGGTGCAGCTCTTTGTCGTCAGAGTCGCAATGATTCTTCTTGGTGCCTATTATGGCGATCTACTGCTTACGATCGTGCTGTTTTCTGTTGGTAGCGCTGTCTCCTACTTTGTATTCTTATGGGTTGTGCTCGCTATTGCTGGATTGCCAATAAAAATATTTCTGGGATCGCTTGGGAAAGCCCTGGTGATTTCACTAGCCATCGTTACACCCATCCTGCTGTTCCCTGAGTTCATGAATGACGGCTCTCTTGCTTTGGGTGTCGTCTCTGCTCTTGCATTGCTTATAGGCATGCGTTTCTTTGCGCTATTTCATTATCAGTTATGAGCTTTACGATTCGTAAGTACCTGAATCCGAAAAACTATGCGAGACGCGCTTTCGGACTGGCTAACCGTTTTGCTCTGGAGCAAGTCGAGACATGGATAGCTCCCGATCCGGATTTGCCTTTACGGCATCCACCGATTTTTTTCGTCGGTGCGCCACGCTCTGGCAGCACACTGGCCGTTCAGGTTATTACGGATACCTTAGATGTCGGCTACATCAGCAATCGGCATTGCCAATGGTTTGGTGCACCGGCATTGGCGGAACAGCTATTTCATCCAACCAAAGACCGGCCAAGATCTGATTTCCAATCCCGTCAAGGAACAACCGAGGGCAGTTATGCACCTGCGGAATGCGGCGAATGGTGGTATCGCTTCTTTCGTCGTAAGCCGCCGTACATGACGCTGGATGAGGCTGTCCCTCGTCGGATGCGCCAGTTTAGGCGCTCTGTAGCAGCGTTAACCAACGCTTTCGATAGACCAATCCTTTTCAAAAACCTTTATGCTTCGCTGCGTGTTCAGGCGATCGCACACTATTTGCCAGAAAGCCTTTTTATTGTCACACATCGCAATGAAGTCGATAACGGACATTCGCTGCTTGAGGTGCGATATCAGCGCTTCCAGGATTATGATACTTGGCTTTCAGTCGAGCCGCCAGAGATTGATCTGTTAAAAAAACTACCAGCGCATGAACAGGTGATTGAGCAAATCCGGCATACACATCTGACAATCGACAGAGATTTGGGCCTTGCGGGTATTGGTGATGCCCGCCGTTTTGATCTTGTTTACGAAGATTTTTGCGATAATCCGAGCAAAACTTTGGAGCAAATTCAGGCTTTTCTGTCGAAAAACGAGTGCAAAGTGATCCAGCGAGCTAAGCCTCCAAGACGTTTCAAGCCAAGACGTGAAGTGAGGATCGACGCCGATATCTATAAACGAATGGTGACCTACGCAAAAGAGACCGCTTAGCGTAGCAAGTACTTCGCTGGATTTGAACTCATGAACGATATCTCAACCAACGTCATTCTCGATAATTCTGCGTTCCGTCGCGTCGGTTACATCGACAACGATTCCTCCCTCACTCAAGCCGATGTCCTGACTTGCGCCTCCGCACTAGCGACTCACAGCCCAAGCCGCATCGACGGCGTGCAACAAGGCATTTGCATCCTCCTGTCCCGCAGTGCGCAATACATCGCGGCGATGTTCGCCGCCTGGCGCGCGGGCTTCTATGTGGTGCCGCTCAACACCGCTTGGCCGGCGCAGAAGAACCTCGACATCATCGATCGCATCCAGCCAGCGGCGGTCCTGGTGGATGACGGCGCCTCACTCGACACCCAATGTCTGGTGCTGACGACATCCGAGCTCTTTGCCGCGCCGGACGCCGCCGTCAATGAGGAGTCGCGTCATCCAGCCGGCCGCCTGCTCGCCACCGACATCGCCTATGTGATCTTCACTTCCGGCTCGACCGGTGAGCCGAAAGGGGTGGTGATCACGGCGGGGGCCTTTCGCGCCTACGTCGACTGGACGCGGCGTTTCTTCGGCGCCTACGCGGGCGCGCAGCGCCTGCTGCTGACCTCGGAGCTGACCTTCGACATCACCATGGGCGATATCGCCTTTGCCCTGGCCTTCGGCACCGACATCGGTGTGGCGCGCCACAACACCAACATCCCTAGCGTGCTGGCGATGATCATGCGCCATCAGATCGATGTGCTCTATTCGGTGCCGACCACACACCTGGCGCTGGTCGCCTTCGCCAAGCAGAAGAAGGGCGCGGACCTCTCGACGCTGCGCCTGATCCTCTCCGGCGGCGATCGCTTCCCCTGGCAGCTGGTACATGATTACGTCGCGCTCACAGACGGGGCGCACTTTTACAACGTCTACGGCCCCACCGAGGTGACCATCAACTGCTTTGCCGTGCGGCTCGATGACAAGTTCGGTTTGGAGGCGGCAGGGAAACCCGTTCCGATCGGCGCCTGTTTCGATTCCTTGGATCATGTCCTGCTGGATGAGGATGGAACGCCCTGCGAAGAAGGCGAGTTGTGTGTCACCGGCCCACAACTGATGCTCGGCTACCATGGCGATCGTGAACGGACCGAGGCGGCCTTCATCGAAGACCCACGCTTGCCCTTTGCGCGGCGTCTGCTCTATCGCACCGGCGATATCGGCTACGAAGACGACGGCCTGATGTATCTGAAAGGGCGCATCGATGGGTTGGTCAAGATCAGGGGCTATCGGATTCATCCGGACGAGGTCTCCAAGGCCATCGATCAGCTCGAAGGCGTGGATGTGAGTGCCGTTGTGCCCTTTGGTTCACAGAGCGAAGCGGCATTGGCAGCCTTTGTACGCTTGCACAAAGGCGCTGAGCTGAGCGATGCGCAGATCATCGAGCGACTGCGCGAGCGCTTGCCCGCCTACATGATTCCGAGCCGGCTGCTATTCCTGGACCTGTTTCCGCTGAATCAGAGCGGCAAGATCGATAAGAAGGCACTCGCTGGGAGGTTGTAGTGGCGTTGCAGGATGAGGTGCTCAAGGTCGTGAGCCGGGTGATCAAGGTGCCCGAGCATGCGTTATCGTCGGATGCAGGGCTCGGCATGGTGTCCGGTTGGGATTCGTTGAATCACACGACGCTGGTTCTGGAACTGGAAGAGGCGTTTGAGGTCGCCTTTGACTTCGACGAGTTGGATCGCATCGTCACGGTTTCCGCCATTGTTGAGTCGTTGCAGGCAAAAGGGGTGGAGGGGTGAATCGCGTCCTGCGTCGGCTGCGATCCTTGCCATCGATGCTGGTGGCTCGCGCCTCGTCGCGTCTCCATGAGCGGCGTTGGACCTCGCCTGAAGCCACCGTCCCCTCCTCTGTGACGCTGGAGGCCATTGAGGCATTTCTGGCTCGGGCCGGTATCCACGAAGGCGCAACCCTGATGGTGCATTCGGCCTGGGAGCCCCTGAACAGCGGTGGGTTTGGCGCGGCTGAGCTGGTCAAGCGTTTGCTGGCGGTGGTAGGGCCAAAGGGCACGCTAGCGATGCCCGCGTTTCCGCCTTATTCGGCGCAGGTCTCAGGTGCAGTGTTTGACGTGCGTCGCATGCCGTCCGCTGGCGGACTGCTGACCGAGGTGTTCCGGCGCTACCCTGGCGTGAGCCGCAGCATCAATCTCAACCATTCGGTCTGCGCCATTGGCCCGAATGCTGATTTTCTGACGCGCGATCATCACCGCAGCGAGACCTCTTGGGATCGGTTTTCTCCTTACTACCGTCTGCGCGAGTTCGACGACGCCTGGATCGTCGGCCTCGGCGTTGGCCACCGACTGAAGGTCGCCACCTCGTTGCACTGCGTCGAGAGCGCGCTCTGGAAGGAAAACGCCTATTTCCGCAAGCTGTTCCGCGATGAGGTCTGCTACCGCTACAAGACCGCTACGGGCGAGATGGGCGAGCACTACTACAAACAGCGTACAGGCCAGATCTACACACCCAAGCTCGCCAAGCACTTCACGCCCGATGAGTTGATCGAGGACGCCATTGAAGGTTTGGAGGTTTACGCCATCCGCGCGCGCACCCTAATCGATAAGGCTATCTCGCTGGGGCTGGAGGGGAAGACCATGTACGTCTGGCCGGTGCCTTGGCCTTGGTGCTTCTCCCACAAACGGCGATCGCCACCAGATGATCCCTGCTAAAATAAGACTCATACTGAGTTGGTATTTTGGAGGGAATGATGTCTCTGACGTTCGAGACCCGTGTCGCCGCTGCCGCGATCGCGCAGAGCCCGAAGTGGATGCGGCAGGAGTTTACCCGGGTGTTGCAGGTCTCCGCGAAGGCGACGGACAGGAAGCGGCATCGGCTGGCCTTTCGGGAGGTCCTGTACTTCAAGCTCAAAGGCGCGCTTGAGTCAGGAGGGGTACAGATGCATCCCGAGGACCGGCGTGCCTTGTACCAGGTGTTGGTGGACAAGCCGAGCGAGGTGGGTGCTTGGCGGCGAAAGGGGCTCAGGCTGGAACGCACGGGCGAGGTGCCGGTGACCATCGATCTGACCAAGATTGCGCGGGCGACGCATGCGACCTTGCGGGCTTATCAACGGGGTGCCGATCTGGTGGAGTGCCGCGCGGATATTTGCTCAGGCGAACTGGTGTTCCGAGGGACACGGGTGCCGGTGACGCAGGTGGTGGAGCAAATTCGCGCCGGCGTGCCGGTGGTGGAAATCGCCGAGGACTATCCGCAGCTCAGCGCACAAGCGCTGCAGTATGCCGAGCTGCGCGCGCGCATGGGCAAGCCCCCGGGACGACCGGCAAAACCCTTGAAGATCCAGAGGTCCGCGGTTGAAGCTGCTGATCGATGAAAATCTTTCGCCGCAGCTAGCTGCTTGGGCGAACGAGCAGGGGTTAGAAGCCAGCGCGGCGATCTACGTGGGTCTGCAGGGCAAGCCTGACATTCAACTCTGGCGTCATGCCTATGCACATAGCCAGATCGTCGTGACGGTGAACGTCGGTGATTTCCTCTGCCTTGCCCGAACGGTAGAGCTTCACCCTGGGGTGATCGCCTTGCGCGAGGCTGGCCTAGCTCGGAGAGCGCAGTGGAGTCGATTGCAAGAAGCCATTGAATTTGTACGACTCAAATGCGCTGGCGATCTGACGAACCAAGTGCTTGAAGTGAGGGGCGCCAAGGATCTGGTGTTGCATGCCATTCCTGAGTAGATTTTGCAGCGCCATCCAGGCTTGCACGCTCATCGACAAGATCATCTAGCGTTTCCAAACACCCTGAACCCCGTGCTTGACATCCAAACTCCACCCGGCTGCGAGACCGAGCGCGCCTACATCCTAAGCGTGCTCCTAGACGACTGGCTTGGCCTGCCTTATCGCCTGACGCAAGCCGCGCGCGACGATGTCTGCATCCGCCTCACCGATCAGCCCGGCGAGTTGCGGCTGCCTGACCATTTTTTCAGCCAGTTCCGGGAGGCCCCGGAGGCCTGGCTCAGCGACGCCTCGCTGCCGGTCTTAACACCTGCGGTCCAACTGCCGAGCTGGGATAGCCGCGCGCTGGCGCCAGACATCCTGCTCACCGATCCGCGGCTGCCGATCCTCTATGGCGACGCTGACACCAGCCCCGGACCTGGGCGCGCGGCCGAGCAGGGCGACCGCATCGATCTGCCACTCGATGTCTTCGGCGCCGCCT
>NZ_NHSH01000057.1:207670-261782 GCF_016653315.1 Halochromatium roseum | reverse complement strand
AGACATCCTGCTCACCGATCCGCGGCTGCCGATCCTCTATGGCGACGCTGACACCAGCCCCGGACCTGGGCGCGCGGCCGAGCAGGGCGACCGCATCGATCTGCCACTCGATGTCTTCGGCGCCGCCTTCTTCATGCTCTCGCGCTACGAAGAGGCCGTGCTGCCCGATCGCGACAACCACGACCGTTTCCCGGCCACCGCCTCGCTGGCCCAGCGCGCCGGCTTTCTCGATCGGCCGATTATCGACGAGTACGTCGAGACCCTCTGGACCGCGCTCCACCAACGCTGGCCCAGCCTGCAGCGCAAGCCTCGCCAAGCCCGCACCCTGGTCAGCTGCGATGTCGATAGCCCCTTCGCCTTCAACGCAGGGTCTGGGTCACGCGAAAGACTGGCCACGGAAGAACACGGACGCACAAGGAAGGGACAAGAAGCACCGTTTCCGTGGACCTCCGTGTTCTTCCGTGGCAAAACAACGGCCGCGGCGGGCTATCGCCTCGCGCGCGGCCTCGCCGCCGACCTGCTTAAACGCCGCTCGCCCAGCCTAGCCTGGCGCAACCTGCGCGGCCAGTGGCGCGCCCGTCGCGGCGATTACAGCCTGGACCCGCACCGCCTCGGCCTTGAGCACATCATGGACCTCAACGAGCGCGCCAGCCGCGCCGTCGCCTTCTACTTCATCCCGGAGAACACCCACCCCAAGCTCGACAACCGCGTCAGCCTCGACGACCCGCGCCTGCGCGCTCTGCTGCGTCAGATCCACGCGCGCGGTCACGAGATCGGCCTCCACCCCGGCTACAACAGCTATCGCCACCCCGAGGCCATGACCCGCTCCGTGCAAACCCTGCGCCGCGTGCTGGACGAGGAGGGCATCGACCAACCCCAGCTCGGCGGCCGCCAGCATTATCTGCGCTGGGAAACGCCCACCACCGCGCGCCTCTGGGACGACAACGGCCTCGACTACGACAGCACCCTCAGCTACGCCGACCGCCCCGGCTTTCGCTGCGGCACCTGCCGTGAGTATCCGCTCTACGACCTCCAGCAGCGCCGCCCCCTGCGCCTGCGCGAGCGCCCGCTGATCGTCATGGAATGCTCCGTTATCGCCGAGCGCTACCTGGGCCTGGGCTACAGCGACCAGGCCCTGGCCCTGATGCAGCACTATCGCGACACCTGCCATCGCTTTGGTGGCGACTTCACGCTGCTATGGCATAACTCGCATCTAGGGTCCGGGGCCGATCGGCGGTTTTATGCGGCGTTGGTTGGCGAGAATGCGGCAGATGTTGCAAGCCTGACACATTGATCTTGCGATGATGCTAGATGGACGGCAGTGCGGTCGGGTTCAGTGCCGGACCGAGCTCAGTGCAAGACCTCGTCGAGGTTGCGGGCGTCGATGGCACGGTCGAACCAGCGCAGGAGGGTGTCGGGATCAGCCTGCGTAATCCGCTCGCGGATGGGCTCGCTGGGTGGGCCGAATTTGCGCTCGATGAGATGCAGTAGGGTGGTTGCTCGGCCGCGCTGTTCGCCACGCTGTTCGCCACGCTGTTCGCCTTGGGCAATGTAACGGTCGATGAAGGTTTCCATTAGCGGTTCTCCGGAGAAGGTCTGTTCAAGTAAGGTGCGCGCTTGCTGCTCATCCAGGCGCCCAGTGCCTTGGACAAAGTAGCGCAGCAGGGATTCGAGAATCGCCATCGCCGTCTCGTCGCGGCTGACCTTGGCGATCAATTCGAGCAGCTCTCGGAAGCGCTCTGCGGGTTGGTCGCTATAGATGTAACGCAGTGCGAGTTGCACGAGTCGTGACAGCACCGCACCCTTGATCTCGGTGTTGCTCCTGGCCGAGATATCGTGCAGCGCATAGCCAAACTGGGGCACGAAGGGCTTGAGCGCCTCAGGCAGGGGATCGATGAGGTCGTGAAAGTGCGCGGGTGCGCGCCAGTGTTCCTGTCCATGGTAGAGCACCAGCGGGTAAATGGGTGGCAGGCTCTTGGCCTCAGGATTCTGGTCGCGGTACAGCTCGCCGCTGGCGACAACGTAGCGCAACAGTTGCAACAGCACCCAATGCTCGGAGCGGCTCTTGTGCTCGAAGAGCAGATAGACCGAGAGCTGAGTGTTGCGATAGGGAATCTGGTAGATCAGATCGGAGTAGACCTTGCGCAGCGCCTCGGTGACGAAGGTATCCGGCGAGATGCTCATTCGCTCGAGGTCCAGCTCGGGGAGCAATGCGGCGGGCAGGTGATGCTGCAAAAAGTCGCGCGCAATCACAGGCCGCGCGAAGTTCTCGCGGAAGAAGCAATCGTGCGGTGTCGGTGTCGTGGTCATGGAGCGAGTATAGCCGCACCCTGACATCATCTCTGCGGTCTGTGAGACGCTTATCATCAACAGCCGTTCACCCACCCGGACCGCTGCGCGCCTGGATCACCTTCTTCAAGCACTGGCAGGCTCAGCGACGCCTCGCTGCCGGCCCTAACGCCCGCAGGCCAACTGCCGAGCTGGGATAGCCGCGCGCTAGCGCAGGACATCCTGCTCACCGATCCGCGGCTGCCGATCCTCTATGGCGACGCTGACACCAGCCCCGGACCTGGGCGCGCGGCCGAGCAGGGCGACCGCATCGATCTGCCACTCGATGTCTTCGGCGCCGCCTTCTTCATGCTCTCGCGCTACGAAGAGGCCGTGCTGCCCGAGCGCGACAACCACGACCGTTTCCCGGCCACCGCCTCGCTGGCCCAGCGCGCCGGCTTTCTCGATCGGCCGATTATCGACGAGTACGTCGAGACCCTCTGGGCCGCGATGCACCGACGCTGGCCCCGCCTGCAGCGCAAGCCGCGTCAAGCCCGTATCCTGGTCAGCTGCGATGTCGACAGCCCGTTCGCCTTCAACGCCGGGTCTGGGTCACGCGAAAGACTGGCCACGGAAGAACACGGACGCACACGGAAGGGACAAGAAGCACCGTTTCCGTGGACCTCCGTGTTCTTCCCTGGCAAAACAACGGCCGCGGCGGGCTATCGCCTCGCGCGCGGCCTCACCGGCGACCTGCTCAAACGCCGCTCGCCCAGCCTGGCCTGGCGCAATCTGCGCGGCCAGTGGCGCTCCCGTCGCGGCGATCACAGCCTCGACCCGCATCGTCTCGGCCTTGAGCACATCATGGACCTCAACGAACGCGCCGGCCGCGCCGTCGCCTTCTATTTCATCCCGGAGAACACCGACCCCAAGCTCGACAACCGCGTCAGCCTCGACGACCCGCGCCTGCGCGCTCTGCTGCGTCAGATCCACGCGCGCGGTCACGAGATCGGCCTCCACCCCGGCTACAACACCTACCGCCACCCCGAGGCCATGACACGCTCCGTGCAAACCCTGCGCCGCGTGCTGGACGAGGAGGGCATCGACCAACCCCAGCTCGGCGGCCGCCAGCATTATCTGCGCTGGGAAACGCCCACCACCGCGCGCCTCTGGGACGACAACGGTCTGGACTGCGACAGCACCCTCAGCTACGCCGACCGCCCCGGCTTTCGCTGCGGCACCTGCCGTGAGTATCCGCTCTACGACCTCCAGCAGCGCCGACCCCTGCGCCTGCGCGAGCGCCCGCTGATCGTCATGGAATGCTCCGTCATCGCCGAGCGCTACCTGGGGCTGGGTTACAGCGGCAAGGCACTCCGCTGGCCCTGACTATGAGCGCGAAGGGCGGCGATTATGACCCCTCAAATCGAGCCGGTATTGCGGAAAGCCGCTGAGAAACTCCGTGTTGCCGAAATGCGAGTGGCAAATGGCCTTGGTGCTTTTCCCACAAAGGGCGATCGCCATCAGATGATTGCTGCTAAAATAAGACTCACACTGAGTTGGTATTTTGGAACGCACGGGCGAGGTGCCGGTGACCATGGATCTGACCAAGATTGCGCGGGCGACGCATGCGACCTTGCGGGCTTATCAACGGGGTGCCGATCTGGTGGAGCGCCACGCGGATATTTGCTCAGGCGAACTGGTGTTCCGAGGGACACGGGTGCCGGTAACGCAGGTGGTGGAGCAATTTCGCGCCGGCGTGCCGGTGGCAGAAATCGCCGAAGACTATCCGCAGCTCAGCGCACAAGCGCTGCATTATGCCGAGCTGCGCGCACGCATGGGCAAGACCCCAGGACGGACGGCGAAGCCCTTGAAAATTCAACGTCCTGCGGTTGCAGTCTTGCCAGTGCCTTGATTTTCAATAACTCGTTCATTACTCAAAGTGTATGGCCCAACTACTCAGGGGCTGGACGCCGAGATCGTGGCAATGATTAAGGGTACGGTTGTTATTATTACGGTGTATTTGCTATGAATGAAAGTCTTTGTCCTGTCTGCGGCGGTGCTGCAACCATCAAGCATGTCACCAAGGCATTCGGCCAAGGCAATGACCTGTTGGTGATTGAAGATATTCCTGTTATTGCGTGTCGCGCTTGCCACGAGCATTATTTGACGGCACAGACGCTGAGTGAAATCGAAAGGCTGCGTGAGCGGGGTCACCATGATGCCCGTGTGGTGCCCGTTGAACGCTATGCGGCATAGGCATCGCAATCCAGGGCTCCCTGGTGCTTGAAATCCAAACCCTACCCGGCTGCGAGACCGAGCGCGCCTACATCCTCGGCGTGCTCCTCGACGACTGGCTTGGCCTGCCGTATCGCCTGACGCAAGCCGCGCGCGAGGATGTCAGCATCCTCCTAACCGATCAGCCCGGCGAGCTGCGGCTGCCTGACGGCTTTTTCAGCCAGTTCCGGCAGGCACCTGAGACCTGGCTCAGCGACGCTGGCCCAGCCTGCAGCGCAAGCCGCGCCAAGCCAGCACCCTGGTCAGCTGTGATGTCGACAGCCCGTTCGCCTTCAACGCCGGGTCTGGGTCACGCGAAAGACTGGCCACGGACGAACACGGAAGGGACAAGAAGCACCGTTTCCGTGGACTTCCGTGTTCTTCCGTGGCAAAACAACGGCCGCGGCAGGCTATCGCCTCGCGCGCGGCCGCGCCGTCGCCTTCTATTTCATCCCGGAGAACACCGACCCCAAGCTCGACAACCGCGTCGGCCCAGATGGCTGATCAGCATACGTGGCACACGAATAGATTCCGATAGGGAACGACATCATGCTAAACAGCGCTGAGTTCGACAGCATCCTTAACGATCAGACAAAACAGATCCTTGGGGACATTCGATGGACGACAGACGAAGATCACTCGCACTGTGTCGAGTTTCGCATGGAGGTCTCGTCAGCAGGGGGCTGGCCCTTGTTCATCAAGGGCACGTACAATCCGCTCATACCGGCATTGAGCTACAGCTTGATCCTCAAAAGCGATGGACGAATCTACGGCCTCGACCTCGGGAAGGATCACCATAATCCTCAGTGCAGCCAAGTGGGTGAGTGCCACAAGCATCGCTGGACGGAAGCATGTCGCGACAAAGATGCCTACATACCCGAGGACATCACCGCCACGGCGGAAGATCCCGTCACGGTTTGGAACCAATTCTGTGCAGAAGCGGCGATCGCCCATAACGGCCGCATGTTTCCTCCGCCATCGTACTCAGATGATCGATTCTGGCCGTGATGACAACGCCCTGTAAAGAACTAGCGAATGAGCTTAGTGAACTCTTCACTTGCGTCACGAGCGAACGTCACACAAGAATCCGCACGCCCTTCCTGTATCCGGATGGAGACAACATTGATCTGTTCATCACCGAGAAACACGGTGGACTGATCGTCTCTGACCTTGGCGAAACCCTGCGCTGGCTGCGCTCGCAGACCCTATCGCCCAAGCGGACACCGAAACAGAACGCCATGATTGCAGACGTTTGCCTGACGCATGGTATCGAGCAGTACAAAGGGACGCTTCTGGCCCGCTGTAGATCCGGTATGACATTGGCCGCCGTGACGCTGCGCGTGGCACAGGCGTGCCTGAGAGTTTCCGATCTCTGGTTCACTTTCAGAACCCGAGCTGTTGAATCCACGGCCGACGAAGTGTCGGATTTCCTGGCTGAACGCGACATTCCGTTTGATCGCCGACCGAAGCTGATGGGTCGCTCAGGTCGCGGGTGGAGGCCCGACTTCCATATCATCCTGCCACAGCAGGGCTCGCTCGTTTCGGTGCTCAGCACTGGGAATCGCGCATCGGCGCGCCCCGTTGCAGAGCATACGCTGGCGATGTGGCACGATCTGAATCAGCTCACCTACGGGGCTGAGGCATTGAGGTTGATCAGCCTGTTCGATGACACGGCCGATGTCTGGCAGGACGAGGATTTCACCCTTCTGGATTCTCTGTCTGAGGTACGGCGCTGGTCGGAACCGGAGGCTCTGGTTGAAGCGCTCGAAGCCACGGCATGAGCGGATGGCACTCAGTGTCATGGCCTGCGTGAAGACCGACACAAAAACCCTCGGATTGAATTGCATGCCATCAACAAAACCGATGCGGTGACGCGAATGCTCAAGCGAGCGACATTAAAGCTCACCTGATCTTTGACAAAGCCGCGATGCAGCGACGCTGGCCCCGCCTGCAGCGCAAGCCGCGCCACGCCCGCGGCCACGAGATCGGCCTCCACCCCGGCTACAACAGCTATCGCCACCCCGAGGCCATGGCCCGTTCCGTCGCCACCCTGCGCCGCGTGCTCGAGGAGGAGGGCATCGACCAACCCCAGCTCGGCGGCCGCCAGCATTATCTGCGCTGGGAAACGCCCACCACCGCGCGCCTCTGGGACGACAACGGCCTCGACTACGACAGCACCCTCAGCTATGCCGACCGCCCCGGCTTCCGCTGTGGCACCTGTCGAGAGTATCCGCTCTACGACCTCCAGCAGCGCCGCCCCCTGCGCCTGCGCGAGCGCCCGCTGATCGTCATGGAATGTTCCGTCATCGCCGAGCGCTACCTGGGGCTAGGCTACAGCGACCAGGCCCTGGCCCTGATGCAGCGCTATCGCAACACCTGCCAGCGCTTTGGTGGTGACTTCACGCTGCTCTGGCATAACTCGCATCTAGGGTCCGGGGCCGATCGGCGGTTTTATCGGGCGTTGGTAGGTGGTCCGCCCCTGGATTGCACTTCGTGCCGCGCTGGGACAGCCGCGCGCTGGCATTAGGCCATTGCGTACACGGCCTCTGGAGCTTGGAACTCGCGTAAGGTCGTACCCTGCGCATAGAGATAATCGATACTGAGATAGAGACCACGATTGATGATTAGCTCATTGCCCTGCTGGTCAATGATCTTATCCTGGCGGTCGTTGAAAGTGGCGTCTTCACTATACTTTTTCCCAATCGCCTTGATGATGAGTTCAGTCTCTTTGGCGCTGGTATGGCGAAAGATATGCCTAGTATAGTAGAGCTGATCTTCGTGTAAGTGAAACTCAAAGTTGACCTTATAGCCAGAGATCTCTCGGCGATAGAGATACAGCTGCTCGCTTGAGGTGTTTTGCGGCGATAGCTTCAAGCTCGGTTGGCCGAGTTTGCGTATCAGATCCCGTGTCGAACTGGCGAAGTCGAGATTGGGGTGAGGATTGATGATTGACCGGGTGCGCTTTGGTCTACGCATCCGTGAGTCTTTTACAATACTCTGGTAGTGTGAGAAATGAAGATAGCGCTCAAACATGTTTGTTCAATAAGTTCAGTTGCAATAGATTTAGGCGCTGCGATAAAGATAACCTGTGCCAGACAGGCGTTTGATAGCACAGGCTACTAGCGGTAAGTTAGTCACGGCCTTTCCGACGCAAAAGCAGATGGCCATCTGTTCCAGTAAACACTCTGTCTGCAACATCGACAAGGCGAGAAAGATGAAGACTTATGAAGGCCCGCGAGCCATCCGGAGACACCACCATGGCCCTGGCCCAGGAAGACTTCAACAAATCGGCCTAGGTCCCGGCTTCCCGGCTGGGACGACGAGAGAAGGAGGGTATTCCGGCCACCATCGTCCGGCTTCCCGGTCACTTCACGTTAGTCATTCCAGTCACTTCACGTTAGTCATTCCAGCCGGGAAGCCGGAATCCAGTGCAGGGAAAGCAACCTCGCAGCAGGCACTGAAGCAGCAGGCACTGCCGTACGGCAGGGCGCTGGTTTCAACACCGCGTGCGTTGCAAGTGCATCCCCACTGGGGATAGTCTTTACGCATGCGTCAACAAGAGATGCTCCGCACCGCCATGAAACAGAGCGGCCAGACACGCCAGCGGATGGCCGAGGGCCTCGGCGTGTCGCGGCGCGCACTGGATAAATGGCTACTGCCTGAAACCTCGGGTGATTTTCGGCGCATGCCCGAAACAGCCCTGCGCCTGTTGGCCGCGCACTATGGCGTTCGGCAGTCGAGCGGTTTTAGCAAACCCTATGACTGGTCCGATCCTGCCATGACCGACAATGCCCTGATCCTTGCCGTCCTGCGGCGAGCAGACTTTGCAGACCTGGTGCAACTCTGCATCGATCAAGGCCTGGACAGGGTCAAGGGGCGCGTCGAAACGGCGCTGGGTCTGGTGCCAGCGGCTGAGCGCCCCATTCTCGAGCGCATCCTCGCCCGCATGCTGCGCAGCATCGATATTGCGCTGTCAGAAGAGCTTAGCCAGCGCCACACGGCATGACAGCGCTCAAACCTGAGTCGTTGCCCCAGGCGACGATCGCGGTGATCGACAAGCTCGCCAATGAAGAAGCGCTGTCTGGCTTTTGTCTGGTGGGCGGCACCGCGATGGCGCTGCAGGCCGGTCACCGTCGAAGTCTCGATGTCGATCTCATCACCTTTGAAGCGTCGCTCGATAAACACGCGCTGTTCAGCGCCATGCAGTCGAGAGGCGCCACCTTGGTGACGCCGGCGTCCATGATCTCGGCCGCCAAGATCAATGGCCTTGACCTGCTGGCCCATGTGCAGGATTACGTCCTTGATGGCGTCAAAGTGCAGTGTTTTGCCGATCCCCGGGGAAAACGCTATGCCATAGGTGTGCGTTCGCAGCCCGGCTGGCGTTTCGGGTTGGCAGATTTGCCGACCCTGTTCGCCATGATGAGCGCCCTGCTACTCAAGCGTTCACGCGCTCGCGATTACTTCGACCTGATGTGGTTCTGCCAGCATCAGGGTAAGACCTTGACTGACATCGTTGCCGCCGCCCAGGCTGCCGACGCCGGACCCGAGGTGCCGACCGTGGTTGAGCACAAACTGCTCGGGCTGCTGCCGTTGGATACCGATGACGAAGGACTGGACCCCGTCGATGTGGGCATCACCCTGACCTCCATCCACGCATATTTTGAGGAACTGTTGCAGGCCCGGGAAATCGCGCTGGCGCGCGACCTGATCGAGAAGCGTCGAGAAACCCAGGGCGATCAGTCCGACGCCTCATGATTGCGCGGGCGACGCATGCGACCTTGCGGGCTTATCAACGGGGTGCTGGTCTGGTCGAGCGCCCCCACCCGGCCGCGAGACTGAGCGCGCCTACGTCCTCGGCGTGCTCCTCGACGACTGGCTTGGCCTGCCTTATCGCCTGACGCAAGCCGCGCGCGACGATGTCTGCATCCGCCCCGGCTACAACAGCTATCGCCAGCCCGAGGCCATGGCCCGATCCGTCGCCACCCTGCGCTGCGTACTCGAGGAGGAGGGCATCCCTGGCCTGGGTCCCGGCTTCCCGGCCGGGACGACGAGAGAAGGAGGGCATCCGGCCACCTCACGTCCGTCCCTCCAGCGGGCGCACTTAACAGGGCTGCGCAGCGGATGTCCAGCTAGCGCCAAAGGTTAGCGCACTGCTAGCATGTCAATAGCAAGCCTTGGCGCAGCCCCGTGCCCCAAGCATAGCGCCCACGCACCGCGAGTCATCCGGAGACACCACCATGGCCCTGGCCCAGGAAGACCTTCAACAAATCGGCGAGTACGTCAAAAACCACATCGGTGAATGGATCGCCGAGCAAAGCCTTGGAAAACCGCCCGTGGTCTATGAGATCGAACTACGTGAGCGCATGGTGCGCGTCGAGGAAGAGCTCAAGCACCAACGCGAGTTGATGCGCCAAGGCTTCGAGCAGGTCGACAAGCGCTTGGAGCAGGTCGATAAGCGCCTGGAGCTCATGAAAACCGACATGGACAAGCGCTTCGACGAGATGCTCAAGCGCCACGACAAACACTTCCTGTGGCTGATCGGATTCATCGCCACTGGCGTTGGCCTGGTGATCACCGCGATACGCTATCTCTAAGCAGACCACCCGCTTACCCTCACTGGCCTAGGTCCCGGCTTCCCTGCCACCTTCCTTCCGTCATCCCCTCCGTCATTCCGGCCGGGAAGCCGGAATCCAGCGCAGGGAAAGCAACCTCGCAGCAGGTAACAAAGCTCAGCAGCGAACCGCCCCTTACCCTCCCCCCACAGGCCAGGGACCCGGCAACCAGCCTCGCTCAAGCGCGATGTCGAGGCGACAAGCTGCGCTTATCTTACTGCCATTCGAGCCTGGTCACTTTACGCCTGATCTTCAACCCCCTAAGGGGCGAGCGAGGGCTCTTAATACTTCTTAATCATAAGCAGCTTGCACCCTCGCTATGAGAGGGCGCATGTTTATGTCAAGTTGAAAACACAGGTACAGCCAAACCAAGCAGCGTTGAGTGTTACTGAAGTGCTCATCTGGACCTGTCAGGGCTTAGTCCATCTCTCAGATGGCCTCAGAATGTTAGAGTAAGTTTCTTATTTTTAACGTTCTGAATATGCATGGGAAAAATCACTTCTCGTGATGCGAGAAGTTTTTGATTGTTGGTTTAACATTTCATTCTAGAGGAAAATTGAATGTTTAAGATTGGAGATACTGTTAGGTTAAAAACCGGCGGCCCGTTGATGACCGTCGCACTCATAAAGTCTGACACCGAGATCTTGTGTGTATGGTTTGTTGACGATGAGAAGAAGTCAGACGCCTTTCATCCCGATGTATTAGATGCAGATGATGGTATGCCGTCATCGGTGTAGTTCTATCGAATCTGGTGCCCAACGCAGCGCTCCCCAACTTCCGCTGTGGCACCTGCCGCGAGTATCCGCACTCCGGCCTCCAGGAGAGCAGGTACCGTGGTCTCGGCTATCGCAGCGGGATTATAGCGCTCATACACGCATCACAACCATATTCAACTTGACCAACTCGCGCTTTCGCATGGAAAACTTATGGAAAAGATGACTGGCAAAACAATAAAAAAGCCGATCGCTATTGTCTTGACTAATGCTAATTTTGAATCAAGAAAACGAATTTCGAGGAATATTAAGGTATTGGAAGATATGGGGTATAAACTGCTTGTGTCTTCGCCACATGTGCCGACTGATAAGCATTTACTATATTGGCCGCTTCAAAGCCGTAGCATCAACGATTTGCAAGCAGGTAGCTTTATAAAAAAAATCACAACTACATTATGGTTTGCTACTACACTCCCTTTATCTTTAATGGCTGCTTTATTTGGTGGCTTTTGGTTGTCTTGGTTTTTAACTACTCAAAGTAAAATTCTAAGCCCATATAAGATTGAGGCATTAAGTGATGTAAATCTTATTCTAGTTGAGGATATCAGTCTCAGCCTTTTAGGGCTGAAGATAAAATCTATCAGTCACGCAAAATTTGTACTTGATCTAAGAGACTTCTATTGGCGCAACGATTTGATAGGGTCTAGTTCAGAGCGAGGCTTGACTAAAATTATAGCCATTGCGGTCAAGGCGCTAGATCATTTGCTTACCAAAAAGACCTACTTAGAGTTTCTACCAAAATATGATGAAGTCATTTGTGTTAGTAATGGCCACTCAAAAAAGTTGAGAAATATTTTTAATATAAATTCAAGCGTTGTTTTAAGCGCTGTTGAATACCGGCAAGACTTGGCCCCGCAGCCGGTGAATTCAGAAGATATAAAGCTGGTATACCACGGAATCGGCAACCGTCAAAGAAGTATAGATATGTTGATTGAGGCAGTGAATTTATCACCAGAAAACATATCCTTACATTTGTATTTAACAGACATTTCTGTTGAATATCTTGAGTCTCTTAGAAAAATAGCATCTAAAAAAATACACTTCCATGAACCAATAGCGTATGAACGCCTTATTACTGAAACAAATAGTTATGATGTAGGCTTGGCGTTTTTCCCTCCATTGCACTCCAGCCTAGAGGATGCATTACCGAATAAATTCTTTGAGTATGTTCAGGCTCGCTTGGCTGTTATATCAGGGCCCTCGGAAGATATGAGCGAAATAATTAATAAGTATGATATTGGCCTGGTGACAAAGGCATTCACTGTCGAAGATCTTAGGTCTGCAATAGTCACCTGTACCCCTGAAAGTATTTTAAAGATGAAGTGCAATTCGTCAATTTTAGCGTCAAAAGTTAATTTTGAATCTGAGAGCGCCAAGTTAATAGATATATTATCGAGCTAGTCCAGAAAGCAAAGGCTGTCTGATAATATCTGGTGCTGCTTTGTAAAGTTGCTGCTCTAAACATTTTTAATAATAATTTTCTAAAGAATTAATAATAGACATGCGCAATGTGAATTTTTTGTATCAGCCGGGTATAGCCCAATTAAGATATGCTGGCGGCCGTAACCGGGCCAACTGTGATATACGGCTCGAGGGTAATGATCTGCTGCCTCCTAAAAGGAAATGCTGATGTCTCCACGTATGCACAAATATCTCAAGCTTCTGCAGTGTCCCGCCTGCTGGCCAGCCTTGATGCAAGGCGTTGCCGCGACGCTGGAGCACGACAGTGCCCTGGGTGGTGAGCATTACGCGACCGTCATCGATGTCGGCGCCAACAAGGGCCAGTTCGCCACCTACGCCCGGTTGCGCTGGCCTGATGCTCGTCGGATCTGTTTCGAGCCCCTACCTGAGGCCAGGGCCAAGCTTGAACGCGTCATGCGTGGTCAGGCTGAGATTCACGACTGCGCCCTTGGTGCTGATTCAGGTGAAGGCGACATGCATATCGCCACACGCACCGACTCTTCCTCGCTGCTGGCGCTGGGTGACCGCCAAAAGGCCATCTTCGGGATGGAGGAATCAGGGACACTGCGAGTTCCCATCCAACGCCTGGATACCTGCATTAGCCCGCCGATCGCGCGGCCGAGTTTGCTGAAGATCGACGTTCAGGGCTTTGAACTGGAAGTGCTCAAGGGCGCAACCGCGCTGTTGCCCGAGATCGATACGATCTATGTCGAGGCCTCAGATTTGGAACTCTACCATGGTCAAGCGCTCAGGGGCGAAGTCGAACAGTTGCTCACTGAGGCCGGATTTGACGAAGCAGGGCATTTCAATGATCAACTTGAAAAGGGGCAGCGCATTCAAGCCGATTGGCTGTTTCAGCGTTAAAGGTTGATGTCATACCTACTCGCTTCATTTCCCCCCAAGGGCTTTGAATGAACATCCTGCATGTCATTACCACCCTGGCCCCTCGTTACGGAGGACCCACCACAGTCTTAAAGGCGCTGGCGCAACAGCAGGCGCGAGCGGGCCTTAAGGTGACGATTTGCACCACAAACGCTGATCATCCCAGAGGTGTCCTGGATGTACAGCCCAATGTCCCGATAGAGGAAGAAGGTGTCACCACTTGGTATTTCTCGGTCGATTTTCAGCCATTGGTCGTTTCGCACACTCTGCGTCGCTGGGCAAGGAAAACGCTGCCGCGCTTTGATCTTATCCATATCCATGGTCTGTACCGCTTTCCCCCTACTTACTGCGCATGGCTTGCTAGAAAACTCGGTATCCCCTACATCGTCATGCCGCATGGGGCGCTAGACCCTTATCTGTATGCCCGCAGCGGGAAATCCCTCTGGCTAAAACGTCGCTATGAACGCTGGTTCGACCGCCCCAATCTGAACGGCGCCAGCGCCATTCATTACACCGCAGAGGACGAGCGCCGCCTCGCCGGTTTCTTGAACCTGCGATCGCCGTCCTTCGTGGTGCCCAATGGCCTGGATTGGGCACCTTTTGAACATCTACCAACCCGTGGTGATTTTCGAGCGGCACACTCGCTTGGTGAAGCCCCATTATTGCTGTTCCTCGGTCGCCTGCATTACGTAAAGGGGCTTGATATCTTGATCACAGCCTTCGATCGAGTACACCAGTTACATCCAGATGCCCGCTTAGCCATTGTTGGTCCAGTTAACGACGACTATGGCGAGCGGGTGCGTGTTTGGGTGCGGGAACGGGAACTCGAAGCCGCTGTGATCTTTGTTGACTTTATGACCGGTGCTGACGTGATCCAAGCCTATGTGGATTCCGATGTCTTCGTGTTGCCATCTTACACAGAAAGCTTTGGCATGACGGTTGTCGAAGCGATGGCCTGTGAATTACCAGTGGTCATTTCACGTAACGTCAACATTCATCGAGAGGTAGCGGAGGAGGGCGCTGGCTTGGTAACAGACTGTGATGCTGATGATGTTGCAAGTGCAATACTAGAACTGCTTAATGATTCAGAACGGCGAAAGCGGATGGGTGTTTCAGGTCGGCAGGCTTCACATAGGCGATATACATGGCCAAGTATCGTTGAAAAACTAAGTCAAGAGTACCGGCGATTAATAGATGATTAAACGTATTGGAGTGATAGATTCAAAGGAAGTGATTGTGATACTTAAGTTACGGTAATGTTTGCAGCAAAAGGTCGTCTCTGAGAGAACAAGTGGTAGATTAATAATGCAAATAGGACGGGATAAAACCACAATTGTTTTTCTCTGGGATAACTTTGGCCCCTATCACATGGATCGGATTGAGGCTGTGCAACGACATCTTGCAAAACGGTTTAAGGTTATTGGGATTGAGCTGACGCCGAAAAGTGATACGTATGCTTGGGCGTCAAGGATATCCGATACCTTTGAGAAGCGTACCGTCTTCACAGGCAAGGTTCCCAAATCGCCGATTTTGCGATTGCTCCGAATCCTCGCTCATCTGCCGCCACCGCATGAGACCTGTTTTTTCCTTTGTCATTATCAGAATTCCGCTATTTTCCTGCTGGCGATCGTTCTACATTTACGCGGCGGTCGAGTTATCACGATAAACGACTCGAAATTCGATGATAAGCCTAGGCAGGTTTGGCGCGAGATCGGTAAAGCTTTTTATCTTTGGCCCTATCACGGGGCGCTCTCTAATGGCGTGCGCTCTAAGCAGTATTGGCAATTTCTCGGCTTGAAGCCTGAGACAATTCATGGTGAATGCAACACAGTTAGCCTAGAACGTATCCGTCGTCAAGCTGGTGTGCCGCCTGCCCCAGATGGACCAGTATTCCAAGAACGGCATTTCACTGTGATTGCGCGTTTCGTGCCGAAGAAAAACCTGTCTATGCTCTTGTCCGCCTACGCCATATATTGGAAGACGGTTGATAAGCCACGCCCATTGTATCTCTGCGGTTCAGGACCAGGCGAAGCTGCTCTGAGGCAACAGGCTGATACCTTGGGCATCACTGATTATCTCGTCTTTAGCGGCTGGTTACAGGATGAGGCGATCAGCCAGACGCTTGGGAAAACCCTCGCCTTGCTGTTACCAAGTGTTGAGGAGCAATTTGGCATTGTCGTGATCGAGGCGCAGGCGATGGGGCTACCAGTCATCCTCTCCGATAATTGCGGCGCACGAGATCTGCTGGTGCGTAGCGGGGTCAACGGTTTTGTCGTTGAGCCTGATAATCCATGCGGCATGGCGTATTTCATGAGGCTTTTGAGCGAGGATGATGGATTATGGCGACGGATGTGCAAGGAGGCGATTGCAAGTGCGCCGCAGGGGGATGTGTGTCAATTTGTTGATGGGGTATTGAAATCTTGCAGCTAAAACTCATTTTGGAGTAATGGACGTGAGAATTTCTCTTAGGCAGGTTATAGCAGTAGTCATATTTTTTTGGGTGTTAGCGCTATTTTATGAAGCATTGACTGCACCGCCGCGACTATACGTTGATGGTGTGTTGGTCGAGATTGAACGATCCCGGTCGATGATGCTAGCCGTTGCGGCATTGTTTGGGGCTACTGCATTGTTGATCTTGGTTAGAATGTTCAGCCAGACTATCAGTGTCATTAAAGGCAGTATTGCGAATTTTCTAATTATTGTACTTGCGCTCGCTATTTTTATTATAAATCTAATTCAGTTGAACCTTGAAGCTTCGGGGTACTCTATAATTTTTTTAGTTTTCGTTCTGGTCGCGATGCATGCTAATAGAGTTTTTAGTTGTCAACATTACTTTGCATTATCTAGTGCTCTTATTGCCATACTGCTTGTCCTTGTTATGGTTCATGGTTTTCCTGATGGGCGTTGGATTGGCGGTCTTCACCCAGGTTTTACTGGAGCTTTTGCCCTAGCTGCTACCTATTTTGCTGCTCGTTCATCTAGTAATCTACGCTGGGTTATGTATGCAATCGCGTTTTTTTTCTCTGCCATTGTCTCTTCTCGTTATGCGATCGTAGCGATAACTCTAGTCATTATCTCGGATGCGTTGGCGGTTAATCTGAGATTGTCAATGACTAAGCTTCTACTGTTGATGATTAGTTTCTCTGCTGTTGTTTTTATATTAGCCATAGGATTTGATTATTTCCTGCAGACTCTTCTGCAAACTGATGATCCTTCACGTGGTATTGGTAGTGGATTCAGTGGGCGTTTGGATATGTATTCTGACTTTTACCCCCAGATCAATCAACGTCCGCTGTTTGGCTATGGTTTTCGGAATCGCAACGCTTATTTCCCGACGCATAATGGTATCTTGGATTATATGCTTGAGAATGGTGTATTATTATTCGCGCTCTTCTTTGTCATTATACTTGCGCGTTTATTGCAATGTGTGGTGCGGGTCCGGCACGAATGGAATCGTCGAGACCTGTTGAGGATTGGATGCTGGTGCGCGTGGCTATTTTCAGGTTTTTTTATTCCGCAACTGATCAATTTCGGCGATGCATTTGCGCTAATGACAATCTTTCTTTTGACTGATGATGGAACACCTGTGCCGAATACGATAGTCACAACTTAATCATAACTATAAACGGGATTCGGTGACGGCGTGATTAGGTGCGTTTAGCAAATTGCTGCACATCGGGTGAACTTCTCCTAGATGCCAATTGCCTCTAGTCCACCCATTCTGTATTTTATGATCAGGCGGTAACTGTTAAAGATTAGTTTTATGATGATGCTGAAATGGCAGTAGCGAAGATTTCGTGCTTGCGAGGGTTGGGGCCTTGTTTGCAGGCGAGCGGTTGCTCATTGTAAAAACCAAGGCTTTATCGAGTTGCTAAAGGCTTTGATTAGGCATTTGTTGGTGATGCGCCATGGACTGTTGAGGTGCTACACTCACTGTCTTGCCTGAAATCTGCTCAAACTACACGTATTGATGCCTGGTTTTATTTCTTTTTGACGAAAATGTTCCAAATTGCTCCAAATGCTTCAGGTGTTAGGCGAAATAGTATTTTCATCATAAACCATGCCGATTCAGATGAGCCAAAATATGCTGGCTCAGCATTTGATATCTACGCCGATGACAGTCGCGAACTTCCCGGTAGGTGTCATCAGCGCTTTTTTATACTCTGACCTTTCTGTGTATGCAGCTGCGCCACGCCCAGCGCCAAGGTCGAGAACGACCATATCCTTTCTTAGCAACGCATTGACTCTCTGATAGAATTGAATGGTTCTGTCGACAGATGAGAAACCCCTGACGGTGGTTTCCGGATAAAAATACTGCTTGATGGTGTTCATGTTTTTTCAGTGCTGAAAATTGATTATTTTGGCATAGTTTAACCAATGCCTTTGTAGGCATGATTTAGATTCTTTGCCTCAGTATTTTTCAGTTTGGCGATAAGTGTGAGATAGTCACCGCTTGCGGCTTTACGCCCAGCATGCCGCTCAACATACTCACGCCCATTCCGTCCCAAACGCTTCCGCTCGGCCGGGTCGGCACTCAGCAGATAAACGGCGTCGGCTAGCGCTTGTGGTTGATTCGGTGCGCAGGTGACGAAGGCATCGGTTTCGTAGCGGAGCTGGTCGAGCGGTGAGCCGGGGGCGGCAGTGCAGATGAAGGGGCGGCCCGCGGCCATGATTGCGTAGATCTTGCTCGGCACGGCAAAGGCTGCGCCGGCGGGTTCTTGCGGTACCAAGTGGATGTGACCTTCAGCTAAGCCGGCGTTGAGTTGTTCGGCTGGTCGCAAGGGTTCGAAGTGCAGATTGTTGAGGCTGCGTGCCTCGGCATGTTGTTGGAGCGTCTCGCGGTAGTTGCCTTGGCCACGGATGATCAGTCTGGCCTGGGGCTGTTGGTGCTGTAGCTGCTCGGCGAGGTCGATGAGTTGGTCCAGGCCCTGTTTGCGGCCGATGTTGCCGCTGTAGAGCAGGGTAATGGGTCCCGGTGGCTCGGGCAGCGGATAAATCCGTTGGTCGTCGACGGTGGGTGGGATGATGCTGGTTGGTGTGCGCACCCCAAGCCTTTCGATCGTCGTCTTCATGGCCGAGGACAGGGTCACGATCTGGTCGGCGCGATTGAGGGCGATGCGTTCCAGGCGTTCGAGCAGTTGGGTCAGCGGCGATGGCCGCGTAATCTTGAGCGATTGGGCGAGGCCGGACTGGATGTCGTGCACGATGGCGATGCGGCGGGTGCTCGCGGGCACTGCTAGCTGCATGGCGGCCACGGCCAAGATGGAGGGGCAGATGGCGATGGCAACGGTTGGCTTGGGGCGTCTGACAAGGTGCCACCAGGAGCCAAGCGCATGCAGACCCTCGGCCATGAGGATCGATCGCAGACGACCGCCGGTCTGGGGCGGTGCTGGAACCCGGATGATC
This sequence comes from Halochromatium roseum, assembly GCF_016653315.1. Taxonomy (GTDB): domain Bacteria; phylum Pseudomonadota; class Gammaproteobacteria; order Chromatiales; family Chromatiaceae; genus Lamprobacter; species Lamprobacter roseus. The sequence continues at coordinate 243,106 of NZ_NHSH01000057.1, read as the reverse complement.
GAGACTCCCTGGTGGGTTTCGCGATCGCGCGCGCCGTCTCGATAGTCCGGGAAGATGGCTTGCTCGGGATAGGACGGGCGAGTGGTCAAGACAGTGACCTGGGCGCCGGCGGCGACAAAGGCCTCGGCCATTTGCTGCACGGGTGGCGCACCACCTGCCTTTTCTGGCCAATAACAGAGTGAGACGATCACGACTCTAGGGGCGTCGTCGTCGAACTGGTCTTTGTTGCGGGTCAACATCAATGATCTCTGGAGTGCGATTCAGTAAGCGTTTTGCTGTTGGCTGACCAGGATCTTGGCGGTCTTCAGCAGCACCACCAGGTCAAGGAAGAGGCTCCAGTGATCGATATAGTAGAGATCGTGCTCGACGCGCTTGACCAACTTGTGGACATGGTCGGTTTCGCCGCGCCAACCGTTGCATTGGGCCCAGCCAGTGATGCCGGGCTTGACGCGATGGCGGCTGGCGTAGGCGTCGACGGCTTCTTGAAACAGCAGGCCTCCGGCTTTCGTATTCAGTGCGTGGGGGCGGGGTCCAACCACTGACATCGAGCCCTCAATGACATTGAACAATTGCGGCAGCTCGTCGAGGCTAGTTCGGCGAATCCAACGGCCTACTCGTGTCACGCGTGGGTCGTGCCGCTGGGTCTGTTGATCGGCATGGGCATCGGTCTGCTCGACAAACATGGAGCGGAATTTATAGATCTTGATTAGATTGTTGTTGAATCCGAGCCGTTCTTGAACAAAGAGAATCGGGCCTTTCGATTCGAGCTTGATCGCCAGAGCAATGAGCCCAAGCAGCGGCAGTAAGAGCATGACAGCAGGTATCGCAATGGCGAGGTCTTCAGCGCGCTTGAGCAGTGCGCTCCAGTCGCTGATGGGCCGGTCTTTGAGGCTGAGCACGTGCATGCCGCCAATGCGATACATCGGGCGATCGGCGTAACTGAGCTCGATATGGTCGGGCGCCATGTAGAGGTCGACGGCCCAATGGGAGAGCTTTTGTACCAGTTGATGGATGCGTGCGACGGCGGTGCGCGGTAGGGCGATGATCACCAGATCAATACTTTGATTTGCAACCAAGGACTGGATGATGTCGGTATCGCCGAGTAGAGGCGCATCGGGGGCGCGATGCATGGCATGTCGGGTTTCGCGGTCGTCGATGAATCCAACAATGTCAATCCCATGACCTTTGAAGCTGTTGAGCTGCTGATAGACCTTTTGGCCTTGGGGGCCGGCACCGACGATGACGGCGCGGCGGTGTAGGATCTGGCCTTGCCGTGTTCGGGCCAGGTACCAGGTCAGCACCACGCGGCTGGCGAGCACGTAGAAGGTGAAGAGCAGCAGCCAGCTGCCGACCCAGAGACGAGAGTAGTCATCGGTCCACTTGAGGATGAAACCGATCAGCAGCAGGGTGCCAAAGGCTACCAGGATGGCGGCGAACGCCTTGGTGGTACATGCGATCTGTTCGGCAAAGTGGCGCCAGTCGTAGAATTTACTGGCAAAGCTGTAGGTTGCAAAGGCGATCCAGGCGATGAGTATGGCGCCGCCATAGCGAATCCAGGTGGCCTGGTTGGATTCGGGAAGCAGGATGAGGAAGAAGAGCAGCCCGCCGAGGATGAGCGCTACTGAATCGGCAAGGAACAGTAGATAGTTTGGTCGGCTGATCCAGGCTGGTTTTTGCCAACTGATCGGCCATTGCTTGGGCATGGCTATCGTTGATGATAATTGCATGACGCTCCTTCTCCATTACCGACGAGAAACGACCTGCCTTTGGTCTGGCAAGCTGATGATGCGCTGTGACAGACTGATTATTGGCCTATGCTAAAGCTTAATCAAGATAGTGTTTATGAAGACATGTAAATCAAGGATGAAGAATAGCGGTCCATGAAGAAAGATGAAGGATGGGCTGCTCGATCAATAAGAAAGATCATTAGTGTTGTGTGGCGCGCGTCAGTTGTTGCTCGAATTGGGCCAGGGCCTGGGGCTGGTCTCTGAGCAACTGTCTGATCAGCGTGGCTCGGCGATGCCGATTGCTGACCCAGGTGATGATCGCGCGCGGGACTCCGTGTTTCGCTGGCCCCAGGTAAGCCGATTGCACGTCGGTGCGCAGCCGTTTGAGTAAGACCCTGTTCCAGTGCCTGGGGCAGTGGGTGGCAAGCTCGAGGCGGTAGGTGAGGAGGTTGGGCTCGATCGGCGCGACCCGGTAGGACTGCTGCAGGGCGGCCATGGCCTGTGCGCAGTCGCCGGCCGGTGGCAGGCGCAGGTTGGCCAGGTAGGCCCAGGCCAGCGGCTGGACCGGGGCGCGAGCCAGGCTGGCGGTGAGGGCGCTGTGGATGGCGGCGTGTTGCTGTTCACGCGTCTGTGGGTCATGGCTGTACTGGCGCAGCAGGAGTGCTGTGCTGGCCAGGCGGCGCCATTCTTGTGCGCCACGGCGTTGCGGCGGGATGCGTGCATAACGCTCAGCACTGTCGCGGAGGACAGCCTGCGCTTGTTCTTTATCGGTGAAGCGTGCCTGCTGCTGCTCGAAATAGCTGTTGGCGGGGATGCGGCTGAGCTGGCTGAGTAGTTGGTTGCCGGCAAGTAAGAATAAGGCGAGGGCGATGGCTGCGACCAAGGTTGCGCGCACGGAGTCGCCCGGCGTCCAGTGCTTAGTTGCGGTAGTAGTTACCATAGCGGTTGTAGTAGGAGGCGTAGTCGCCGTAGCCATAGTAAGCGTGTTTTTTCAAGTTGACCTGGGTGAGCAGGGCGCCGGCCTCCGGGGCATGGGCCTTGCGGAGCAGGGCCAAGGCATGCTTCACGGCATCGCGGGGGGTGGATTCCCATTTGACGACGAAGACGGCGGCGTCGACCTGGTGGCTGAGCAGGAGCGCGTCTGAGACGGCCAGCAACGGTGGGGTATCGACGAGGATGAGGTCGTAGTCTTGTCCAGCTTCGTCGAGCAGGCGCCGCATGTTGTCGGACTGCAGTAGGGTCTGTGGATGCTCGATGTTGCCGCTCGAGGTCAGGGCGTGGAGACCACTGGCGGGGTCGGTCTGCAGGCATTGGCGCCAATCCGTGACCTCGCCGGTCAGATAAGCGGCGAGGACATCGGTGTTGTCGGCGGCGGCGCTATTGAACAGGGTCTTACCGATCTTACCGCGGCGTAGATCGGCCTCGATGAGCAGCACGCGGTTATTGCCAGCCAGGGCGAGCAGGCGCCCAAAGCTGAGGCAGAAGGTGCTCTTGCCTTCATTGGGCAGCGCGGAGGTGACTAGCAGGCGCTTTGGTTTCTCGCCGGCCGGGCACGCATAGGCGATGGAGGTGTACACCGAACGCAAGGCCTCGGCATAGGAGGAGGTGGGCTTCCTCTGCACGTACTGGTGTGGCTCTTGGCCTTTGAGCTTGAGTGGGCTGAGTTTTGGCACCATGCCTAGCCCTTTGATGTGCAGTGCCTTTTCGAGCTGCTCTGGGGTGCGATAGCCGTTATCTAGAGCCTCGAGCAGGAAGGCGAGGCCCAGGCCGATCATCAGCGATAACACGAGGGCGACGGCCAGGATCAGTTTCTTGTTGGGAAAGCTGGGGCCTGTGGGTACTTGGGCCTTGGAGATGATGCGGGCGTCGGCCTGCTGCATCTGGTCCTGATTGCTGGTCTCTTTGAAGCGGGCGAGGAAGGTCTCGAGCAGCACGCGGCTGGTTTCGGCTTCGCGCTCGAGCTCGCGCAGTTGGATGCTGGCCTTTTGCAGGTCAGCGCTTTCGTCTTTGAGGAGTTCGAGGTTTTCGCTGAGGGCGGCGACCCGGGCCTGTGCGACCTGGACCTCGTTCTCGAGGCTTTGGGTGATCTTCTTGACCTCTTCATCGAGCTTGCTACGGATGTCGCGCAGCTCGGAGCGGACGTCGATGCTGTCGGGATGGCGCGGGCCGTAGCGCTCGGAGATCTCGGCGAGCTTGCGGCGGACTTGCGCCTCTTGCTGGCCGAGGTTTTGGATCATCGAGGAATCCAAGACCTCGGCGAGGGCAACGGCGCTGGTTTGGCCACGAGCCAGCACTTGGCGATAGCGTGCCTGTGCCTCGGCGAGCTGGGTCTTGGCGTTGACCAGGTCCATGTTGATCTGAGCGAGCTGCTGCTCGCTGATGGTGCCTTGGCCGGATTCGATGATGGAGAATTGTTCCCGGTAGGCCTGCACGGCTTGTTCGGCGTCTTGCACGCGCTTGCGCAGCTCGGCAATGCGGGTGCTGAGCCAGTTGGTGGCGCGCTCAGTGCCCTCGTATTTGGCCTCGAGTTGGTCGTCTAGATAGATGTCGGCCAGGGTATTGGCCAGACGTGCGGACAGCTTTGGGTCTTCGGTCTCGAAGTCGATGCTGATCGAATAAGACAGCTTGGGGTTTGTGACTGTCAGCGCGCTGCTCACCGCATTGACCACGCTCGCGCGCTCGCGCGCCAGGCGCTCTTCTTCGCTCAGGGGCTCGGCGGGTCTTTTCAGCCCCAATGCGATCAGCCAGTCTGAGGAGAGGTAGGTGCGCGGGTCGAGGAACTGTAAGATCGAGCGCTCATCGCGCAGCGCGGCGTTGAACTCCGGATTGTTGATCAGGTTGAGCCGCTCGACGAGCTGACTGACGAGTCGACGTGAGGAGATGATGTCGAGTTCGGTGCGGATGGCGCTGGCATCGGCCGACAAGCCGGAGATGACGGCTTGGATATCGATCACGGATTCGCTGCGCGTCTGCAGGCTGAGCAGGGCCGAGGCGGTATAGCGCGGGGTGAGCTGCACCAGCACCATGAACGCCAGCAGACAGAGGAACATGGCCGTGCCGAGGATGACGACTCGCCGCCGCCAGAGCACACTCAGTAACTCGCGGATGTCGATGAGTTCGGCGCCTGCCGGGTTGGCAGGGGCAGTGTCCATTGCGGTTGAAGGCCGTTGTGGCACGGTCGGTAATGGCGGACCTGCGGGCGACGTCCATACGTTTTCAGGTTTCAATTAAAAGAATCGCTCTTTAACGGTGATGACGTCATCAGGCTTGATCGGCGTTGTGTTGCGGACCTGGCCGATCTCTTTGTCGCCGCGCTGAACCATGATCTTATTCTTGGCCGCGCGGGGCGTGAATCCACCGGCGATGGCGACCGCGTGTAAGACGGTCATATCGGCCATGTAGGGATAACTGCCCGGCTTTTTGACCTCGCCGATGATGAAGAAAGGGCGATAGTCGAGCACCTCGACGGCGACGCTTGGATTGCCGAAGAAGCCAGCGCGCAGTGCTTGCTCGATGAGTTGTTGGGCCTCGAAGACGGTACCACCACCAACGGCAACGGGCTCGATCAAGGGCATGGCGACCGAGCCATTGGCGCTGACGTTGTATTCACCGGAAAGATAGGGCTCGCCAAAGACGGTGACGCGTAGCTTATCGCCGGGTCCCAGTTGATAATCGGCGTCCTGCGCGATGAGGGATTGAGCCGTGATCAGCAGCAATAGGCCGAGCAGGAGTCGTATCGGCCGCAGGCTGAACCGAGCCGGTGGTTGGGTGATGGCGTGTCGCACTCTGTCCATATCGTTTGTCGAGGCTTGGAAGTTTAAAGATTTTAAGATTTAGAGGTTTAAAAACTCAGACGTAAGGCGATCTGCACTAGATTTTTGTCGTAATCAGCACTGTTGTCGGTGCTATCGCGCTCGCGATAGCTGTACTCAGCCCGAATACTGGCGAAGCGGGTGAGTGTGTAATTGAGTCCGGTGCTGAGCCCGAAATCGCGATCGTTGCGGGAGGAGCCGTCGTATTCGCTGTCGTTGTAGTCGAGTCCGGCTGTGATGACGAGCGACTGCAAGAGCTGGTGTTCGACATTGAGGGCGCCAAAGGTGCTGACGATGGCTGAGGCGCCGGCCTCGGTGGTTTCATAGGTTTGGCGCGAGAGCGTGCCCATGACGGAGGTGAGCGCGGTTGGATTCCAGAGGACATCGCCGCGCAGGGTCAGCGCATTGAGGCCGCTGATGTCTTCAAGGCTGCTGTCAGCAAAATTGCGTGGTTGATAGCCAACGGCGAGGTCAATGACCCAGAGATCACTGATGGTCTTGCTTGCACCCAGATCGATACTGAACCCGCTGTTGTTGCGGTTGGGGCCGCCAAAGCGCGTGGAGTCGTCGTAGTCGACGTCTTGGTAACCGATTCCGAGATAGGCCGTGGCCGTGGGAATGGGCTCATAGCCTAGGCGCATGCCGAGATTGGTCTGAGTTCGGTCTCGGTCTGAATTGTTGAGGGTGCCGCCGCCGATGGCTTGGCTCTTGGCGTAGGTTAGACGCTCGATACCGCCGCTGAGACTCAGCGTGAAGATGCTGATGTCGCGCTTGAGGCCGAGGCTGGCGGCGCGTTGATCATAGGTGAGCGGCTCCTTGGCGGCACCGATGTTGGACGATGAAGACCGCGGCGTGGAGGCATGGCGGTAGAGCAGGTCGGTGGAGAGCTGGGTGCCCTGTACGACATCCAGAACAGTGCTGTTCTGGAAGTAGTAATTGTGATAATCCTCGTCGCTGTTGGTCTCATAAAGACCGAGGTTGCCGCCAGCCTCAAATTCGACCTGGTGCCGATTCCAATTCGAAGCAAGGCTTGCGACGGGGACGATGGCGGTAATGAGATCATCGATCTCATCGTTTGGCGTTGCGTAGATGTTGTCGTCGTAGCGCAGGCCCAAGTCGAGGCGTGGCGTCAGCGTCCATCCGCCCAAGCGGAGAAATCCAGGGTCTTGATGATTCAGTGGGCGCTGCATGACGCTGAGATCATAGGCAATCTCGGCGGGATCAGTTTGCGCCCTAGCGAGGGGCACAATGAGCGGTAGGCAGGCGAAGGCAGTCGCTAGGCTGCTAATACGTGTTCGCAAAACAGTGCCCCTTTAACCAAGGTTGGATCTGCTTCTGGAGAAACGGTCAATCGTCTCGGTCCGAGAAGGCTTCATCAGGCGCCAAGTAAATAAACACGGAGCGCTGGCGATCGACAAGCACTCAATGATGAAGTTTTGTAAACATCTTCATCGTTCTTCATCTTCACCGTTCTTCATTTTTATCGGCCTAGGCTTCATTAGATAATAGGGCTTCCTCTGACAATCTCGGTTACCGCTAAAACGAAGGTGCCCTAATGAAGAACCTCCGCATCGCTGTTCCGCTTCTGAGCATGCTGATGTCCTTTGGCGTTCACATCAGCGCCCAAGCCCAGCCCGGGCTCGAAACAGCGGCCACAAGCGCTGAATCTGTCAGCGCTCAGGTCGTCATCTCGCCTGAGATCCTGAGCCAGGCCATTGTTGATGGGAACCTCGAGGAGGTCATCGCCGAGGCCCTCGGTGAGAACCCAGGACCGGATCAGATCAATGCGCTGCAAGGAGCGCTCGATGTGCTGGCAGTGAATGCGCCAGCCGATGCCGCCGTTGCCGCGCGTGCCGTGGTCGCGCGCGCGCAAGTGCTAGCGATCGATCATCCGCAGGCGGCGGTCGACGTCGCTCGGTCAGCGACCCGCGTACTGACCTATCCCGGGGTTGCTGACACCGATCCTAATGGCGTTGGGCAGGCCCTAGCGGATGTAGTGGGCGTGGTCACGCTAGCGATGCGCTCGGCCGAGAGCCAAGGTGTCACGCTCACAGGGACCGAGATCGCCGAGCAGGCGGTCCAGTTCGCCCAGACCAACGACGCCGTCAGCGCCGCCGTACCCGAATTCAACGAGCGCGTCGCTGAGGCCGAAGAGCTGGCCAACATCCAAGCCGATCTGGCCGGTGTCATGCCTGCCGCTGGGGGCGATGAGGCTGGGTTAGGGGGCGACACTGGCCCTGGAGAGGCCGCTGAGCTGGTGAGCACGCTGGCCAGTAGCGTCGGCGAGGGTGGTGGTGGAGGCGGCTCGATCATCAGTCCGGCAGCACGCTAGCGCGATCGCGCATGAAGCGACCGATGCGAGCTGCATGAAGCCATCCAACGCCTGCGGCGCGGGATGCGCCGCAGGTCATGATCTGCCGCCTGTTGCAACCGTGCCCGCGGACCCTGGCGCGCTTTGAGCGCGCGTTAAAATCGCGGCCGGTTGAGTATGCTTTAGGGGCAAAAGCCCTTGCCATCAGCGAGCGTGAACAGTTAAATGGCGAGCAAGTTCATTGATGAACTCACTCGCCAACACAATCCAGCCAAGGTGTCCAAGCATCAACAAATGTCCCCAAAAAGATCAAAAAGATCAACCGGGGCATCGCGGCAGCTTTGGCTTATCCTATGGCTTACCTAGGGCACCGCCCCATGGACCCAACCCACGCCTACCTCACTGACCCAAGCAGCCCTATCGCCATCATCGGCCTGGGCTACGTCGGCCTTCCGCTGGCGGTCGAATTCGGTAAACAGCGCCCGGTCATCGGCTTCGACATCAAACCCGGCCGCGTCGCCGAGCTGCAAGCCGGCACCGACAGCACCCGCGAGACCACCCCAGAGGATCTCGCCGAAGCACAACAGCTGCAATACACCAGCGACCCCGAGGCCCTGCGCGCCTGCAGAATCTTCATCGTCACCGTGCCCACGCCGATCGACGCCTACAAGCGGCCCGACCTCAACCCGCTGCTCAAGGCCAGCGCCAGCGTCGGCCAGGCGCTCAAGCCCGGCGACCTGGTCATCTACGAGTCCACCGTCTACCCCGGCTGCACCGAGGATGACTGCGTACCGGTGCTCGAGCAACATTCCGGCCTGACCTACAACCGCGACTTTTTCTGCGGCTACAGCCCAGAGCGCATCAATCCCGGTGACAAGGCACACCGCCTAACCACCATCAAAAAAGTCACCGCCGGTTCCACACCCGCCATTGCCGAGCAGGTCGATGCCCTCTACCGTGCGATCATCACCGCCGGTACCCACAAGGCCGAGAGCATCGCGGTGGCCGAAGCCGCCAAGGTCATCGAAAACACTCAGCGGGATCTCAACATCGCGCTGATCAACGAACTCGCGATCATCTTCAACCGCCTCAGCATCGATACCCAGGCCGTGCTCGAAGCCGCCGGCAGCAAATGGAACTTCCTCCCGTTCCGCCCCGGCTTGGTCGGCGGCCACTGCATCGGCGTCGATCCCTACTACCTGACGCACAAGGCCCAGGCCATCGGCTACCATCCCGAGATCATCCTTGCCGGGCGGCGCCTCAACGACACCATGGGCGCCTACGTGGTCGGGCAACTGATCAAGGCCATGACGCGTCGACGCATCCCCATCGGCGACAGCCGGCTGCTCGTGCTCGGCCTCACCTTCAAGGAAAACTGCCCGGACCTGCGCAACACCAGGGTGGTAGACATCATCGACGAGCTGAAAGACTATCAGTGCCAAGTCGATGTGCACGACCCCTGGGCCTCAGCGGAGGAGGCGCGAGATGAGTATGGAATCGAGCTGACCGCGCAGCCCGCACAGGGGGCTTATGACGCCGTGATCGTTGCCGTGGCGCATGATCAGTTCAAGGCGCTAGGCCAACAAGGGCTCCGGGCCTTCGGCAAGGCGGAGCATGTGCTTTACGATCTGAAATATGTGCTGCCGGCGGATGGGGCGGATGTGCGGCTCTAAGCCGATTTGCGTATGAGCCTTATCTAATAAAGCAGTAATAGTCGACCTGGAACTCGACGATGGTAAATAAGGGCCCCCTTGCGCCGCGCGGGCTCTTGCATCAGTGGTGTTGTCAACGGGCAAGGCTGCAAGAGTGGGGGCTGCCCCGCATGTGCCGCTCGCTGAATGGCGGGGGACGAGCGGCGCGGCTATCTTGGTGTGGGCTGAGCGGTCATGCACTGGGGCTGGAAAAGCCGGCATGTTGATTGTTAAGTGGTCGCTTGTATGCTTCACAAACTGCCGAAGGTAGAGTGATGCGCGCGCAGGTATTCGAGTTGCAGTACATCGTTATCACGAGCAAAGATCTCATTGCCTTGTGGGTCAATGATCTTTTCATTTTCGGGATCAAACAATCTGTCATCGAGATATTTGGCTCTCAAAGCGCAAAATACCTCGTTGGCATCACTCAAGCTGAGTTTGCAGAAACTGCGCTTAACGTAGAAGAGGCGTGATTGATGAAAATGAAATTCGAGTCTCTGCTTATACCCCGCTGTTTCAATCCGATAGAATAAGAGATGCTCCTTGATCGTGTAGAGATTGAGTTCGGGCTCACCAAGTAAGGTCGCCAATGCCAGTGGCGAACATCCAAAATCTAAATACGGATGAGGCTTGATGATGGTTGGGGTATTTCTGGGAATTCGCGACACTGATATCTCAATCAGCGCCTGATAGTAAGCCGACTTTGTATAATCGCCACCAGCCAACTCCGACTGATGATCAGGATGATTATCACGATGCGCACCTAGGTGCTTTACATCCATTTCGAAGAGCCCCTGAAAGTTCATGATCATTATCCTCCGTCCTCGTGCGGATGATCGTGTCTGGGAAGGTATCATCCCGCTATACCTAAGTAAACACTGAGCGCTGTCGGCCGACAAGTGCTGGAAAATGAAGCTTTGTAAAGTTTTGGCGTGAGGCGCTGTTAACGTGAATCTCACGCGATTTATGTTCCAGATTCATGTTCCAGATTCATGCTCGAGAGTGGTGCTGCGCTATGAAATTTAGCTGCGCCTGTCCCTTTATATGAAGAAGAATTAAGAGACCTTGCTTATCAGGACTCGAGCTGTCAAGTTTAGGGAGGATTAGTCGATTGCTAGCATCGGGATAGAGGTTCTCATTATGGTCAGTCGCGTTACGCAAACTCGAAGCGGGCAGAAGATCGATGTGCCGCTGAGTCTCGCCTCGATGAGAGACGTCAGTCGTCGGGTTGCGGCGATGCAGAGTTCCGTGGCACGAGATCTTGACGGGGTGCGGCAACTGTTCGGTACCGTCAACTTTCGTGATCCAGTTGGTCGGCGACCGGTGGTTTCGGAGATTGCGGCGGGGAGCGGCCGCCACAGGTAGTGGGCGGCCTGCCCGCCTTGGCACGGCCCGTAAGGGCTAGGTTGCCTGCGAGTTGAGAAACAGCCTAGCAGGCGAGGGCGAGGAGGGCGTCAAGATCGAGATTGGCCTCGCAATGATCAGCCAGGGCGTCGAGCGCTGCTTCGATACGTTGCTCGAAGTCGAGCGCGGCGGCGCGCGCGCCGACCTGCTCCAGCCAGTGGGCGCGGAAGCCATCGCTGGCGAAGATGCCATGCACATAGCCACCCATCACACGGCCATCAGCGGAGATGGCACCTTCGGCCCGGACGCCGCCCTGGCTATCCTCGAGCAGCAGCCAGGGGCGCTCAAGTCCGGCACCGCCGGTTCGCCCCATGTGCATCTCGTAGCCAGTGACGCGGCAGCCGCTGCGCTGGTCGGTCTGGTCAAGGTCGAGCAGGCGCTTATCGCCGCCGATGATGGTGTCGAGGTCGAGTAGACCAAGACCGCGCGTCTCGCCGGGCTCGCCTTCGATGCCTTCGGGGTCGTGAACCCGTTGTCCGAGCATTTGAAATCCAGCGCAGAGGCCAAGCAGGCGGCCGCCGCGACGGACATGGGCGAGGATGTCGATGTCCCAACCCTCGCGGCGCAAGGTCTCCAGATCGACGCGCGTGGCCTTGGAGCCGGGCAGGATGACGACGTCGGTGGTCGCCGGGATCGGCTCGCCGGGCTGAATCCAGCGCAGGTTTACCGCCGGCTCGGCGGCCAGCGGGTCGAGATCGTCGAAGTTGGCGACCCGCGACAGCCGTGGCACGGCGATGTTGATGCTGCCGCCGCCATTCGCCCAGTCGCCCTCGGCGGGGCGCTCGAGCGCGAGCGAGTCCTCGGCGGGCAGGCGCGCGGCGCCCTCGAACCAGCGCAACACGCCACGGAAGGGCCAGCCGGTGATCCGGGTGATGGTGTCGCAGGCCGGCTCGAACAGCGAGAAGTCGCCGCGAAACTTGTTCACCAGATAGCCGACCACGCGCGCGCGATCGGCCTCATCGAGCAGCAGCCAGGTGCCGACCAGCGAGGCCATGGTGCCGCCCTTGTCGAGATCCCCGAGCACGATCACCGGCACCCGCGCCTGCTCGGCGAAGTACATGTTGGTGATGTCGCAGTCGCGCAGATAGATCTCGGCGCCGCTGCCGGCGCCCTCGACCAGCACCAGATCGGCCTCGGCACAGGTGCGCTCGAAGCTGTCGAGGATGGCCGGCATCATGCCCTGGCGCATCTGGTGGTAGACGCGCGCCGGGCAGTTGCCGAGCGAGCGCCCGCGCAGCACCACCTGCGAGCCGACGTTGGTCTGCGGCTTGAGCAACACCGGGTTCATGTGGATCGAAGGGGCGACGCCGCAGGCGCGTGCTTGCAAGGCCTGGGCACGACCGATCTCGCCGCGCGGTTGCTCGCCATTGGCGTCGGGCGGTCGATCGGAGTCTGCGGTCACCGCGGCGTTGTTGCTCATGTTCTGCGCCTTGAATGGACGCACGGCAAGCCCGCGCCGGCTGTAGGCGCGACAGAGGCCGGCGACCAACAGGCTCTTGCCGACATCGGAGGCGGTGCCCTGGATCATCAGGGTCCGCGCGCGGCGTGGGCCATGGTCGAGCAGCGGGGGGAGCTGAAGGTCGATCGTCGGTGCGGTGTCTGGCATTGATGGTCGCCTACTCACCCCGATCACCGATCGGGAAAAAAGCCATCATCCAGCAGTTGCTTGATGGTATAGGGGCAAGCGCTCGGGAAGGAATTCGGCGTTACGTTGCGTCCATTGGGGGTAGTCGGTCTGATAGAGAGAAGCGAGTTCAGTCATGGCGAATCCTCTCAAAAGACGGCTCCCCAATGATACAAGGTCGCGCCTTGCCGCGGGGCTCTCGGCAGGCACGATCTAAGATGGACGCTGACGACTAAGCCTCCTCGGCCACCGCCTCGCGCTGTTTGCTCGTCTGCAACTCAGGCATCGCAACAGTGGCAGAGGAGGACGCCGGCTTGATGCCGCCGCCGCAGCCACCCGGCTGGCACTTCGGCGAGGCCTCGCCGCCGATTTCGATGTCTTCCATCTGCTGATTGCCACCGCCGCAGGCCATGGGCACGGCCTGGCTGGTGCCGAGCGCCGGACGCTTAGCGGCTGGCGCCTGCTTCCAGGCGTTGTGATCGGGCTCGACGATCTTCGATTTGCTCTTGTCGTAGTCGAACCTGATCAGCTTCTTGAACAGCGGACCCCAGTAGTTCTGCTGACCAAGCTGGTAGAACTTGCGCTCATAGGCGCTCTTGAAGAAGGCCTTGATGCAGCCGATCAGGTATTTGCGACGGAAAGGATCCTTGACCCAGGGATACTGGAACAGCATCCGCTTCATGTAGAAGCGGCGATAGTTGGCCATGACGCCATCGAGCAGCTCGGCGCGGTCGATGCTGTCCGGCTTCATGATCGGCTGCACGAAGTTGTACTTGGAGTAGTCGAAGACCTCGACCTTGTCGCCCATCTCGGCGAACATATCCGAGAACGGCCAGGGGGTATACATCGACCAGTTGGCCATGTCGGCGCCCCAGTCCATGACCATCTGATAGGTCTCTTCCAGGGTCTCGCGGGTCTCGTTCTCGAGGCCGACGATGAACTGCGCCTCGGTGACGATACCGTTCTCCTGCAGTAGCTCGATCGCGCGCCGGTTCTGCTCGATCGTGGTCTCCTTGACGAAGCGATCCAGGTTCAGCTGCGCGGCGGCCTCGGTGCCGAGCGAGATGTGCACCAGTCCAGCCTTGCGATAGAAGGGCAACAGATCCTCGTCGCGCATCACATCGGTGACACGGGTGTTGATGCCCCAATGGATACCGAGATCGCGATCGATCAGCTCCTGGCAGAACTCGACGAACTTGGCCTTGTTGATCTGCGGCTCTTCGTCGGCAAGGATGAAGAAGCCGACGCCGTGGACCTTCACCAGCTCCTCGATCTCGTCAACCATCTTCTTTGGATCGCGCACGCGATAGTCACGCCAGAACTTCCACTGCGAGCAGAAGCTACAGGTGAACGGGCAGCCGCGCGCCATGTTCGGCGTTGCGACCGGGACGCCGAGCGGGATGTAGATGTACTTCTTCCAGTCGAGAATGCCCCAGTCTGGCCAGATCGAGTCGACGTCCTTGATCGAGGGCTCGACCGGGGTGGCGACCACCTGCTGATCCTCGTTCAGATAGGCGATGCCCTTGATCTTCTCGCGCTCTGCCGGCCAACGGCCCTCGTCGATGGCGCGCACCAGATTCAGCGTTACCGCCTCACCCTCGCCGCGCACGATGACATCGATCCAGGGTGCCTCGCCGAACACCTGTTGATACATGAAGGTGGGATGAATGCCGCCGAGCACCGTGATGGCGTTAGGGCATTCTTCCTTGGCGATCTGCAACAGCCGCTGCGCGGTGTAGATCATCGGCGTCATCGCGGTGGTGGCGACAATGTCGGCCTTGGCGTCACGGATGGCGACCCGCAGTTGTTCTTCGTCGAGGTTGTCCACCAAGCCATCAACGAAGTGATAATCGGTGTAGCCGCCCTGCTTCAGATAGCCAGCCAGATAGGCGACCCATGCTGGTGACCAGTTGCCGGCGATGTCGGCGGCGCCGGCGCTATAGTTGGGGTGGACAAAAAGGATGCGCATTGTCAGCTCCGATGAATCTTGCCGTCGCACGCGTGCGCGGACCAGCAGTGAGGGGGTACTGTGCCCACGTCGATCGCAGCCTGGGCAATGGCTGCATCAGCCCGGATTCGGTTGTCGTGGCTCAGAGTGGTGGTTTCTTCGGCTCGTATTGGTGTTGCTGAGCGAGTCGATTGCCGAGGGTACCGCTCGGATACCGTTGCAACAACCTGACAGTCTTTGCCGTCGTGCCAGCATGACACTCGGAGATTATCATGCAGCGGGGCTTGCTGCCCTGGTTGTGCCGCGGCTGAGTTGCCCTGAATCAAACGCTTGAGGCTTTGCTTGCGTTGGGTGGCTGGCAAGCCCAGGGCACGATGTAACGGTGCACCTGGTCGCCGTCCTGATGCTCGCCGATGATCGCTTGCACGCCATAGACGCTGGCGAGATGCGTGGGGCTAAGCACGGTCTCGACCTGCCCGCTTGCGACCGCGACGCCTTGATCGAGCAGCAGCAGACGATCGCAGAAGCGGCTTGCGAACGTCAGGTCATGTAGGACGACGACGACGGTCTGTCCGGCATGGCAGCGGGCGCGCAGCAGCTCCATGACCCGAAGCTGATGCATCGGGTCGAGCGCGGCGACCGGCTCATCGGCGAGCAGGACATCGGCCTCCACCGCGAGCACGCGGGCCAGGCGGGCGCGAGCGCGCTCACCGCCGGAGAGTTCATCGGCGCGGCGCTCGCGCAGTGACCAGATGTCAGTCGCCTGCATCGCCTGTTCGATCGCGCGCTCGTCGGCCTCGGCCTGGGCATTGCCGCCTTTGCGGCCGCCGAGCCCAGCGCTGCCTAGCCCTGCGCCGCGCCACCAACTCCCGCGGTAGGGGTGCCGGCCGAGCGCGACCAGATTTTGGACGCTGATCGGCCATTGCAGGCGGTCGTCCTGGCTCAGATAGGCCAACCGCTGCGCGCGCGCGCGCGCTGACAGTTGCGCCAGCGGCTGACCATCGAGGCTGACTGTTCCGCTAGAGGGCAACAGCTGCACGATGGCCTTGACCAGCGTGCTCTTACCGGCCCCATTCGGGCCGATCAGACCAAACAGTTCGCCGCGCTTGATCTCCAGATCGATGTCCTTCAGCAGCGCTCGGCCGCCGAGTTGGACGGATAGCGCCTCGATTCGCAGCACATTCATAGCATATCCCGCCGCGAGCGCAGCACCAGGGCCAGGAAGAAGGGCGCGCCGACCAGCGCCGTGACCACCCCGAGCTGAAGCTCCTTTGGCGTCCCGATCAGCCGCAGGGCAATATCGGCGGTGAGCACCAAGATGGCTCCACCCAAGGCGCTCGGCAGTAGCAGTTGGCCCGGTCGATAGTGGACGAAGCGGCGCAGCATGTGCGGCACCACCAGGCCGACGAAGCCGATGGCGCCGGTGACCGCGACACAGGCGCCGACGCTGAGCGCCGTGCCGAGGATGATCAAGACCCGCAGCCGTGGCAGATTGACGCCGAGGCTGGTGGCCTCCGCTTCACCGAGGGCAAGTACCTCCAGCGCTGGCGCGGAGGCGAGCAGCAGCAGCACGCCGATCAGCACGAAGGGCAGGATCAGTTGCACATCGGCAAAGCTGCGATCGCTGATCGAGCCCAGCAGCCAGAGCACGATGTCTTGCACATCGTAGGGATTCGGCGCCAGGTTCAAGGCCAAGGAGGTCAGCGCGGAGGCCAGCGCCGAGACGGCGACGCCGGCCAGGATCAGGGTCAGGTTCGAGGAGCCCGCGCGGGCCAGTGCGTAGAGAAACAGGGTTGCGATCAATGCGAACAGCATCGCCACCGCCGGCAGCGCCCAGGCGTTGAGCGCGCTGAGACCGAAGTACAGGGTCAGGACCGCACCCAGGCCAGCGCTCGAGGAGATGCCGAGCAGACCGGGCTCGGCCAGCGGATTGCGCAGCAGACCCTGCAGCGCGGCGCCTGAGGCGCCCAGCGCGAGCCCGACCAGCCAGGCGAGCAAGACCCGGGGTAAGCGAATCTGCTGCACGATGAGCTGATGCGTGTCCGGGCCGTTGCCGAACAGCCCGGCAACCACTTCGCTGAGGGACAGTGGCGCTGCACCGAAGCGCAGCGACATCAGGCTCAGCCCGAGCAGGAGCAGCAGCAGCCCGAGATTGAGCGTCGCCGCTCTAGCGGTCAGCGGCGTTGTCTGTCGGCGTGCGCTCACCTGGTCACCCGTGGTGTTTTCCTGTTCACCGCGCCACCTCAGGTGCCAGTTCCATCATCTCTCGCTCAGGTTCAATCATCATCTGGTGCAGGCTCAAGGCTCAAGCTCGCGCTCGATCGTCGCGAGGCGATCGGCGATGAACTCGGCGGCATCGATCAGCTCGAGTCCCCCACAGCCCCAGGCGCTGCTGCTCGGCATCTGGATGCTTGGCACCTGCTTGAGCAGACGCCGTAACAACGGGTGGCGTCCGTAGCGAGATTTCGATTGCGGTTGTGACTGATCGAAGTAGCCGAGCAAGAACAGATCGGGCGGATCGGCGACGAGCTGCTCGAGTGGGAGGCTACCCCAGCCGCGGATGCCGTTTTCCGCCGCCAGGTTGCGCAGGCCGATCAGCTGGAGCATCGCGTCGACATAGGTTTCGCTGCCAGCAGTGCCGCCATTGGGGCGCAGATAGAGCGCGCCGGGCGCCGGACTCGTCTGTGACGCCCGATAAGATGCCGCGCGCTCAGCAAGGCTGTTGACTCGAGCCCTGGCCTGCGACACCTGCTGCTGTCCAGCGCTGTCGCGTCCGATCTCATGGGCGATCGTCAGTGTCATTGAGAGGGCATCCTCGATCTCGCGGGGGTAGGGGATTGGCACCAGCTCGATCCCTTGTTGCGCCAATAGCTCGGCATGTGGGCGCCCAGACCATCCCAGATAGGTCAGCGCGATCTGGGGCTTAAAGTAGAGCAGCTCCTCGACCGTTCCGCGATTGGCTGGATAGTGGTTCGCTAAGGGCGCCATCGGCGATTGTGCAGGGTCTTGCGCCTGATACGAGACCGATAAGATCTGCTCAGGTGCGGCTAGACGCAGCAGCAGTAGGTCGGCGCAGAGGTTGGTGCTGACCACCGAGGGCAAGGGTGCCAAGGCGCTCTGGGTGTGATCCTCTGTCGCCATCAGCGGCTGGCTGAGCATGGCTGTGATGGTCGCAATGATGGCGCTTGCGAGCGCAACGCGCACAAGCAGCGGAAGCAGGCCGCGGCGATGGCGACCTCGATGGGATGGTATCGATTGAAGAGGCACGAGTCGTTACAGACGATGCTGGGCTAGAGCCCAGCTGACGTGTTCGCGGACCAGGGCGCTCGGGTGCTTGAGGCGAGCTAGCAAGGCTCTGCGGACCGCCTCGGAACTGGGCGCATTGCCCAAGGCGACAGCGATGTTGCGCAGCCAGCGTTCATGGCCGAGGCGGCGGATCGCGCTGCCTTCGGTGCGCGACAGGAACGTGGTCTCATCCCAACTGAAGAGCTCAATCAGGGTGGTCGCATCGAGCCCATGGCGAGCAAAGAAGTCGGTCTCGTTGGTCAGCCGGGCGAAGCGATTCCAGGGGCAGCAGAGCTGGCAATCATCGCAGCCATAGATGTGATTGCCCATCTGCGGGCGCAACGCCTCCGGGATTGGCCCGAAGTGTTCGATGGTCAGATAGGAGATGCAAAGCCGCGCGTCGAGCTGGAAGGGCGCAATGATGGCCTTGGTTGGGCAGATATCGATGCAGGTCTGGCAGCGGCCGCAGTGCGCGCGCGCGGGTTGATCTGGCGGCAGCGGTAGGTCGCAGTAGATCTCGCCGAGGAAGAACCAAGAGCCGGCATCCGGATTGATCAGGTTGGTGTGCTTGCCGATCCAGCCGAGCCCGGCCTTCTCCGCCAGGGGCTTTTCCATGACCGGCGCAGAGTCGACGAAGACTCGCCAGCCGTAAGCGCCGATGCGGTCTTCGAGCTGTTGCGCCAGGCGCTTCAGGCGTGCGCGCAGCACCTTGTGATAATCGCGACCGAGCGCATAG
The DNA here is from genome assembly GCF_016653315.1 of Halochromatium roseum. GTDB lineage: Bacteria > Pseudomonadota > Gammaproteobacteria > Chromatiales > Chromatiaceae > Lamprobacter > Lamprobacter roseus. The sequence goes on along the minus strand of NZ_NHSH01000057.1, from coordinate 224,568 downwards.
CGTGAGACGAAGGCGCGGGCTGGGTCGGCAAGTGCCGCGTCGATGGCCTGCTGATGTTCGGGAAGATAGTCCATCCGCGCCGAGATCACGGACAGGGTTCCAGGCATCAGCTGCGCTGGCCGTGTGCGCTTGTGACCATGCCGGGCCATGTACTGCATGTCGCCGTGCATCGATGCGCCTAACCAGTGTTGCAACCGGGTCTCAGCCTGCGCAAGGTCGCAGTCGGCAATGCCAACCTGCTGGAAGCCGAGCGCCTGTCCCCATGCCTTGATGTCGAGCGCCAAGGCGTCCAGTGCTAAGGCGTCAATGGCTAAGGCATCGAGCGCGCTTGGCGAGCAGTATTGGCGCGTATCATTCGGCATGGTTTTGCGCCGCTTAGGCGGCGATCTGCTTCGCCACCGCCTGCAGGTGAGGCATAGACTCGCGCGCCAACAGGAACGGCAGTGGGCCAAGCTCGGTGAGGTCGACGGCACCGCCTGTGATGGCATCGAGCAGGGTGGCATGGTCGGGGTACAGACGCATCTCGTGGGGGCGCGGCAGTAACCGCGTTCTCATCACTCAGTTCACGAGCCCTGCACCAACCATTCGTAAAGCGCATGTGAAACCATGCAAAACGGTAGGCTTAGCCGACGAAGAAGACAGGTAATGCTTAGTATTGTTAGCCTATGCCATAAGAAATGACAAGTCGTCATGCTTAGCTGCCTTGAGCGCTTGGCACAGTAGGGCCTTGACAGTAGATCAAGCCGCAAACGTACAGTTTGGTCCATCCCAGTTTGGTTTAACGCCCGAGGAATAACCGTTGACTCTTGATCTCGAATGGCTTCATACCCCCGCTGCAGCGGTCGACCTAGATGCGCGCGAAGCCGCTGTCAACCGCCAGGGCGAGCTGACCAAGCCGCTAGGCTCACTCGGGCGGCTGGAAGACATCGCGATTCAGCTTGCCGCCCTGCAAGGGCGAGAGCAGCCAGCCTTGGGGCAGGTGCAGATTGCCGTGTTTGCCGCCGACCATGGGGTTGCTGCGTCAGGTGTTTCGGCCTTCCCGCAGGCGGTCACGGCGCAGATGGTCGCCAACATGGCCTCCGGTGGTGCCGCCATCAGTGTACTGGCACGGGAAATCGGCGCCGGGATCGAGCTGATCAACCTTGGCACTGTGGTCCCCGTGCCAGCGCATCCGCTGATTCGGGATGCGGTGATAGACGCCGGCAGCGCCAACCTTGCCGAAGGTGCGGCGATGTCGACTGAGCAGCTCGTGCTGGCGTTGGCCGAGGGTAAAGCGGCGGTGCGGCGGGCGCGTGCGGCGGGCGCCGAACTCTTCATCGCGGGAGAGATGGGGATCGGTAACACGACCCCAGCAACAGCGCTCGCTTGCGCCCTGCTCGCGCTGCCGGTGGTGGATCTGGTCGGCCCGGGCACCGGGCTTGATCGCGGCGGCATCGAGCGCAAGCGCGCGCTGATCGAGCGAGCACTGACGTTGCATCGTCGTCAGCTTGGCGATCAGCCTGGGAATCTACCTGGCGGTCTGCCTGGCAACCAGTTTGGCGATCCACTCGCCGATCCACTCGCCGATCCACTCGCCGATCCACTCGCCGATCCACTCGCCGATCCACTCGCCGATCCGCTCGCCGATCCGCTCAGTGCGCTAGCGCGGCTTGGCGGCTTCGAGATCGCGGCGATGACGGGTGCCTATGTGGCCTGTGCCCAGCAAGGGCTACCGATGCTCATCGACGGCTTCATCAGCACGGCGGCAGCCTTGGTCGCAAGCCGGCTCTGCCCAGGGGCGGTTGATTGGATGTTGCTTGCGCACGCCTCCGCTGAGCCCGGGCATCGGGCGATGGTCGAGGCAATTGGGCTGCGGCCATTGCTGGACCTCGGCATGCGCTTGGGCGAGGGCAGCGGCGCCGCAGCAGCGGTACCGCTGTTGCGTCTGGCCTGTGCGCTGCACGCGCAGATGGCGACCTTTGCCGAGGCGGGCGTCGCGGCTCAGGCCAGCTAATGTCTCGCCTGGTCGATCTGATCCGTCACGGTGAGGTTGCCGGCGGTGCTTGCTTTCGTGGTCGACGCGATGACCCGCTCAGCGCGATGGGCTGGTCGCAGCTCGAGGCTGCGACGGCCGATCAGACAGCCGGAGGACGCAACCGCTGGGATCGCCTTCTCTGCTCGCCGGCTTCGCGTTGCGCGGGCTTTGCTGACTGGCTTGGAAAACGGCTCGGGCTGCAGGTCGAGCAGGTTGAGGCCTTGCGCGAGCGCGATTTCGGTGCCTGGGAAGGGCTGCGTGCAGATCAGATCCCGCTTGATGACCTGGCCCGCTTCTGGGCGGACCCGAGCGGCTACGATCCGCCGAGTTCGGAGCCCTTTGCGGTCTTTCGCCAGCGTGTGATCGATGGCTGGTGCCAACTGCTGGCCGGGGGCGGAGATCACCTGCTGCTGATCACCCATGGCGGCGTCATCCGAGTGATCCTGGGCGAACTGCTCGGCATCCCCGCCGAGCGGCTGATCCTGCTCGAGGTGCCAACCGCCTGCCGCTCGCGTGTACGGCTGCCCGCCGAGGGTGGCCTACCCAGTCTGATCGCTCATGGCTGCTGATCCGGTGCGGATCATGAACGCAGCGCATCGCCACCAACTTGGATGATGAGCCGCTTGTTTCGGGCTGAGCAGACTCAGCAGGATGGCCAGGATAGCCTTCGACACGGCGGTAACCTTGAGGTGCTGGCGCGCCGCAGCGGCCGCGCAGCCGCTTCGCTGCTTGATTTCAGCGCCAATATCAACCCGCTCGGCATGCCCGCGGCTGCGCGCGCGGCCTTGATCGCTGGCATTGATGCCCTCGGTCATTATCCCGATCCGGCCTGCACGGCGTTACGGGCCGCGATCGGCCAGCATCTGGACGTGGCATCTGATCAGATCCTGGTCGGGAATGGCGCCGAGCAGCTGATCTGGTGGCTGCCGCGGCTGCTCGATGCCAGGCGGGTACTGGTCACCGCGCCGGCCTACCTCGATTACGGGCGCGCCGCTGAGGTCTGGCAGCGACCGCTGGTGTCGATTCCGCTCCCGCCCGAGGATGGGTTCGCGCTCGATCTCGAACGTCTCTCGACGCAGTTTCGCGCGGGCGATCTGGTCTGGATCGGTCAGCCCAACAACCCGACTGGTCGCCTGGTCGATCCCGAGGCGTTGCGACGGGCTGTAATCGCCCATCCGCGGGTCGATTGGGCCATCGATGAGGCCTTTATCGACTTCGTCAGCGGGACCGAATCAGCTGCCCGCTGGGCGCTTCCGAATCTCATCGTCATCCGCTCGATGACCAAATTCTATGCGCTTGCCGGTTTGCGGCTCGGCTATGCGGTGTTGGCGCCGACGCGCGCTGCCGCGTTCATGCGGTTACTCCCGGAGTGGTCGGTCAACAGCCTGGCCGCCGCGGCCGGCACGGCGATCCTCAACGACCCGGCGTTGCCTGAGTTCTCACAGCGCACGCGCACGTTGATCGGCACTGAGCGTCGCCGGCTGACTGAGGCGTTGCGCCGGCTTGGTCTGGAGGTCATTGATAGCGCAGCCAATTATCTGTTGTTACGACTGCCGGAGCAGGCGCCGATGGCGGCCGAGCTCGCTGCGCGGTTGCTGCGCTCGGAGGGTATCGCCGTGCGCGTCTGTGACGATTACGCGGGACTCGATGCGCGCTATCTGCGTATCGCAGTGCGCCTTGAGGCCGAGAATCGGCGATTATTGGCGGCGATGAGGCGCTTGCTCTGATCGCTTACCACCTGCGCAGGTAGGGTTAAACAAGCGCTCCATCGTCTCGGGTGGCGACGCGCTATGTTCGTTAGACCGATACCAGGCGGCGTTCGGACGTTCCTTGACAGCTCTCGGGGGTCACCAGGCTATGCTGTTTTCTGAGAGTTTGCTGGCTGCTCAGCAACGAAGCCCGGGCGATGGCCTATGCGATGGCCTACCGATCCGGCTCGTCGATTCGTTGCCATTATTGGCGCCACAGCGGGTGTCGCACGGGATGTCGCGGCAAAAGCAGCCCCTTTTCCGCTCCCTGTTCCTGTTCCTGTTCCTGCTTCAGCTCGGCCTGTTCGCCGCGCTGGGTACGGCCTCTGCCGACGAGGGGCCAACGATACCGGCTCCACTCGCACCTTGGGTCGATTGGGTGCTGGAGGGCGAGGATCAACGCGCTTGTCCGATCGGCGCGGATGGCACGGCTGATCGCGTCTGCGCCTGGCCGGGTCTGCTGCAGCTCGAGCTCGACGACAACGGTGGTCGTTTTGAGCAGGCCTGGACGCTGGCCGCGCAGAGCTGGCTGCCGCTGCCCGGTGGGCGCGGACAATGGCCGCAGCAGGTGAGTGCAAATGGCTTGCCGATCGCGGTGGTCGAGCGCGATGGGCGGCCGATGATTCAACTCGACGCAGGTGAAAGCGCGGTTCGCGGGCGCTTTGCTTGGCCGAGACGGCCGGATGTGCTGCGGGTGCCGGCCGAGATCGGGCTCCTCAGCCTGAGCCTGAATGGGAGCGCGATCGATCAGCCGCGCCTGGATACCAAGGGTGGGATTTGGCTGGGCGCCGAGCGCCAGCCGTTGCAGCGGCAGGAGCCGGATAGCCTGTCGATCGAGGTGATGCGCCGCATCGAGGACTCGGTGCCGCTGAGGGTGCAGACGCGTCTGTTGCTCGAGGTTTCGGGTCAGCCGCGCGAGCTGCTGCTGGGGCCGGTCGTCCTGCCAGGCGGCATCCCACTGCGCCTCGAGAGTCCGTTGCCGGCGCGCTTGGTTGATGCGAGGTCTGATGCCGAGCCGGATCAGCAGTCCGATCAAGCCAGGTCCCTGTTGCAGCTGCAGCTGCGACCTGGCCGCTGGGAGCTGACGCTGGAAAGCCATCATCCTGGTCCAGTGGCTGCACTTCACCTGCCGCAGCCGCCGGCAACCGGGACCTCTGAGTGGCCGGCGCAGGAGGTTTGGGTCTTCGCGGCCCAGCCATCTCTGCGCCAAGTCGAACTCAGCGGTGCGCACCCGATCGACCCGCGCCAGACTCGCCTGCCGCCAGCCTGGCAACAGCTGCCAGCCTATCTGCTCCAGGCCGGACAGACCCTCAGGCTCGAACAGCTGAGCCGTGGCGCCTCAGGGGTGGATCAGGTTCGTCTCGAGCGTTCCCTGCGGCTGGACTTCGATGGCGCTGGGCTGAGTCTGCGCGATCGGCTCAGTGGTGTGGTGCAGGAGCGCTGGCGGATCGATGCCGAACCGCCGCTGGTGCTCGGGCAGGTGCGCGTCGACGGCGAGCCACGGCTGATCACCCGTATAGATGGGCAGGGTTTAGCTGGGCAGGATCAGCGCGAAGGCGTTGAGCTGCGCGCTGGTCGGCTCGAGCTGACGGCGGACGCACGTATCGACAGCGGTCCGGTCGGTTGGCAGTTGGATGTCCCCGGCTCGGGTTGGAGCCTGCCGTTGAGCAGTGCCAGGACCTGGCTCGATCTGCCGCCCGGCTGGGATCTGCTCGCCGTCGACGGCGTCGATAATCTGCCCGATAGCTGGCTCGCGCGCTGGACGCTGCTGGATATCTTTCTGGTGCTGATCGCGGCATTGGCCGTTGCACGCGTCTGGGGCTGGCCTTGGGGGCTGCTGGCGTTGCTGACACTGGTGCTGACCTGGCAGGAGCCAGGCGCACCGCGGTGGGCCTGGCTGAACCTGATCGCCGCGGCGGCGCTGGTCAGCCTGCTGCCGGGGCGTTCCGGCTCCGACTCGACGCCCGATCAGAGGCCTAGCGTGACGCCTGGCTCTGCGCCTAGCATGACGCCCAATATGACGCCCAGCATGGCGCCGGGCCCGTCGCCGGGCGCGAGCGCGGGTGCTGTCGATGCGCAAACGCTGGCCGCCCAGCGCGGCCCGAGTTGGCTGGGTGGACTGGTGCGGCTCTATTATCGGCTCGCGCTGCTGACCCTGGCACTGATTGCAATCCCCTTTCTGGTCAGTGAGATGCGCGATGGACTCTTCCCGCAGCTGGAATCCCATGGCGGTGGTCTGGTTGGCCTGGGGATTTTTGCTGATGGCGCCGTTGGACGCGTCGCGGATCTCGACGCGAGCCACTTACCGCAGAGCGCACCGGCGGCAGCGGCAGCCGGGGCGATGCTGAGCAAGCGTTCCGGGGCGCTGTCTGAGGCTGCCCCGGATGTGATCCCGAAGCCGCTGCCAAGCCTCGATCCTCAGGCGCAGCTGCAGACCGGTGTTGGGGTGCCGAACTGGACCTGGAGCCGGTTTGAGCTGAGCTGGAGCGGGCCGATGCCGCCCGAGCATCGGTTGCGACTCTGGTTGTTGCCAGCCTCGGCGACGCTGGTGCTGGCGATCGTCACGCTGCTGCTTGTACCGCTGCTGGGGCTGCGGCTCGCTGATCGGCTACCGATGCGGCTGAAGGCAGATCAGGGCAGGGTCCTGCCCCTGATCGGGGTTGGCCTGATCGCCAGCGCCGGCATCTGGCTAGCGCCGAGTCCCGCTCTCGCAGCGTCTTGGTCTGCTGCGGAGCACGAGTCTGAGCCCGATCGCTATCTGGTGCCTGCGCTGGCGAATGCCGCATTCCCTTCGGCAGCGCTGCTCGACCAGCTGCGAGAGCGGCTGTTGGAGCCACCGGATTGCGTACCAAACTGCGCCGAGATCGCGCAGTTGGTGCTGGATGCATCGGCGACTGAGCTGCGCCTGCTGCTGGCCGTAGACGCTGCTGCGGCGGTGGCCTTGCCGGTTCCCGGCGCCCGCAGTGGCTGGTCGCCGGCCTTGGTGCAGTTGGACGGTGCGGCCTTGGGTCGCCTGCTGAGACGGCCCAATGGCGAGCTTGCGGCACCGATGCCGCAAGGTCGCCATCTGCTGCTGTTGTCCGGGCCGCTGGGCAGCGCTGATCAGATCGAGATCCCGCTGCCGTTGCGTCCGCGCCTGGTCGAGTTGAGTCTTGATGCAGGCTGGCGGCTGGAGGGCGTTGGTGCGGATGGTGTTCCCGGCGACCAGCTTCGGCTTAGCCGTCTTAGCCGTGAAGGCGGTGTGCCGATTGCGCTGCGCAATGATCGCGTGCCGACCATGCCGAGCAACGGCCTCGATGCGGGCCTATCGTCGGATGTATCCGGTTTACCGGATGCGTCGAACGCAGAGACCAGGTTACCGCCGCTGCTCAAGATCACGCGGACGCTGCGCTTCGGGCTAGACTGGGGTCTGACGACCGAGGTCGAGCGGCTTTCGTCGCTCGACCAGCCGGTTAGCGTGCGAGTGGGCTTGATTCCAGGTGAGTCGGTGACGACGGCTGGGGCCCAGGTCAACGAGGCCGGGGTTCTGGTCTCGCTGCCACCAGGACGTGCACGCATGCGCTGGAGTTCGGCATTGCGTCCAGTTGATCATCTGGTGCTCAACGCGTCGACGGACCCACGGCTGACCGAAGCATGGCGTCTCCAGGTCAGCCCGATCTGGCACCTGAGCGCGGAGGGCGTGCCGGCCGTGCAGCCACCCGCGGGTAACGCTTCCTGGCTGCCGACCTATCGGCCCTGGCCGGGCGAGGTGCTGCGCCTGAGTCTGTCACGGCCGCTGGCGGTCGCTGGGCCAACCCTGACCTTGGATCGCAGCCGCTATCAGGTGCGGCCAGGCTTGCACTCGAGCGAGGCCCGGCTCGAGCTGAGTCTGCGCAGCAGTCAGGGCGGTCGGCATCTGTTGCGGCTCCCGCAGGGGGCCGAGCCGACTCGACTGAGCGTTGATGGGCAGCAATGGCCATTGATCACCCAGGGCAACGCGGTCGACCTGGCATTGACGCCAGGCACGCAGGAGATCGCGCTCGATTGGGTGGCGTCTGAAGGGCTCGGCCTGGTCTATCGCCCGAGCCTGGTGGGTCTCGGCGTGGCTGGTGTCAATGCCGAAACCCAGGTACGGCTCGGCGCCGATCGCTGGCTGTTATGGACCTCGGGACCTGGCATCGGTCCGGCCGTGCAGTTCTGGGGCCTATTGGTGGTGATTGGCATCATCGCGTTGTTGCTCGTTCGCGCGCGTCTGACACCGCTGGGCTTCACTGATTGGCTCTTGCTTGGCGTTGGCCTCAGTCAGGTCTCGGTCTGGGTCGGCGCGCTCGTCGTGCTCTGGCTGTTTGCGCTCGGCGCGCGTCGGCGGCTCGGAACAGCGATCGCGCCTTGGCGGTTCAATCTCACTCAGGTCGCGCTGGTGGGGCTGACCATGGTCGCACTCGGTGCGCTCTTAGTCGCCGTGCAACAGGGGCTGCTGGGGAGTCCGTCGATGCAGGTCGCCGGCAATGGCTCGAGCGCAACCGCGCTGAATTGGTACCTCGATCGCAACGGCGAGAAGACGGCACCGGTCACTGTGGTTTCGGCGCCGATCTGGATCTACCGGCTGCTGATGCTGGCCTGGGCACTCTGGCTCGCCTGGCGCTTGCTGGACTGGCTGCGTTGGGGCTGGCAGGGGATCGTCGAGCCGACGCCCTGGCTGCAGTCAAGGCGCCAGGCGTTGAAGCGCAAGGTCAGCGAGCAGAATCTGAGTATTGATCTCTGAACCGCGGGGCGTTCGTTCATGGCCGGTCGTTATCGCGACTGACTCTATCGCGACTGAGTCTCGGCCATCGCATGCTGGCGCAACGCCTCGGCGGTGTAGCCGACCCCGCGGGCGATCAGCTCGGCGGGATGACCTTCGGCAACGATGCGTCCGCCCTCGGCCCCAGCCTCAGGGCCGAGGTCGATCACCCAGTCAGCGGCGGCGATCAGGTCCAGATCGTGCTCGATCACCAAGACCGAATGGCCGGCTTCCGCCAGGCGTCGCAGCACGCCGATCAGGCGCTCGGTATCGGCCATGTGCAGGCCAACCGTCGGCTCGTCGAGCAGATAGAGGGTTGGACGACTGCTGCTGCCATCGGCCGTCGGGCGCGCCTTGGCCAGCTCGGTGACCAGTTTCAGGCGCTGCGCCTCGCCGCCGGATAGGGTCGGGCTGGCTTGGCCGAGCGCCAGATAGCCGAGCCCAACCGCCTGCAGCAGTTCGAGCGGATGCCGGATGCCTGGATGCGCGTGAAAGAGCGCGACAGCCTCATCGACGCTCATGGCCAGGATCTCGCCGATGTCCTTCGCCAGGTATAGGATACGTCGGGTCTCGGCATTGAAGCGGGTGCCGTCGCAGACCTCACAGGGGAGTTTGACATCCGGCAGAAAGCTCATCTCGATGCGTTGCACGCCTTGGCCCTCGCAGGCCGGGCAGCGACCGTCGCCGGTATTGAAGGAGAAGCGGCCTGGTCCCCAACCGAGCATGCGCGCCTCGGGTGTGGCCGCGAACAGACGGCGGATGCGATCCCAGATGCCGATGTAGGTCGCTGGGCAGGAGCGCGGGGTCTTGCCGATCGGCGTTTGATCGACCTCGAGCACGCGGCTTAGGGCCTGCCAGCCGCCTAAGCCGCTGCAGCCGTTGAGATGGCTGATCGCTGCCTTGGGGGCGCGGCTGCCGCTGCTGCTGCTGTTGGTGCCCTTGCTGCCCTTACTGCTAGTGCCGCCGGATGGTTGGCTGAGCAAGGCCTTGAGCGAGGCGCCGAGTACATCGCGCACGAGGCTCGACTTGCCGGAGCCAGAGACGCCGGTGACGCAAACCAAGCGGGTGAGCGGGATCTGGACATTGAGCTGTTGCAGGTTGTGCAGCGAGGCCGCTTCGATGTGAAGCCAGTGCTTCACCACAGCCGGCATCCGGTGTTTCGTTTGCGATCTGGTCTGCGATGGGCTCGAATGCTGGGGCCGTTGATCGCGGCCGAGACTGGACTGGTCCTTGCCGTCTTGCTGCTCGGACTGCTGTGCGGATCGCAGTGGCGCCTGCTCAAGCAAAGACTCGATGCGGCCGCGCGCGAGATAACGACCGGTCAGCGAGGCTGGGTTGGCGGCGAGCGCCTGGGCATTGCCGCGGGCAACGATCTCGCCACCATGGATGCCGGCCCCGGGGCCAAGGTCGATGATCTCGTCGGCACGGCGCATGGTGGCGGCATCGTGCTCGACTACGATCAGGCTGTTGCCCTTGTCTTTCAGCTCGCTCAAGGTCTCGAGCAGTCGCTCATTGTCGCGTGCATGCAGGCCGATGCTCGGCTCGTCGAGCACGTAGCAGACACCACGCAGGTTGGAGCCGAGCTGCGCCGCGAGCCGGATGCGCTGGGCCTCGCCGCCAGAGAGGGTGGGCGCGGCCCGGTCCAGACTCAGATAGCCAAGACCGAGGCGGTCGAGAAAGCTGAGGCGGGCGCGCAGCTCGGCGAGCAGGTCGCGGCCGATGGCGGCCTCGCGCTCGCTCAGCGTCAGCGTGGCGAAGAGCTGGCCGGCGTCGGTCACGCTGAGTGCCGATAGCTCGGCGATCGAGCGTTCGCGAAAGGTCACCGCGAGCGCTTCCGGGCGGAGTCGCTGACCCTGGCAGCTGGGGCAGGGTGTTTGGCTGCTGCCGTCGCTGGCAAGCCATTGCCCTTCCTCGCCGCTCTGCTCGGCATCGAAGCCGCTTAGCTTGAGCCCGGTGCCGAAGCAAGTCGGGCACCAGCCATGCTTGGAGTTGTAGGAGAACAGACGCGGATCAGGTTCATCAAAGCCGGTGCCACAGCTAGGGCAGGTACGTTGCGTCGAATAGGTGCGCGGCGCCGCTTGGTCGTTCGTGTTGATCTCCTGTCCGTTGGCGCCGGTGGGACCAGGAGTTCCGCTGGGACTGGGTTCAAGGTGCTCAGCAGGCAAGGCGCGCACCAGCCCCTTGCCGATGCTAAGGGCCTGATCGAACTGCTCGGAGAGCAGGTCTTGGTGCGAGCCATCGATCTCGATCGGCGCAAAGGGCAGATCGATCCAGTGATCGCGAAACCGGTCGAGCTTGGGCCAGGGGTCGACCGGCTGCAGCTCGCCATCGACGAAGAGATGCTCAGCACCGCGCCGTTTGGCCCAGTCGGCGAGCTCGGCGTAAGTGCCCTTGCGCGCAATCACCAACGGCGCTAGCAAGCGTAAACGCCGTCCGCGGAAATCCTCGCTGATGCGGCTCAGGATCTCGGCACGGCCTTGGGGCCGGATCGGGACCTGGCATTCGGGACAATGCTGGATGCCGAGCTTGACATAGAGCAGGCGCAGGAAATGGTGGATCTCGGTGGTGGTGCCGACCGTGCTCTTGGGTCCGCCGCGGCTGCTACGCTGCTCGATCGCGACCGTGGGCGGGATGCCAAAGAGGGCATCCACATCGGCGCGCGCCGCCGGTTGCACGAACTGTCGGGCATAGGCGTTCAACGACTCCAGGTAGCGGCGTTGGCCCTCGGCGAACAGGATGTCGAAGGCCAGCGTGCTCTTGCCGCTGCCCGAGACCCCGGTGATGACGATGAACTGGCCGCGGGGGATCGAGAGGGTCAGATCCTTGAGGTTGTGCTCGCGGGCGTGGCGGATCAGGATCGATGCCTCGGGCTGAGCCTGCTGACTCGATGCCTCGATCCGGATCTGTTGACTCGATGCCTCAGCCCGCGTCTGCTGACTTGATGACTCAGCCGGGGCCTGCTGACTATCCGCGAGCGGGGTCGAATAGCCGACTGGTATCTCGGCGACGGCTGGCGCCAGCTCGGGCGCGTGATGCGGCGCAGTCGCTTCGCGCAGCGCGCGTCCGGTATGGCTGCTGAGATCGGCAGCAATCATGTTTGGTGTGCCGCAGGCAACGATCTCGCCGCCGCCATCGCCGCCCTCCGGGCCGAGATCAATGATCCAGTCGGCAGCGCGTATCAGATCGACGTTGTGCTCGATCACGATCAGCGAGTGGCCAGCGTCGATGAGGCGCCGAAAGGCACCAAGCAGGGTGGCGATGTCGGCGAAATGCAGACCGGTGGTCGGCTCGTCGAACAGGAATAGCAGGCCGGGCTGAAGCCTGCTTGAAGCATTGTTGTCCTGCTCGCTCTTATCCTTATCCTTGCCCTGGTCATTATCCTTATCCTTAGTGTTTCGCTTTGGTTTGCGGCCCGCGGTCTTCGCCAGATGACCGGCCAGTTTCAGGCGCTGCGCCTCGCCACCTGAGAGGGTCGGCACCGGCTGGCCAAGGCGCAGATAGTCCAGGCCGACATCGACAAGCGGCTGCAAGGATCGCTGCAGCTCGCGCTGATCGGGGAAGGCCATGAGCGCCTCTGCGACCGTCATCTCCAACACATCGGCGATGTTGGGGCCTTTCGCTAGCCCGATCGGCGGCGTGGCATCGATCAGGCTCGCCCCTCCTGCTGCCTCGCTGGCACTGGCGGCATCATTGCAGGCATCACTGGAAGCCTGACTGGAGGCGTTGCTAGAGTCATCATTGGCGGTAGCAGTGGTGGCATCACTCGCAGCATCACTCGCAGCATCAATGGCGCTTTCGGCCTGGCTTGCGCGTCCGATCGGGTGGCCGTCGCCGCTGGCACCGGCGTCAGCTGTTGCAGAACCGGTCTGGCTCATGATGGCCGGCTTGCGCGTTTCTGCCTCGGCCGGCTGCGAGGCGAGCAGCGGTAAACGCACCTCCAGGATCTCAGGTCGGTAGCGGCGCCCATTGCAGTCTGGGCAGCGCAGGTAGACGTCGGAGAGAAATTGCATCTCGACCTGCTCGAAACCGGAGCCAGAGCAGGTCGGGCAGCGGCCGGGACCAGCATTGAAGCTGAAGTGGCCGGCCTTGAAGCCACGCTCGCGCGCCAGTGGCACAGCCGCGAACAGCTTGCGGAGTGCGTCGAGCGCGCCGACGTAGCTGGCGGGGTTTGAGCGCGAGCTGCGGCCGATCGGGGATTGATCGACCATGACCACGTCTTTGATCAAGGCTTCGCCCTCGACCGCGCTGCAGTCGCCGAGCGGCCCCTCCGGATGGCCCTTCTGCTTGGCCAGATGATGGAACAGCACCTGCTGCACCAGCGTCGACTTGCCGGAGCCGGAGACGCCGGTGACCACGACCAACCGTTGCAGCGGCAGCGCTAAGTCGACCTCCTTGAGGTTGTGCTCGCGCGCGCCTCGAATCTGCAACTTGGGCTCATCTGGCCTTGGTGGCTGCGGATCGCGTGACTCGGCAACCTGACGCCGGCCGGCGAGGAAGTCGCCGGTCAGCGATGCGGGCTCCTGCATCAAGGCTGCCGGCGCCCCCTGAAACACCAGTTGACCTCCTCGCTCACCGGGGCCTGGGCCAATGTCGAGGATGCGGTCGGCGGCTCGCATCAGCTGCGGATCATGCTCGACGACCAAGAGCGTGTTGCCAGTATCGCGCAGCCGCTCGAGGATGCGCACGACTCGATCCAGGTCGCGCGGATGCAGGCCAATGCTAGGCTCGTCGAGCACGAAGAGGGTATTGACCAAGGCCGTGCCGAGCGCGGTGGTCAGGTTGATGCGCTGCACCTCGCCACCCGAGAGCGTGCGCGTTTGGCGCTCTAGGGTCAGATAGCCGAGCCCAACCTCGGTCAGATAGTGCAGCCGTGAGCGGATGTTCGCGAGCAGCAGCTCCATCGCCTGATCCAGGCTGCCAGGTAGGTCGAGCGCATCGAAAAAGTGCGCTAAGTCCACAATCGGCAACACCATCAGATCCTGGATGTTCAGGCCGGGGAGGCCGAGCCAGGCCTGCTCTGGCAAGCGGCTGCGCGCATGGCGGAAGCGTTGACGTCGATCCATCGCCGCATCGGCCAGCGCATGATCGCCGATGCGGAAGTCGAGGGCGCTGTCCTTGAGTCGCGCGCCGCCGCAGTCGGGGCAGGGATCGTAGCTGCGATAGCGCGAGAGCAGCACCCGCACATGCATCTTGTAGCTGCGCCCTTCGAGCCAGGCGAAGAAGCCGCGGATGCCATACCAGACGCGCTTGTGCGGGTCGTCGTCCCAGTCGCCTTCGCCCTCTAGGACCCACTGTCGATCCGCCTCGGTCAGCTCGGACCAGGGGATGTCGGTCGGGATGCCGCGCCGATGGGCGAAGGCGATCAGGTCCTCCTGGATTTCCGAATAGCCATCGGACTGGATCGGCTTGATGGCACCATCGAGCAGCGACTTGCGCGCGTCCGGGACCACCAGGTCCCAGTCGATGCCGATCACGCGACCAAAGCCGCGACAGGTCTCGCAGGCGCCGACCGGCGAGTTGAATGAGAACAGGCTCGGGATCGGGTCGCGGTAGTCGATGTCGCAGTCGGGGCAGTGCAGGTCGCGCGAGAAGTGCCAGGGCTGGCCTGGCTTGCGCTCGGCATCGAGTGGATAGACCCGCACCCGGCCGCCGCCATGCGCGAGCGCCGCCTCGAGTGCTTCTAGGGTGCGGCTGCGGTTATCTTCATCAAGCCGCAGCCGGTCTTGGATGACCTCGAGTCGTTTGTCGTCCTCATGCAGGAAGCGGATGTAGCCCTGCTGCGCGAGCAGCTCCTTGAGCTGTTCGGGGCTGAGGCCGTCTGGTATCGCGAGTTCGAAACAGACGAGCACAGGGGGTGACGCTTTGTTGCGCTCGCTTGTCTCGAGCGTCGCAATGGGTGCGCTGCCCGCTGCCGGTGCTCGCGAGTGATCCTGAACAGGCTGGCGATGAGGCTTGTGGTCGGTCGGTTCTGTCGCATGGACGCGGCGCTGGAGCGTCGCCCAGATCGCTTCAGCGCTGTCGCGCCGGACCTCGCGGCCGCAGCCATGGCAAAACAGCTGCGCGGCACGGGCAAACAAGAGCTTCAGGTGATCGGTCAGCTCGGTCATGGTGCCGACCGTGGAGCGCGAGGTCCGCACCGGGTTGGTCTGGTCGATCGCGATCGCCGGCGGGATACCCTCGATGCGGTCGGCCTGGGGCCGGTCCATTCGGTCGAGGAACTGGCGGGCATAGGGCGAGAAGGTCTCGACATAGCGGCGCTGGCCTTCGGCGTAAACGGTGTCGAAGGCGAGCGAGGATTTGCCGGAGCCCGAGACGCCGGTAACGACGATCAGCTCGCCGAGCGGCAGGTCGAGATCAAGGTCTTTGAGGTTGTTCTGACGGACGCCGCGCAGGCGGATGCAGTCGTGGGCGTTGGACACGGGGGCGCTAAATCTGAGCCATGGCAGCGGCCTCTCGCTAGACTCTCGCTAGAACAGGCCGGTTAGATCGATCACAGCTTGTGGCAGGCAGAGAGGGCACAGCGCGGAAAGATCCGCGGCCTGGCTGGCCTGAGCGTAGCCCTGTGGGCCGGGGTCGCGATAGCGCCAAAGGGCTTGGCCGGCGAGGTCGACCAGCCAGCATTCTGGGATGCTGGCGCGTGCGTAGAGCGGCAGTTTCTTGTCGCGATCGTAGCGCAGCGAGGTTTCGGCGACCTCGATCAGCAACAGCACATCTGCGGGCCTTGGATGGCTCTTGGCATAGAAGTCATCGCGCGGACGGAGCAGGGCGATATCGGGCTCGGGCTCGGAGAAGTCGCTGAGTCGGAAAGGATCTTGCACGGCCAGAATGGCATCGGTCTCGCTGAATGCGCGCGCGAGACGATTGGCGATGCGCTTGACGGCACCGCCATGTGGGCTGCCGATTGGCGGCATATCAATAATCTCCCCGTCGATCAGCTCGACGCGGTCGTCTTCGCCGAGGATGTCGGCCTGGCCCATGCGCTCATAGTCATCGACGCTGAGGCGGTGACGTTGGTAGAGGGTCTCTGCGGTGGCAGACATCGTCATCAGTCGTTGGCTGGCGGTGTCTTGTCGGCGTTGGTCACGTTCGCCTCTGTCGCCTCTGTCGCCTTTGTCGCCTTTGTCGCGTTGGCCTCGTTCGCGTCTTTGGTCTGCTTTGCCTCGCGCTCCTCCTTGAGACGCTGCAAGTTGTTGCGCTGGTTGATGTAGAAGTAGCCGACGACGCCGACGATGACCAGTAACTCGAGGGCTTTGAAAGAGCCAGTATCCACGATGTGTTCTCCTCTGCGTTGAAAGCTGAGTCGATAAGTTGGGTCATTAAGCAGGCCCTGGAAGCCTGAGCGTGGCTGGAGGTCGACCAGCCAGACCTCGGGGACGCGGTGGGCTGCGTACAGGGGCACTTGACCTCCTGGCCGTAGCGCAGCGAGCTGGCGCAGATCTCGATCACCAACAGTACATCGTCGGGCTAGGAAGCAGACGATCGCTACGGTAGTCGGGTCGCGTTGTGTAGGATCAGCGAGCAGCACCCGGTATATGAGATCGCCTGAGATTCGCGTTAAGACGACAGATGCAGGAAGCGCGACGATTGCTCAGGATCAGAAAAGGGGGCTGTAAAGGCGATGCAAGCGATTGAATTGAATGGTGGGCGCGGCTGGGTTCGAACCAGCGACCCCTGCCGTGTGAAGGCAGTGCTCTCCCACTGAGCTACGCGCCCGACATCTGCGAAGACTGGCAAGAATAGCGGAGGTGATCGAGGTGGTCAAACCAAAATCATCGCGTGTCGGCGCGCTGTGTCGCGCTGCTTTGATCTTTGTCCTGACCCTTGTTCTGACGCCATCGTCGCAGGCCATGGAAACGGTCCCGGTCCCTGGCGAGCCCCGCCAAGAGCCGATCAAGCGGGTGATCATCCACGCGACTGGCGGGCCTGACTGCGATCCGGCGAGGAGCTTCAAGGGCGGCTCGCTCTCGGGCATCGTCAAGCACTTCCGGGCCAATCAGGGCAAGATCAGCATCCATTACATCATCGGCCGAGATGGACAGCGGGTGCGCATGGTGCCTGAGTCGGCAGTGGCCTTTCACGCGAGGGGCCAGAACGCCGATTCGATCGGCATCGAATTGGTCAACGATGGCGATGGCAAGGACCGCTTTCCTGAACCGCAGATTCGCGCCTTGGTCGATCTGTTGGCGGAGATCCTGACCCGACATCGGCTCGGACTGCTGGCGTTGCGGGGCCATGAAGAGGTGGATCAGGCGTCGTTCAGCTGTCAGGGACGCAAGATCAAGCGCAAGCAAGATCCGGGAGCGGCCTTTCCTTGGGGTGAGGTGCTGAATCAGCTGAGACTGCGCCTGCAGGGTTCGGCGGCGCCGGTCGCTGC